>NZ_CP132336.1:3329268-4583537 GCF_030758315.1 Pararhizobium sp. IMCC3301
AGCCAGATCAGGAAATATGTCCCGAACCGATTTCGCCAGATTGCTCAGGTTTCAGATTATGGAATTGAATTTCGCTACACACCGGAGGCGGAAGACCAATTCGAAGATCCTGCCGGTTTGCAGCGCTATCTGGCCGAATGCCTGCATCCGGATATTCAGCTTGAGCTCGTCAGAGTCCCCATCCCGGTTCGAACACGCGGCGAAAAACACCTGGAATATATCTGCGAACTGAAACGGATTTAGGCCTTATCCATTTGATGTGATTTCAGAGCAGACGACCGCGATTGCGCCTAGCCGATTTCTGGCTTGACAGTGTTTTTGCTCGGCTCAATTGATTGAAGCAAATTTGGCGGGATCGCTGACTCAATTGGATCGTCTTCACGATGGCGGGCTTTTAGAGGCTTGTCGGATCCCAGATACAGCCTGACACCGCCAAACACTCCGTAGTCACCATCTTCGTCAACGATGCCGTCTGCGTAGAATGCAAGATTTGAAAGACCGGCAAACTCTGGCAGGATTTCAAATCCGGCAACGCCGTAGCTCTTGTCGAGTTGATAGCGATAACCGGCATAAAGCCGCAAATCATCTATCGGATAAAACGAAAGCGTCGACCCGGCCAAAACACCGTCTGAATCGCCAAATTCAGCTCCAATCAAACCGCTGATTGTGACGTTATCAAAGTAATATTCAGCTTCAACTGCTGCATTACCAATATCTTCGTATGCACCCCATTCAACATGGGTGTAGGATCCGTACAATCCCACCAATCCAAAATCGGGATTACGCCAGAACAGGTGCCCACCAACGCCGCCAGAAACCTCGTCGCCATCGCGCAAAGCACCCATTGCATCCAGCTGCACACCGTACCGATGTCCAATTGGAGCCGTCACGGAGCCCGACAGAACAGACAGGAAATCATCGTCCAACACGCCAAATGCGGCGGCGACTTTCGCATTGATTGCCGAAACAGCGGGCTTGTCCCCGTATGCTGCTTCTGGTGAAGAGACTTCCAAATAGGTTAAATCAGCCGCATACACGGAACTGACTCCTGCGGAAAGTATGACGATCAAAGCCGTGGAATTCAGTAGATGGTTGCGTTTCATAGTGTTCTCCCAGTATTGAGTCTTCAGTACATTATTGACGTTCCGATGAAAAGCGGTTCTTAGTGTTGCAACGAGGAGAAAGTTATGTCGAAAATCATTCTTGATAATCAAAAGTTGCTGGGCACCGACCGCGACGGGCGCCAGGTTGGCTCAGAAAAAGTCGGCGAGCCTAAAGGCAAGATCGATCAGCAGAAGTAAGAACACAACTTTTTCGTGTTGTGCAGTTGCCATTCGAAATGATGCCATTGGCTGATTTGCAGGCCTCTTGCCGCGCTTGTAACTGCCGGCAACCAGTTGGGCTGATTTGTTTAATCCGACCGCTAATTCCAGCAAACGCCTGATTCAGCGCATGAGCGGCGCGCTTGCGTTGAGCCTGGATCATATTTTCGAACAATCTGAACACAGCCTGGATATCGGCCAGCGTGCAAAAGAAATCCTGCTGTCCCGACTTCACAATGGGAGTCGGGAGAGTCCCGCACTCTATGCCCTCCATTTTCTTCTGATAAACCAGATCAGGCGAGACTCTCTGACGTCTGCGCAAGCCACTATCAACCGGATCTTGTCGCTCTCCCCCGCAGATATCGGGACAGTATCGATACAGCTTGGCGCACCAGAGGCTCACGCTGACCTCGTGGTCATTCTACCGTTTCTCGCAGAGGGAGAGGATGCCCGATTTTCATTTGTCGAGCCATCTGCCAGGCAAGCAGAACTGGCACTGCAGCAAATTGACGAAGCCCTTCAAATGCTGCGCGTCGGCGCTTTCCCTTTCCATTCCGAAATTGGTGAAATCGTTCCATGGATTGTTGTCGCGGCCGGAAAACCTACCGAAATCAACGAGGACCCGGAATCATCATTTGGCGGTGCTTCGGCCCTGCGCGCTTTTGGAGCCGTTCTGCAGAATGCCGACTTGCAAGACAGTGTGTTTGATCGTGCACTGTCATTGGTGCATGAAACATCGCACCATGTTTTGTTTGCACACTCCCCGAAAGATGGTGTTGTTACCAATCCCCCAACAGAGCTCTATTCGTCGCCATTGAGAACTGACCCAAGGCCCATGGAAGGCATTCATCATGCCACTTTTGTCCTTGCGCGCATGGCATTGGTTGCAAGGCAATTGCTGGAGTCTGGACTATTAAGCAAGCAGGATAATGAATTGGCACGCGAGACCATCGCCGATTCTCGCACCCTGTTTGCAGATGGGCTCGAAACACTTGATCAATATGCAAATTACACGCCATTGGGTTCGCAGGCGATAGACGAAGCGCGTGCTTTCATGGCCTCGCTTTAGAAACAAGACTGGCATCTAGTCGAAATTAAAACAGTGGCTTATAATTCTCGAAAAATTCGGCTTCTTCGCTGATTGCTAAAAATACAATGACTTATGGGATTCGCGCCAGAGACCTGGCATAGATCTGCTTCCATAGTAGCTGCGCAAAATTCACCGTTGTGGCGGTTCACCCTTGCGAGACAGGACCAGATGGCGGACTGTAACGCAATCCGGTTACATGGGCCGATAAAAAGCGTGTTGTGCATCACATTTGGACTCGCTAAAGACCGCTCTCAATTGTTTGAGGAATTGGAATCTGGCGATGGTGCCTGTGAAACATCCGGACGAGCAGCTTCGGCTTAACTCGCTTCGGTCCTACAACATACTGGATACGGCCGCTGATACTGATTTCACGGAAATCGTCGAGCTGGCGGCGGCCATTTGTGAAACCCCGGTTTCGCTGATCAGCTTTGTCGATAGTGACCGGCAATGGTTCAAGGCGCGGGTAGGCTTCCCCGAAAGTGAGACGGGTCTGGATCGATCCGTATGCGCCCACGCCCTTCTGGAAGGTGACTATCTGGAGATCAACGACATGGGCTCTGATCCAAGAACTTCTGACAACCCACTGCATACTGGCGATGTCGGGGTGAATTTTTACGCCGGCGCTGTTCTGGTTGCGCCCGACGGCATGCCATTGGGTACTTTATGTGTTCTTGATACAAAGCCGCGGGAATTAACGCCGGTGCAAAAGCAGGCGTTGATGGTTTTGTCAAAACAGGTGGTGAAACAGCTGGAGCTGCGCAAAAGATTGCAAATTGAAGTCTCCTTGCGCCAGGAGATTGACCACCGGGTCAAGAATTCGCTTCAGACCATAGCGTCGATCCTGAGAGTATCGACACGACAGGTAACGGATGAAGCGGCCATTGAAATTCTGCAACTGGTGGAGCGCAGGTTAAACTCGGTTGCGGCCCTGCACGTGGAACTCATGGGCAAGGATGAAAATTCCGGTGTTGATGCGGGGCATTATTTACGCCGCGTGCAGGATCTGTTGCAACAGGTAATGCCTGACAATATCTCGATGTCGATCGATTATGTTGACTGCGCTCTGGAGCAAAGCAAAGCCTCTGCGATTGGCATGATCGTAAGTGAATTTGTCGCAAACTCGGTTAAACACGCATTTCCCGATGGCGCGTCCGGAGAAATTCAGATCGCGCTCACGCAAACGTCGAACGACCATCTGTTGCTGACCTGTCGTGACAACGGAACCGGTCGTGCACTCCCATCGCAGACACCTGATCTCTCTTCTGGGCTGGGCAAGCAAATCATGTCATCGGCAGCCATTCAGCTGGGCGGAAATCTTCAGGAAGACTTTCACGCCAGTGGAACCGCCTTGACAGTCGAGTTCAAAAACCGGCGTTGAAAACACTGTGCCGGTGACAGCAAACGCGACTGAGTTTCCATATATCTTTCTTGAGCGACGCTGGATTCATCGTTCGTTTCATCAATACATTATGCGTTCAGGAATTCGCCTGAAAACCCTCAAACCGGTCGGCCTCGTCAGGTCCTGCGCTTTGCCAAGGGCTGTAATTATAACCGTATTGCGCAGCAAATGTTCTAGACATTGTCAGAAGACCGCGACTTCAGACCTGTCCGCTCATCAGTTGCGCGTGACCAGGCGCGATCCAGCCGCATTCTCTCCCACTCGGACCGCTGCTTGAACAAAACCGAAAGGCGGCATATTTCGGCACCATCCGTATTGACACACTACCATGGTAGAGTAACATGACGGCGTGAGATCACCATCGAACCCGGTCATGATACACTTGGTCGGGGCAGGGTGATCACCTGATTTTGGAAGTTAACGGGAGGACTTTAAATGTCTTTGAAACGCCTTATCACCACTTTGATTGTTATCGGAGCGGTTCCGACGGCTGCGCTGGCAGATCCGTCTTCGCGCATTGCGCTGATTCCCGGTGGTCCCCATCCCTATTTTGCAGCCTGGGAACAGGCCGGTGCTGATGCTGCCAAGGAATTCAACCTTGGCGAAGCAACATATAAAGTACCGCAGAAATGGGAACTTGGACTGCAGAACCAGATGCTCGAAAGCCTTGTCACGCAGGGCTATAACGGCTTTCTGATTTTCCCCGGTGATCCGGTTGGAACCGTCGCAATCGCCAATGAACTGGCCGATACGGGTGCTCCTGTTATCGCTCTTGCCGGCTGCCTGAAAGACCCTTCAGACGCTCAGTTCTGCATGGGAACGGACACCGGAAATTCCGCCTATCTCGGCACCAAGGAATTGCTGAAAGTTCTTGGAAGCGGCGCGAAAATCGCTCACTTTACAGGCTTTCTGGTGGACCCCAACACCCAGCTGCGCATTGACGCGGTGGAAAAAGCCGCACAAGAAGGCGGCGCGGAAGTCATCCAGGTCATTGCCGATATCGATGCACCTGAACCTGCCGAGGAAAAGATAAACGCCTATCTGGCAGCCCATGCCGGTGAGGTTGACGGCATCATCACGACAGCCTGGGTGCCGGCCGTTGTCGCATCATCCGCTCTGCGCAAGATTGGCGACAAGCGCATCAAGATGGTCGGCATCGATCATGATGAAGTTGTCCTGAAAGCGATCAAGGATGGTTTCGTCCACGGCACCATGCTGCAGAACCCTTATGGCCAGGGCTATATCGGTTCCTATGCGGCAGACAAGCTGCGTACCGGCTGTACTATCAAGGCTGACGCGCCGTTCAAGAGCAACGCTCTGACCGACAAGTTCATCGATTCCGGCACCGTGTTTGCCGGCGTGGATGATGTCGACAATTATGTCGGGTCCATGCAGGCCATCACCAAAACTCTTTTTGATGGTTTTGAATCGACTTATCTCGATTGTTGAGTTTAATGTTTGGCGGAGCCTGATCCCAGGCTTCGCCAATTCTTCTTCCATGATGTGAGACGGGCGCAAGTATGAAACTGACGTCCCGCACAATCAATCTGATGCTTTCAAGGACATGATGGCAAATACCTCTCAGCAAGATGCGCTGCCGCGCTTTTCTGCCACCCGGCTCCTGTTAAGCAATGAATTTGGCCTGCTGGTGCTGATCGTGTTGTTTGCAACCATCTTTGCCACCATTTCTCCGGCATTTCTGTCGAAATTCAGCCTTTATGCGCTTGGCCGCACAGCTGCGGTCAATATCATGATTGGTTTTTCCATGATGGTCGTCATCATCACAGGCGGGCTCAATCTGTCGGTCGGTGCTATCGGCGTGTCTGCTGCCATGTTCGGCGGGCTTTTGATGGAAAGCGTCGGAATGCCATGGCCGCTTGCTGTTGCAGGGGGCCTTGCGGTCGGCGCGGGCCTTGGCGCCATCAATGGCATCATCATTGTGCGCACCGGTCTGCACAGTTTCATCATCACCCTGGCGACGATGAGTATCTTTTTCGGTATGATGATCTTTCTCACCCATGCTGAGTCCTATCGTGGTATTTCCCCGGTCTTCACCGCATTTGGACGGATGAAACTGTTCTCGATCTTTTCGCCCTTGTTGCTGGTCACAATTGTTGTCGCCCTGGGTCTTTCGGTGTTGTTTCGCTTTACCGCGCTGGGCCGCGAATTTCTCGCCACCGGTGCCAATGAACGCGCAGCCGAATTGTCCGGCATCCGTGTCCAAAGAATGATTACCTATTGCCATATGCTGTCCGGTGTTCTTGCCGGAATTGCCGGGTTGATGCTGGTATCGCGCACCGGTGCCGCGATACCCTCGATGGCCGGGCAACTCGGGCAGGACTGGCTGCTGCCGGCTTTCCTGGGTCCCGTGCTGGGCGGAACATTGCTCACCGGCGGACGCGTCTCGGTGCTTGGCACCTTGCTGGGGTCGTTTCTGGTCACCATGCTCACAACCGGTCTGCTGCTGATGCAGGTCGGCGCATTCTGGGTGCAGACCTATCTGGGCCTGCTGCTGCTGTTTGCGGTTCTGGTCGATCTCGTGCGCCGGTCTTATCTGAAGCGGAGAAAGTTGATATGAGCACCCGCTTCTGGGAGTCCGACTGGTTCGGACCATTTGTCATTACACTGGCTGCGATTGTCGTTGTCGGCGCGCTCAATCCGTCCTTTCTGTCACCGTTTAATATTCAGGTGCTGCTGCTCGCCATTTCGGTCAACGCGCTGATCGCGTTTTCGCAGATGATCATCATTGCCATTGGTCAGATGAATCTTTCGGTTGGTGCGATCGGAGGCCTGGCGGCGATTTCCTTTGCCGGAATGATGCAGGTCTGGGGCATGCCCTGGCCCATTGCCGCGGCGCTCGCTCTGAGCATCGGCTTGCTGGCAGGTCTTGCCAACGGCGTGCTGGTGGCCTTCACCGGTATCTCGGCATTTGTCATCACCCTGGCCAGCCTTTCCATCTACAAGGGCATCAATCTGGGTATTACCGAAGCCCAGCCGTTTTACGACATCCCGGACATCGTCAAGTCGCTGGGCAATAACACGTTCATCGAGCCATTGCCGTGGCTGGTAATCCCCTGTGTCCTGGCGGCGATCGCGCTGTGGTATCTGCTCAACCGGCTGCCTCTGGGACGCTCGATCCTGGCTGTGGGCGGCAATGAACATGCCTCCGAATTGTCGGGTATTTCGGTGCGTCTTGTGGTCATCGTCGCTCATGCAATTTCAGGTGGGCTGGCGGCGCTGGCCGGCATCATGCTGGTCGGACGTCTGCAATTGGGCCAGCCGACCATTGGCGATGACTGGCTGATCCTGTCCTTTGCCGCCCCGGTCATTGGTGGTGCGATTCTGTCCGGCGGTCATGTCAGTGTGGCCGGCACCCTGCTGGGCGTTATTATCGTCGCGATTTTCACCCAGGTACTGGTGCTGTTCAATATCGATCCGTTCCTTGTTCAGGTCGTGCTCGGTGGGCTGATCCTGTGGGCGGTCGGCGTCAATCGTTGGCGCGAAGTGCGGGCACAGCGCCATGCCGGGCAGGTTCAGGCATGAGCGATACCACTCTCAAAACTGTGTTCCACGCTGACAATATCACCAAGACATTTCCCGGTGTCGTGGCGCTGGATGAGGCGCGCATAACCCTGTCGGAAGGCTCGATTCACGCATTGCTGGGTGAAAACGGCGCCGGAAAATCAACCCTGATCAAGGCGATTACCGGCGTTCACCAGCCCGATTCCGGCACCATGACGTTGAATGGCGAAGTATTCGCGCCGCACAGCACCAGAGATGCCATAGCCAAAGGCGTTGGCGTGGTGCATCAGGAGCGCAATCTGATCCCGCGCTTTTCGATTGCGGAAAACATATTCCTGGAAAAGCTCAGCGCTCATCCGATGCAGCCGATCAATTACCGGCAATTGTTTCGTGACGCGCGCAAATGGCTGGATCTGCTGGAGATCGATGCTGATCCATCGCTTCCGGTCTCGCGTCTCAGCGTCGCAAAAACCCAATTGGTGGAAATCGCCAAAGCCTTGTCGCTGAATTCCAAAATCCTTCTGCTCGACGAGCCGACCGCCTCTTTGACCTCGCACGAGACCGACACCTTATTCGCCATTCTGCGCCGCCTGAAAGGCGATGGCGTGAGCCTGATGTTTGTCAGCCACAAGCTTGAAGAAGTGCAGGAAATTTGTGATCAGGTGACCGTCTTGCGCGATGGCCGCAATGCCTGCGAGAGCCGGCCGCTGGCAGGCCTTGACCGTCAGGCAATCGTGCGGTTGATGATTGGCCGCAACGAGCAGATCCCGGATTGGTCGGCGCGCGATCGCACCGGCGAAGAGACGGTTCTGGAGCTGAAGAATGTAGCGACCTCGCTTGGCCATAAAGGCATTAATCTCAGCCTCCACAAGGGCGAAATTGCCGGGCTTTACGGCCTCGTCGGCGCGGGCCGCAGTGAACTTGCAAAAGCGATCCTCGGTAAATTTGCGATCACTGAAGGATCGGTTCTGCTGCACGGCAAAAAGGTCGAGATTAAAAGCGTCGCCGATGCCGTTGGCAAATATCGCATCGGCTATGTCAGTGAGGATCGCAAGAGCGAGGGTCTGATATTACTGCATTCGGTGCTGGAGAATGTCGGTGTCCCGGTCTGGCGCCGGCTTGCAAATCTGTTTTCACCGCTGACCAATCGCGCCATTCGCGAACACACCGAGCCCTATATCCGCAAGCTTGAAGTGCGCACACCATCGCTTGACCAGAATATGGGCAATCTGTCCGGCGGCAATCAGCAGAAAGTCAGCGTTGCCAAATGGCTCGCCGCCCAGGTCGAGATCCTGATTATTGATGAGCCTTCGGTCGGTATCGACATCAAGACCAAGGCCTATCTGCACGAGCTTATCCGAGAGCTCTCCGATCAGGGAACCGCAATTCTGCTGATCACCAGCGATATGCCGGAGATGATAGCGCTGGCAGACCGCATCATCGTGCTGAACGATTATCAGGTCCGCGGCGAAATCAACAACAGCCGCGAATACGACACCATGAGCCAGCGCATCATGAACCTCATTCAGGGCGATGAAACCCCGGCCGAAGCAATGGCCCCCGCTGCGTCGTAAGACTGCATCTAACTCACGGAATAGAATTTGGCGCATGTGCCGCCCATGATCGCGGCCTGTTCTGTCGCGCTCAGTCTGCCAGCCCATGTGCTCACAATGTCCAGCGTCGTCTGATAATCTGCCGCCAGAGTGCAGACCGGCCAGTCCGATCCGATCATCAATCGCTCAGGTCCGAAGGCTTCAAGCACCGTGTCGAGATAGGGCGTAAAGCTTGCGGCCTGCCACGCCGACCAGTCAGCCTCGGTGACAAGACCGGATAATTTGCACAGCACATTGGGCCGTTTGGCGATTTCCTGCATGCCGAATTGCCACGCTTTCCAGTCGCTGCCATCCATTTTCGGCTTGGCAATGTGATCCACCACAAATGGCTGATCCGGCAGGCTGTCGACCAAGCGGATCGCGGAGGGAAGATGGATGGTGCGCAACAGCAGATCGTAGCTCAGGCCGAATTTGGCAAGGCTGGCTACGCCGCGCGCATGTTCTGCACTATCGGCAAAATCTGCATCTTCGCGATCATGGATCAACATCCGGAAGCCCTTCAGGGCCGGTGTGTCAGTATAGGGTTCAATATGGGCCTCGACATCCGGCGCGCACAGATCAACCCATCCGACGACACCCTTTATAACCGGGTTCGATGCAGCAAGGTCGAGCAGATAATCGGTCTCTGCCTGAACTTCCCGCGCCTGTACCGCGATGCAACCATCCATATTGGCCGCTGCCAGCAGGGGGGCCAGATCGGCGGGGAGAAAATTCTGCTGCAAAACCCCAAGATCATCTGTCATCCAGACAAAATCATCAGCGTTTTCGGTATAGTTCCAGAAGTGCTGGTGAGCATCAAGACGCATTAAAGTTCTCCTTTGTACGGGCGGTTTGGGCGGGTTCTAAAATTTCAACTGTACTTTGATTGTTGAGGACGGGTTTTCCCGGATCAGCGCGAAGGCGGCGTCCGCATCCTCTGCCTCATAAGTGTGGCTGATCATCGACTGGGGTTGCAGCGCACCGCTCGCCATCCAATCCACCACCTCGGGAACCAGTTTCCGGTTCAGCCGCGACCCGTAAATCGCCAGTTCCTTGGCGACGATGTCCTTTTGCACAATCTCGGTGGGTCTGGTTGAGAATCCAAGCAATCCGATTCTGCCCGCAGGACTGGCAATCGACAGCGCCTCGGCCATCAGAGACGGCACACCTGCGGCATCGATCACAACCGTCGGTCCAAGCCCGTCATTCTCGCTGGACACCGCGTTCGGCACCGCTTCCGAGAGCGAATGAATCACCCGGTCCGCACCAAATGAACGGGCTGCCTCCAGACGTGCCATATCGATATCCACCACGATACAGCGCGCGCCCTTCAGTTTTGCCACCTGCAGAACCGTCAGCCCGATCGGTCCGGCCCCGTAGACCAGAACACAATCAGCATCGCTGCATCCGGTCAGAGACAGCACATTGGCAGCAATTGAAAACGGTTCGGCGAGAGCGGCTATGCCCAGATCAAGCTCTGCAGGAACGGCGACAACATTGCCTGCCGGAACCAGGAAATGCGATTTGAACCCGCCATCGCGATGCACGCCCAGAACGGCAAGATCGGCGCAGACATTGTGGCGGCCGATGCGGCAGGCGTAGCAGATACCGCAGGATACGACAGGATCGATCACTACCCGGTCTCCGATCTGCAGCCCGTCCACCTGGGCCCCGAGCGCTTCCACCTCGCCCGCAATTTCGTGTCCGATGATGCGCGGGTAGTGCACAAATGGATTGTTGCCTTCCAGAATGTGAACGTCAGATCCGCAAATTCCGGCGCGCCGCACCCGAACCAGAACCTCATCACGCTCCGGTCTGGTGCTGGTGTCTGGCTTAATTGTAAGTTTGCCGGGAGAATCGACAGATATGGCAATCATGATGCAGGTCCTGAATGCGGGTTTACGACGTGAAAATTCCTGCTACCATGGTAGTACGTTAATCTGAACTGTGCAATGTGGCCAAGGCGCGGTTAAGGCACGGCCAAGGCGCTAACAAGTCTGGGGCAGGAGGGCTTATCGATGAATTCTGCCGAAGCTGCCATTACCCTTGACCGGCGGGTTCCCGTCACGGTTCAGGTCCATGCTCTTTTGCGGCAACGCATATTGCGTTTGCAGTTGAAACCCGGAGAGGCGCTCAGCGAAAAGGAACTTTCCGTGCAGCTGGGTGTCAGCCGGACACCGGTGCGGGAAGCCTTTATCCGGCTTTCCGAAGAAGGGCTTGTCGACATTTTTCCGCAACGCGGAACTCTGGTGTCCCCCATCAGGATGGAGGAAATCAAGGAAGCCCAGTTTCTGCGGGACATTCTGGAAACCGCCATTGTTCGCCGCGCCGCGCGCGATATCGATGAGGCCAGCCTGTTGCAGATTGAAGCCAACCTTCAGCGCCAGGAAATCTCTTTGCAGCAGAAAGACTATATTGAATTCATGGAACTGGATGAAGAGTTCCACCGCCTGTTGTGCCAGAGCGTCTCCCTGCCACGGGCATGGCGGGTGATTCATGCCGTTAAGGGACAATTGGACAGGGTGCGGTTTATGGGTCTGCCCCAGCCGGGCCATGCCGATCTGATGGTGCGGCAGCATGGCGCTATTTTCAACGCGATCCGGGCCGGCGATGCAGAACTCGCTGAAACCGAAATGCGTACTCATTTACAGGCGATCTGGGGCTCCATAGAATTGATGACCAACGAAAACAGCGAATTTTTCGAGACATAAATTTAAGCGAGGACTTCCATGGCACTTGATCTTCCACAATTGGGTTTTGGCGGCGCACCGATCGGCGGTTTGCTTGACGCTGTCGATGATGCCGCCGCCCTGGCCGCAATCAGGGCAGCACTTGAAAGCGGCATTCGGTATTTTGACACAGCACCGTATTACGGCTTCGGCCTGTCTGAGAGGCGCCTCGGAGATGTTGTACGCGGCACAGATGAAATTATCATCTCCACCAAGGTTGGGCGGTTGTTGAAACCGGGTCTGCCGGACGATCCGGCAGCTTTCGGCTGGCCCAGCCCATTGCCGTTTCATCCGCATTTCGATTATGGCTATGATGCGGTGATGCGCTCCTTTGAAGACAGTCTGCAACGGCTCGGACGCGATCATGTTGATATGTTGTTTCTGCATGATATCGGCCCGCTCACCCATCCTGACCCGGATGAGGAGGCCCGCCATTTCAACGATGCGATGAGCGGCGGCTACAAGGCGCTCGATGAATTGCGTCGCGCCGGAGACATCAAAGCCATTGGCATCGGCGTCAACGAGATTGATGTGTCGATCCGCGCACTCGATCATGGTGACTGGGATGTCTTTCTCCTGGCAGGGCGCTACACGCTGCTGGAGCAGGAATCGCTTGATGAATTGCTGCCAAAATGTGCGGCGCAGTCGGTGCGCATCGTCATTGGCGGCCCGTTCAATTCGGGCATTCTCGTTGGCGGCACGACCTGGAATTATGAAACCGCTCCGGCCGAAATCGTTGACCGGGCGAGGCGGCTGAACGAAGTCTGCGCGGCGCACAATGTGCCGCTTCCTGCTGCCGCACTGAAATTTCCGCTGGCGCATGCGTCCGTGGCCAGTGTCATTCCCGGTGTGCGCACACCGCAGGAATTCTCGCAGATGATGGCCTGGTGGCGAACAGAAATCCCGGCTTCTCTCTGGTCAGACCTGAAAAGCGCAGGTCTGATCCGCGAAGATGCACCACTGCCGGCGTCCTGACCCGGAATTAAGTTCGTGTCAGTCGAGATGAAATACTTCGTCCATCATCGCCCAGAACTCGCCATCCTTGCGCGTTGACAGCGGAACCTGGCAGGGGTCGGTGTGGGTCCACCAGCGCTGGGTTTCCGGGTCTTCTGCAATCCGGGCGGCATCGGCGGCGAAGTCTTCGCCATGATATTCCCAATAGCCAAACAGCAGATTTTCCGGCTCTTTCAGAAAGATCGAATAATTGCGGATATGGCACTTTGACAGACGCTCCAGCACGGACGGCCAGGCATCGGCATGCAACCGTTTATAGTCAGCCACTTTCTCCGGCTTCAGGCCTATCACCATACCCATTCGCTGCATTGCCTTGCTCCTTCGTTTAGCCGGTTGATTTCAGTTCGATGTCCATGAGAGGCCGTCAATGCGCGCCTTGCCGATGGCGTCCCAGTCCCAGTCAATCCCCAGACCGGGCGCTTCGCTTGGCCAGGCGCGTCCGTTTTCAATACGCAGCCCGGTTTGTGTAATCGTATCAAGTTGCGGAATATATTCCAGCCAAGGCGCATTGGGAATGGCACAGACCAGGCTGGCATGCAGCTCCATCAGAAAATGTGGGCAGACCGGCACTCCGAAAGCCTCGGCCATATGGGCGACTTTCATCCACGGTGTAATGCCGCCGATCCGTGCGACATCAACCTGAACAATCGAGGCACCGCCGCAGACCAGATAATCCTTGAACTGGCTGATGGAATACATGCTTTCGCCCACGGCAATCGGAACCGAGGTGGAGGCGGCCAGCCTGGCATGCTCAAGCACATTGTCCGCCGGCATCGGTTCTTCGAACCAGCCAATGTCGAACTCTTCCAGCATCCGCGCCCGGCGGGTTGCTTCCGCGCGGCTGAACGCCTGATTGGCATCCACCATGATTTCATAGCCCGGCCCGACAGCCTTGCGTACGGCGGCAAGCCGCTCGCGGTCCTCTGAAACATGCGGTCGTCCGATCTTGATTTTCGACCCGGCAAATCCGTTTGCTTTTGCCTCCAGCGCATCCTTCACCAGATCTTCGGTTTCAATGTGCAGCCAGCCGCCCTCGGTGGTGTAGCAGGGCACATTGTTCTTGGCACCGCCCAGAAGCCGGAACAGCGGCAGGCCAGCCTTTCGGCATCTCAAATCCCACAGCGCCGTATCAATTGCCGCCAGAGCAAGCGAGGTAATCGCGCCGACCGCCGTCGCATGGGTTGAGAACAGCAAATCCTGCCAGATCGCTTCAATGGTCTCAGCGTCCTTGCCGATCAATCGGGGAACCAGAGTCTCGCGCAGCAGCGACATCACCGCCGCGCCGCCCTGGCCGATTGTATAGCTATATCCTGTACCCGTGACGCCATCCGTGTCGGTGATCCGCACAATGGGCGTTTCCTGGCTGTCAAACGACTGGATTGCATCCGTCCGGCGCACTTTGGGCACCAGATCAACCATCAGAATCTCGCACCGTTCTATTTTAGCCATGGCAGATAGTTCTCCCGTTTCCTCAAATCCTCAACGTCTGGCCGACTCGGCACTCAGCACTGCGCAAGTCGACTTTATTGCAGTAGCATGTCACCGGCAACGCCTTGAGCGGGACCGGAATTCTCCGCCGCCGTTGCACACTTTTGCACTGAAAACAGAGTGAGCGGAAGGATCTGGATGGTGCAAACAGGGCTAATTTTTTCCGACCTCGCCAGCCCGCAGCGATTGCGAAGGAGGTTGCTTTCAACACCGCCAGGCTTTCATTGGTGCTGCTGCGACTTTGCGTCACATCCGAACCCCCCGGACAACACACTTTTGGCATAGTTGGTCGTCACGGATGCTTGTAAAGCAGATCAGATCAGTAGCATTCGGGAAAAAATACGTTATTGTCACAACGGCCCGAAGTGCACCTTCATGCTGAAGAAGCGTCCAGAGTGCAGGGAATTGTCGGTATGGAGTCAGTTTGAATGCGGGTGTCGCACATCACGGCCACTTTTTTGTCTGCTTTTGCACTGGCCGCTGTGGCAACACTGGTAGCAGGACCTACCAACGGCCATGCGCTTGAGTTGTTCGGAAAATGTCTTTTTGGCAAATGTAAAACCGCCGATTCCGCTGACAGCGAGCTGATTGATCCCAAACAATACACCGCCGAACTGACCATCCTGCCGGAAGAGGACAAAGACGTCGCAAAGGCAGTCAGAGCCGCTTCTGAACTGGTGCGTGGAAGTGACGCCGCCGTTGGTGGCTCCGCTGGGCTGATCGCCCGCGCCAAGGGCGATTATAGGCGCATTCAGGCAGCGCTTTACAACGAAGCGCACTATGGCGGCAGCATTTCCATCGAAATCAATGGCCGTCAGGCGGCGGACATTCCGGCCGGAACTCAAATTCCGGATGTCTCGACCGTGGATATTGTCGTCAGACCCGGTAATCTGTTTCGTATTCGCGACAGTATCGTGATGAATCCGGCACCGGTCACATCAGATCCGGACGATATTGTCGACCGGCCCGCAGATCGCGGATTTGCCGATGGCGAACCGGCAAGGGCCGGTGTCGTGCGCCGCGCCGGAAGCCTGTCGCGCGAGGCCTGGCGGCAACAGGGCTACCCCAAAGCGCGGGTTGAACGACAAACCGTCACTGCCGTGCATGCCGAGGATTATCTGCGCGTCTATCTGTGGATGGCCCAGGGTCCTTATGCGGTCTACGGAGATATCGACGTTGAAGGCATTGAACGCATGTCACCGGAATTCGTGCTCTATATGAGCGGACTGATCAAGGGTCAGGAATTCGATCCCGATGATCTGGAAAAGGCTCGCAAGCGGCTGGAGCGGCTTGGCGTATTCGCCTTGCAGAAGATAGAGGAAGCGCCTGAGGTTCTGCCAGATGGCAGCTTGCCGATCACCATCATTACCAGTGAGAAAAAACCCCGGCGCATTGGCGTCGGTGCAACCCTGTCCACCATTGATGGCGCGGGTGTGGAAGCCTATTGGCTGCACCGCAATCTGTTTGGCCAGGCGGAACGGCTGCGGCTGGACGGGCGCATTGCTGGTCTGGGCAGCACAATTGATTACACCCAGTTTGACTATCTTCTCGGGGCTGAGTTCACCAAACCGGGCGTCTTCAACCCTGACACCGATCTGACACTCGGCACTATTGCCAAACGCGAAGTCAACGAAACCTATACGGAAACCTCCGTATCTGCCACGGCGACGCTAAAGCATTATTATTCCGATGAACTGACCTTTACCGGAGGACTGTTTGCCGAGTTTGGCGAATACACCGATACATTTGGCACACGGCAATTGTTCACCACCGGAATTTTGACGCAGGCCACATTCGATCAGCGCGATAACAAGCTGGAGCCGACCTCCGGCTTCTATGCCGATCTGAAGGCACGGCCTTTCTACGAGTGGGAATTTGAAAGCGCCGGACTGCATCTGGAAGCCGAAGGCCGCGCCTATGTGGCGGTTGGCAGCAAGAACACGGTTTTGGCCGGACGGCTGAAACTGGGGTCTCTGGCCGGCATTGCCGTTCAGGAAGCGCCGCCTGACCTGCTGTTTTTTGCCGGTGGTGGCGGATCGGTGCGCGGCTACGGCTACAAGAATATCGGGGTGAGGGAGCCGGATGGATCGATTTCCGGCGGACGCTCGCTGCTCGAGGCATCTGTGGAGCTGCGCCAGCGCATCACCGGGAATTTCGGTGCCGTGGCCTTTATCGACATCGGCACAGTGGGTCCTGACAGCGCAATTGATTTTTCCGAGGACCTGAAGATCGGTGTTGGTGCCGGGCTGCGCTACTATACCGGTCTGGGCGCGATCCGGCTTGATGTCGGTGTGCCGCTCGATCCGGGCAAGGATGATCCCGCCTTCGGCATTTATGTTGGAATTGGACAGGCGTTTTGATCTTGAAACCGTTTCTCATCATGTTCGCCACCTTGTCCCTGTTGCTTGGCTTTATTGTGCCAGGGCAGGCCCAGGAAGCGCAGGAACGCTCATCCTTTATCCAGTTTGTCGAAGGCAAATTGTCCACTCCCAACCGGCAGATCCGCCTCAACGGTCTGCAAGGCTCGCTGTCGTCGAATGTCTCGTTCGACAGCATTACAATTTCAGATACCGCCGGTATCTGGCTGGAGATCACCAAGCCCAGTCTGGTCTGGAACCGCTCAGCCCTGTTTCGCGGCCGCCTCGAAATCAAGAGCATGGAAGCGGACCGGATTGATTTCAAACGCAAGCCGCTGGCAGAGGATGGCTTGCCATCTCCTGAAGCTTCCGACTTTACCCTGCCGGATCTCCCGGTGGCGGTAGAACTGGAAAAGCTCAGTGTGCCGGACATCGCGTTCGGCCCCACGGTTTTTGGTCTTGAGACGCAGGCCAGTCTGAATGGCTCTTTCACTCTGGATGAAGGCTCGCTCGACCTCAATCTTGATATTCAGCGTCTCGACGGGTCCGGGGGCCGTTTTACCGCCACGGCGGAATACCGCGCCGGGGACAAAAATCTGTCCCTTGATGTAAATCTCAAGGAAGCCGAAAATGGCATCATTGCCACTTTGCTGCGGCTGGAGAACCGGCCGCCGATCTCCCTGGAAATCAAAGGTGATGGACCCCTTGAAGGCCTCGCAGTATCGCTGGATTTCAATGTAGCGGACGCGCGCATTCTCGAAGGTAAACTGACTTTCGAGGACACCGCCGGCGGTCTGAAGGCCCTCGCCACACTTGAAGGGCCACTGTCCGATATCCTGCCGGAAACCACGCGGCCGTTCTTTGGCAACCGCAGCAGTCTGTTGGTGGATGCGCTGTTCGTCGCGCAGGGCGGCGTGACGATCAACCGCTTCCTGATTGACAGCGGCAGCGTCCAGTTGGCAGCCAATGCCTCAACTCTGGCGGATGGATTTCTCGACCGTCTGAATGTTGATTTGTCGCTGGCGCCAACTGAAGACGCCCGCCTGGAACTTCCCTTCGGCACCACTGCCACCACAATTGCCGGTGCCTCTCTGACAGTGTCCTACAATGCCGGCCAGAGCGGGGACTGGCAGTCCAATCTGCGTCTCGGCGATTTGCGCAGCGCCAATATGCAATTGGATGAGCTGGCCCTGCAAGCATCGGGAACCGTACAGAACATCAATGATCCGGCACAGCGCAGCGTAACGTTCCAGTTTGATGGCGCGATGAACGGCATCGAAGCGACAAAGCCAGCCCTGGCAAAAGCGCTTGGCAGTCGGATCAGCACAACGGGAGCCGGCCAATGGTCAAAAGCGCTTGCGCTGAAGTTCGACGAGTTTTCAATCAATGGCGAAACGCTGAGCATTCAATCCAGTGGCACCGTGGCGCAGGCCGCATTTGATGGCACAATTGAACTCGAGACAGCCGATCTCAACGCTTTCTCCTTTCTCGCCGGTCGCCGTCTTGGCGGCTCTACCGGACTTGTGGCTCAAGGCAGTATCGGGCTGATCAATGGCAGTTTTGATCTGACAGTTGAAGGCACCGGCCAGTCAATCACTCTGGATAACGAAACAGTCGACACTCTGCTGCGCGGCAAAACCTCCCTGTTTGGCGGTGTCAGCCGCTCCACAGAAGGGCTGAGTTTCCGTAATTTCGTTGTCTCCAACGATCAGTTGGAGTTGAATCTGAATGGCAGGTATGCGTCAGAACTAGCTGATCTTGAAGGCAAAGCCCTGATCCGCAATCTGGCCAGCATCAACAGCAACGGCTCCGGCGCGCTGGTTCTCGATCTCAGTCTCACCGGTCAGCAGCGGCCATTTGACCTGACGACAAAACTGAGTCTGGAGGAGGGTCGGCTTTCCGGCAAACCGGTCCGCGATGTGGTGTTGTTGTTTGAGGGCGTTACCGACGGAACCGCACTCCGCGGCGCGCTTTCCGGTGACGGTTTCATAGACCGGCAGAGACTGGCATTAAGCGGCCGCATTGAAGTGGATGAAGAGGCGAAGCGGCTCACCGGCTTCGATTTGAATATCGGTGCGACGGATATCACCGGTAATCTGGCGCGCAGCGGCGATGGCCTGATTGATGCCGTTATCGAAGTGCAAAGCCGTGATATCAGCGCCGCCGCCGCTCTGGCTCTGGTGAAGGCTTCGGGTCAGTTGAACGGCACTGTGCGTTTGCAGCCGGCCCCTTCCGGCACCCAGTCGGCGTCTGTCAAACTGCAGGCCCGCGATGTTGTGTTTGAAGACATCAGGGTTGGCAGCGCCGATGTAGATGCCGATATTTCGGAGTTGTTCCGTCTGCCCGGTGTCGATGGCACGATTTCCGCCCGCTCGGTGGTTTTCGGCGGGTTCAATATTCAAACCATCGACAGCACAATTGTCACAACCGGCGATGTCACGACCTTCGATCTGAAGGCCGCCCTGGCACAGAACAATACAACGCTCTCGACATCGGGACAGATCGCCCGTGGCGCTGCGCTCTCGCGCATTGTCATCAACAGTTTCGATCTTAATTCCAGCATAGCCGACGCCAGGCTGACTGCCCCGGCGGAATTGCAGATTCAGGATGGAGTGACACGGATTTCCAACGCGGTGCTGCAGGTCGGAAACGGCAGTATCCGGATTGATGGCAGTTCCGGGCGGCAGCTGGATATTCGCGTCGACATCGACAATCTGCCTCTCAATATTGCCAATGCCATTGTGCCGGATCTGGCGATGCAGGGCCAACTCAACGGCCAGGTCGCGATTACCGGCGAGACGGCCAGTCCGAATGCCAGCTTCACGATACAGGGATCAGGCCTGTCGGCTCGGCCGCTGATCGATGCCGGCATTTCTCCCCTGCAGTTGACCGCCGATGGCAGTTTTCAGAACAATATCCTGTTCCTCAACCGGGCCAGCGCCAACAATGCGCAAGGCGTGAATCTGACTGCCAGCGGCCAGATTTCGGTGGCGGCTTCCACTCTGGCAATCAATCTATCGGGCAATGCGCCGCTGTCGCTGGTTGATCCGGTGTTGCGTGAGCGTGGCTCCAGGGCGACCGGCAATGCCAGTCTCAATGTGGAGATTGGCGGTACCTTCCAGAACCCGGCGGTCAGCGGAAACCTGTCAGTCAATAACGGGACCTTTTCAGATCCTCTGTCAAATGCCCGCCTCAACAACATCACACTGTCGGCATCGCTGCAGGGCAGGCAGGCTTTCATCGACCGGTTCAGCGCGGCGCTGGCCACCGGCGGCACAGTGTCAGCATCCGGTGTTGTCGGCATATTTGATCAGTCGGCGACAAATCTGACGATCCGGCTGGATCAGGCGCGCTATACCGATGCACAGACCTTCTCCACCGTGCTGAACGGAACGCTTTCGCTTACCGGCAATATCACTCAGAATCCATTTCTGTCAGGTGACATCACGCTGGGAGAAACCGAGATCACAGTTCCAGAGACATTCGCTTCCAGTTCTGAACTGCTGGATGTGCGTCATGTTGCGCCGCCCCCAGCGGTGCGCGAAACTCTTGCCAGAATTGCCCGCTCCACCCCTGTACCCACTCCGGCTTCGCGCCCCTTTGTCCTGACACTCGACGTGACGATTAACGCCCCGAACCGGATTTTCGTACGTGGCCGGGGTCTTGACGCCGAGCTTGGCGGGCGCATTCGCCTCACCGGTCCGACTTTTGACATCTCGCCGATTGGCCAGTTCGAACTCATCCGTGGCCGGCTTTCGGTCGTCGGCCAGCGTATCGATCTGGAAGAGGGAACCGTCTTCCTGCTGGGAGATATGAATCCGCGGATCAATTTTCTGGCGCGTGTCTCGACGCAATCCGTCGATGCCTTCATTCGCATTGAAGGCCGACTGAACGATATCAAAGTCACCTTCTCGTCGATGCCATCACTGCCTCAGGATGAAGTCCTGTCGCGTATCATCTTCGGACGCAGCATCGGAGAATTGTCACCCTTCCAGGTCGCCCGGCTGGCGTCCATCGCACTGGAACTCACGGGTGGCAACAGCCCGTCGCTGATTGACAATCTGCGCGAGGGAACCGGTCTCGACGACATCGATATTGTCAGTGATGGCAGCGGAAATACCGCCGTGCGCGTTGGTAAATATATCAACGACAATGTCTATCTGGGTGTGCAGGCAGGCCAGGAAACCGAAGCCAGCATCAATCTCGATATTACCGAAGATCTGACGGCAAAAGGCACTGTCTCATCTGATGGCAATACCGGCATTGGTCTGTTTTTCGAAAAAGACTACTGACAGCCTGTCCCGGTCAAATGGTTCAATGTAATCATGAAACGCTCTAACCTTCTGATTGGCATAGATGTCGGAACCACGGCGGTGAAAACCGGTCTGCTGGATCAGAGCGGACAGATTCGCGGTTTTGTCAGCCGGCCCTGCCGGACGATGCGGCGCGAAGGTGGCATCGTCGAGCAGAATGCGGATGACTGGCTGCAACCCATTGAAGACGCCTTCTCACAATTTTCCGATGAAATGAAGAACGTCGCCGCCATCGGCATGTGCTCCCAGGTCAACACCCATATTTTTGTCGGCAAGGATGGAAATCCGCTGGCACCGGCCATCCTGTGGCAGGATGTGCGGGCTGATGAGGAAGCCCGGGAGCTGGACGCCGCGGTGTCTCACGAGCAGCGCATCGCCTGGTGGGGTGCGCCGATGCCGATCGATGCCAGCCATGTGCTGTCGCGCATGTTGTGGATGTCGCGTCACCGGCCGGATATCTGGCAAGACACCGCCTGGGTCATGCTGCCGAAGGATTATTGCGCCTTCAAACTGACCGGCCAGCTGGCAACGGACGGCCTGTCCAATATCGGCCTGGTGGATCAGCAACTGCGACCCATACCCGATGTTCTGAAACTGGTGCCCGGTGCCGCCGACCGGCTGGTTCCGGTCAGGGAAGTTCTGTCTGTCATCGGCGAAATCCGCGCCGGTCCTGCAGCCGGCATTGCCCTGGCCAATGGCACCATGGATGGCTGGACCGGCCTGCTGGGTTGCGGCGCTGCCACTGAAGGAACCACCGCCTATCTCAGCGGCACCAGCGAAATACTCGGGATCACCTCACAATCGGTAGAGCCGACGCCCGGCATCATTGTCTTTCCGCCCTGCCAGAACATCCGCATCCACGCCGGCCCGACACAATCCGGCGGTGCCGCGAAACTATGGTATGGCCAGTTGACAGGGCAAAGTCCGCAGGAGATGGCGACAGCCGCTGCTGCATCGGATTTCGGCAAGCCGGCTCCGATCTTCATTCCCCATCTTCAGGGCGAGCGTGCGCCGATCTGGAAATCCCACACCAGAGGCGTGTTTCTCGGTCTGGACCACACCACCAGCGCTGCCGATATGGCGCGCTCCGTCTATGAGGGCGTGGCGTTTTCTGTGCGCTTGCTGCTGCAGGCGCTGCAGCATTCCTCCGGCATTTCCAGCGGACCCATCCATTGCGGCGGCGGGGGATTCCAGTCGGATGTCTGGAACCAGATACGCGCCGATATTCTCGGGCGCGAGTTGCGCCGCGTCGCGGTTACCGACACCGGCGTGCTGGGAGCGGCTGGAATAGCGGCCTGCGCCGTCGGACTTCATCCCTCGCTGTCGGCCGCCTTTGAGCAGATCGTGCGGTTTGACGCCGCCTATCAACCCAATTCAAGCCTGAAAAGCCGCTATGACGCGCTGTTCGACATCTATGTCAATGCGATTGATGCCAATGAAGCACTGAACCGTGCCTTTCTTGACGTCGCTAAATTATCCATTGATGCGAATTAGTCCTACCCATTTTCGCGGTTTTCTGGCTTCATGGGGTAAATCAAAAAACGGGCGAGCGGAACGGCAATTTCAACCCGCGATCCTTTGCAAAACATCGGGAGACATTATGTTCAATTGTAAATCTGTCGCGGGCGCATTTCTGGTCGCTGCCTTCAGCCTGGCTCCGGCGCTGGCTCAAAAGGTTACGGTGGTGACGCCTTACCTGGCCCAGCCCGGCACCCAGATGTTTGTCGAAGGCTTCAAGGCCGAAGCTGACGGCATGGGCTGGGACGCCAACATTGTCGACACCGCTGGTGACGTCGCGGCTGTTATCAGCCGGATTGAAGATGCTGTCACCCAGAACGTTGATGCGATTGTCATCAACGTTGATCCCGAACAGATTGCCGCCGGTCTGGAAGCGGCGAAACAAGCTGGCATTCCGGTTATCGGCATGGACAGCGGCGCAAGCCCGCTGCTGGTGACCAATGTCACCTCCAACGGTTATGCAATGGCGGCGGAAACCTCGGTCTATGTGGCCAACCGCATCAAGGGGAAAGGCAATGTGGTGATGTTCGTGTTTGACCCGTTCCCGCCGGTCCAGATCCGCGGCGTTATTGCCGATGCGGTATTTGCCAATTTCCCCGATATCAAGGTTATCGACCGGGTCACCCCTGACGTGCAGGATGGCGGTATTGCCGACAGCCGCGCCAAGATGGAGGCGATTCTGGCGGCCAATCCGGAACCCGGCAGCATTGCCGCCGTCTGGGCCGCCTGGGATCAGCCGGGCCTTGGTGCCCTGCAGGCAATTGAGGCCGCCGGCCGCGAGGCCGAGGGCATTGTCATTGTCGGCATAGACGCCAACCCGCAGGCCCGTGATGCGATTGCCGCCGGGGGCAATTTCGAAGCCTCTGTGGCGCAGGATTTTGTCGGCATCGGCAAGGCAACTGCCGCTGTCGTTTCACGCGCAATCAACGGCGAGGAAATCCGCGAAGACGTGATATATGTGCCGACCGTGCTGGTCACCAAGACTAATGTTGAGCAATAGGGCATCCCGTCGGAGTGGATCAGGACTGCTGTGAGTAAAGTGCCGAAATGGTTCCCGGGATAAGATGATGCGCGACCTTCTGATCAGGAATGTTTCGAAATCATTCTCGGGTGCCATGGCGCTGTCCTCCGTCGACCTGGATCTTGCTCCAGGCCGCATTCACGCCCTGATGGGCGAAAATGGCGCCGGCAAAAGCACCTTGATCAAAATTCTCGCCGGTGTGCAGCGCGCCGACACTGTCGAGCTTTACCGCGACGACGAAGTTGTTCCGTTGACCAACGCTGCCGACGCCCGGAACGCCGGCTTTCGTTTCATTCATCAGGAACTCAATATTGTTCCGCATCTGTCGGTGGCCGAAAACATCCTGCTGGGCTGGCCTTATCCCAAAAAATTCGGCCTGGTGATTAATTGGCCGCGCCTCAAACAGCAGGCAGAGGCCGCCCTGCAGCGCCTTGGCGTTGATCATATCAATGTCACGCAGCAGGCGGCGCGTCTGTCGAGCGGTGACCAGATGCTGATGAAAATTGCAGGCTCTCTGGTGTCCCTCGACGGTGCGCAGGCGCAGCTTTACGTGCTGGATGAGCCCACAGCAGCTCTGTCGGAGGATGAATCGGAAAAACTGTTTGACGTTCTGGCGCAGTTGAAAGCGGCAGGTGTCGCCATTCTGTATGTCTCGCACCGCATCAATGAAGTGCTGCGGATATGCGACGATGTCACTGTTCTGCGTGATGGCAGGGCGGTGTTTTCAGCGCCCGTTGCCAAAACCGGACGGCAGGAAATCATCTTTGCCATGACAGGCAAGCCGCTGGATGAGGCGTATCCGAAACGCCAAAAGCCGGTAGGCGAGACCATTGTCTGCTCGGCAAAGGCCGCTTCAACCCGGCACATCCGCGCTGTCAATTTTGATTTGCATGGCGGGGAAATCCTCGGCATTGCCGGTCTGACAAATGCGGGGCAGAGCGAAGTCCTGCGTATGATCATGGGTCTTGCTCCGCTGAAAAAGGGGCAGATGCAGGTCTGTGGCGGGCCGTTGCCGGCATCCCCATCCCAGGCCTGGAACCGTCACATTGCCTATGTCCCCAGGGAACGTCGCAGTGAGGGCCTGATGCTGCGCCGCAATGTCCGGGACAATATTGTCCTGCCGCATCTGGGTGCGGTTGCCAGAGCCGGTGGGCTTGCCGACCGCAATGCGGAAACGGCGACTGCAGCGCGACTGGGCAGGGCGGTTCGGCTGAAGGCTGCCTCACTGCGCCAGGCGGTGTATGAATTATCCGGCGGCAATCAGCAGAAAGTGGTGTTTGCCCGCGCCGTCGGCGCGACCCCGGCGCTGCTGTTGCTGGACGAACCGACACGCGGCGTTGATGTCGGGGCGAAATTTGATATTTATGCCCTGTTGCGCACGATCAGCGATACCGGCTGCGGCATCCTGCTGACATCATCGGACCTGCCGGAACTGCTTGGCATCTGCGATCGTATCCTCATCATGCGTGATGGCAGGCAGGCGGCTCTGGTGGAAACCGGTGCCATGAAACCCCCTGAGCTTCTGGCGCAGTTTTACCATTCCGAGGCGGCGTGAGTAGGCATTTATGATCCGAACCCTTCGACTTTACGGAACCCTGATCGGGTTTCTCGCCATTGTGGTGTTTTTCTCAATCCAGTTGCCGGGCACATTTTTCACCGCCAGGAACCTGATCAACATTTCTCAGCAGATCAGCATGCTGGCTGTGGTCGCCAGTTCCATGACGCTGGTCATGGTGATGAATGATTTCGATCTGTCGGTCGGCTCGATGGCAAGTCTTGCCGGGGTTGTCGCCGCCGTTCTGTTTTCCCTCGGCTTTCCGATTGCTGTCGGTGTGGGTGCCGCACTTCTGGTTGGTGTGCTGGGCGGTCTGTTCAATGGTGTGCTGGTGTCGATTTTCGGCATTCTGCCATTTGTCGCCACACTTGGCACTCTGACCATGTTCAGTGGCATGGCGTTTCTCACCAGCGGCGGCAAAACCATTTTCGGACGCGATATTCCGTCGGCATTTTCCGGCTTTGCGCGCAGCGGTATCCAGCTCGATACGGTTGGTTTGGCCGGCCTGAAACTGCCCTATCTCAGCGTGCTCGCTGTGGTGGTGCTGCTGGTGGTCTGGTTCATCCTCGAGCAGACCACTTTCGGCCGCCGGCTGTATGCCATTGGCGGCAATTCCGAAGCGGCGCGTCTGGCCGGGCTGAAGGTCAGAACCCTGCGGCTTGTCGCCTTTGCCATGACCGGTTTTGGCGCAGCCATTGCCGGGCTGATGTATGCCAGCCGTGTCGCCTCAGCCAATCCCACTCAGGGCAGCGGCCTGATGCTCGACGCCATTGCCGCAGTGTTTCTGGGCATGACCATGAGCGAGGAGGGCGAGCCACGGGTTCTTTACTCGATTATCGGTGTTCTCATTCTGGGAATTCTCGATAATGGCCTGACGCAGATGAGTGTCGATTCATATATTCGCGAAATTCTTGTCGGTGCGATCATCGTTTCCGCAGTGGCGTTTTCCAGCATTACCAAACAGGCCAGATAGTCATGAACCGATCTATTTATCAGTCAGTGCCAGAGAGTTGAAAAACCATCTCTGAAAGATCAACAGCAGGAAAAACGGCGGGATGATGGTGATCATCACAAGCGCCATGCCTGATCCCGACGACTGGCCGATCAATTGAATGCCACGCACCAGCGTATAAAGACTGTCATCGGTACTGATCATCACCGGCCACAAATACTGGTTCCAGCCGATCATGAAGGCGATGACGAAGATCGCTCCGGTCCTCGGCCACGACAGCGGTATGACAATATCGCGCAGAAACTTTACCGGGCCAGCGCCATCCAGCATGGCAGCTTCCAGCAATTCCTCCGGAAGCGTTCGAAAAAACTGCCGGTAGAAAAACGTTCCAAGTGCCGCTGCCAGAACTGGCAGAATAAGCCCGGTATGGCTGTTGATCAGCCCCAGATCGGAAGTCACCTGAAACGTGTTGATGAACCTACCTTCCAGAGGAAACAGCAGCGTCGTCAGGATCAGCCAGAAAATCCCGTTTGCCCAAGGCAGGCGGAAAAACACGATGGCGTAGGCGCTCAGCAATGAGAACAGGGTTGTCAGAGCGGCAACACCCACCCCGACAATCATGGAATTCTTCAGCATCGCAAGCGGCGTAACCTCGTCGCTGAAGCCGGCTTCAAAATTGAGGATGCTCAAATAGTTGCGCTGAAAATAAGCCCCCCAGCTCAATTGCAGACCATCGATTTGAAGCGTCGCCGTGCTGTGGCTGGAAGAAAAGAAAAACACAGCAATCGGTGTGATGAGAAACACCACCCCCAGGACAAGAATGCCATGATTGATGATAGCTCTGAGCGTCACCAGGCCGCCGCTGAATGAAACGCAATAATACGTGACGAGGGAACTTTTGCCGTCAAATGATCCGCGCGCCAGAGTCTTTTTCGAACACCATTGCCCGCGTCGTGTCGAAATGCAGTTTCAGACTGCTGTCGATATCGGGAAGCGTTTCGTGATCGGTTTTCAGGCAAATTTCGGTCTCATCGCCATCAGTAGCAGCTGCGCCTTGCAACACGCCATAGATCAGATTGTCTGCACCGTGCTGCTCGACAAGATCGACCCGCATCTCCAGTCGAGACGTGCCGTCCTGGTGCAGCGCGTCGGGCCGGATCGCCAGCATCAGATCGGTGTTTTCCGGCAGGTTTTCAAATCCGGCCAGTGAAATGCTGCCACTGACCAGCTTGCCGCCCTCAAAACGCGCCGGGATCAGATTGACCTGCGGCGACCCGATAAAGGATGCGACGAACAATGTTGCCGGATTGTTATAAAGTTCGATCGGCGCGCCCATCTGCTCAATGCGGCCATCATTGATCACAGCAAGCCGGTCGGCAAGGGTCATGGCCTCGGTCTGGTCATGGGTCACATAGACGCTGGTCACGCCCATGCGCCGTTGCAGCCGCTTGATCTCGATGCGCATCTGGACACGCAATTTCGCGTCAAGATTGGACAGGGGCTCGTCGAACAGAAACACTTTGGGTTCGCGCACAATGGCCCGGCCCATCGCAACCCGCTGGCGCTGGCCGCCGGAAAGCTGGTGGGGCTGGCGGTCGAGATAATCATCGATGCGCAGCATCTGCGCCGCATCCACGACTTTCTGATGGATTTCGCTCTTCGGCAGGCCCCGGTTTTTCAGGCCATAGGACATGTTTCCCCGCACCGTCATATGCGGATAGAGGGCGTAATTCTGGAAAACCATCGCAACATCGCGTTCCGCCGGCGTGACCTCATTGATGACGCGCCCATCAATACTGATTTCGCCTTCGGTGATGGATTCCAGGCCGGCAACCATCCGCAACAGCGTGGATTTTCCGCAGCCTGACGGGCCGACAAAGACGATAAATTCGCCATCATCAATTTTCATATCAACGCCGCGCACGGCCTCAGCTCCGTTCGGGTAGACTTTTTTGACCCCGGAAAGTTCAACGCCAGCCATTATTTTTCACTCTCCACAAGGCCCTTCACGAACCAATTTTGAAATACAAGTACAACCAGCACCGGCGGCAGGGTCGCCAGGATGGTCAGTGCAAACGCTTTTTGATATTGCGGCAGCTCACCGCCTTCGGCGAGTATCTGGTAAATCTGCTTGATGCCGATCACCAGAGTGTAATTTTCTTCCTTCGTGGTCATCATCAGTGGCCACAGATACTGGTTCCAGCCCACCACAAACATGATGATCAGAATCGCCGCAATCATGGTTTTTGAAATCGGCACCAGAATATCGATAAAGAACCGCCATGGCGTCGCCCCGTCAAGCCGCGCTGCCTCGAGTATTTCTTCCGGTACGGATTTGAAGAACTGGCGGAAAAAGAAAGTGCCGGTAGCGGAAGCGATCAGCGGAATGATGAGACCTGCCTGTGTATCCAGCAGACCCATGCCGGACACCACTTCATAGGAGGGAATAATGCGCACTTCCAATGGCAGCAACAGGGTCATGAAAATGACCCAGAACAATGGCACCGCAAGCCGGAAGCGGAAATAGACAATCGCATAGGCCGCCAGCATCGAAATGATAACCTTGCCGACGGCAAATCCAACGCCCAGGATCATGCTGTTCTTCAGCATCGTTGTGCCGAGCACCGATTTCATCACGCCGCCTTCGACGAACAGCACTTCGTAATAGGTTTCAAAGAAATTGCCGCCCGGCCACAATTGCAGGCCGTTGCGCAGAATTGTTTCTGGCGAATGGGTGGAAGTGGAAAACGCCACCCAGACCGGCAGGCTCATGAACAGCACACCGACAATAAGAATTGCGTGGGTGGAGATCAGACGCCAATTGATGTTGCTCATATCTGCGTCCCCCTAATAATGCACTTTGCGCTCGATGAAGCGGAACTGGATCACGGTCAGCGCCAGCACAATGAGCATCAGAACGACGGATTGTGCCGACGAACCGCCAAGATCCGCGCCGCGGAAACCATCCTGGAACACCTTGAACACCAGTGTGTTGGTGGCGCCGCCAGGAGCGCCGCGCGTTGTGGTGTCGATAATGCCGAACGTCTCGAAAAAGGCATACGTGATGTTGATCACCATCAGGAAGAAAGTTGTCGGTGCCAGCAATGGAAAGGTGATTGTCCAGAAGCGCCGCGTCGGACTGCGGCAATCCATGGTCGCGGCTTCGGATACAGATTTCGGAATGCCCTGCAATCCGGACAGGAAAAAGATGAAATTGACGCTAACCTGTTTCCAGACCGCAATCAGCACAACGACAAATCCTGCATCAAAAGCATCCAGCTTGTGATCGAAATCCCAGCCGATTGCGTTGAAAAACTTGTAGAGATCCCCGATCAGGGGATGAAACATCAAATTGCCCATCAGGCCCGCTACCGGCGGGGCTATGGCATAGGCCCACATCAAAGTGGTCTTGTAAGTGCGGGCGCCGCGAATGACTTCATTGGCCTTGACGGCGAGCAGCAGCGCTATGGCAAGCGAGAGGAACGTCACCAGCGCGGAAAATACCACGGTAAACCCGGCCGCCTGGAGCCAGGAGCCGCTGAGGATCGTATCTTTGTAATTCTTGAACCAGACGAATTGGGTCTGCAGGCCGAAGGCGTCTTCCAGCAGAAACGACTGATAGATGGCCTGAGCTGCAGGCCAGAGAAAAAACACAGAAATGATCAGGATTTGCGGCGTGATGAACAGATACGGAATCGCACTGTGTTCAAATTGAACGCGCTTCATTTACAGCTCCCCGGAGATGATGCCTGCCCTAGATCAGGCCGGCAGGTGGCGGGCTCAGCCCGCCACCCTTATTCAGCTCAATTATATGTCGCGTTGAAACGCTCAAGAAGCGCGTTGGATTCTTCTTCCATGGCCGCGAAGGCTTCGTCAACACTGGCATTGCCTGAGAAGATGTTGTCGAAGTTCTTGTACATCACGTCACGGATTTGCACATAGTAGCCAAGGCGGTAGCCTTTGGTCCACTCGCCGCCAGGCTGGCTCAACTGCAGAATGCCGATTTCAGCATCCGGTGTGGAGTCATAATAACCCTCACTCTTGGCCAACTCATATGCAGCTGTGGTGATCGGCACATAACCGGTTTCCTTGTGCCAGAACACCTGGTTTTCCGGCAGTGTCAAAAAGGCGAAGAAATCAGCGACGCCCTTATATTCTTCATCGGTCTTGCCGGCCATCGCGAACAGCGCGGCTCCGCCGATAAATGTGCCTTTGGGTTCGTCGATGATGCTCTTCCAATAGGGCAGGAAGGACGTGCCGAACTCAAAATCGGTGGATAGTTTCAGGCCACCGAATGAGCCGGACGATCCGAGCCACATGGCAACTTTTTTCTGTACGAACGCGTCCTGATTATCACCCCAGGCGCGGCCGTAGAAACCGTAATAGCCCGCATCGAGCCACTCTTTCATCTTCGTCCAGTGCATTTTTAGCTGGTCATTATTGTAGAGCAGCTTCACATCGGTAGTGTCATAACCATTATTGGCAGTTGCCATCTGGATGTTGTGACGGCTGTGAAAGTTTTCCGCCATGATCCACGGGCTGTGGCTCTGGGCAAGAGCGGTATAACCGGCTTCTTTCAGCTTCGGTGCCATCGCCTCGAATTCTTCCCAGGTCGCCGGTGGATTTTCGATGCCGGCCTTGGCGAAAGCCTCTTTGTTATAATACAGCAGCGGTGTTGAGGAATTGAACGGCAGTCCGATCATTTTGCCATCCGAATCCGCATAGAAATAACGCACCCCGGTAATATAATCCTCGATGTTGAAGCCGTCGCCATATTTTGTCATCAGATCTTCAACCGCAATGGTTGCGCCCTTGGCGTTGATGATTGTGGCAGCGCCGGCATCAAAGATCTGAATGATGTTCGGCTGTTGCTTGGCACGGAAAGCGGCGATGCCGGCTGTCATCGTATCCTCATAGCCACCCTTATAGGTGGGAATGAGATTGTATTCGCTTTGGCTGGCATTGTAGTTTTCAGCAATTTCGTTGACGACTTCGCCCAGGCGTCCGCCCATGGCATGCCACCATTGAATGTCAGTGGGCACCGACCACGCCGCTCCGGACATTAGTGTTGAAGCGCCGAAAACACCGGCAACCAGCATAGATTTCAAGTTCATAATTCTCTCCCTTTTTGGGTGATGGAAGCGTACGGCCCCGTAAGATCATGGTTCCGTGACACTGACATGACACCCTTATGACAGACTGTTGTTTGAATTTGCCTGCTGGGGGAAGTGTATTCCTGTTTTTGTCTTTTATGCAAACCCCCTGAGGCGGCTAACAAAATTCTCCCCGTCTATTTGTCCGAACAGAGCCCCGCCGCACCGGGTTTTCGCTTGCCCAAAGCCGCACTTCGTGTCTGGATTGAACGGATTCATATGGAGAGTTTTTGAAATGCTGTTTCGCCTTGCAACGATCTGGTTCTGCAGTGTGCTGTATGTATCCGGGGCATCTGCCTTTGAATTGCAGGGCCATCGCGGTGCCCGTGGGCTGATGCCGGAAAATACCCTGCCGGCTTTTGCCATGGCCTTGTCCATTGGCGTATCCACCCTGGAGCTTGATCTGGCGGTGACGGCGGATAAAAGTGTTGTGGTGTCGCATAACCCGGCGCTGGACCCGGATATGACGCGCAATGCCGCTGGTGTGTGGATTGAAAAACAGCTTCTCATCAACAGCCTCAACTTCGAGGAGCTTCAGACATTTGACGTCGGGCGGATCAGACCCGGATCGCGGGCGGCCTCGCGTTTTCCCGAGCAGCAGGGGGTTGATGGCACATCAATGCCTTCGCTGGAAGATGTGTTTGATCTGGTCGAACGTGCCGGCAACAACTCTGTTCGCTTCAACATTGAAACCAAAATCAGTCCTCTTGAACCGCAGGATACGGTGGATGCGGGAACATTTGCCGCTCTGGTTCTGGCGCTCGTCAAAGCGCGCGGGCTGGAAGACCGTGTCAGTATACAATCATTCGACTGGCGCACTTTGCAGGCGGTTCAGACCGAAGCGCCTGAACTGGAAACGGTCTATCTGACGGCACAGCAGGACTGGCTCGACAATGTGCAATCCACAGCCGGAAAAGCCTCGCCCTGGACGGCGGAATTTAATCTCGATGACTACAGCGGCAATTTGCCGCAAATGGTCAAGGCTGCCGGAGGCGATGTCTGGTCACCGTTTTTCGGCAATGTCAGCCCCGCGCTGGTCAAGCAGGCACAGGCTCTGGGCCTGAAAGTGATTCCCTGGACAGTCAATGATGCGGCGATGATGGAAACGCTGATTGAGGCGGGCGTTGATGGTCTCATCACCGATTTTCCGGACCGGTTGCGGGCGGTGATGCAGGCCAGGGGCATGGCATTACCCCCGGCAACACCGGTTGAGCCCTGATTGCGCCCCTTCTGATCGCCCCATCTTATTTCACCTGAGCGTCAGTCTGCGCTGCGCGGCTGCCAGGCAAAGCGCTTCTTGATCCGCAGGGTCAATTCATCGCGCAATCCGCGATAGGCATCGAGGATCTGTGATCGCGAACCGGTGGCCAGCGAAGGGTCAAATGTCGGCCAGTATTCCACGTCGATTGCATGAGAACGCGTCAGTTCAAGCGCCGCGTGATGCGCTTCCGGTGCCAGGGTGATAATCAGATCGAAATTGGTGTCCTCAAGCTCCTCAAAGGAACGCGGCACATGGCGGCTGATATCGACGCCGATCTCGTCCATCACGGTACGGGCAAACGGGTCGGGTACGCCCGGACGCACGCCCGCCGAACGGGTGTAAATCTGGTTTGGAAACAGCTGCCGGGTCAGGGCAGCGGCAATCGGCGAGCGAATCACATTGATGCGGCATGCAAACAGCACTGCACCGGGCCGCACACCGACGGTTTTGTCGGAACTGGAACGCTCGCCGGAAGGCGCATCGTCAACCAACGCTAGATCGCTTCATCGTTCAATGTAATCATGAAACGCCTCTAGCCTTTCCAGTGCAGAACACAGACCAGCGTAAACAGGCGTCTGGCTGTGCCAAAATCCATTTCGATCTTTCCCGACAGCCGGTCCTGCAGCAATTGGGAACCTTCATTGTGCAATCCGCGCCGGCCCATATCAATAGCCTCGATCTGACTCGGCGTTGCCGTTTTGATCGCTGCATAATAGCTGTCGCAGATCATGTAGTAATCCTTGACGATTTTGCGGAACGGCGTCAGCGACAGGATATGGGTCGCAAGTGGCGCACTGTTGGCAAACAGGATTTCAAACACCAGCCGGGCTTCCTGAAGCGAGAGATTCAACCGGTAAGGCCCGTGGAAATCAGCCATCCCATTGTCTGATTGCGGCAGCGGCTGGAAACAATTCTCTTCCACCAGATCATAAATCGCAATGGCGCGCTCATGTTCGATCTCGCTGGAAGCACGGCCGATGGTGCTTTCATCCAGGATAATGGCACACAGCCGTTCAGAGGAACTGTCCGGTGCGCCAGACCTGGTGCCAGAACCGGTATCAGAACTGGCCCCTTTATCGGCCCCTTTATCAGGATCAGTTTCAGCCATTGCCGCGCCCCCAGCGCTACAGGTTCAGCCGGATGGCAATCGAGCGCCCGTGCGCCTCAAGCCCTTCCACATCTGCCAGCGCCATCGCAGCAGGGCCGAGCGCGCGCAGATTATCCGCAGTGCAGCGCAGAATGGATGTGCGCTTCATAAAGTCCAGCACCGACAATCCCGAAGAAAACCGGGCCGAGCGCGCGGTCGGCAGGACATGGTTTGAACCACCAACATAATCGCCGATGGCTTCCGGCGTGTGATGCCCCAGAAACACCGCTCCGGCATGGCTGACCCGGTCGAAAAGCGCATCGGGATCGGCAACGCATAATTCCAGATGCTCTGCGGCAATTGCATCAATCAGCGCGGCGGCCTGCATCACATCGGCAACGCGGATAATGGCCCCGAAATCACGCCAGCTTGGCCCGGCAATGGCGACGCGGGGCAGGGATTTCAATTGCGCCTCCACCGCCTGTTCCACGGCAATTGCCAACTCTTCGCTGTCAGTGATGAGAATTGACTGCGCGGCTGCATCATGTTCCGCCTGAGCCAGCAGATCAGCCGCAACCCAGGCCGGATTGGCGGTCTTGTCGGCCACCACCAGAATTTCCGAAGGTCCGGCAATCATGTCGATGCCGACCGTGCCGAAGACCTGACGCTTGGCGGCCGCTACATAGGCATTGCCGGGTCCGACAATTTTGGCAACCGGCGCGATTGTCGCAGTTCCGTAGGCGAGAGCCGCAACGGCCTGCGCGCCGCCAATGCGGTAAATTTCCGTGACACCGGCAAGGCGGGCCGCCACCAGCACCAGAGGGTTGAGCACGCCATCGGGGGTTGGCACCACCATGGCAATGCGCTCAACACCGGCAACACGTGCCGGCACTGCATTCATCAAAACCGAACTGGGGTAATTGGCGGTGCCGCCCGGCACATAGAGGCCGACGGCGGAGATGGCCGACCAGCGATAGCCCAGTTCAACGCCCAGCGCATCGCTGTAACGCTGGTTTTCAGGCAGTTGTTTCTGGTGATGTGAGGTGATGCGGTCATGGGCGAGGGTCAGGGCCGCCAGCGTATCGGCATCGACAGCGTCGACCGCCTGCTGAATTTCGTCCGCTGAAATCTGCAGCGTCGCTGGTGTCAGGGCAACACGATCGAATTTTTCCGTCAGTTCCAGCACTGCGGCATCGCCGCGCCGCCGGACATCCCCGACAATGCCGCGCACCGCCGCATCGACATCTTCTGAGACTTCCCGCTTTGCAGCCAGCAAGGTCTTGAATTCCGACGAGAAATCCGGATCAGACTGGGACAGGCGGTATACCAAGGCGAATTTCCTTACAACACCAGACGGCTGTACCTCTCAACTGAGCGGATGCCGGGGCCGGTTTCTTGTTTCCCATGCCGCGTCCAGATCGGCAAGCCGCACTTCGACACATTTCACATCCAGCCGGATCGAATGCCCCTCGGCGAGCAGCAGTTCAATCTGCCCGGAAACATCATCTTCGCCCGCAACAAATTCCATCGACAGCAGATCAAACACCGTGTCGCGAGCAGCTTCATCAAGGCCCTTTGTCTGCACCTTTGTGACCTGCTCAAAATGCAGCACCGCGTTATGGCGTTCATAGGTTTTACGGCCCAGCAGCCCGGACACGCCGCTGCGTTGGTTCGCCTGTTCCCAGGCAAACCGGTTGAGCGAAATCAGCACCCGCTTTTCTGCAGCAAGCCAGGTGACATCGGCAGCCTTGAACACAGCGTCCTGGCAATAGGCCGACAGAACTGTCAAATCCTCTTCATCCATTGCCATCATTTTCAGTGCGGACATGCTGTTCCCTTCAAACTGGTTAACCTGCGCAGAATTCCTGCGTCAGGCCGAGATACGTTCAATTTCCGCGCCGCAATTGCGCAGCTTTTCTTCAAGCCGTTCAAATCCGCGATCCAGATGATAGACCCGGTTGACGAAGGTCACGCCCTCGGCGGCCAGACCACCAATCACCAGCGACACCGAGGCGCGCAGATCGGTTGCCATCACCTGGGCACCGGTCAGATGAGCGACCCCCTCGACAACGGCCTTCTGTCCGTCCAGATGGATATTCGCCCCCAGCCGGGCCAGTTCCTGGACATGCATGAAGCGGTTTTCAAAAATCGTCTCGACAATATCCGAATTGCCGTCCGCCCGTGTCATCAGCGCCATGAACTGGGCCTGCAGATCGGTGGGAAAGCCGGGATAGGGTTCGGTTGTCACATTGACGGCCTTGATCGGCCCGCCATTGCGCGTAACGCGGATGCCGGAATTGGTCGGCTCAATGGTGGTGCCCGACGCCTTGATGGCATCCAGTGCGGCTTCCAGCAGATCCATCCGCGCGCCATCCAGATGCACATCGCCCCCGGTCATCGCCACCGCCATGGCATAGGTGCCGGTTTCAATGCGGTCCGGCAGCACCGAGTGGGTCGCGCCATGAAGCTTTTCGACGCCTTCAATGGTGATTGTGTCGGTGCCGGCGCCGCTGATATTGGCGCCCATCGCAATCAGGCAATCTGCCAGATCGGTAACTTCCGGCTCCCGCGCGGCATTTTCAATCCGCGTCGTGCCTTTGGCCAGGGTTGCGGCCATCATCGTCACGTGGGTTGCCCCGACAGAGACCTTTGGAAACCGCACTGTGCCGCCAACCAGCCCGTTCGGAGCTTTGGCGACGACGTAACCGCCTTCCAGTTCGATCTCGGCACCCAGCGCGCGCAAACCATCGAGGAAGAAATCCACCGGCCGCGTTCCGATGGCACAGCCACCCGGCAGCGAGACACGGGCTTCATGCATGCGCGCCAGCAGCGGACCGATCACCCAGAAACTGGCCCGCATTTTCGACACCAGCTCATAGGGCGAGGTGGTGTCGACAATCTCCTCGGCGCGCAGATCAAGCGTCTGCCCGGCCATATCCGGCTCGCCCGGCCGCTTGCCCTTGATGGTGCAGTCGACGCCGTGATTGACCAGAATACTCTGCAGCAGCACGACATCGGCCAGCCGCGGCACATTCAAAAGCCGCAAGGTCTGATCGGTCAGCAGGCTGGCAATCATCAGTGGCAAAGCGGCGTTTTTCGCGCCGGAAATCTGGATGGTGCCATTCAGCCGGTTACCACCCCGAATACGGATCTTGTCCATTATGTTCTTTCGCTTGTTTGGTTGGCGCTCTTTTTAACGGGATTCAGGATAGCATCAAGGTCCGGGAGGACATAAAGAGCCGGGAAACACCTGCATTACTCATCTTTTTGCGGCTTTTCTGTGCGCCGCTCTGAAATATCCTCCGGAATGCCGTCACGCTGCTGTTCATCGGCATTGCGCCGCGCCCGCATCTGCGCCTTGCGTTTCTGCAGATTGCCGCGCAACAGCGCCGAAAGGCGCTCCTGTTTGCTGTCCTTGCCGGGTTTCCCGCTGGCCATGTTCCCCTCCGCATTTTCCGGCTGTGCACTGCAGATAGCTTTATAATATGCGCTTTTCAATCCAAACCATCTTGCACCATGGCGTGGGATATGTCAGATGAGCGCGATCATCAATACATGCCGCACCGGCAGCGCCGCAGTAGCTCAGTGGTAGAGCGCGTCATTGGTAATGACGAGGTCGGGAGTTCAATCCTCCCCTGCGGCACCATCATATTTTTACCGCCCTGAGTTTGGCTTAACAGCTTGAAAGGTAAGGATGTTTTTGGTGTTCTATAACCTTCAGTCCGGCGATACTCCAAACGGTCTGTAAAGGCCAATCTTAGGACTGTTTTCTGCAGCATCAAATTGCCGGAATTCCATAGTTTCCAAGGGTTTGACAGGAATCTCAGGGAGAGTTCTAGAATTTGCTTTTTGCTCTTCGCCGGATGCTTGCTTTTGGCGAGTTTTTCAGCGGCTAAAAGCTTCTGGCGTTCCAAAGTCGCAATCTTATTTTCGTATGCGGCAACAACGGAACTGTTTTGCGTATTTACAATCCGGTCAAGAAAACTGTTGATTTCTTTGTCGATCTTTTTGGCTTCGCGGCGCAGACTCTCAACCACCTCTTCAGCCTGCGTCCTGCGGTGTTCCCATAGTTTTTCGATTATGGCCTTCACCAAACGGAACAGGTTCTCCGTCGGGGTCATGGCTTTTAGGATATCTTCAAATAGACCTTCAACTTCAGCGCGCGGCAATGATTTGCCATACTCCGCACAGGTTTTGGTTTGGCAGAGGTAATAAGGGTATTCCTTATATTTCCCTTTCGACCAACCAGCCGTCAGAGGCTTTGAGCAAGAGCCGCATGCTACAAATCCGCGTAGTGGGAAATCTTCATTGATGTCTTTTCGCGCAGGTGCGTAGGTACCCGTTTGTAGCCGATGCAAGATTTTCTCGTGCGTCTCAAAAGAGATTAGTCCTTCGTGCCGCCCCGGCCGTAAAGAAACATTCCAAGCTTTGGACTCAACATAACCCGCGTAAATCGACTTTTTCAAAAGACGCGTGACGGTCATCGGGCGGAGTTTTCCATTCGCCTTGTCCTTTGGATATTTGGGCTGGCTTTCAAGGAAGCGTTGTACTTCCGCCTGCATCGCAAACCGCCCCGATGCAAACCCCTCAAGCGCTTCCCGCAAAATTGACGCCTGAGGTTCGTCAAAAACAAGTTCTTTCCCTCCGTTTGGGGATTTCACATATTTGTAACCGACAGCCGCACGATTAACCCAAAAACCTTGCTCCATCCGCGCCTTCATTTTTTGCGATACTTGGCGGGCATTTTGTTCCCGTTCAAGCGTTCCCGTCGCGGCCAATATGGTCTCTAGAAACTTTCCTTCCGGCGTGTCTTCAAATTTGAAGTTCAGGCAGATGCGAATGGCATTGCGCTTTAGCATTTCACGTCGCAAGGCCAAGTGAAATTCAGTATCACGTGCATAGCGCTTGAGGTCATCAAAGATCACCAGATAACGTTTGTGTGGGTTCGCATCCAGATGCGCCAACAAATTGACCATGCCTGAGCGCTTCATGAAGTTACCGCCACCTGTCATCGTATCAGGAAAAACGGCTTCAACAGGGCACCCCAATTGCTGTGCCTCTTGGCGGCAACGATGCTCTTGAGTGTCTAGACCTGACCCGTCGTTTTCCTGTTTTTTGCCAGAAACCCGACAATATAGGAGGGCGGCGTCGGGTATGATTATTTTTTCGCTTGTTTGACTCATGGATGACCTCCTTCGCTTTCAGGCAAGCCGTCTTTGTGCGCTCTACCTTCAAATTGTTGTCTTATTGAATTTTCCGATTCTATCAGACCAGCCAAATCCAGGGCAGAAATATGCCCCAATGTGCCTTTTTGCTCACAGGCTTGCTGCACTGGATGGGTGCCAAAGCCGAGATCAACAAAGGCAGTGACAATGTTCAATAAAATCTCGATGAATTCGCGTTTTTGATCGTCTGTCAGATCGCTAACTTCAAGCAAATGAGCGAATTCCTGCCAGTCCATTATCAGGGGGGAAAACTGTACCGCGTCATTCCCCGGTGCAGAGTGTGCCTCCGGTGATTTTTCCGGTTTTGGGGGTGTTTTTTGTTTCATGTCAACATGCCTCTCGATAAGTTAGTTTACTTGTTTGATCTCCTTTTCAATTCAAACAAAAGAGAACATAATAGGAACATTGTCCTATTTAATCAAGTAAAAAGGGCGTAATATTGTTGCGTTTTCAGTTAATTATGAAAATAAACCGTGCCGAGCGCGCTCACTCAGGCTTATCAATAAGCCCTTCGCCAAATTGCTCTTTGATACTGTGAAGTTCACCGATGGCCTGCAAAAGCATCTCCCAGCGCAGGCATTGATTCATTGGCAATGGCCCGGCAGGAAAACGATAATCAAGACACATTGCTTCGGCGCGTCCGATGTGACCCAGATCGTGCGTTTGCTCGTGTTCTATTCGGCGTACTGTATCGTGAGCCTCATTGAGATAATGAACGGCGCTTTGACGTATCCCGAATAACTCCAAGTGAGATTGCGTCACTGGCAGGGCCAGGTCTTTTCCGTTTGGCAGATCAACCTTGGCGAAGAAAATATCTCTCATGATGGTGTCTCCCTATTGCGACTGAGTGCGCGTTCGCCTTTGGGCTTGCCCGTCTTCTTTTCTTTCTCTTCGGCTGAAGGACCGTGCTTCAGGGGTATAATATTGCTTCTCAGTCTCTTTGGCCCACTGATAGAAGTCTTTTCCCTCTTTGGCTTTGAATGATTCTGCGATGACGCGTTTAGCGCCCGCTTCGCTAATCCCGAGATCTTGTGCGTAATCCACAGCCGCTTTATCCAGGGCGCGGTATAAAGGGATGTCACCGTCTTCTATCCGTATGCCGATATTAATCGCGTAAGCATGCCCTTTGCTTTTTTCGAGGTCAGTCAGCGTTGCCTCTCTGTCCTGCAGAACCTTCAGGTTGGCTTTCATGGTTAGGTCGTAACGCGAGGCATAGACATCCCTGATGATAATCTCGGCTTTCATGGCGTCGAAAGGTTGATGGCGGGCGAACGTTTGGGAAAAATCGGTGAGCACGTCCTTGAACTTGCCGGAATGCAATATCTCCCGGTGCGTGATTTCCGTGAGGTTCCAAACGAACTGGAACTGTGAACCTGTCAGGCTGCGGCCAGTCTTGCTCTCCATTGCGCGTTGAAAGCCAGCCATGTCGTTTTCCGTATTGGTGATGTTCATCTTGTTCTCCTTTGGCTTTTGATTAGCGGTCGCGGCTCAGTCTGCGAGACTGCCCGCGCGGTTGATTTTCCGTTTGATCTGCTTGGCGACGATCTGCGGAACGTTTGAATTCCTGCCTGCTTTTGTCGCGCTTTTCATTGCGCTCATGGACAACATCCAAAAAACTGCCGAGCTCGGTTTTTTCCCGGCCGTCAATTGAGCTCAAACGACGCGCGTGGTCGTGTTGAACCTCCCGGTGCGCCTGGCGTTTTAAGCTCTGCTGATTGAACCGATCCGACCCAAAGAGCTTGAGAGTATGGTCTTTGGTTTTCGCGCCCGCTTTGTCGATGAGTGTTTCAAGCCGCTTTGCAACGCGGGCGTCATATTCGCCATAGTATTTTTGTGATGTGAGGCGTGTTTCATTTTTGTAGCGGCTGGTAATTTCATTGGCCTTGTCCCAGTCACCGGGCTGTCGCAAAATCTGCGCCTGCCTGCGCAAGGCGCGCAGTTCAAATTGCCGTTTTATGTCGTCCGTAATATCAGAGCACATGCGGAAATATTCCTTCTGCTGTTTTTATTGCGTTGGCGAATCCGTTTGTGGTATTCTCAAAAGGTGAGAAGTTTCAAAGATATAGATGATGTTGAAGAGTGGCTGGAACTGATGGACTACAGCGGTTTCTGGTACGCAATTGCGCCGTTTGATCTGGACATCATGACCAAGGAACATTGTGACCAGCAGATCAGGGAGACCAATGTTTCGGCGGCAGTTGTGCTGAACGTCATGAAGAATTTTGCCCGGCAAGAATTGACTGAAAAACTCGGTCTTGACCACCGCATGCCGACCCCCTGGGTGAAACTGGCAACCAGCCATTAGTCTCTCCCATCCGTTTTGAAGAATTTGATGCGCGGGCAATTGCCATTGCCGGGATGAATGGTGATTTCAGTGCGAAAATTCGTATAGGTGCAGCGCGTATAATGCCGTTCGGCAAACGGATCATTGCCGCCATCGCTGTAAAAATCATACGACCAGTTGAGATAAGGCGTGCCAAAAACCAGATAGATTGCGACAAGCGCTGCCGGAAAAATCAGCCACGAGAAAAAACGCAAAATCCTCATGACTGCCACCCGTCATACTCGGGCAGTACCACCTTGTAGTCGGGCGGCAATATCTTTCCGCCTTCGTTCGGATTGCCTGACAAATCAGCGGAGAGGGGAAAGAAATTATTCTGCCGCACCGTCTTGCAATGGAGAGTGGGTTGGCCCGGAATGAATATGATTTGCTGGTCAGCCGGAAGGCTTTGGAGTTGATCAGCGGTGAACAGGCGTTCTTTGCCTAAATTGATTGTTCTTGAAACGTCGGGTTTGCCCGAGCTTTCATTGATGCTGTAACTGACATTCTCAATGTCACCGATGGCTTTTGAAATGGTCTCGGCTGCCTGGTTGGTAATTTGCAGATACTGGATGGCGCAATTATCTTCCAAGGTCGCAACTATTTTTACGCCATTTTGACGTTCCAAGTCGGCTTTTGATTGGGCCAGATACAAGACCTGCAATCCGAACGATCTAAAGATCGTAACATTCTTAATGATGTCCTTGGCCGGAGTGTTTGCTACCTCATCGAAAATCAAAATCGTGCGCCCACACTCGCCGGACATCTGGGCATTCAGAAAGGCGTTGAAAGTCAGCCCATAATAAATACTGAGGTTGGCGGCATTTCTGGCATTTTGGCAGACACAGACAATGTAGTTTTCTTTCAGCAATTGCTCATGGGTGATGTCCTCATTCTGTCCAATTTCGTGGAGGGGTCCGCCTTCCATGAAGATCGAGAAGGCCGAGAGCGCCGCCAAAATATGCTGGCTGTAATGCTCGGGATTATCGGCGTGCATTTGCAGTATTTGACTGGCGCGGTTTTTGGTCAGCGGCGTGCCTTCTTCCGCTTCAATCTCGAGCGCGCTGTGCCATAGATCAGGATCAGCAATCAGGCTGGCTATTCCGCCCGGTGTGGCGTTATCGGGGCTGTGCGCCAGCAGGATTAATATCGCAACGATAACAAGCTCTCTTGGTGATTGCCGAAAATAGAAATTGCGGGGTTCGTTGTCGGGCTCATTTATAAAAACCTTGCTGACACTCTCAATTTCCAACATCAGATTGGGCGAGTTTTCTCGGTGGGCAGCAGTCAAATTGCTAAACGGATTGACGCGCACACGATGAGGATAGGCCTTGCCCATCGACCCGCTATCATCGATGACCGCAAAATTGCGCCCGTATTTCAGGCACAAATCTGCAATCTGGTGGGCCACTTCCGGCTTCACATCGTTGATGATCTGCCCCCGTGTGCTATCTGCCAGCAACGACAAAATCGCCGATATCGTGACACCAGTGGTCTTGCCTGATCCTGCACCACCATAGACGAGCCAGGACAGGGTGGTGTTCGGCTCATAGATAGGCGTTTCATCCTCAAGAGTGAGGCCGATCACCCGGCGGATTTCCCGGTTTTCTGCCGCTATCTTCCGCACATCTTTGCGGGTCAGTCCAAACGGGTTTTTAAGATGTCGGAGAACATTTTTGAGGGGCTTTCGCATCACAGCATCCCCGCTTTTACAAGGTCTTCTCGGCTGGCAAGTTTGGCATTGTGGGGTGCCGGTCGGGTGAGCATGTCGTCCCGAACGGCGTCATTCTGCCGTAATTTAAGGGCGGCTGAAATTGCCTTGCCGATCAATCCGGCAGCGGACAGATAACAGCAGATGCTTAAAAAGCCGAACGCCCACCAGTGCGGATCAGTGGGGTACACAACGTAACCCGCCAAGATCAAAAAACAGCCATAGGCAATCATCAGATTGATCTTTGCAACGTCGCGCCATGAGCTATTGAGTTCTTGCATGTGAGGCTCCTTTCTTCGACGCAGCAATGCGCGGCGTGATCTCGTCCCGAAGCCGATCAAGAGTCTTATAATCACCCCAGACTACGTTTCCCTGCTTTGCTGAAATGAGCTCGCGCGAGATGAATTTCAGTTGGCCAATCTGAAAACCGACAAAGACGAAAATTGCTGTAACGCTCGCTATTGTGATGATTTCGACGGGGTACAAAAGATCACTAAAGGCGACCACAAAACCAATCGCAGCAACCCCGAAGAAACCGAATGCAAAGCGGAATGGTCGATCCGTATCCACGTGATCCAGGCTTGAAATGGAATAGCTTGTCCGATGCGTTTTGACGGTATCGGTCCCGATGCGCACATACCCCAAAATCATTGAAACCTCCCCGCGCAAACGGGGGAGGACAAAGCCGCAAAAAGCTCTGCGTCCAGATTGCGGATTTTAGACGGAGTGATGAGCCGTGCCGAGCCGGCGTAGAGCGCCCAAGGCATACGGTCTTCCAGTTGGACGTTAACAGCGCATTTGCAGGATGATGAGGCGTGTGCCGCCGCATTTTTGAGGCGCGCGTTATATGCGTCTTTCAGTTTTTGATTTTGTTTTTCAATCTGTCCCGCCAAAGGGTTTTGAAACAAAGGCTCCACGATATTACAAAGCTGCTTGCCTTCCGGCCCGGCAAACATACCCATGATGCTATTGCAATCCGGGGTTGGAACAGGCGTTTGGAGAGTTGGCGCATCTTGCTTCGCCGCCAGAACAAGAGCTTGTTCACAGCGCGGCATCCAATTTGACATCTCAATGACTCGAGTGCCGATCACTTGACCGGACACCAGAGCGGAGAACGCCGCATAAGCCGCTCCTGTAAGAAACAGTCCGGCGCCAATTGGCGGTATGATCTGGTCAAAGGGCATGCTTGATCTCCTTTTCGTTAGCGTTGGTTTTCAATGTCGAAGATGCCAAAACGACAATTGGCTTTGGCAAGATCAGCAAGGCGGGCGGCGCTGACGCCTAACGCGCCCAACACTTCTTGTGGGATGGTCTCAAAATCGCTGAAGGTTGGCGCACCGGGGCCTTGCTGTGTGCCAAGGTCAACCCGGCTGGAAGTGACGCCGCTACCGTATGCCACGTAGCACCATTGAGATGTGGCGTTCGCCGTCATGTCGCCGTCGGTCAAGCCGAATCTGGCGCCCGTCATGATGGTGCCAAATCCGGCAACAGTTTCGCGCCTGAAAAGGTTGATCTCGTCTACACCATCAACCAGTCGAGATTTTGGTTGCCAGTCGCCAAACATCGCGACTTTGAAATTCTCCCAGCGGTCACGAACTGTGAAAAAATCTGCGTCCCACAAGACGAAGGAAGCGAGGATCAGCGCACAAACGCCGATGGCGGCGGCAATCAGGAGGAAGCGCGCTGCCCTGAAAACGGCGCGCAGTCCTCTTTTGATTGTTGTTCTGGCTGGGGCGCTCATCAGTGCGCATCCGGTCCAAAGTTCTTGCCCTTACCGTTCGCCGTGCCATTGCCTCTTCGCGGCATTCGGGCAACATTGTTGTTGCGCTCCTGTTTTCTGGGCGACTGGTTTTGATGGCGGCGGGCCGCAATTTCGTGCGCTAAGGCAGATTGCAAGTACGCCATGACCCAGACCGATATTGGGAGGACCAAATCAATTGCCGCGATCAGCAAGAATATCGGCAGAAATGAAAGTGCATGCGTGAGCGCGTCATCAACGCCTGGGCGCGCAGGAAATGCTGGACGAATAATCGCGTCAGCATTTATGGTTTTTAGAATTGCGTCCAAATTCTTGGCATGGCTGCCAAGTATCTTATTGATACGTTGGGCAACATCAGCGCGTCCCGACAACGAAATGCCATCGTCCAGTTCTTCCGCATATTGGCGGATGAGATGAAGCGGCACAGACTCAGACAGCTTTGTTGACGCTTGATGGATGAGATTATCCGTCAGTTTCAGCTCATTGCGTTTTTGCCAAACGCTTTTGTCCGGATCACCCAGTGTCTCCTGATAGGCTGCGAATTGCTCATTGATTTCATCCAGAGCATCTTCGCGCGTTTCTTCTCCAAGAGAAACTTGCTCCTGAATCGATGCCGCACGCTCGGCCAACTCCTCAAGAACAATCGTAATACTGCCCCGCCCCGCAACAGGGGCAAGGCTCAGACATGAAGACTGCTCTTCACATCTCGCCCATTGCAATAAATCCGCCGAGATAACGCCAAGGGTGGAGCTGCCTCGGCTTGCTTCGGTTGCCAGCCTGTCAACTTGCCCAATTGCAACGGCAACGTCCGTGCCGTGATCCTGCAATTCAAGCGCTGCAACATCAGGCAGAATACTTCCCGACGTTGTTGCCAAAGCAAAGCCGCCGCCCACAATTCCGATGCCAACAACAGACGCGATGGCAGCCATTCGAAATTTTTTGGCAGCAAGTGGCGCGAGGAATTTCACCGCAACATGCAAGACGCCATAGCTGACGATGCCAGCACCAAGCGTTAAGAGTGTGATTTTTAGATTATAGCCAACACCCGATCCAGTGATCAGATTTGGCAATCCAACCGCCAATGTTCCGGTCTGTACGATCACCAGTGCCATGTTGATCCAATCGGTGAACGGGAGGCCTGGCGCGCGCTCATGCACTTCATGGTCTTCTGCGATAATTTGATTATTATCAGTCATGTCTTAATCCTTGAATTTTGGACGCAGTGATCCGGTCACCCAAAGGGGCGTTCTGAATTTGCGTTGCGAATGTCGCTCGACAGTCGGCTAAATGGATTTTTTGAAGTGTTTGACTGACTGGCTCAGTTATATCCCAAGTCAGTCACTCAGTTTCGCGGGCTTATAACCAACAGCTCCCCCGCCCGCCGCAACCAGGACATAACAGGACATTTTGACAAATGCGCCGCCCGAGGCAGACAGGACAAAACTCCTCATCAGTGGGATGCGTTGAAAAGCCCCAATCGGGAAGTGGCGTAATATCCAGATCGGAGATTGACATCACCTCGCCAAGCGCGTTGATGTTTGTAATCATTTTTTCAGCTTCCACGTTGGATTGAATGTATCAGCCGCTGGAAAATCGCCGTTTTCCAGCGGCCTCGATTTTAGGTCTTTGAATGACCACTATTTTGCTGGCCCAGCGCGTTTATGAGCGAGCCTGTAGACCAGCCTGCTTGACCAAGCAGGTATTCATTGAGTGTGTTGTTACGCATTTTAGCTTCCTTCAGTTGGCTTTGAAATCAGCGCAAAACTGCCTTGCCAACAGAGGCAATTGAGGCTCTCAAAACGGTTGAATGATTGAGATAATCACCCAAAATCAACCGTTTCTACCTCTGCATTTTAGAGAGATCACATGGCTTTGACAGATGATTAAAGATGAATAATCATGAAAAATAACAACGCTAACATCATGATAATTATGAGGTATTTGAAAATATGAATGAAAAATGCTATGCTAATGAGTGAAATTATTCAAACAGGCAGGAGAATATTCAATTGAAATCTGGCTCGACCCCGAAACGGGTTGCACAGTTAGAGAGTTTTGGCGAAATCAACAAAATGAGTTTGAAGCGCCGGACGATAGACCTGCAATGGCCTTCTTTTGCCCCAAGACCCGTATTCGCGAACAAGCCCGATGGATGAAAGCAGGGGAATTGCACCGCGCGAATGATTTACCGTCTCAAATTATCACCTCTCCGGTCACGGGTATTGTCTGTGTAAGACAGTGGTCTATTGACGGGAATGGTCACAGAGATGGCGATAATCCTTCATATGAAGTAACCAACCTGTTCACCGGAAATCGGGAAGAACTGCATTTTGAAAAGTGGGGAAAATTTCATCGGATTGGTGCCGGTGCCGTTCAGTATTTTGATCCTCAAACGGGCAAACTTACCAAGGAAGATTTTTGGGAAAATGGCGTTCAGCTGCCCAAAAAATCCGGCGCACCAAAACCATCAATGACTTGATATTTATTGCGCATTACGCTTTTGCTAGCTTGGAACGAATTGTAATTCCTTGATCGGAAAATGCGTGATTGCAACACCCGCCGCCACCGAACTAGACAAATTTTCATCGATTTTGGACAAACTCTTTGAGAGTAACGATGCGAAATTTATCAAATTCAAAAAATATATCGGACGCGAAATTGCGGTCACATTTAAAGGCCAACCTGAGCGCGAAATTGACTTCCGAACCCTTCTAAGAGAAGTAACGGGATATGATCACGGGGAACGTACCGTAGACACGATTAAGGCGCTTCGCGCAGGACAAAAAGCATCAACAAAACTGGCTTTTGCTATTTATCTGCTGTGTAAAAAACACCCCAGTTTTGAATTCATCGCAGTTGAATGTGACAAAATTCTTTTTAAACCAAAAACTTTTTTGGCTGTCTGCAACTGGGAGCCTGAGAAATGTCAAATAGAATCAGAACAGCCAGCAACGGCAAGCGCCATTGAAAAACGTCTTGAGCATCCCGGAAAAGTCCCAGAAAGGCGGGCCAAATCCCTCAGGGCCGAAATTTCGGAGATCAAAAACCAACCAAAACTGTCACTGTTTCTCACCAAAATATCAGACGAAACCCGATTTTTGTATCGGTCGCGCGCCATCCCGTTCATCAATGATCGGCAAACCTTTGATCAACTGGAGAGATTCAGACAGTGCGAAATCAACTTTTGCTGGCACCTGATTTACGGGCTCGGTGGAACGGGAAAAAGCCGCATGGCTTTGGAATATGCAATTGAAAGAGAGCGCCTTGACGGCAATCCAATAGGCTTCCTGTCACTTGACGAGGCAAAGGGTTTTGATTGGCTCAATTGGCAACCTTCAAAACCAACAGTCATGATTATCGACTATGCGGCCCGGCACGCTGATACCGTCGCAACGATCCTGCGGACGCTTTCGCTGCGTAATGATATCAAAGAAAAGGTCAGACTTCTTCTGCTTGAACGCGATCTGACAGGGACCTGGTTCGATAAGATCACTCACCGAGGCAAATCCGAAAGCGTCAAAATTGATGAAACCTGGTTTCCAGAAGACGGGGCGTTGGAGCCGCCAGAGGATGTTTGGCCGATTATCGAGCATATTTGCGGTGACGCGCCAGAAAGACTGCCAGCCAAGGACAAGGTACTTACTGAGCTTGAACGCATTGATCACCATTGCAGGCCGCTTTATGCCGCCTTTCTCGGGGATGCATACCGGCGCGGAGAAAATCCGCGAAACTGGGACGCCTACGCACTTGTTGAAAATGTACTGCAACATGAAAAACGATATTGGAACCAGGGTGGCGTTGACCATCTTGATGTGAATTTGTGTGCTTGTGCAACAACGACCGGAGGTTTTCCGTCAAAGTGGGTGGAGCCGATGTCAACTCACGAGATGCAAGGCTTCTGGCCCGTCTGGAGTGGGAACCAAACCCTGGAAAGGCTTGCTTCGGTTTACGGCGACTCTATTATTGACGACGTTCCGCCATTGGAACCGGATATTCTTGGCGAATTGTTCGTCCTGGATTACTGGAAATCAGCTTCGCGCTTTGAGCGGAGGCATTTGCTCGACTTTGCAACCACGCTGGCTCCATGGTTCGCAGAGTTTATCGAACGCATGGCTTCTGATTTTCCTTGTGAAGCAGCTTTTGATCTGCTCAGGAAAGTTATTGATCTCGACTTTCAGGAATATCAAAATTCCAAGCCGGAACTAATCTTCAATATCGTCACTGCATTGGCAAAGCATCATCGCGAATATGCCATGGAATGCTTTTGGTTTTTCAACCGCATGCAGCCGGATGAAAATACACCCTACGTCGCGGAGTGCGTTATCGATGGTGGTTTGAATCTGATCGTGGGGGTTCAAGACCTTAATTTGAAAGACGCTTTGAAAATCTATGAATTCCAGAAAAGCTTTGTTTCAAAACTGCCAGCTTCACTCGAAATCGACAGGGCACAGTGCGAACTGGCCTTGTCACTCATTGCGAAATATCCGCTTGAAGATCCCTCTTTGTTTCGACCCGTCCTGGCTGACACTTTCAGATTTATGAGACGAAACCCGGAAGATCAGGAGATACGCGGTAACACCTGCATTGCAATTTCAAACTTCGTAAATCTGCTGGAGTTCGAGCATATTGGTCATGCCTCATATCTACTCCATCTGTTCAGACGTGAAGCGCCTTCGAGCAATAATGCGGACTCGCATGGAGCATGGCTTTTTATCCTCTATCACATGTTCTTGTTGTTTCTGGTTGAGCAGGGCGGCGTTGACGACACGACCGATCAAGGCTTCAAATCTGCGTTTGGTAGGCTTGCAGATCAGGCACCTGAGGCCGAACAGTTCAAAGCCGAGATATTAAAACGCTTTCAAGAGGACCTAAAAGAGTAGGTCGCGATTTCTGCTGACAGAATCTTGCACCGCTCACTTGGGGGGCAACCCGTATTTGGCCTACGGCGGCACCATGCTGATACTCCCGCCACCATCCGCTTGATCCAGCAGATAGCAGCTATTATACGACTCTACCAGTTGGCGTCGTTTCTTCTTTAAGAGGGGCAAGGTTTAAGGAACGGCTCAATGTCAGGCAAGCCTGAGTGATGTTCCGCAAGTAGCGCAATGTCCATACCAAGATCTAACAATATGTGCAATTGGACCAAACCAGTCGCAGCGCGAACCTCTTCATAGAGGTTTGGTACGTCATCTAGTTTCAACGAATTGCCGCCATGAAACAGATTGCCCCGCCTCTTGGACAATCGTTTACCAAGATCAGTTGGAAAGCGGAACCCTTTGCTGTTTAGAAAGATCACTGCACGGTCGATGCATGTGGCCAGAGAGGGATTTTTTTCATCCTGCAACCGCATGTGTTTCCTCGAGAATTCTTTAATGCCGTCGTCCGGCGCGCTTTCAATGTAATCGAAGAAGGCTCCCTTTCGATCAAGGTATGATTCCTCTTTTGGTTCGATGTAGCGCTTTGTCATGTCCCTCTCAAGAACAGGCATCATTCCATTGAAACGATCTACTAGATCGCTCTGAAATTGCAGGCTTAGCTCTACTGCATGAATGCGATGGAGCATTTTGTCTCTATTTTTGGCAAAAAATTCGAGGATATCGCCGAAGTCGTTCGTCGGAAAACTCAGCTGAGTGGTTCTGCGAGAGAAATGTGGGATAACCTCGGTCTTGTACTGAACGCCACCCAATCGCAGTACACCTTCGTGATGGAGTGTACGTTGGCCAAGCTCATACTTTTCTTTGTGCTGAATGCGGAATTCAGGCATCTTTCCACGGTGCCCAATAAGGAAGCCAAACAGACGTTCGAAGTCGAAAGCGAGTGTTTGAATGCCTTCTAGACTCTGCGGATCATTGAAAGTCATACTGAAAACGGTCGATGTCCGGACCTCCTCACACTCATCAATTGATCTCATGCGCACCTGAGTTTCCACACTTGCCAAACCGATATCGGGGATTTGGTAGCTTGTGCTTTGTGGTGGTGAAGCGATCAGAGATTCTGTTCGGGTTTCGTCATCCCGTACTTTCTTGAAAGCTCGACCTGAATACCACGCGCCTAGCGCCGGCGACTCGAAGCGCAGCGCTAGAAAGACTTTTTCTGTTGGGTCCGTGATCGCGAGCCCATCAACGATTGCTTGACAGGTACCTTCCACCCGAGTTCGCTGGGCCACGTTCATGACATCAAGACTGCCCGGATCGACACGGAAGACCAACGGGCGGACGAGCGTGCACTGGCGCTGATGATCAAGCAGTGCGATCACAGTGGGCGCATTCGTTAATGGATCAGTCGCGTACATATTCTTGGGGTCAACATGCCGCGAGAGGTTGAACCGGAATGAAGTGTCGTCAGGCGTGGGTGCGTCGATGGTACCAACCCAGGGCGATTCGTCTTCTTCCTTACCTTCAGTTGGAATGTACAAAGTCTCTGAGTGCTTCATAATGCTTTCCCTCCAAGAAGATAAAAACTAAAATAATTCACTGAGTTGGAAGCAAATTGGGCAGTGTCAGGCTCCCCTATCAGTCCCGGTGGGGATGATCCCAATACTGCTAAATTCATGATTGTCCGGCTTGTTGGCCATCAACGCCTAATGGACAGATTGGCTTAGACTGTCACGAAAGCCATGAAGAGCCATATCCGCATCTGTCATAACCACTACACTGTTTTGAAATCTCAGGTTCAATTGAAGGGCGCGCGCCATCCAGCTTTTAGCGCTTCATCCTCGGAGCAAAACCATTTTTCCCCTCGTTCCAGTGAAATCTTGGTCTTGTTATAATACCGACTCCACGGCGTGTGGTAAATTTGGCCATTTCTGGAAATGTTGCCCTTTATGGGACAGCCGTCTGGTGCGGTTTGTTGGGCGACTTGCCAGCGCGCTTCCCTGAACTTCCATGGAGCGTCTGTCTCATACTGCCAGACCCCAATCTTTTTTGCGCGGGCATCTCGCTCTTGCGCAACATAATCGTCACTGAATCTTACAAACGCCCAGGCCAATCCCACATCGACCAGATTGCGATTGATCTCTAAGCCTTCGCCTGTCTCACAAATGGCCAGAAGCCTTGAATATTCATCAAATTCGTTGCCTGTGCATCGCACTTGCGTATCTGCGACCAATTCCTTGACATACTCAAGCGCGGCTTTGCCACAGGGCCAGGTTTTACCATTCGGCAATGCGCATCGTTGGCCTGTTTCGGGCGTGTCAATCCCGTGCAGCCGGATCACTTGCGAACCTATTTCGATTGTATCGCCGTCCGATATTTTTGCGCGTCCGGAAATATCGATGGCATGCGCCATGTGAGTAGTGAATGCCAAACTCAACAGCGCAATAATGACCTTAAAACAAATCTTCATTTCAATAAAACCCAAAGTAAAATACCAAGCCCCACTAGCCACCAAACCCATGAATACTCCGACGTAGAACGGTCAAATCGAGGCTGGTTTGGACGTGTGTCCTCCTGGATAACATCGTTTATGTCCGGATCAATCCAAATGGATATTTCGTGTTTGTGAACCTGCAAAACCGACTTTGCAATGCCGGTTGTATCGGCATGATCCAGCACCTGCCGCTGAAGCACCGGAATTTCTGCTAAGACTTTACTGGCCGCCAATTCTTTTGAAAGTTGCCTGAAGTGGTTCAGCATATCTGTTTGCACTTTGACGTCGCCGCTTGTGAGCCAAGCGAAACGCCGCTTAACATTGTCAGGCACTTCATAATGCGAAACGCTGTCATCAAGGCGTTTTGAGACCAGTCCCGCCACCGAGTTAACATCCGCCGTCGGGCCAATGGTCACGTCATATTTGGATGTTGGCCCGAAATGTACCCAAACGTTTTCAGCTAGCTCATACTTTTTTGATAGCGGCATTCTTGGAGGCAGTAAGTCAAAAAGCCTTTTAGCAACAAGACCCGACATGCGCCTGGCACCGGCTTTCCAATCGGAAAATGTTTGTCTGGCGTATTCTTCTTTTATCTCACCGTATTGTTTGCCGTATTCTTGCAAAATCGTATCGAGAGTTTTTCCATCAAGATTGAAAAAATATTCCTTCACATCTTTGTCGGTGCCACCCATCTCGCGAGAAAATGCTTCTGCTTCATCTATGTGACGACGGGCGGCTTCCCGCCCGTTGTTGCTTGATCGGGAATATCGCGTGCGTCCTCGACTGTAACGAGCCATTTCTCTAGATGCCCAAAAGCTTGCGAAGTTTGTCCAATAATGTTGGGCCTTCGGTGTTCAAAACAAAACGTAGTTTATATCCATCGCCACTGAGATTCTGTTCCGAAAAAACCTTTCGCGCATTCGGGAGCGAAAGTTGCAGCATGAATTGCTTGAGGATCAATTCCGTCTGCTCCTCCAGATTGTGCCTGTCTTTTGCGGAAAGCTGGGAATTCGCCAGAGCCTCATTCAGATCAAATCGCACCTTATTGAAGTCTTCATTAGTGCGAAGATGGAAGAATTTCTTCATCATCCGATCTAGTTCATAACAAGAGCAACAATAACAGCTGCGGCGGCAATGATGCCGATGATAAGCGGCATGTTGTCGGGTAAACCGGAGCCTGAGCGAGAAATTTTTCCTTGTGCCGCCTTTTCGGTATTGCCGATAATGATTTCCGTCCTGCCAATTGATGTGGTCTGGGTGTGCGTAATAGTGGCGCTGTTTCCAGCTTGAGTTGCGCGTTCAGTCTGGTCATTGAAATTGTGAAGCACGGCGTCAAGCGCTGCCGCATCGACTTTTAACTCTTGAGCTTTTTTGTGAATATCAATCATACCGGAGTGGTATTGATGTTTGAGCTCTTCAATCTGATTCTGTGATAGCCCGCTAAGATCAAGCTTCTCGACACCACCCAGATGGAGAGAATTATTGGTCGCCAAATCTGTCGAAGGATTCTTGGCCGACTTTGCCAAAGCGTTGTCATCAGAGTCAGACATTAGTGATCCTTTGCTGAAGGCAAAATGCGAAGTCCGCATCTAATTTCCATTCTAAACACTTGTCATGATCTATTGCAACCAGACGCCAAATACTGCCGCAAGCCAAATCGAGGGCCAGTAATTTATTCTGTCCGGGCGGGCACTATTTCTCTAGGCGCGTGCCTTGCCAAGCGAAACCGAACCAGCAGAGCTGTTTCGTCCCATTCGGGTCACGATCCCTGACAAAAAGAGATCAAATAGCCAGCGCTCCAAGGGTGGTCTCGATCCTGCGGCTTTGGCCGCTCCTGCGGGAACACCGGGAACCTTGAAGCACCGATCGTCACGTCCCGCCATGTCAAGGATGGCTCCTGGTAGACTTCATTTTTATGGTGCCGTTGTTGACGGCGTTTAGCAGATCTGATGAGGCGGCAATTAGGCCGCCGCTTTATGCCATGCCCGGCACACCGGACATGGAAACCTAAGACAAGCTTTATTCAAGTCCAAAAATATTTCAACCACTGTTTCCCGTAAGCAATTCCAGCCAAATGCGGGGGCATTCGGGGAATTGCTAAACGGTCCCCCACAACAGAAGTTGAAATATTTTTGTGCGTGAACAACGACGCCCAAATCAGGTCGCCCCCGGTAAACCGGAGGCGGCTTTTTTCGTTTTGGATTTTGGGCGCTCGCCGCTGGGCAAGGTTTCATGTGCGGGGTAGTGACAAAAGAAATCCTCGCTTTTGAAACCAAAACCAAGTGAGGACACAATGACCAAGCGAGATATTTACCAAGAGATTACCGACAAGATTATATCCGTTCTAGATCAGGTAAATCTGGACGACTACCAAGCCCCTTTTGCCGGTTTGGCGGCGCAGGGATTACCAGCGAACCCCACAACAGACCACCAGTATCAAGGCATCAATATTCCGTCCCTTTGGGTAGACCAGCAGGTGAACGGGTTTGAGTCCAATCAATGGGCGACCTTCAAACAATGGAAGGACAAGGGCGCACAGGTTCGAAAAGGCGAAAAGGGAAGCCCGATTATCTTTTTCAAAACGCTTCAAAAGACCGCAGAAAACAGCGCAGGCGAGCCGGAAGAATTCAACATACCGATGATGCGGTTCTATACCGTGTTTAATGCCAGTCAGGTGGACGGCTACGACCATCAGGAAAGCGGCGCAGAGCCAAAAATTGATCTTGTCACCCGCATTGACCATGCAGACCGCTATTGCACCCAGACGGGCGCAGACATTCGCCATGGCGGGTTAAGTGCCTTCTATCGACGCAGCGGCGATTTTATCAATCTGCCTGATACTGCCGCTTTTTTGGATACGCCGCAGGCCACCGCCACAGAAAACTATTATGCGACTTTGTTTCATGAACTGACCCACTGGACAGGCGCGCCCAAACGCCTTGACCGTGACAAGGCAAAAAACCGCCAAGACCGCGAAAAATACGCCTTTGAGGAATTGATTGCCGAACTTGGCGCGGCGTTTCTGTGTTCCAAACTCGCAATCGTACAGACCCCGCGCGAAGATCACGCGCTTTACATCAAGAGTTGGCTGGCGGCGCTCAAAAACAACAAGAAATTCATATTCAAGGCATCGGCACAAGCCGCCCGTGCCGTGGCATTTCTCGACGGGTTTCAGGAATAGGGATTGCAGCACAGAGTTCAATCGCTGGTTGGCCTCGATGGTGCAATTCCGCGCCCTTTAAAAACCTAAACACCCAAGGAGAAGACCCATGGAACTACAACATATTGAATTGAAAAATCTGAAAACCACAAAACTGAATGTCCGCAAAATCGGCGCTAAAAACACCGCCGATCTTGAAGCCAGCATTCAATCGCTTGGTATTATCCAGCCATTGCTGGTACGTGCCAACTGTGAAGGGTTTGAAGTTGTCGCAGGACAGCGGCGCTTTCATGCTTTGAGCAAATTAGCGCAACAAGGCGAGATTGAGCCTGTGCCGTGCATTGTCATGCAAGAGGGCGATGATGCCAAAGCGATAGAGGCGTCCTTGGCGGAAAACATTGCCCGTCTGCCGATGGATGAAATTGACCAGTACAAGGCTTTTTCAGCGCTGGCAAAACAAGGGACAAGCATTGAAGATATTGCCCTGCAATTCGGCATTACCGACAGGCAGGTCAAACAGCGCCTTGCCCTTGGCAATCTATATGCACCGATATTGAGCGCGTACCGCAAGGCTGAGATTAACGCAGGAACACTTCGCGCCTTGACACTGGCAACCACCAAACAACAAAAATTATGGTGGGATTTGTTCAAGAGCGAAGATCAACACGCCCCGCAAGGTCACAGCCTTAAAAGCTGGTTGTTTGGCGGCGCAAATATTCCACTGGAAAATGCCCTGTTTGATGTCGCAAATTACAAAGGCGCAAGCGTGTCTGATCTGTTTGAAGACGCCAGCTATTTTGATGATGCAACGAATTTCTGGACGTTACAAAATCAGGCCATTGCCGCCGCAAAGGAAACCTATCTTGCCAATGGTTGGCAGGAGGTCATCATTCTGGATATCGGTGAGTATTGGAACGAATGGGAATATGCCAAGGCCACCAAGAAAGATGGCGGCAGAATCTATGTCCAGATTGCCACCAATGGCGAAGTGACATTCCATGAGAGTTATCTGACCAGAGAGGAAACCGAGCGCCAGAAGAAAGTTCAAGCTGGCGAAGTTATGGCAGACATACAAAAGGCCGAGATTACCAAAGCCATGCAGAATTATCTGGGCTTGCATCGTCACAGCGCCGTGAGAACAGAACTACTCTCACATCAGGGTATTGCCCTGCGTTTGGCAGTGGCGCAGATGATTGCGGGGTCAAGCCTATGGACTGTTCAGGCCGACCCGCAGAAGGCCAATACGGACGCTATTGCAGAAAGCCTTGCAACCAATAAGGCGGAAAGCGTGTTTCAGGCAGAGCGCGAACGGGTACAGAGTCTGTTAGACCTTTCTGGTGAAGAGGGCGAACCCATCGTACCGCGCAAAACCGATTGGGGTAAAACTCCTGATCTTTACGCCATAGTCGCCAAGCTGATGGAACTGGACGATGCCAGCGTCAATCTTGTTTTGACCTTTGTCGTTGCCGAAACCCTGCCAAGCAATTCTGCTCTTGTTGAAGTTTTGGGCGAAAAACTTGGTGTTGATATGGCGAAGCACTGGCAACCAGATCAAACCTTCTTTGATCTGTTGCGCGACAAGGAAACGCTCAACACCATTGTCAAACAAGTCGCTGGAAAGAGCACGGCAGACGCGCATGTCGCCTCGACCGCCAAAGTCCAGAAACAGATCATTCAGGACGGCTTGAGCGGCAAGCGCAAGAATGGCAAGCAGGACTGGCAACCGGGCTATATGAGTTTCCCCATGACCGCCTACACTAAAAAAGGCGGCATAGAAGCCATGGACAGCCGCAAAGCCCTCAAGAAGCTGTTTAAATAGCAGTCACTAAATAAAAACCGCCCGTTGGTTTCCACCAACGGGCGGTTCTCTGCGTCCGCAGTAAAAGGGATTTTTTATGAGTCTTTCCGATTTTGCGCGCCATGTAGAATGCGTCCAATGAGGGCAATTTGCTTTTCAACCCGGTATAGAATGATGTGTTTTCCATGCACAAATTGGAACGTGCGTTTAGAATAGGCACGACCTATTTTATGGTTGTCACCAATGATTTCAAAAACGGCATCAAGTTCATGCAGATATTTATCTGCTTGCCCTTCGCCGAACGTTTTAAATGTGTGCGTGTAAATATCTTTGAGGTCGCGTTCTGCCCGCCGGGATAGTCTATGCGCCATCCCTGATATCGGCTTTTGCCTCTGCGATGATATCACTCATCGACTTATCGCTGACACCACTTGAAAAGCCTTCTTCAATGGCGTCTTCCAGAGCCTGACGCTTTTCTTCGGTTGAAAGCTTATCAAAGGCGCGTTTTTGCGCATCTGTCGGCACAGCCCACGGATAAACGTTAATTTGAATTGTCTCGAGAACATCGTCTTTCATACAGCAATTATAGCTTAAACCAACTCGATTTGCCAGAATTTTGATGATTTATGGTGTGGCCTGGGAGCCAGCACCGTCATTCGGCATCAGGCAGTGAGTTTCGACAGGCGGCTTGAGGACTAGCCTCGATATCTGGGGCCATTATTCATAACCAAAATATGACGGTAGCAGCGGCGTAAATTACCGATTGGAATGTATGATCCAAAATTGGATAGAATGAGCGAGCGCTTGGCTCGCTCAAACTTACTTCTTGTTTGGCCGCTGTGTGAGAGCGGACGCCGCTGCCGTCTTTGCAGCTTTGCTGGAACTAGGGTTACTGAGCACCTTGGATGCGGCTGTCGCAGCCTTTGCGCTCGTGACTTCTTTGTTGCCTTTCCGGGCCATTTCGCTGGTCTCCTACCACTTGTTGTGCCCGAATCGGGCTCTGCCTCAATATATACCACTTTCAAAGAAGGAACGGAAGATGAACATGTCGGCGCGATGATTGTGGTTTTGACGTCTCAACAGATTCATCCACCCAAGCGCCCACATTCAGCCATTGGCGGCAAACCACCAGCCGTGCTTTACCCGCAGATAAATGAAACCAGCCAACCCGATCAGCAGGCGCAAACAGCAATTTAAGCTACCCCAGAACCTTCCAACATTTGGGGAGTAACTCAAAATACTGCAATGTGGGAATAAGCTCTATGCGCACCTAGCCGTTTACTGGTCCTGGCCCTAATGGAACGTCCGCTCCGTTGGTAAAGCCCGCATTCTGCGGGATAGCGTCCATGGGTGCACTTTCAACGAAGCCGCCGCATCTTTGATGGATGTATCAGAGTTATCAATCATTGCTTTTGCGTGGCGCACCTGTTCATCGGTGATTTTGGGCGGCCTGCCTAACCGGCTTCCCCGCTTGCGTGCCATGACCAGGCCTTCAATCGTGCGCTCCGATATCTTACGCCGTTCCCATTCCGCCGCTGCCGCTCTGCTTTGATATTCGTGATTTCCATCTGCCGTGCTTGTGTCGATGTTCATGTTCATGGCTTTGAATTTGATACCGCGCCGCCGAAATTCTTTTTCATAGACAATCGCGTCATATGTCGTCCTGAAAACCCGATCCAAATCCCAGACAAGAAACGTATCGCCGGGCTGTAGCTTTTGAACGATTTCTTCGAATATTGGCCGTTTTGCCGATACCGCAGATAGCACTTCAACAAAAAACGCGTCACATAAGCCTTTCAGCCCCTCGATTTGACGATCAGGCCTTTGCATTTTTGTACTGACCCGGAGATATCCATATATCATGTTTTTCAATGCGTTAGCTACATATGGTCGGTGACAAGCCAACCAACAAAATCGGTCCTTTTTGTGTGATCCTGAATTTGTGAGGAAGTGCCGGGATTGTGTCCAGCCAAGCCATTGAAATTGCACGATTACAATTCAATTATAACAAAACCAAGGCATAAGAATCAAATTCTACAATAATGACCGATTATGTTGAATAGAAAAATTAATATATTAAGTAATTATAAACAAATATCTGCAATGATACTTTTATGTATATTTGGATTCAGTGGTGTTGAGTCCGCAAAGGCGCAAAATGCCGGTGATATTATGAATAAGATGAACGACGATCAAAGAACAGGGTATCTGGCAGGCGTTGTTGAGGGTTTGGCCTATTCCCGCTGGTTACGGGATAATCCAAGCAATGTAGGAATGAAGTGCATTTATGACTGGTTTTATAACGGTGGTATCGATCTCCAAAGGTCGATTGATTCATGGTTTGACCGTCATCCCGATAAACCGGCAGGGCCGTTGTTATTTGTGTTGATCAAGAAAGAATGCGGGGAATAAGTTTGGTTCAGTTAGGTGATCATTTCAAAGACAAAAAGGACAGCCGCATAAATCAGGCGGGCCAACAGCGTTGGTTTATTAAGGCACGTCAGGATAGGGAAAGGCGGGAAGACGTCGCCGAGAAATTGGATGACAACATACTTGCTACCGCCGCCGAAACCGTAATGGCTACACAAATTCAAATTGAGGCCTTTGAAGCCAAACTGGACAGCTACGACGAAGCAACCGTATTTGCGTTGATGGAAAATCAAGCGGCATTGGATTTAATCACCGCCCAGATAAATGATCTGCTGGCACGCGCTCATGTCATGGAAGATGGAAGGCGTGTTTTCAAAACTGAAGATGGTGCTCAGGTGTTTGATGAATTCGGACAAGAGGTTGGCCCGGAGGAATTGGATTCTGATCTTATTGACGCGACACATCCAACCTGGGAAAGCTTTTCCGCACTGGATGAACAGCGAAGCCAGCTTAGCCAAGAGCGGCAAGAACTACTTGAGTTTCAGGAAAAAGTTGACGCTGCACGGCTCGAAGCTTCTGAGGACGGGCTGACAGAAGAACGACTTGAGGAACTGGATGCTGACTTGTTGGACGCGATGCCGCCAGAAATTGGAATGCATATTGTGGGATACGAGCCACCATCACCATCACCAGCGCCCGACATGACAGCCGCTTTTGCTGCCAATGCCATGCCAGCCATCATCCCATCAACCACAGGCGTTCAGGCTGTTTTCAAACCGGAAATGTAACTGGTGAATGTCTACGCCGCGTCTTTGCTGCGTTTTTCATCCCACCGGATAATTGAGCGTACAAGGTGAAAAACGCTTTTGCGGATATTCTCGTCCGGCAACTCCATGATCTCAGCCGCCAGCAACAAGCCGACTTTGTTCGTGTTCGACGCTGCCGGATGCTGGTCAGTCTCGCCATAGAAAAAACCGACAGGCGTATTCAGCGATGCGGCGCATTTGCCGATTGCCTCCGCAGTCAAAGGGATTTCACCCGCTTCATAGCGTTGCATTGTCGGGGTTGAAACGCCCAGTCTCTCGCCCAGAACCTCTTGCGACAATTTGTTGAGACTTCGTATCTGCCGGACACGAAAGCCCAGATCGACATTGAATTTGTTTTTCTGTTTCTTTTTCATTGCGGCCCCCATCATCTGATCAGGCGGCAAACGCCTGGCACAGGGGAGTGCCAGACGTTTGCGGGGAAAGCCGACTTGAAAGGTATGACGGCTTTGACAGTGCCGTTTTAACCTTGTGGTATAAAGCGTGGTGCAGTTTCATGCTTGTCCAGTAAAGCCGGAAGACACGGTTGAACTCGATCTCAAGCGTGCGCTCGGCAATATAGGCGATTTTGCTCTCTTTGCGGCTGCGGCGCATTTTTCTCAACTCTTTGGATAAGTCCTGCGCTTCGCCCCGGAACAGCTCCAGCATTTCAGTGCTGGCTTTGAAGGGCATATAGTCCGGCACTGTCGTTTCCGCCGATGCGCGTTCGATTTGATCCATGATTTCCTGCGCCACAGCCTCGCCATAGCGTTTTTCAAGCTCTGCTCTGAGCGCCTCATTGTCTTCTTTTTCAGTATTTCTAATAGTATTACTCATAATAAACCCCCGTGTGTCTCAAATATATAAATATGTAAATTAATAATATGTTGTACTTTCTACAGATATATGGTTAAAGAATGGTTAATATATAGTAATAATAGAAATTAAATTCCGGTATAGACAATGATTACTAAAGAACAATTACGCGCAGCAAGAGGTTTGGCGGGCTTCGAGCAAAAATTCGTTGCTGAGAATATTGGCGTAGACCCGAAAACTATTTCCAATATCGAAAATGGAAAGGGCAACGTTTCAAGCCCGCATGCTGCGAAGCTCGTCAATTTCTATGAAACCCGCGGCGTCGAATTTACCGATCACAATGGGGTTCGGCAAATCCCTTCGGGTGTTCGGGTCTATCGTGGAAACGCGGAGTTCCGCCAATTTTATGACGATATTTACGAAACAGCCCGAAAGGTTGGCGGCGAGATATGCCTTTACAACGCCGCATCGCACCTTGTGATCGGCGCTTTGGGTGCTGACTTCGTCAAAGTTCAACAAGAACGTATGATGGCGTTGAAAGACAAGAAGCCCGATCAGTTTAGATACCGGGTTATTTTTGCGGAAGGTGACGGCACATTTTTCGGCGCGTCCTATTGCGAATATCGCTGGATAAATCCCGAACATTTCAATGATACAGCTACCTTTGTCTACGGCGACAAGGTGGGCATTGCCACGTTTGAGAATAACGACGTCATGGTTGTTGTTATCAAGAATGCTGGTTTTGCCGAGTCCCTGAAAAAGCAGTTCAGCTTGCAGTGGCAATTGACGCATGAGCCAAAATGATGATCCAGACGATCAAACGCACGCATTTCTTGAAGACCAGGGACCAGTTCAATGCGCGTGGCATCAGCGCGAAACACAGATTGGTTGAAGTCACCCCAAATCCGAAGAATATTGTTGACCGTGTGTCGCGCATTCCGTGGAATTGGATCAACAAGGAACTTTATGATGTTGATGTTTTAACCGCGCGGATCAAAAATCAAAATATGCGCTTGTGAGGTGGTTCGGTTTGTTTGAACAGTTTCGAGCCGTTTCTTAAGTGGATTTTCCGCCCGTTTATGCCGCGACCATGGTCGGCCTTGGCTTGATATTATATGTCTGATCGGGGGTTAGTCCTTCCAGCGATGAATGCGGTCTCCTTGTGTTGTAGAAAGCCAGATATCTGGCGAGGCTTTCGCGGGCGATCGACACGCTGTCATAGGCGCGCAGATAGACCTCTTCGTATTTGATGCTGCGCCACAGCCGCTCGACGAAGACGTTGTCACGCCATGCACCCTTACCGTCCATGCTGATCTTTATGTCCACGTCCTTCAGCGCCTTGATGAAGTCGATGGACGTAAACTGACTGCCCTGGTCGCTGTTCATGATCTCCGGCTTGCCAAACTTGTGGATGGCTTCGTTGAGTGCCTCAATGCAAGGCGCGGTTTCCAGCGTGACCGAAAGTCGCCAAGCCAGCACCTTGCGGCTGAACCAGTCCAAAACAGCGACAAGATAGACGAAGCCGCGTGCCATGGGAATGTAGGTAATGTCCGTCGCCCAAACCTGATTGGGGCGCGTCACCGCCAGCTTGCGCAGCAGGTAGGGGTAGATCTTGTGGCCAGGCGCAGGCTTTGAGGTGTTTGGCCTGCGGTAGAGCGCCTCAATACCCATGGTTTTCATGCAGGTTGCGACATGCAGCCGCCCAGCGGTGAAGCCCTCTTGCCGCAACAGCCCTTTCAGCATCCGGCTGCCCGCAAACGGATATGCCATGTGCAGTTCATCAATTCGGCGCATCAGACTGAGTTGCGATCCACTGGCCGGGCGCGGCTCGTAATAAAGGCTGCCACGGCTGATCCCCAGCAGATCGGCTTGCCGCGTCAGGCTCAGCTTGTGATTACGATCTGTCATTTCTTTGCGCTCGGCAGAAGACCGGCCTTGTCGAGCGCTCCTTCTAAAAAATCATTTTCAAGCGTCAACTGGCCAATCTTCGCATGCAGGGATTTGACATCGATCTCAGGCGCTTTGTGCGCGTTCGATCTATCGTCGAAAACCTCCATCACGCCGTCGAGCAGATGATCTTTCCATTGCTTGATCTGATTAGGATGCAGATCGAACTGCGAGGCCAACTCGCTCATCGTTCTGTCACCCTTCAAGGCCGCCAATGCGACTTTCGACTTAAATGCAGCGCTGTGGTTCCGTCTGGGTCGTCTCGTCATCTTCGCTCCTTCGTCCCGACAATGCTGCCGGATTGGGAGCAGAAAATCCACCTAACTCAATTGTTCAGATTTGCCAGGCCACCTCTCTTGTTTGATTTTGTCGAGGCTGGAAAACAGATTGGCTATTGCATCGCTGTAACCCCGCATCAAAACATTGTCAGGACGTTTCTTTCGGCGGTAGGCCCGAAAAACCCGATTGAGATTGAGAACATCGCCCTGTTCCCGGAACATGCCGGCAATGGCAGAGGCCGTAGCGTGGCAAATCTCATGATGGGTAAGTTGTTTGAAGACGGTCATGATGTCGTGTGTCTGAATACCAGCGAAACAAACTATCCAACATTGTCCGCATTCTATGAGCGCATCGGAATGACCAATGTGGGGCAGGATGAAATTCCGGACTTCAACATCAGGACGCGTCAGCCAGAATGCATCGTGGCTTGATCTGATTGCTGAATTGCGTCCTGCGCAAATCCCACTTTCAAGAGTTACGCCAGAATTTGCGTGGAGCGCAACGGTGCTACGCTGGCAACCGCGCAACACGCACAAAATGCTGCCTATGGCATGGTTTTTCTTGAGCGTTGATCCGGAGATCTGCGATTATCTTTTGATGAGCGAAACAAAAACCATCACCCAATTTCACAGAACAATGCGATATTTCCCCATCGCTTGTGCAGATCGGGGGAAAGCCAGCCGAAAGCGATTTGGGGTGTGTAGGCTTTCCTCCGGTTTCATGCGCTTTTGAAGGCCTGAAATGCGTCTGGTAGATCAAGATATTGAAAAGCTAATCGGGCAACGCCTAAAGAAGGCGCGCCTTGAGGCAGGTCTGTCGCAAGCCGCTCTAGCTGAAAAAATTGGTATCAAATTCCAACAACTTCAAAAATATGAGTCTGGCAAGAACAGGATTTCATCATCCAAATTGTTACAATCCGCTATCTCCTTGGATCAGCCAGTGAGTTATTTTTTGTGTGATGCGCGTGCCGTTTTGACGGGCAGGCAATTATTATCAGAGCCGCGAAGCTTGGATGATGATGAAACGATTTTTGGCTATGGCCTTATCGTTCATGAAATACGCGACCCAGCATTCAGGCGGTCGTTTATCAATCTCATTCGCCGCCACAACAAAATTGCTGAAATCAATTAAATTAATTCCAGCCCATCTGGTTTAGCGCCGCGCGCAACAATCTTGAGACTGTTATCAGGCAGAGGCCGCTGTAAAGTAACGGCCTCGACCCATGGTGCATTCAGCCAGATATCAGCCTCTTCGCTTGTTCTTAAAATCACCGGCATGGCCTTTGGATGAATAGCACCAACTTCCTTATTGGCTTCCGTTGTCAAAAACGCAAAAATATCTGCGGAGATTTCACCTTCCTTGAGTTTTCTTACGCCTGTCCAATTTGTCCAAACTCCGGCAAAGAATTGTAGCGGCCTGTCATCATTTGCCGCAAACCAGACAGGCGGGCGCGACCCATCCGACAAGACTTCGTTTTCACTAAAGGAGTTAAACGGCACTACGCACCTGTTTTCGACCCCGAACCATCGGCGCCAGTGCGGGCTCTTAGTATTTCGGATATTGGTAATGCCTTTATCCGTGCCTTTCTTTTTCCCGGTCTTTTTACTGATAAGCGCAAATTCAGGTGACGGCATGCCCCATCGCGCCATGGAAAGCTGACGCTGATTTTCAAAATTTCGCACAATTGGCGCGGTATAATCGGGGAAGACAACCGGTATCGGCGGGAAATTGCCAACGCCTTCTGCAACGCTAACGGCTTTGACAAAATCTTTGATTGCCTGCCGATTGGTCGTGACCGAGTAAAGATTGCACATAGAGAAAATCTACGCGTTCTTGCGCGGCCTCGCAAGGCATGCAATGTTCCTTCTTTGTTCTTATGTGAAACTCCAATGACTCGGCGCATGAATGCCTCCCTCTTATCGACGTGAACATAGCCATCCTGGCAAGAAGGAGCATCGCTTGTGTGATGCTGCCAAGGCGGGGCAGTTGATACTGGTAAAATGCAATTTATGCCGACGGGCCATCTATTTTTTAGCGTCTGATCTGGTCAATGTACTAAACCCGGACAACACCGCCCGCAACGTCCCGTTTCCGTGCTCGAAATGCGGTAAAACAGATTATATCAATGTGACGTTGCGATTTCCTGCAATGGGCGATTATGGACATTTGAAGCTTCGCCGACCCGATGAAGTCAAACATATCCAGACATGGCGCACCGTGACACTTGGTGATCCATGACCCATGCTTAATGCGCCTCACGACACAACTTCTCCTAGCACGAAAGAAAATACCGCAGCATCCTGCGAGATAATCAGAATTGCCTGATCACTTTCGGCCCCCCTTAACGGACTTTCACGACGCGATCTAACACCGCGCCGCAGTGTCACCAAAGCGGACACGCGAAAGACGCGTCACGCCCCTAACAAGCCCGCCACTCTCCGCCCGTACTGGCGCCTGATCTGCCCCATCCGGGGTCGAAACAGCATCACGCCATCCAACCACCACGGAACGAACAACCAAAAGCAGCGCATAGCACGTGAAACATCTTTGAAAGCACGCCCCAGAATGCTAATCTTTTCAAAAGATTACGAGGTATTAAATGCGCTTAAACAGTATTTCCGTCAGGAACTTTCGTCGCCTAAAGGATGTATCGATTGATTTTGGGGATCGGGAAACTGTCTTTGTCGGTCCGAACAACAGCGGGAAAACATCAGCAACTGCTATTATGCGGAGTTTTCTCGGAAACCGGGACTTCAAAATCCATGACTTCTCCGTGTATTGTGTCTCTGGAATTGATGCTTTCGATCCAGAACAGGATTCCAATCTCCCTAGTATTGAGCTTGATCTCTGGTTCCATGTCGATCCGGAGTCTATCGCATTCGGACGCGTTTTTGCCCTCGCAACAGACCTTTCAGCTAATTTTTCTGAAATTGGTGTGCAGTGTTCATTTTCGGTAGATGACTCCGCAGAACTCTGGAAGCAATTCGATAACACCTTTCCAAAAATGGACGATGGCAACCGTAAGCGGGCATTGAGCCACTTCCTTGAGCTAGAGGGAAATCTGAAGAAACACTTCAGTGTGAAGATTGCATCATTGGAGCGCGACGGTGAAAACGTTTCTGCGACACCTGTCGATTCCAAAGAAGGGAAAAAGATTCTAAGCTCGTTGCTCCGCGTGGACTGTGTTGACGCGCAGAGAAACATCGATGATGAAAACGCCACTAGAAGCAATAAGTTGTCTGAGGCATTTGCGACTTATTACCGGCGAAACCTCGAACAAGCGGAGTTAGCCGAAGAAGCGGTCGCGGTGATCGAGGCGAACAATGAAAGGCTGACACTGCACTACGGTGAGCGATTCGAGCCCTTGATGGCGATGATTGGAGGTCTTGGGCTACCTTCCGATAATGATCGCGCCATGAAAGTTGTCTCGACGCTCAGTTCGGAATCGGCGCTACGGGGGAGCACCGAACTCTTCTACGTTGACGCAAGCACATGTCATGAGCTTCCCGAAGCATACAATGGGCTAGGTTTTAAGAATCTCGTGTTCATGGCTATTCAGATCGATCATTTCTACCGACAGTGGCTAGCGACCGAAGACAATCGGCCATTGTGTCAGATAATTTTTGTTGAGGAGCCCGAGGTTCACTTGCATGCGCAGGTCCAACAGACGTTCATTCGCCAGATGTGGGAAGTTTTGGCAGCTGGTGCCCCCGAGGAGGAATCCAAGCCCCAACTTACGATTACAACACATTCGTCTCATATCCTTGATGCCGTTGATTTTTCGAAGATAAGGTATTTCCGGCGAAAACCGTTGGACAATGGCGAAGATGGTCACACCTTTCACGGAACCACCGTGCATAGTTTAGGGCAATTCCAACCCGATCCAATTGACGTCGATGGGCAAGTCGTTGAACCTTTGGCGGCTCTATCATTTCTGAAGAAGTATTTAAGGCTCACGCACTGCGATCTGTTCTTTGCCGATGCGGTAGTGCTCGTTGAAGGTTCTGTTGAAAAATTACTTTTGCCAAGAATGATTGATCTGGCGGCGAGTTCCCTCAACACGAAATACCTCACCGTTCTGGAGGTCGGTGGTGCATACGGAATGCGCTTCGCCGGGCTTCTGGAATTTTTGGAAATCCCTTATTTGGTTATCACGGATATCGACTCGGTAGACCCGCAAGATAACAGAAAGAATTGCATTGCAACAACTGACGGCGCTGTGTCTTCGAACGCAACGCTGAGATATTTCTTCGATGAAGCTGGAGTGCGTGAGCTTTCTGCGAAAGGTTTTGATGATTGCCAGCAGGCCAATGGAATGCGTTTCATAGCCTATCAAAAACCCATGACCCTGAACTGGAATAGCGAAGACCATATTTTCCACGGGCGGACGCTAGAAGAAGCTTTTGTTTATGAGAATCTTAATCACTTCAATCCGCGAGGGTTGAGCATAGGCATTGATCTGCCTGAGGGCTCCGAGGAATTGCACAGAGCTGTGTGGGAAAGAGTTAAGAGCTCCACATTCAAAAAAACAGAATTTGCCATGGATGTGCTGGCCTATGAGCCGCCAGCCCCACAGGAGGAAGGTGAAGCTGCCCCTAATAGTGCTGAGATTGCATCATGGATTGTGCCTCACTACATTGCTGAGGGTTTGCGTTGGCTTGATGAGTGTATTTCTCAAAGCCAAGGTGCCGACGAATGAAGAAGGTTCTCAAACCAACAGAGGCCGACAAAAAGATTGCCGGGTGCATTGATAACGAAACGTCCTTCTCTGTCGTTGCCGGTGCCGGTTCGGGAAAAACAACCTCTCTGGTGGAAGCCCTTAAGAAAATCAAGGCAAAGCGGGCCAAAGAAATGCGCAAGAATGGGCAGCGCATTGTCTGTATCATCTACACCAATCGCGCAGTCGATGTGATTTCCAAGCGACTTGGCTTTGATGAACTGTTTCACGTTTCAACTCTACACGGTTTCCTTTGGGATGAGATAGCTAGATTCCAGGATGCCATTCGTGAGGCGCTGCGCGAGTTCGTAATACCTCAGCACATGGAAAATGCCCGAAGTAATGATAAAGGTGGTCAATCCCAGACGGCAAAAAAGGCCCGCTTAAAATTAGCTAGACTGGAACAGGAGCTGGAAGCTCTTGGTGAAAGCCCCCCGGTTAAATACGAAGAAACTGTCATCAGCGATTATTCGAAATGTATCTTGAACCATGACGATGTGATCGACGTGGCTGCTTATCTAATTTCAAATAGGCCGATCCTGCAAAAAGGGCTTGGCTTCAAGTACCCCTATATTTTCGTAGACGAGGCGCAAGATACGTTTCCACATGTTGTCGAGGCATTGAACGCTGTGTGTGCCAAAGCGGGGTTGCCGATTGTAGGATATTTTGGTGATCCGATGCAGCAAATTTACGATAAGCGCGTGGAAAACTTCGCGGGACCGCAGGGTTCCATCGAGATATCGAAGGAAGAGAATTTTCGCTGCTCCACTTCCGTCATTGATCTTCTCAACAGGTTTAGAGTGGATCTAAAGCAGGTGCCGGGTGATGAGAACGCACGAATTGAAGGCAGTGTTTTTATCACTGTTGCACAGGCTCCAGACCCTGAAGGACCGAGAAAGACCTATACGGCAGAGCAGTTGGATGAAGTTGCTGCGAAGTTTTCCGAAGCATTGGCAGCGTGGGAATGGAAAGATGTCTCCCCTGTCAAACAACTGTTCTTGGCACGGCGAATGATAGCCCGACGTCTGGGGTTTGTGACGTTGCACAAACTGTTCACCGGCGATTTTTCGTCTTCGCGGTCACAGTCAGATTATGAGGAAGGTTCGCACTACTTGCTTAAGCCGTTTATTGATGGATTATTTGATCTCGTTCAAGCCTCTAGAAGCAATAATGTCAAAAAGACAATCGAGACGCTCCGAAGGGTTAGTCCAGCCTTCGATGATGATGGTCAGAACAAGGCCAAATCTCTCAAAGAGATGTTAGACCGGGCTTCGCAGCACGGAAGTGAACTTGATGAGCTTTGGGAAAACGGCTCCATGAGGGATATCCTCAAGTACTGCGAAGCTCATGGCCTTTATCCACTATCGGAGCGCCTTGTCTATCAGTTGAACCGCGAACAACGGGGAGAGTTTGATCGCGATAGCGACGAACATCAGCGCGACAAGGGAGACTGGTTGGCGGATGAGTTCTTCATTCTCAAAGCTGCCGAGCTGGAGAATTATATCGAATTCCTTGATGAGAACTCGCCTTTCAGCACCCAACATGGTTCGAAGGGCGAAGAGTATAAAAATGTGCTGGTTATGATCGATGACATCGAAGCTGCATGGAATGCCTACAGTTTCTCTAAAGTTCTGACGCCCGGGGTCGCCGGTAATCCGACAGATCGACAAATGGATTTTACCCGGAAATTGGCTTATGTCTGCTTCTCAAGAGCGGAAGAGAATCTGAGAATTTTACTGTTTTCAAAAGATGCACGGGCTGCCGGTCACGAGTTGATTGATCAAGGACTTTTTGATGAAGGCCAGGTTTCCTATCTCTAAATTTCTCTGTTAGGCTCGTGCCTTCGGGCCGCGCTGCCGTGAACCGAGCCCGCTGAAACGCGGTCTCGGTCATTTGGCATCCATCCCTTGCGCAGTTTCGGCCAATCCCGATGAGCTGACACCTTCCCCTTTTTTGTTGGGGGCCTCGCGGCCCCAGAGTAAGCCCTTATTGGTCGTTTGACTGAATGGTAGTCTCGTCCCCTGCACCTTTCCGCAGGTTCATTGTCATTGGCAACCCAGAAGTATCCGTAATGTCTATGCATTCATAGTCTTCGGGGCTCGAATGAAAAATTGCGCCAAGTTCTCGCGTTACCTCCTCAGGCTCAAATGATTGAAGCCTCGGGTGCAGGTGATCTTGAGGCAAACTGATCTGCTTCCCAATTGGCAAGCCTGGGTCAAATTCAACATTCTGTCCGACCACGACGCACTGTTCGGCACGCCCAAGCGGCATGTGTATGATGGTTCTGGCAGGCTCGTTTGCCTTCCAGTACTCACCGTCGACCTCCGGTTTCGGCAGTGCGATCAGCTGTATCAACACGCAGCTCCCTGCAGGAGCAGACTCGAAAAATGCCTGGAACTTTTTCCGTCTATTCTTTGGAGCAGCTTGTGCATTTAACAAATAGTTGGTGGGGAAGAGCAGTCTGGCTAGTACGTGCGCGTCTCCCTCTGTCGCCTGCTTCCTCTTCCACCGAAGGACATTGGGTTGCGTCGTGCCCACTCGAACCGCATCTTGGCCCATCCGGTACTCAGCTGTGAGACCAAACTGGCAAACGAAGTCCGAGGACGGGTTACCTTTGATCGCGGCATGTACGGAGAGCTTTATCGCTCCACCGACGCCCTTTGAAGTCATATATACTTGGCCCGCGTGGTCCCAAATGACCCAAACAGATGAAAGCCTCTCGGTTTCGGATCCGATCCAGAACCGAAACTTTCCTATCTCCATTACCAATCCCTCGTTGAGCTGCTAGCATGTCATTTCGCGTCTCAGAGTCAGCAGACAAAATGCAATTGTACAACAGCCCAAACCTGACACTGTGAATTACAAAACATACCAGAGGCCGCTTTGTCCACACAGCAGGCCTCGGCGCTTGACGCAGCGAAGGTCTGCTTCCCGCCCAACTTCGCCGTTTGTTGCATTGCAATAGGTCTCGTAAGGGAATTTCCCTTCGTGCGAAAGACACTTGAATTTAGAAAAACCCCATTCCCTATTGGCTTCGCACAATGGATTTTCAAGAGAACATTGGAACTCTGTGAAGCAAATTTGCGACGGGTCATGACCGCTACGAAAGTGGAAATGAGCCGAGAAAGAAGAAATAACGCAGAGCGCAAGATGTGTGTTGTCAGACAACACCACTTGGCAAGGTAGACGCTGCGCTCTCCCGTTGCATCCCTCTGGCCCATTGAGTGAAGGGCGCGATCAACACCCATTCCTCGTCCGTACAATCGCTTGCAAAGCGCAGGTGTCTGCGGTCATATTGTTTCCGGGTGATTTCGGCCCAGGTGACCTGCCACTGATTTTTCATCCAACCCGATTTAGAGCCATGGATTATCTTACGCCAGTTGGCGCGGTTGGTTCAAGCTTGGCGATTGCCTCTCCTGAATTAAGTTTGTCGGCATATGCTGCCGGTGTCTCATAGCCCAACGCCGAGTGTGGGCGTTGGTAATTGTAGTCTCTGTCGGCTGCTGAGGGCACAAAAGGCGCGCGGCTTCATGACTGGGCCTATCTCGAACTGGCTGACCTTGACGCTGACGAGTATGATGAACGCCGGTCTGGCTTGTAGGCACGAGGTCTTTTGATCCGCAGAAACATCGCCGATGGGGAGACGTAAAGCCCAACAATATCATGCAGTTTTTCGACAAACCGCGGATCGTTGGACAGTTTGAACTGGCGAAACCGGTGTGGAGCAAGACCGTGGGCCTTCCAGATCGTCTGCACCGTCGAGGCTGCAATACCTGCCACCCTGGCCATCGCCCGCACCGTCCAGTGCGTTGCTTCATGCGGCGGCGGCTTGAGCGTCAGCGCGATGATCTCCTCGACACGATGAGGTGCGATCGGCGGTGTACCCGGCGGGCGTGTCTTGTCATGCAAAAGGCCGTCAACACCTTCCTGCATGAACCGCTCCTGCCAACGCCACACACAGGTCCTGGACTTCCCCGTCACCGCCATAATAGCGTTGGTGCCAAGACCATCTGCACACGCCTCAATGATCCTGGCGCGCCAAACGTGTTTCTGTGGTGATCTCGGATCGGCAATGATCCGCTCAAGCCGCTTGCGGCCGGCGGCAGAAACCGTGAATGATATTCCTGCAAGCATCCACAATACTCGCACAAAAACAGGCGAACCGGAATCCCCTTCAAGACTCTTTTGTCTCGGGCAATCCACTAGAGTCTGAGAAAACTCTAGAAATTCCATTCCAATCATGTACCCTCCCATGATTAAGAATTGAAAATTTCTGTTCACACTTTTCCTGAGACTGGGGATCCGCATGTTAAAAACAACCGCTTCCGAAAAATGGGGGTTACTGGAAAAACCGAATTTTGGTCACATAAATTTTTCGGATACAAAACATCTCAGTGATCTATTATTCGATCAAGCTGATCTAGAGCGAATTAGGAGCCAAATTAGAACAGCACACAAACTCAAAAAACAGTCAATCACCTGCCTGACAGGTCCCTCGGGGAGCGGAAAATCGACGCTCTCAAATACCCTCGCTCTGTTTAACGACGATTTTCATGTGATAGACTTCCTTGATATATCTGATAAATACAAAAATGATCACGACTCTGCAAATTTTATTTGGAAAGTGTGCAGTTTATTTTCCGAGTATATCGAAAATAACGGATGTGGTGACACAACTAATTACTTATCAAACGTATTGGCCAGCAAATCACGCATCAAGACAATATCAGACGAAACTCAGTTCATCAATTATCTCATCGAAGAATTTTCATCGATCTGCGGCATTAAGAATAATTTCGAAATTATTCATGGAACTTATATAATAGATAATTTAGATAAATTAGACGTGTTCCAATTTAAGCATGTGTTAAATTTGTTCGGTTCTCTGGGGCATAATCTAACGAATTGGAATTTCTGTATCATTGTGTCACCCGAACTACGATTGGCAATGCGGCAGTCGGAATATAGAGGTGAATTAACGGACATTGTAGCGATAGACGGCGATAGAAGTTTGAAGATATCAACAGATTCAGTTATATCAAAACGTTTTCAGACTAAATCTATAGAACATTATCTCGGACCAAGATTAATGGAGCAAAGTTCTTATCGTATTATAGAATCTTTTAGTAATAAAAATAAAGCTCTTTTTTATATTGATAAAGTATATGATTATGCTATTAATAGTACATATTCTGGAACAATTCCGTATGATTTAGTTTTTGGTATAGTTTCAAATAATGATAATAAAGAATTAAATATGTATAACGATACAGTGGGTCTGGAGTCCGAATTTAATTTTCGAGCACTGGAAGACGAAATTAAAAAAGCAGGCATCGATTCAAAGGGCGCAAAAGAAATGTTGCGTCTTCTGAAGGAATCGCAAGTATTTAATAATTATATTAAAACTTGTGAGTCTATGGAAGATGGACTGATTTCCGCCAGTTTTGATTTTAGATAGAAATTATTGAGAGTAGCGCAATCTGGGAGGTTGGGAGCAGATGGCATCTGGCTCGAGACGTTTTGACAAATTGTCTGGTGAACTTACAAAAAAAATCGATGAATATGATGAAAAATTAGGAGGGGCGGATCCCCGGGAGTATGTAAAATATTGCGTCGCTTTCTGCGTTTTGCACCAACGAGATGAAGAGGTGGTGAGCTCGAAGACACATAAGGAAGCGCTAGATTTGGTAAGAGCGACTGCCTTGCGGAGATACAGAAATGCGAATAGATACGAATCTGAAACAAACGGGTTACTGAGACAACTCTCCAGTATTTTTATTTCAGTTTGTCTTTTTATCTTAGGTTACATGATAAAGGACAAATTATCAGCTACATCTGAACAATCGCAAAACGTTATTATCGTAGTTGGCGTTATATTCTTAGGAATCATGATTGGCTTCCTTATTCGACATTTGTATTATCCAATGAGGAAGAGGGTCAGCGGTTATTTTTTGATTGTCAGCGACATACTTTTGAAGCGGGGGGGAGGGAAAAATGTCTAAAAATTTAGAAAAGGACATAGACGATCAGTACCTTGACGCGTTAGAATTGTCTAGGACTCCTAATTTCGAAGAACTTGAACCCAATCTTGAAACAGATAGAATCAGCTTTATAGCAAGAAAAAATGAAGATATAATATTTACAGCGAAAATTATAAAAAGATTTACACAGCTATCCCCAAATCAAGTTCTTTTAATTTCTGCTTCACCTGGTGTGGGAAAGTCTACATTTATTAGATTTCTTGCATCCCAATTAAGTAAATCATATTATATATCTTTATTCGATTATAGTCCAGCATTTGAATATAATTTCAATATTGATCTTACGAACCATCACATAATGAGATTTGCATCTCATTTGGAAAAATCTATAGTTTACGGGTTGAGAGAAAATCGTTCCGAGCAGGCGAGTAAATTGAATATCAGCCAAAATATTAATAATTATTTTGAGATTGATGACTATGTAATTGATGTTTTGTCTAATCTAATAGTTCGAGATATCGATGAGTACATATACATATTCATCGATAATATAGATTTCATAGACGCAGCAGAACAATTCCGGATCATAAGAATTGTCGGTGCCCTCAGTCAGAAAAATCGGAAGGTAATATTCATAGTTTGTGGCCGACCGTTCGTTACGATGATGGCTAGAGTTAACCCGCGACAGTTTTTCGGTACGACCACTCATCTGCTGCATCATTTACCTTACTTGTCGATTAAGGATGTGATTGTCGGCAGGTTTTTGCCTGTTTCCAATGACCCAGACGTCGCAGGAAAGTTTCTTGATGACGATGCATTCGATCTACTGGATAATTTTATCGATGGTAATATCGCGTTGGGATTGAAAATATTGGCCGATCTATTCATTAAAAGGCCCTTCATGAGGCCGGTCGAAATACCGACTTCGAATAAGAATGACCTGATACAGGTTATGATCGGCGAACAATTACTCTCTGCCAAGAAGGATGACCATCAAGGCGGTAACTTCGGATTCGTATGTGATATATTTGCTCGAACAAAGGCTGCGGACCGAATTCCGATAGTCTATTTTATCCTTAGCAAGCTCAATCGGCCAGTTCCAATCGATGACCAGGTATTATCCCAGTGGAATTCAGAAATTAGGCGAATTGATTCACAATCTCCAGTATATACAAATCGCGAATTTAGGGAAATAATTGAGACGTTGCGCGGGATGCGTCTTATTCGAAGGACTGGAATTGACCAGAGTAACAATATTAATTCAAAAATTTCCAAATCGAACCGCTCAGAGGTGTTTTTTGACTGCAGTTATTGTATTACTCGAACGGGAGTCACAACGATAATTTTGTCAAAAAGCACCATTTATGAAGATATGGCCAGTCTTTCGCACTATCCAACTGGCTATAGAGATTACATTAAGCGAGATGATACAGTATTTAATATTCCTGAGCAAAGCAAGCCGTGGGAATTCACAGAAACTCAATGATTCGAGCCCTGAAAAGTTCTCCAATTTTGAGTAGAATTCGTCGGTTTTCGCTCTAAGCCTAATACCAACGGTGCCATTTTCTGACTCACGCGGGTTAGTTCAATCCCACGTGAGTCAGAATTTGCTGATGTTGGTAGAATGCCCTCATCGAACAACCGCAAACTATCGCCTCAATCGGAACGAGAGACTGGGCGCATGTATAAAAGGTCAGAAAATATCGCCGTTGGTATAAGAACCCGATTCAAAATTAATACCCATTGATTTTAATCCCCTGCGAGAGTCTCTATAAATCCCTCGGGTTGGTCATTTCTGGCTGGCTCAGCGGTTTTGACCACCCAACAACCTTGCTGATAGGGATCGTTGTCGGGATATTCGCCGGTTTCAAGGCGATTTTGCAGACTTCAGGCGCACTTCACCCGTATACCACTTACCTAGGCGCTGTTGCCCCGTGCTCGAACTGGACCAGGCGGCTCATGTTGTAAACGAGGTTCATAATGCCGATCTTTGTCTTTTTCTTTGCCTGCGCTATACCAATCGTATGGATGAACTTGCCGCCCATGGAGCGTTGCTGAAAACCGAACACATGCGCGACACGAACCCGGACCTTCGAGCGGTTCTTGTTGGCTTTCATCTGCCTCGCGGTGAGGGGCTTGTTGTGTCTGCCCTTGTGATGAATATGACTGCGATAAACCGAATCGTTCACAATTGGTTGGTCTCAACTTGTGTATAGGTTTTGCATTGCAATTACCGATCCAACCGTAAAATCCCTCCTCTATCCGGCCTCTGCTCCCGCTTCATTCTTGGCATATTGTCGCCGTCACCATAGATGCGAGTTTCGTGTTTATGCCTTGTGAGGGCGACGTAGGTTAGGTGTTTATCCAGCGTTCGCGACGATAAGACTAATGACCTATCCACGGTTGCGCCCTGGCTTTTGTGGATGGTGGTGGCGTAGCCGTGATCAATGGATGCGTATTGATTTGGCGAAAAGGTCAGGCGGCGCGGTTTGCCGTTGCTGGAACCATCAAGGGTAACGAATATTTTGTCTTTGGTGACTTTTTCAATCGTCGCTAACGCACCATTCTTTACGCCAAGGTCAGTATCGTTTTTGGTGAAGATAATGCGATCATTCGGGGCGAAGGCGCGCTTGCCATGAGTGGTTTTAAAATAATGCTCATCGACCAGTTCACCGCTTGATTTGCGCGCCATACGAACAGCCTGATTGATAGCATGTACATCTTTGCGGCGATGGGCGAAGGCCAGCCGTGAGGCGTTGTCGCCGCGTGTTTCGATATCAACCATATAATCCTGCACCAACGCGGCAATGGCGTCATCTTGGCTTTTGGTCGTTTTGACCGCGCCGTGCTTTTGATAGGCATCTATCGCCTTTCCGGTATTGCCCGTTGCCAGATCAAGCGAGGCTTGGCGCTGCCAGTCTGATTTCTGGCGGCGGATTTCTGTGAGTTTTGCCGCGCCAATGTTTTCAGCAATATCTTTAAACGGTGTTCCGGCATTGATGGGCTGTAATTGTTCTGGATCGCCGACAAGAACAAGCTTTGCACCGTATTTCTTGGTGTGCTCGACAATACGGTTCATTTGGTGTGTGCCAATCATTCCGGCTTCATCAATCACCAGAACATCGCCAGGTTTTAATTGGTTGTAGCCGTTCTTCCAGCTCATTTCCATCGAGGCCAAGGTGCGGCTGATAATGCCGGAGGCATTTTGCAGACCATCGGCAGCTTTACCGGACAATGCCGCACCAAAAACCTGATAGCCTTGTTTTGCCCAAGCCTCATGCGCGGCGGCAAGCATGGTGCTTTTGCCGGTCCCGGCCAGACCGATAGCGGCGCTTATTCGTTCTGGATTTAGAATATGAATTATCGCCGCGTGTTGTTCATCGCTCAGGCTTGCCCCGTGCAGTTTTTGCAAAATCGCATTTTGGCGTTTGATGGCGTCATGCGTGTGGGCAGGTTTCACGCCATGAGTGTTTTCATCGACCATGCTTTTTGTGTCATGCGTGAGCCCGCTTTTAAGCCCCTCCATTTCCCGCGTTGAATAAATCGGTAGCGGATCACTTTTAATCTCGACTAGTTCTTTCGAGCGCAAAACCGCATCGGAGGCGGTGCGTAAGGCTAACGGATCATCGATATAATTCGCCAGCCCGCGCAGGATATCACGGCGGTTAAACTCGGACTTTTTATCAGTGATAATATCCAGAATTTTAATCGGCGATTGCCGGACTTGTTGCGCCGTATAGAGTTGGTCTTCTTCGGGCAGTAAAAGCGCTTGGGCAGGATCTGCCAACAGATCGACACCAAGCACCTGTTCGTTAAGGTCAAAAGCATTCTCGCGATGCAGTTTCGCCAGACGAACCGCGTGTTGTTCTTTGAGGGTGCAAAACTCTTCCTCTAAGCCGCGTCTTTCACCGAGTTGCCATTCAATCAGTTTTTGCAGTTCCGCCTGGTCACGGATTTTATCCGCTTCTGCGGCCTGCGTGTGTTCAGCACGCATAATGTCGTATCTGCCGGAAAGCCTTGCCCAGAGAGCTTTTACACCTGTCGGCAAAAGCGAGACGCGGGATTTAACGACTTCAATCCTGAGCGCCTCTTGTGCTGCCTCCAATGCTAGACGCGCTTGTCTATGACCACCGACAAGAACGCGACGTTTTGATTCAGCGGCATCAGTTGTTATCTGAAAGAGTGTTTCTGCTTCTGCAAAGGCGGCATCAAACGGAGCGCCCACCTTATCAGCAAAGCGTTCTGTGATATGCAATTGGACATCATCAACAGAAGGCAGCTTGTCAATGTCACCAAGGCGCGCGCGTAATTCTTTGGTCTTCACGCCAAGCCAGCGCGACAGCGAATAGACTTCACCCTGACCATCAACCGCAACAAAGCCGCGCCTGTCACCCTTGGCGAGCGTCAAGCCGTGTTCAGACAAGGCAGTGGCAAAGGCGGCCTTTGAATCAGAGCCTGCCCAGCAACCCAGCAAAAGGCTTTTTAATTCCTTCGGGTCACGTTGAACCCTTTTTGCTTGATGGTGTTCTACTTGTGAGTAATTGAGTTGGTCGCGTTCCTCACTGTTCATCAAACCGCGTGGCATTTGCCAACCATGTTCAAGGAATAGCTCCCGCGATAGCTCTTGTAATTTTCGCTTGTAAAGCGAGACATTCAGCGCGCGCATACGGACAATATCAATGCGTGACCACACACAATGCGCGTGCCGTCTGCCTTTCTTCTCGTGAAAGATAATTGCTCGGGGTTGGCCGGTTAATCCAAGTTTCGCTTCAATTCCGGCAATGGCTTGCTCAAATGCTTCGACAGAAACATTCTCCGTTTCCGGCGGACTTAAGACCAGCGAGAACATGAAATTCCTGCACTTCGTCCCTCGGCTCACCGCATAGGCTTCTGTTAAAGCTTCCGTCAGATCATCAGATACAAATCCAGAAATTTCATGCACGCGGACATGCTCATTCTCACGCGTGTTCAAAAGATGCCGCGCCAATTGCACAGCACCACCACGTTCATTGCCCTTTAAAATCAATGTTGCGTCTGCCCGCCGATACCGAGCGCCTGCGTCAGATCAAGCCGCATCGAGCGCACATAGGCATAGGCTTCATTAATCTGGTCTTCGCTCTGTTGATCCAGCAGTAACGTGCCGCTATTGGCGTCATAGGCAAGTTGGTTCAGATTATTGGCAATCCGCGATTGCCCCAACAATCCCAACACTCGTCCTAAAGCCTCCTGATCTTTGACGGGAGCGCGAAGTCTTATCTTGCGTGGCGCACCATCCCCGCCAAACAGACACTTGCGAATATAGGCGCTCACCGACATTCCCGCCGATAAGTGTTTTAGTTGCGCCAATTCATCTTCCGTTAGGCGCAATGTCACACGTGGCGCTTTGGCTGGCGCTTCATCCCTCGGTGCAGAAGCCCCCGCGAAAGCCTTGCCAGCGGCCTTGTTTTCCTGAAGCTTTTTGCTCTCCATCATATCGACAGCCTCGGGTGTTGCACACGAGGGCGAGCCTGCTTTTCTGGCTCTGAGGATAGTTGGTCTAAATCAATGTTCTCCTGTTTGAGGTACTGGTTCCATTCCTCTAAAGTATCCAAAATTGTGTTCGAGGTTTGTATCTCCCCGGGCACCATTTTTTCCAAATGAAGACAGTGTGTTGTGCGTTGGCTTGTGGCCATGCAAGTTTGTCAGACCGTCGACCAGTCAATAACACCATGATCCTCGGTGTGTACGATGTCCTCTGGACTTACATAGTCGCCAAATATAACCAGATTGTTCCCTTTGTGACGTGCGTTCGGTACAAGAATGCCTGAGGGATCATCGGGGTCATCTGATCCGAGAAAATGTGCTGTTTCCGCAATCTTCTGACAGGTCTCATATTCACCGTGGCGATCAAGGTAAGGCAGTTTCCCAAAAGTGGTGCGATCAACGCCAAGGTTTGCGAGCAGGGAAGCGGCGGTCAGATCCAACAGCCCATCCACGCGCACCTTCAGTTCATGAAGCCGAAACTTGATCTTTGTAGGTGTGATGGGCTGCCCGCGGCTTACGTGAAACTTCATTTCCGCGAGCGCTCCTTCTTTGTCTAAGGAGGTGTAAAGGACGTCGAATGTCCCATCGTCCCAACGGTTACCCCCACCGAAAAAGAGTGTTGGATCGCGTCCGTCACGTGTAACACGCCAAACAATTCCTTCGAAGGTCTGGGCGTCGAGCACTTCCAGAGTGTCTATGAGCTTTCGATCCCTGGGTCCTTCAATCATACTCTAGAGATACCCATCAGAGTCGAGGCGGTCTAATACCCGGAAAATTTCGACAACGCGTCCATCATGGATGAGATCGATAGCTCTTTGCCCTTCCAGTTGCGGATGCCGGGCATAGAGCCAGAGCCTGATTTCATCATTTGAGTAGTAGTCTTCGAGACGCTTAACCACATAGATGAGATCGGACAGAACCCGCTCATTCGTCGGCTGGGGGCGCTTCGTGCCATTACGCCAACGTGAGACCGTCGCTTTTGAAACATCGGTTACATTGGCAATGTCAGTTCCGTTTAGCCCGCCTATTGTTTGAAGATCATTTATGCTCCTTGCGATAGCTGTCGTTTCCATCATTCTGTCCCAGTTCGGTTCAATGGAGTGCTGCGGCGTATTTCGCCAATTGCTCTCACTGTTGCCACCTGTTCGGTTCGCTCTCGTGCAAGATTTTCATATGTCTCCCTGAGTTTTTCTGTCATGTTACTTTGCCTAACCAGCCGAGCTCGTAGTTGCCCTAAGTCGACCTTCTTGTCAGCAGCCAATTCTGGTTTCGGATTGAGTTTGGCGGCTTTTTTCGCTGTAGCCACAACTTCACGCATCCGTTTGTCGGCGAAATGATCGGGGCGATTGACGGTTGGAACGCCAGAAATCGCAGCGATACGTCGCTGCGCATCACAAACGTTGAAACGACGTGGATCATTTCGGAGGTCATCGACCCCATTTGGCAAGATTGATCTGTCATTAGGCAGCAACGCACTTTTTGCCCCATGTGCGGACAGCAGCACTTCAAGCTCAGCGGTGGTCACTGTGCGACCCAAGGACGTAAGCCCAATGCGTGTCGCGCGGCCACCCCGTTTATCTTTGTCACGCTCTTCAGGCGAATTCGTCCACTTTGAAGTTGTAAACGTGGATTGTTCACCGAACCCGTGGGCAATGCCTGATACAACGTTCATGGCCAACAGCGCTTCGCCGGTGAGCCCACCCATGTAGTCCATAACGATTGGCCTGCCCATATTGTGCCAGCGCGCTAGGGTTCTTACGAGGCGCTGTGCGTTTGTTGGCCCGGTATCGGGCGATGACATTGAAGAACGGACCCACAAATTCTCGTACGGCAAGTCCGCAAGCACGGGCATGATCTTAGCCTGAAAGGCTTCGTCATTGAAATCGGCCAATCGGGCTGCGATGAGATAGTCGATGACAATTGCTTTGCCGCCTTCATCATCCAGGGCCTTTCGCAATAGGTGACACCCTTGGCGATCAATCTCATACCATCCGTCGAAACCTGGATCAGCCAAGAAATGGGTTGGAGACAAGACGGCGCTGACACCGTTCTGCACCGCGCATCGAGCGATTGCTCCGTAAATATCAGTTGGATGCTTTGCGCGGAAAATGTCCGGAGTTAGCGGTGATCCGCGTTCTAGAGGAGCCCAAGGCGCGGTTGAAGCAAGCCCCTTACACTTGCGACGCGAAGACAATTCAATAGTTCGGGGATCGAGCACGATCTCGGTTTCAAGCCCCTGCAGCATCTGAATGATATCCTTTTGATAGGCGATCTTTGATGCATCGACGACAAACCTGCGGCTCTGAATGACGCGCGCTGCAGCGAGATCTGCAACCTTGCGATAACTTAATTCACCCAAACGCACATATTGGGCGATGTTTTGAAACACGGATGTCTGCTTTGGGAATTCGATAACGCTCATGGTGTCAACCTTTCTGTTTCACAGATAATATTTTTGAAACAGAAAGTCAACTACTGCTGATTTGTGGGGCAACAGCATCACAAATATCTGCGAACGCCCGGCTCAGGCCCGAATCTAATCAGGCAATTCTGATTACCGTAAAGGATGTTGCGGTACGGGAATCGGCGGCTATGAGCCCTTCAAAAACCTTTATCGCACTTGCGACTTCGGTCCGCATCGAAAAACCTTCAGGGAAGCGGGCTTTCGCTGCACGCGCCAGTCTGACGGATGTGTATCCTCAAAGCGGACTCACAACAAAAGATGAAAACGGGAATAATGGCTGGCGTCACTGATGCCGACGCTACCATAGGCTGACTGCACGTCGTGGCCTTGCGTCAGCTTCAGCTCAATTTCGCCCAGCAGCTTCAGTATATCTTCGTCTGACTGTCGTTTCCAGACCATCCACATTCCCTCGATACCCTCTCTCGAGACTCATCTACTGGCCGAGTTTTCAGCGGAGAAGGAGGTTGCATAATCAAACATTGCCAGTCTCTGCGACAATAGACTATTAAGTCGACCCATATGGAGGCCACGACGTTCATTCTGCGGCGACAATAAAATGACAGAAAAAGCTCAATCCGGTCGCGATGCTGGTTCCGGCCGGATGTTTCGCCGCACAGCCAGTGTTGATCCGCGGGCAGGCCTTGGTGCCATCGCCCGCATCACGCGGATGGCGTTTCGCTACCGCGTCAGCGCAGGTTTGGCATTGGCGGCAACTGTGGCGGCGGTTGTGATGCAGCTGTCGATCCCTGTCATCCTCGGGCGCGCGGTGGATCAGACCCAGGCAGTGGCTGCGGCCAGGGCCGAGCCTGAAACACTTTACCCGATTGCATTGCTTTTGTTCATTGCCAGCGTCGCACGCGGGATATTCACCCTTGTCCAGAACTACACTGCGGAAGCCGTCGGACATGCGCTGGCGCGCGACATCCGAAATGCGGTTTATGGAAAAATCCAGAGCCTGCCGTTTTCGTTTCACGACCGCACCCATTCGGGCGATCTGATCACCGTCGGCATGCTGGATCTGGAAGGCGTGCGGATGTTTTTTTCAACCGCGCTGGTGCGCACTGTTCTGCTGGGCCTGTTGATCGGGCTTGGGGCAACGCTGCTGCTCTCAACTGATCTGACGCTCGGCCTGCTGGCACTGTCATTCGTGCCTTTTGCGGGCTGGCGCAGCACGGTCATGCGGCTGGCTCTGCGCCGGACCTGGCTTTTGTTACAGGAACGGCTGGGCGTTCTCAGCCAGGTGATGGAGGAAAACCTGGCCGGTATTCGCGTGGTGCGGGCCTTTGCCTCGTCACAGTTTGAAATGGAAAAGTTTGAGGTGGCGTCCAGATCAGCGCTGGAACTCAGCCATGAAAGGATCGAAACCCGCGTCAAGAACACAGCTGCGATGACGCTGGCATTCTTTGTCTCCATGGGACTGGTGCTGTATTTCGGCGGACGCCAGGTCGCATCAGGAGACATCACGCTGGGCACTCTGGCCACTTTCCTGACCTTCATGACCATCCTGCAGATGCCGGTACGCCAGTTGGGCATGATGGTGAATGGCTACGCGCGCGCATCAACCTGTGGCGCGCGACTGTTCGCCCTGATCGATCACGAAGCCGAAATCGACAACGCACCGGGCGCGCAGGATCTGAAGATCACCAACGGCACGCTGAAGCTTGAAAATGTCAGCTTTGCCTATGAGGGGAACACAGACCTGCAGGCAGTTTCTGGCATCAGCTTCGAGGCGCATCGGGGCGAGACGGTCGGCATTGTCGGCCCGCCCGGCTCGGGAAAATCAACTTTGATGCATCTGATCCCACGGTTCTACGATCCCACACATGGCTGCATCAGCATTGACGGGCAGGACATTCGCGGCGCCACCCTGTCGTCGGTGCGTCAGGCTGTCGCTGTTGTTCAGCAGGACAGCTTCCTGTTCACCACGTCAATCGAGAACAACATCGCCTATGCCAGTCCCTTCACCGAGACGCGCGAGATCCGCGGTGTCGCAGAATCCGCGCAACTGCATGACTACATCCTGGGTTTACCGGGCAGTTACGGCACCATTGTCGGCGAACGCGGTGTGTCCCTGTCCGGCGGTCAGCGCCAGCGTCTATCGATCGCGCGTACGCTGATGATGAAGCCGGCGGTCTTGATCTTTGACGATTCAACAGCTGCAATTGATGCCGGCACAGAAAACCGTATCCGCACCGCACTTAAGGCATATGCAAAAGATCGCGTCACCCTGATCGTGGCCCATCGGCTGGCCAGCCTGATGCACGCCGATAGAATTCTGTTTCTGGAAAAGGGCCGGATCATTGAACAAGGCAGTCATGAGGAATTGCTGAAACTGGGAGGGCGCTATCGCGACTTGCACGATTTGCAGATGCGCCCCAATGCCGAGATGCTGGCCGGGAAGATGGATATATGATGAGCCAGACAAATCCCGGAAGCGAGAAAAAACCCGGTGAAGCGCTCGACCCGCACGACGATGAAAGCCCGCGTATGCGCGCAGTTGTCGGATCGGACCGCATCGAGGAAGAGATCTTCGGACGGGTGTTCGACGGCAAGGTCACTCAGCGGATCTTGCAGTTTGTCCGTCCCTACAAGCGCAATGTGATCATTTCCGTTGCCGCCGTCGTTACATTTACCGGCTCTCAGCTGACAATCCCGCTGTTGATCCGCTATGCCATCGACAATGGAATGGCACCGGGTGCGCCGCCATCAATATTGCTTGGAATCGTCGCACTCTTTGCCATCATCGTCGCCATCAATTTTATCGCCTCGCGTGTCCAGGAACTCGTCACCGGCAGAATGGCCGAGGACGTTCTGTTCGATATAAGGCGCGCCATGTTCGGCCATTTGCAACGCGTGTCACTCTCATTCATGGACAAAACCGAGGTCGGGCGGCTGATGTCGCGTTTGCAGGGCGATGTGAACTCGATGCAGGAATTTCTTGAAACCTCGGTGCTGGCGATAGGTGATCTGCTGCTCCTGTTCGGGATCGTGGCGGTGATGCTCTGGCTCGACTGGCAACTGGCGTTGATGGTCCTGACGGTGATCCCGGTCCTGTTCGCGGTTCGCATCCTGTGGCTGACCCGGGCCCGCGCCGCTTTCATGGCCGCCCATGAGGCAAACTCCATCACCAATGGTGCCCTGGCCGAGGCGATTCACGGCGTGCGTGCCGTTCAGGCTATGGACCGCGCCAATTTGAATGCCGAACTTTACGGGCAACTCGTTGACACCACTTACAAGGCCCAGTTAAGGGCCTCAAAACTGTCGCAGATCATGATCCCGATTGTCGACACTCTGACAGGCAGCGCGATGGCCGTTGTGGCCCTGGCCGGTGGCCTGATGGTGGTGTCGGGGCGGATCGAGGTCGGCGTCATGGTGGCGTTCCTGTTCTACATCCAGCGCTTCTTTGACCCGATCCGCTCGCTGACAATGCAATATTCGGTGATGCAGCGCGCCATGGCCTCCGGTCACCGGCTGACCGAGGTTCTCGACGTCGAAGTCGATGTCAATGACGCCCCCGATGCGACGCCGCTTGGGGATGGCGACGATGGTTCGGTCGAATTCCGCAATGTGACCTTCGGCTACAATCCGCAGCATCCCGTGCTCAAAGATGTCAGTTTCCGGGTGAATTCCGGGGAGACGGTGGCGTTGGTCGGCCCTACCGGGTCCGGAAAATCAAGCTCGATGGCGCTGATACACCGGTTCTATGACGTCCAGGACGGTGCGGTTCTGGTTGGCGGGCGCGATGTGCGGGACGTCACACAACAGAGCCTTGGACGCCATATCGCAATGGTGCTGCAGGAGCCCTATCTGTTCACCGGCACAGTGCGGGAAAACATCCGCTACGCCACCCATTGGGCTGATGAGGCGGCAGTGGTTGAAGCTGCACGTGCCGTCGGCGCCCATGATTTTATCGAGGCCCTGCCACAGGGTTACGACACAATGCTGGCAGAGCGTGGAAGCAATTTGAGCCTTGGGCAACGCCAGCTGCTGAGTTTTGCCCGGGCGCTGCTGACCGATGCGAAAATTCTGATAATGGACGAGGCTACCGCCAACATCGACAGCTATACCGAAATGCAGATTCAAAAAGCGCTGCAGCGGCTGCTGGAAGGGCGCACCGGCCTGGTCATCGCCCATCGTCTCGCCACTATCCGCAATGCCGACCGCATCCTGGTGCTGCAGCAGGGCCGGCTGATAGAGCAGGGCGACCACGATACACTCATCCAGCATGGTGGCCTTTACGCGCAACTCTATCAACTCAACTATGCCAGCTTCGACGATCTGCCCGACAATCTGTCCGCCGAAGACCGCGCACTCGCCACCTGAATCGATACACATTTCCTGCTGTGGCGGGTCCAAGCGCGGCCCCGACCGTCAGCGCACTTTCCTCTCATAGCTTGGGCCCGGAACTTTCGGTGCGGATTGCACTGCTGCCGGGCTTGAAGGCATGACGAAAAAAGGGAAACATGGGATAAGATTCCCCGCATCGGGGATGTTGCTTGGGGAACTCAAATGCTCACACGAAACCGCCCGCTTTATGCAGTCCTGATCGACGCAGACAACATTCCAGCAAAACATGCTGAACCAATCTTAAAAGAGATTGCCACGCTCGGTGAACTGGCGTTGCGACGCGTTTATGGTGACTGGTCCAGCGAGAAACTTCGAAGTTGGGCCGAAACCGTTCGTGAACACGGCCTGGTTGCACATCAGGAAACAGCCAATACAAAAGGCAAGAATGCCAGTGATATTGGCTTGGTAATAGATGCGATGGATATTTTACATGCAGGCCGTTTCGATGGGTTTGTTCTGGTGAGTTCTGACAGCGACTTTACAGCGCTTGCCAACCGTATACGTGAACAGGGCCTGGAGGTAATTGGCATTGGTGAACGCAAGACTCCTGAAAGCCTTCGCAATGTCTGTAACCGGTTTGTGCTGATCGAAAATATAATCGACGAACCGGCCCTCGCCAGGGATGGGATACAGAACAAAAGCAACAAGCTTCCCGCAAAAAATGCGGCTCCACTGATTATTGCTGCAATGGAGAAAATTGAACAGGATGATGACTGGTATACGCTTTCCGCTCTGGGCAGCCACATCATGGCTGCAAACTCAGATTTTGATACGCGCACTTACGGGTACAGAAAACTCAGCGATCTTATTGGCAGTCTTAACCGGTTTGAAATCCGCAAGATTGGGCAAGTCTTATCTGTTCGGCACGTTGGCAAGGCGAGCTGATCCCACGAATTTTCTGTTTTGCGCAACGGTTCAGAGGCTTTGTGTTGGCGCTGAGCGCAACAGATTTACTGGCGGTTTTGCCCAGCCCCGAGAGTGGCCGGGTAACCCGCCGGAAGCCCGAAATTTCAAAAGTGGCAATGCGTCGCACCGTCTAATTTTGTAGATTTGTGCTCCTTGCAGCTTTTCGCTGCGGTTGACAGGAACGGCAGCTAAGGGCCTTTCAAAGACCTTCACCGCACAGCCGCTGCGCTCCGCTTCCCCTGTGATCGAGGGCGCAGATTTTGCTTTTTCGCCGGACGTTTGCGCATATAGATTTGTGCTCTTCAACTGACCAGGCAGGACCCGCATGTCACTTCTTCAAATTGCATCGCTTTTGATTGTGCTGGCAGGGGCCTTTGGCGCCATCAACTACCTGTTTCTGAAGCTGCCATCGAGCATCGGCATTCTTGTGGTGGCGCTGTTTGCTTCATTCGCTGTGATTGCCTCCGATGCGCTGTTTCCGGCGCTGACAGTGGAAGAACAGATCCGCGCGCAGGTGCTGGAGCTGGAATTCTCCGATGCGTTGCTGGAAGGGATGCTGGGCCTGTTGCTGTTTGCCGGGGCCTTGCATGTCAAGCTTTCGGATTTGCGCAAGGCCTGGCTGGTGATTTCTCTGATGGCGACTGTCGGTATCGGCCTTTCGACCGCCATTGTCGGCTTCGGCTTCAGCTGGTTCACCGGCATGCCCCTGATGATTGCTCTGGTGTTTGGTGCCTTGATTTCGCCCACCGACCCGGTTGCGGTGCTGGGCGTGTTGCGTGAGGCGGAGTTGCCGAAATCTCTGGAAACCAAAATTGCCGGAGAAAGCCTGTTTAATGACGGTGTCGGCTACGTGGTTTTCCTTGTTCTTGTCGGGCTTGCATTTCCCTCGACCAGCTCTGATTCGGGCCTTGCGGATGCCGCGCGATTGTTTGCGCAGGAGGCACTGGGCGGGGCGGTCCTGGGGCTTGTTCTTGGCTGGCTCACCTTCCGGGTGATGCGTCTGATCGACGATTATTCACTGGAAGTGCTGATCACCCTTGGCCTCGCCTTCGGGGGTTATGAATTGGCTGTGGCGCTCCATGTTTCGGCGCCCATCATGGCAGTCTGTGCCGGGCTTTTGATCGGCGACATCGGGGCAAAGCACGGCATGTCTGAAGAAACCCGCCGATATGTCGACGCGTTCTGGAAGATGATCGATGAAATCCTCAATGCCGTCCTGTTTTTGATGATCGGGATCGAAGTCTTTGCAGTGGTATTCGAAGCTGATTTGCTGATGGCTGGCCTGATGGCAATTTTGTTGTCGTTGCTGGCACGGCTGATCGCTGTATCGGTGCCGGTTTTGATGCTGAAACCGTTTCGTCAGTTCAGCGCCGGCGTCATTCCGATCATGACATGGGGCGGATTGAAGGGCGGTATTTCTGTGGCCTTGGCGCTGTCCTTGCCCGAGGGCGAATGGAAGCCGGCGATCCTGACCGCAACCTATATCGTGGTGATTTTTTCGATCATTGTGCAGGGGCTGACCGTGACAAAATTGGCCGAACGGGTCGGACGGGCACCGCAATTGCCCATGCCTGACTAGTGCGTTTTATGGTTCAATGTAACCGTAAAAATCTCTAGGAACTTTTCCAACAAACGGGGAGACCCTCAACTTTGCGAATAATCTCTTTGCTTTCTATGGCGAAAGCCTCGGTCACCAGATTCAGCTGATCACCCAGAATTTTGGCATCGGCGGCAAATAACCCCCAGCTGTAGGGAATGGGCTTGGCGATGGGTCGAATCGAAACGCCTGAAATCGGGACACCATATGCCGTGACCGGATCACAGATACCTATTCCCAATCCGGCACGCGCGGCCATCGCCGCGTTGATCGAAGAGTTCGTTACGAATTCATACGCCGGTGTCACGCCTTGATCATCCAGGGACCGGTTTATGGCATGTCGAATCCGGTAACTATTGCCAACCGTTGCGAGCCGCTCTTTGGCAAAAACAGTCAAAGACAGCGGTTCCGGGATGTCATGGGGGCCGCCTTCTTGAACCAGAGCGACCAAAGTTGATTCAAACCGCTCCAGGCATTCCAAACGCTCATGTTCCAACGGAAATGCAGAAAAACCAAGATCAGCGGTCCGCTGTCGCAGAGCATGAACCACCCGTTCGGCGGAGGTCGTTTCGACATGGACGAAATCAGGCAGAACGTTCTTGACCCGAGCCAGGATGGAGGCAACCAGCCCTGCGGACATGGTCGGTGTGGCTACAATGTCGATCGCTGCGATTCTGCCATCCCGTATTGCATGAGCGCGATTGGTGAGATGTGTGAGATTGGCAATAACACGCCTGGATTCCTCGAAAAACAGCATTCCCTTATCTGTGGGCGATATCTTGGGTCCGTTGCGTTCAAACAGATTGAAGCCAACCTGATTCTCGAGAACCCGGATCATTCGCGTTACGGCTGGCTGGCTGATTTGAAGCATCTGTGCTGCGCCAGTCATCGAGCCACAACTCACAACGGCTGTGAAGGCTTCCAGTGTGCGTATATCCGGACGTTCATTATTCTTTGTTGACATATTTGCGAAGCCAAAATTACAATGAGTCATTCTGAAGGCGATACTATACGTAAAACGCATAGCAATCCAAGGGACCATTGGTAGGGGGTAAGGCAGTGTCGTTCGAGAACGCCATTGGCACTAAACAGCGGACGCGTCAGGCCGGCCAGACAGATCCGGTTTGCGCAGCGTTGCTACCTGCGCGAAAATCCAAACATGTTTCGAATGCAGAAACCATCACATTATCCAATTGGTCACCGGGTCATTTTGGGTTGAAAGCTGGCATCATCGATTGTGTATTTGAGCGCTCGACTGTGACCCCCGATCACCATTCAAATTGTCAAATTCTGACGCCAGACGCCCGGTCGGCATCGACTGGCAATTGGTGTCGCTCGTTTTGACCGGCCCGTTTGCAAATAAATCATTTCGCCTTCTATTTGCGGCGCAGATTTGCTCGTTGCTGGGCGTCGGGTTGCTGACAGTTGCACTTTCCTTGTTGGCTTTTCGTATCGGTGGCACAACGGCAGGCGGCCAGGTGCTTGGGCTGGTATTGGCATTGAAAATGGTAGCCTATGTGTTTCTGGCGCCGTTAGCAGAAACCTTATCAGCCGGAATATCCCGAAAAAATGTGATGGTCTCGCTCGATTTCGGCAGGATGCTATTGCTGTTGCCGATGGCCTTTGCCACCGAGGTCTGGCAAATTGGAGCGCTGGCCTTTGCATTTTTTGTATTGTCGGCAGGTTTCACGCCGCTGTTTCAGTCGGTGGTCCCTGATCTGCTGCCCGATGAAAACGACTATACTCTGGCGCTCTCATGGTCACGCATAGCCTACACACTGGAAGCGGTTCTAAGTCCGGTCATCGCTGCAACGCTGCTGAATGTGGTAACCGGTGAAGTGCTATTCTACGCAGCTGCACTCGCCTTTTCGGGGTCGGTTCTGGCGCTGCTCCTGGCGCGTCTGCCCCAAGCCATTTTCACCAGCCGCGGAGGAACGCTTCTGAAACGCACAGGATACGGACTTTGGGTTCATTGGCACACACCAAGGTTGCGCGGACTGGTTCTTCTGAAATTTGCGCTGTCGCTTGCAATGGCCTGGGTGCTAGTAAATTCCGTCGTCTATGCCGGAGCACGCCTCGGCGATGCGGATGAATTTTTCCCCATTCTCATGGCGTGCTACGGAGCTGGCGCTGTGCTGGGCGCCGTCCTTGTTCCAAAAATGGTACGCAAAAGCAGTGATCGCACGACAATGTTCACCGGAACATTCGGCTTTGCAGTGGCAGGGGCAATTTTTGCGCTGTTACCGCCTTCAAGCCTTCCGGCATTGGGTCTGATCTGGCTCGTATTCGGCATAGCTTCGTCTTTGACATTGACCCCTGGAGGGCTGGTGATAGCCCGATCCGCCACCTCGCGAGATCGGCCAGCGGTATTTGCAGCGCAATTTTCGTTGAGCCATGCCGGATGGATGTTTGCCTATCCGTTGGCTGGGTGGCTGGCTGGCTATACATCACTGGAACTTGCTCTTCTCATATTGTCGGTATTGTGTGCTGCAGTTGCGATCGCTGCGCTTGTCGTCTGGCCCGCAAATGATCCGCAAGAACGACCACATAGCCATCCAGATCTGCCCACCAATCACCCACACCTGATTACCGTGCCTGCCATTGGCGCGCAGCATCAGCATGTCCATGCATTTCGCATCGACGATTTACACTCGACCTGGGGCCAGGGGGCAGCCCGATGCTGACCTTTTCCCAGATATTCTGTAGGACGGTTTGAATGCAAAATAAGGACCTTTCGCCGATTGATGGCCGTGGCCTGCCTGCTCTTGAAGAGCAGATCAAAGAAGATCTGGCATTTCTATGCTATCCGGGGGCCAGTTGGGTGCCACAGAAGGACGGTGTGAGCGATGTCGTCATCATTGGCGGCGGCATGTGCGGGATGGTTGCATGGCTGGCACTTTCCACTGGGGGCATGAAAAACATTCGCGTACTGGACCGCGCGGCTAAAGGTCGTGAAGGTCCGTGGCTCAGCTATGCGCGGATGGAAACGCTTCGCTCCCCAAAAGTGCTGACTGGCCCAGCATTCGGCCATGGAGCATTGACATTTCAGGCCTGGTATCGCGCCCAATTTGGTACACAGGCCTGGCAGAAACTCGACAAGATCCCGCGCCCCATGTGGATGGAATATCTTTGCTGGTATCGTGATGTGCTTGATATTCCCGTGGAAAATGACATCTCGGTCGACCAGGTCGAACCGGAAGGCGATCTGTTGCGTCTCACGGTTTCCGGCGCGCAAACCGGCACGATCCTGACCCGAAAATTGGTGTTTGCGACAGGGCGGGACGGCACAGGCGGTCCGAATATTCCGAAATTCATCGAAGATTTGCCGCGCCATCTTTGGGCACACAGCGCCGACGAAATTGACTTTTCGGCGTTGCGGGGCAAGCGGGTTGCAGTCATTGGCGTTGGCGCCTCCGCAGTCGACAACTCGGCAGAAGCCCTGGAACATGGAGCCGCGGAAGTGCGCCACCTGATCCGTCGCAAGGACATGCCTACGGTCAATAAAATGATGGGCATTGGCAGCTATGGATTCACCGCAGGCTTCGCAGGTCTGCCGGATGAGTGGCGCTGGCGATTCATGCAATACAGTTTTTCCACGCAGACGCCGTCACCGCGCGGTTCGACGCTGCGTGTCAGCCGTCATTCAAATGCCTATTTTCATTTTGGAAAGGCCACCACACGCATTGAAAAGTCCGGTGATGGTGCCGTCATCCATTTTGCCGATGGCACGTCTTATGAGGCTGACTATGTGATCCTTGGCACAGGCTTTGTCATCGACCCTATGGCGCGGACCGAGTTCGGAGATGTCGCAGGCGAAATTCTTCTGTGGAAAGATGTCTATTCACCGCCGCAAGGAGAAGAGTCCGCCGATCTGGGGCGTTTTCCATATCTCAACACTGATTTCACATTCCAGGAGAGACGACCCGGTGCGGCCCCCTGGCTGAACAATGTCTATTGTTTCAATTACGGAGCGTCAGCAAGTCTGGGCAAGGTAAGTGGTGACATTCCCGGTATCAGTCAGGGCGCTGCATGGTTGGCGCGCTCCGTTGCCGCCACCCTCTACGCCGAAGATGTGCAGTCCCATTGGCAGGGCATGCAGGACTATGACACTCCAGAATTATTGGGCGATGAATGGGAGGCTACCGATCTGGAGACAAGCGCACGGACTAAAGAAGGCAAGGTCGCATGAACCCCACTGAGACAACTATTCTAAGCAAGACCGGCCTTCGTCCGGATGGGGATGTGGTAAAAACAGCGATGCGTCGCGCAAATATCATTCACTTGTCTCAGGCTGCCGAGGACGCAGTGTTGCGACCAAAGGACTTTGGGGCTTTCGAACATGATTTGCGTGCTGCACTGGCTGCACGTGTCGCCCGATTTGCTGCAGATGACATTCTGGCTGAGCATTATCTTTCGGGTGCAGGCGACAAGACTGACCTGGCCGACCCTGCCGAGACAGGAAAGGCACATCAGCTGGAAACAGTGGTCGCGTTCGTCGACAAAGTTGCAAATCGAACCCGTGACGTTGTCGCTGACGACGTCGTCCAGTTGCAGGCTGCGGGAATGTCGGATGCAGATATTGTACGTCTTTGCGAACTTGTTGCGTTTCTTGCCTACCAGGTTCGGGTCATTGCGGGACTGCGACTTATGCAAAGGAGCGCTGGATGAGCCAGATCATACACAAATTTACCCGCAACGTGCCGCATTGGCAGCCCCGCGTTGAGCCGGTCAAACTGGAAGAGGCCACGCAGGCGCAACTGGATGCACTTCAGGTAACGCCTTCCAACACGAAGGTTTCAGAATATGTTCTGACATTGGCACATGACGTTGAAAGCCTGACCGTCAGAACGCCACTGTTCAACGCCATCATGTATGATCCTGGCGGGATGTCGCGCGCCGAGCGCGAACTGGCTGCATTGGGCGCGTCGCTGGTAAATCGCTGTATATATTGTTCAGCTGTGCATGCGGATCGGCATGCAAAGTTGAAAAAGGATACGGCAGTGACTGACCAGCTTTTTGCCTATGGCGAAAAGGCCGAATTGAACCCCAGAGATCGTGCGATTTTTGACTTTTCCCGAAAATCCGCGGAAGCTCCACCGACCGCCGGTCCTGAAGACATGGATGCCTTGCGCACAGCGGGTCTGTCGAACGACGAAATTCTTGATCTGATCCTTTCGTCAGCGCTTTTTGGCTGGGCTAACCGGTTGATGCATGTTCTTGGCGATCCCGTGCGCCAGAAAGGCACTTCATGAGTGACCGCAAACGTATAGGCATAGCAGGTGCCGGATCTATCGCGTTTGGCACCGCTGCGCTTTTGCACCAGCACGGCCATGTACCGATGCTCTGGTCTCCCTCCGGAGCTGGCACTGCAGCGCTGGAGGCAGCGCCACTTTGCGCTGATGGCGCAATCACAACAGAATTCAGGGTGCGGATTGCGCAATCCGCAAAACAACTGGCGGAGGAAAACGATGCTTTGATCGTTGCGCTTCCTGCATATGGCCATAAAGCGGTAATGGACGCGCTGGCACCACATGTGCGCAATGGACAACACATCATTATTTCATCTCACGCGTCCTTGGGCGCTGTTTACCTCACGCAGGTTTTGGCAGCCCGGAATGTCCGCGCCCCAATCACCGCCTGGGGCACCACGGCAATCACGGGACGAAAGCAAAGTGGCACGTCGGTAAAGATTAACACTGTGCGGAGCCTGATCGATTTATGTACTGTGCAGGACGCAGCTGCGGACGTGAATGGTGTCACGTTTTGTCGACACCTTTTCGGCGATTGCTTCCAGCAACGCGACGGTCTGCTGGCGATTTCGCTGTCCAATCTAAATCCGCAAAACCATTTGGGGATTGCATTGGGTAACATCACCCGGATGGAGCGCGGCGAGGTCTGGAGCCAAGGTCAAAATGTGACACCCAATGTTGGGCGGTTGCTTGAGCAACTGGACCTGGAACGCCTTGCCATCGCCAAAGCACTGAATCTGGATGTAAGAACAATTTTCGAGCATTTCCATTTAAGTTTTCACGTTCCTGTCGCGTCTATTTCAGAGATGAATCAAGCGATGCACGCCCAAGGCAATGGAGGCACGGGTCCAGCGAGCGCTGACAGTCGCTACGTGACGGAAGATGTACCTTACGGACTGCAGTTAACTGCAGTTCTGGGAAGACTGGTTGGTCAACCCGCCACACTGCACGAGGCAGGCATAAATATATTCTCTGCAATGTATGGCCGGGACTTCACCAATGAAAACACCATTTTGAATGCGCTGGAGCTCAACCGCTTCGACCTGAACGACCTGCAACGAGCAGCCCGTACCGGCTTGTTGCTGGTGACACCTGAACCGGTGTCCCAAGACTGAATGATACGGAACCAACCTGACTCAACTGGGAGACACGCAATATGACCAAACTAGTTTTCAACCGCCGCCGCTTCTTGAGCACCGCTGCCATGACCGGCGCCGTACTGGCCAGCCCTGCCTATCTGCGCCGCGCCTATGCCGCGGGCGGTGAAGTGAACATCTGGACCTATAATGACTTCGTCCCTAAGGCGTTCAAGGAACAGTTCGAGAGTGAAACCGGCATCAAGGTGAACGTCCGTCTGGTCGATGATCAGGGCAAACAGTTCAATTTGCTTGCTGCAGAAGCGCCTAACCCCACAGTGGACATCATGACCGTCGCGGGACACCGCTTTTTGCAGTTCATTGAAAACAAACTTCTGGCACCATTGGATACCGATCGCCTGAGTAACTGGGGCAACATCAACCCGACATTTTCGGACGGCGACTGGTCCACCATCAATGGCAACAAATGGGGTGCTCCAATCCTGTCGGGAATGGAAGTCCTGGCTTACAACACCGATCTTGTCGATGCAGAGGAAGCCAAGAGCTGGGACGTGCTTTTCTCAGAGAAGTACAAACAGAAAAACGCCTATATCATTCAGGATATGATGTCGATCATCATGCTTAAGCTTGGCTATGATGGTAACATGGTCGCGTATATGGACGACCCGGACAAGGCGGCTGCAATTGTTGAGGAAGCCAAGCAATTCCTGATCGAAAAGAAACCGTATGTCCGCAAATACTACGACGGCGGTGCAGAAATTCAGCAAATGTTCGTCAACCAGGATATTGCACTCGGTCACAGTTGGAACGGCCCTGCCGCGGCTTTGATCAATGATAATTTCCCGCTTGCAATGACGATTCCCCGCGAAGGGTCATACGGCTTTGTTTACACTTACAATATCGCCAACAATGCGCCCAACGAGGACAACGCCTATACGTTCCTGGATGCTATTCTGGCATCGCCTGAGATTGGTGCGTCGATGACCAAGGCTTCAGGGTTTATCTCGACTTACAAAGGCGCGACAGAATTTCTCACCGATCTTGAGAAGAAATCGACGTCGTTCACGGATGAAGAACTGTCGAATCTTCAGTTCTTCCGCGCCGAAGCGAACGAGATGAAATATGGGCTTGTTGATCCGGCTGTGGAAGCAATCAAAGCAGCCTGAGCCGCATAAACATATCCTTGTTCGCCAATTCTGGCGGACAAGGTGCCCCATATATTGGCATGAGGAAATCGCGAATGAGAAATGACGCAACCGCGAGCGCGGACCGCGTTGCCGTCGCACGGGGAAAGGCGGACCGCACATTTTGGGGTCGTCTGGCGATTTGGACACCGTACCGCTCACTCGTTCGATTGGTGACAGCCTCGCCACGCCGCCAATTCTTGATCCTTGCTTCTTTGCCGCTCCTGTGGGTTCTGACCCAGCATTTGGGGCCAATGCTGCAGATGCTGCGTGTGAGTCTGACCGATGCCTATCCGGTTGCCGTGGGCGTTGAACAGCACTTCACACTTGATAATTACATGCGCTTCTTCGGGGAACGTATTTTCTGGCAACCATTTTTCCGCACCCTGGCCTTTTCAGGGGTTCTGACCTTTTGCACTTTGGTCCTGACATACCCGGTAGCCTACTTTCTGGCGCGCCATGTCAGCCGGCAGAACCAGATGCTGATGTTGCTGTTGTTGCTGATCCCGTTTTGGGTCGGCGAAATCGTTCGCACATATGCCATTATGATCCTTCTGGGAAACACCGGCGCAGTGAATCAGGCGTTGAAATGGCTAGGGCTAATCGAGCAACCCATCCCGTTCATGTACACAAGCTTTTCTATGAGCATTGGCATCGTTTATCTGACGGCGCTCTATATGCTTCTACCGCTGTATTCTGCGTTGGAAAAACTTCCCAAGAGCTATCATGAAGCGGCGGCCGATCTTGGGGCAGGCGCCTGGACCCGGTTTCGTCGTGTAACTTTGCCTTTGACACTCGAAGGGATTTCCTCGGGGTGTACTCTGGTGTTCCTGATATCGACAGGCTTTTACGCCACACCTGTTTTGCTGGGAGGACCATCAACCACTGTGTTTTCCGAAACCATAGCAGGCTTCTTCCACACTGCCGGGGACGAATGGCCGACAGGTGCGGCCTTTGCGACCATCATGTTCCTCGCGGCGATGCTTCTGACAGCAATATTCCAAAAATTGATGTACGCGTTGCGTAAGGGAGATACAAAATGAATCGTGGCAACCGAATTCTGCTGGCGTGCACCTATTGGGCATTTGTCCTGTATGTATTTGTCCCGTTGCTTCTGATGATCCTGATGGGGTTCAAGGACAGCAAATTCATCGGATTTCCGATCAGATCCTGGACACTGGATTGGTACACAGGCGTGTTTTCTGATGCAGATGTGGTCTCGACATTGGGCTACTCGATGGCCATCGCAGTGCTCTCGACACTGATTTCAGTCGCAGTTGGCACGTGGATTGCGGTTCTGCTCGAAGGTCGCAAATTTCTTGGGCGCACGGCCATTTTTGGGCTGACAATACTACCTGCTCTGATTCCGGGAATTATCTCTGCTATTGCATTTCGAATTTATGCGCGCTGGCTTGGGATCGAACCCGGCATGGGAGCCATTGTCTGGTCGCACGCTGTGCACAATGTTCCCTTTGTTGCACTTGTGGTCATGGCACGGCTATCGACATTGCCAAAAAGCCAGATCGAGGCCGCGCGCGATCTGGGCGCCGATCCGATCATCGCGTTTTTGCGCATCACGCTGCCTTATCTGGTCCCGGCCATTTTGGGGGCCAGCATCTTTTGTCTGCTTCTCAGCTTTGACGATTTTGTCCGCTCTTTCTTCCTTGGTGGTTACGAGCCGACATTGCCGGTCCTGATCTTTGCCAAACTGAGATCGGGCATGTCGCCCGAAATCAATGCAATTGCGACCGTTGCACTGGTCCTGACAGCCGCCTTGGGCATTTGGGCAGAAAGATTTACGCGCCGTATGAAGAAGGAAACCAATACATGACAGGCTCAACTGCACTGGTCCGTATCGAGGGCGTTTCAAAGCACTTCGGTGGTACTGTAGCGCTGGACAATCTAACCCTGGATATTGCACGCGGCGAGTTCGTGACCTTTCTTGGTCCGTCCGGCTGCGGCAAGTCTACAACGTTGAGAATACTCGGCGGGTTTGAACGCCCATCATCCGGTCGCATCATTCTGGACGGCGAGGATGTAACCTTGCAGCCGCCGGAAAAACGCCATGTCAATATGGTGTTTCAGGACTACGCGCTGTTCCCGCACATGACGGTGCGGCAGAATATTTCGTTCGGTCTTGAACTGATGGGCATGGACCGCGAAGGCATCGGGCGTCGTCAGGACGAAATCATGGCGTTTCTCGAACTCGATGGATATGGCGATCGTTATCCTGGCCAGCTATCGGGCGGGCAACGCCAAAGGGTCGCGCTCGCCCGGGCGCTGGCGCCGGACCCGGCGCTGTTGCTGCTGGATGAACCTTTGGGTGCGCTTGACGCAAAGCTGCGTGCACAAGTGCAGCTGGAACTCAAGTCAATCCAGCGTCGCACAAATAAAACCTTTATCTTTGTCACGCACGATCAGGAAGAGGCGCTGACTATGTCCGATCGTATTGTTGTGATGAACGGTGGCCGGGTCGAGCAAGATGGCACGCCGGAAGAGTTGTATTTTCATCCCGCCACCCGATTTGTTGCCGAATTCATTGGCGAGACCAATCTGTTATCCGGCGAGATGCGTGGCAAGGATGGCGACAAGGTGATGATGAATTGGTTCGGTCAGACATTGAGCGGCCGGGCACCAGGCGGCGTTCCAGATGTTGGAGAGACCATCACAGCTTCGGTTCGCCTCGAAAAACTGGGTTTTTACCCCGATCGGCCCGCCTCTGCGAATGCGGTTCAGGGCAAAGTCGTGGCAAAAACATTTCTCGGAAGTCGCTTGGCTGTAGATCTCGCCGTGGAAGAAGCACAAGGTGCAATTTTGCGGGCTTTTGTCGATGCCGAAACCGGTCAGTCGATTGGCTCAGACCTTGTCTGGATAGGTTGGGACACTGACAGCATGGCGGTGCTCCGGGACTGACGAGCCGGCACAGACATGGACACATGAATTGTAAGAGACTCAATTTAATCTGACACGGCTGCTTTCCCCGCGAACTGGATCAGCAGCATTGCATCTCCTGCGAGATGATGTGGTTATCCGTTTTGATGGGGGTGCGAACCAACCACAAAATGCGGCAAAGATTTCGTCAAGTTTGAGATTTGCGTTGACGCATCGCGAGGTCTCTTCTGGGCAACTATCAGATCGGCGTCCGGCATTTGGCCACTATTGTTTCGATCGCTTTCGTACGTCGGGAGTGGGACAAGCTTGGCGAGCTCTCGCAGATTTTGGGCCGTTGCTGCCATCAGGACTACTTCTTTTGCTTCATGTATCACGGGCTCTGTCGCGGCCATGTTGGCTGATGAGTGGGACATTACCCGTCTTGAATATTCTTTTCTATCGTCTCGGACGTCTTCTTGCGTGCCGATAAAAGCCCGGAAATCACCATCCACAACAGCAATATTGCCGTGCCGATCAGGAAAAATGCGGTGACAGGACGGGTGAACAACTCCGCGAAATCTCCCTGAGTGAGTACCAGCGAGCGCCGGAAGTTCTGCTCTACCATTGGCCCAAGGATGAAGCCGATCAGCATGGGTGCAGGTTCGAAGTCGAGAAGCTTGAGACCGTAGCCCAGTATCCCGAACAGGATTACCAGCCCAACATCGAAGCTGCTGTTATTGACACTGCAGACCCCGATACAGATCAGGCAAAGGATCATCGGATAAAGGAACCGGTAGGGGACATGCAAAATGCGCACCCACAGGCCGATGAACGGAATATTCAGCATCAGAAGGAATATGTTTCCAATCCAGAAACTCGCGATCACACCCCAGAACAGCTCTGGCTCTTGGGTGATCAAGCGCGGGCCTGGCTGAATTCCATGAACGAGCAGAGCTCCAAGCATGATTGCCATTGTTGCAGAACCGGGAATACCCAATGTAAGCGTAGGGATGAATGACGTTTGAACGGCGGCGTTGTTGGCGGTTTCAGGAGCAGCGATTCCTTCAACCATGCCGGTGCCGAGCTTTCTTCGAGACCCTTGCACACGGTTCTCCAGGGCATAGGCCATAAATGACGAGATAGTCGGGCCGGTACCCGGCAATGGTCCGAAGAAGCTTCCAACTGCCGCGCCGCGCATCATCGGCTTCACAATACGGCGCATGTCGTCGCGGGTCGGGAGCAGCGAACGAACTGTGATCTGCCCTGGATCAGTGACATATTTGAGCCGGTTGACCGAGGCGATGACCTCGGAAATCCCGAACATTCCCATCGCCAGAATGACGATTGGAAATCCATCGTAGAGGTTCGGAGACCCGAACGTAAATCGAAACACGCCGGTGTTGGTGTCGATCCCGATCAATCCAAACGTCATGCCGAGGATAACCATGGCGATGCTTTTAATCCTTGGGCCTCTGCCGATAGTACCCGCTGCAACAAGACCGAAGAGCATGGCGGAAAAATACTCCGACGACTGGAATGACAGCGCAAAACGGGCCAGCGGTGGAGCCAGCAACACCATCAGGATCGTTCCAATCGCCGCGCCGACGAAAGATGCGATGGAGGTGATGAAAAGCGCTGGTCCCGCCCTTCCTTGCTGCGTCATGGGGTATCCATCGAGGCAGGTCACCGCGTTGGAAGCTGTGCCTGGGAGGTTTAGAAGGATGGAGGCAGTGGAGCCGCCATACTCAGCCCCATAGTAGAGCCCGCCCAGCATGATGATGGCCGTTGCGGGTTCAAGATGAAAGGAGAGCGGAAGCAACAAGGCCACGGCCGTCAGACCGCTGATCCCAGGCAGAACGCCAACAAAGGTCCCAAGAAAGACCCCGACAAAACAATAGAGAATGTTGGTCCAGGTTAGCGCCGTCGGGAAGCCGATCGTGAAGAGTTCCATCAGAACAATCCTTCTATCCCGCTGAGCGGGAGCTGAAGCAGGAGCACGAAGACGAACCAGCCGACGATTGAAGACACCAAAGCCAGACCTATGATCTCCTGCGCAGTGATATCCCGATCTGCCATCGCCGAGAGGCAGACGAGCCCCCAGATTGCCGGGATCAGACCGGCCCGCTCGACAAGCAGCACAAAAGCGGTGAGGCCCCCAATGACAAACAAGAAGGTGGATCGTTCGATACGTGGTTTCTCTGCACTCTGCCGCCACCCGATAGCGCCGATGGCGCTTCCGACCAGCACGGCGGAAAGACCCAGCAAGAGCGGATAGTACCCGGCACCCATGCGCGAGGCCGTACCAAGCCCAAACCCGAACGCTGATATTGCCACGTTGAGACCCAGCAAAACCAAAGACGCCCCGCCGATCACATCTTTCAGGTTTCTATCCATGTATCTGAGCCAGTCTTTCAATAATGCGCCCCTGCCATACGCCCCCGCGCGTCAAGTTGCTGCGTAGGGGCGTCGAGGCATACAGGGGTTCTCTGCTCTTCCCGTTGCAGGTGGTCAGTTCGCGTCGACGATAGCCTGAAGCTCGCGCCAGGTGGCGATGTCACTGTTGACAAACGTCTGATAGTCGCCTGGCGTCATCGGGCGCGGTTCACCGCCCTGCGCAGCCATTTTCGCTTTGACATCGTCCCTTCCGAGCACTTCGCGGATTGTCGCGCCAAGCATCTCGATACGCTCGTCAGAGGTGTCCGGGTGGCCAAAGAGGCCGAACCAACCTGCGATCGAAAAACCTTCCAGCGTTTCTGACACTGTTGGCAGATCGGGAAACAGCGACGTTGGTTCGCCGGTGGTCACCGCGAGCGGGATAAGGCTGCCATCATCGAAGTAGCCCTGAACCACGGGTGCCGGCGCGAACAGCAGGTCAATTTCCCCACCCAGCAGGGCAGGGCCCGCTTCGCCCATGCCGTTGTAGGGAACGTGGTTCAGATCAACTCCTGCTTTCTCTTCAAACAGGACACCGGTCAGGTGCGACGCGGCGCCCACACCGGAGGAGCCGAAAGTCACTTTGCCCGGATTGGCCTTCGCGTAATCAATCAATTCTTGAATGGACGACACGTTAAGGCTGGGGTGAACGGTGGCGATATACGGTGGTTGAGACACCTGTGAGATGGGTCTCAATACCTTTTCCACCTGGAATTTGTCATCCACCATCCCCTGGTCCTCACGTGCCAGAGACAACACCGATCCGGTAGAAGCCATCAGGATCTCGTGGCCGTCGCTGGAATCCCGCAAATAGGCCATCGCGCCAACCAGGCCGGAGGCCCCGGGCTTGTTTTCGATAACCACTGTCTGTCCCCAGGCTTCTTCGAGCGCTGCCTGGATGATGCGCGCAAGAGTGTCGGTTCCACCCCCGGCATTGAACGGCACGGTCAAGGTGATGGTCTTGCTCGGAAACTCCTGAGCCTGAACCCCGGTTCCCGTCAACAGAGCCAGGCTCAGAGCGCCTGCTGCAAGTTTTGTGATCAGTTTCATACTTTTCTCCCAGTACTAGTGTTTGGCCGCGCCCGGTCTACGGGTTCGGATGGTTTCACCGTTCCATTCAGGTGATTTCGGTTGATAGGGTCATGACGCCTTGAAGGGTGACGTCCACCCTGTCGCCCGGCCGCAGGAACAACTTGTCGGCATTAGGTTGCCCGACAGCCACGCCGGCAGCCGATCCCATCGCGAAAAGATCCCCAGGATGGAGCGGCATGTATTTCGAGAAATGTGCGATAATATCGGCCAGTTTATGGATCTGGTCGCGCGTGTTGTAACCCATGCGACGTTCACCATTCACATGACACTCAATTTTCAGATCATTGACATCCGCGATCTCGTCAAGCGTCATAACCCACGGGCCCAAAGGGCCGAATCCGGGCATATTCTTGGCCGTCCAGAAGCGCGTTCCTGACCGAACTTCCCTTTTTTGTATCTCGCGCGCAGTGAGATCATTGAACAGCGTCATCCCGAACACGTAGTCGAGCGCGTTTTCGCGACTGACCCTATAGGCGGGTTTGCCAATTACGAAGACCACTTCGGGCTCGTAGTCAAACTTCACAATACCGTTCGGTCGCGCGACAGAGCTGCCATGGCCACACAGGACCTCGTTCAGCTTCACGAAGCCCGTTGGTTCGTCCGGCAATTCGTTGATGAGTTCGGTGCGGGCCAACTCATCCAGATGCGCCGCGTAATTCTTGCCAACACAAAGGAACTTCACAGGGTCTGGCACAGGTGGATGAAAACGGATGTCTGTCTCACTGAGGAGCAGTTTTCTGGCGTCTTCGCCGGTAAGCCCCTGAGCCCATGTGGCCAGGCGCTCAAGCGCCTCGCGCTCGACATCCTGATTCTCGATATGCCACCTGAGCGAACTTGACATCGGGGTGCCGAGGCCAGCAATTTCCAAGGCGGCTTGCACGTCCAGGACCTGGTCTTTTCCGACACGAAGAGCCAGTCGGGGCTGTGGATTGTCATTCGTCGAGATTGTTCCGAGTTGCATACTGACCTCTTCGTTCTGTCACAAAGTCATAATTCACAAATGGGCGACCGGTCAACCAATTGCTCCATCAAAACGGAAAATTGAAAATAAGCACTGAAAATATTAACTAAATTATGAAATTGGGCGACCATTGTATTAACTACGTGCATGTTGTAATATTTTGCCTTGGAAAACCCTCAAGGGAAAAGCTGTGGATACGCTATCTCTACTTCGTGATCATGTCCGCGAAGGGCTGGAACACGGTTCTTACGGGACAGGTCATCGTATTGCGCCGGAACGCGATCTGGCCGACATGTTCGGAACCTCACGATCAGCCATCCGGCAGGCACTGGCGGTGCTGGAAATGGAAAAAATTGTCGTCCGCAAGGTGGGGCGGGGCACGTTTATTTTGCCGGAGCAGATATTCACCTCAGTTCCGGCAGGTACCGTTCAATCCGATGCCAGTCCGTCCGAGCTGATGACAGCCCGCGAGTTGTTTGAACCCGCTCTTGTAAAGCTTGTCGTGCTGAATGCTACAGATGGCGACATTCGAAAGCTGCGTGATCTTGTCGAACAGCAGAAGTGCGCGGGACCGGCCCTGGAATTTGAAGCCGGCGATATTGCTTTGCATCGGGCGATTGCCGTCGCGGCGCGCAACACATTATTGATGGATCTGGCGGAACGAATACTGAGTGCACGCCGGAATTCTGATTGGCGCAAACTGAAAGCCAGCGTGGCGCGTCGCAAACCCGAACGGCGGCTTCAGGCCATCGTGGAACATGAGCGCATCATCTTGGCGCTTGAAAACCGCGATGCCGACGCGGCGGGTGCGGCAATGCGCTCGCACCTGGAAAGCGTGAGATACAACTTGATCGACACTCAGTATTAGACTTCTGGGTGGGGAACATCAGGCTCGTCATTGGGTATGACCGGATCTGGAGTTCCATCCTTCCCTCCGGCACCATTGTTTCCAAATGTCCCGTTCTCATCTGGCCCGGGTCTCGCCGAAATCCTGGCGCAATGTCTCACGAGGATGCTCCCGCCCGCATGGCGGGCCTATACCCCAAGCAGCGCATTGTAAAAGTTCGACTTCAATCGCCACATGAAATAAATTGATGTATTAGCGCATTAGAATTATATGCGCTGTGTGCATGTCCGAGCCGTCCTGCACATCGACCATGCCGGTCAGGTTCCTGAAATTGAGTGAGAGTGTCGATGTCTGTGGGCAGCCCTGGTGCCAATTTGCGAGGCGGCAATGCAATGTTGGCAGCAATCTTCATGCTGGTTGGAGCCGTAATATTAGCATTTGACGCGGTGCTCGTCCGGTTGTTGGCGCAACAGGTCCACCCTTTCGTAATCGTGTTTTTCCGCAGCGTGTTCGGCCTCATGATTGTGCTGCCCTGGATCGTTGCACGCCGCCACGAAATGACGTCGCACTATCGTGTGATGCACTTTCTGCGCGCGGCCATGAAGATCGCCGCGCTGGCCTGTTTCTTCTTCGCCTTTGCCCTGGCGCCATTGGCGGATGTGACGGCCATCATGTTTACAGCGCCGATTTTCCTGACACTCGGCGGATGGCTGATCTTTGGCGAGAAATATTCGATGGCCCGGTTGATTGCGGTGCTGGCGGGGTTTGTCGGCGTCATCATTGTGATCAGTCCGGCGGGAGGCGATATGAGCTGGGCGCTGGCCTATGCACTGATCGGCTCCGCACTGACCGCTGCAATTCAATTGATGCTGAAGAAGATGGCAAGGCATGACAGCACGCAAACTCTGGTATCATGGAATCTGGTTCTGATGGTGCCGCTGGCCTTTATACCGGCACTGTATTTCTGGACCACGCCAACACTCCCGCAACTCGGTCTGTTGGCGGTGCAGGGCATCCTGGGCGCGCTGAACATGTCCCTCGTCACCCGGGCGCTCAGCATGGCCGATGCGTCCTTGTTGGCACCACTGGACTTTGTCCGCCTGCCCGTTGTTGCGATTTTTGCCTTTTTGTTTTTTGATGAGTTGGCCAGCGTTGAAACCTGGATTGGTGCAAGCGTGATCTTTCTGTCCACCTTGATAGTAGCTGGCGGTGCAGGCTGGAAACGCAGAAAATAACTCCATGTTATCAGCATTTTACCCTACCTGCCGGACCGGACGCAAAAAGCTTCCGCGTCAAAAACCAATCACAGATTCTTGATTGACAAATACACTAATATATTAGAGGATCACTTTGAGGAAGAAACTCATATCCCTCAACAGGAATCAGACGGCGCGTTCGCAGCAGCTCGCCATCTCACCACAAAAGCTGCACTGAAAAGGAGGAATTCATGCGTAAACTGTCTGTAGGTTTGCTGGGAGCGTCACTCGCGATGACGATGATGTCACCTGTCTTTGCACAGAGCACGGACATAACCATCGTGCTGAGCGAGGAGTTGGATCTGATTGATCCCTGCATGGCATCGCAGTCCAATATCGGCCGCGTCGTTCTGCAAAATATTTCTGAAACAATGACCGAACTTGATGTCAGCGGTGCCGGTCTGAAACCGCGCCTGGCCGAGAGTTGGGAAGCGGTCGATGATGACACCTGGCGGTTCAATCTGCGCAAGGGCGTATCGTTCTCGGACGGCACGAGCTTTGGCGCCGAGGATGTCGCACATTCGCTGAAGCGCGTTGTTGCCGAAGAACTGGTCTGCGAGATCGGAGCCAAATATTTTGGCGGTTCGACGATCACCACAGAAATCATCGACGAGCACACCATCGAAATTACGTCTGATCCGGCGCAGCCGATCATGCCGCTGCAATTGTCAGGCCTCACAATCGTTCCAGCTGAAACACTGATGGAATACACACGTGAGCCAATCGGAACCGGGCCTTATGTCCTGTCCGAATGGAATGTCGGCCGCAATGTCATTCTGACCCGCCGTGACGACTATTGGGGCGAAACCCCTTCTGTCACCAAGGCAACTTATGTTTTCCGCTCGGACGATTCCGTGCGCGCTGCCATGGTTGCAACCGGGGAGGCGGATTTTGCTCCGAAAATCTCGGAACTGGATGCAACAAATCCGGCAACCGATTTTGCCTATCCCAACTCGGAAACAGTGTATCTGCGTCTCGACACAATGACGCCTCCGCTGGATGACGTCCGCGTTCGTCAGGCAATGAACCTTGCAATTGACCGCGAAGCCTTTATCGGAACAATCATCTCCGCTGAGGCAATTCTGGCCACTGCAATTGTGCCGCCATCAACAATCGGCTGGAACCCTGATCTGAAGGTGCCGGCATTTGATCTGGAAAAAGCCCGTGCACTTCTGGCCGAGGCCAAGGCCGATGGCGTGCCCGTGGATGCGGAAATCACGTTGATAGGCAGAACCAACAACTTTGCCAATGTCACTGAGGTGATGGAAGCGCTGTTGGCGATGTATCAGGACGCCGGTTTTAACATGAAGCTGGAAATGTATGAAGTGGCGGAGTGGCTTGATTTCTACTCACAGCCATTTGCCGAGGATCGCGGACCGCAGATTATCGAGGCGATGCACGACAACGCCAAAGGTGATCCGGTGTTCTCGATGTATTTCAAATATGATTCCGAAGGGCTGCAATCAGCCTTGCGTGATCCTGCCGTGGACAAGATGATCGCGGATGCCACTGCTGCAACCGGAGATGACCGAGCTGCCATATGGTCAAAACTGTTCGCATATCTGCATGATGAAATCACAGCAGATGTTCAGCTGTTCCACATGGTTGGCTTCAGCCGGGTCAGCGAACGGCTTGACTTCAAACCGACCATCGCCACCAACAGCGAAATTCAACTCTCGCAAATTCGCTTCAAATAGGCATTGATTGAACAAGGGGGCAGCGCGTCTGCCCCCTTGACTTAACGTGCGCCTGCGGGAAGGTTGGACATGCGGCATTTCATTGGAAAACGAGCCTTTGCAAGCGCACTTTCGCTCGTTGGCCTCATCGTCCTGGTTTTCTTTCTGTCCCGGCTCACCGGTGATCCGACTGCGCTGTTTCTGCCACTCGACGCTTCGCTGGACAGCCGTGAACGGTTCCGCGAACTGCACGGCCTGAATGACCCGATACTGGTTCAGTTCGGCGAGTATGTCTGGAATGTTCTGAACCTTGATTTCGGCGATTCAATTCGCAAGGCACGACCCGCCCTTGAGGTGGTTCTTCAGGCCTTTCAATGGACGCTGATATTGGCGTTGACCACTATTTTCCTCGTTACAGTCGCTGCCATCATCATGGGCTCTCTGGCCGCATTCTATGCCGGTGGCGTGTTTGATCGTGTCGCCACTTTTCTGTCGCTGATCGGTGCCAGCGCGCCGGACTTTTGGATTGCCATCGTCGCCATCGTTCTGTTTTCCGTAAATCTGGGCTGGTTGCCGACCTCGGGAACCGGAACAATCTGGCACTGGATCATGCCGGTCTCGGTTCTTTTCATTCGTCCCTTCGGCCTGGTTCTGCAGGTCGTTCGTGGCTCGATGATGACGGCATTGTCCTCGCCCTATGTTAAGACCGCCCGCGCCAAGGGCGTGCGGACCCGCCCGATTATTTTTGTCCACGCGCTGCGCAATGCTTTGCTTCCGGTGATCACCGTGATCGGCGATCTGTCTGCAGGAATGCTGAATGGCGCTGTGGTGGTCGAAACGATCTTTGGCTTCCCCGGCGTTGGCAAGCTGATGATTGACTCCATTCTGCAGCGTGATTTTACCGTTGTGCTGGCGGCAATCATGGTGTCAGCCATGGCTATTTTTCTCATGAACCTTCTGATCGACATTGCCTATTCGGTGCTTGATCCTCGCATTCGGTATTAAGGGAAACGCATGACCGGTACCGACCAGGCTCCTGACGCATCACTCAATAAAGCCCCGAATGTCTTTGCCCAGATGCTGCGCATGCTGTGGCATGACAAAATTGCACTGGTGGCTGTGATCTTCCTGATCATTATAGCGCTCTGCGCCATCTTTGGGCCATCGCTGCTGGATGCAGCGGCAACCAAACAAAATTTGCGCGGGCGCAATTCCCTGCCTTTTGATCTGGCCAAAGGGTGGCTGTTTGTACTGGGCGGCGATGCTCTGGGCCGGCCATTATTGCCGCGCATCATTGTTGCCGCGAGCAACACTATCATGGTGGCAACCGGCGCAGTGCTCATCTCGATGGTTGTTGGCAGTACCCTTGGCCTGATTGCCGGTTACACCAAGACAAGGGCAAGCCAGATCATCCTGCGGTTTGCCGATGTCATCATGTCGTTCCCCTCGTTGCTGCTGGCAGTGATTGTGCTTTATATGCTGTCTCCGTCGGTCAGCAACATCATCATCGTTCTGGCAATCACCAGAATTCCCATTTATCTGCGGACCACCCGTGCCGAAGTGTTGGAAATACGCGAACGGATGTTCGTTCAGGCCGCTCGCGTCATGGGTGCGTCAGATAAACGGATCATATTTCGTCACATTCTGCCGATGGTGTTACCGACGCTGCTGACCATTGCGACATTGGATTTCGCCTTTGTGATGCTGGCTGAAAGTGCACTTTCGTTTCTGGGCATTGGCATTCAGCCACCCGAGATCACCTGGGGACTTATGGTCGCGCAGGGCAGACCCTATCTGACAAATGCCTGGTGGCTGTCTTTCTGGCCCGGCCTTGCGATCATCCTGACCACGCTCAGCCTGAACCTTGTTTCAAACTGGATGCGTGTTGCGCTTGACCCGGTGCAGCGCTGGCGTCTGGAAATAAGAGGCAAAAAACAATGAGCGCGCATCTGCTGGAAGTTCGCAACCTGTCGGTTGAGTTCCATACATTGCAGGGCCAGGTGAAAGCGGTTCAGGGTGTCAGTTTTCACCTCGATCCCGCCGAAACACTGGTCATCCTCGGCGAAAGCGGATCGGGCAAGTCGGTCTCGGCGTCAGCGGTGATGAACCTGATCGACATGCCACCTGGCGAAATTACCAGCGGCGAGGTTCTGTACCGGGGCCGCAGCCTGCTGCAGATGGCCGGCGAAGAGCGGCGCGCCATCAACGGCGCCAAGATCGCCATGATCTTTCAGGACCCGCTGGCCCATCTCAATCCGGTATACAGTGTCGGCTGGCAGATCATAGAGATGATGACCACCCACGGCATGCCGTCTGATCGGGCCAGGCAACGCGCCATCGAATTGTTGAAGCGTGTCGGGATCCCCGACCCGGAAACCAGAATGAAGGCCTATCCGCATCAGTTTTCCGGTGGCCAGCGTCAGCGTCTGATGATTGCCATGGCTCTGGCATTGAAACCCGATATCCTGATTGCCGATGAGCCGACCACCGCACTTGATGTCACGGTCCAGGCACAGATTCTGGCACTGCTGAAGGAATTGCAGGCCGAAACCGGCATGGGATTGCTGTTGATAACCCATGATCTGGGCGTCGTCGCCGAGGTCGCTGACAACGTTGTTGTCATGAATGCCGGAGAGATCGTCGAAACTGGCCGGGCCGCGGATGTCTATGCCAATCCGCAGCATCCTTATACCAAGCGCCTGATCGCTTCGGCACCGGGGCGTGGACAGATGGCCGAACCCGTTGCAGCGCTCGGCGAGCCGTTGTTGAGACTGGAGAACGTCTCCAAGACCTTCGGGAAATTCGAGGCGCTCAAGGCCGCAAGCCTGAACGTCATGCCGGGCGAGATTGTCGCGATTGTCGGGGAAAGTGGATCTGGCAAATCCACACTGGCGAAAACCCTTTTGCGGCTGGAAGAACCGACAGGCGGTGCAGCCTTCTACAAAGGCCGCGATTTGTTCAAGATGTCGCCGGCGGAGCTTTTTGGGGTTCGCCGCGAAATCCAGATGGTATTTCAGGATCCCACGCAGTCACTTAATCCGCGCATGTCGGTCTATCAGCTGATTTCCGAGGCCTGGGCCATCCATCCCGAGATTCTGCCGAAGCCGAAATGGCGGGACCGTGTGAGCGAACTTCTGCAACTCGTCGGCCTGTCGGCCGAACACGCGCGGCGCTATCCGCACCAGTTTTCCGGCGGTCAACGGCAACGCATCGCCATTGCACGGGTGCTGGCGCTGGAACCCAAACTGGTAGTGTTTGACGAAGCAGTGTCGGCGCTGGATGTCTCCATTCAGGCCCAGGTGATTGATCTGCTTGACGGTTTGCGCCGCGATCTGGGGCTGTCCTACATCTTCATCGCTCATGACCTGCCAGTGGTACGGGATTTTGCCGATCGGGTTGTGGTTATGCAAGAAGGGCGGATTGTCGAAGAGGGCACGGTGCGCGAGATATTTGAGACCCCGCGCGATCACTACACACGCGCCTTGCTGGCCGCCAGCCTGGACCCCGACCCGGCCGTCCAGGCAAAACGCCGCGCTGCCCGTCTTGAACTGGAGGCAATGCAGCCATGAAGCCTGACATATTGGTTATCTGGCCGAACCGGCCGGAACAAATGGCCATGCTGTATGCGGCCTATACCCTGCACCGGCTTGATCTTGCCTCCGATCCTGGGGCCTTGCTGGCCAGGGTTTCAGATCAGATCACAGCGGTTGTCACAACCGGTGGCAAGGGGTTGGATGCAGAGCTGATCCGGCAACTGCCCAATCTCAAGATCGTGGCTTCATCGGGTGTCGGCTATGATACAATCGACATTGCTGCATGTACTGAACGCGGCATTGTGGTGACAAACACGCCCGATGTCCTGACCGATGACGTAGCCGACACAGCCATCATGCTGCTGCTGGCAGCGCGTCGTCAACTGGTGCTGGCCGACCGCTATGTGCGCAGCGGCGACTGGGGGCGCAACGGTCCATATCCATTGTTGTCAGCAATGCGCGGCAAACGGCTTGGAATTGTCGGGCTTGGGCGGATCGGGCAGGCGATCGCTGCACGTGCGGAACCAATGGGTTGCGAGATTGCCTATACCGGCAGAACCGCAAAGCCTGAAATTGCCTACAGCTTCGAACCTGATCTTAAAAGTCTGGCCCGCTGGGCGGATATTCTGGTGGTCGCCACCTCGGGCGGTCCGCAGACGCGCGGGCTTATCGGAGCCGACATCATTTCCGCACTCGGGCCACAGGCTACCTTGATCAATATTGCGCGCGGCAGCGTCGTCGATGAAAAGGCGATGATCGCGGCGCTACGCTCTGGCGATCTGGGTTCGGCCGGACTGGATGTCTACTGCAACGAGCCCGACATCGACCCGGAATTTCGCCAGCTGGAAAACACCGTCCTTTATCCACACCATGCATCGGGTACGTTTGAAACCCGCGGTGCCATGGCGCAATTGGTTGTCGATAATCTGGCAGCCTTTTTCCAAGGTCAGCCCGTGCTGACTCCGGTTAACTGAAAAGCTCACAGAGGAAGCTACATGGCGACGACACTTTGGTTTTTTCGCTGGCCGTTTCTGGTAACGGCTCTGGGACTTGCGCTGGCTTTCTGGCTGGGATGGCAAGCCACTGGAACGGGTTCCGGCGCCATGACATTTTTTCTGATTGGCGCTATCCTGGCAGTGCTGGAAATATCTCTCAGTTTCGACAACGCCATCGTCAATGCGAACAAACTGAAGGACATGTCGCCGCTTTGGCAGAAACGGTTTTTAACCTGGGGTATCCTGATCGCGGTGTTTGGGATGCGTATTGTGTTTCCGCTCGCCATTGTCGCGATTGCGGCCCGCATCGGGCCATTTGCTGCCATCCATCTAGCCGCCACGGACCCAACTGAATACGCCCGTCTGATAGGCGAAGCACATTTGTCGATTTCGGCTTTCGGCGGGACATTCCTGATGATGGTCGGGCTGACCTATTTCATTGATGACAGTAAGGAAGTGGACTGGTTTTGCGCGCTGGAATGCCGATTGCGCAGATGCGCTTCGTTGCGCGGGCTGCAGGTCGGCTTCGTTCTCATTCTGGTGATGGTTTTCGCCAGTTCCCTGCCGCAGGACGAGGCGATAACTTTCCTGTTCTCTGCTCTGTTGGGATTGCTGACATTTACGGCAGTTGATCTGCTGGGCCATGTGCTCGACGCCTCGCAGGAAGTCCGCGCTACGGCGCGCGTCGGCGGGTTGGGCGCATTCATGTATCTTGAGGTGCTTGATGCCAGTTTCAGTTTTGACGGGGTGATTGGCGCCTTTGCCTTGACGCAGAACCTGTTTCTGGTCGCCATCGGATTGGGGATCGGTGCGATGTATGTTCGCTCCATGACCATCATGCTGGTGGAACGGAAAACACTGGCACAATTCCGTTATCTCGAGCACGGGGCGTTTTATTCGATTCTGGCGCTATCAATCATCATGTTCGCCCAATCATTATTTGACATTTCGGAGTTTGTAACCGGAGCGTTGGGGGCCGGGTTGATTGCCGCATCGCTCTATTCGTCGATCCGCTACAACAGGCACCCGGTCACTGACTGATCAGGTCGCGCTACAAACAATTCAGGCGTCGTTGAAATAGTCTGGAAACTGACGGCGAAGTGCTTCGACGCGTGAGATTGATACTGTGTCTTTCAGATGATCTCTGATGGCCGCAATCGCCTGATTTTCATCGCCGGACTCAATCCCTGCAATAATGTTGGCATGCCCCTCGAGGATAAGCTCGAATTTCCCCTCAGGCGGTGGGCCAAGCCGTCGGATGCGGCCCAGATGGCCTGATTTGGACTGCAGCAATTGGTGAAGTCCACTTTGTCCAACGCCGTCGAAAAGCGTCTTGTGGAAGGCCTCGTCAAAATCATAGAACATGTCGATCTGCTCCGCATCGTGCACGATGGTATGCTTCATGCGCAGCAACGACTTTGCCTTTGACAGCACCGATGGATCACATTGATTGGCAAGACGGCGAACAACTTCGGTTTCAACGGCGACCCGCAGAAAATAGGCCTCGAACATCTGAGGTTCATCAATGCGCGTCACAACGGTGCGCGACTGGGGAAAAATCTTGACCAGCCCGTCCTGTTCCAGCCGCTGCAATGCTTCGCGCACGGGCGTCTGACTGACCTTGTACCGGTCAGTCAGGTCAGCGCGTGAAAGTGTCGTATCCGGCGGCAGATGGAGATCAATGATCCTCTGCCGAAGGTCCAGATAAATCCGGGATGCAGCCGACCCCCCGGCTGACGCCGTATAGGGCAAGGTCTGCATATCCAAGGTCGGGAAATTCATGCCAATTCCTTTTGTCTGCCCCATACCGCAATCATCCAAAACAAATCAATGTCAGACCGGTTTTTTGTTGTCTTTACTAAAGCACTAATATATTAGTGCATTGTGCGGTTGAAACACAAGACCAACTTATCACGAAATATTGCGACCCCTTCGGAAAAACACCATGACACGGAAAACCTATCAAAGCTTACGGTCTGCGCGTTGGTTCGCGCCTGAGGATTTGCGCTCGGTCGGTCATCGCAGCAGGGCCATGCAAATGGGCTATGGTCCCGAGGATTGGGAAGGCAAGCCTGTCATCGCAATCATCAACACCTGGTCCGAAGCGCAGCCCTGCCACATGCATTTCCGCGACAGGGCGGAATGGGTGAAACGCGGTATTCTGCAGGCTGGTGGCTTCCCGATGGAACTGCCCGCATTGTCGCTTTCAGAGACATTCATGAAACCCTCCACCATGTTGTATCGCAACCTCCTGGCGATGGAGACCGAAGAACAGCTGCGATCACATCCGGTCGATGGCGTCGTCTTGATGGGTGGCTGTGACAAAACCACACCGGCGCTGATTATGGGCGCCACATCCATGGGACTGCCGTTTATTTTTCTGCCAGCAGGCCCCATGCTGCGTGGCAATTATGCCGGCCAGACACTGGGGTCCGGAACCGATATGTGGAAGTACTGGGATGAGCGCCGGGCCGGCACGGTGTCCGAGGAGCAATGGAACGGGGTGGAAAGCGGAATTGCCCGGTCCTACGGTCATTGCATGACCATGGGCACGGCAAGCACCATGACCGCCATTGCCGAAGCCATGGGGCTGAGCCTGCCTGGGGCATCGTCGATCCCGGCGGCTGATGCCAACCACCAGAGAATGTCGGCAGCCTGCGGCCGTCGGCTGGTCGAAATGGTTTGGGAAGATCTGACGCCCGACAAAATCATCACACCGGCCGCTGTCGCTAATGCGGCCACCGTTGCCATGGCTACGGGATGCTCGACCAATGCGATCATCCATCTGATTGCTATGGCGCGCCGCGCCAATGTGCCGCTTGATCTGGATGATCTGGATCAGACAGGCCGCACGACGCCTGTGCTGGCCAATGTGCGCCCTTCCGGCAAGGGTTATCTGATGGAAGATTTCTATTATGCCGGAGGATTGCGCGCCCTGATGAAGCAACTTGGTGATCGACTGGACGGCTCGGCAATTACCGTTTCGGGCCAGCCGATTGGTGAGGGATTGGACGAGGTTAGCGTCTACAATGACGATGTCATCCGGCCGCTGTCAAACCCGGTTTACCACGAAGGCTCGCTTGCGGTGTTGAGGGGAAATCTTGCCCCTGATGGTGCGGTTATCAAGCCCGCTGCCTGCGACGCGAAGTTCTACCGCCATTCCGGTCCTGCCCTGGTGGCTGACAGTTACGCCGACATGAAAGCCATCATAGATGATGCGGATTATCCCATGACACCGGACACTGTGCTGGTTCTGCGCAATGCGGGACCGCAGGGCGGGCCGGGTATGCCGGAATGGGGCATGATCCCGATGCCCAAGGCGCTCCTCAAGGATGGCCACCGCGACATGGTCAGATTAAGCGATGCGCGCATGTCTGGAACCTCTTACGGAGCCTGTGTGCTGCATGTGGCGCCCGAGTCCTTTGTTGGCGGGCCGTTGGCCCTTTTGCAGACCGGCGACATCATCGATCTGGATATTCCGGCTCGAAGTCTGAATATGCGCGTGCCTGATGACGAACTTGCGCGGCGGCGCGCTGCCTGGGTTGCCCCGGAACCACGTTATGAACGCGGCTATGGCTATGTGTTCTCCAGGCATGTGGAACAAGCCGACAAGGGCTGCGATTTCGATTTTCTCACCTCAAAGTTCGGCCGTCCCGTGCCTGAGCCTGAAATAAATTGACCCGGATCCTGACATCAGAAAAATCCAGATCCTGATATCCGAAAAATAATGAGGACCGAAATGGCTGTAAATCTGTCTGCCGAGACCAAACAAAAGCTGATGCACGTATCGGTCGCGACGCTTGCAACGGCGCTCTATAAAAGGGGTCTGCGAAATCAGGTGATCCAGGATGTGCGCCCGGTGGCTCGCAAAGGTCACAATATGGTCGGACCGGCCTTTACCCTTCGCTATATGCCCGCCCGCGAAGATCGCAACACACTGGCCGAGTTCCGCAATCCGATGCACAAGCAGCGTCAGGCGGTTGAACAATGCCCCCCGGGGTCTGTGCTGGTCATGGATTGTCGCAAGGATGCTCGTGCGGCCTCGTCAGGGGACATCCTGATCACCCGGCTGATGGTGCGTGGGTGTGCTGGTGTCGTCACTGATGGCGGGTTCCGCGACAGCATGGTTATCGGCGCACTGGACATGCCGGCCTATCATTCACGCCCGTCCAGTCCGACCAATCTGACACTGCATGAGGCGATCGAGATTAATGGTCCGATCGGCTGCGGCGACGTCGCCGTGTTTCCAGGTGATACGCTTGTGGGCGATGATGACAGCATCATTGTGATCCCGGCGCATATTGTTGACGAAGTCGCTGACGAGGCAGTCGAGATGACGGTCTATGAGGACTTTGTTTCCGAGCAGGTGCTGGAAGGTGCGACCATCATCGGGCTCTACCCGGCGACCGAGGACAAGAACCTGGAATTATTCGCACAATGGCGCGCCGCAAAAGGCCGCTGACACCACGCAACGCCGGACCGCGAAACCTGCAAGCGCGGGACCGCCACGGCGACCAATCAACTGGCCGAGCGCCACGGGAGTAAATAATGACATTTGAACCGCACGGCAAACACCTGATCGCAGGCGAATGGGTTTCAGGGACGGAGCAGTTTTCATCCTCGCCTGCGCATGGTCCGGCGCATAATTTTTCTGTTGGCACTCTGAGCCACGTTGATGCCGCCTGTAGCGCCGCCGAAGATGCTTTCTGGTCCTATGGTTATTCCACGCGCAGTGAGCGCGCGGTTTTCCTCAACCGCATTGCCGACGAAATAGACCTTCGTGCAGACGCCATTACCCAGATCGGCACCCAGGAGACCGGCTTGCCCGAGGCGCGCCTTCAGGGCGAGCGCGGACGCACCACCGCCCAGTTGCGGCTGTTTGCCAGCCATATCGAAGCGGGCGACTATCTTGATCGCCGCACCGATGCCGCGCTGCCGGATCGTCAGCCATTGCCGCGCCCCGAGATCCGCCTGATGCAGCGTCCGATAGGTCCCGTCGCTGTGTTCGGTGCATCGAATTTCCCGCTCGCATTTTCCACTGCCGGCGGTGATACCGCCGCCGCACTTGCTGCAGGATGCCCGGTTGTTGTGAAGGGCCATTCCGCCCATCCCGGCACCAGCGAAATCGTCGCTGAGGCAATCGACGCCGCGATCACGGCACTTGATCTGCATCCCGGCGTCTTCAGCCTGATCCAGGGTGGACGGCGCGACGTCGGCACCGCGCTGGTGCAGCACCCGCTGATCAGGGCCGTCGGTTTCACCGGCAGTCTGGCCGGAGGGCGCGCTTTGTTCGACCTGTGCGCCGCACGGCCAGAGCCAATACCGTTTTTCGGCGAGCTCGGATCGGTCAATCCAATGTTCCTTCTGCCCGATGCGGTGACCGCGCGAGGCGCCGAAATCGGCACCGGCTGGGCTGGCTCGCTGTCGATGGGTGCGGGACAGTTCTGTACCAATCCCGGCATCAGTGTGATTGTCGATGGACCTGCAGCGGACACCTATGTTGAGGCTGCCAAAGAAGCGCTGGCAAAGGTCGGGCCGCAGGTGATGCTGACGGACGGGATGGCTGAGGCCTATCGCGCCGGCCGCGATACAATTGCCCAGTCAGCAGGGGTGCAGGACGTTCTCACCAGTGTCTGCGATCTGCGCAACGCCACGCCTTACCTGTTTGAGACAACTGGAGAAAACTGGCTTGCAAACCACACTCTGGGTGAAGAGGTCTTCGGCCCGCTTGGTCTGATTGTGCGTGTGGCTGACGGGAACGAAATGCTGACGATTGCAAAAAGCCTGGTCGGGCAGCTGACCTGCACCTTGCATATGGACAAAGGTGATACCGATCTTGCGCGGCGTCTGATGCCGGTCCTGGAACGCAAGGCTGGCCGGGTGCTGGCCAACAGCTTTCCGACGGGTGTCGAAGTCTGCGATGCCATGGTGCATGGCGGGCCTTACCCAGCTTCCACCAATTTTGGTGCCACGTCAGTGGGCACCATGGCTATCCGCCGTTTCCTGCGCCCTGTCAGTTATCAGAATATTCCACACGATGTTTTACCGCAGGATATTGCCTGATTTCTGGCGTTCCCAAACTATGAGTTGGACTTGAAATGATCGCTCCAGATGAGCTGAAATCCATCATCCGTACCGGTTTGCTGTCGTTTCCGGTGACCCCGTTTGATGCCGATGACAATGTTGACCTTGCCGCCTTCAGATCACATCTGGAGTGGTTGTCCGGCTATCCCGTAGCCGGCTTGATTGTCGCCGGCGGGACAGGCGAGATGTTCTCGCTGACCCCCGCCGAAATTGTGCAAATCGTGCGAACCGCCAAATCTGTTTGCGGCGATGCACCGATCATCTCGGGCTGTGGTTATGGCACCAAAATGGCATGTGAACTGGCGCAGGGAATTGAAGCGGCAGGGGGAGACGGTATCCTTCTATTGCCGCACTACCTCATCGGAGCACCCCAGGATGGCATCGAGGCGCGGATACGCGCGGTCTGCAAATCCACAAAAATGGCGGTCATTGTCTATAACCGGGGGGCAAGCCGTGTGTCGGTCGAAACTCTGCAGCAGCTGTGCGATGAATGCCCCAACCTGATCGGCTTCAAGGACGGCACGGGCGACATCAACACGGTGCGCCGTGTGACCCTGAAAATGGGTGATCGTCTGGCCTATATCGGCGGTATGCCGACCCATGAATTATTTGCTCAGGCCTATCGCGGGGCCGGAATGGCAACCTATTCCTCGGCTGTGTTCAATTTCGTTCCCGAAACGGCACTGAGCTTTCACAAGGCCTTTGTCGCTGGCGATGATGCCACCTGCAACAAGCTTCTGACCGAATTTTATTATCCCTTCACCGCCATTCGAGATCGCAAGACCGGATATGAGGTATCTGCCATCAAGGCGGGTGTTCGCATTCGCGGCTTTGCAGCGGGCCATGTACGAAGCCCTTTGATCGATCTGACCGGGGAAGAGGATGACATGATGCGACACCTGATTGAGGGGAGGGGATGACGATGGAAATGCCGAAGAATACCTTTAAAAAGGCGCTGCGCGAAGGCCGCCAACAAATCGGCCTATGGTGCACTATGCCGGACCCCTATCTGACCGAAATTCTGTCCACTGCCGGCTTTGACTGGTTGTTGCTGGATGCCGAACATTCACCCACTGATATCCGCTCCATGATGGTGCAGTTGCAGGTCGGACGCGCTGGCCCCAGCGCGCTGGTTGTGCGTCCCCCGGTGAATGATACGGTGTTGATCAAACAATATCTCGATATCGGCGCTCAGACATTGCTGTTGCCGATGATCCAGTCGGCTGAGGAAGCCAGAGCAGCAGTGTCTGCGATGCGTTATCCGCCCGCAGGTGTGCGCGGAGTGGCCGGGATGACCCGTGCCACCCGCTTTGGCCGTGCCGAGAACTATCTGCAACGCGCCGAAGAGGAATTGTGCTTGCTGGTGCAGGTCGAAACCAGAGGTGCGCTGGAGCATATTGAAGCGATTGCCGCCGTCGATGGCGTGGATGGCATCTTTGTCGGACCATCCGATCTGGCCGCCAGCCTTGGCCATCGCGGCGACCCGTTTCACCCCGAAGTCGTGGAAGCCGTCGAATCCGCAATTGCCCGTATCACCGCTGCCGGAAAGCCGGCCGGCATTCTGACACCCAATGTCGAATTCGCCCAGCGCTGCATGGATCTCGGAACACGCTTCACGGCTGTCGGCAATGATATGGCAGTGCTGCTGAACGGCGCAGAAGCGCTGGCGCAGAAGTTTGCCGGCAAGCCATAATCGGTCACAGCTCCGCAGCCCTGAAGACCGGGTTTGTGCGCCCGCTGGATCTCGCTACACGCAGCTTGTGGTCATCTGCACCACGGCGCGAGGTATGCGTTGCCGGCACACGCGCAGTATCTCGGTGGCACAGCGCTTTGATGGTCTACATCACCTTGATGAGATCCAGTTTCGACTTGTGAACATGTGCGGCCATGATGGCTTCCGCAGCGAGAGAGTCTGCAGCGGCCAGCGCAGCAATGATCTGTCGATGATCATTGACGACACCGACAAAGCGATCATTGTCGTAACCAAATTTTTGCCAAAGCGTTGCAAGAAGCAGCCAATTCCGTGAAACGATTGATGCCGCATCTTTACTTCCGGCGATTTCGTTGATGGTATTGTGAAACGTATGGTTTGCACTCAACGCTTGATCATATTCCGCAGCATCCAGTGCTGTTTCCATTCTGGACTGAATTTCCTCAAGTTTTTTGATATCTGCCGGAACAGCGCGCTCTGCCGCACGTCTGGCCAGAACGGATTCAATGCTTGCCCGCATCTCCATCAGATCAACGATAAAATTCTTGTCCGGTGCCCGCACGCGGGCACCCTTGTTCGGTTCAAAAATGACGATACCGTCGCCAGCCAACTCGCGCAGGGCACCACGTATCGGCATGTGACTGGTTTCATAGCGCGCCGCCAGCCTGTTGATCGAAAGATGTTCTCCAAGATCAAACACGCCCTCGACAATATCATTCCTTATCCGTTCGGTGACATTGGCGCTAAGTTTCATCGATGCATGCCTTGCCCTGATAATTTGGCGGTTGACCATTACAACACCCGTCAAATGAAACTGCCACATAAAAGAACATGGCTCTGCAGCCGACAGTCAAATTGCCGTCCCCGAACGCTGCCGTCGTTTGCTGATCAGGGGCATGAACAGGACCGCAATCGACACGATGAGAAAGATCAGCGTGATAGGCCTGGTCAGGAAATCGGCCAAATTATTTTCACTGATGATCAGTGCTGTACGGAAGTTCCTTTCGGCGATAGGCGTCAGGATGAAGCCAATCACAAATGGCGCTACCGGGATTTTCCACGCACGGAACAAGAGACCCAACAAACCAAAAGCAAACATCACCCAAATGTCAAAGACCCGGTTATTCACGGCATAGGCACCGACGACGCAAAGCAAAAGCAGAACCGGCACGAGATATCTGGAGGGCAGGTCAATTAATTTGGCGAAGAACCGGATGCCCGCAAGCATCAGAACCAGCATCAACAGGTTGGCAATGAACATCACCGACATGAAGCCATAGACAATCTCAGGTTCGTTTTGGAACAGGAGGGGCCCAGGACGGACCGAGTGCAATGTCAGTGCGGCGATGAGAATTACGTCGATGATCGATCCGGGAATGCCCATTGTTATCATCGGAATAAGGGCACCACCAACGGTCGCGCTATTTGCAGCCTCTGAGGCGACAATACCTTCGTCACAACCGGTGCCGAACATCTCGGGCGTTTTGGACGAGTTCTTGGCCGTCACATAGGACACGATGGCTCCGACAGAGCCACCCACACCGGGCAGTATCCCGATCCATGTGCCAATCAGGGACGACCGGATCACGTTGAACCATTGAGAGGTGAAATCCGATACTTTGACCCACGACATCTTGGCACCGAGTTTCAGCCGTTTCGCGCCGTCCCCGGTGTTCGCGCTATCAGCAAGTAATTGGGTAATCGCAAAAATGCCCAGCAATACAGCGAGCAGGCTGAACCCGGCATTCATCTGTGGTAGCCCAAAGGTCAAACGGGGTTGGGCTGTGATCGTATCGATCCCCGGAATTGCGACCAGCATCCCCAAACAGGCTGAAAGCAGCGCTTTGATCATTGAGCCTTCGCTGAGCGAAGAGATCAGCATCAGCGCCGCGAGGACCAAAGCAAAATATTCATGCGGGCCGAATTTCAGAGCAAGCTTTGCCAGAGGAGGGGACAAGAAAACCAGTGCCAGCCACGACACAAGCCCACCGATGAAGGAGGCAATGATGCCAAGTTGCAAGGCGCGGTCCGGCCGCCCTTTTTGCGCCATTGGCGCGGCGTCCAGTGTGGTCATCATGCTGGATGCGCTGCCTGGAATGCTCAGAAGCGTCGCCGAGACAAGCCCCCCGGCGATAGAGCCGACATATTGGCCCACGAGCAGAGCAACTCCGTCAAGAGGTTCCCAGCCATAGGTAAGTGGCAGCGACAGCGCGACCAGCATGGCACCGTTCAGACCGGGGATAGCTCCGACAACAATTCCAGACAGCACGCCGACGAAGATCAAAATGAACGGGCCAGGCTGCAGCATGCTGCCAAACGATGCGAGGAGATCAAGTATCATGGCAGGATCACCGTAAAGACACGGGTGAACACAATCAGTGTCACAATTATGCTCAGCACCGCCACTGCAGCAGAAATGGCGATATTCTTAAGGCTAAAACTGGACAGGGCCAGAACCGCCAGAAAACAAAACAGGCCTCCCGACAACCAGAACGGCAACACCTTCCATTCAATCGCCATCAAAAACACCAACAGAAGAGCTGATGTGATCCAGATCGGACGGGACGCGCCGGGCGCTTTCAGGCCCGAAATCCAGCGCACAGGTGCACCAGGCGGTGTTGAGGCACCGCCTGGTGAGTTCAAATAGGTGAGCAGGAGAAACAGAATCGCCAGAGCGATCATTGCGATGGCGATAATCTTCGGGACAAGTCCCGCGCTGATGTTGGACATCAGCGAGGGTGGTATTTGGTCAGCGGACCAATAAACAGTCACTCCAAGCACGATGCTGGCAATGACCAGCAAAACATCACTTTTGCCAGGTCTCACTGGTCCGCTCCCTTATTCTGTAATGCTTATTTGCCCAGAATATATTTATTTGCTGCTTCCTGGATCGCCGCAAAACGAGCATCCAGTGTCGTGACGAGTTCGTCGCCCGTGATCAGCGCAGGCGTAATGTTGCGCTTCATCATGGTTTCCTGAAACTTCGCATCGTTGACGGTTTCTGCAAACGCCTTCGCCAGATGCGCAATGATTTCCGCATCGGTTCCTGCTGGAACATACCAAATGTAGTGCAGACCAACGCTTACATCATATCCCTGTTCCTTGGCGGTTGGAACGTCTGCCAGCACAGGCTGGCGATCGGCATCAAACACGGCCAAGGGGACAATATCCCCGGCTGTGATCGAATCCAAAGCCGCAGAGACTTCGAACATACCTGCATCGATAGTGCCGCTCAGCAATGCTTTCATTGTATCGGCACCGCCACCTGTGGGCACGAATGTCACATTATGGTCGATGGGAGACAATGCGTTCAGGAAAAAGAAGTGGTTGGCCGCGCCAGGGTTCACACCCAGTTTCAGTTTCCTGTCACCACCCTTGGCGGCAGCGTAGAATTCTTCGAGGTTCGTATAAGGTGACCCGCTGGGCACGGTCAGGACGATGACTTCCTTGGCGACTTGTGCGACAGGGATCATCGACGATGGGCCCATCGTATTAATACCGGTTGCAGACGATGTGAGGAACGCCTCATGTGTCGACAACAATGTATAGCCATCCGCATCCGCATTGGCAGCTTCCATCGCGCCAATTGAAGTGCCGCCGCCGCCCATATTGATGATCGCCAGATCAGCACCGAGCTTTTTCCCCAGCACTTCGGCGACCTGCCGGGTCGTCACATCTGTACCGCCACCTGCGCCATTGGGCACAATCACTTTGATCGGCGCGCTTGGATACTCTTCTGCAGCTGCGGATGTAATGCTCAGAGCAAGGCTTCCCGCTGCAAGCAACGCTGTAAAAATTCTTCTATTCATAACTATCCTCCGGTTTGATGATTCATCTGTCGTCAGCAGGGATAACATCGCCAGGCGATTGGCATTTGAAATACCTTGTTATTCCCCATACCTTCCCTCCTCGTCCTCCATAGGCGTCATATTTGACGCTCATTATTTGATCAAATCAAAGCGAAAAATGCTCAAAAAGTCAATATATTTCTTTACTTTTGATCAAATATAGTTTCGATTAAGATCAATAGCAGCACATATGCGACCGTCAAATGCGATGATAGGTAAAGAGAAATGAAAACAATTTTCGTCATGCAGGATTCATTGGTGCGCGCGGCTTTGGGCTCTTATGGCGGCACAAAAATCCCGACGCCGAATTTTGATCGTCTCGCGGCCCGGGGGATCTCGTTTGATAGGCATTATGTCGGGTCGCTGCCCTGCATGCCCGCGCGGCGTGAATTACACACCGGACGCCTCAATTTCTTTCACCGGTCATGGGGGCCTCTGGAGCCGTTTGATCTGTCTGCACCGGAATTGATGCAGCAACACAACGTCTACTCCCACCTGGTGACTGATCACTATCACTACTTCGAGGACGGCGGTTCGACATATCACAATCGCTATAACAGCTATGATTTCATTCGCGGTCAGGAATGGGACAAATGGAAAGCCCGGGTTGAGCCGCCGGTCGAAGATTACAAGGCGAATTACCATCCGTTGCAATTCTCGGAATCACGCGCGGATGGCCGGTTACAACATTTGATCAACCGCGATTCAATTCGTGACGAATCTGATTTCTGTACGCCACGCACCTATCAGGCGGCCTTTGAATTCCTCGACAGCAATCGCGAAGCCGACAACTGGTTTCTGCAATTGGAACTTTTCGATCCGCACGAGCCGTTTGCCGCACCAGAGCGGTTCAAGTCTATGTTCCCCACTGATTACGAGGGGCCGATCCTGAACTGGCCGCGCTACAAAAAAGTCGAGGAAACGCCCGGTGAGATCGCAGAATTACGGGCGAATTACGCGGCACTGGTGGCGATGTGTGACGAATATTTTGGCCGGCTGCTGGATTATATGGACACACATGACATGTGGAAGGACACGGCAATTGTCCTGTCTACCGATCATGGCATCCTGCTCAGCGAGCATGAGTGGTGGCAAAAAAACCGGATGCCGTTTTACAATGAAATCGCCCATATTCCGCTAATCATCTATCATCCGGATCATGCCAGTCGTGCCGGCGAACGGCGGTCTGCTCTGACCCAGACCGTCGATCTGATGCCGACTTTCCTGGAATGGCACGGGGTGCCGGTGCCACAGGGTCTGGACGCAAAATCGTTGAATCCGGTGCTGGAAAACGATGCGCCGCAGCGGGAGGTCGCAGTGTTTGGGATGTTTGGATCATCGACCAACGTCACTGACGGGAGATACACCTATTTCAACTACCCGGAGGATATGCTGGCGGTCGATCTGTATGAATATACGCTGATGCCCATGCGCCAGAAAAAGCTCTTTAGCGCAGCGGAATTTGACGGGGCTGAACTCACTCGCGCATTTGAGTACACCAATGGCTATCCGGTGCTGAAATTGCCGGCCCTCAAGAACGCAGCAGGGCAGCCCTGCGGCCACGCCAGCCAGGGACCTTACGCAGATACTGATTCCCGGCTGTTCGATCTGGAAACTGATCCGGGACAGGAAACGCCAATCGACGCGCCTGATGTCGTTGCCCGGCTGGTCGCAGGCATGGTGGATGTCATGCGCGCAAATGAAGCTCCCGCTGAGGCCTTTGAGCGCCTTTGTGTGCAGCAACAATAGAGTTCAGATGCAATGAGAAAAATGACTCAAAAAGTTGCGATTTTCGGCCTTGGCTCTATGGGCTACGGAATTGCATCATCGGTTTTGCGTAACGGGCATCCGACCTGGGGCGTCGATATTAACCCTGCAGCTATGGATCGGTTCCGAGCAGATGGCGGCCGCTCTGATCCCATTGCGGATGTGATGGGCACGCTTGATGCAGTGGTTGTTGTCGTGCTCAACTCGGCGCAGACGGAAAGCGTTTTATTCGGTGACGCTGGCATTGTGCAGCATCTCAAACCCGGGGCGGTTGTTCTGGCTTGTGCCACGGTTGCACCGGATTTTGCGCGTGCCATGTCGGGGCGCTGTGCAGAAACCGGCGTGCATTATCTCGATGCGCCGATATCCGGGGGTGCCGCGAAAGCGGCACAGGGCAGGCTCAGCATCATGGCTTCCGGCACGCCCGAGGCATTTGCCGCGGCACGGCCGACCCTCGATGCCACAGCCGAAACCGTTTTTGAACTAGGCGATGCGGCAGGTGCCGGGTCAGCGATGAAAGCGGTGAACCAGCTCCTGGCGGGCGTCCATATCGCGGCCATGGCCGAGGCGCTGACCTTTGGCATGACCCAGGGTGTAGCGCCCGGAAAATTCGTTGAGGTGATCAGCAAATGCGCCGGCACCAGTTGGATGCTGGAAAATCGTGCACCGCATGTTGTTGCCGGAGATTATACACCACTGAGTTCGGTCAATATCTGGCCCAAGGATCTGGGAATTGTCCTCGATATCGCCAGGGCATCGCACTTCAGCGCACCGATTACCGCCGCCGCGCTTCAGCAATTTATTGCCGCTGCAGGCATGGGGCATGGCGGCGAAGACGATGCGGCCGTCGCTAAGGTCTATGCCCGCAATGCAGGGTTGACCCTGCCGGGCGAACCGTAACCTCCCGGGGCCGCCCGCATTGCCGGTGTTGCGCATGACGCCAGGAAAAAACTGGTGAAATGAGTGCATTTCAATGCGGGTGTGCTGCGAGGTTTTGACCGAGTTTTATTATCCGTTCACCGCCATTCGAGATCGCAAGAGTTGCTAAACGCTGTCCGCTGGGATGATCTGGAGCACCGAATGCCGGGTCTGCACGCTCGCCGGAAGTCGTTACACGCCGCTGGTTGCTGGCCATAGATATTCATGGTCAGTCATCAGTGGATGGCTAATCCAAACCACCAACGATTTACGAGTTCCTTCGGTAAATTCGAAACGAACTGGCGTCTTCGATTTGCTTTGCATGATTGAAGTGCGTTCCTTCACTGCACCCGCGCTGAACACATCTGCGTGCGTCAGCATGGCAAGGCCGCACCCCAGAAACTTACTGTCGATGACTGTGTTAAAAAGAGCCAAATCCAGCACCGCATCCGCCAGCTCTAATACCAAAGTCAGAAATCACTGACCCACATGAGCCCAGTTTCTCATTCCGATTGATGTGTTGGCTTCCGGATGTCGGATGAGATTGTTCCATGCATCGCATGCTGCATCGACGATAGCGGTGTAGTCTTTGAAGACGCAGTTTGAGAGCCAGTTTGCCGACAAGCCATAATCGGTCACGGCTCCGCAGCTCTGAAGACCGGGTTTGCGCGCCCGCTGGATCTCGCTACACGCAGCTTGTGGTTATCGGCACCATGGCGCGAGGTGTGTCCGGTCGGAAGATGTGCAGTATCTCGGTGGCAGAGCGCTTCGTTGGTATTGACGAGGCCGGGAGCTCAATCCTCCCCTGCAGCACCATTCTTCTCACTTAAAACAGTGTATTGTAGTTCACTTCTTTGACACTAGCGACGTAGCAAAATATACCGCTCCACAATAGATCCAATACAGACATGCGGGGTGGAGGCGAGGTCATAAACCACTTGCAAAGGAGGCCGTTAATTCATGCTCTCCTGATTGTCCCCCGACATACAGGAACTAGTTGAGATGGCGTTGGCTTTAGGCAGAAAATGGTCAAGCATTGCAAACACGCCGGCAGATTTCCAAAGATAGTGATTGCCAATTACATAAATGGATGCCTTCGCGCGTGTGACGGCGACGTTGACCAAGTTGGGCCTTCCACCTGCCCAAGCGCGGGCCCCGGTTTGCGTGGATTCTTGAGCGCCGAGCACAAAAAAGACGATTCCAGCTTCACGCCCCTGAACGGTGTGTACCGTTCCGACATGCTCCCACACCCATGCGTTCGGATTGCTGACCCAATCGTCCAGAACACCGCTGCGCAATAGTTGCTGACGGAGATTGTCTTGCACAATGACAAATGGTGTCACGACATAAAGATCGGCTTCTCCACCACTCTCCCGCAATTTGCGCAGCATTTCAATGAGAACTGTCGCTTCATCCGCGCACCATTTATCGGGGCCAGGTTTCCCGACTACATCAATCCATGACGAAGGCCCAAGGATCGGAGTAACATTCGATGTTTTTTTTGCCTGCACCATGAGGTTTGAATAGGCAATCTCGTTCGAAATATCGAACATCGGGCTGTCGCAGCGCCGATGCACCAGCAATGGTGCGCCTACGTCCCGATGCCCGCTGCCTATGGGAAAACGCGCACAATACATACTGGCAGCATCCGCTACCGTTTGAACTGATGCCTCTGGCGCATTGTATTTCAGCGGGTCAATACCAAAGAACGCGCATATTTCCTCTGTCAGGCTATTCGGGAGTGTGACCACAGGTTCGATCTGCAACGGATCACCAACGACAATTGAACGCTTTGTTCTCATCATCGCGCCAACCGCAGCCTGCGGCACAGCCTGTCCGGCTTCATCGACAAGCAGCCACCCCAGTGTTTCCGGTTGTAGGCGCGAGAACATCCGGTTCACAGAAGCAAAAGTCGTGGATACCACCGGTACAACGAGGAAAAACGACGCCCAAAGATCGGCGATTAGAGCATCCTTTTGCGGTGTGCCGAGTGAACGCGTGCCGAAGGTTTCTACAAAGATCGAAAGGTTTTGCCGCAGCGGATCGGCCGCGCAATCTATAAACGCCCGGTGAAGCTGAATTGATGCTTCAAACACGTCATCACGCTGCAGATTTGCCGCCGTGTCAAACCACACGCTGGCCATCTGTATGTCTTCGTGCTTTCCTGCAAAAAAGCCAGCATCCGGCATAAGCACCTCTGATTGCGAGCGCGCGAGTTGTAGGATTGCATTCAGTTCGGATTTTTCGGCACGCAGTGTTTCGCGCTTTTGCTGTGATTGGCCGATCAGTTTCTTCTTCGCCGCAAGTTGGGAACAAAGACGGGCAAACGCCTCATTTCGGCTCAGAAACAGCTGACGGTCTTGAGAGGTTTCTTTTGCCAAAGTTTGATGTAATGATTGCCATTCTTGGAAATGCCTAGTTCGAAATAGCCGCACAAAAAACCCCGGACGCTGTGTAAAATGAGCGATTTGTGTTTGACTCGCGGTGTTTAACTGCTCTTCAATTAGCCCTAGATTTCGCTTGGCAGCCGACAGGTTGGCCTCAAGCCCCTGCGCTTCCGCTTCGAGAGCAGGTTGTTTGAATGCCAGTTCGTTGATCTCGGCCGAGACAGTGACGAAGCGAAGAAGCTGAACATGCAGTTTTTGCAGCTTCGCCTGAGTTTGTTTGAAACACTCCAATTTGCCCAAGAAGTTTGTGCGGGCTTTTTCCCATCGTGCGGAAGCTTCACAGTCATTTGCCGGGGGATTTTCACGAACTACGATTTCACGCCGTCTTTTAAGCGGAGGGCCACTTTCTTGCGGCTCTGAAACAATCTGCGGAATACCGCTGGCGTGGTTGAGATAGGTTGAAAGACCGTTTTCTTTATCACGCCAGAAGCCTTTCGCAAATAAATAGCGATTTGACGAATTCCCCAGGACAGCGGCGATTACTCCCCATGTGTCACGTTCCAAGACATTGTCCGAGATTGTTTTGAAATATCGTAATTCCGGCGCATCAACGGCAATTGCATCCAAAGCGGGCAGTTCGGCGCTCACATTTTCAACGGCTTTGTTGTTGGATGAGGTGACGATCATCTCAAAGCCCTTCAGACGCTCATCGAGTCTATGGAGCGTGATCTTTGCGCCGCTCCTTTGTAGGCTCTGGTTGGTGGGCGTGAACGCCTTCGAAGGCTGGTCATATTCGCTCATCACAGTCGCACGCTCAACAAGACGCGCAGCAACGACATCGCGCAACAATGTTGTCTTGCCTGTACCGGGTGGACCGTTCACTGCAAGGATACCGGTTTTAAGCCGGGCAGCGTTTGTCGCATTAACAGCGGCCTGTTGCAAAAGGGCAAGCGGGAAGCGCCCATTACCCGGCCATTTTGCAAATGGTGTCAGAGCGGGTTGCAACAAGTCTTGCAGGCCGATGTCTTCTTCCAACAAGTTGGTACGCTGCGATGGTTTCTTTATGCCAAGATAATGTTGAAGCGCATGCGGCAGCTTGCCGTCTTTAGCGAGCGAGCGTGCTGCGGCGAGATCTTCCAGAAAGAAAGAATTTAATAGCATAGGTTCCGGCGGCGTTTTACTTGCAAAGAACTCATAACGCCGTAGCGCAAAATATGGCGCTTTGATCGCGTGCCCCTGAAGAGTGAGCGCCGCAACGAGATGGTCAAATAGCTCCTTAATATGCCGCTTTGTAAGGGGAATAACCTCATTATTCCGATCCCGTTTGATCAGAAGTTTTCGGAAAGCGGCCATCAAAAGCCTTTGCTGCGTTGGCCAATCCGCGAGCCTCTTTAAATCCCCTCGAAGGGCGATGGGGACGCTCCAAGCGAAGCTGGATATCGCAGCGCTCGTTTCTTCTTCCAGAGGCCGTCCCTCTTTATCCAGAAGGATACTAGCGATAGCGCTGTAACCTCTCATGCTAGGCTTGTCCGGCCGTTTGTCGGCATAGACCGTAAGGAGTAATTCCACTGCCGGAGCAAGTTCAATTGCACCGAGAATTAGCTCATAATAGAGCCGCTTCTTGGGGCGTGATTTTTCTCCCACCGCCCATGGAAGCAAGCCCTCATCAAAGCGGGCAATACGTGACCGATCTCCAGAAACAAGATCCGTCTCCCGCCGATACGCCTGCGGTGACAAAACTTCCAACGCTGTCCATGCACGCAGAATGTTCTGGGCATCGTCTGTCACCGGAGGTTTGGCGACAGGCTTCGCAACCGGCGCGATTGGTTCTACCAATTTTGGAGGCGTATCGAACGGCAAGGCCGGCTCGTTTTGCTCGGCTTTGTTGGCGGATCTCCAGACTACTTTCGCGGGGGCAACTTTTGGGGCCGGCGGTCCGTTGGCTGCCAGAACTTGTTTTTTAAGAGCGAGCGCACGCTGTGTACCGCGAAATCCAAGTTCGTTCAGCAGGTCGTTCAGTGTTTTGCTATCACCTTGATTGTTCTTAAAAATCTCTTCCAGCTCTTTAATCGACTTACTAAAATACAGTCTACTGGCCATCTATTTTTAGCCCATTTCGGGCACAAAATGCGCCCATGCTCCATTTATGTTGTTGCTTTCTAACAACCATTTACCGCCTGACGGCTGATTGCAAGAAAATTTCGTAGAACTGCCGATTGCAGAAGGAACCAGCATGGGATTGCCCATAAACACTCGACACGATCTTGTTTTCGTTGCCGCTAATTCCATCTGACGCCTTGAAAGGTAAGGTAGTTTTGGAATTCAATACCCCACAAACGCAACTCACCAGTAGCCAGTGGGATAGTAGGGGTTAATCAGGCACATCGTTATTTTAGTATGATTTATTCATACTTTGCGGTATTCCTGAGATACGAAGGAGTAAACCATGGACAAAAGGACCGTCAGTCTGCCTGATGAACATGCCCGTTACATCGACCAGAAGGTCAGTTCTGGTGACTATGCATCGGCGAGTGAAGTTGTACGTGCGGGTCTTCGCGCATTGCAGGAACGCGACCGCGCCGTTGAAAACTGGCTTCATAATCAGGTTGCTCCGACATATGATGCGATGATGGAAACCCCCGAACGCGTCGTTTCGTCCCGGTCCGTGTTTGATGGTATTCGCGCGCTTCATATTGAGAAAACCAAAGGCCCTGCGTGAAGCGGCGCGTCGTTGAATTTGCGCCCGAGGCGCGGGAAGATTTGTTCGCGCTCTATGAATGGATTAGTGCCAAAGCCAGTCCCAGGATCGCCCTTGGCTATATCGAGCGCATCGAGACCTACTGCAACGATTTCGATCTTGCGTCCCAAAGAGGGCGGTCCCGCGAAGATATCCGTCAAGGCTTGCGCATTATCGGCTTCGACCGCCGTTTGGCCATTGCCTTCATTGTGTCTGACAACACAGTGACACTCCTGCGATTGTTTTACGGCGGTCAGAATTGGGATGATGATCTCTCATCATAGACTCAGCCCGAGATCCGTGCGCTCTATCGATTTGGCCGCTCCAATAATCTCGTCCGTACTGTTTGCTCCGTCATGCGCATGGTTTACGTCACGGCGCGCGCCATTCGTCAAGCGCCAGGCCGATAGCAATGGGTTTGTCTTTGCCAGGCGTTGCAGAACTCATAGGCAATGCCATCGCAGAGGTGCTGGTTTGGCAATAAACTCTGCGAACCCTTCCCGCCGATGGATAGTGTCGCATTTCTCCAAACCATCAAAAAGAGAGTTCTATATTTCCCGCTCTAACGGCACCATTCAGGTGCCCAAGATAGTACTCGGCTGAACCGGCAACGCCGGAACTGTCAGGACCGGGCGCTGAAGGCCGACAGTTTCTGCGCATCAGGCACGATGCCAAGTCCGGGGCGGTCAGTTACGCTTGCCAGTCCGTTTTCCACGTCAAACGCCCCTGCTGAAAACGCCACTCGCAACGGGTTCTCGGTGACATCGACTTCCAGCCAACTTGCGCCGAGGGCAATGGCGGCGTGGGCGGTTGCGACAAGGCCGATGCCGCTGCCGAGAAAATGCGGCGCGAAGGCCGCGCTGGTTGCGGCAGCCACCTGGTGGATCGCGATCAGGCCGGACAGCCCGCCCCATTTGATTGCGTCGGGTTGCAAAATGGCGACTCCGCTGTTGGCCGCAGCGCGAAAGGCCTCGACCTTGCGCAGGTTTTCGCCGGCGGCCAGATGCACCGGCTGTGCATTGGCGACCTGATGCCAGTCCTGGTGGGGACGGTCGGCCGCAATCGGCTCCTCGATCCACAGCAGTTCAAATTCGGCCAGGGCCTGTCCCGCAGCAATCGCCTCATCCGGCGTCCAGGCCTGATTGGCATCAACCATGACGGCTGCATCGCCGACAAGCCGGCGCAGGCTGTCCAACGCAGCCCTGTCAGCATTTGCACCAAATCCGACCTTGACCTTGAATCCCCGCCAGCCGGTTTGCGTCAGCGCCGGCACCAGTGTGTCCAGTGTCTGCGCGGTGAGGGCGCTGGCATAGGCCGGAACATCATGTTTACTGCCCGGCGCCAGTACATCGTAAAGTGGCCGGTCCTCGCGCCGCGCCGTCATATCCCAGGCGGCGATGTCCAGTCCGGCAATGGATTGCTCAAACGGGCCGGGTTCATTGGCCTGAAGCGCGAGCGCATGGGTGTCTTCGGTCAGGAACTGCCACATCTGCGAAGGGCCGGCAAAACTTTGCCCGATCAGTTTGGGCGCCAGAATCTGCTCGATGATCTTTTTGCGGTGCGCGGCGGCAAAAGCCGGCCAGTTGCAGAAAACCTCGCCCCAGCCTTCATGACCGGAAGCATCGGTCAGCCGCACAAGCAGCGCGGGCCGCGCATACATGGTGCCAAAGGCGTTGGAGCGCGGGGTCTTCAGCGGTGCTTCAAGGTGAAACACGTCGATGCGTGCAGGTGTAAGCGGTAGCTCGCTCATCTGCGCTCACTGCGCCAGGCCGAGCGGACCTGCCAGAGCAGCAGGCCGAGCGACAGAATGGCAAAGACGGCGACAATCGGTTTGCTCAACAGGGCAGCCGGGTCATCGCTATACAGAATAACAAAGCGCACGAAATCCTCATCAATCTGGCGTCCCAGAAACAGCCCGATCATCAGCGAAATCAGGGTGAAATGATGCCGCCGGAAAAAATAACCGATCAGGCCGAACAGGAATGTAATGACGATATCTTCCCAGTAGCCGCGATAGCTGTAGGCTCCGAGCGCCAGTATGATCGCCAGCACCGGGGCCAGCAGGCGCGAGGGAACCGTTACAATCCGTGCCACCTGGCTGGCGACAACCACGGCAAACAGGCCAAGCACCGCCATTTGCGCCAGATTGCCGAGGATCAGGCCATAGACCATCACACCATTATCGATGAACAGCCGTGGCCCCGGCACCAGACCATGCAACAGAAATGCCCCGGAAATCACCGCTGTTGACGCACTGCCGGGAATGCCGAGTGACATCAGGATCGCCATCGCGCCGCCTTCCGAGGCATTGTTGGCGCTTTCAGCCGCGACCACACCTTTTGGCTCGCCTTCGCCGAATCTGTCGCCCGGCCGTGCGCGCTTTGAGGCGGTGGCGTAGGACAGCAACGAGGCAATGGTTGCACCGGCGGCAGGCAGCAGGCCGATAAAGGTGCCGATCAGGGACCCGCGTAGCCATGTTCCAACCTCGCGCGTGGCCTGTCTGACGCCTCGCAACAGGGCGCGCAGATCGCTCGACGAGCCTTGCGTGCCGGTTGCGATTGACGGGCGCGCCACAATCGAAATGAGTTCGGGAATGGCAAACATGCCGATCACGCTCAAAATGATCGGCAGCCCGTCCTCAAGCGCATCGAGCCCCAGTGTGCCGCGCGCCACCCCGGTGGTGACACTTGTGCCGATGGTCGACAGCAACAGCCCGATCAGGCCGGCAAAAATTGTCCGGGCAAAGCTGCGGCGCTGCAGGGTTGCAATCAGCAGCATCACGAAAATCGTCAGAAACAGCATTTCCGCAGAGCCGAACAGCAGCGCAAACTGGGCCATCGGCTGGATGAAAACCAGCAGGATCAGATAGCTGATCGCGCCGCCGATCACCGATGCGGCAATCTGCAGGCCCAGCGCCTCATTCTGGCGGCCGGCCTTGGCCATCGGGTAGCCGTCAAATGTGGTGGCTGCGGCACCCGGCGTGCCCGGTGTGTTGATGAGAATTGCCAGAAACCCGCCGCCTGTCAGCGATCCGGTATAGACCGATGTCATCAGCACCAGAGCGGTCAATGCATCAAGCTGGAATGTCAGTGGCAGTATGGCTGCCAGTCCAAGTGCGGCTGTCATGCCGGGTATCGCGCCGATCACCAGGCCGAGCAGCATGCCGCCGAAAATCGCCAGCGGCATCTGCCAGGTCCAGAGCAGCGAAGCGCCTTCTGCGATCAGATCGAAATCGAGCATTTACAGCCCCATCGGCCAGAGCGGCAGTTTGACACCGAGCGCCTGGTCAAAGCCGATATAAATCAGCGCCAGCATACCAAGGGTCATGGCTATGATCAGCAGCGGACGTCTTTCACCGGAAATGAGAATGAGCGCCGGCAGATAGATGATCGTGGCGGCGATAAAGCCGAGCAGCCAGATCAGCCCGGCCAGAACCGGCAGGCTGAGAACAAATCGGTAGCGCGCCGGAACACCCAGACCCTCGTCCCGGTCAAGCTGCAGCCGCTGCGGAAACGGACCGATGGCCGACCAGATGACAAAGGGCGCAGTAGCCCATGCCGCAATCAGAATGGGGGTGATCAGCCAGGCAGCTTCCGCTTCATCATCCGGATTGGTCCGGGTCGACCAGACATACCAGCTGGCCCAGGCGAGCGCGACAAGGGTCAGCGCAATGCTGACCCAGTCTATCTGCCGCGATCCGCCCATGCTGCCAGTGTTGCCAGTGCTGCCAGCATCGCCTGTCTCTTCATCCGCAGAGACAAGCGACATTATCCGTCAGCCTCGTCTTGCAGAATTTTGGTGAAGCGCGCATCGACTTCTTCAATCAGGGCCTGAGCCGCCTCTGCACCCTGCCAGTCTGTGCCAACGCCGCTTTTGGCGGCCGCATCCTTGAAGGCCTGATTGGTGTTGATGGTTTGCTCAAAAGCTTTCACCAGAGTTTCAAACCGGTCCGGATGGTTGTTTTTCACATCGCTGTGGACGGCAAAGAAACGGTAGGCCCCACCTTCGGGCACCGACACGTTCATCGCGGCAAGTTCCGCATTGATGGATGGCGCATCCGGCCAGTCCGGGGCCGTCCCTGCATCACTGAACAGTCCCAGGACCACCGCATCATCCTTGATCGACGTTGCACCGCCGGCACCGGCAGCGGTCAACTGGATCTCTCCGGATGCAAAGGCTTTGCGCGCCGCGCCGCCACCCTTGTAGGGCACAATCTTGATATCGAGCTCCAGTTCATCGAACATCGCCCGCGCCAGAATCGGTCCCACTGAGCCTTTGCCGGACGACCCGAACGTCACCTTGCCCGGATTTTCCCTGGCATAGGCAATCATGTCAGCCAGCGAAGTCCAGCCGGTATCCTTCTGGGCCAGCAGAATTGCAGGATCGGTCCACATCACATTGATAATGGCCAGATCAGACAGGCTGAAAATGTCCGGATCGGTAAATTTGGCATAGGTCGTGGCTGGCGCAAACGCAGTGAGAATGGTGTAGCCATCGCGCTCCGCTTCCATGAATTTCTTCAGCCCGGTCTTGCCACCGGCTCCGCCGATATTTTCAACAATGACATTCTGGCCAAGCGCGTCCGGCAGAAACGGCTGGATGGCGCGTGCCGTGCGGTCGACAGCGCCACCGGCGCCATAATTGACCAGAAGGGTAATTTCCTTGGACGGAAAACTTTGCGCAAACAGCTGCGATGTGCTGGCGAGAAGCGCAGCTGTGGCGGTGAATGTGCCGAATTGGCGACGTGTCAGTTTCATATATATTCCTCCCGTTAAACGTCAGTTTGATGTCCTCTTCACTATAGTAGTCATATTTTGACTACTATGGCAATATCTGTCATTCTTGGTTAGGGTCAAAGCTTGGCGAGAGGCTTGCATTTGTGCAGCAGCGCTTGTCGTCTGAAGCACAGCTTTGGCCGGGTTCGCCGGATTTGAGGCCAGAATAAGAGGCCAGAATAAGGGGCCACAATAAGGGGCCAGAACTAGGGGCCAAAGGCACCTTCAGGGGGTTGAAATGCAGACATCGCTGACAACAGCAAAATCAAAAGAGGGCGATGCAACGCTGCTCGATAATCTGGCGCGGCTTGGTTTCACCGCTCCTGAAGCGCGCACCTATGAAGCCTTGATCCAGGTGCAGCCCGCGACGGCCTATGAACTGGCGAAAACCTCCGGTCTGGCGCGGGCCAACTCCTATAATTCGGTTACCAATCTGGTGCTGAAAGGGGCGATTCAGCCAGTGTCCTCACATCCGGTCCGCTATGCCATAACCTCGCCGCAGCATTTCTTCGCCAGCATTGCTGACGAGGTGCAACACACGGCATCGCAGATTCAGGATCAGGTGCTGCGCACTTATGCTCCGATGGGGTCTGATTTCGTCGAGGTTTCTGAAGGCCGTCTCGCGGTCGAGGACAAGGTCCGTTCGCTGATTGCCCGCGCCAAAACGGATTTGCATTTCAAGGTGTCCGACCAGCTCATCAAACCGTTCGAGGATGCTATTCTTGAGGTCATGAAACGCGGTGTCCGCGTTACCATCGTTGCCACCGGCGAGGCATGGACCACGCTGGGTGATGCCGGCGCACGCATCGTGCCCCATGAAGGCAGCGGCTCGGCACCAAGCCGGGCCAATGATGTCGCAATGACCGTTGTCGCCGATGCAGCAGCCAGTTTTGTCGGCACGATGAAGCCGCTTTACCGTGGATATTCGGCGGAGAATCCAACTCTTGTCTATGTCATTCAAACCATGATCCTGCACGAGATTTACCTGTCCGAAATCGTCACGGCGATTGGTCTGGACAGGCTGGCGGAACTGGGTCTGAGTTTTGATGCGCTGCGCGGAAAATACAGACCCGAGCAGCATGGCCAACGCATGGCCGAAAACCCGTGACCGGACTATCCTTGCTGAACATTCCGCCGAGCAGTGCGGCGATGGACAGGATCTGGTGCGACGAGACCTTCCTCAATGCCAGTATGGAAATAGAGCGCTGCTGGGTCATGGCCGCTGTCGCAGAAGGCTTTGCGCCGGACAGTGTCGAAGCCGAACTTGACGCGGCCATTGAAAATGTTCGGACCAACCCGGCATCCGTATTGGCCGGCACGCTGTCAACCGGTCGGCCCGTTGCGCCGCTGGTCGATGCCTTGCTGGAAAATGCATCAGATCGTCTCCAGCAGGTTCTGCATCTGGGGTTGACCACCCAGGACATCATCGATGGCGCGCTGACCCTGCTGCGCGGTCAGGCGATCCAAACAATTCTGGCAGACGCCGAAAAATGCCGGGAGAATTTGCAGCACCTTGCTGCCCGCCACAGCACGACAGTGATGCTGGGGCGGACAAATCTTCAGGCGGCGGCACCGATCACATTCGGCCTGTTTGTTGCCGAAGGCTGCGCCGAACTTCAGCGCAATTGCGGCCGCATTCGACAGCGGCATATGGCGGCACAGACGGTGATTCTGTCCGGCGCCGTCGGGCTTTCAGAGCCGTTTGCAGAAAAATCAGATGCCGTGCGCCACCGCACAGCGGCTGACCTTGGTCTGAGCTATGATCCGAAAATGCGCTCTGCGCCACGCGACCAAATTGTCGATCTGTTGTTCTCCGTTGGCCTGCTGGCCAAAGGGCTGGGACGCATGGCGCGCAGCATAAGCCATCTGCAGTCCGATGCCACAGGCGAGCTTGCCGAGGCCCAGCCGGGCGGCAGCAGCGCCATGCCGCACAAGCAGAATCCGCGCCAGGCGGAACGCATCATCATGCTGTCCGGTCAGATTGACGGTATTCTTCTCAACCTGATGAGCGCAACTCAGACCCTGCATCACAGATCCGGTGACAGCTGGATGGCCGAATGGGTCGGCATGGCAGCCATGTTCCAATGCGTCCATGCGCAAATTCTCAGCTTTGGCACACTCATCGAAACACTGGTGGTCGAAGAACAGCGCATGCACGACAATGTCACACATCATGGTCTGGCAATTGTGTCGGACCGGCTGTTCACGGCCCTGTCAGCTGTTGTCGGGCGGGACCAGGCCAAATCGATTGTCAAAGCCGCTTTGGCAGAGCGGATTTCCACCGATGGCCTGGCCGAATTTCTTGAGCAGCATGTACTTGAGCAGCATGTACCGGCTCAGCAGGCCCGCAATATCGCAGCTGCCTGCTCTCTGGAGGCGATCATTGAAAGCGCCCAAATTCAGCAGGCCTGCATAATGGAAGATTTGGCAGCCGCTGCTCCAAATCAGCTCTAGCTAGAAAGAGCCATAACGGCCAGCGCCCGCTGCATGCTTTCCTTGCTGTAGGGTTTCTGGATGAAAACAATGTTTGGGAATTTCGCGGAAAAACTTGTCCCCTCGCCGTAACCGGTGGCAAAAGCGAATGGTATACCGGCTTTTTGCAGCTCTTCGGCAATAGGTTCACTGGTCTGCGAGCCGAGATTCACATCCAGGATGGCAAAGTCAAATTTTTGCTCCGACATCAGTCGCTCGGCCTCATCGACACGTGACGCAAGACTGACTTTTTGAGCACCGAGTTGAAGCACTATATCTTCGGCATCCATTGCTATTATGAGATTGTCCTCCAGAACGAGGACATGGCCGGACAGCGCCATCATATGATAGTCAGCTTTGTCTGCGGATTGTTTGCTTTTCACCTGTGCCGGGTCGATGAATTCGGCGACGCAGTTGGCCGGGACCATAAAGTCAGCCCGCAATCCGGCAATGTCATATTTCAGCTTCGCTGTGCCTTTCAACTCATGGGGAATGGACCGCTCGATGATGGTGCTGCCAAAACCTCTGCGCTTGGGCGCGCGAACCGGTGGGCCGCCGATTTCCTGCCATTTAATGCGCAATGCGCCATCTTCCTCGGCCACAAGCTCAATTTCGATGCGCCCGCCAGCCTCGCCTATGGCACCATATTTTGCCGAGTTGGTAATCATCTCATGCATGACCAGAGCCAGTGTTGAAAACGCTTCCGGCTGCAACAGTGCGTCGGGACCCGTCAGCACCAGACGGTCGCGATTCGATCCCAGATACGCATCGATTTCAGTGGCCAGCAAATCATGCAGAGAGGCTGCATTCCAGTTTTCACGTGTAATCTTGTCATGAGCGCGCGCCAGCGCGTCGATCCGCCCGCCGACATTGCCGGTAAAATCGGCAATGTTGCGTGCTTCCGAACCGCTTTGCGCTACCAGTCCCCGAATCAGATTGAGAATATTGCGAACCCGGTGGTTCAATTCTGCGATCAGCAATTCCTGATGATCGCTGGCGCGCTCACGATCCCTGCTGGCCGCATCCGTGACCCGCAAGACCACTTCCAGAAGCGTCATTCTGAGAGAATTAGCCACCCGAATTTCCGATTCGGACCATGGCTGGCTCTGATTTCTGACAATTTCCTTCCAGGTTTCGAAACTCTTTCGGGGCGTCAGTCGCGTCCCGTTTGGGCCGGGCTCAGCCGGCTTTTCCGGCTTGCCGGCCCAAAGCACGGCGCGGGAAATTTCCTGACGGAACAGGATCAGATAATCCCGCGGCGAGCGCGATACAGGCAGCACCAGTATTCCCGCTGAACAGTCCGAAAACTCCTGCGCCGCAGGATAGCTGTCAGACAGGCGATCGGTCGCAAAAATGCGGCTTGCAGCTGTGGTGTTCAGAAAACGCAGCAGCGGCAGTATTTCTTCTCTGGAGGGCGTTCGGCCCTGGGATTTGAATTCACCGTCGATCCATGTCGCAATACCGTCACAGGCAATCACACTGCTGACAGCATCGGCGATGGTGCTAAAATTTTCGACAATGGATTGGCCATCGGCAAGGCGGGCCATCAGATCGTCGTGCATCTGCCGTGCCAGTTCAGCTTCACTGCGTTCCAGATCGCCTTGTCTCTGGTCAAGCACGTATGCAAACATCTGGGCAAACAGCTCGGTTCCTGTTCTGGCCTTGTAGGACAGGATATTGGGGCTGCGATGATGGCAGGCGAACAATCCCCAAAGCTTGCCACGAACCACGATCGAGACCGACATCGAGGCGGATACATCCATATTTCTGAGATATTCCAGATGTATCGACGAGACCGCACGCAGACTGCTCAGGCTCAGATCAAGCGGCACGCCTTCCGGGCTCGCCGGCGGCAGAATCGGGACAGTCTCTCCGTCGACCTCACTGATGATGCGCAACAGACTGCGCTTATAAAGCGCGCGTGCCTGCGCCGGAATATCAGATGCGGGGAAATGCAGTCCCAACATCGGTTCCATATCGGGCATTCTTGCCTCGGCAATCACCTCACCGGAATCGTCTGGTGCAAAGCGGTAGGCCATAACCCGGTCAAACCCGGTAATCGCCTTGATTTGCCGGGCAGCGACGGTGCACATAGCCTCAATGGATGAAGCCGTCTGCACACGGTCAAGCATGGGTCGCATATAGCCGGCATAGTCGGTAACATCGTGGGCATCTGATCGCTCGAATTCCATAACAATGGAATGTCCCGAGCGATGCAGCGCGACATCAAACAAGCCGCCATTTGCCACCACCTTCAGTCCAAAAATCCGCTCAACCGCGTCGGCATGAGACAACATCTGGAGGCGGCCACGAATCGTGTGCACAAAATCCGGCAGAACATAATTATTGAACGGGTCGCCAATCAGATCGCCATGATCAATGCCCAGGATGTCATTGGTATTGAGCGAGGCGTGATTGATGATCCAGTCATTGGAAACGGAAATCAGGCAGCCGAAAGACTGGACGTGGCCCAGAATGTGAATCGGCTCACGCTCGCAATTGGTAAGATCAATCTCTGAGTCAGCCGGAATGGCTGACGTCAAATTCTGTTTTATCATAGTCGAGTTCCGTATTTGCCCATTCAAGTGCGTCACCAAACAGGCGAAAAGTCAACCTTGCTGACCGTTCTATGGCGGCCCGATTGTCGTCCGGGGCCAGCATTCCATCAAGGTATTTCACGAATTGTGGCCAATAATTATCATAGGTGCCGCTGCTCAGATACTGACCCGCCCTCAGCACCTGTGGGTCGTGTGATTGTGCCCATCTGCGTTGCAACAATTTTGTACCCAGCCGCGATCCGGCAATAACATAACATATGCCTAAACTGCTCATCTGCCCGGTCAATTTCAGGCCCTGAGGCTCGCGACGACTGACGCCAAGCACCTGCAAATCCGCCTGGATTTCCGGCAACAGTGAAGGTGGTCGAAGCATGGCCGGCAGATCGTCGAGCTGGTCGAGCCGGGCATGGCAACCGGACAGCGCCATGAAATGACTTAACAGGAATCGCGACAAGCCGTCCCGGCGTGTCAGATCAAGCGTGCTGAACGCTGCATCCAGCCGTTCATGCTCCATCCTCGTCGATGTTCTTAAATGATGACGCAGTGTCTGCATCAGTGAAAATATCCTTGCAGGAATTGAAGGGATCAGCGGAAGCCTGGATTTAGGCTCCCAGCTATCGATCAATCAAGTAGTTTCTGAGGCGGTTGTGTTTTGTCCTGCCATCACCGGCCTGCCGGACCGGAAGAGGCCGCGATCTGGAACCAGGGCGGTGGGCAGGCGCTGACCGTAATGCATTCCTGCTCGCCCTTGTTGTGAAAGCGGTGCGGCAAGCGGCTGGCAAATCCCCGCCGAATAATCTAAGTCGATGTTACACACACAGACATTGCGATGAAGGAGAACTATAATGACCAATTCATCCTCAAAACTGGCAGACATGCTGGCAGATCCGTCTCTGCTGGTGACAAAGGCCTTTTCCGGCGGCGACTGGGTGGACGCCGCTGACGGCAAGACCTTCGATGTCACCAACCCGGCTACTGGCAAGGTCATTGCCAGTGTGGCGGATTTAAGCCGCGCTGAAGCGCGTGAGGCGATTGCCAAGGCCGCCAAAGCCCAGCGGGAGTGGGCCCGGCAGACCGGCAAGGAACGCTCCGCCATTTTGCGCAAATGGTATGAGCTGATGGTCGAAAATGCCGATGATCTCGGTACTATTCTGACCGCAGAACAGGGCAAGCCCCATGCCGAGGCCAAGGGTGAAGTTCTCTATGGCGCGTCCTTCATCGAATGGTTCGCCGAGGAAGCCAAACGGGTTTATGGCGAAACCATTCCCGGCCATCAACGCGACAAGCGCATCACCGTCATCCGCCAGCCCATTGGCGTTGCCGCATCGATCACACCGTGGAACTTTCCCAATGCCATGATCACCCGCAAAGTCGGCCCGGCCCTTGCGGTCGGCTGCACCTTTGTAGCAAGACCGGCGGCGGAGACGCCACTGTCGGCGCTGGCACTTGGCGTTCTGGCAGAACGTGCCGGCATGCCGAAGGGCATCTTGTCGATCATCTCCTCCTCGCGTTCTTCTGATATCGGGAAAGAGTTCTGCGAGAATCCGTCGGTCCGCAAACTGACCTTTACCGGCTCCACCGAGGTCGGCCGCATTCTGCTGAAACAGGCAGCGGACCAGATCATGAAATGCTCCATGGAGCTTGGTGGCAACGCACCTTTTATCGTGTTTGACGATGCCGACATTGATGCAGCTGTCGAAGGCGCGATGATTTCAAAATACCGCAACAACGGACAGACCTGCGTCTGCGCCAACCGGTTATATGTGCAAGCCGGGGTCTATGATGCGTTTGCCAAAAAACTTGCCGAAGCTGTTGGCAAGATGAAGGTTGGCGATGGTCTGAGCGAAGGCACGCAACTTGGCCCGCTGATCAATTCCGATGCGGTCGACAAGGTCAAGGAACACATTGCCGATGCCAAATCCAAAGGCGGCAAGGTTCTGGCCGGCGGCAAGCCGCATGCCCTTGGCGGCACTTTCTTTGAACCGACCATCATCACCGGGGCGACCAAGGACATGCTGTTTGCCACAGAGGAAACTTTTGGTCCGGTGGCACCACTGTTCAAATTCGATACTGTCGACGAGGTCATCGATTTGGCTAATGACACAATTTTCGGGCTGGCTTGCTATTTCTACGCCAATGATCTGTCCCGCGTCACCAAAGTTGCCGAAGCGCTGGAATACGGCATGGTCGGCATCAACACCGGTCTGATTTCCACCGAGGTCGCACCGTTCGGCGGCGTCAAACAGTCCGGGCTTGGCCGCGAAGGCAGCCATCATGGCATCGATGATTATCTGGAAATGAAATATATCTGCGCCTCGGTCTGAAATCAGCATCTGTCAAACAAATTCGCAGCGGGCCGGACTGCCGGACCCGCTGCCTGCGTCTCATGATTCCGGCTGCGGCTTTGATCTGGAAATATCGACCTTGATGCCATCGGGAATGTAAAGATCGCGCTTGGCATAGGGGATTTCGATATTGTTGGCTTTCAGCACATCCCAGATCGCGAACAGAATATCGCTTTTGATGTTGGCCAGTCCGCCAGCCGGGTCCTGAATCCAGAACCGGTAGGCCATGTCCAGCGAACTTTCCCCGAACTGAACGAATTGCACGATTGGCGCTGGCGAGGCGAGGACGCGCGGATGTGCGCCGACCGTGCTTTCCACAAGTCTCTTGACCTCATGCGGATCGCAGTCATAGCTAACTCCGAACGTAATTTCGAGCCGGATATTGCGGTTGGAATAGGACCAGTTGACCACTTCCTGAGTGATCAGATTCTCATTCGGAATAAGGTGTTCGCGGCCATCGCGGGTGACAACGGAGGTGTATCTGGTGTTGAGCTGGGTGATCCAGCCAAACGTGTCACCGACCGAAATGACATCTCCCGGCTTGATGGATTTGTCGAGCAGCAGCGAAATGCCGCTGACAAAATTGGAAACGGTTTTCTGCAGACCAAGCCCGACACCGACGCCGACAGCACCGGAGAAAATGGCGAAGGCTGTCAGATCAATGCCGACCGAAGACAGGGTCAGCAAAAAAGCTGCCGCGACCAGGAAAATGCGCACCAGCTTGCTGATCAGCACTTTCATCGATGGCGAGATATCCTTGCTGGCGGCAACGCCCCTGTCGGCCAGTCTGCCAAACAGGCCAACGCCCCAGGCAAGGATCGCCAGAATTGCGATTGCCTTCATGACAACAAGGGCAGACAGCCGGGATTCGCCAAAGCTGAAAGCCATCCCGTCCAGCCACACCACCACTTGCGGCAAAACCCGCAGGATAGACAGCGATGCAATGATCCACAACGTGATCGAGACCATCCGGAACAGAAGCCGGTTGCGAATGACTGTGGCAAGAATGTTGATGATGATCCAGGCGGTGGTCAGCTTGGCAACGGTAGAAAGGATCAGCGTATTTCCCGACCATGTCATACTGCGGAACAGCGCCAGAAGCAGCCAGATGGCAACCAGGAAAATCGCCGGAGAGACCCGCTCCAGGATTTCACGCTTCCAACTGCGCAGCCAGTGCCCTTCATGGCTGCCGAGATAGGTTTTCAGCCGTCGCGAGAGGCTTTTGGCGAACAGATAGGAACACAACGCAGCCACCAGAATGGCAACGCCCTGATAAATCACCCAGGTGCCGGTCGCGCGTTGAATGAACTCCGACATCTGATCCAGATAGGGTTGCAGACTGGCAGGCAGCTCCATTCAAATTCCTTTCCGCAGAAGGTCAAGACTACCCGTAATTCGGAACGATTGCATAGCACTGACTTGGCGGATTGGCAGCGGCACAGGGCCACAGGCGGGCTGCAGCGACAACAGCTGCGATGTTGGCCTCAGGCGTCCTCTGCCAGCTCTTCCCAGCGGTGACAGGCGACATCATGTTCCATTCCCGAATGTGTCAGTTCCGGCTCTTCTGTCTTGCAGATATCAATCGCATAGGGACAGCGCGTATGGAATTTGCAGCCTGATGGCGGATTGGTCGGCGAGGGAATTTCGCCCTCCAGCTTCAGCTTGTTGCCGCGCGTATCTGGATCTAGCGAGGGGATCGCTGACAACAGCGCCTTGGTATAGGGATGGCGCGGCGCGGCAAACAATTCGCGAGTTGGTGCGGTTTCCACCAGCCGGCCGAGATACATCACCGCCACATGGTCGCAGATGTGCGCCACCACTGACAGATCATGGCTGATAAACAGATAGGTCAGACCGAGTTCCGTCTGCAGATCCTTCAGAAGGTTCAGAATATCGGCTTGAATCGATACATCCAGCGCCGCGACGCTCTCATCAGCGACCACAAAGCGCGGATTGGAAACCAGCGCCCGCGCAATCGAAATCCGCTGGCGCTGGCCGCCCGAAAATGCGTGGGGAAAGCGCCGCAGATGCTCCAGATTGAGTCGGCATTTGGCGGCAATGGCCCGCACCCGCTCATCGGTTTCTTCGCGCGAGGAGGTCAGTCCCATCACCTCCAGCGGTTCAGCGATAATATCGCGAACCGTCATGCGCGGACTGAGGGCGGCATAGGGGTCCTGAAAGATCAATTGCGCCCGTGTGCGATAATCCCGCAGCTTGTCCTTTGGCAGGGTGACCAGATCATAATCCACCTCGCCATCATTATAGCGCGCTTCACCGCGAGAGATGGTCAGTGCCTTCAAAAACGCCCGCCCGAGCGTCGTTTTGCCTGAGCCGCTTTCCCCGACCAGACCGAAGAACGAACCTTTGGGGATATCAAGATTGACCCCCTCAACCGCTTTCAGGGTCTGGATCTTGAACAGCGCCCCGCCACGCAGGGCGAAATGCACGGACAGATCTCGGGCTGAAATGATCGGCTGGTCGGTCATGCAGCACTCCGCTCGCGTGCTGCGACAAAGCAGGCAGCTTTATGGTCACTGTCAAATTCCGTCATGGCGGGAACCTGGGCGCTGCAAATCGGCTCGGCAACCGGGCAACGTGTGTGAAACACGCATCCCGGCGGCCGTTCCAGAGGACTGGGAATATCACCGGCAATAGGGGTCAGTTCCGCATCCAGATCATCAAGTTTCGGAATCGCGTTGATCAGACCTATCGTATAGGGGTGCACCGGTGTACGGATGACATCGCGCACTGGCCCGTGCTCGACAATCTTGCCCAGATACATCACCGCAACTTTGTCGGCAGTTTGCGCAATCACGCCCAGATCATGGGTGATGAAGATGATACCCATGTTGAACTCGGTCACCAGGTCTTTCATCAGATCGATAACCTGAGCCTGAATCGTCACATCCAGCGCGGTCGTCGGCTCATCCGCTATCAGCAGCTTGGGGTTGGTTGACAGGGCCATCGCGATCATCGCGCGCTGACGCATGCCACCGGACAATTCGAAGGCATACTGGTCGAACCGTTTGTCCGCATCGGATATGCCGACCCGTTCCAGCATATCCACGGAAATGGATTTGGCCTGCTTCTTCGAAATTCTTTTGTGCAGCACCAGTTGTTCCACCATCTGGTCGCCAATGGTAATCGCCGGTGCAAAACTGGCCATTGGTTCCTGAAAGATCATCGATACCGCGCCGCCGCGCACGACCCGCAGGGATTTGTTGTCTTTCAGCGTCAGGACATCAATTTCGCCCTCATCCAGAGACAGCGTGATTTTGCTTTGCGGGCTGTAGATTCCATTGTCCGGATTAAGCCGCATCAAAGACTTGGCAGTCACTGATTTACCCGAGCCGGACTCCCCCACCAGGCCCAGAACCTCACCGGCATTCACCTCAAACGAGACGTCGTCCACCGCCGTGATGCGGCCTTCATCGGTATCGAATTGCAGTGTCAGATTTTCAACGGACAGCAGTGTCATTTTTTCACGCTCGAATAAGGATCAGCAGCATCGCGCAATCCATCGCCGACAAATACAAATGCCAGCACCAGAGCAACGAAAAACAGGACAGGAATGAAATACCATTGGTAGTTCAGCAAAACGTCAGCCTGCGACACATTCTGCATCATTGAGCCGAGCGAATTGACCGGATCCTTGAGGCCCAGACCAATGAAGGACAGGGCAGTTTCAGAGCGCACCATATAGGGAAATGAAATCATCAGATCAACGATGATATAGCTGGTGAAACTGGGCAGCAGATGCTTGCGGATAATGTGCCCTGACGAGGCACCGCACAGTTCCGCCGCCAGCACATATTCCTGGCTGCGTTCGGTCAGCAAATGGGTGCGGATGCGGCGCGCCAGTGTCGGCCAGCCGATCAGTCCCAGAATGATGGAAATGAAAAAGAAGCGGGTTTCCGAACTCCACGAATCCGGCATGAACGCGGCCAGCGCCATAAACAGCGGAATGGGCGGCACCGTTCGAATGGCGTCTGTCAGCATTTGCAGCGACGAGTCGATCCAGCCGCCGAAATAGCCTGACACACCGCCAATCACCAGAGCCAGAACGAACGAGATCAGGACGCCGAGCGTGCCGACCGCCAGAGATGTCCAGATTGCATGCAGCGTTCGACCAAAGATATCCTTGCCGCTGGCATCGGTTCCAAACAGATGAATGCCGCCTTCGGCAACTCCGAACAGATGGGTTTCAAATGTCAGTGTTTCAACATTGATATCAAGCAGTGAACCGGGCAGGTCCCATTCGACGTCGATGAGACTGTATCGCCAGCCTTTGACAAAAAATTCGACGTAGCGCCGCTCATCGCGATCCACTGTCGTGACCCAGCGGAAATTGGTCTTGATGGAGCGCTCGCGGGTCGATGAATAAATGAAAGGCCGTGCCGAAAAGCCGTTCTCGTCCCAGAATTTGGGGATTTGCGGCGCGCCGTTTTCGTAATCCTTGTCGCGCCCGGCAATGGTGGGATTATACGGCGACAGGAAGGGTGCAAAAATCCCCATTGAAACCATGATGATCAACGCCCACAGCGCAATCATCGCAGAGCGGCTGCTTTTGAATCGGGCCCAGATCAGTTGCCCCTGCGATGCTGTGAAATAGTCCTCTTTCAGCTTGGCGGCTTTGTCCAGGTCTTTGGTGTGTGCAACTGTTGTCATCATCTACCCCATCAGCCCGCGGCGCACGCGCGGGTCCATCAGCGCCAGAAGAATGTCAGTGACAAAATTCAGGGCGACAATTGTTGCCGTCAGAAGAAAGATGATTGCGCCGGCCAGCTGCTGGTCGTTTGAGCGCGCCAGAGCTTCAATCAACAGGGCACCTGCTTCTGTGAGAGTGAGAATCAGGGCAATGATCGGCAATTCGTTGAAAATCCGGTTGAGATCAAAGCCAAGCGAGTTGATCACCGGTCCCAGCGCATGGCGTGCCGGATAACGCCACAGCAGGTTCCAGCCGGCAATTCCGCGCGCCGAGGCTGCGGTCACATAGAGTTTGCCCGATTCATCCAGCATCAGCGCTCTGACGGTCTGCAGCGCAAAAGCCGTGGCCGACCATCCGAGAATAAAAATCGGCAGCCAGGCGCGAGACAAAAAATCCCAGAATTTGGCCATAGACCATGCCGCATCCCGGTATTCTTTCGAAAACAGCCCGGTCAGCGAATCGCCAAAGAACACGGTTGAGATCAGCATGATTATCAGTGCCAGCAGAAAATTCGGCAAGGCGAGGCCCAGATAGGAAACAAATCTCAGCGAATTATTGGCAAATGCGTTTTTTGATGAAGCTGAAATGATTCCTATCGGAATGGCGATCAGATAGGCGACAAACAGGGCAGACAGACATATCGCCAGGCTGATCCAGAATTTGTCACTGAGCAGCTGGTTGATATCGAGACGCAGGATACAACTGTCGCCGAACTCACCGCGCAGCGTCACATTGCCAACCCAGCTGACCCACCGCACCACGAAAGGGCGGTCGAGGCCAAGGCGCCGCTCTTCGGCCTTGATATCGTCGATGGAAATTTGTGCGCCCTGGGTGTTCTTGAAGGCAAGATAGCGCTCGGCACAGCTGCCCGGCACCAGTTCCATCAGTGTGAACACAATCAGGGAAACCGTGAGCAGCGTAAAGATCGCCATCACCGCCCGCATCAGTGTGAACTGTAAGAACCGCCCCATATATCCAACCTACCCCAAATCCCGGAACCTGCTTGACAGCATGGCTCTGCTGTTTTGAATGGCGCTGGCAGTAGAGTGACCGCTGCCAGCGCCTTTCAATTCGTGACTATTCGTCGAGGAACCACTGTGGTCCGCGATATGGGTAGGTCCGGTAATACTCATAGGAGGCGGTCTTGAATTCCGGCACGTTTTTCAGCTTGTTGTTCACATAGATCGGATCGGGCGTCAGCGCCGTTCCGATGAACAACAGATTGCTGGTCATGTTTTCGACCAACCGCGCACCGAGTTCCTTCGATTTGTCTGTGCCAACCGGTTCTGATTGAAACGCATTCACGTCATCGATCAGTTGAGTGACATAGGCGGGAGGCTCGACGCCTTTGGCACCGTCGGTATCGACATATTCAGCCCACAGCATTCCAACGCGGTGTGCGAAATAGTTTTCAAAGGGCGGCACCCAGAGCTCATTATTGCCCAGGATGATGCCAAGCGGCTGGCCCTTTTCCCAAAGACCGACATCGAGCTGATTGGAAGATTGTGCCGAACGGTACTCATCCGGTGTCACTTCTTTGACAGTGGTCTTGATGCCGACATCCGCCCAGTACTGACCCACCAGCTCAACCACCTGTCCGGCGATGCCCTGTGTTGCGAATTGCAGGTTCAGAACCAGAGAATTGCCACCTGGCAGATCGCGGAATCCGTCATTGTCCTTGTCAACAAGACCGGCTTCATCGAGCAGCCGGTTGGCTTCATCGGGATCAAATTCAGTGGCAAAGGTTTTCCATTTGTCATCGACAAAATCCGGCACCGGCGAGAATCCGGTATATTGCTGGATCGTGCCCTGGCCGAAATAAGCCACTTCGTTGAGTTCTTCCCGGTTGATCGCAATCGACATCGCCTTGCGGAAATTGAGATCACCGAAGACTTTGCGTTTTTCTTCATCAGCCGATGTAACGTTGAATGAAATCGCATGCATCGCGATTTTTGGCTTGAGCTGGATGGTATAGCCGCCTTTTTCCTGATTTTGCAGCAGCAGCGGCGCATCAGACAATTGCAGTGACTGGGCTTTGTAATCCACCTCTCCATTGACCAGTTTCAGCAAACGCACCTGATTGTCATTGGCGTAAACCTCGTCCTGCTCATTGATGTAAGGCAGTTGGTTGCCGGCCGTATCCACCATGTAGAAATAGGGATTGGCGACGTAGCGCCGGCCCTCTGTGGTGTCAGAAACCGTTATGAAGGCTTCCAGCGTCGGCTGGACAGCAGCAGGCATGTTCGCCACCTTGTCGGGGCTGTTCAGCAAAGGTGAAGGCGTATCAGTCCAGTCGGAATTGCCGAAATAGGCTTTGATGACGTCATAGCCACTTTCAAAACCCAGTTCCTTGGCTTTCGCATCAGCATCCGGATTGATATCGGGATGAAACTGGCCAAGGAAATGCTTTGGCTGAAAGCCCTGTGCGAAAGACGTTGCAAAGTGAGCGATCAGGCCCGGCTTTGGTGCAGGCAGGATGAACTTCACGGTTTGCGGATCGATGACTTCAACCGTCATGCGTTCGCCGCCAACCAGCACATAATCTTTGGGTTTTTCATTGACCTTTGGATCAAGCGCCAGATTATCGTACCAGAATTTCACATCTTCGGCTGTGAATGGCACGCCGTCAGACCATTTATGGCCTTTGCGCAGCGAGAAGGTCACTTCGGTGTAATCGTCATTCCATGACCAGCTTTTCGCAACATTGGGCACGATGGTCTGCAGATCGTCGGAATAACGCACCAGATTGACGTGTCTGACAGACAGGAAATCAGAGGTGCCGGCTTCCGTGGCGTTCGACAGGGCGTCAAGCGTTCCGCCATATTTGCCGATCATGTCGTATGGTGCGACGACCAGTGGTTCTGAAGGCATCCGGTCAGCCAAAGGCGGCAGCTCGGGATTGCCCTGAATTTTCGAGTTCAACTCACCGATTGCCGGGTTTTCCTGGAAGGAAAGCGTGCAATTTCCTGCCGCTTCAAACTCGGCCAGCTCAAACTGTTGCGGAAACTCTCCTGCCGCAACGCCGTTCATGTCCGCAACCGTCGCTTCCGGGCATCCGCCTGCAAAGGCGGTGCCAGTCAGCGCGGCAAGCGCAACACTGGTTAAAAATAATTGTCTCATGGAATTCCTCTCCTTAGGGTGTTGTCAGACCTTTTGTCATTAGCTCTTCTGGATGAAGCTTTTACAACCCGGCCATCATCAAAGCCCCTTTGCAGGTGCCCGTCAAATGCATTCGATTCTGACTATCCCAAATCCCGACCTCAAAACGATCACGGCTTCTGCTATGATCTGGGAAAGCGTACGAACGGTGGAATTATCAGTGAAATCGTTTCTTCTTATCGAAGAATAAAAAAATCTGATGGTTGCCTGCTTGACGAAACCATTATGTTTCTGCCGACCCGGGGCGGCATGCCGCTGCAGCCTCAATGATTGCGCATTTCGGAGTGGACCTTGAAGAACAAAATTCTGCTGATCGTCCTTGATCAGTTCCGAGCAGATTGCCTCAATGGCGCATTTTCAGAGCAATTCAGAATGCCGCATCTGCGCCAGTTGATGCGCGAAAGTGTAACTTTCAATCGCCATTATACAGTAACCTCGCCCTGCGGGCCCTCGCGTGCCAGCCTGTTGACCGGGCTCTATGCCATGAACCACCGCTCAATCCGCAACGGCACCCCTTTGCCGCAGCAGCATCCCACAATGGCCTCGGAGCTTCGCAAGGCCGGGTACGAGCCGATGCTGTTCGGCTACACCGATGTCAGCGCAGATCCGCAGAACCGCCACCCGAATGATCCCGATCTGAAGACCTATGAAGGGCTTGCGCCAGGGTTTTCGGAAATCGTCAGAATGCGGCTCGACAGTAATTCTTCCTGGATCGGTTATCTCAAGGGCAAAGGCTATCAACTGCCACAGGAATACTGGGATTTGTTCAAGCCGGTCGCTGCCCATGGCGGCCACGGCCCGGCGATTTCCGACCCGGCACTTTACAGTGCCGCAGATAGCGATACCGCCTTTTTGACCGACCGGACCCTTGAAGAACTGAGCGCAAGAGAGGATCAGGACTGGTTTTCACTGCTGACCTATATCCGCCCGCATCCGCCGCTTGTGGCACCGGTGCCTTACAATAAAATGGTGGCGGCGGCAGACCTGCCCGCCCCGGTCAGACCCGAAAGCGTGGCACAACATACCGCCATGCACCCCTATTTCGCAGCCGATTTTTCACGCACGTCCAACAGCCATCTTTATATCGGTTTTGACGGCCGCCCGCAGGATATGCCGGATGCGGATATTGCGGAACTGCGCGCCGTCTATGCCGGACTGGCCATGGAAGTGGACCACCATATCGGCCGGGTGATGGATTATCTGAAAGACAGCGGCCAGTATGACGACACCCTGATTATTGTCACTGCCGATCACGGTGAAATGCTTGGCGACCACTATATGTGGGGCAAGGAGGCACCGTTTGAAGCGGCGTTGCATGTGCCGCTGATCATCCGCGACCCGCGCGCGCCGCAAGGCCATGGCACCGCAGTCGATCATTTTACCGAATCCATCGACATTGCACCAACCCTTGTCGACTGGGCCGGGAGGAAACCCGATATCAGCTTCAACGGAAAATCGCTGTTGCCATTTCTGACCGGCGATGCGCCTGAAAACTGGCGCAGTTCGATATTCTGCGAAGTCGATTTTGGCGACGCGCTGACACCAACGCGATTTCAGGAAGAGTTGCACCTGTCACAGTTTCAGAGCAATTTTGCCGTGCTGCGTGATGAGCGCTTCAAATATGTCCATTTCAATGGCGGACTGCCGCCACTGCTGTTCGATCTGAAAGCCGATCCGCATGAACTGACCGACCTTGCCGCGTTGCCCTCGCACCGCGATCATCTTCTGCACTACGCCAACCTCATGCTCGACCATCGCATGTCATTCGCCCATCATGCCATGAGCCGCATGCAACTGACCGACACCGGCGTTCAGAGCCGGTAACATTTGACGTCTCTTCGGATTATGAGTCATTCAACTAAATGAAGTAAGGAGACGGGTCTGATTGCTCAGCCTCAGTCACGCCGCAACAGCACCAGTTCGCAGGTCATCAGCACGGCGTTTTCATCCGGTTGCAACCGGCCCTGATATATCTCGCCATCCAGCCCGACAATCACAATGTCGATTTGCGTTTTTGCATCTTTATCGTTCACAGCAATACGGCCGCGTTGGATCAGAAATTCGGTGGCATAGCTCTGCAATGTCCGCCTGTCGTCAAACCTTGCACCAATCAGGCTGCCAATTCCGTGCAGTTCCGCGCCGGACCAGCCGAGTTCGCAGCAGATTTTCTCCAGTTCCTGGCCGATTTCGACATTCGGCCGCAGCCGCACAAGGGCGGCGTCATGCGGAGTTGCTGGTCCTGTGCCGCTGGGTTGAAACAGGGTGAAATTGGTTTCCGCATCAAAGCTGCCTTCAAACCGCGCGTCAGGAAACACCCAACCCTGCAACGTAGTAGGGTTTTTCAGGATACACCTGTCCGGCAGCATGTGTCCGGCAGAGCGGTTTCCGTCATGGTCCCGCCATGCGCCATGACAATGAATGAAAGCCTCGCCATCGCGCCGCCCGAACACCAGACCGGCTTCGACCACTTCGCCCGGTCCGGCAAGTGTCCGTGTGTCACTCCACCATGCCGCATGCTCCACGTCGGGCGAGGGCGCGGGAATTACGAAGTCCAGCTGGCTTACCGCAGCGTTGCTCATGGTAAGATAGGCCGAATTGCTGCCCTGCGCCTCAAGTGCCGCTGCCACACTCGATAACAGCGTGTCTCCGGCCTGCAGCGCAATGCTGATTTCCACGGCTCTTGTGGTGCTGACCAAGTGACGCTGGCGCACTGCCGGACCTGGTTGCTGGATAAAGCGCATCATCAACCGGCATCCCCGCCGAGCAGCCTGCGCTCATATTCGGCGCGCACCAGCTTTTTGGTAATTTTGCCATAGCCGGATTTCGGCAGAGCCTCCCAGAACACAATTTTTTTTGGCATTTTATAGCTGGCGATTTTCGGCACCAGCCAGTCACGCAGCGCCGCCGGTTCGATCTCACCGCCGGGTTTGGCCACACAGACCGCAATGCCAACCTCGCCCCATTTTTCATCCGGCAGACCAAACATCGCGACTTCGGACACAGCCGGGTGCAGCAGGATTTTTTCCTCAATTTCACGCGGATAAATATTCGAGCCGCCGGAAATATACATGTCGGATTGCCGGCCGGTCAGGTAGAAAAATCCCTCTGCATCCATATGGCCGACATCGCCGGTGCGAAACCAGCCATTGCGGAACGCCTTGGCGTTGGCGTCCGGGTTGTTCCAGTAACCTGCAAAGACGGCCGGTCCCGTAACGCAGAATTCGCCGGTGTCTCCGGCGGGCAATTCCTCGCCTGCATCATCCTGAATCTGCACCTGCATACCGGTTCTGGCAATGCCGCAGCTGCCTTCCCGGATGGCGGCTTCAGGACCGGTTTCATGCTGATCCGGGCGCAGCACCGTAATCGCGCCGGTGACTTCGCCGAGCCCGAAATACTGCACCAGCACCGGTCCAAGTTTATCGAGCGCAAACAGCTGGTCGGCGCGGTACATCGGTGCGCCGGCATAAATCACATGATGCAGCGAGCTGTGATCGACCTGATCGACCGCCGGATGTTCCACCAGCATCTTCAAAATTGTCGGCACTGTAAACAGATTGCTGACATGCCAGCGCTCGATCAGCTGCCAGATTTCGCCGGCATCAAACCGCGCCGACGCGGGGAGCACGGTGGTCGCACCGCGCGCCACCTGCAGCACGGCATGAATACCGGCGCCATGGGACAGCGGCGCAACAGCAATTGAGGCATCCTGTTCGATGGTACCCGGAACAAGATCGCAGAGATGATTATTCACCACAAAGGCCATCTGGCCGTGGGTCAGCACTCCGGCTTTGGGATTGCCTGTTGTGCCCGATGTATAGAACAGCCAGCAGGGATCGTCATAATCCACATCTGCGAGCGGCACAGCCGGGCCGGTGGGATTGGCAATCAGCGCGTCATAATCGGCGGCAAAATCAGAGGCACCGATGGAGATGATGAATTGCAGATGATCGGTACAATGGCGGGCATGTCCGGCATGGTCGGCATCAATAATCAGCCCGGTGGCACCGCTGGATTCCACGATCCAGGCCAGATCCTCGGCAGTGCCGCGAAAATTTGCCGGAACCCAGACCGCGCCAAGACGCCAGCAGGCAAAGGCCGATTCAAGCAGCTGATTGCAGTTCGGCGACTGCACCACAATCCGGTCGCCCTTGCGCACGCCATAGCTATCCGCAAGGATTTTTGCCAGCGCATTGACGCGGATATTGAGGGCAGCCCAACTCCACTCGGTCTCACCCCATATCAGCCCCGGCCGGTCCGGTAGCCGCCGCGCCGACTGCTCCAGAAAATGCGCCAGGTTCATCACCCGGTTCGAGACTCGTTTCACGATGGATAACTCCAGGCTGGTTTCATCAGACACCACAACAATGAAACACTTGTCTTATGCTATTGCCGGCTCTTGTGCGAACAATGAGCCACTGCTCGTTACATCAAATATGGCGTGCAACGGCCGAGCGCCGGACACACATATGCCCGTACCCGCATTGGCAAGTACACTTTACACCGTGTTCGGCGTCATGGATTAACCGGGTGGAGCGCTGGTTTGCAGAGCTGACCCGCAAGCAATTGCAACGTGGCGTCCACCGATTGGTCGCTGGGTTGAAGGTTCATATCATAGCCTTCGTCCCAGCACACAACGAAACTCGAAACCATACAAATGGGTCAAATCCATCGACGAAATTCTTGCCACATGGATTGTTCTGCCAACGAACGCAGAAAAATCCATGTGCCAACTTTAGATTCAGGTGACCAGCTTCACTTATCGATTTGCCGTTCCCAGACTGTCATCATCGCATAGGCGGCACCAACGGCCGTAATGACGGGAATCATCGCCAGGATCATACTTGTTTGTGCCGGGTCAGGTAATCTGTGGCCATACAGGCCGAGCCTTGCAACCTGGGCACCACGTCGCGGTGGGAGGAGTGGTGTCTTGCCTCCGTCATCCTCCCATCGCGCAAGGCAGGTTGCACCTGGCCCTGGGGTTGCTATTGGCATTTCAGCAAGTTGTTCCGGCGCGAATATCGCGGGAAACAGCTCTTCGAAGTCAGCTTTACTAATCATGGCCCGGCTCCTCTGATTGGTTGGTCGTTTCCTGTGTTCAGAATTGGTCGCGCTTTCAGATGCTGATGACGCGACCAAAAATTCGCAATGGCATCATGCCGCCTTTTGGTAGGTATCAAGGTCCAACCGCGAGACCGTTGTTGACGCTGCCAGCGGAACCATTCGCAACTCGCGGTCGTCGAACCCGTCCACGACGCGTTTGATGTCACCGCGGTATATTCCGATGTCCCGCAGCAGCCTGTCATCCATAGCCTCGAGCGCAGCGATCATCTTGCGCCGTTGCCATTGCTGCTTGGCCAAAACCATCCACTTACGAAACAAGCCGTTTCGCTTTGGTTCGCTCTTGTGCGGTGGCGTCTGGTCGAGCATCCGTTTTGTGATGTAGGGGTGCATGTCATCCTCCAATTCCAGGATTACTGAAGCCATGACTTTGGCAGCTATTCCGCTCGGTGATCGACAGGCAGTTGCGCGCGCTTGTCGGCCGGGCGGCGTAAGCGCCTCCGTCGTTTCATTTGATCGATGAGCAATCAGGAAGAACCCCGAGGCCGGAGCCGGCACAGATCGCCGGCACCGCCCCGGGGTTACTGGCGGTTCAGTAGATTTCCTGCAAAGAGCAGGAACCTCGTATGAAGTCTGAACTTAATCATGAGCTGGATATGGGCATTGAGGGGCGGGCATTCAATCCTGCCGCCCCCGGTCGCGGTCTTTCTGCGCGAAAGCGCCCATTGAAGGATCATTTTCCGGTATTTCGCGCAACGGCGGTCGCAGTGCGACCATTGGCAGTTGACGAACGAACGCCGCGTACCTAAATCTATGGCATGTTGGTATATGCAGATCATTTCCGCTTTCTTCTGCTGAACCGCCCGTATCCCCGGGCGGTTTAGGCGCATCCGCGCCTGCCATACCTCCCGGGGTCTCTTCACAGTCTGAAAAGTGAATTCGCGACGATCTGATCGTCCGAGGGGAGAACATGACCAACATCAACGAAACTCATCTGTCCGTCATCAAAATTCATCCTGGTCCAGGTGCACACCGCCGAAGGCCAGCGTTGCTGCATGACGCCGACTGCCCGCAGCTTCAACTGCATCTGGAACGGCGCGAAACGGCGCGGCAAACAGCCGGGCCGTTGCTCGCACTTGTTCCACATCACACGACCATGACGACAGAACCGGTGAGCAATGCATTCCTCCACCTTGGGCCGCGCGCGCCTCTTCTGTCTGAGGATGGCACAATCGGCACGACCTCGCTCGCTGGTGTCGACCAGCCGTCCTGAACCTACAACGCATTGCTTGAGACCCCAGGGCCTCGCATCCTGCAGCCGTTTTCTTTCCCACAGCCAATCAAGGAGGCAAGCCATGACAACCCCTATGACCAATACCATGAAGCATCGCCGCGAACGCGCCCCGAAGATCGTCATCAATGCGGATGATCTGGCCCATATTGAAGCGCTGGCGGAAAGCGCGCTACAGCGCAACCCCGCATTGGCCAACCGTCTGCTGGACGAGATCGGACGCGCCCGCATCGTCAAGTCGGCGAGAATGCCGAAGAATGTGGTTTCGATTGGCAGTGTCGTAACCTATCGGGATGAAACCACGGGTCAGCAAAAGACCGTGACGCTGGTATATCCCGAAGATGCGGACATCGCGCATCAGCGGGTTTCGGTGATGACCCCGATTGGCGTGGCGCTTCTGGGCCTTGCTGAGGGCGCGGCCTTTTATTGGGACACACGCTTCAACCAACGGCGGGTGCTGACGGTGATCGGAGTCGAACAACCATCGACAGCCGAAGACGCGCGGATTTGACGGAGATCAGACCGACAAAGATCAATCCGACCCCACTTGCCAGTCCCGGAGGGAACATTGCAATGACGTGAGACCGTCAAAGCGCGTCCTCCGGGTGACTGGCAGTTGCCACTATGCCGGCTCGTTATCTGTAGGAGAATGCCGATGTCCACGCCTTTTGACCGTTATATCTGCCCGGCCTGCAATGTGATTCTGCCCCGCGCCGCCCTCCGTCGCTGTCCGCATTGCCTGGCATCGACTTCGCGGATGACCACCGGCTTTGATACAGTCTGTCAACGCTGTAAAAGTTCAATCCCCCGAGCCCATGCGGGTAAATGTCCCTCTTGTGCAGTTGCGCAGGGAAGGCGCTGGCAATGACTGTGAAACAACATGCAAGGCGCCTTGTTTGGCCGACCGTCCTGCTGCTTTTGAGTCTGGCTCTGGTCCTGTTTCCATCCAGCCTCACCAATCTCTTCGGTTATAGCGAAACGCTGTCGCTCAGCGTCACGGCGCTGACTTATTTCGCCTCCGCATGGATCGTCAGCCGCGTTCTGGCGCTGGCATTCGATCAGACTGCAGCACGACGCCGACCCTATCCGCGATTATTGCGGGATCTGATCGCAGCTCTGCTGTTCCTGATCGCATTCGCAGCGACGGTATCGCTGTTCATGGGTCAAGGTGCCGTCGGCGCGCTGGCTGGGTCGGGTCTGATCCTGGCGATGCTGGGCTTCGCCATCCGCAACGTTGTGGCCGATACGCTGTCAGGCATAGCCCTTGGTGTTGAGGGTCCGTTTCGCATCGGCGACTGGGTTGACATAGACGGGCTCGCGCGCGGCCGGGTGATCGAGATCGGATGGCGCACGACACGGGTTCTGACCCGCGATGCCACGTACCTGATCCTGCCCAACAGCCAGATTGCGCGTCAACGGATCACGAATTATTCCGCGCCCAAGCCGCAATACCGTGCGCAGGTCAGCATCACGCTCGACCATACCCTGCCGATCACTCAGGCGCGCGAAGTCATGCTGAACGCGCTGAAGGGCGCGAAATTGATCCAGTCGGATCCCGCGCCCGACGTGCGCGTACTGGCTTATGAGGAAGCAGGCATTACCTACGCTCTGCGCTACTGGCTATCGCGCTTTGACCGCGACATCGACTGCCGAGATGAGGTCTACAGCCTTGTCGACGATGCTTTGCGCCGTTCCGGATCTGTTGCCCCGCGCAGACGGATCGAACTTGTCGGTGCAGGCTTGCCTGCTGGTCCGGTGTCAGATGCATCGTCCCCTTTGGTCCCAGTCCAATCCTTGTAGTTTTGCCTGGACCTTCCGGTAGTTTCGGAATGCAACCTGTGTCATCACCCGGCTTGAGACACGCTTCACTTTGGAGAACTCCGGGATGGCTTCATGGTTCAATGCACCGCTGCAGCGATTTAGTGAATGCGCTCAAGAACGGACACATAATTCGACACGGCAGCGCCTCCCATATTGAACACAGCGCCCAGTTCAGCGTCGGCGATCTGCATGCCGCCGGCTTCTCCCATCAATTGCATGGCCGCCATGACATGCATCGAAACGCCGGTGGCCCCGATCGGGTGGCCCTTCGATTTCAGACCGCCCGAAGGGTTGACCGGCAAAATGCCATCCTTGCGGGTCCAGCCTTCGCGTGCCGCCTTCCAGCCTTCGCCGCGCGCCGTCAGTCCCATCGCCTCATACTCGATCATTTCGGCAATCGTGAAACAGTCATGGGTTTCAACAAAGTCGAGGTCTTTCAGATCAATTCCGGCAAGTGATTTGGCTGCATCCCAGGCTTTGCGCGCGCCGTCAAACGCGGTGATATTGCGGCGCGACAGGGGAAATACATCATTGCGGTGGGCTCGGGCACGAAAACCGATAGCGCGCGCCAGTTCCTGTGCCATCTCCCGATCGGCCAGCACCAGCGCCGCCGCACCATCGGACACCAGCGAACAGTCGGTGCGGCGCAGGGGAGGGGCCACCAGCGGATTTTTGTCAGACACCGTGTTGCAGAAACTGAAACCGAAATCGCGCTGCAGATGCGCATAGGGATTGTGCACGCCATTGGCGTGGTTCTTGGCGGCAATCATCGCCATTTCCGCGCTGCGGTCGCCATTTTGCTGAAAATAGGACTGCGCGATCTGGGCAAAAATACCGGCGAAACCGCCGCTGACATCGGCCTCTTCCTTGCGATAGGACGCACTCAGCAGAATATCGCCGATTTCAGCATTTGTGCTGGCAGTCATTTTTTCAGCGCCCACCACCAGCGCAATGCGGCCGCGTCCGCTGGCGATGAAATCGGCGGCACTGTACAAAGCGGCCGTACCTGTGGCGCAGGCGTTTTCGCTGCGCTGCGCCGGCGTATGTTCCAGACCCGGAACCGCCACACTGATCAGCCCGGCTTCAAGGCCCTGCCGCGAAAATCCGTTGTTGAATACGCCGACCGAGGCAAAATCCACATCCTGCGGATCGATCCCGGCATGGACCAGAGCCGCACTGCCGGTTTCCGCGATCAGGGCTTCCACATCCGCTGCCTCGCTTTTCCCGAAACGGCTGTGCGCCCAGCCTATAATGACAGCATCCGGGTTCATTTTGTCTCTCCGCTTATATGTCTGGCCAGTCGACCCTGAATGCAGTTTCAATTCAAGTGTTTCTTGCCCGCAATGACCGGGAGAGGCCCTGCACGGTCTAGCAGGTTGCTGAAAAACAGGTTTGTTTTCTTCCGGTTGGGCGTTTGGTGTGGTTTTGTGTGATCTGGCGGTTTTTTTTACGATCTTCGGGTCTGATAGTATGGCTTCGTGATGCTGTTTTCGGCCTTTCGCCGGTTGTTTTTCTATGTCGCCGCAGCCTCATTTAAGAGCTTCGGTATTCGGATCAGATTGTAGGCGACGATGGCGAAGGTGAAGACGGCTTCGACCTTGTGTCGGCCGCGAAGCTTCACCTTGCCATATCCGGCTTGCGTCTTGGTCCAGCCGAAGCTCTCTTCGATACGTTTGCGGATGCGCTGGCTGATGGCGTAGCCGCAATGGCGCGTCGTGCGCCCGTCAATGGCCGTCTTGCGCGGCTTGCCCAGCTTGCTGAGCGTGCCGTTGACTGCGATATGCGGCGTCACCTTGCGTTTGCGCAGATCGCCGATGAAGCTGGTCACATCATACGCCTTGTCGGCTCCAAGTGTGATACGCTGGCCATGCTTGCGACGATCGAGCATCGCCAATGTGGCTTCACGCTCCGCAGTGCCGTTGGCGAGGGTCAATGCCGTGTCAACGATCAGCCCGTTGCGGTTCTCCATCAGCGCGTGGCCCATGAAACACAGCCGCGCGCTCTGGCCATTGCCCTTGCGAAACAGCCGTGCGTCCGGATCGGTGGTCGAGGCATGGGTTTCGTTGGAACGCTTCTCCTTGCGGAAGTTGCGTTCGCCATTGCGGCCCGGCGCAGGCGGTTCACCGGAGCCATCCTTTGGCCGAAAGCTCTTCATCGAGGCCCATGCATCGATCAGGGTGCCGTCAACGGTAAAGTGCTCGTCCGACAGCAGCCGCTTGACCTTGTGCAGCGACAGCAGCGCCATCAGAAAGTCTCGCGCCACATCCGCTTCCAGCAAACGGTCACGGTTTTTGGTGAACACCGTCGGGTGCCAGACTGCGCCATCCATCGGCAGCCCGACAAACCAGCGGAACAACAAATTGTAATCAATCTGCTCCATCAGCATCCGTTCCGAGCGCACCGAATAAAAAGCCTGCAGCAGCGTCGCGCGCAAAAGATATTCCGGCGGGATCGAGGGACGGCCAACCTTCGAGTAAAGCTGCTCAAAGCGTGCGTTCAGGCCGCCGACAACCTCATCAACCAACGCCCGGATCGCCCGCAGCGGATGATCGGCAGGAACACGCTCCTCAAGCCGGATATAGGAAAACAGACCAGCGTCAGAATTCTCGATACCACGCACCACAAATCCCTCCGTTTTATCCACAACAACAGAATCACAATCAGCCCGGATTGGCGAGAGGGTTTTTCAGCAACCTGCTAGCTCGAGCGGTCTAACCCTGAGGTGTCATGACCTCCCGCTGGCCGGCGCGCTCCAAGCCCAGTTTCCGTTCCCGGTAAATGATGATCAGACCTGCCAGAATGACCAGAGCCACCCCTGCAACAGTAAAACTCGTCGGGGTTTCGTCAAAGATGAAATAGCCGACAATGACAGCCAGCAAAATCGACAGATATTCAAACGGTGCAATCACCGATGTATCCGCATGACGGTATGACAGGGTCAGGAGAATCTGCCCGACGCCGCCAAGCAGACCTGCCAGGATCAGCAATGCGGTATCACCCAGGTTAGGAACAACCCAGCCGAATGGCAGTGTCAGCAAGGACAGCAGCGTCGCCGTTACGGAGAAATAAAATACGATTGCCGCCGTGCTTTCAGTGCCGACGAGTTTGCGCACAAACACCTGTGCCAGGGCAACGAACACAGCGCCCATCAGCATCAGAAAGGCCCCGGCGGTTTCCAGCTTGTCGACCGTCTCAATATTCAAGACCGTAAGCCGCGGTGTCAGAATGACAATCACGCCCAGCAGGCCAAGCGCCACTGCGGACAGGCGAAAGGCGCGCACTTCTTCACCCAGAAACATGGCTGCGAAAATCACTGTCAGCACCGGCGCGGCATAGCCGATCGCGGTGACCTCCGGCAGCGGCAGCAGCCCCACCGCGGTAAAGCTCATCGCCATCGCTGCAGTTCCCACCAGACCGCGCCAGACATGGCCCATCGGGTTTTTGGTCTTCAGCCCGTGGGCCAGATTATGCTGCCACGTCAGCCAGGCCAGAATCACCGGAATGGCAAACAGCGACCGGAAAAACACCGTCTCGCCCGGTGGCACCGTATCTGCGACCGTCTTGATGCAGGTGATCATTGCGACGAACACGGTGACGGACATGAGTTTCAGCAAAATGCCGCGTAACGGATTCATGACAGGGATCCTGACAGGCTTGAATTGACGGGAAACTGGATGGCCGGCTGGCCATCGCCCTGTCCGATTTTAGCCGAGTGTCTGGCCTGCACCTACCCCAAAAGTGAATACCAGCGCATAATTCCCTGATTGAGGCTGAGGGCCAGAAAATGCGATGCTGCCCGAGGACAGACACGGGGAGGGCCATCCCTGCTGTTGTTGAACCCGGAGACCAGTCATGATTGCCAGTCTGACGATGTATCAACGCCCGCAACTGGCGTCAGCACATGATAATTACTGGGCTCTGATCCGCCAGCATCTGGCGGCCGCCGGCATGGACAGCCCGCCGGTTCTGGCACAGCAAGCCGACGACATGTCGGTATGGACCGATCCTGGACTTGTTTTGAGCCAGACCTGCGGTCTGCCCTACCGGACAGAATTGCATCACAGGGTCAGCCTGATCGGCACACCGGATTTTGCGGTTGAGGGCTGCGCGCCGGGCTATTACCGCAGCGCCATCGTGGTGCGCAAATCCGAACGGCGAACGCGGATTGCTGAGTTCCGTGACGCGGTGTTTGCCTATAATCAGACCGGCTCCCAATCAGGGTATGCCGCGCCCTACTGGCATGTCAAAGCCCGCGGATTCTGGTTTGAAAACCGTCAGGCAACAGGCGGGCATCTCAACTCGGCGCGGGCCGTGGCCGAAGGCAGGGCCGATCTGGCAGCGCTGGATGCGGTGTCTTGGCGGCTGATGCAGGAATATGAGCCGTTGAGCGGCGAGTTGAAAGTTCTGGACTGGACCACACCGACGCCCGGCCTGCCATATATTTCGGCGGCAAATGCCAATCATCTGGCTATTTTTCAGGCCGTGCGACAGGCCGTCCAGGACCTGTCCGAAGAAGACCGCAGCGCCCTTGGCCTCCGGGATCTGGTCTGTATCGACAAGCAGACCTATCTCGCCGTTCCCACGCCTTAGACCGTTCCGGGGGGTATTAAATTGTTCGAGAATGCAGCGTCGGGTTGACGTCAGTTTTCAACAGACCCGTCTCAATTTTTCGCAGGAGCCATCAATGTAAGTATAGCCCCGCCAGACTCCAAAAGTTCCCCGCTCATCAGTGAAATATAGGCACCTTTCGACCACTCATCGACAAACCAGACTCTGAACCTTTGATCCAATGCTGTCGCGTCATTTTCCAGGATTCCAGTTTGCACAATTGGTTGTAATGCCGCTACGACCTCGGCGACGTTAACGAACGGGTTAATAATATAGCAGACCGTATAAAATTGACCGTCCATGACAGTCTTCGACAGAGCCAATGCATAGGGAGCGGCTTCGCCTGTATGTGCGTAGAAGCCTATAAATTCGGCATTTGGGTCTTGGGGCCTTGGGACCGACTTTGCTTCCTCAGATAAAGCAGCGTAGCCGAGAGCTTTGGACGCGGCGACGATGCGGTCGTAATCACCAATGCTGGTTGCGCAATCACTCAAAAACGCTCTCACGAAGGCATCGCCTGAGATTTTGGCTGATCGATCTTCTCCTGACTGACCATTAGCTGCTACCGGCAGCAGGAAAGCGGCGCAAAGAAGAATTGCTCGGGAAAAAGATTTATGGTGCACAAATGCCTTTCCAATAGCGACCTCCCCCTTGGCCGTCATTCATTCACTCTCCTGATCGGCATTCCTGCCTGTTCCGTGAGTATGTTTTACACCACAATTCTGTCCTGAAAAGGTTCCTCGACATGCCGGCCCCGGCAACGCCATGAAATTCGGAGGACCCGCCGGACCAAACACCAGCAGCTCCGGGGGCTTTGGGGCCATTCAGAAGGCCCCGGTATAACAATGAAAACTTCCACCGCCACTTTGCGCCAGAATTCTGGTCATTGCAGCCCAATCAAACTACAATCAGCCGCCCTTGGCATCGATTGCGTCTCCGGAGGAAGAAATGGATCGTCTCGAGTGTGACCGGATGTTCATCGCCGTCATGGAGACCGGCAGCTTCGTTGGCGCAGCGGAACGGTTGAAGACCAGTTCGGGTCAGGCCTCCAAGCTGCTTTCACGGTTGGAGAGCGATCTTGGCGTGCGGCTCTTGAACCGCACAACACGCTCGGTCTCGCCCACCGAGGCAGGACGGGCCTATTACGACCGTCTGCGCCCGCTGATTGATGAAATCGATACGCTGGACCTCGACATCCGCAACATCTCGCAATCGCCACGCGGGCGGCTTCGTCTGACCGCGCCGCTCACTTTCGGCATCCTTGAGCTTGCGCCGGTCCTCACTCAGTTCGCCGCTCAGTACCCTGATATTGAATTCGATGTGAGTTTCTCGGACCGGCTGACAAACCTGGTGGATGAAGGCTTCGACATGGCAGTTCGGGTCGGCCGACCGGGGGATTCCAGCCTGATCATCCGCAAGCTGTGCGCCGTGCGCATCGTGGTTGTCGGTGCGCCGGATTATCTTGAGCAGCACGGCGTGCCACAAGCGCCCGAAGATTTGAGGCACCATGGCTGCATCATCGATACCAACTTTGGTGATCCCAAAAAATGGCCTTTCAGAAATGCGAGCGGTCAGCCGGAGAATGTGAGCATTGATGGCCGCATCCGCTTTTCCAATGCCGAGGCCTGTCTGTTGGCCGCCGAAGCGGGTCTGGGTCTGGCCTGCGTTCCCGGCTTTGTCGCCGGCGACGCCATCCGCTCCGGCCGTGTGATCCGGATTTTACAATCTTTTGAAACCGAGCCTTACGATGTGCATGTGCTGTATCCCCACAGCCGCCATCTCGCCGCCAAGGTGCGGTTGCTCGTCGATGCCCTTGTCGAACGCTACAAGGATCGGCCTCATTGGGAGGCGGGATGGTAAGACTACTTCCATAATGGAAGCAATCATCTTCCCGTTTCGTGGATTATCGCCGAAAGCGAAAAGGCCCATATTGTTCTCGAAGACGCAAAATGCGCCCCTCATCACGTTGGGCCATGGCACCTCCCGTCAACAAGGAACACAATTATGACCATCTCAACCGTTCAGAACTCTGCCCCTCCCGCTCTCCTTCCGGGTGTGGCAAATGCGGATCTCGCCGCGACTGTCCTGCGCGTGTCGCTGGGCGTCCTGTTTCTCGCCCATGCCGGGCTGAAACTGTTCGTCTTTACCCCGGCCGGGACAGCGGGCTATTTCGCCAGCCTCGGTCTGCCCGGACCGCTCGCCTATCTCGTCATCGCGGCCGAACTTTTCGGCGGCATTGCCCTGATCCTCGGCGTCTACAGCCGCTGGGTGTCACTTGCACTGGTGCCGATCCTGCTCGGGTCGATCTATGTCCCGCACGGTGCGGCCGGCTTCATTTTCTCGAACGAAGGTGGCGGCTGGGAATTCCCCGCCTTCTGGGCGGTGACCCTGATCGTGCAGGCATTGCTCGGTGACGGCGCTTTTGCGCTGAAGCGCGACCGGGCCTGAACCGCCTTATCCGGCCGCGGGGATAGTCCCGCGGCCACAAGTCTTTCCAGTCAAGGAGTACCGCCATGACCACTGCGACCAAATATTTCGACATGACCGCCGCGCCGATGCGGATCGGGAGCGCACGACTGAAAGTACGCGAGCTGGAAGCGGTTTCCACTTTCTACCAGTCGGTCCTCGGGCTTGCCCCGCTCAACACCGATGACCGCCGCATCACACTCGGCACTGGCTCGACGCCGCTGCTTGAACTCGTGGGCGACCCCGCGCTCGCCCCGCATGACCGGCGGCAGGCCGGGCTGTTTCACACTGCGTTTCTGATGCCGTCGCGCGCAGATCTTGCCCGCTGGCTCGCCCATGCGGTAGCCGCCGAGGTGCCGCTTCAGGGCGCCTCCGATCATATCGTAAGCGAGGCGATCTACCTCGCCGATCCGGAAGGCAACGGCATCGAGGTCTATGCCGACCGCCCGCTCGCCCATTGGCGCAGTCCGAACGGCAAGATCCGGATATCGACAGAACCGCTCGATGTGGAGGATCTGCTGAAGGCCGCAGGCGGCAGCGTTTGGTCGGGCTTTCCGCAGGACGGCATCATCGGCCATGTACACCTGCAAGTGGGTGACACCGGGGCCGCGGACCGGTTCTACCGCGATGTTCTCAAATTTGACATCGCCGCGACTTATCCAGGCGCAAGCTTCTACGGCAGTGGCGGATATCACCACCAGATCGCTGGCAATATCTGGAACAGCCGCCACGCCGGGACAAGGCCGGACAACATGGCCGGGCTCGACGCGGTGGCGGTTATCCTGCGCGACACTTTAGATCTTGCAGAGATTTCCGCACGCGCTGACAGCGCCGGCATCGCAATCACCGAACACAATGGCGGCACCACTCTGCATGACCCCTGGAGCACCGCCATCATACTGAAAGTTTGAGGAGACGATCATGCTTGTAAACGGACAATGGATGGCCGACTGGCAGCCGGTTCAGGCCAAGGACGAAAAGGGTGGCTTCGTGCGGCAAACCTCGAGCTTCCGCAATTGGGTCACGCCAGATGGCAGCGCAGGTCCGACCGGCGAAGGCGGCTTTACGGCTGAGGCCGGTCGCTACCACCTCTATGTCGCGCTGATCTGCCCCTGGGCATCGCGCACGCTGATCGGGCGCAAGCTCAAGAAGCTTGAGGACGTGATTTCGGTGTCCGTCGTCGAGCCGGCCTTGTCCGAGCAGGGCTGGCGCTTCGGCGATTACCCCGGCGCAGATCGCGACACGCTGAACGGCGCGAGCTACATGCATGAGCTGTATACCCGCGCCGACCCCGCGATCAGCGGCCGGGCGACGGTGCCGGTGCTGTGGGACAAGAAGCGTGGGACCATCGTCAACAACGAGTCCGCTGACATCCTGAGGATGCTGAACTCCGGCTTCGGCGATCTCGCCGATGCGCACATCGAGCTTTACCCCTTCGACCTGCGGGCGGAGATTGACGCGCTCAACGCGCGCATCTATCCCGCGCTGAACAATGGGGTCTACCGCGCTGGCTTTGCGACCACGCAACTGGCCTACGAAGAGGCGTTCGTCCAGGTCTTCGCGATGCTGGACGAGTTGGAAGCGCGGCTCGGTGACGAGCGCAGCTATCTTCTCGGCGAGCGCTTCACCGAGACCGATATCCGACTCTTCGTGACGCTGATCCGCTTTGATGTGGCTTATCATGGCCTGTTCAAGACTAACCGCAAGCGCATCGCGGATTATCCCGGCCTCTGCGCCTATCAGGCCCGCATCCTGGCGATCCCCGGCGTTTCCGAGACGGTCAATATCGACCACATCAAGCGCGGCTACTACTCGATCAAGGCGCTGAACCCGAGCGGAATCGTGCCGGTAGGCCCCGAATTGCACGCCAAAGGTAGCGCCATCCGCCGCCAACCCGGATACAAGTCTCGTCGCGTTTCATGATTACCAGGTAAGGCCAAAACTCAGCGTTGGGCGGTTTTCCAGTGGGGATGCAGCCACGGCTTGGCGTTGGAGCGGCTGAGCGGTGTTTTGCCGAGAATATGATCCGCTGCCTTTTCGCCGACCATGATCGAGGGCGCGTTCAGATTGCCGTTGGTGATGCGCGGAAAGATCGAACTGTCGGCAACCCGCAGCCCGTCGACACCGATGACACGGCAGGCCGGATCGACCACAGCCATTGGATCATCCGCCCGTCCCATTTTCGCGGTTCCGCACGGGTGATAGGCGCTTTCAGCGTGCTCGCGAACGAAACCGTCCAGCTCCGCGTCGCTCTGCAGCGCTTTGCCGGGCTGGATTTCATGAGACACATAGGGCTGGAATGCCGGCTGCGCGAAAATCTCACGTGTCAATCTGATGCAGGTTCTGAAATCCGCCCAGTCGCTGTCATGGCTCATATAATTGAAGCTGATTTTCGGCGCATCATCCGGATTGCCGGAGCGCAGTGTTACAGCGCCGCGTGAGGCGGATCGCATCGGGCCGACATGGGCCTGGAAGCCATGGCCTTCTGCCGCCGCCTGGCCGTCATAGCGCACTGCCATCGGCAGAAAATGATATTGAATATCAGGATAGTCAACCCCGGCTTTTGAGCGGATGAAAGCTGCGGATTCAAACTGGTTGGAGGCGCCCATTCCGGTTTTTGTAAACAGCCATTGCGCTCCGATCAGCGCTTTGCCCCACAGGTTCCAGTATTTGAACAGCGTGATCGGCTGGCTTGCTGCCATCTGAATATACAGCTCCAGATGATCCTGCAGGTTCTGGCCGACGCCGGCCCGCTCAGCAATCACTGGCACTCCGTGTTCGGCCAGATGCGCGCCCGGCCCGATGCCGGACAGCATTAAAAGTTTCGGCGAGTTGATGGAGGAGGCCGCGACAATCACCTCGCGGTTGGCCCTGACGGTCTGAAGCTTGCCGCCGCGCATGATCTGCACACCTGTGGCGCGGCCGTTTTCAAACACAACTTTTTGCGCCATGGCGCGGATGAGGCTGCAATTTGGCCGCTTCAGAGCCGGTTTCAGATAGGCATTGGCGGCAGACCAGCGCAGGCCGCGCCACACGGTCTGTTCCATCGGGCCAAAACCTTCCTGCTGCTCGCCATTATAATCCCCGGTGACCGGATAGCCTGCCTGCTGGCCAGCATCGACAAAGGCCTGAAACAGCGGGTTCTTGCGCGGTCCGCGCGTCACATGCAGCGGTCCGTCCGTGCCGCGCCACGCCGGATCTCCGCCATGGCCGCCATCATGCCAGTGCTCCATCCGTTTATAATAGGGCAGCACATCGGCATAGGCCCAGCCATCGGCGCCGCTCTCGGCCCAGTGGTCAAAATCCCTGGCATGGCCGCGCACATAGACCATGCCGTTGATCGACGACGATCCGCCGATAACCTTGCCGCGGGGAACCACCAGTTGCCGTCCGCCCAGATTGGGCTCCGGTTCCGACTTGTAGCCCCAGTCATAGCGTTTCATATTCATCGGATAGGACAGCGCGGCGGGCATTTGAATGAACGGACCTGCATCGGTGCCGCCATACTCGATCACCAGCACCGAGTGCTTGCCGTTTTCAGACAGGCGGTAAGCCATGGCACACCCGGCGGAGCCAGCACCGATGATGACGAAATCAGCCTGCATCAGTACGGTGCCTCAACCGGACCCATGGCAACATAGACGGATTTGAGTTGGCTATAATGCTCAATCGCCGCTTTCGAGTTTTCCCGTCCGACGCCGGATTGTTTGACGCCGCCAAAGGGTGCTTCCACCGGAGCCAGATTATAAGTGTTGATCCAGCAGGACCCGGCCTCCAACTCGGCAATGACGCGGTGAGCGCGGGTCAGATCGCGGGTGAAGACCCCGGCTGACAGGCCGAATTCAGTGGCATTGGCACGGGTGATGGCCTCGGCCTCGTCGCTGAAACTCAGCACTGACATCACTGGCCCGAAAATCTCCTCACGGGCAATGCGCATATCATCGGTGACATCGGCAAATACGGTCGGTTCCAGATAGAAGCCGTTGCGGCCTTCAATCCGGTTTCCCCCGGTGACCAGTCTTGCGCCTTCTGCCTTGCCAATTTCGATATAGGACAGCACCTTGTCCATCTGCGCTTCCGATACCAGCGGCCCCATCTGCGTGGCTTCGTCGAGCGGATCGCCCAGCCGGATTGCTTCGGTCCTGGCCGATAATTGCTCCAGAAAGCCGGGCAGGATGCCGTTTTGCACAAACACCCGTGTGCCGTTTGAACAGACCTGGCCGGAGGAATAGAAATTCCCCAGCATGGCACCGCCGACGGCGTCTTCCAGATTGGCATCGTCAAACACGATGAGCGGAGATTTGCCGCCCAATTCCATGGTGACATGTTTCACCCCGGCCCCGGCTGCGGCATAGACTTTTTTCCCGGTCGGAACCGAGCCGGTCAGGGAGATCTTGTCGACCCGTGGATCAGACACCAGTGCCGATCCCACATCGCCCAGCCCCTGAACCACATTGTAAAGCCCGGCCGGCAGACCGGCCTCGACCAGAATTTCGGCAATTTTCAGGGCGCATAAAGGCGTGGTCTCGGATGGTTTGAAGACAATCGCATTGCCGCAGGCCAGGGCAGGGGCAGCTTTCCAGCAGGCAATCTGGGTCGGGTAGTTCCAGGCACCAATGCCGACACAGACACCAAGCGGTTCTCGGATCGTATAGACAAAATCCGTTCCCAGAGAAATATGTTCCCCCGTCAGTGCACCGGCGAGGCCGCCGAAATATTCCAGCGCATCCGCCCCGGACGTCGCATCCGCCACCAGGGTTTCCTGCAACGGCTTGCCAGTATCCAGAGTTTCCAGTGTGCTGAGCTCGCGGTTGCGCGCGCGGATGAGATCGGCCGCGCGCCGCAACACCCGGCCGCGCTCGGTGCCGCTGGTCCGCGCCCAGCTCTTTTGTGCGGCCTGAGCGGCGGCCAGCGCCTGATCGACAATGGCGGGCGTGGCTGAATACACCTTTGCGATTTTTTCACCGCTGGCCGGATAGATCACATCAATCGGCGTGCCGGCCGTGTCTTCAACATAGCCACCATTGATGAAATGGCTGGCAGGTGGTTGTGCGTTCATGAAAGGCCTCCGGCGGGCTGGGCTTTGTGTCTTAATTGCAAATGCAGATATTCAGCCACCATGGCCATCGTGTCCAACCGGCTGGGGGCGATATCCTGCAGCGCCTTGCGGATGTAAAATCCGTCGATCATCGCTGCCAGACCCTGGGCAATGTGTTCCGCCCGGCTTGGATCGGTCAATTGCTGCAGGCTGAACAGCAGGTTGGAGTGCAGCCGCCTTGCATAGACCTGCAGCAGCCGCTGTGCCTCTTTCGAAGTCTGGGCCTGAACATAGAAGGCAAGCCAGGCCGCAACCACTTCTGCGGCAAAATTACGCGGGTGGAAACTTGCGGTGATGATCGCTTCCAGCCGGTCCAGTGGCGTATCCACCAGTGACAATTCGTGGCGCACATGGTCGCCGAAAATTTTCAGGATGTGACGCATCGCCGCCAGCAATATCTGGTCTTTGCCGCCAAGATAGTGATGCGCCAACCCGCTGGAAACGCCGGCGCGCTTGGCAATTCGTCCGACTGTCACCTCCAGAGATCCGACCTCTCCGATCTCCAGAATGGTCGCATCAATCAGAGCCTGTCTGCGAATCGGCTCCATTCCGACCTTCGGCATGATAGTCCTCTTTGAGTTTTGCGCATGGTGCCTTTCAGGGCGAGGGCTTGCTATGTTCAGGGAATATGTTTTTAATTGACTCGTCAATTAAAAATAATTCTGAATTTTGCAGCCATCAATCATACGAATTCACGGGGACCCATCATGAAACTCTTCAGGACGACAGCCGCCAGCCTGCTTGTGCTCGGCGCTCTATCCACGGCCGCCCAGGCGGATTGCAGCACAGTGACCTTCTCGGATGTGGGCTGGACCGACATCACCGCGACCACCGCAACCACCGCCGTTTTGCTGGAAGCACTGGGCTATGAGGCAGATATCAAGGTTCTGTCCGTTCCGGTCACCTACAAATCCATGGAGCGCGGCGATATCGACGTTTTCCTCGGCAACTGGATGCCGACCATGGAGGCGGATATTGCGCCTTACCGCGAGGCCGGCACTGTCGATACGGTTCGGGAAAACCTTGAGGGCGCTAAATATACTCTGGCGACAAATGCTGCCGGCGCCAAGCTTGGCATCACCGATTTCGCCAGCATCGCCAAAAATATAGATGCTCTGGAGGGCAAGATTTACGGCATCGAGCCGGGCAATGACGGCAACCGGCTGATCATTGACATGATTGAAGCAGATGCCTTTGGTCTGAAAGGTTTTGAGGTCGCTGAATCATCCGAGCAGGGCATGCTTGCCCAGGTCGGCCGCGCCGACAAACGCGACGAGCCGGTGGTCTTCCTCGGCTGGGAGCCGCATCCGATGAATGCCAATTTCGATATGACCTATCTGCAGGGCGGCGATGATTATTTCGGTCCAGATTTGGGCGGCGCTACGGTCTACACTAACACCCGCGCTGGATATGCGTCCGAGTGCCCGAATGTCGGCCAGCTTCTGAAAAATCTGAAATTCACCCTCGCCATGGAAAATGAGATCATGGGTGCTATTCTGAATGATGGCGAGGACCCCCAGGACGCGGCAACTGCCTGGCTGAAAGCCAATACGGATGTTCTGGCCGGCTGGCTGAATGACGTGACAACTGAAGATGGCGGCGACGCTCTGGCCGCCGTGACGAAACAACTCGGTCTGTAAAAGATGTAAAATCCGGCCAGCGGGGCCGGCATTGCAAACATCTCCCGGCCTGCGTTGCAGATCGGGAGGTGGCAGATGCGGAGATGAAAAAATGGGGCAACATTCATCATGGGCGGGCTTGAGCAACAATGGAATGGCTGACAGCGAATAAAATTCCGGTCGGCAAGTCGGCACAGTCAGTATTCGACTGGCTTCAGGCCAATGCTGCCTGGTTCTTCGACGGTCTGGCACTCGGTCTGGAAACCCTGATTGATGGCATACTCTGGGTATTGCAGACACCGCACCCGCTTTTCATCATTGCCTTTTTTGTTGGGCTGACCTGGTATCTGCAGCGTTCGTGGAAAACCTGCCTGCTTATTCTGCTGGGGTTTCTGTTCATTCTCAATCAGGATTACTGGGAAGAAACCACGGAAAGCCTCACTCTGGTTCTGTCGGCTTGTATGGTCTGCATGGCCGTCGGAGTTCCGATTGGTATCGCAGCAGCCCATCGGCCGGCGCTTTACCGCTTCATGCGTCCGGTTCTGGATCTGATGCAGACGCTGCCGACATTCGTTTATCTGATCCCGGCCATCGTGTTTTTCGGCATCGGCATGGTGCCGGGCTTGATGGCCACTGTCATTTTCGTGGTGCCGGCCCCGATCCGGCTGACTCATCTGGGTATTTCCTCCACGCCGCAGCCATTGCTGGAAGCCGCAGATGCTTTCGGCGCGACCGGTTTTCAGAAATTGTGGAAAGTCGAGTTGCCCTATGCTGTGCCGCAGATCATGGCAGGTCTCAACCAGACCATCATGCTGTCGCTGTCGATGGTTGTGATTGCCGCGCTGGTCGGTGCCGACGGTCTGGGAGTGCCGGTTGTCCGGGCGCTCAACCAGGTCAATGCCGCACTTGGATTTGAAAGCGGTTTTGTCATTGTTGTCGTTGCAATCATGCTCGACCGCATGCTGCGTGTGGAGCGCCGCAAATGAGCAATGCAGTCGAATTTGAAAAGGTCTCGATTGTCTTTGGACCCAAACCCGACACCGCCTTGCCTTATATGGATGCGGGCAAAACCCGAGCCGAGGTTCAGGAGCTCAGCGGTCAGGTCCTCGGCGTGCATGACTGTTCGCTGACCGTGAAAGCCGGTGAAATTCTGGTTCTGATGGGTCTGTCCGGATCCGGAAAATCCACCCTGTTGCGCGCGGTTAACGGTCTCAATCGCGTGGTGCGCGGTTCGGTGCGGGTCAATGATGGCAGCCGCATGGTCGATATTACCTCCGCAGATGCTGCAACCCTGCGCGAAATACGCCTGAAGCGCGTCGCCATGGTGTTTCAGCAATTCGGTCTGCTGCCGTGGCGCAGCGTGCGCGAAAATGTCGGTCTTGGCCTGGAATTTGGCGGCATGGCCCTTGCAGAGCGCAATGAGCAGGTCGACAGGCAACTCGCTCTGGTCGGATTGACCGAATGGGCCGACCGCCGCGTCGCAGAACTGTCAGGCGGCATGCAGCAGCGTGTCGGACTGGCCAGGGCGTTTGCGACGGAAGCGCCGATCCTGCTGATGGACGAACCGTTTTCCGCGCTCGATCCGCTGATCCGCACCCGGCTTCAGGACGAATTGCTGGATTTGCAGGGCAGCCTCAAACGCACCATCATTTTCGTCAGCCACGATCTGGACGAAGCTTTCAAGATTGGTGATCGGATTGCCATCATGGAAGGCGGCCGCATTATCCAGTGCGGCACGCCGCAGCAGATTTTCTCCGATCCGGCCAATGAATATGTCGCCGATTTTGTCGCCCACATGAACCCGCTCAATGTGCTGTGTGCACAGGATGTGATGCGGCCCTTGCAGGGCAAACCACCGATTGTCACCGTGACGGGCGCGGAAATGATTCAGAACGTCATGGAACAGATGAAAACCAACGGCGCCAGCGTCGGGGTCGAGAAAGACGGCGTCATTGTCGGCGAGATCACCCAGGAAAGCGTGCTGTCAGCGCTGCTCGACCCGCGCGGCGAGGTTAACAGATAGAACATGTTTGTGGGCGTGAAACGGTTTATTGCCGGGTTTTGTTCTGCTCGGCAATCCGGTTCATGTCGTCGTGCCTGGCCTGCATTTCCTTTGGCCAGCGTGACTTGATGTATGACAGGGCCGCAATGATCTCGTCATCACTCAGAACGTCTTCGAAGATCGGCATGGCGTTCTGATAGCCGTCCAGGCCGGAAAATTCTGCAACGCCATATTTGGTAATGCCAAACAGCACGTCATCGCCGTGGTGCCAGGTATGGCCGTTTTCGTCATGTGGCGGCGCTGGCAGAAGGCCGTCTTCGCCGGGGCTTTTCCAGTCCGGCTGGCCTTCCAGATCTTTGCCGTGGCAGGAGGCGCAATTGGCCGTGTACACTGCGCTGCCGCGTTCGACAATGGCTGAATCCCGCGGCTTGAAAAGGCCAGCTGACCTGCCGGCACCGAAAAAATTGTTCTGTGCGGCAAGCACATAGGCACCACCGCCAACAACAATCAATCCAAGCACCCACAAGACAGGTCCAGGTTTTGCCATGACCGCGCTTAGATCACCAGAATCGGTGCTTTTGGCGGCACCCGCGTATACAGATCAATCACGTCCTGATTGATCATCCGTACGCATCCGCTGGAGACCGCTTTACCGATGGTCCAGTATTCTGGCGTGCCGTGGATACGATATAAGGTGTCCTTGTTATTCTGGAAAATATACAATGCGCGGGCGCCGAGCGGGTTGTTGAGACCGGGTTGCATGCCGCCGTTTTTGGCGCTGTATATTTCCAGCTCCGGTTGTCTGGCAATCATTTCCGATGGCGGCGTCCATGTTGGCCATGGCCGCTTCCAGCCCACTCTGGCCCGGCCTGACCAGTCAAATCCGGCCCGTCCAAGACCTACCCCGTAACGCATTGCCTTGCCGCCTGGCTCGACGAGATGCAGGTAGAATGTATTCGTGTTCACGATGATCGTGCCCGGTTTTTCCGCTGTGTCGAAATCAACACGCTGGCGCCGGAACCTTGGTGGAACTTTATCGATTTCAATCCCCGGAATGGGAAATTGTTCGTCCGGCATGGGGCCGTACATCAAGGCGAATTGCCGGGCCTCAGCAGGATCGCTGATAACTACAGTTCGGGTTGCCGCTGTTGAACAAGCCGACACAGCCAGCCCCATAACACCGACACTGCCAAGAACAAAGGCGCGTCGCGACGGCCTGCGAATTGTCTGATCATCGAAACTCATATTACCACTACCTTTGGACAAATTTGGATGTGTTCATCAACTTCTTGCACACATTTATTAACCATACGGATACATCCGTTCGAAAAATTTCTGCTGCCGGGCCATGGCGTTTTCATGCCATGAATTCTCAACGTCATGCCGACAGCGCATCGTTGAGGGTGTTTGAGAGCCAGGCGGTTCACCGATGTGGCGGATACAAGCGGCGGCAATCTGCGTTTTCGTGAATTTCTCCACAGCCCCATGACTGCCCCCCTGAATCTCAAAGCCGGTTTGTCTGCGATCAATCCGCGACTCCGGGCCGGGGCCGGTTTTGATATAGGACCTGACAATTGATTACGCGCGTCGACCGCAATAGTTCCAGTAATTCCGCCATTCTGCTGCAAATCATCTGCCAGATAGAGCAAACCGGCTCTGTCGTTTTTCTGTTTAATGACACAATCCGGCTCAGGCACCGTCCGGGCACCAGTAGCATTACCAATTAGAAAATTTTGTCTGGAGAGCATTATATGCCTCGTAAATTATCTGACAGAAAGAGCAATCCGCACCACAGCAAAATTGCCGGATTAAAGAGTTGTGTCAGACTATCGGAGGCCTAAACGGCGCATTTCCAAATGCTGTATTCTGGTTTTTCTTTGCTTCACTGCCAAGGTTCCGCGCGCTGAACCCGATAGCCAAACCAAAATCCGCAGTCATGATTGTACAATCATAGATACAGGGTGTGGCACTGTTTGTGCTCTGCGGCGCGTCATCCTGACTGCAGCATCTTTCAACCATGGCAACCATGGCAACCCTGGTAACATCGGCATTATCGAGCGTATTCACCGGAGCAAACAGACGTTGTCCCGTCGGGATCGCCACATCCAGGATTCCGGCAGTCGAGGCACTATTCGCAAACAACCCCTGGCTGCCAGCGAATAACAGTAACAGACATAGAACAATTACATTCCTCATAGTGCTCTCATACCTACAAGCTGCGCGAAAATCCAGACCCGAATGTTCACCTTGCCGTGAGTTCAGCCCACCTCAAACCAGGTGATCATTCCCGCCGCTGCGTGTTCCAGCATGTGGCAGTGCAGCAACCATTTGCCGGGATTGTCGGCAACGAACGCTATCTTTGTGGTTTGTTCAGGGCCGATCAGGAAGGTATCCCGCCATGGTTGCCCCTCATCGATATCGCTGCCGCTGCGTTCCAGAATGCGAAAATGGTGCCCATGGACGTGCATGGCATGGATAAAGCTTGTGCGATTGATGGTTTCCACAACAACCGTTTCCTCGCGCTCGACGGAAAAGAACGGCTCCGTGGCCAGATTGGCTATGCCGTTGAACGCCCAGACCTGTGCGGTGTCTCTGAAATCGTTGCCTTCCAGCTTTTTGCCATTATAGACCATATCAACCATCTGCCCCATTGCGCCGCCGGTCATGTCGAGCCGGAAGCTGCGCGCCTTCGCAAGATCGGGTTCCGGCAGGCGGTTCGGGATCAGCGCTGGCGTAACCAGCTTGCTGTCCGGCTTTTCCGCCACGTCGAAATTGGCAAAGGCAAAGGGCTGGTTTCCGGAGACTTCGTTGAGTTCGATGGGTTCTCCGGCTTTGGGAACCACCAGCAGATCAACCCTTTGCGCCGGGCCAAGCAACAGCGGCTGGTAGGTCAGCTCAGCCGGTTGCGGCAGGCTCTGTCCATCATAGGCCAGGATTTTACCGCCGAATTGTGTCGGGTCAAGCCCCAGCACACGGGCATTTGAGGCGTTGATCAGGCGCAACCGGTAGGCTTCATTTGCATTCAGGCTGTATCGCGGCAGGCTTTTGCCATTGACCGTCAGCCAGTTTCCGATACGCCCGCCATGGGTCCAGTCCATCAAACTGCCGAGACTGGCAGTGTCCAGTTTACCCTGTTGGTCCAAACGCCAATCATCAATCACAAGTGTGCGGTCATGTTCAGCATCAAATTCGGCTGTATCCGCTTCCACGATCAGCACACCATACAGACCCCGGGCAACCTGATTCCAGCTTCGGTTGTGGGCATGATACCAATAGGTTCCCGCGTCAGGCACGATGAAGTCATAATCAAAACTGCCGCCCGGCTCCACTGCATCCTGGGTCAGGCGGGCTACGCCATCCATCGCATTGGCGATGCGGATACCGTGCCAGTGAATAGAGGTCGGCTCGTCAAGGCGGTTGATGAGCCGGACCTTGACGCGGTCTCCGCGTTTGACCCTGATTTCAGGTCCCGGAGCCGTACCATTATAGGTCCACAGATCCGATGCCGGTGCTGTGTCTGAGTAAAGCGATTGCTGCGATGGCGCTGCGGTAATTTCCAGAAATCCGTCAGCGGCGAATGCGGCGTGAAAGCTGATCGGCAATGCCGCAAAAGCTGCTCCGCCAGCGCTGGTCTTGAGGAATTGTCGTCTGTTGATCGTCATTGTTTGAACTCCTGATCCAAAACTATCGTCGAATCCGGCCGGTTAGACAGCAGGCTCAGGCTCGTAAAATATTGGAAGACAGTCCGCTTCACTAATTAATGCCGTTGGCGCGTTGCAGCGCCCGCACATAGGTGAGGATCTGGCTGACATCTTCCTCGCTGACGCCTTCGACAGGAGGCATGTTGCCGAAGGTCCAGTGATGCGCCCTGACGCCGAGTTGGGCCGCACGTTGAAAGGCGACATCAGCATGATGATTTGGCTCATAGATACGGTGCACCAGTGGCGGCGCGAAACCATCCTTGCCGGCAGCATTGTCGCCATGGCATGCGGCGCAATTATTATCAAACACAGCCTTGCCGGCCGTCTCAGCAGCAGTAAGCTCTGGAACTTTGACCTCAGCCAGGGCTTCGCCTGTGCCACCGCTTCCGTCCGAAGCCAGAAACCGCCACAACGCCAGAGCGATGATAATTCCGCCAATCAATATGGTCTTAAAATGCTTTTTCAATGTTTCAATCCTCCGGCCAGATCGTCAATGATCGGGCATTCCGGTTTATCGTCACCGTGGCAGTTTTCGGCCAGCGCTGACAATGTCGATTTCAATGAATTCAATTCCGATAATTTGCGTTCGATTTCAGTGATTTTCTCCAGCGCCAGCCTTTTGACATCGGCGCTGGCCCGGTTGCGATCTTTATAAAGCGACAGCAGCAGGCGGCATTCGTCAATCGAAAACCCCAGGCTTCTGGCGCGTTGCAGGAAGCGCAGGCGATGCACATCCGTTTCAGAATAGGTGCGATAACCATTGCCGGCGCGCGTTGGCCGGATGAGTTCGATTTCCTCATAATACCGAATAGTCTTTGTTGGCAAATGCGATGCCAGCGATGCCTGTCCAATATTCATTCTGGTCCTCTATATCGTTTCATGGTTGCATTGAACCATTGATGTTACAGATCCGTTCTTCCAGCGGCGCACGTACCGGTTGGTCAACGCCCGCCGGTGGGCTTATCTGGAGCACTGAAGGGCAGCACTGCACGCCCGCCGAACGTCGTTTCACTCCTCTTGTGGTCTTGAAGACCACAAGAGGAGTGGGCCTGACCGGTAGACGTGCAAACTCGGCCAAACGTTTCAATGCAGACACAAACGATCTAACATTTTTTCCAAATGACCTGCCACGAAATTGCAGCTTTGTGTCTAAAGTTTAAGTCTGCGCAATCGCAAGGCATTGGAGATTACCGAAACTGAAGACAGGCTCATGGCTGCAGCAGCCAGCATCGGCGACAACAACACCCCGGTGAAAGGATACAGAACGCCAGCCGCCACAGGTACACCCACGGTGTTATAGACAAACGCAAAGAACAGGTTCTGCTTGATATTGCGCAAGGTTGAAACAGACAGGTTTCGGGCTCGTGCAATACCGGCCAAATCTCCTGTCAGCAGGGTTATGCCGGCACTTTCCACAGCAACATCGGCTCCCGTACCCATGGCAATGCCGACATCGGCTTCAGCCAGGGCAGGCGCGTCATTCACCCCGTCACCGGCCATCGCCACAACATGGCCTTTGGCCTTCAGTTCCGCCACCAGTGCCTGCTTGTCCTGTGGCAGCACGCCGGCACGAATTTCATCTATGCCCAATTCTGCGGCCACAGCTGCTGCCGTGATTTCATTGTCGCCCGTCGCCATGATGACTTTCAGGCCGGCCGCATGCAGGGCCCGGATAGCTTCCGGCGTGGACTTCTTGATCGTGTCTGCGACCGCGATAAGAGCTGCCAATTCTCCATCGACAACCATATACATCACCGTCTTGCCAGACTGGCGAAGCGTATTGGCCCTGGTATCGGCCGCAGCCGTATCTACACCCAGATCGCGAACCATGGCACTGTTGCCAAGGCTGATGCGATGCCCGCCAACCACGCCTGAAGCGCCTTTGCCGGTCACCGCATTGAAATCCTCCACCGGCAGCAGTGCGAGCTGGCGCTGATCCGCACCTTCGACAATAGCATCGGCCAGCGGGTGTTCAGAGGCTTTTTCAAGAGAGGCTGCCAGTGACAGCAATGCTGCCTCATCCCGGTCCGACAGGGCAATGACATCTGTCAGTGTCGGTTTGCCGTCGGTCAATGTGCCGGTTTTGTCGACAATGACGACATCAACCTTGGCAAGGCGTTCCAGCGCGGACGCCTCCTTGATTAGCACGCCTGCCTGTGCGCCCCGGCCGGTAGCTGTCATGATCGACATCGGTGTTGCAAGTCCAAGTGCGCAGGGACATGCAATAATCAGAACCGAAACCGCTGAGACGATGGCAAACACAAAGGCCGGTTCCGGCCCCCAGACGATCCAGCTTATCATTGCAGCTATCGCGATCAGAACCACCGTGGGAACGAAATACGAGGCGACTCTGTCGGCCAGGCCCTGGATCGGCGCACGCGAGCGCTGGGCCGAGGCCACCATCTGGACGATTTTCGCCAACATTGAATCTTCGCCGACATGTCTGGCTTCAACAATCAGACTGCCATTTTTATTGATCGTCCCGCCGGTGACGACGTCAGACGGGCCTTTTTCCACGGGAAGCGGCTCGCCGGTAATCATGCTTTCATCAATGACAGAATGGCCCTCCAGAACGATGCCGTCCACCGGTACGCTGGAGCCCGGGGTTACGCGCAAACGGTCGCCGGTCAGAATATTCTCCAGCGGCGCATCATATTCCGATCCGTCCGGATTGATCCGGCGCGCTGTTTTCGGGGCCAGGTCGAGTAGCGAGCGAATAGCGTCTCCGGTGCGCTCGCGTGCCCGCAATTCCAGCACCTGTCCGACAAACACAAGGGCAATAATGACCACCGCTGCCTCGAAATAGACCGGCGCGTGGCCTTCCGTCAGAAGCGCTTCCGGAAACAGGCCGGGGAACAGCACTGCCACCACACTGTACAGATAGGCAGCGCCGACGCCGAGCATGATCAGCGTCCACATATTCAGCTTCCAGGTGCGCACCGAGGTCCAGCCGCGGTGGAAAAACGGAGCCGCCGCCCACAGCACCACCGGAGTGGCCAGCGCCAGTTCCAGCCAGAGTGTGGTGGTTTCGCCGATCCAGTTCCGGATCGGCAGGCCAAACATCGGTCCCATGGCCAGAATCAGCAGTGGAATCGCCGCAGCAGCGCTGACCCATAGCCGCCGCGTGAAATCCAGCAATTCATGGTTCGGCCCGTCAGCGACCCCATCCATTGGTTCCAGTGCCATGCCGCATATCGGGCAGGTGCCGGGGCCTTCCTGAACCACTTCCGGGTCCATCGGGCAGGTATACATGGCGTTTTTGGCAGCCGGCTTGGGCTTTTTCTTGTTGTTACCCGACAGATAGAATACCGGATCTGCCTGAAAACGATCTTTGCACCTGGGACTGCAGAAATGGTAGTCCGTGCCGCCATGGGTGAGGTTCGGTTTTCCCGCATTGAGTTTGACAGTCATTCCGCACACAGGGTCAATGCTGGTTGCGGCGTTGCCATCTGTCTGTGCGCTGTCCCCATGCGGGTCATGTGCATGCTCTGCAGCGTGATCGTGGGTGCAAGTGCTGCTGTGCCCATGATCGCTGTGCCCATGATCGCTGTGCCCGTGATCGCTGTGTCCGTGATCGCTGTGCTTTTGGTCCATGCGTCATCATACCTTGGTTGAGCCCGTTTTGCGGCGGGCAATGACTTTCAGAATCAACTATGTAAGGCTTACAGTAGCTGGAAGGTCAAGCCCTGTTGGGCAGCATGCGTTACGAAGCCAAATGACTCGACATTTATAGAATGTGTTCTAGTCTCCTGCGAATGCTCCCGATTGTGCCCGAACATGCAGAACCCTGAGATAGATCTTGTCATTTTCGATTGCGACGGCGTGCTCATTGACAGTGAGATGATCAGTTCTGCCATTTTGATTTCTGAATTGGAAGCAGCCGGTATCTCCGTCACGTTTGATTATTTTCGACGCTGGTTTCTGGGACGCAGCTTTCCCAAGGTTGCGGAATCTGTGCGCCGGACATTCGATGTGGCGTTGCCGCCGGATTTTGAGGAATCCTATCGCAACAGATTATTCCAGGCCTTCAGCAGCGAGCTGAAAACGACGCCGGGAGTGACCGACATTCTTGCAAATCTGGCACGGCCCGCCTGCGTGGCAACAAGCAGCACGCCGGCACGTGTTGAAAAATCATTGCAACTGACCGGGCTGACAGGGTTTTTTGGCGATAATGTTTTTACCGCCTCGGAAGTGAAATTCGGCAAGCCGGCCCCGGATCTGTTTTATCATACGGCGCGGCAGATGCAGGCGGAGCCGGAAAGATGTCTGGTCATTGAAGACAGTGGACCCGGCCTGGAAGCAGCCCTTGCAGCCGGCATGATTGTCTGGCGATATACCGGAGGCAGCCATCTGATAGACATGCCGGTCGAGGACGATTGCCGGTTTGCTGACGTAACGAATTTTGACAATTGGGCGGAATTCTTTGAAATGGCCCCTCAATTGAAACTGCACGAACAGAGTATCGGGGACATAAGTGGCCGCTAAATCCGACAATGAATTCAGCCGCCTTGACGAGGCCGCGCGAGCCGGATGGCTATATTATGTGGCTGGCAACACGCAGGATGAAATCGCCCGCAAACTGGGTGTTTCGCGCCAGTCGGCACAGCGGCTGGTGTCGCTGGCAGTCAGCGAGCGCCTGATCAAGGTTCGCGTGGATCATCCGATCGCCAAATGCATGGAACTTGGCAAAAAACTGACCGAGCGCTTTGATCTGATGGCTTGTGAGGTAGTTCCCAGCGATCCGGAAGCCCCGGCATCGACGGTCGGGATCGCTCAGGCCGGCGCGGCTGAAATGGAGCGCCATCTGAAATCCAGCCAGCCCAGGATCATCGCCATTGGAACCGGCCGCGCGTTACGGGCCTGTGTGGAACAACTCCCCGCCATGGATTGCCCCCAGCACCGTATCGTCTCGCTGCTGGGCAACATGATGTCGGACGGCTCGGCGACCGCCTATAATGTGATCATCCGCATGGCAGACCGCGTCAATGCCCGGCATTTCCCCATGCCACTGCCTGTATTTGCGACGAATTCGGAAGAAAGGAAGCTGTTGCACGGGCAGGCACCGGTCCACAATATTCTTGAGCTGGCCCGACAGGCTGATGTGACCTTTGTCGGCATTGGCCAGATGAACGAAAGTGCACAACTCGTTGTCGACGGGTTCGTCACCAGAGAGGAGGCGAAATCCCTCAACCGGCTGGGTGCCATCGGAGAAATCACCAGCTGGGTTTACGACAAGGACGGCAAACTGATTGATGGCCTCATCAATGACCGCGTCGCCAGCGCGCCATTGCATGCCGATCAGGATCATCCGGTGTTCGGAATTGCCGTCGGCGAGCCCAAGGTCGCTGCTATCCGGGGCGCCTTGCGCGGGCGTTTGATCAATGCATTGATTACGAATGAGGCGACAGCCGAACTATTGCTCAATTAATGAGCAAATGCCCATTATGTTAATACATTGAAATATAACAATTTTTTCTCTTTTAATCTTGAGTTGTTAGGAAAAATTTAACATCCCTCTTGACATTCAGAACAGTTTGTGTGAACATTTGCCCGCTTAATAAGCAAATGCTCAAACTGGTTCTGGGAGGACCTTATGAAATTTTTCTCACGTGCCCTGGTGGGCGTATCTGCGCTTGCCTTGCTGGCATCTCCGGCTCTCGCCGAGACGCTGACAATCGCAACCGTCAATAATGGCGATATGATCCGGATGCAGAAGCTGGCCGGTGACTTCACAGCCAAAAATCCCGACATCGAACTTGAGTGGGTCACTCTGGAAGAAAACATTCTTCGCCAGCGTGTCACCACAGATATTGCCACCAAAGGCGGGCAGTATGATGTCATGACTATCGGCACTTACGAAGTTCCGATCTGGGGCGGCAAAGGCTGGCTCGTATCGTTAAACGATCTGCCGGCATCCTATGATGTCGATGATATTCTTCCTGCCATTCGTGGCGGTCTGACTGTTGATGGCGAGCTGTATGCCGCGCCATTTTACGGCGAAAGCTCCATGGTCATGTACCGCAAGGACCTGATGGAAAAAGCCGGTCTGGAAATGCCGGACGCTCCAACCTGGGACTTCATTGGCAAAGCCGCTCGTGCCATGACGGACAAGGACAATGAAATCTACGGTGTCTGCCTGCGCGGCAAGGCTGGCTGGGGTGAGAACATGGCGTTCCTCACCGCAATGGGCAATTCGTTCGGGGCTAAATGGTTCGATATGGACTGGAAGCCGCAATTCGACAGCGATGCGTGGAAAGAAACCATCACCTTCTACGTCAACCTGCTGAATGATGCTGGCCCCCCTGGCGCTTCCAACAACGGCTTCAATGAAAACCTGTCGCTGTTCCAGACCGGAAAATGCGGCATGTGGATTGACGCGACTGTTGCAGCTTCCTTTGTCACAAACCCGAATGACAGCAAAGTGGCTGATCAGGTTGGATTTGCTCTTGCACCGGACACCGGCCTTGGCAAGCGTGGCAACTGGCTGTGGGCCTGGTCTCTGGCCATCCCGTCCGGCACACAGAAAGCTGATGCAGCGAAGAAATTCGTCGCCTGGGCAACATCGAAAGACTATCTGGCGCTGGTCGCCGAAAACGAAGGCTGGGCAAATGTGCCTCCAGGCACCCGCACCTCGCTTTACGAGAATCCCGAATATGCCAAAGTGCCATTTGCCAAAATGACACTCGAGAGCATCAATTCGGCTGATCCGAAGAACCCGACTGTGGATCCGGTTCCTTATGTCGGTGTTCAGTTTGTTGCCATTCCTGAATTCCAGGGTATTGCAACTGCCACCGGGCAGCAGTTTTCAGCTGCTCTGGCTGGATCGACCTCTGTCGACGACGCCCTTCAGAACGCTCAGAACCTCACCGAGCGTGAGATGACGAAGGCCGGTTACATCAAGTAACTGCCTTCCTCGGGGCCGGCTTTCCCGGCCGGCCCCGTTCGCAATATTCCGGCCCTGTTTGCATCAGGGCACGCACATTGCATTGTCGATCTGATTTGCGATAAGCTGATTTAATTGATCCTGACAAATGGGGGGAGTTGTCATGGCTACTGCACATTCCAGAACCGCTGCGCGCTTAATGATTTCACCGGCAGTATTGGTGCTGCTGGCATGGATGATCGTCCCGCTGGCGATGACGATTTACTTCTCGTTTCTGCGCTACAACCTTTTGTCTCCGGGTGAGGAAACCTTCACAGGATTTGCAAATTATCGCTATTTCCTCACCGACCCGGCCTTTTTTGACGCATTTTTCAACACCATCATTCTGGTCTGCGGTGTTCTGATCATCACTGTTGTGCTCGGAATCGCGCTGGCAGTGCTGCTGGATCAGCCGATGTGGGGCCAGGGGATTGTCCGCATCCTTGTGATCGCGCCCTTCTTCGTCATGCCGACCGTGTCCGCCCTTGTCTGGAAGAACATGTTCATGGATCCGGTCAACGGACTGTTCGCCCACGCCGCCAAGGCGATCGGTCTGCCGCCATTCGAGTTCTTGAGTCAGGCGCCGCTGGCCTCAATCATCCTGATTGTGGCCTGGCAATGGCTGCCTTTCGCTACCCTCATTCTGCTGACCGCCATGCAATCCCTGGATCAGGAACAACTTGAGGCGGCAGAGATGGACGGTGCCAGCTCGACAAGCCGTTTCATGTATATGGTGCTGCCGCATCTGTCCCGGGCCATCACAGTTGTTGTGCTGATCCAGACAATCTTCCTGCTCTCGATATTCGCTGAAATTCTTGTCACGACCAATGGCGGGCCCGGCACCGCCTCGACCAACATCACCTATCTGGTATACGCGCAGTCTCTGCTGCAGTTCGATGTTGGCGGCGGGTCAGCAGGCGGAATCATAGCGGTCATTCTCGCTAACATTGTTGCGATCTTCCTGATGCGGATGATCGGCAAAAACCTGGAGGCATGAGATCATGGCACGTGCTGTTACCAACCAACGCAAACTCATCGTGACGCTTGTCGCCTGGGCCATTGGACTGGCGATCTTTTTCCCGATCCTGTGGACCTTTCTGACAAGCTTCAAAACCGAGGCTGAAGCGATTGCCTCGCCGCCGTCTTTCCTGTTCTTTGAATGGACCACGGAAAATTATTCGGAAGTCCAGTCGCGGTCGAACTATCCGCGTCACTTCATGAATTCAGTCATCATTTCCCTGGGCTCAACGCTATTGGGGCTGCTGATTGCCATTCCGGCAGCCTGGTCGATGGCATTTGTTCCCAGCAAACGCACTAAAAACGTTCTGATGTGGATGTTGTCTACCAAGATGTTGCCGCCGGTCGGAGTGCTGATCCCGATCTACCTGATTTTCCGCGATACCGGCCTGCTGGATTCGCGTGTCGGTCTGGTACTGGTGCTGACCTTGATCAATCTGCCGATCATCGTCTGGATGCTGTACACCTACTTCAAGGAAATTCCCGGAGAAATTCTCGAGGCATCACGAATGGATGGTGCAGGCCTGTGGTCGGAAGTGCTTTACGTGCTGACACCGATGGCGGTGCCCGGCATTGCCTCCACGCTTCTGCTGAATGTCATTCTGGCCTGGAATGAAGCGTTCTGGACGCTCAATCTGACAGCGTCCAAGGCGGCGCCGCTGACAGCCTTCATTGCCAGCTATTCCAGCCCTGAAGGGCTGTTCTACGCCAAACTGTCAGCCGCATCGACAATGGCCATCGCGCCCATCGTCATTCTTGGCTGGTTCAGCCAGAAACAACTGGTGCGCGGCCTGACCTTCGGCGCAGTGAAATAGGGTTTAATGGGGAATTCGAACATGGGTAATATTACACTTAAGCAGGTTACGAAGACTTTCGGCACCACCGAAGTCATTCCGCCTTTGAATCTGGAAATCCTGGATGGCGAGTTTGTTGTCTTTGTCGGACCGTCGGGCTGCGGCAAGTCGACCTTGTTGCGGCTCATTGCCGGACTGGAAGATGTCAGCAGCGGCGTAATCGAAATTGACGGCAATGACGCAACATCGCTGCCCCCAGCCAAACGCAAACTGGCGATGGTGTTCCAGTCCTATGCGCTTTATCCGCATATGTCGGTGCGCAGAAACATTGCCTTTCCGCTGAAGATGGCCGGTCTTGATGCCGAAGAGCGTGATCGCAAGGTCGAGGGTGCGGCCAAGGTGCTGAACCTGACGGATTATCTGGAACGCCGTCCGGGACAATTATCCGGCGGCCAGCGTCAGCGTGTCGCCATCGGCCGCGCCATTGTGCGCGAACCCGAAGCGTTCCTGTTCGACGAGCCATTGTCCAATCTGGATGCAGCTCTGCGGGTCAATATGCGTCTGGAAATTACCGAACTGCATCAAAGTCTGAAAACGACGATGATTTACGTGACCCACGATCAGGTCGAGGCCATGACTATGGCCGACAAGATTGTGGTGCTGCATGACGGCCATATCGAACAGGTTGGCTCGCCGATGGAACTGTATCGCAGCCCGGTCAATGTGTTTGTCGCAGGCTTTATCGGTTCGCCGAAAATGAATCTGATTTCCGGTCCGGAAGCGGACAAGATGGGCGCCCATACGATTGGCGTTCGCCCGGAGCATATCCTGATCTCAAAACAGGAAGGAAGCTGGAAGGGCAAGGTCGGTGTGTCCGAGCATCTCGGCTCCGACACGTTCCTGCGGGTTCATGTTGACGGTATGGAAATGCTGACAGTGCGGACCGAGGGCGATGTCGATCTGCATCATGGTGATGAGGTCTACCTGACGCCGGATGTCAACCGCATCCACAAATTCGATAAAGCCGGCCTTGCGCAGTGATCAATGGTCTGTTCGCCAGATAACAACAGCTGCCTCTGGGGAACCAGGACAGGTCCTCGCGCGTCCCTTTCAGGCGCATGGGAACGGCTGAAAATCTGACTGGCATGGCCGTTTTTGGCCGTGTTTCTGGCCGAGTTCCTGGCCGAGTTCCCGGGAAGTTCTGACAGTATATTTACGGTAGCACAGACATAAAATGTCGATGGTGGAAACTGGATGAGTTGATGACATTCACGAAATTGAATCAAGCCGCTCTGGCGGCATTGCCGGCGAATGTTGCGGTTCCCTCTTATGATCGCCACGCGCTGACACCCGGTATCATGCATATTGGTGTGGGAAATTTTCATCGCGCCCATCAGGCCGTCTATCTGCACGAGTTGTTTTCGCTGGGCGAGGATCATGATTGGGCACTGGTTGGTGCCGGCATCAAGCCTTATGACGCGGTCATGCGCGAGCGGCTGCGCCAGCAGGACTGGCTGTCGACCATTGTTGAACTGGACCCGGACGGCTTCACCGCAAAAATCTGCGGATCAATGATCGATTTTGTCGAGGTCGATCCTGCAGCGGTCGTCGAACGGCTGACATCGCCTGATATTCGCATCGTCTCGCTGACCATCACCGAGGGCGGCTATTTTGTCGATGCCCGCAGCGGTGGCTTTGACGCCAATCATCCCGACATCGTCCACGACATCAACAATCCCGATGCGCCGGAAACGGTTTTCGGCACACTGATCGCTGCAATCAGGCAACGCAGAGCGAAGGGTATCGTGCCCTTTACCATCATGTCCTGCGATAATCTGCCGGAAAACGGTATCATCACCCGGCAGGCGGTACTTGGGCTGGCCGGGCAGATGTCCGGTGAACTGGCAGACTGGATTGGCAACAATGTCGCCTTTCCCAACAGTATGGTGGATTGCATAACGCCTGCAACTTCCGACCGTGAGCGCGCCATGGTTGAACAGAAATTCGGCATCAGCGATGCGGTTCCGGTTGCCTGCGAGCCGTTTCGCCAGTGGGTTCTGGAAGACAAATTTACCGCTGGCAGACCGGCGCTGGAAAAAGTCGGTGTCGAATTTGTCTCCGACGTTGCGCCTTACGAATTGATGAAATTGCGCATTCTCAATGGCGGGCACGCCGCGATCGCTTATCCGGCCGCGCTGATGGGCATCGAATTTGTCCACGACGCCATGGCGGAACCGCTGGTCAGCGGTTTTCTGACCCGGCTGGAGACGACAGAAATCATTCCCACGGTACCGGCGGTTCCCGGGGTCGATTTCCTCAACTATCTCGACAAGGTCCGGGAGCGGTTTTCAAACGCCGCCGTCGCCGATACGATTCCCCGTCTTTGCCTTGACGGCTCGAACCGGCAACCCAAATTCATCCTGCCGACAATCCGAGAAAGTCTGGGCGCCGGCGGGCTGGTGAATGGTCTGGCACTGGAGGTGGCGCTATGGTGCCGCTACTGCGCCGGGACCGATGATGCAGGCAATAATATTGCCATTGTCGATGAAAAAGCTGCGCGCCTGACGGACCACGCCTTGCGCGCCCGCAGCGATCCGGCAGTCTTTCTGGAAATGAGCGATATATTCGGGGCGCTGGGTGACAATGAGGTCTTTGCCGGGGCGTTTTCCGCGTCGGTACGTTCCTTGTGGGAAAACGGCACCAAAGCCACCCTGCAGACCTATCTGGCCTGACACGGCGGCTTTCGGCCTGCGGCGGGAAGCGCGCCTTCAACTCAGAACGTAACGCAGAATATCGACCACTTGCGAGGGCTGTTCTGCCACAGCCAGCGCGGCAGAATCGACCTCTTTCAGCGCATGCTGGTGATCCGGACCGTGCAGCACAATCAGCGATTTGCCGAGCGCCGCCGCATAACCGGCATCAAATGCAGCATTCCACTGTTTGTATTTGTCGCCAAAGCGGACGACGACCACGTCAGCATCCTCGATGCCCTTGCGCGTGCGGATCGCATTCAGCTTTGCGCCTTTGTGATCGTGCCAGAACTTGTTCTCTTCCGGCCCCATAATGGTCACGCCGCAATCGTCAGAGGCGCTGTGATCGGTGACAGGCGCTGAAAACGCCACATCCAGATCCGCCGCACCTGACATGATTTCCTCACGCCAGTCTGAGTGAATTTCACCGGACAAATAGACTTTAAGCTTCATATCAACTGGTTCCTGATTGAGTTTTTCCTGATTGAGTTTTTTCTGCAGTGCCGCCGCACTGTTGCAGCCGGCCTGCGTAGGCCCTGGCTTTGATGCTGGCCATCCCAGATCCGGTCATCCCAGATCCGGCGAATCCAGATCCGGCTGGCCGCGCAGAAATAGCACCTCTTGCCGGTCATTACAAAAACCTGTTGCAAAGCCCCTTGTCACAGCTCGTTTCAATCATTATTGATGAGTGTAACTTTATAACATTTTTTGCTCATAGGATGGTTTATGCGTATTGTTCATACTCTTGCGCTGGCAGTTTTGCTCGGCGCACTCGCCAGTCCGTTTTCGGGTCGTTTTGAAAGCGAGGCGTCAGAAGGCGTCGACCATATTGTCACCTCCATCAAGCCGGTGCACGCTCTTGTGTCGGGCGTTCTGGCCGGCGTCGCGGAGCCGGAACTTCTTCTTGATGGCGCATCCTCGCCCCACACTTACAGCTTGAAGCCGTCGCAGGCCCGCAGTCTGCAGCAGGCCAGTCTGATTTTCTGGATCGGTGAGGAACTCGAGCTGTTTCTGGTAAAGCCGCTGGCCACACTTGGCCGCGAAGCCGGCGTGGTGCCCCTGGAAGATACGCCCGGCGTGAAACGTCTGCCTGTCCGCGAGGGTGGTGCTTTTGCATCCCCTAAGACAGCGGAGAATGGAATTTCGGCACTACAAGCCCAGCCCGGCGACAATGGATCGGGCAATCCTGTTGCCTATGATCCGCATATCTGGCTTGATCCGCTGAATGCCGAATTAATGGTGAGTTATATTGCCGGACGTCTGACGGAGCTTTATCCGGACAATGCCGCACAATTTGCCGCCAATGCAGCTGCCACGCGGGACCGCTTGCAGCAACTGACTGAACAGGTCAACACTCTGCTGGCACCGGTCCGCGACCGTCCCTTTGTGGTTTTCCACGACGGGTTCCGCTATTTTGAAGATCGCTTCGGCCTGAACGCCATCGGCTCGCTGACAGTCAATCCAGACACAATGCCCGGCGTGGCGCGCATTACGGAAATCAAGAACAAGGTCAAGGAACTGGAGGCGGCCTGCGTCTTTTCAGAGCCGCAGTTTCAAAGCCGTATCGTCAATGTTATCCGCGAAGGCACGGACGCCAAAGCCGGCGTTCTCGATCCGCTTGGCAGCGATCTGGAGGAGGGGCCGGAGTTGTATTTCCAGCTGATCCTGAATATGGCCGAGAGTTTTCGCCAATGCTTGGTCGAAAAGCCGTGATTTCGCTCTAAGATCCAAAACGGTCGCGCTGATGCGGCTCTGACCAGTCAATCAGCGGGCCGACAGGGACAATCCGTGTCGGGTTGATGCTTTCATGGCTCTGATAATAGTGTTTCTTGGCATGGTCCAGATTGATCGTGCCGGCAATGCCGGGCCATTGGTAAAGCTCGCGGGCATAGGCCCAGAGATTCGGATAATCGATCAGCCGCGCTAGGTTGCATTTGAAGTGGCCATGATAGACGGCATCAAATCGCAGCAGGGTGGGAAACAGCCGCCAATCCGCTTCGCTGGGTCGATCACCTACCAGAAAGCGATTTTCCGCGAGCATCTTTTCCAGCATGTCGAGGGTCTCAAACAGTGGCACCACCGCTTCCTCATAGCTGTCCTGGGTGGTTGCAAAGCCTGCTTTGTAGACCCCGTTGTTCAATGTGTCATAAATGATGGCGTTGAGCCGGTCGATTTCCGCGCGGTGCTGCTGCGGGTAAAAATCGCCCGGTTTTGCGCCCACATCATCAAACGCCGAATTGAACATCCGGATTATCTCTGACGATTCATTGGAAACTATCGTGCTGCGTTGCTTGTCCCACAGAACCGGAACCGTCACCCGGCCGGAAATTTCCGGGTCTGCCTTTTGATATATTTTATACAACCGATCACCGTGAAACAGCCGGTCGCCGACAATGCCATCTTCATCCGCTTCAAAAGTCCAGCCGTTTTCTCCCAGAAACCAGTGCACATGCGACACATCAATCAGCTCCTCCAACCCTTTCAGAACGCGGTAGATCAGGGTGCGGTGCGCCCACGGGCAGGCATAGGACACATAAAGATGATAACGTCCGGGCTCCGCCTTGAATCCCGCCTCGCCGGAAGGGCCAGCTGAGCCATCGGTCGTCACCCAGTTGCGGCAAACAGCATCTTTGCGGATGAATTTTCCGCCGGATTCTTTCCTCTGAGTTGCATCGCTCTGCCACTCGCCATTTACCAGAATACCCACAAATTTCTCCGACTTTTCCTGACCAGTCACGGGCTTGCCACGTCCGGCGGACGAATTCAATCTGAACACAATGTTCAGTAAAATTGACACAGCGGATTGCGCCGGTGAACCGATCAGATTCTGCCATCACATGCGTTGTATCAAGACGGCGTTGATGACCGGATCATTTGGCAGGGAAACAGTATGAAGATCGTATTTTTAAAGTGTCTTTCTGCCTCAATTCGCAGTGTCAGCGCGGCATCCCTGATTGCAACCGGACTGGCCAGCGCTGTAGTGCTGCAATCCGGCGGCGTAGCACAGGCTGCCATCCGGACGATTTCCTGTCCGCTGGAAAAAATCAGACGCGAGGTCACGTCAGCCTTGCCAGAAGGATGGTGGAGCACTCCCGAGATCTGGACCTTGCAAACCACCAGGATCATTGAGCTGGGTGGCCGGACAGTATTGCAGTGTGATTACGGTCCGTCCGGAAGCATACAAATCTATGCGCCTGATGCAGCAAATTGCGAAGCACGCGCCGCCGGTTTCCGCTGCCAAACTACAGTCGCAGCACCGGTTCCGCGCACTTATTCCACAGGGGAAATCAACATTCCGCAAACCTACCGGGCGGATCTGGATCGTGGCAGGATCGGCAGCGTTGGAGCTGATATCCGGGTTCAGGCGGTCGGGCACGATCAGCTCTATCTGGCACCGGAAAACGGCTCTGCATTCGCTATTGGCGACCGCTCAAACCGCGGCCATAGAGGTTGCTCCACAGCGCGTTACGCCTCTGCACCTGTGTCACTGCGCGACCTGCCGGTCGGGTCCTATGTCTGCCTGCGGACCGACCAGGGCCGGATCAGCCAGTTCCGCATCAACCGCCTCTCCGGCGGGTCGCCGAAATCTGTGACAATCGGCTACACGACATTTGAATAGACATGCGAACAACGATCCGGTAGCTCGCTGTGAGCGATCAAACCTCAACGGGGCAGAAAATGACTGACATTCAAATTGCCGTTCCCGCAGCCAACTGGTGCGGCGAAGGCCCGGTCTGGTCAGCAGCCGATCAGGCGCTTTACTGGACTGATATCAACCGCTTTCTATGGCAGCGCTATCATCCCGAAACCGCCACAGTCAGACATTGGCTGTTTGACGAACCGGTTTGTGCTGCAGCTTTGACCGACCGGCCCGGCGTGTTTTTGCTGGCTCTGGGATCGAAGCTGATTGTGTGGGATCAAGCGGATGACAGCCGAACCCCTTTTGCGGCACCGGAGACGAATTGGCCGGCAAGCCGCCTGAATGATGGCCGGCCCAGCCCGTTCGGCGATTTCTGGGTCGGTTCGATGCAGAACAATGTTGACGAACACGGCCAGGCAACTCCGGTCACCGAAAAGCATCTTGGCACGCTTTACCGGGTTCTGGCTGATGGCAGTGCAACGGTTGAAGACCGCGAGCTGGGCATTTCAAATACTCTGTGCTGGTCGCCGGACAAGACGCGGTTTTACTTCGGTGACACCATGCAGAATACGATATTTGTCTGGGACTATGACGCAACGACGGGCGAAATTGCCAATAAGCGCCCATTCTTTTCCGGCTTTGACCGCGGCAGACCGGACGGCTCGGCGGTCGACAGTGAAGGCTATTTGTGGAATGCCCGCTACGGCGGTTCCTGCCTGGTCCGTGTGGCACCTGATGGCTCGGTTGACCGGATCATCGACATGCCGGTCAGCAATCTGACCAGTTGCACCTTTGGCGGTCCGGATTTGAAAACGCTGTTTGTGACCAGTGCGCGGCACCCAGGAGAATTGCGCGCGGGCAGTGTGTTTTCGCTGAATGTCGAAGTTGCCGGCCTGCCGGAACACATCTTCTCTTTGCCGGGCTGATCTTTGCCTGCCTGACCTGTGCCTGCCCGGCGCCCGGCACTCACAGCCGGTCGCGAAGCGCGAACCAGCCCATGCCCAGCGCAAGCACTGCCGGCCGCAGCAGTTTGCCTCCCGGAAACGCCGGTGTTGGCAAAGCGGCATAGGCTTCAAGCCGGTCCGGGCGGCCAAGTACGGCCTCCGCCAGAATCTGACCCGCGAGAGGGGCAATGGTAACGCCCTGACCGGAAAAGCCGGCGGCGGTCCAGACCCGGTCTTTCAGGCGCTGCAGCAGTGGGACCCGGTGAACCGTCACCGCCAGCGTGCCACCCCAGGCATAGTCAATCTCAATGTCCTTGAATTGCGGATAAATCAGCGAAAGCGGCTTGCGGACAAAGGCTTTGATATCCGGCGGAAATCTGGCGGAGTAGTTTTCACCGCCGCCAAACAGCAGCCTGCTATCCGCACTCATACGCCAGTAATTTATCACAAACCGGCTGTCCGAGGCGCACTCATCACCTGGCAGCGGAATTTCCGTTGGGCTCAGCGGGCGCGTCGCGGCGATGAAATTGTTGATCGGCATCACCCTGGCATCCAGCTCCGGCGCCAGACCGCTCATATAGCCATTGCCGCACAGCAGCAGTTTGTCTGCCCGCACCACTCCGCCCGGCGTCACAAGGGTCGGTTGATCCCAATCGGTGATTTGCTGAACCGGCGTGTTTTCAAAGATCAGCGCCCCTTCCGCAATCGCTGCTTCAGCCAGACCGAGGGCGAATTTCAGCGGATGCAGATGTCCTGCAGTGGGATCATAAATAGCTCCGAAATAAGCATCCGTGCCAAGCCGGTGGCAGGCTTCCTCCCGGTCAAGCCACGCCAGGGGATGATTATAGCGGCTAGTCATATGCGCGACATGATCGCGATAGAGGGGCACAAAACTTTGCTTGTGCGCGGCATGGATCAATCCGGCTTTCAACTCGCAGGCGATGCGGTGTTTTTCGATCAGCCTGTGCACCAGGGTTTTGGCATCTTCCCCCATCTGGAAAAATTTCCTGGCGACCGCGTCGTCGTAGCGTGCTTCAAACCATTCCGGGTCCTGACGCTGACCGGAATGTATCTGGCCGCCATTGCGGCCCGAAGCACCCCATCCGACGCGCTTTGCTTCCAGAACAGCGACACGAAGACCCGCCTGGGCCAGATGCAGCGCGGCACTGAGGCCGGTATAGCCGCCGCCGATAATCGCCACATCGACCCGGCAATCCCCGGCCAATGGGGGACGGGCTTCAGGCAGGGCGGCGGAATGGGTGTAATAGCTGTCCGGCGGATAAGCGGTAGCAGAGCCGCCTTGCTCGCTCATGCAGACAGGCGTCCTGTGCTGCGCAGCGTATGTTCCGTATCATCCAGCGTTTTTTCGACCAGAGCCACCAGCAGATCCACTTCCTCTTCGGTAATGGTCAGCGGCGGCGATATGATCATCGAATCGCGCACAGCCCGCATCACCAGCCCGTTCTTGAAGGAGTGATCGCGACAGATCCCGCCGGCCAGCCCTTCATTGGCAAAGCGCTTGCGTGAGGGCTTGTCCGGCACCAGTTCCAGTGCGCCCACCAGCCCGACCATGCGGGCTTCGCCAACCAGCGGATGATCGCCAAGCGATGCCCATCGGGCCTGCAGATAGGGTCCGATATGATCGTGCACCCGCTCGACAATCCGCTCGCGTTGCAGAATTTCAATGTTTTTCAGGGCGGCTGCGCAGGCGGCAGGATGCCCTGAATAGGTAAAGCCGTGATAAAACTCACCGCCTCCTGACGTGATCACATCTCCGACCGTGTCCTTCACCAGAACGCCGCCAATCGGCAGATACCCTGACGACAGGCCCTTGGCGATCGGCATCAGATCCGGCTCGATGCCGAATGTTTCGCTGCCCCACCATGCGCCGGTCCGTCCAAAGCCGCAAATCACCTCGTCGGCCACCAGCAGAATATCGCGTTCCCGGCAAATCCGGCCGATCTCGGGCCAGTAGCTCGGCGGTGGAATGATGACGCCGCCGGCACCCTGCAGCGGCTCGGCAATAAAGGCGGCAACTTTGTCCTCGCCCAGCCGGTCAATCTCCTCTTCCAGCGCCTTTGCGCAGAGCAGGCCGAATGCGTCCGGATCGAGATCTCCGCCCTCGTCAAACCAGTAGGGCTGGCGGATATGGCTGATGCCGCTCAACACACCGCCCTGGGCATGCATGCCGCTCATGCCGCCAAGGCTTGCGCCAGCCACTGTCGAACCGTGATAGCCGTTCTTGCGGCCGATAATGTGGGATTTTTCCGGCCGGCCCAGAATCGCCCAGTGATGGCGCACCATGCGCAGCACAGTGTCATTTGCCTCTGATCCGGAGCCGGCAAAAAACACCCGGTTGAAACCGTCTGGCGACAGTTCCGTCAGTTTTTCCGACAGGGCGACCACCGGCGGATGGGTGGTTTTGAAGAATGTGTTGTAATACGACAATTGCAACATCTGTTCATGCACGGCGTCGGCAATTTCCCGGCGCCCGTGACCGACATTCACGCACCACAGGCCGGCCATGCCATCCATGATCCGGTTGCCGTCCGAATCCCACAGAAACACGCCTTCGCCACGCACGATGACGCGGCTTTTTTCGCGGATCAGCGTCTCGTGGTCGCTAAACGGGTGCAGATGATGTGCGGCATCGGAGTTCTGCAGTTCGGCGGTCGGGAAATGATTGGATAACTGGTTCATAAGCGTCACACATTCAACAACAGAAATTCGCGTTCCCAGGGACTGATGACCGCCATGAAGGTTTCATATTCTTCCAGCTTGATGGCACAGAAAGTGGCTACAAATCTGGCTCCCAGCATGTCAATCAGTTCCGGGCATTTTTCGAACCGGTCAACCGCTTCCAGCAGCCCGCGGGGAACGCCGTAAGGCAGGCCTTCGCCAGACCCGGACAGCGGCGGAGGCGGGTCCATTTTCTTCTGAATCCCGATCAGTCCGCAGGCCAGACTGGCGGCAATGGACAGATACGGATTGGCATCGGAGCAGGGAATCCGGTTTTCCACCCTGCGGGCCTGCGCTCCGGCCAGCGGCACGCGCAATCCGACAGTCCTGTTGTCATAATCCCAGTTCACATTGACGGCAACTTCCGTTTTGCGTGCCAGGCGGCGGTAGGAGTTCACGTAAGGCGCCAGAATGCACATCACATTCGGCAGAAAGGCGTTCTGTCCGGCAATGAAATTGTAAAACAGATCGGTCGGCTCGCCGCCGGGCCCGGAAAACGCATTGTCCCCGCTCTCGATGCTGACCACCGACTGGTGAATATGCATCGAGGAGGCCGGTTCACCGGCAATCGGCTTGGCCATGAAAGTGGCATACATATTGTGGCGCAGGGCCGCTTCCCGGATGGTGCGCTTGAACAGGAACACTTGATCGGCCAGCATCAGCGGATCGCCGTGACGCAGATTGATTTCCATCTGCCCGGCGCCTTCCTCATGCACCAGCGTATCGATCTCCAGACCCTGTGCTTCGGAATAATCATAGATGTCGTCAAACAGATCATCAAATTCATTGACGGCGGAAATGGAGTATAATTGCCGTCCGCTTTCGGACCGCCCGGACCGCCCGACCGGCGGCTCCAGCGGATAATCGGGATCTGTATTCGGCTTTACCAGATAGAATTCCAGCTCGGGCGCAATGATCGGCTGCAGACCCATATCAGCGTACATCGCCAGAATTTTTTTCAGCACATTGCGTGGTGAAATATCGACCGGATCGCCGTTCTTGTAATATGCATCATGGATAATCTGGCCTGTCGGATCGTTGGCCCAGGGCACCACGGTCAAGGTTGACAGATCAGGTTTCAGCACCAGATCGCTGTCAACCGGATCGTGTTGGAATGTATCATTGTCCAGCGCGTAATCACCGGTGATGGTCTGGGTCAGAACAGAACTGGGGATGTTCATGTCCGGCGTATTGAAGAATTTTTCAGCCGGCATCAGCTTGCCACGGGCAACGCCGGCCTGATCGCAGGTCATGCATTCAAGGTCTTCAATCTGGCGTTCGGCAAGCCACTTTTTGGCTGCTGCCATATCGGGAACGCCGCGCAGCATCTGCAGCGTGCCGGAGGTGTCGGAAATCGTCATAAAAACCTGTAAGATGCATTGCAAGATTGCCAAAGCGTATCACGGGGCGTAGTCACAAACGAAGCTAATTATCCGTCGAAAACGCGTTCCAGGCCATTATGTTGAAACAAGCAGACACTGAACCAGACGCCTTTATTGCCGCGCATCCGGAGATCGCAATTGTCGAATTTCTGATCTCTGATCTGAATGGCATTTTGCGGGGCAAGTGGGCGCCTGTCACGGCTCTGAAAAAAGCCTATGGCGAAGGCGTCAACTTCCCGCTCTCCCTGTTCGGGCTTGATGTATGGGGACGTGAGGTCAACGATACTGGCCTGCATATCGATACCGGAGACCGAGACGGTTTCTGTTTTGCCGTCCCCGGTACGCTGAGCCGAAGTGGCATCGGCACCCAGAATGCCGCCCAGTTGATATTGACCATGAAAGATGAAAACGGAGTGCCGTTTCTGGGTGACCCACGGCAGATTCTGGCGCGCCAGGTAGACCTGCTCACCGCCGAGGGGCTGACAGCCTGCGCCGCTTTCGAACTTGAATTCTTTCTGTTTGATCCAGCCAAACTGAACGGCGAGGGAGAGCCGTTGCCGGTTGGTCACGGACCCGGTCCTGAGCGCCAGAACATGTATTCGCTGCAATCGCTTGACCAGTATTCGGCAGTCTTTGACGACATCACTAAAAGCGCCGCGCGACAGGGCGTTGCGGTGGATACGATTGTGTCGGAAGCTGCGCCCGGACAGTTCGAAGTCAATCTCAACCATCGCGCCGATGTCATGCGCGCCACCGATGAGGCTGTCCTGCTGAAGCGCATCATCGCCGAATGCGCCACGGCGCATGGTCTGAAAGCCAGTTTCATGGCCAAACCGTTCCCCGGTCAGGCTGGCAACGGCATGCATGTTCACATCAGTTTGCTGGATGATGCGGGCCGCAATATTTTCTCAACTGCGCAAGGCGAGGCGCTGTTGCGATATGCCATTGCCGGCACTCTGGACACAATGGCCGAGTGCACCCTTGTGTTTATCAATACGATCAACGGATTTCGCCGGCTGCGTCCGGGTTCCTATGCCCCGACGCGGGCAGTCTGGGGCCGCAATAACCGCTCTGTCGCGGTGCGCATTCCTGCTTCACCGCCCAGTGCGGCACGGCTCGAACACCGCATTTCCGGGGCCGATGCAAATCCGTATCTGGTGATGACAGCCTTGCTGGCGGCGATGCGCGAGGGCCTCAATCAGGCCGCAGAACCTGCAAATCCGGTTGAACAAAATGCTTATGACACCCATGACGGACACTTGCCTATAAGCCCGGATGTGGCACTGCAGCTGTTTTGTCAAAGCGCATTTGCCAAAGAAGCTTTCACGCCGCTTGGCCATAAAATCATCTGTGCATTGAAACAGGCCGAGATTGATGAATTCGCAGCAGAAATCACGCCTCTGGAACGCAGTACCTATGGTTGAGAAATGAAATTTACACGCCTCGGTCGGGGTAAAAAAATCTTGAGATAGGCCGCATTCCCTCCTATCGTTTTGTGCCAGGGGGCAGTCTTCCACCCCAATCAGCCGCTCCGGCTCGGGTTCTTTCTTTTGAGGGATTGTATGATCAGATCCAAATCAGCATTTAAATTCAGCCTGTTCGGCCTCGCATTGTCCATCAGCGCAACTGCGGCCTTTGCGCAGGAACGTGTCGTCAATGTGTTTAACTGGTCCGATTACATTGACGAGGAAGTCCTTTCGGACTTTACCGCTGAGACCGGAATCAAAATTGTCTACGACGTTTTCGATTCAAATGAAGTCCTTGAAACCAAATTGTTGGCCGGCGGAACAGGCTATGATGTTGTCGTGCCGACCGGCACTTTTCTGGAGCGCCAGATAGAGGCCGGTGTGTTCCAGAAGCTGGACAAATCAAAACTGCCCAACCTGAAAAACATGTGGCCTGAAATCGAGGCCCGTGTCGCCAAATATGATCCGGGCAACGCCTATTCCATCAATTATATGTGGGGCACGACCGGCATCGGCTACAATGTAGATATGATTGCTGAACGCATGGCCGATGCCCCTGTCGACAGCTGGAAACTGATTTTCGATCCTGCCATTCTGGCGAAATTTCAGGATTGCGGGATTCATTTTCTCGATGCGCCCACCGAACTGGTCCCGGCTGCGCTGAATTATCTTGGACTTGACCCTGACACCAAGGAGGCCGAATCTCTTGCCAGGGCTGAGGAACTGCTGCTCGGCATCCGGCCTTTCGTGCAGAAGTTCCATTCCTCTGAATATATCAATGCGCTGGCCAATGGAGATATCTGTCTGGCGGTCGGCTGGTCCGGCGACGTTCTGCAGGCGCGTGACCGCGCTGCGGAAGCCGAAAACGGGGTTTCGGTTGAATATTCGATCCCGAAAGAGGGCGCTTTGATGTGGTTCGACCAGATGGCAATTCCTGCCGATGCCGCGAACGTCGCCGAAGCCCATGAATTCCTCAACTACATCATGCGCGCTGATGTCATCGCCAAGGCGAGCAATTATGTCTATTACGCCAATGGCAACAAAGCCTCGCAGCCGCTGCTGGATGAAGAGGTCATCACCGATCCGGCGATCTATCCGACACCGCAAGCCACCGAAAACCTCTATACGGTAACCGCTGCCGCACCGCAGCAACAACGCCTGCTGACGCGAACCTGGACCAGGGTCAAGACCGGCCAGTAAAATTTCCCTGAAAGCCCGGTTCTGACAGACCGGGCTTTTTCATATTGTGCCCGGTATCCTGCATCTGGTATCCGGTGTCCGACAACCGTGACAGGTGCAAGCGGAAACTCGTATGGCAAAAACTCTGGGGCCGGTCCGGCGGGACTTTACGCCGTGGAATGATCCTGATGCTGTGCCTTTTATTTCCTTCAGGAACGTCACCAAGCGGTTCGGCAATTTCACCGCTGTCGATAATCTGACGCTCGACATTCATGAGCGCGAATTCTTCGCATTGCTCGGCCCGTCAGGATGCGGCAAGACAACGATGATGCGGATGCTGGCCGGATTTGATGCACCGACCAGCGGCACCATTCAGCTTGACGGCACCGATCTGACCGGCATCCCGCCCCACAAACGGCCGGTCAATATGATGTTTCAGTCCTACGCGCTGTTTCCCCATATGAATGTTGAAAAAAACATCGCTTTCGGGCTCAAGCAGGATGGCATGAAAGCGGCCGATCTGAAGGCCCGTGTGGAGGAGATGCTGGAACTTGTGAAGCTGGAGGCTTTTGCCCGGCGCAAACCGCACCAATTGTCCGGTGGGCAGCGCCAGCGGGTCGCTCTTGCCCGCTCGTTGGCCAAGCGTCCCAAAGCGCTGTTGCTCGATGAGCCGCTGGGTGCGCTGGATAAAAAACTGCGCGAGGAAACCCAGTTCGAGCTGATGGATCTGCAGGAACGGCTCGGCACCACATTCATGATTGTGACTCATGACCAGGAAGAAGCGATGACCGTTGCCGACCGGATTGCCGTGATGGACAAGGGACGCATCATCCAGATCGCCACACCATCGGAGATATATGAACAGCCGGCGTCGCGTTATGTGGCGGATTTTATCGGCGACATCAACTTGCTGGAAGGCCGGCTGGAGGGCTTTGCTGACCAGCAGGCCAGCATGCAGTGTTCCGGTATCGGGCCAGACCCCGACAAGGGGCTGGAGCTGCGCATTCAATGTGACAACACCGGCGGTCTGTCCGCCGGAGACACCGGATGGTTTGCGATACGTCCGGAAAAAATCCACCTGTCGCTTGACCTGCCGGACGGCATCGATCCGGCAAATCCTGTCAATGCCGTTGAAGGCGTGATCTACGACATCGCCTATCTTGGAAATGTCTCGGTGTATCACGTCAAGATCGGCAATGGACGCCTCATCCATGCGACGCAGACAAACACCACCCGTCTGGTGGAACGGCCCCTGTCCTGGGAGGACAAGGTCTGGCTGTATTGGGGAGAGGATGCCGGCATCCTGCTGACATCGTGAAGAGCCTGAAGCGGTTTTTCAGCACGCGGCTGCTGTTGATCGGCGTGCCCTATCTGTGGCTGCTTGTGCTGTTTGCCGTGCCCTTTCTGATTGTTCTCAAAATTTCGCTGTCAGAACCGGCCATATCGATCCCGCCCTATAGTCCCAAACTGGATATCAGCGCCGGGCTGTCGGCACTGTGGCAGCAGATGCAGCAGTTCAGCCTGGAGAATTACGCATTTTTATTTGAGGAGCCGTTGTTTTACCGCTCCTATCTTTCGAGCGTGACCATCGCGTTTTTCGCAACTTTGCTCACTCTGCTGGTGGGCTATCCGTTGGCCTATGCCATGGCGCGGGCACCGCATTCCTGGCGCGCCACTTTGCTGATGCTGGTGATCCTGCCATTCTGGACATCATTTTTGATCCGAATTTATGCCTGGATCGGTATCCTGAAAAAGGAGGGTCTGCTTAATCAGCTGCTGCTGACACTTGGCGTGATTTCCGAGCCATTGACGATCCTCAATACCAACACGGCGGTTTATATCGGCATTGTCTATTGCTATCTGCCGTTTCTGGTGCTGCCGCTCTATGCGTCGCTGGAGCGCATGGATGAGCGCCTGCTGGAAGCGGCAGCCGATCTTGGCTGCACGCCAATCAAGGCGTTCTGGAAGATCACCTTTCCGATTTCGCTCCCCGGTGTCGCGGCAGGGTGCTTTCTGGTGTTCATCCCGGCCGTGGGTGAATTTGTCATACCTGATTTACTTGGCGGGTCGGAAACGCTGATGATCGGGCGAACTTTGTGGGTGGAATTTTTCAATAATCGGGACTGGCCTGTGGCCAGCGCAGTGGCAATCATCCTGCTGCTGCTTCTGGTGATACCGATCGTTCTGTTTCAAAATGCCCAACTGCGCGCTGAGGAGAAAATCTCGTGAAGCGCACCACTTGGTTCAACATAACATCTCTCGTCTTCGGCTTCGCGTTCCTCTATCTGCCGATCCTGCTGCTTGTGTTATTCTCATTCAATGAGTCCCGTCTGGTCACTGTGTGGGGCGGATTTTCCACAAGGTGGTATGCGGAAATCTGGCAGAATGAAGGTCTGTTGAATGCTGCATGGGTGACGTTGCGGGTCGGCGTTCTGTCGGCCACAATTGCCACCATACTCGGCACTATGGCAGCTCTGGCACTGTCCCGGCATAAACGGTTTGCCGGGCGCACATTGTTTTCCGGAATGATCTATGCGCCTCTGGTCATGCCCGAAGTCATCACCGGATTGTCGCTGCTGCTGTTATTCGTGGCGATTGATTTTGCCCGTGGCTTCTGGGCGGTCACACTGGCCCATATAACTTTCGCCATGTGTTTTGTTGCCGTTGTCGTGCAATCCCGGCTGGTGACTTTCGACCGGTCTCTGGAAGAAGCTGCCGGTGATCTGGGTTGTCCGCCGGCAAAGACGTTTTTCGTCATAACCCTGCCGGTAATCGCACCGGCGATTATTGCCGGCTGGATGCTGGCTTTCACGCTGTCACTTGATGATCTGGTGATCGCAAGCTTCACGACCGGTCCGGGAGCCACCACATTGCCGATGAAAATCTACAGCCAGGTGCGTCTGGGTGTGACACCGGAAATCAACGCGGTCAGTACCATCATGATCGCGCTGGTGACAATCGGAGTGCTGATCGCATCCTATGTGACCCGCCGGCAGAACCGCCAGTAATGTCGGGAACGTCAGGAACGTCGGGGCGGCCAACTTTAGATCGTTGGCAGGACAGGTGGGATCGAAAAGAAATGGTACAGCTGAGTGGGGTTGAACCACCGACCTCCGGATCCACAATCCGGCGCTCTAACCAACTGAGCTACAGCTGCACATGCCAGTCCTTGTTACAGGCGCGGGCGAAACCGTGTGTAAGCCGACGCCGACGGCATTTCAAGCAAAACTTTACCATTCATCCAATGGCGTAACTCTGCCGGTTGCCTGGTCGCAGTTTCCGTCAAGCCGGTCAGGCACGCGGTGCCGGCTGTAGGCAAAGCAACCTTGAAAACAGAAAAACCCGGACGCAAACCCGGGTTTTTCCAACTCAGTTCAGAAGGGCTGCTGTTTAAGCGGTCTTCATGACTTTTTCAGCGGCATCCTTGGCTGGTTTGAAAGATTCTGTAGCAGCCTTTCCAGCCAGTTCGGACATGTCTTTGGTCTGTGCGCTCAGCATTTCGAACTGCTGGCGGGCGAAGGAAGTCTGCAGCTCAACGGCTTCAGACACTGATTTCACGCCGAACATGTCTTTGAAGAAATCATAAACCGCATCCGTGCTGGCCTTGGCATTGTCCATGGCTTTCTGCTGGACTTCCAGGCTGGTTTCACGAACGGTTTCAAGGGTTTCTTCAACCATGTCGAACGAGTCTTCAGCGGCGGCCTTTGCTTTTGCATAGCCGTCTTTGCTCTGGGAAACGGCTTTTTCAGCCATATCGCGCACCATTGCAGGGACTTCGAAATTTTGCATGTCGAAGTTTTTCATGTCGAATTTCGAAAGATCGAACATATTTGTGTCTCCAAAAGAAATTTCAGGGACTTTGAATGCTTCAAAATTCGGCATTCCGGGAATGACGGGTGCAGCAACTGTTTCGGTTGCAGCTGGTTTTGCAGCGGGTTTGCTGGCTGCGGTTTTCGTTTTGGCAGTGGTTTTTGCAGTGCTCATGTCAATAACTCCAGGTTCTCGTTTGGCCTGCAGCGTAAACATAATGTCTCGGCAAGCCGTTGCAGTCTCTATATAGGAAAGAAATGGTGCGTTGCAACATAATTTTGCATCGCACCATGGATTTGCAGACTTCAGGCTTTGAATTTGTCCTGAATGTCCTTCACCGCGTTGACGGCTTCTTCGCCCATCGACTGCGCCTGTTTCGTCAGCGCATCAATCTGTTCGCGGATGTATTTGGTCTGCAGTTCCAGCGCTTCCTGCGGATCTTTTGCCGTGACCAGTTTTTCGGCCTGGCTGAAAGCTGCATTCATATGCGCCTCGGTAATGGAGATCGCTTTTTTGCTGGCTTCACTGGTTTTTGACTTCAGGTCGGTGCTGGAGCTTTCCAGCTTGCTAACGGTCTCCTGCATTGTCTCCATGTAAGTGTCGAACGCTTTGCGGGCCTGATCCATGCCTTGCTCGGCAAAAGCGCGCATCTGCTCTGTCATGTCGTATTTTTTGCTCATTGTCCCTACCTTCACAAGTTTGAAATGGTTATGCTGCAATGCAATATATAGTGAATAATTTGTGCAGTGCAACATAAAAAGTTGCCAGCGGGCCATTTTGTTGGCATCCGCGTCTCACCCTGTGGAACGCGGGGATTGGCGCGGATTTTAACTCTGTTTGCAATCAAAATGCCGTATTTGGCACAATAGATGGACCCGCTCGGCACTTTGTATTAACAAATTCTTAACAATGGCGCTGATTTTGATTGGATTGACCAGGGTCCTGACCGTTGAACCCGGTGTTGGAATCCGGAGCGTCGAGCCGCGTTGAACAACTGCGGTGCAATTGAGAAAAGTGGAGAGCACTTGTCGAAACGTCGTGACAATCGGGCATTTATGGCTTGGACCGCCTGCGAACCGCTGAGCACGCTGGTGCTGTCCGGTGAGCCGGCGCTGGTTCTGTCACCCGATGGCGGCCAGTTGCTTTGGGCCAATCCCGCCGGTGCGCAGCGTCTGGGTGCGGATGACCTTGAAACATTGTTGAGTGAGGAATTTCCGCAGGATCTGCCATTGCGTAAACAGATCCGGCATTTATACGGCTGGTTGCGCAGTGACCGCGAGCAGGTCCAGCGCCTGCGCCTGGGCCGCAGCGCCGCAACGCCTCTGGAAATGGTCACTGTCAGCAAATTGCGGAACATGGATGGTGTATCCGGTGTGCTGCTGCGCCCGGCGAGTGTGCCTGCAGCAAGCGACTTTGATAGCCGCGCCGATCTGCTCGCCAACTGGCTTGGATCAGGACATCACTATGCCGCTCTGTTATCGGCCAGCGGCGATGTGATCGCATCTTCAGGGGCGTTCAGTGATTTGCGCCACGCCGCCGAAACCCTGCAGACACTGCTGGAAGATGCCGCCGACAGTGTCGCGCCGGTGTCGCAACAAATCAACATCCAGAGCGGCATGCGCCATCTCATCACCGCGCTGAAATTGCCGGTCGATAAAGCTACGGTCTTCCTGCTGCTGGTCGATGCGGAAGAAACTCCATTGCAGCGCGTGGTGCAGCAGGGACAGCCGGGCAGAATGGCCGCTTCCGCGATCAGGGTTCCGACGCCCGCCAATGACACAAGGCCGCAGCAGCTTCCGCTGGAAACTCCTGTGTCGCCCCAACCGCTTCCGCAAGAAGGCGACAGCAAGCGCAGCGAGCCCGATCTGATGCGCTTTGTCTGGCGTATGGATGAGGCTTTCAAATTTACCTTTGTATCCCCCGAATTCCAAACTTTGGTGAGTTTGCGCGGCGCGTTTGAAGGCCGCAGCTGGCAAGATCTGGCAGGTGATTTTCAATTGGATCCGTCCGGCGATGTGCAGGCTGCAATTGCCTCGAAGGATAGCTGGAGCGGCAAACAGTTTGACTGGCGGCTTCCCAAACGCAGCAAGGTGGCGGAGATCGAACTGTCTGCCATGCCGGTGTTCGATGCAGAAAAGCGGTTTCTGGGATATCGCGGATTTGGTGCCTGCCAGCTGCGGGCTGAACACAGCGCATCCAATCCGGGCTCGTCGCAAAATGACAATCAGGCAGAAAACGGCGTGGGCAGTTCAAGCCGGTCAAAACCAACCCATCCTGCTGACACCGCTTCTGTGCAATCCGGAGCGGAAATTCCGGCCATTATCGACACAAGACCCGCCAGCTCGTCGGACGATGTGAAGAGCGGCTTGAGGGGTCTGACCGCCGAAGAACGACGCGCGTTTGAGGAAATCGGCAAATCTCTCGGCAAAAAACCATTCAGCCGGTCAAATGCCCCGGCCGCCGATCAGAGCGGTCGGCCACCACACCAGCTAACCCGCAGTGCGCCGCCGGTCGGACAGAGCGATCGACACACTCATCAACCCGCGAATGCCGCCAGGCCGAACACCGAGGCCGCGACCGAGAGGGCGCTGCGCACTGTGCTCGACCAGTTGCAGACCGGTATCCTGGTGGTCCGGGAAGACAAGCTGCTGTTTGCCAACAAAGCACTTGCCGGACTGGCCGGCTATGATGATGCCGGTGCCTTCCTTGCAGCAGATGCAACTGCGCTGATGTCGGGGTTTTCGCTTGACCGCGTTGGTGACAGCGGTGTCATGCAGTTTACCGGCAGGAACGAAATTGCCCATAGTGTCCGCGCCACCATCGGCCGGATTGACTGGGCCGGCCGTCCCGCCAGTCTTTTGATTGTGGAGCCTGTCGACAACGCTTCCGATGAAGCTGTTGTTGATGCCGCGCAGCCTGAACGACGGGAGGATGAAGTCTGGAATGCCGAGGAACTTCTCTCTATCCTCAATACCGCGACCGAAGGCGTTTTGATGATCGATGTCGAGGGCAGAATTCTGGCGCTGAATCACGGTGCCGAAGCGCTTTTTGACGAGCATCAGGCCAGTCTGATCGGGCGCGACATGACCGCTTTGCTTGCCCCGGAGAGCCACAAGACAGCGCATGATTATCTGGCCGGCATCACCGGTGCTGGTGTGGCATCGATTCTCAATGATGGCCGCGAAGTCATCGGCCAGACCGCAAAAGGCGGCTATATGCCGTTATTCATGACCATGGGCCGTGTCGGCGAGGAAGCCTCCGGCGAAGACGCCGAGACCCGCCTGTGTGTGGTGTTGCGCGACATAACCCAGTGGAAACGCGCAGAAGATGATCTCATCGCCGCCCGCCACAGTGCAGAAAAGGCGAGCACTGCAAAATCAGATTTTCTGGCCAAGATCAGCCACGAAATCCGCACGCCGCTGAACGCCATACTCGGCTTTTCCGAAGTCATGCTAGAAGAGCGTTTCGGCCCCATCGGCAATCCGCGTTACAAGGATTACATCAACGATATTCACACTTCCGGTGCGCATGTCATCAATCTTGTCAATGACATGCTGGATATTTCAAAAATTGAAGCCGGGCAGTTGGAGATGAGTTTTACCGCTGTTGATCTGGTTGAAATCCTCAAAGAATGCGTCGCCCTGATGCAGCCTCAGGCCAATGATGGCCGCGTCATCATTCGCACCAGTTTCAGCGAGGATCTGCCGCGGGTGGTGGCAGACGCCAAAACCCTGCGCCAGATCGCTCTCAACCTGTTGTCGAACTCGATCAAATTCACTGCCGAAGGCGGCCAGGTGATCGTCTCTGCCGTTGTCGAGAAGGACGGTTCTCTGATCCTGCGTGTGCGCGATACCGGAATTGGCATGAGTGAAGCCGATCTGGCGACTGCCATGGAGCCTTTCCGGCAGCTTCAACAGATTGAAACCACTCCGGGCAATGACCGGATGCGCAAGTCCTCGGTGGGAACCGGGCTTGGTCTGCCGCTGACAAAAGCTCTGGTTGAAGCCAATCGCGCCCAGTTTCTGATTGAAAGCACGCCGGCCAAAGGCACTTTGATCCGGGTGATTTTCCCCAACACACGGGTGCTGGCGGAGTAAGCCGGCCAACTCTGGCAAGCTCTCTGCTCCCGCGAAGATCACCAATATTTATTTATTGAATGTCAGAAGCTATGTGGTCGTCCGGTAAGCGTCGCGCATGTCCGCAATTTCACTGAGAGCGGAATGCAGCAACGACCAGTCATCCGCTTCTGCAATCGGCTGCCAGATGGCTTCCACCTCATCAATCAGCATGGTGCGCGGGCTCGCGCGCTGAAAATAGGCATGATCCAGATTGGCATTGCCCGTGATCCGGAAGTTCTCCGTCAGCAGCGCTGCGACCGGCTCGAAACTCGGATCGGAATACAGCTCTGCGATGGGACTGTTGGTTAATCGCCCGCAGGATGTTGCGCCGCCGCGCAGATCGAACATCACCTGTTCAAACGGTGCCTGCGTCGCCGTCCAGAATTCAATCAGGGCTCGCAACAGCGAGAGGCCGCTTTCCGAACCGTTGCTGCTGTCGGTCGGCTCAACGCCAAGGCGGCGGCAGAAATTGACAGCCAGGGCCGACTGGAACACGTCCCAAAATCCCGTCAGCGCTTGTTCCAATTCGTCTGGCTGGGCAAAATCCAGCAGCGATTCCGCCAGACGGGCCAGATTCCACAACAATGTTTCCGGCTGGCGGCCGAACGAATAAAGCCCACTCGTGTCGAAATAGGCGGCTGTGAAAGCTGGATCATAGCTCGGCAGGAACCGCCACGGGCCATAATCGAAGCTTTCGCCTGTGACGTTGATATTATCGGTGTTGAGAACGCCATGGACAAATCCGGCGGCAGTCCATGCCGCCCCTGTGCGGGCCACATTTTCAGCGACCTGTGTCAGGAATGCCAGAGTGCGCCGAGTGCGGTCATCATGCCAGACATGCGGCATGTAATGGCGGATGGCGTGGTTCATCAGCTGTTCCAGATTGTCCGGCCGCTGCAGCGCCGCCTGTCTCTGGAAACTGCCGATTCGGATATGGCTGTGCGACAGGCGCACCATTACCGCCGAGCGCGTTGGAGATGGCTCGTCACCGCGCACCAGTTCCTCGCCGGTTTCAATCAGGGAAAAGGTCCTCGATGTATCAACGCCGAGCGCTTCCAGCATTTCGGTTGCCAGAACCTCGCGCACACCGCCCTTCAGCGTAAGCCGGCCATCACCGCCGCGCGACCAGGGCGTCTGGCCGGAGCCCTTGGTGCCCAGATCCAGCAGCCGCCCATCCTCCAGATCGCGCATTTGCGCAAACAGAAAGCCGCGGCCGTCGCCCAGATCAGGATTGTAGGAGCGGAACTGATGGCCGTGATAGCGCAGCGCCAGAGGTTTTTCAAAACTGCCCGCAACAGGGACAAACCGGCCAAAATGATTGAGCCATGCCTCATCCGTGAGCTTGTCGAGGCCGACCCGTTTGGCCCATCGCTGATTGCGATAGCGCAAGATGTGCTGCGGAAAACTGGCTGCGCTGACCTCATCGAAAAAATCGGCACCAAGATCGCTGTGAACAATTTCAGGACGAAAGTTCAAAATCAATCCTTCGCTTTGGAGTGCTGTAGACGCTCGGGAGACGCTCGGAAGACCGGGAGAGAACCGCGTCGCCGCCTCAATAGGCGAAATCCTCGAACACGCGGTCGATATCGCCGCCCCATTCGCCGTGATATTTGCCAAGCATCAGCTCCGCCGGGGTTTTGCCGGAGGCAATTGTTTCATCAATCGGCGTGAGATACTGGCTTTCATCAAACCCCGCACCGTTCATCTGGCTGCGCCGGCTCAGACCCTGATGCGACAGCATCACCACACGCCTGGCGACATCGAGCAATTTGCCTTTACGGAACGGCATGTTGAGCGCCAGCTTCGGCACTGTATCACGCATTGTCTGGCGTTCTTCATTGGTCCAGTCGGCCAGATAATCTTCGGTTTCGGCAAGCGTGTCTTCATCATACAGCAGGCCGACCCAGAACGCCGGCAGGGCGCAGATACGGCGCCATGGATTGCCGTCGGCACCGCGCATTTCCAGAAAGCTTTTCAGCCGCACATCCGGAAACACCGTGGACAGATGATTTTTCCAGTCGCCCTGAGTGACATCCGCCTTTTCAGCGCCGGCCGGGCGCTTGCCATTCATATACTCGCGAAAGGTAACGCTGGTTGCATCAATATAATCAGCCCCGCGCTTGATAAAATACATTGGAATATCAAGTGCGTAGTCAACATAGGATTCAAAGCCGAAACCCTCGTCAAAGGCGAATGGCAACAGGCCGGAGCGGTTATTGTCCACATCCCGCCAGATTTCGCCGCGATACGACAAAAACCCGTTGGGCTTGCCGTTCAGAAAAGGTGAACTGGCAAACAGCGCTGTGGCAACCGCCTGCAGCGACAGGCCGACGCGCATTTTGCGCACCATATCAGCCTCGCTGGCAAAATCCAGATTGACCTGAATGGTGCAGGTCCGGTGCATCATATCGAGCCCGTGCTGACCTACTTTGGGCATGTAATTGCGCATGATCTCATAGCGCGATTTCGGCATGTGCGGTGTTTCTTCAAGGGTCCATTTCGGGCTGGCACCCAGGCCCAGAAAACCAATTCCCAAAGCATCGGAAATTTCGCGCACATGGGCCAGATGCCCGTGAACCTCGCGGCAGGTCTGATGCAGGGTCTGCAATGGCGCACCGGACAATTCAAACTGCCCGCCCGGTTCCAGTGAAATGGCACCACCGCCGACAGGGTCAAACAGCCCGATGATGTGCTCGTGATCGTAAATTCCGTCCCAGCCGAGATTCGCCTTCATGCCGTCCAGAAGAGCTTTGACGCCGCGCTTGCCCTCATAGGGAACCGGCGAATAATCATCGGTGTAAAAGCCGAATTTCTCGTGTTCCGTGCCAATCCGCCAGGCGTCTTTCGGCTTGCAGCCTTCGCTCAGCGCTTCAATCAGTGCAGCGCGACTGTCAAGCGGCGTGTCGTCAGCAGTATCACGGGCCATATGCCGAATTCCTTATTGCCAAAGCGGCGCGACCATACTGCGCCATCGCAGAGCATGGCAACCCTTTATCGGTAATCACCGATAATAGCCTGAATGATCGCCAGCGCGGCCACGGCAGCGGTGTCGGCGCGCAGGATTCGCGGCCCCAGTGACAGCGCGTGAACAAAGGATTTGCTGTGCAGCAAATGCCGCTCATCTTCGGAAAATCCGCCTTCCGGTCCAATCAGTACCGCCAGCGGCCGGCCGTCAATGGCCGTCAGCCCCTGCGCCCCGGCGGCAGCTTCCGCCAGTTCATCGCAGAAAATCAGCACCCGGTTGCCCTGATCAGTAAGCCAGGTCTCAAGCATCCGCTCCAGCGTGATCGGCGCGCCCAGCTCCGGGACTGTCAGAATGCCGCATTGCTCTGCCGCTTCCAGCATGTTGGCCTGCATCCGCTCAGAATTGAGCTTTTGCACCTGAGTATAGCGGGTGATGACCGGCTGCAGATATCCGGCCCCCATTTCCACCGCCTTTTGCACCATATAATCCAGCCTTGCCTGTTTTAAAGGCGCGAAATAAAGCTGCAGATCATAAGGTTCCGGCTGCGGGCGAAGCTGTTTTTGCGGCACCAGCGAGCAGGCTTTTCGGCCGCCTGGCACAATATCCGCCAGCCATTCGCCATCGCTTCCATTGAACAGCAGCACGCTATCGTCGGCTTTCAGCCGCAGCACATTCAGCAGGTAGTTCGCCTTGGCGCGATCCGCCTCTATGGCCTGTCCCGCCAATAGCGCATCTTCGACATACAGCCGCTTGGTTCGAAAATCGGTGCGCTCGCCCATCATGCTCTTTCTTGACGCCTTGCGCGATTGGGTGACACACAGATAGCTATCTGGTCAAGATTTTCGAATCGCGTCCCCGAACCCGGACACAGCAAGCCATGAGCGAAACAGACAAGACAGAAGCCGATTCTACTCAGGACAGTTCTTCCAGTGACAGCAATGTCGCCGAATTCTCGGTCACCGAGATTTCTGCCGCGTTGAAACGCACTGTTGAAGACACATTTGGCTATGTCCGCGTGCGTGGCGAGATTTCCGGCTATCGCGGGCCGCATTCATCCGGCCACGCCTATTTCTCGATGAAGGACGACCGCGCCCGGCTCGAGGCCGTGATCTGGCGCGGTGTCTTCTCAAAACTGAAAATCCGCCCGGAGGAGGGCATGGAGGTGATTGCCACCGGCAAGCTCACCACCTATCCCGGCTCGTCGAAATACCAGATTGTCATCGAGCGCATCGAGCCGGCCGGTGTCGGCGCGCTGATGGCGCTTCTGGAGGAGCGCCGCAAGAAACTCGCTGCTGAAGGCCTATTCGACGACGCGCGCAAGAAACCGCTGCCGTTTCTGCCAAAAATCATCGGCGTCGTGACATCCCCGACCGGGGCCGTGATCCGCGATATTCTGCACCGGCTGCGCGACCGCTTTCCGGTCCATGTTCTGGTCTGGCCGGTGCGGGTGCAGGGCGAGACCAGCGGCCACGAGGTGGCGAGCGCGATTGATGGCTTCAACCGCTTCACCGGCGATGCTGTTCCAAGGCCCGATCTGCTGATTGTGGCGCGCGGCGGCGGCAGTCTTGAAGATCTTTGGGGTTTTAACGATGAAGCCGTTGTAAGGGCGGTGGCCGCATCGCAAATTCCGGTCATTTCAGCGGTTGGCCACGAGACCGACTGGACGCTGATCGATCATGTTGCCGACCGCCGTGCACCGACCCCGACCGGGGCCGCCGAAATGGCGGTGCCGGTGCGCCACGATCTTGAAAACACCGTCGACACATTGAGCCTGCGCAATGCCCAGGCCATGCGCCGCAGCCTTGACCAGCAGCGCAATGGCCTGCGCGCCCTGAGCCGGGCGATGCCTTCGCTCGACGCTCTGTTCGGCCTGCCACGCCAGAGATTTGACACCGCAGCCCAGCGTCTGACCAGCGCCTTGTCGGCCAATACCGCATCCCACCGCACCCGGCTGGTTGCGGCAGGAAGCCACATGCGGCCGCGCATTCTGGCGCTGCATTTTTCCCGTGCCCGCGACCGCAAGGTCCAGGCGGCGCTGCGTCTTGGCACTGTCATGGCACGCATTGTCGAGCGCCGGCGTGAAGACTGGAAGCGCGTCGGAGCCCTGAAACCTTCTGTGCTGATCCGCCAGACCGCGCTTGCCAGAACTGCGCTCGACGAGCGCACGGCGCGCCTGCACCGCGCCTTTGCCGCCAGCATCGACAGAACCCGGCAAAAACTCGATGGCCAGTCTCAATTGCTCAGGCTGGTGTCCTATCAAAGCGTCCTGCAGCGCGGCTTTGCCCTGGTGCGCGACGAGGCCGGACAGCCCGTCAGAGCAGCGTCACAGACCACAAGGCACCAGCGCATTTCCCTGGAATTCGCCGACGCCAGCATTGCCGCTATTGTTGAAGACGGACCGGCGTCTGAGCCGAAACCGAAAGCCAAAAAAGCCGCACCGGCCAAACCGCCAGGCAATCAGGGGACATTGTTTTAAGGGGAGCGCGCAAAATGTGCCGGTCGTTTTCGGCTTTGGCAAGAAAGGCCTATGCGCGCTTGCCGGTCCGTTCTAAGCATATCGGAGGATGCTTTCGCAGGGCAGGTTAGAAGCCGCTTGATACCTTGAGACCTTGAGAAAAGTGTCCGCATTGGAACAACCAGGCCAAAGCTGACGTTCGCTGGAGGTTCGTTCTTTTGCATTGTAGTGCGTCATTCCAGCCGTTCGTTCTTTGCGCAGCATTTGGCAGTGATCATACATCAGGTCGCGGCCGAATGTAGGCGGTCCGGCCCACCATAAAAGTCACACCAATTCCTATGGCAGTCTCACGCTGCACGAATTTTCATTGCAATCTAGGCGGGGAAATTGAGATTCACAAGTTTAGGGATCAACCGATGAATTCTCCGGAGGCGTTGACGGACGTCGGCTCCGAAGTCAGTAGCGCAATCTTATAAAATATAATATTTACATTATTTACGTAAAGATATATATTTGCGTGAATTTCCTGTAAAACGCGAAACATTGATATATGGAATTTCGAGCTCCAACGGCCGCTGCACAGCAAAACGCCTCTGCTTGCGACTACCTGACAAAAAACCTGACAGACAAGGAAGCCGGTTTGGAGCAGTTCCAAGGGTTGCTTGACGCGTTAGGGAACAGCGTTGAGCGTTTACCCGATTGGCATCCCATCTTGACCGATCCGTCTCAGCCCTACGAAAAACACGTTTTCGGCATTAGCCAACTGGAAACGTATCGAAAATGTGATCACACAGTGTACTTCGTTCGCGGTTTTGTAACCTGTCCATATGACGAAGGCGCTGCGGATCAATTGGTGGAAGCCGTAAATCGGGTTGAACGTCTTCACGCACACAGAATGGATGAACCACTATATAACGAAGGCACGTATCCGGTCGTTGTAGTGTCGGACAAGATAGAGTTGGAAGCAGACGGAACTATTCGCAGCCGTGACGCTCTTTCCATGTTTGCGCAGCATACGGTCAAGCATGCTCTTACCGCGCAGGTTGCCGAAACTTGGTGGAATATGCGGGCGAACATCCTTGGGGTCCCGCATGGCTCTCGATCATCGCTGTTTGTAAATCAGCACGCCGGAGGTCATATGCGCAAAATCTTAGAGACCCTAAACGATAGTGGCATGTTCGGGCCAATCAAGGAATGGTCGCTGGATATGCTTCCAGAGAAGAAGCGAAACGCAATTGGCGTTACTCTCATAAGTGTCGCGGTGTCGAATTGGGCCAACAGTAGCGAGAAGTTTGAATTTGAGCTTCGCGGCGAGAAATGTGAGGCTGGCGTGCGGGATACATGGGACGACGGAACAGAGTTGTCTGTTCGGGTGACAATTGGAGATCACGATCTATACGTATCGGGCTTTTATTATCCCAAGGGTGAACGTGTCGAAGTCGGAACTACCGTTGGTAAGAAAGCGCTGGCACTGAAGTTCGCGTAATAGTGGGAGAGCTTTAAGCTTGGCCGCCCGCAAACTCCGTTAACTGTCACAGTAGCCCAAAACCGGCCATTCTCGCAATACGCAGCATTTGTGGATTCGAGGCGCGCTATGCGCGGTTAGGAATCTCCATCGGCACCTACGAGAGTCCAATGGCCCGTGCACGCGAAACTGAGGGCGTAGAGCACGTTACTTGGGACTAGACGACGAACGCATCACTTCTGTCAAAATGGGAAGTTTTCGGTCAGTTTGCCTTCCAAATGGTCGATGACTTCCCCAATCGCCTCAATGACACGTCGAACATAATCATCAGTAAAATCACCTAGCTTGTTACCCTCTTTGTCCTGACCGTTCCTGTGTACGCAGTGATGGCGCAACATCATTGCAGGAAATAGAATGTCGCGTTGTGATTTGGAAGGTATTAAATCCAGTCCAAAAGCATCTTTGTAGAGCGCCGATACTGCGTTTAAGTTGTGATAAAGAACCGCGCGCAATACAACTATAACACGCTTTGCCACAGATTCAGGGTCATTGGCCAAATCAGCGGCTGAAAACTTCAACTCCCCAAGCAATTTATTCGACTTGAGAAGTTGCTCGCGAACCTCGGAACGGCCTAGGACAGCGTTAATCAAGGTGTCTCCGAGATACGCCTCCAGGGACGATACTGCACCCGAGAAGATGAGGCGATTAGTGAATTGTGGGTCATTGATTGGGCTTTGTGAGCCAACCATCCCGTTAAGATAGCCAAGCGCTTCTTTGGATACCGAATACGGATCGTCGGGCGGGTCGTAGTCTTCCTCATCCGGTTCATACATTGGCATATCGCCGGAGAACTCAAATTTACGCGGCTCTTCGATCTCAAAGTGGACGTCGCCAGTATTTACAAAGACGTGACCGCTGTATGCTGTCTCACAATGGTCGCATTCTATTTCAACCCAATCATCTACAACCATATCTGACATCTTCTCAGCCATGAAGTTTAGCTCGGGAACAGGAACCTTTTGGTTGTTGGCGTTCTCACACTCAGGGCACATCCAGTAGGTATTGGTAGTGAATTGCTGCATCCGTCTATTCCATTGTGTCTGCTGGTCTTCCTGAAGGATTGTATCTCAATTTTCGCTAGGTGTTTAGTCCCGGCATTTGATGGTGCAATATTCTCTCCTGAATGGAAGGAAGCATTATGGGAAAAATTTTACATGGCAGCGCTACAATAATTTCAAAAAAAGGGATTTGAGCGCTGATATTCTCGCGCTTCTTGGCACTACTGAATTGTTTTCGACGAAAACGATGATGGCAGATTTAAAAGTCGCCTATTTAAATAGGTCCACGACACTCTTGAAAGCAACCAATGTCAGCTACATTGGTTTTTGGAAATCTCTGTTGCGCTGCACCGAACGCCCGCTCTCCGCCCATTTCGGCAAGCGATGGTCATTTTTGTTCCAGTCGCTTCGTCCGCAAAGCGGACCAACACGATTTGTGGAAACTGTTTTAGCCAAGTTTAAAACCGGCTCTAATTCTCATCCAGCGGCGTACGCCGGATGCGGCGCACCACATACCACATGACCCGCGACAACCACCGGGATCCACAAGGCTGTCAGAACCGCGCTGATATAGACATAGCCGAACAGCGCCTGCAGCATTGTGTCGATGCCTTTCAGCAGATAGTCCATCAGGCCGACCACATAAGTGCTGGCCAACCCATGCGTTGATTTGCCATGACGCATACTCAATTACCGATTATGGTAAACCCTGCAGATCACAGGATTGAGGAGTACCGAACATGAAGATAATTGTGCTGGCTATCACGCTGATGCTTGTTACTGGCGTGGCGGGGGCCGAAGTCACGGTGGGCATCACCAAGGACATGCCGTCCGTCACTGTGCAAACAAATGCCGGTCCGGTCGAGATCAGCAGAATTCAGGATACCGAGAACAAGATACAAGGCGAATGGGCCAAAACCTCCCGCCCTTGCCCCGACTTTTGCATACAGCCTTTCACGCCCGCGAAAGGGGTGACCACCATTGGCGAACTGGAGTTGATCGAGATGCTTCAGGACCCAGAGGCGATCGTCATCGACAGCCGCACCAACGATTGGTTTCAAGGCGGCACGATCCCTGGGGCAATCAACATTCCTTACACCTATATTATCGACGAGTTGGCACAGTTGGGGTGTGAGCCGGACTTTGACGGTTGGATCTGCGATAATGCGAAACGTGTCGCACTTTTCTGCAACGGCATCTGGTGCGGTCAATCCCCCACGGCAATCCGCAACATGATCGAAGCGGGATACCCGGCAGATCGTATTTCTTACTATCGCGGTGGGATGCAGGTCTGGCGGACGCTGGGTCTGAGCGTCACCGGAAAGGACTGACGGTTTCGCATGTATCATGGCAGAATGTCCGCAAAACGGACCCACATGATTTGCGGAAACGACTTGAGCTAAAGGTTTAAAAAGACCCTATTTCTCATCCAGCGGCGTGCGCCGGATGCGGCGCACCACATACCACATTGCCGCGACAACCACCGGGACCGACAACGCTGTCAGAACCGCGCTGATATAGGCATAGCCGAACAGCGCCTGCAGCGGCGTGTCGATGCCTTTCAGCAGATAGGCAATCAGGCCGACGACATAATAGCTGACCGCTGCAATCGACAGGCCTTCGACGGTTTGCTGCAGCCGCAATTGCTGTTTTGCGCGGTGGTTCATCGATGTCAGCAGATCGCGGTTCTGCCGCTCCAGTTCCACATCGACGCGGGTGCGCAGCAGATTGGCGGCCCGCGACAGTTTGCGCGACAGGTTTGCCTGGCGTTCCTCCAGCGCATGAATGGTCTGCATCGCCGGCTGCAAACGCCGGATCAGGAAGGCTTCCAACGTGGGATGATGTTCGTAGCCGACCTCCTGAATGGCATCGAGGCGCAGACGAACGATCTCGTGATAGGCTCTGCTGGCACCAAATCTGAACAGGCAGGCCGCAGCATTGGCTTCCAGATCTGCTGACAGGCGGGTGATTTCATCCAGCAGGCGTTCGCTGATGCCGTGCGGATGGTCTTTCAGATCGGCGGTGATGGTCGCCAGACTGGTTTCAATGCCGCTGACAATCGGCGCGGTGCGCTGCGCCAGCGGCAGGCCGAGCAATGCCAGTGTGCGGTAGGTTTCAATTTCCAGCAGCCGCTGCACCAGCGCGCCAATAGCGATTTCTGTAGCGCTCTGGTTGATGATTGTCATGCGCGTCGCGCCATCATCGGACTGGCGGAAATCCGTGGCGATCAGGGCCACGCCGTTTTCCACTTTTGAAACGCACAGCGATCGGTGGTCGTAGATCTTTTCAAAATTGACATCGCTGTCATGTTCCAGAACGTCAATCCGGGTCATCGAAATCACCTGGCCCAGCGGTTTGGTGGCCCGTTCGATGATCAGCGCCAGTCCGTCATGGGCGTTGCGCGGCGGGGCGTCCCAGGTCAGCGAGCCGAATTCGGAATGTTGTTCCCAACGCAGCCGCCCGCCAAACGCGTTGAGCACATAATAGCGCACCTGCGGCGCTGGCGGCGCAACACCGGCTTCGGTGGCGCAGTGCGAGATGGCCTCGTGCAGCGCTTCCGCTTCTTCCGCCCCGGTCAGCAAAGCGACATGGCGCACCACGCGCGGCGTTGGCATCGGCTCGAACGGCCGTGCGTGGACTTCTCCCAGAACCCGCGCCCTTTCCGGGTGGGTGGTGATGATCTGCGACATGCTGATGGCTCCGATTCGCACGACAGGCTGATTTATCATCACCCTTGGCACAAAAGCGAAGCAAAGGCTTGGATTATCCGGCACGCTGCCGGTGGGCAATTTTATTGACCACTCGTCAGATGTGGCTGTAATGTCCGGCTTAATGAGGAAGGAATGAATCAGTCCGGCATGATATTCTCTGAAATTTCCCATTCCCGCACCGCCGATGAGGTGATGCACCAGATTGAAGAGCTGGTGCTGCAGGGCGTCCTGAAGCCGGGCGACCGAATTCCGGGGGAGCGCAGCCTGTCCAAATCCCTCAATGTGTCGCGCCCGGTTCTGCGCGATGCCTTGCAGGATCTGGAAGCGCGCGGATTGCTGGAAACCCGTCAGGGCGAGGGCACTGTTGTGGCCGATGTTGTCGGCACCGTGTTCCGCGATCCGATTGTCCAGCTGATCCGCAAACATCCCAAAGCCACCGCCGATTATGTCGAGTTCCGCCGCCAGATCGAAGGCATTACCGCCTTCATGGCGGCAAGCCGCGCCAATGAGGCAGACCGGGAGCTGCTGACGCGGCTGGTCGGCACTATGACCGAAACCCATGGCATGCAGGATTTTTCTGCCGAGGCTGCAGTGGATGTGGAGTTTCATCAGGCCATCGGCGAATGCGCCCACAATATTGTGTTGCTTCACACATTGCGCGCCTGCTACCGCTTGCTGGAACAGGGGGTCTTCATCAACCGAAGCCTGCTATATGGCCACAAAGGCTCGCGCGATGCCCTGCTGGCCCAGCACAAGGCGATTTATCACGCCATCATGCAACGCGATCCGGAGGCGGCGCGCCGCGCGGCGGAAGCCCATATGGATTTTGTCGCAGAGGCGGTGAAGGACGTGGAAATTGTTGGGGAACGTGAAGCGGTTTCCCGCATGCGCCTGGCGCAACACGGCACCCAGCGAAAATCGGAACGCGCTGTCAAACCAGCCAGAGTAAAGTAGATTATGAGCGAATCAGCCACAAACCCGTCTCCCCAAACCAGTGCCATTGAAACGCCGAGGAATGTCGGCCTGTTTGTCACCTGCCTGGTCGATCTGTTTCGACCCTCTGTGGGATTTGCCAGTGTCAAATTGCTGGAAGATGCCGGCTGCACCATTTCCGTGCCCCCCGCCCAGACCTGCTGCGGTCAGCCGGCCTATAATTCCGGCGACAAGGCCGACACCCGCGATATTGCCATGCAGGTCATCAAGTCCTTTGAGGATTATGACGCCGTGGTCGCACCCTCCGGCTCCTGCGCCGCGATGATCAAGGTTCACTATCTGGAATTGTTTGAAGTCGGCACGCCGTGGCATGACCGCGCCCGCAAACTGGCTGACAAGACCTTCGAGCTGACCAGTTTTCTGACCGATATTCTGGGCCGCAATCCGGTGACGGCGCATTTTGACGGTACTGTCACCTATCACGACAGTTGTTCCGGCCTGCGCGAACTGGGCGTCGAAAAACAGCCGCGCCGCCTTTTGGCGGCAGTTGACGGGCTGGAACTGAAAGAAATGAAAGACAGCGATGTGTGCTGCGGCTTTGGCGGCACCTTCTGCATCAAATATCCCGACATTTCCAATGCCATCGTGCAGAAGAAAACCAAAAACATTGAAGCCACAGAGGCCGGTACGCTGCTGGCGGGAGATCTCGGCTGCCTGTTGAATATGGCCGGCAAGCTGAAACGCGAGGGCAGCAGCGTCGATGTCCGCCATGTTGCCGAAGTTCTGGCTGGAATGACCGACGTGCCGCCCATCGGCAAGAACCGCAATGAAGCGAGCGGCCCGACTAAAAGCAGCGAGAAGGGATAGGACGATTATGCAGATCACGTCACCCTATTTTAAGGAAAAATCCTCCGAAGCGCTGAAGGACGCAAACCTGCAGAAAGCGCTCGGCAATGTGGAGCGCGGCTTCATCGACAAACGCGCCAAGGCTGCGGCCAATCTGCCGGAATTTGAAGCGCTGCGCGACCGCTCGAGAGACATCAAAGACCATGTGCTGGGCCATCTGGATCATTATCTGGAAGCCTATGAGGCCAAGGTTCAGGACAGTGGCGGCCGCGTCCACTGGGCAGCTGGTGCCCAGGATGCCCGCAATATCATTCTTGATATCTGCAAGCGCGCCAACGCCAAAACCGTCACCAAAGGCAAATCCATGATCGCCGAGGAAATCGCGATCAACGAGCACCTGGAACGCAATGGTATTGAACCCATCGAAACCGATCTGGGTGAATATATCATTCAACTGCGCAACGAGCCGCCCAGCCACATCATTGCGCCGGCGGTGCATGTCAACAAGGAAGAGGTAGAGGCGGATTTCCGCCGGGTCCACCGTCATTTGCCACCGGGCCGCAATCTGGAGGAGGCAACCAGCCTTTTGTCGGAGGCAAGAAGCGTTCTGCGCGACAAGTTCCTCGCCGCTGATGTGGGCATTACCGGGGCGAATTTTCTGGTCGCCGAAACCGGCACGTCCATCATTGTCACCAATGAGGGCAATGGCGATCTGACCCAGATATTGCCAAAGGTCCACATAGTCATTGCCTCAATTGAGAAGATCGTCCCGACGCTGGAGGATGTCAGCCAGATCTTGCGTGTTCTGGCCCGCTCCGCCACCGGCCAGGATATGTCGGTCTACACCACATTTTCCACCGGCCCGCGCCGCAAGGACGATCCTGATGGCCCGGAAGAATATCATGTGGTACTGCTCGACAATGGCCGCTCCGACATGCTTGGAACCGAGTTTCAGGACATGCTGCGCTGCATCAGATGCGGTGCCTGCATGAATCACTGCCCGGTCTATCATGCGGTCGGCGGCCATTCTTACGGCTGGGTCTATCCCGGACCGATGGGTGCGGTTTTGACGCCAACCCTGATCGGTGTTGAAAAGGCCGGCCACCTGCCCAATGCATCAACCTTTTGCGGGCGCTGCGAAGCGGTTTGCCCGATGCGTATTCCACTGCCGAAAATGATGCGGCACTGGCGCGAAAAGGAATTTGAACGTCATATTGCGCCGGGCGGACTGAGGCGTGGCCTTGGCGTCTGGGCCTGGGTGGCCAAACGACCGGTCATTTACCATGCGGCAACCAGACTGGCGATCAAATTGCTCGGCGTATTGGGCAACGGCAAGGGGGCCTTCAAATCCCTGCCGATGGCAGGAGGCTGGACCGAGCACCGAGACCTGCCGGTCCCGGAAGGCCAGACCTTCCAACAACAATGGGCAGCGCGGCACAAAAACTCCAAAGCGGGACAAAGCGCATGAATGAACGGGCAGGTTCCGCCAATCGCACAGCTGCCGGTGGACGCAGCGGTATTATGGCCAGAATACGGAAGAATATTCCGGACGCTGACGATCCCGCACGCGCAGCCAGAGTAAAGGAACGGCTTGCCAAAAATCCATCCGGATTGATTCCTGCCCGTGGCCGCAAACCCCATGACAAGCAGGTCGATCTGTTCTGCGAACAGGCCGTCAAGGTTCAGGCCACGGTGACCCGGATCAGCAGCATTGCCGATCTGCCGGCGGCTCTGGCCGATTATCTGCGTGGTCGAAACCTGCCCAAACGGGTGCGCATGGGCGATGCACCGCTTCTGGCCGGGGCGGGTTGGGAGAAAGCGACTGGCCTCGAAATCTCGAAAGGCGCTTCTGACGGAACCGATCCGGTGGGTCTTTCCCACGCCTTTGCCGGGGTCGCGGAATCCGGAACACTGATGCTGGAATCCGGCAGCGACAATCCCACCACTTTGAATTTCCTGCCTGAAACCCATTGTGTCGTGGTGCGCGCATCCGACATTGCCGGCGATTATGAAAGCGTCTGGAGCCAGGTGCGCGAAAAACACGGCAAGGGCAGCATGCCGCGAACCGTCAACATGATTACCGGACCATCGCGATCCGGCGATATTGAACAGACCCTACTGCTCGGAGCCCATGGCCCGCGTTCGCTGCAGATTTTTGTTGTCGACAGTGACGGCTGACAACAGGCCCGGAACGACAGGCCCGGAACGACGAAAGCCGCGAACACAGTGTGTTCGCGGCTTCAAATCCTCGATGTTGCGACGAAATTGGCTATTCAGCCATATTTCCCTCTTCATCGAACTGCGCCAGATAGGCGATGACATTTTCAAGGTCGTCTTCTTTTTTCAGACCGCCAAATGCCATCTTGGTTCCCTTCAACGCTTTGCGCGGATTGGCAAGAAATTCCTCTAGCGTTTCTTCATCCCAGGTTTTCTCAGCTGCCAACATCGCTTTGGAATATTTATATCCCTCGACAGTGCCTGCTTCGCGTCCGAAAACACCATTCAGAACTGGACCAACCTTGTTCTTGGCGTCAGGACCCACAGCGTGGCAGGCCGCGCATTTTTTAAAGATAGCTTCACCAGCCTCGGCATCGCCTTCAACCTGGCTATCGGCATCGCCATCAGAATGGCTATCGGCATAGGCCGCAAATGGCATCAGCATGCTCAAAACGCCTGCAAGAATAATTTTCTTCATGCTTATTTCTCCTCAAATTATTTCACCTGTCCGGTCAAATCCCGGAATTGTTCGCACACCCGATGGGGTTGTCGAATGTATTGCAATCGGCGTCAAGTCCACAGCACATATTGTGATTGTCGAGCCATTTACCAAGGCCGGACCCCCAAACACTGATTTCATGCGCGGAAGCAGGTGGTTAGCTGGTAAAAAAAATTGACCAGTTAGAAAAACTCTGACAGAATTACTGCGGTTTATGGAGGAAAACATGGGCACAATTGCAATACCCGAACCGGATCCGGCCATTCTGGCGCGCCGAAACGAGATTGTTCGCGATCTTGGCAAACTGGTATCCGGGGAAGGTGTCATCAGCGATCCGACTGAACTGGTGCCTTACGAAACTGACGCATTTACCGCCTATCGGCGGGTTCCGCTCGCCGTGGTGTTGCCGCAAACCACTGAAGAAGTCGCCGCCGTCCTGAAATACTGCCACCAGGCGGGCTTGCCGGTGATCCCGCGCGGTGCCGGGACCTCGCTGGCCGGTGGCGCAATTCCGCAGCAGGATGCAGTGGTGATCGGGATTGCCAAAATGAGCCGGGTGCTGAATGTCAATTATGACAATCGCACAGCCACAGTTCAGGCAGGAATTACCAATCTGAAGGTGTCCGATCATGTCGGGCCGGACGGATTTTTCTACGCACCGGACCCTTCATCGCAACTGGCCTGCACCATTGCCGGCAATATCGGCATGAATTCCGGCGGGGCCCATTGTCTGAAATATGGGGTGACCACCAATAATCTGCTCGGCGTCAAAATGGTCATGCTGGATGGCACCGTGCTGGATATTGGCGGCGAACACCACGACGCACCGGGTTATGATCTGCTTGGCCTGATCTGCGGGTCGGAAGGTCAGATCGGCATTATCACCGAAGCAGTGGTACGCATTCTGCCCAAGCCGGAAGGCGCGCAACCGGTGCTGTTCGGCTTTCCCACCGCTGAAAGCGCCGGGGCCTGTGTCGCCAGCATCATCGCGGCCGGACTGGTGCCGGTGGCGATGGAGTTCATGGACAAGCTGGCCATCGAAATCTGCGAAGCCTTTGCCAAGGCGGGCTATCCCATGGACGTCGATGCGCTGCTGATCATCGAGGTTGAAGGCTCCAACGCGGAGATGCGTGAACAGCTCGACAAGATCGTCGCGATTGCCAGGCAGCACGACGTCAAGACCATCAAGGAAAGCCAGTCGGCGATGGAAGCGGCGGCCATCTGGAAAGGCCGCAAATCAGCCTTTGGCGCTACCGGCCGGGTCGCGGATTATATCTGTATGGATGGCACAATCCCGACCGGCCAACTGCCCTATGTGCTGTCGCGGATGAGCCAGATCATCGACCATTACGGCCTGCGCGTGGCCAATGTGTTTCATGCCGGTGACGGAAATCTGCATCCGTTGATTCTGTATGATGTCAACGATCCGGCAGAGCGGCAAAAGGCGGAAGATGCCGGCAATGAGATCCTCACACTGTGTGTCGAGGTCGGCGGCTGCCTGACCGGTGAACACGGTGTCGGCATTGAAAAGCGCGACCTGATGCGTGTCCAGTTTACCGAAGAGGATCTGCGCCAGCAAATGCTGGTCCGGGCGGTTTTCGATCCGGCCTGGCAGATGAACCCGGCCAAGGTGTTTCCGCTGGATGGCCGTATTACAGGGCAGGCAGCATGAAAACTGTGACGCCAGGCAGTGAAGAGGAGCTGATCGAGACAATCCGCGAGGCAATTGCCGGAACAGCTCCGCTGCAGGTTCAAGGCAGCGGTTCCAGAGCCGGATTGGGCCGCACTGTTCCTGAAACGACAAAACTCAGCATGGCGGAACTGTCCGGCATCACCTTGCTGGAACCGGCCGAGATGGTGTTTTCCGCCAAAGCAGGCACACCGGTTTCCGTGGTGGAGGCCGCGCTGGCCGAACACGGCCAGGCTCTGACCTTTGAGCCAATGGACCATCGATCGCTGTATGGAACCAGCGGCGAGCCGACCATCGGCGCAGTTGCTGCCGGCAATATTTCCGGTCCGCGCCGGATTTCCGCCGGAGCCGCCAGAGACAGTCTGATTGGTATAAGGCTGGTCAATGGCAGGGGCGAAATGATCAAAAACGGCGGCCGCGTCATGAAAAATGTCACCGGTCTCGATCTGGTCAAGCTGCTGTCCGGGTCCTGGGGCACGCTTGGCGTCCTCAGCGAAGTCACGTTCAAGGTACTTCCGAAACCGGCAAACAGCACGACACTGCAACTCAGCGGACTGGCAGATGATAGGGCGATTGCCGCGCTCTGCCGGGCGATGACATCGCCGTTCGAGCCCACCGGGGCCGCGCATCTGCCCGCCGGTATAGCGGGTGATGCGGCACGCACGCTGGTGCGGCTGGAAGGCTTTGACACGCAATTGCGCTATCGCTTTGAGCAGACCGCCCGGCATCTGGCTGAATTCGGCAAGGCGGAGGAGATTGCCGGGCCGGACAGTGAGGCATTGTGGCGCGATATCCGCGATGTCGTTCCTCTGGCCGAACCCTTTGACCGTGCAGTGTGGAAAATTTCAGTGGCCCCCACCAAAGGTGCGGACATCATGCGCCGCTTCGCAGAGCAGCACGAAACCAGGCATTTCTTTGACTGGAGCGGCGGGCTGATCTGGGTTGCGATTGATCCGGCAGAGGATGGCGATGCCGGTGCAGCGGCGCTGCACAGAATTTTGGCTGAATCTGGCGGTCACGCCACCCTGGTGCGCGGCCCGGACGAGTTGCGTGCACGCATTGATGTATTTCAGCCCTTGTCAGCACCCATGATGAAACTCACCTCCAGCATCAAACAGACATTTGATCCCAAGGGGATCTTCAATCCCGGCTTTATGTATTCCGGCGTATAGAGCGCACTCTTGTTCAGGTTGACCCATGCAGACAAATTTCACTGAAGCTCAGCTTCAGGACCCGCAAATTGCCGCATCAGAGAAAATTCTGCGCAGCTGTGTGCATTGTGGCTTCTGTACCGCCACCTGCCCAACCTACCAGCTTCTCGGTGATGAGCTCGACAGTCCGCGTGGACGGATTTACCTGATCAAGGACATGCTGGAACATGACCGGCCCGCCGATGATAAAGTCGTCAAGCATATTGACCGCTGCCTGTCCTGCCTGTCCTGCATGACAACCTGTCCCTCCGGCGTGAACTATATGCATCTGGTCGATCATGCCCGCTCGCATATTGAAAAAACCTATACAAGGTCCTGGCATCAGCGGGCGATGCGCGCAGTGCTGGCTGGTGTTCTGCCCTATCCCGGAAGGTTCCGCCTCGCCTTGGCGGCAGCCTTCTTCGGCAAGCCATTTGCCGGATTGCTGAAAAGGCTGGGCGGGCCCTTCCGCCAGATCGGGGCGATGCTGGAATTGGCGCCTTCGCGGATCGAACCGCGCAGCGCGCTATCGGCCGGCGATGTGTTCAAGCCGCAAAAAGCGGTTTCCGGCCGTGTCGCGCTGCTGACCGGTTGCGCTCAGCCGGTACTCAATCCGGGTATCAATGAGGCGACGGTTGAGCTGTTGAACCGTGCCGGCATCGAAATTGTGCTGCCGAAAGGGGAGGGCTGCTGTGGCGCTCTGGTGCATCATATGGGCAAGGATGCAGCCAGCCATCACCAGGCCAGGGCAAATATTGATGCCTGGTGGCGCGAGATTGAGGGAGATGGTCTGGACGCTATCATCATTACAGCGTCCGGCTGTGGCACAACGATCAAGGATTACGGCCATATGCTGCGCCATGATCCCGATTACGCCGACAAAGCGGCCCGCGTGTCGGCGCTGGCCAAAGATGTCACCGAATATCTCTGCGCAATTGATCTTGGTCAGCCGCAACGCGGGTTTGATCTGACCGTTGCCTATCATTCGGCATGCTCGATGCAGCATGGCCAGCAGATCACGACCCAGCCGAAAAAGCTGCTCGAGGCAGCGGGTTTCCGGGTCACCGATGTGCCGGAAGGACATTTGTGCTGCGGATCGGCAGGGGTTTACAATATTCTCCAGCCCGTAATTGCGCGGCAATTGCGAGACCGCAAAATTGCCAATATTGAACGCACAAGGCCGGACCTCATTGCCACCGGCAATATCGGCTGCATGACCCAGATCGGCGGCGGCACCGATCTTGCCATCCTGCATACGGCGGTGCTTTTGAATTGGGCCTATGGCGGCGACATGCCGCAGTTGCTGCACGATCGGGGTTTTGACAATCCACAATTGGGCTCCGGGCCGCAATTGGGCTCCGGGCATAACACTGTGCCGGCAGCTTTGTTTGAAGCCACTGAATAAAGGGTCGAAACTTTGCAGCCACTCTGCTAAACCCGCCCGCAATTGATAATTCATTCAGTCAGCAGCAGAGAGTTCGTCATGATCGAAGGCAATCAACTAGAAAAAGTCATCAATGTCGGCGCCAGCGACGACGGCAATTTGTCCTATGTCACACTCCAGCTGGCTGGCGCAGGAAATGTCCGTCTCGTGGTTCCCAAGGAACAGGCTTCGACCTTGCTGTCAGCCGTGATGACCGCCAAATCATCAGCCGAAAACAACCGCGCCAAGGCGGCGGGCGAAAAATCCGGTCAGCGCGCCTTTTCGCCGGCAGGTGCATTGCCGGTCAAGACATTTGCCGTCGGTGCGGCTACCCGCTCGGACGGCCAGCGCAATCTGTTTCTGCGCATTGAAATCCCCAATGGCGGCTATATTGATTTCGGCTTTGACGAGGAACAGGCACAACATCTTGCCCGCGGTGTGCGCCAGACCCTGGAACGGCGCTAGAGCGCTTTATGGCACAGGCCCTCGCCGATGGTCTTATCGAGGGCACCGATGGTGCGGTGCGGTGCTGGTGGCACGGCAATCAGGCGGATTACCTGCTTTACCACGACACCGAATGGGGCTGGCCGGTTGATGATGACCGGCGGCTGTTTGAAAAAATCTGCCTGGAGGGATTTCAATCCGGCCTGTCGTGGCTGACGATCCTGCGCAAACGCGAGAATTTTCGCGCCGCCTTTGCCAATTTTGATGCGGAAATTCTCTCGCAATTCGGCGAGCAGGATGTCGAGCGCCTGTTGCAGGATGCCGGCATCGTGCGCCATCAGGGTAAAATCCGTTCAACCATCAACAATGCCGCCCGGGCACTGGAGCTGAAGTCCGAATTCGGATCGCTGGCGGCCTATTTCTGGAGCTTCGAGCCGGCCGCTTCAGAGCGTCCGAAAAAGCTGGATCACGCTGCCGCAATGACCCTGGGAAAGACGGCTATATCGACCCGCATATCAAAGGATCTGAAAAAGCGCGGCTGGTCCTTTGTCGGGCCGACCACAGTCTATGCGTTCATGCAGGCCATGGGTCTGGTCAATGATCATCTTGAGGGCTGTATCTGCCGCCCCAGTGTCGAAACCGCCCGGGCAAGCTTCAAACGACCTGTTTGAGCAGATGCCGCCACCGCGTCTGCTGCATCCATGCTTGCCGCAATCGGGCCAATGGGTTAGGACATCGCAGACTTTTCAGGCAAACCGATTGCGCATCCCATGAGCACGAAACAGAACAGGAAGGCCGACAAGGTCAAGGCCCGCAAACCACGCGGATTTGCAGACCGCGAAGTCCATGACATTCGCGCCGCTGACGCCATGATGTCGACCATCAAAGCGGTCTATGAACTGTATGGCTTTGATCCTGTTGAAACGCCTTTGTTTGAGTATACCGATGCGCTGGGCAAGTTTCTGCCCGATACGGATCGCCCCAATGAAGGTGTATTTTCGCTGCAGGATGATGATGAGCAATGGATGAGCCTGCGTTATGATCTGACTGCGCCGCTTGCCCGCTATGTGGCCGAGAACTATCAGGATCTGCCGAAACCTTACCGCAGCTACCGGGCCGGGTGGGTGTTCCGCAATGAAAAGCCGGGTCCGGGCCGCTTCCGTCAATTCATGCAGTTCGATGCTGACACGGTGGGCACTGCATCGGTCGCGGCAGACGCGGAAATCTGCATGATGGCAGCGGATATTCTGGCCAGGCTGGGGCTGGTGCAGAGCGGCGCGGACCGTGAATTCGTAATTTACGTCAACAACCGGAAACTGCTGGATGGCGTCATGGAAAGCGCCGGCCTGGCTGGTCTCGACCATGCCGCAACGCGCCTTTCGGTGTTGCGCGCCATCGACAAACTCGACAAATTTCCAGTCGGTGAAGTAAAAAAACTGCTCGGCAAAGGCCGTCTCGATGACAGCGGCGACTTTACCAGCGGAGCTGGCCTCAGCGATGAACAGACAGAGACAATTATGGGATTTGTCGATTTTCGCAGCCTGGAAAGCAACGATGCGGCGGCAAATACGGCAACGCTTGCGGCCCTGAAAGCATCAAGCTTCATTGACAATCAGAATTTTGCTGCCGGTGTCGAGGAGATGGAGACGATTGCCGCGCTGACGGCGGCTGCCGGCTATGACAGCAGCGTCATCGCCATCGCGCCCTATATTGTGCGCGGTCTGGAATATTATACCGGCCCGGTCTATGAAGCGTCGCTGACCTTTGAAGTCGAGAACGACAAGGGCAAGCCGGTGCAGTTCGGCTCTGTTGCCGGCGGCGGCCGCTATGATGGTCTGGTCGGACGGTTCCGCGGTGAAGCGGTCCCAGCCACCGGATTTTCCATCGGTGTGTCGCGACTGCTGACCGCTCTGCGCCAGAAGGATCTTCTGGCGGACCGCGACCAGCTCGGCCCGGTTGTGGTGCTGGTCATGGACCGCGACCAGATGGTGTCCTATCAGGCCATGACGCGCGAATTGCGCGCTGCCGGCATTCGCTCTGAAATGTATCTCGGCAATCCCAAGAATTTCGGCAAGCAACTGGCCTATGCCGACAAACGCAATGCGCCGGTGGCGGTCATTGAAGGGTCAGACGAGCGGGCCGCCGGTGAGTTGCAGATCAAGGATCTGTTTCTGGGTAAGCATTTGTCGGCGCAGATTATCGACAACGAACAATGGCGCGCAGAAAATCCAGGCCAGAGCACCATTAAACGCACCGATCTTGTAGCCGCCGTCGCTGCGATCGTGGCACGGTATCAGCCGGAATAGGGACGCGATCAATGGTGCCCCGCGTTTCATCATCCAGCCCTGTCGGGACCAAGGCACTACAGGCCTTTGACGTGCTGTTCGAGCGCTATCAGTGCGAGCGGATTGAAACGGCCATTTTGCAGCAGGCCGACCCGTTTCTGGAAACAGCCGGAGAGGATCTGCGCCGCCGCATGTTCATAACGGCGGGTGCGGCGGGTGAGGAAATGTGTCTGCGCCCGGATTTTACAATTCCGGTCTGCCTGTTTCATCTGCAGTCTGAAATCGATCTGCCGCGCCGCTACGGTTATCTTGGCCCGGTGTTCCGCCAGCGTGACGCCGGCCCCAACGAATTTCTGCAGGCCGGGGTGGAGCATCTCGGCCGCACCGAAACGCCGCATCTTGTCGATGCGGAAATCATGACGATTGCGGTCAATGCGGCCACCATTCCCGACAGCCACGCAGAGCTGTCACTGAAACTCGGCGATCCGTCGCTGTTTCATCAATTGCTGGTCTCACTTGACGTGCCTTCGGGCCTGCGCCTTCGTTTGATCCGCGCCTTTGGCCGAGGTCTTGACAGGCCGACGATCCAGCGCATCCTGTCACCGGGAGATGCGGAAGCATTGCCCTTGCCCGGCGGCCTGCAAGCAGGCTTGCACGACGCTGAGGCGCTGCGGCAAGCTGTTGCCGACATGATGCTGACTCAGGGCCTGTCGCCGCATGCAGGCCGCAGCCCGGAGGATATCGCCACCCGCTATCTGGAGACCTACGGACCGCAGGATTTTGGTTTGAACGAGGGCGCAAAGACCCGGCTGGAAACTGTGCTGTCGGATTATCTTGAACTCAGTGGCCCGGCGCTGGAAATGCCGGCCAGACTGGTTGAATTTGAGCGGCACCACGCGGTTGAATTCGGCACCAGGCTGACGCAATTTTCAGACCGTCTGTCGGAGTTTGCCAGACAGGCCGGGGACTTGATGCCAGACAGTTTTGTGTTTGCATCAGACTTTGCCCGGCCTTTGGATTATTACACCGGTTTTGTGTTTGAACTGTTTGTCAATGGCGCAACCCAGCCGGTTGCGGGCGGCGGGCGTTATGACCGGCTGATGGAGATTCTCGGCTCCGCTGTGCCGGTCCCGGCCGTCGGGTTTTCGCTGTGGCTTGACCGGATGCCGAAAGGGAAGGGTGATCATGGCTGACCTGGTGCTTGCCATTCCCTCAAAGGGCCGTCTTAAAGAGCAAACCGAAGCGGTTTTCAAAAACGCCGGATTCAGCATCGAGGCGCTGGGCTCCTCGCGCAGCTATTTCGGCCGATTGAGCGGCTTTACCAATGGACGCAGTGCCGACATTTCATTTCTCTCGGCCGGGGAAATTGCCCGCGAGACGATGCGCGGGGCAATTCACCTGGGCATAACCGGCGAGGATCTGGTGCGCGAAACCCTGCGCCAAGCGGACGACAAGATTGCTCTGTTAAAACCACTTGGATTCGGCCATGCCGATGTGGTGGTGGCCGTTCCGGAAAGCTGGGTTGATGTGAACACTATGGAGGATCTGGATGATGTCGCCGCCGGGTTCCGGCGGCATTATGGCCGGCGCCTGCGGGTTGCGACGAAATACTGGATGCTGACTCAGAGTTTTTTTGCCAGTCACGGACTGGGAGTCTACCGGATTGTTGAAAGCCTTGGTGCGACCGAAGGGGCTCCGGCGGCAGGGTCTGCTGATATCATCGTCGATATTACCAGCACCGGATCAACGCTTCAGGCCAATCATCTCAAAATTTTAGCCGATGGGGTGGTTCTGCGATCGCAAGCCAACTTGATTGGATCAAAAACTGCGGCATGGACATCGGCAAATTTGGAACTTGCCAGAGAGATTGTGGAGCGTATCGGGGGCGATCCGACATGTCTTGAACATGCGGTGGCTCCCTGAAGCTTTGTCGTTTGAAAAACATGATGGACATCCTTGTGGACGGTTGAAAGCGTAGGCAGTCGAGAACTTGTTCCTTGATCCAAGGCCATTTTTTTTGTTGTTTTTGGCGGCCTTGGAATCAGCGATGGTCTTTGTCAGATCCCGACGCCCGGCTCAGGGGCGACACTGTGGGGCGGCGGGATCCTTTGCCGCAACAAACCAGTTGCTGCGTTTTCCCGGCTTATTTGCCGGAAAGGTCTTTCGCCAGGCCTGTATAACCAGGGGTCATGGCGTCAGGCGAGCTGTCATTGGCCGGATTGTAAACATTGGCACTGACAGCTGAGGCGCCAAGAACGATTGAACTGAGGATCAGAACGGGCGCTGCAATTTTACGAAAAGTCATTTTCTTATTCCTTGTTATTGGTTTTCGTTTTCTCTCTGGTGCGAGGGGTGTGTGCCTCTCGATGAATACAAGTTAGGTGATACTGTCTGCGATTTAAACGGGAACAATCCGTTCAACCTGGCTGAACATTCACAGCCCCGTGAGAGTGATCTGGCAAAGTGGCAGACTTCTGCGAATCTTGATTTCTGATCTCACGAAAACACAATGCAGCTTCACCAATGTGTGTAGTCTTGTGACAAGGCCGTGTCCGGGAAAGACCTGAAAAATCTGGGGAAACGGCCGGAATTACCGCCCATGAAGGCCAAATCCACATCATATTTTCCTGCTGACAGCCGAAGTTTCGCGGGCAGCGACTATCCGTGCATCAGGGTTGTGCGGCGCAAGCCAGTCTGTTGGCAGTGTCTGCAATCACAGCGATAAGATGATCGGCAACCAGCCTTATCCGGTGCGAGATACAACGATGAGGGCATGAACGGCGTTAAAGCGTAGCCGGTTTGGCACATCTCAACGGTGAGCCGCATCTGCCGCCACAACAAAAAAGACGTATGGTGCGGAACACCATACGTCTTTCGCGTGTGAGAGGGCTGATCGTAATCAGCTGACGCTCATCTGTTAGTTTGTAGAGGCAGTACCGGTCTGACCGGGAGTCTGCGCATCAGGAGACGTTTCATTGGCCGGGTTAAACACGCCTGACGATTCTTTGTCATCGTCTCCGGTCATTGCAGTTTCATTGTTTTCAAGAGCAATACCCGTGCAACCTGGTGTCATGGCATCGGGTGCAGTTTCATTGGCTGAATTGAACACGCCGGACGTTTCGCAATTAAGCATGGTTTCGCCTGTCACGGCTGTTGCATTGTTGGATTCTGCAAGACCGGTCTGACCAGGGGTCTGTGCATCTGGCGAGGAGTCTGTTGCGGCGTTGAATGTGCCTGTAGACTCAGTGACAGTATCGCTCGTTGCGACGGCGGCTGATGCGCTCAGCGCCAGAAAGCTAGCAAGTGTAATAGGGGCAATTTTCTTAATAAAAGTCATATCATTTCCCTTTTTGATTTCGCTGAAATTCAAATGGATCGTTTATACTCAGCATGTCAAAGTAACGATCCGGGTAGGGAAAAGTTTCAATTGCTTTGATTATTATAAGTTAACAGTTTGTTCACTGATGGCGGGGTTGAAAATCCATTTTTTGCGCTAGTGCGGCGCCGTGCCGCGGCCCGGAGATGCAGGCCGGTTTGACAAAAAAGGCGGCCCGATGGCCGCCTTCTTCAAGATCAGATTGATGCCGGACTTTAGAAGTCCATGCCACCCATGCCGCCCATGCCACCTGGCATGCCGCCACCACCGCCACCGGCACCTTCTTTGGAAGGTTTGTCAGCAACCATGGCTTCAGTCGTCACCAGCAGGCCGGCAATGGAAGCCGCGTCCTGAAGGGCTGTACGCACCACTTTGGTCGGATCGATAATGCCGGCTGCGATCAGATCGACATATTCTTCGGTCTGGGCATCGAAACCGTAAGGGTCTTTGCCTTCCAGAACCTTGTTGACGACGACAGAGCCTTCAACGCCCGAGTTTTCGGCAATCTGGCGGATCGGAGCCTGCAATGCGCGCAGAACGATCTTGATACCAGCCTGAATGTCCGGATTTTTGGAAGTCAGTTTACCGACGGCAACAGTGGCCCGCAGCAAAGCAGCGCCACCGCCTGGTACGATACCTTCTTCGACAGCAGCGCGGGTTGCGTTCAGAGCATCATCAACACGGTCTTTGCGCTCTTTCACTTCAACTTCGGTTGCACCGCCGACACGGATAACGGCAACACCGCCGGCCAGCTTGGCAAGGCGTTCCTGCAGTTTTTCGCGATCATAGTCAGATGTGGTGTCTTCGATCTGGGCTTTGATCTGGGCAACACGTGCTTCGATGCCTTCCTTGGCACCGGCACCATCGACAATAGTCGTGTTCTCTTTGGTGATGGAAACGCGCTTGGCTGTGCCGAGCATATCCATATCGATGTTTTCCAGCTTGATGCCGAGATCTTCGGAAATCACTTCACCACCGGTCAGGATGGCAATGTCTTCCAGCATCGCTTTACGGCGATCACCAAAACCAGGTGCCTTGACAGCAGCCACTTTCAGGCCGCCGCGCAGTTTGTTGACAACCAGAGTTGCCAGGGCTTCGCCTTCAACATCTTCAGCGATGATCAGCAAAGGCCGTCCGGACTGCACAACTTTTTCAAGGATTGGCAGCATGGCCTGCAGATTAGACAGCTTCTTCTCGTGCAGAAGAATATACGGGTCTTCCAGTTCTGCGATCATCTTTTCGGAATTTGTCACGAAATAGGGCGACAGATAACCACGGTCGAACTGCATACCTTCAACGGTTTCAAGTTCAAACTCGAGCGCTTTGGACTCTTCGACAGTGATGACACCTTCATTGCCGACGGTCTGCATGGCTTCGGCAATTTTCTCGCCGACAATCTTGTCGCCATTGGCGGAGATTGTGCCAACCTGGGCAACTTCTTCAGATGTGCTGATGGTTTTTGAACGGGCTTCAAGATCGGCAACGGCTGCAATAACAGCCATGTCAATACCGCGCTTGAGATCCATCGGGTTCATGCCGGCGGCAACGTATTTGGCGCCTTCCTTGACGATGGCATGAGCCAGCACAGTTGCAGTTGTTGTGCCGTCGCCTGCTTTTTCATTGGTTTTGGAGGCAACTTCGCGCACCATCTGTGCGCCCATATTTTCGAACTTGTCTTCCAGTTCGATTTCCTTGGCAACCGAAACACCATCTTTGGTGATGCGCGGTGCGCCAAAAGATTTGTCGAGAATAACGTTACGGCCTTTGGGGCCCAGTGTTACTCTTACAGCATTGGCGAGAACTTCGACGCCACGCAGCATTTTATCGCGCGCGTCGCTGCCGAATTTAACTTCTTTAGCAGCCATGATTTTGAGATCCTTCTCTCAAGTCGTAAAAATCTGAAGTGGTGAACAGCGCTCTGGCTTAGCCAACCACGCCCATAATGTCGGATTCTTTCATGATCAGCAGGTCTTCGCCGTCAAGCTTGACTTCAGTGCCGGACCATTTGCCGAAAAGAACACGGTCGCCAGCTTTGACGTCGAGCGGCTGAACCTTGCCGGCTTCGTCGCGGGCGCCAGCGCCTACGGCAACGATTTCGCCTTCTTGCGGTTTTTCCTTGGCGGTATCTGGAATAATGATCCCACCTGCGGTTTTTTCCTCGGACTCTACGCGGCGAACAACCACACGGTCGTGGAGAGGACGGAATTTCATCGTCTTCTTTTCCTTCTGCTTGGCATCCATGACGGATGCGAAACCTTGGTTTCGATATGAATTAGCACTCACTCTGATAGAGTGCTAGCGGACTGCCGGGAGATAGTGTTTGCCGGGCTTTGTGTCAACAGAGAAACACAATTCGCAGCCAGAATTTTTAAGGCCTCGCCCGCTTCTATTATCCAATTCCAGCATGCTTCAGGTCGCACGTGGCGGTTTGCTGCGGCCCGCCACCAGACAGGCCAGCACAACCAGCACGGCACCTGCCAGAGTGTGCAATGAAGGAAGTTCCTGAAAAAACAGGAATCCGAAGATCACCGCCCAAATCAGATTGGTATATTCAATCGGGCCAAGCCGGGACGCGCTTTCCCGCTTTAAGGCCCAGACAATCATCAAATGTCCGGCGGTACCGAGGAACCCGATGCCGCTGAACATCAACAGGATCTGCAGATCAGGAACGACAAGGTTCATCTGTGGCAGCGGTAGAAATCCGAAGGGCAGAGCCAGAACAAGCGCAAAGCCTGATTGCAGCATCACCATTTCTTCCGGTTGGGTGTGGGCAGTGTGTTTGCGCGACAACACGATGGACAGAGCATAAAAGATACTCGCCAGCAGGGCGCTGGCCATTGGAATCAGCGCACCGGCGAGGGGCTGAAAAAGCGCGTCGCCAAAAATCACCAGCACGCCGCCAAAGCCGAACGCGATGGCCGCCAGCGCTGCAGCCGGTATAGGCTCGCCCAAAATCAATCTGGAAAACAGCACCATAAACAGCGGGGCAGAGAAGACGATTGTCACAGTGCGCGCCAGCGGAAGCTGTGACAGGGCGAAGAAGAAACAGCTCGCCGTCAGCACGACAAACACCGAACGCAGCAGACTGGTCGCCAGCACCTGCCGCGACAATAGCCGCGCCATCCTGTCTTTGAGGGACGTCCGGCGCGCCAGCAGCAGAAAATAGGCGGTGGCGAACAACCAGCCGAAGCCGTATCGCATGACGACAATCTGCCAGGTCTGCAAATCCGCCGATGCAGCCTTGATCCCGGCATCCAGCAATGACAGCGAAAAGATTGCAATCGTCATCGAGAAAAACGGCGCCAGATCATGTTTGCTGAGTGTGATGTCGGACACAGAGGACCTATCAGGATGAAGCTTGAATGTGGCTCACAAACAGATATTCCCAACTGTCCGCAGCATCTCCCAGATAACGAATAAGCGGCTGTTTTGCGAATCCTGATTTTTCATAGAACCGGTGGCCACTTGCAAAACGGGTATCGGTCCACAACCGCATTGTGGTCATGCCACGCGCGGCAGCCCACCCAACAGCCTCACCATAAAGCTGCTGTGCCAGACCAGTGCCCCGTGCCTCCCGGGCGACATACATCTTGAACAGCTCAAACACGCCTGCTTGCCGTGTCGGGATAATGGCAAGACAGCCGACAATGTGATCGTTGTCCGCCGGATCAGCAACGCTGTGTTCCGTCCGGCCTCTGGCGATCCAGATTTCCCCACCCACAGCATGATAATATTGCGACACGGCGGCAAGTTCGGAAAATTCACTTTCCACAAACGGGCAATCTTCATATTCACTGAAAACGGCGGCGATCAGCGTGGCAATGCCATCGCCGGCCGCATCACTCGCTGTTTCGATGCGAAATTGCGTCGCCGCTGTCACTGTGCGCTCGGTTTCGCTTCCGCGACCCCGTCGATGCTGAAGCCAAGCGCGAATTGCGTGGCCTGACCGGAGGCCAGATCCCGCAGCGTGAATGCGGCCTGATATTCACCGTCCAGCAAGGCCGGCGTTGTCACGATCATCTGGATTGTGAATTCGCTCAACCGCCCCGGAACGGCTTCATTGATCTGGGCAAAATCGGCCATAGACGCCAGCACCCGGCCGCTTGAGTGACGGATATCGACGTCAACCGCGAAGGAGACCTTCAGGTCCTCTTCACTGCCCTCATAGCCGAAACCGCCCAGCGTCGCCGTCACGGTCAGATCGCCACCGGATTTCAGGCTCATCGTCTGCACCGGGCGGTCTTCGACCACAATCGCCGCGTTGATGGTTTTCAGCTGTTGCAGGTCCCACAACGCATCAGCTGCCTGCTGCATCCGTTCCATAGCTGCTTGCATGTTGCCTTCACGTGCCAGCGCTTCTGCCTCGGCAGCCAGATCGCTCGGGCTCGCCGCTTGTCCCACGGACCCGTAACATATGGCAAAACTGGTGAGGGCGACCATCAGTGGCCGCAATTTGAAGGGTATGAACACGCCGTGAAACATTGAGGAAATCCAGAACAGTGCCGCAGATAAATCGCCGTCCGGCAAGTCTTTTGTTCTCCAAAAATCCGCCCGACACATGCAGCCAACACGGCCTATGCGGCAGATATATGGCTTCCGTCCTTGCTCATCCAGGACTGGCGTTTGCGGTAAATCGTCGACGGGCTGATCTCCAGCGCTGCCGCCGCGCGCGATATGTTGCCGCCATAGCGCATCAAAGCCGTTTCGATGATGGATTGTTCCTGTTGCCAGAACGGCCGGCAATCCGGACTTCCGGGCCTGGCGCCTGACGTCAAAATCATATCCGTGGCACCGTGTGACCTTGCTGCGCGAACAGCAAGATCCTCGGTCTCAACCGAACTGGACTTCAGCGAGGCAGGCAGCATACCGCTCTCGATAGCACTGCCGTCATTCATCACGATGGTATGGCGCACCACATTCTGCAACTCACGGACATTTCCCGGCCAGTGGTAATGCCGCAGACAGGCTTCGGCCTGGGCTGAGAATGTCTTGAAGGCGCGGCCTTCCTCACGGGCATATCGGCGCAGAAACCTGTTGGCCAGAAGCAGAATATCATCGTTGCGCTGGCGCAAGGGCGGCACGAAAATTGGCAGCACATGCAGCCGGTAGAACAGATCTTCGCGAAATCGCTTTTCCGCGACCGCTTTGTGCGGGTCGTGATGGGTGGCACATACTATTCTGACATCAACCTGGCGCAAGCGGATATCGCCGATCCGGCGCACCGCACCGGTTTGCAGAAACCTCAGCAGCTTTGCCTGCAGTGCCATGTCCATATCGCCGATTTCATCGAGAAACAATGTACCGCCATCGGCCTGTTCCGCAGCACCGGGATGGTCGGCGACAGCGCCAGTAAAGGCCCCTTTGCAATGTCCGAACAGCTCGCTCTCCATCAGGTCTTTCGGGATGGCGCTGCAATTGAGTGCGACAAAGGGCTTGTTCTTGCGGCCCGAGCGCGCGTGGAGCGCTTCGGCACAGACTTCCTTGCCGGTGCCGCTCTCTCCGGTGATGAACACGGCTGCTGCCGAGGGTGCGACACGCTCTATTTGCCGGTAGAGTTCTGACATGCAGCCTGACCGACCGAAAAAACCTTCAAAGGCGGGGACATCATTCTGCTCACTGCCGGTATCGGCCGTGATATCAATGGGTTTTTCAGCGGCGGCAATACGCAGCGCCTGGGATGGAATCGATGCGTGCGTCTGCCTGTAATCCTTGCGATAAGCGATGAACGCCTCACTGACGCGCTTTTGCAACGTGGATTTCCCGACCGGTTTGATCAGGAAATCCCAGGCGCCCGCCCGCATCGCATCGATTGCAGAAGACAATGCACCCTGTCCCGACAGGCTGATGAGCTTCGCATCCGGTGCGGCAGATTTAAGGGCTTTGACCCCCTCAATGCCACCGACACTCTCCATATCCGCCAGAAACAGGCAGGGCCTTGCCAGGTTGACCTGATTGAGGGCTGCCTCCAGATCGCAGACCGTGTCCAATTTGACAGTGCGCTTGAGATGCAGAGGCATATGGTCGCGGACAAGTGTTCCGATAACACGTTTTTGCCCGTCATCGCGCTCAATCAGCAGAATTGAATAGGGAGGTTCCTGCGCGGTTTGCTGCATATAATGCGTTCCAGGCCTGTGCTGAACCGATGGGCAATTTCCGCTGCACCGGTACAAACCGGCAGGGCTGCAATCCATCAGTGCTGAAGATTACGTCTCATTTTTCGCGCAACAGGGTAAATAAACCGTTGCCAGCGGAAATTTGTATGAATGAATTGTGGGTTTGCCTTTCAATTGCCGGAATTGTCGACAAGTCGGCTTGGCAAAAACGGCGATAGCATTATGGTCGGTATATGGATCGAATCATCGCCACATTGATTTTCTGTTTTATGCTGGCAACCGCGTTAGCCGTCGCGGTTGGCGCCAGAGAAATATTTGACCTTCCAATCATCCCGACCGTCCTGGTTGGCGGAGTTCTTTTACTGGTCTTCTCGCTGATGCACGGGCTGTCGGTACAGCGCCGCTATCATATTCGCCTGGAGACAGACATTGCCGATCTGGCAGATGAAGTTTCAGATGCGCACAAGAACTGGACGACCTGGAATTCGCGGCTCAAAGTGTGCGAGGAGCGCGTCGATCTTCTGGCCGAGGGGCTTGGTACTGCGTCGGATTATCAGGCACGCACCGATATCGCCGAATTGAGCGCGCTTATTCGTGACGTGGTCGATGCGATGGGGGATGTCGACATACGTCTTCAGAACCACGGCCGGCTTCTGACATCCTTGCCGAGCCAGCGCCAGGCAGAGGTGCCCGCTGCTAAACCGGCCCCCGATCCGGATCAATCTGCTGTGGATGCGATTGAAGACCGCAATGTCAACGCCACCAGGCTGTCCTCATTGCGGCGTGCGCTCAACGGCAATGCTGTGGCGTTCGATTATGAACCCGTGGTGCGGTTGCCGCGCCGCCAGATCTGGGCCAGCTTTACCCGGGCATCCGTTCAGGTGCCGGGCGAACGTGACCAGAAATCGTTGCGTCAACTGGCCGCTGACAACGGTTTGCTGCCATGCATCGACCTTCTGACCCTGTCGCAGGCGGGCAAAGGCTCGCCGGTCACACTGGCGAATGGCGAAAAGGCTCCGGTGATTTGCCAGCTGAATCTGGAAAGTCTGCTTCCCAATGCATTTTCTGACGCCTTTGAAGAAGCACTTGAAACCCAGCGTGACAATGCCAGCAATATCATCCTCGAATTTCCAGACCGCGCCATCACCGGCAAGCTGGCCGCCAATGCGCGCGACAGTGAAAGCACAGCTTTGCGCGCCAAGCTGCGGCGCTATGCCCGATGGGGTTATACTTATGCCCTGCACAAAAATACCAGAATTGGCCTTGCCGCGGATTACGGCATGTTTGCCGAATTGGGCTTTCGCTATATCCGCATTTCGGCAAAACCACTGATCGCAGCCCTGAACGCAATCGAAAAGGGCGAGAAGCCGCAAGTCGATCTGCACCCGGTCGATCTGGCGGGTCTGGTGTCACGCTATGGTCTGGAACTGATTATCGGTGACCTGGAAAACGAGGCGATGGTCCTGGAAGCCCTGGAACTCAACTCCGCGTTTGCCATGGGCTTCGCCTTTTCAGTCAGCCCTGCACGCCAGGCATCCTGAACACGTATTTTTCTTTCCAGCCTGTCCTCGCTGACATGGCTTCTCTCCTGCTGGTATGGCGGGATCAGCCCTTGATGTCTTCGGACGACTGCACGACTGGCGGCTGACCTACCATAATGGTGAGGAGCGGATTGGAAAAAATGCGCTTTGCGACACGCTTGGCGTCTTCCTGGCTCACCGATTCAATCATCTCATTGCGCACATTGATGTAATTGATATCTCTGCCCTGAATCTGAAGGCCGACCAGTTGCGTGGCAATCTTGTCCGAAGTGTCAAATCGCAATGCATAAGCGCCTTTCAGATAGTCCTTGGCAGAGCGCAATTCCGCCTTGCTCGGACCTTCCTCAGCCATTCGCTCCAACTCGGCGATAATGACATCCTTCACTTCCGCTGCGCGGTCGCTGCGCGTGCCGACACCGACAAAGAAGAATCCCTGCTCGTCAAATGCGGAAAGATAACTGAACACGGAATAGGCAAGGCCCCGCTTTTCGCGAACTTCCCTGTAGAGCCGTGAGGTGAAGCTGCCGCCACCCAGAATGTGATTCACCACATAGGCAGTGATGAAATCCGGGTCTTCAACCAGAATGCTGTTTCCACCCATTCGAATGGTGGTTTGTGGCTTGTCCAGTGGAATGAAAAGCGTGTCGCCGGCAATGGAGGCCGGCGCGGCGACTTTCGGCAGGACTTCTCCCTGCGGCAAAGCGCCGAAAGTGGCGTCAAGGAATTTGCTCGCTGTGGCGGCGTCAATATCTCCGACCACGGCCAGCTTGAGACCATTTTGCTTGAAAATCCCACCGTGAATCTGGCGCAGGTCATCACCAGTGATCCGGCCCAGCGATTCAATGGTTCCAGAATCCGGCGCACCATAGGGATGGCCGGCGAAAGCTGTGGCAAACCAGGTTTTGGCTGCAATACTGTCAGCGTCGGTGAGATCGCCGCGCAGCCGTGCCTGCAGCCGGGAGACCATCCGCTGTACCGGTTCTTCATCGAAACGCGGTTGCGACAAGGCCAGCCCCAGAAGATCAAACGCCACCGCCTGATTGGCCGACAGGGTCCGCATCACGCCGGAAAACCGTTCGGCGCGGGAATTGAATGACAGCCGCACCGCGGTTTCTTCAAGACGGGCCTGAAAGGCCTGACTGTCCAGATCGCCGGCACCTTCGTCAAGCGTTGCCGATAGCAAGTCAGCCAGGCCCTGCTTGTCCGCAGGATCCAGCACTGAACCACCGGTGAAAGAGAAGCTCACTGTAATCAGTGGCACGGTCTCATCTTCAACCAGCCAGTAGTTGAGCCCCTTCGGTGTGGTGATGTCCTGGACGGTGACGGCCATTGAGGGCCGGATCAGAAAACTCGCTGCCAGAAGCGTCAATGCGCAAATCAGCAGGGTTTTGACGAAGAATGTGCGTTTAAACATGGTCAGATCCACTCAATCAGGGGTCAGGATGGGTTTTCAGCATCGGCGGACCGAAGATAACCGGTCATTGACTGCGCACCATTCAGATAGCGTTGAGCAGCATTCTGAATATCATCTGTGGTCAACGACTGCAGGTGCTCAGGCCAGCTCTGGATGTCTTCAAGCGAAAGCCCGGTCATCATACCAACACCGATGATGCGGGCCAGGGAAGCCTGATTGTCCTGGGCATAAACCGTATCGGCAATCATGCGGTTGCGCGCCAGGTCGAGTTCGGCCTGGGTAACACCTTCGCTCTTGATAGCGTCGGCAACAGCCTGAACTTTCTCGATCAGGTCTTCAAGATCTTCTGCACCTTTCGGCACCGCATAGAATGAAAACCGGCCGCTATCGAGTTGCGTGCCCTGATACCAGCTGCCTGCAGCGGTGGCGGGCCCGTCATTCAGCACCAGCTCTGTGTAGAGCCGGCTGGTCGAACCGCCGCCGAGAATTTCCGCGAGCAGATCCAGCGCATAGGCCTCTTTTCCCTCGGCCGTACTATAGGACGGGGCCAGGAACGAACGCCGCACCGAGGGTTGTTTCACCTGTTCATGACTTAGCGTGACAGTCAGAGCGGTCTCCACCGGAGGCTCGATAGGACGCAGACGCGGCAGCGCCTCGCCATTGCGCGGAACCGTTCCGTAGGTTGCCTGCGCCAGTTCATAAACGTCGGCAGGCACCACGTCGCCGGCAACAATCAAAATCGCGTTTTCCGGCGTGTAAAACTTCTTGTAGAAATTCAGAGCATCCATCCGGTTCAGCTGCCGGATTTCATGTTCCCAGCCAATCACGGGAAAGCGATAGGGATGATTTTTATAGAACGAGGCATCCATGGCTTCACTCAGCCGCGCCGAGGGATCATTGCCAGTGCGCGAACTGCGCTCTTCCAGCACCACATCGCGCTCTGGCAGCACAACTTCGTCGGTCAGCACCAGATTGCGCATCCGGTCGGCTTCAAGCGCCATCATTTCAGCCAGATGGGTCGGTGCAACCCGCTGAAAATAGCCGGTGTAGTCACTGGAGGTAAATGCGTTCTCCTGGCCGCCTATTTCGGCAATCCGATCAGAGAAAGCTCCGTCCGGATTGGCTTTTGTTCCCTTGAACAACAGGTGTTCGAGAAAATGCGCAATACCACTTTTACCCGGTGTTTCATCCGCGGAGCCCACCTTGTACCACAGCATATGCGTCACCACCGGTGCCCGGTTGTCGGGAATGACGACAATCTGCAAGCCGTTATCAAGCATCTTCGATTGGGCGTTTGGCGCAATGCGGAATGATTGTGCCTGTGCGCCGGGACCGCTGAAAGGAACAAGCAGGGCTGCGAGAACTGTCACTGCACAAAGTCTGGAATTTAGCCAAAGGGTCATAAGTATCGCTCTTGTCGGTTGCACCGCTGTGGTGTCCGGATCTGCATCCGGTCAAGAGTGAGACATAAAGCAGGCAGCATCTGCGGGCCACTTAACTTTATGTAAGCCAGCGGCCACCGGGTGGGTCACCACCTGCGCAGGACAGCTTCATTTTACGTCGAGATTTCAGGCAGCGTCCCCGAAAATACTCTCGATCTTGCCCTTCAAAGTCTGCGCATTGAACGGTTTGACGATATAATTGTTCACACCGGCTTTCTTGGCAGCAATCACGTTTTCGGTTTTTGATTCTGCGGTCACCATGATGAAGGGAATTTTTGACAGCCGTTCATTGCTGCGCACTTTGGTCAGCAATTCATATCCGGTCATCGGCTCCATGTTCCAGTCAGAGATGATGAGGCCGTATTTTCGGTTTTCTATTTTCTTAAAGGCTTCCGTACCGTTTGCCGCATCATCAATGTCCTGAAACCCAAGTTGCTTCAGCAGATTGCGGATGATTCTCACCATCGTGGGGTAATCATCGACAACGAGTACAGGCATGGAATGGTCTAGCGCCATCTTGATCTCTTTGGGTTGGCCAGAATTTCAACCTGTAAAATAGACACCTAAGTTAAAACAATGGTTAAGGTGCCCCGGCGTGCGTCAGGGGTGACCGCCATCGACGGTTCCCAATGCGCTGTGCTTGCCGGTAACTCCGGCAAACGTGCCTTGACGGGAAATCGCCCGCGCTGCAGTGTGCGCCGCGTTTGCAATTGGAGTTCTCTGTTTGCAGATCGCATCTACACAGGACCTGCAATTCCGGAACGCCTCTATGCTATTGCCCGATTCTGACACTGATTTTCGCCTGCTGGACGGCGGCACGACGATTCCTCCTGAATTGAAAGGTGCAATTGTCGTTATCGGCAATTTTGACGGTGTACATGCCGGGCACCGGGTCATTCTGCAACACGCAATGGATCTTGCTGCAGGTGCAGTTCCGGTTCTGGCCCTGACATTCGAGCCGCATCCAAGAACCGTATTTAATCCGTCAGACCCGGTATTCCGTCTCAGCCCAAAGCTGGAAAAAGCCTCATTGCTGCGCGCTTGCGGACTGCGCGGTGTGCTGAACTGGGATTTTTCGCGCGAATTTGCCGGTTTGAGCGCCCAGACCTTTGTCGAGGACATTCTGGTCGGACATCTGGCAGCCTCGCATGTTGTCGTCGGCTATGATTTTCATTTCGGCAAGAGCCGTGAAGGCAGTCCGGCCTTCTTGTTTGCCGCCGGACAATCGGCCGGATTTGGCGTCACTGTCGTTCCCCAGGTCAATCTGCCGGACGGTCTGGCGGTGTCTTCCAGCGCCATCCGTACTCATTTGATGAATGCCGATATCCGGTCTGCCAATAATGAACTGGGCTATCACTGGTTTGTCCAGGCAGACGTGATTCATGGCGAAAAGCGCGGACGCGAACTCGGTTACCCCACTGCCAATATGAAATTATCGCCCCATTGCAGACTGGCGCTGGGCATCTATGCGGTCAGCGTGCGCCGCCACAACGGCACGCTCCACCACAGCGTTGCAAGTTACGGGCGGCGCCCGCAATTCGACAATGGCGCAGCGCTTCTGGAAACCCATCTGTTTGATTTTTCAGACGATCTGTATGGTGAGACCTTGATGGTCACCTTTCATGAATTCCTGCGTGGCGAAGCCCGGTTTGACGGGGTCGATGCGCTTGTCGCGCAAATGGACAGGGACAGTGCCGCCGCCCGCAGGATTCTGCAAGCCGCCTTGCCACTGTCGCCACTGGATGCCCGCCTGTCGTTTCAACCCTGATTTTGCCATCGCGCAACTGCTGCCTTCAGCGCTTTTACGAACTGCAGGATCAGGCTCTGGCGATCCGGTAGAACCACAGTTAACAAAACCTGCACTAAATCAACAAAAATTGCGCTGAATTATGTAAACCGAAATAAACGGAAACATTGTCATAGTCGCATCCCAACCGAGGGACGAGAATTATGAGCAATAAACCTGACACTGCAGGCCAACTGGATTGGCGCAAATTCCGCAACCCCAATAATGTACGAGCATTCCGGGAAAGCGACAGAAACCCTGATATGGCGCCCATGCGGGCAGAGCCCGTGGCAGAGGGCGCTAATCTGCGGCCTGCTTCCTCGGAAATACGTGGAGGTCCGGGATTTCGCGTCAACACCCAATTTGAATCCGTGTCAAAACGGCAGATTGAGCAATTATCCGAGTTCGAAACGCCTGAAATTTCGGATGCGCTGAACAGAATGTTCACCATGGACCCGGCAATTCGAAATGTGGTGAACGAACAGTCACTGTATGGACCGGCCATTACCGTCAAGGTTTACCCCGGCGATAATCTTATGGTGCACAAGGCGCTGGATATTGCCAGGCCGGGTGATGTGATCGTGGTCGATACCAGTGGCCTGCCGCGTAATGCCTGTGTCGGGGATATGATCGGCAACAAGGCAAAACACATTGGCGTCGCCGGGTTTGTCATTGATGGCCTGGTCAGAGATATTTCCGGGCTGCGCGAAATCGGACTTCCGGTCTATGCCACCGGTATCACCGCATTTGGTCCCTTGCACAGAGGTCCGGGAGAACTTTGCCACGCCATTTCCTGTGGCGGCATTGTTGTCACTGCCGGTGACGCGATTTGCGCCGATGCCAGCGGCATCGTCGTGGTCAACAAGAATTTCGTCGGGGAAACCATCAGCCATCTCCGGAACCAGCGCAAGAGCCTGGAAGAATACACCGCGAATGTCAAAAAGGGTAAATTCTCAAATGAGTGGGTCGACAAGCAGCTGAGCCTTGATGGCTGTCTGTACGAATAGCTCAGGGCACCGCGCCATGTCACCTCATGCAATTCAAAACCACAAAGCCCGGCTCTGGTCCCTCTGGTACCGGGTGCAATTCTTTACCGATGTTCGATCCATCATGAGGATTCTGAAATATCGCAAACTGCGCGAGACCTATTATCGACAGTTCTGGACCGAGGCGGCGGCGAATTTCGAAGCCCAAATCGACACCCAAAGTGGCGGTCTGACGCAAATCAGCAAAGCCGGTTGGACGACCTTCGTCAGGCAGCACCAGATGATGTTTGACAGTCCCCTGATGCTCGACATCATGGGAGACAAGGCGCTGACCTATCAGCTCTTGCACAAACTGCAGGCACCTGTTGTGCCACATCTGCTGTTTTCAATGAGCGAACTGGATGATGCCCGGCGGTTTCTGCAGCGCCACCGCGAAATTGTTGTGAAACCGGCAAGCGGGACCGGCGGCGGCAGAGGTGTGACGACTGGTATTTTCACTGACCGGCAGCTCAGGTCTGCTGCCCGGCTTGCGGCCCGTTCGGGTCGCAAACTGATCGTTGAAAAGCAGGTTGAAGGCGAGTCGTACCGACTGCTGTTCATCAATGGCAGGTTTATCGATGCCATCAGACGCGATCCGCCCTGTGTAATCGGCGACGGCAGATCCACCATCCGGCAACTGATCAAAGCGGAGAATGCCCGGCGCGAAAACGAAACCCCGATACGGGCCTTAAGTCCGCTGGTCATCGACCGCGACATGCTGAACTTTATGAAATCCAGCCATCGGACCCTGTCTGATATTCCGGCCGCGAATGCGCTGGTTCAGGTCAAACGGGCAACCAATGAAAACAATAAGCATGGAAATCTGAATGTGACGGACTTGGTCAGTCAGGTGATTGTATCGAAAAGCGCTGAACTGGTGCAAAAGCTCGGTGTGCAATTTGCTGGCGTTGATCTGATCTGCCGGGATATTGGCGGATCGTTCTCATCGGACAATTGTTATGTCGGGGAGATCAATACGACGCCTGGGCTTCACCATCACTATCTCATAGCCAATCCGGCAGAGGGCAATCAGGTTGCTGAAATTGCATTGCAATATCTGTTTGCAAACAATATCGGCATTGTGAATTCCGGCTCGGGCCGTGGCAGCAACTTGTTTTCTGCTATGTCTGTTGGGCAGAACGAAGCATTCGCCGGAACACTGCCGCAGAACGCCATACAATCCATTCCCAAGAAAGCCCATGCTAATGCGCTACGCTGATCTGCAGGCATCGCTTTCAGGCTTTGATCTGACTGAAATGGACGTTTCTACCCCTGTGCTCATCCTTGGAGGTAAGGAAAATGCTCTGTCGCTGGTACGCCGCTTCGGCGCTGCCGGTATTGCAACCAGAGTGTCCGGCCCGGCGGATTGCTGGGGTATGCACTCGCATTACTGTCGCGAAAAATTTCCCGTTCCGCGCGGGATTTCCAGCGCTCAATACTGGCACGATCTCCTGCTGTCGGGAAAAGATGCCGGTTTGCATGCCGGGTTGCATGCCGAGTTGCATGGAAGTCTGCTGATTGCCTGCAGCGATGAAGCAATCGATTTTCTCGCCCGCAACCGTACGGAGCTTGAAAGCCTGTATCAGTTCGACCATGGCGACCCGGACATGCAATTATCACTGCTGGACAAACGCGATACGCTGAAACTGGCGCAATCAGCCGGGGTGGCGACACCGCAATACTGGACCGTCAATAATGAGGAAGATCTGGCGGCGCTGCGACAGTCGGTCGAGTTTCCGGTGATGGTCAAGCCGATCATCTCGCACGAATTCATCAGCATCTTCGGGCTCAAGCTGTTCATCATTGACAGTGAATTTGATGAATTGGCGGAAAAAGTACGATTGGCCTGGGCTAATAACGTCGAAGTCATGGTCATCGAGATGATTCCGGGGCCGGACTCCCAACTCAGCAGCTACTACACCTATATCGGTGCCGATCATCAGCCGTCCTTCGACTACACAAAAAGCGTTATCCGCAGATTTCCGGTAAATCGCGGCCTGGGCTGTTATCATAAAAGCGAATGGCTGCCGGAAACCGCCGAAGCGGGAAGCAAGTTTTTCCAGGGCATCGGCTTTACCGGTTTCGGCAACATCGAATTCAAACGCGATCCGCGCGACCAAATACTGAAAGTCATCGAGTCGAACGCCCGCTTCACATCGGCTCAGGAACTGATTATCCGGGCCGGCGCACCGATTGATTTCATTTACTACTGCAAGGCGACCGGACAGAAGGCGCCTGGCTTTGAGACATATGATCAGGATCTGACGTTGTGGTACGGCTTGCGGGATTTCCTGGCATTTGTGGAAATGCGCAGGGCGGGGTCAATTTCAACCGGGCAATGGTTGCGCAGCCTGTTTCCGTTCAAACATGTATCGCCGCTGCACAATATGTCTGATCCCTTTCCCAGCCTTGCCGCCCTGACGACGCGCATTGAAAAGACAGTGACGGGTTTGCTGTGAGCGCGGATTTGATCAGCGCTGCCGATCTGCAGGCCTATCTTCTCAGACTGTTCGATGCTGTTGCCATCAACGATGCGCAAGCCCGCTCGGTGGTAAACAACATGGTCTGGAGCGAATTGGTCGGGCGTGCCAATTTTGGCGTCATTCGCATCCCGGTTCATTTGCAGCGCCTCCAGCACGGAGTGTTGAATGCGGTGTGTCATCCGCAATTTACCAGATCGGGCACCGGGTCGGGCCTGCTGGATGGTGACAACGGCTTTGGCTATTACGCTGGTGAATTGGCCATGAAACATGCCATTCAACTGGCTCGCGACAACGGCATTGGAATTGTTGGCGTCAGAAACAGCAATTTCTTCGGCACGGGAGCCTATTTCGCTAATCAGGCCGCAGAGAGCGGCATGATCTCTCTGGTGACAAGCAATTCCTTCCCCAAGGTGGCCGCCCATGGCGGCTTGTCAGCCGTATTGGGGACAAATCCGTTTGCTTTTGGCGCGCCGCGCGCAAATGGCGATCATCTGCTGGTCGATTTCGCAACATCATCGCTGGCCGGGTCCACCGTGCGCGCCTATCTTGCCGAAAAAAAACAACTGCCCGAAGGTCTGGCCATCATGCCCGATGGCACGCCGGCGCGTGATCCGGCGCTTATCGGCGAGGCCACATTGCTGCCTTTTGGCGGCGCAAAAGGCTACGGGCTGTCTTTGATGGTGGAGATACTGTCCGGCATCCTCACAGGCGCGGGGTTTTCGCATCAGGTTAAATCCACCTACTCCAACTTTGCCGAAAAAAGTGACAGCGGCCACTGCATGATCGCCATTGATATCGAGAAATTCATGCCGCTGGCAGACTTCTTGTCCCGGTTTGAGGCCCTGATCGCGCTGTTGAAGGCCTCCAATCCTGTGGATGAGGTCCTGCTGCCCGGTGAAATCCGCTGGGCCAATTTCCGCAGGAACAGTGAACGCGGCCTGGAAATACCGCAGCCGGTGAGGGCAGACCTCACCGCCCTGTCGGCCAATTTCCAGGTTCCGGTGCCATGGAAGTAGAGCCCGTCATGTCTGGGCAGAACCTCTTGATAATCCGCCTCGCACCGACGCCGCTGACCGGCCTTCGCTTCGGACCTCCTTATGCGGCATTTCAACCTGAAAACGCTCTGAGCCGATGATTGAAAAGCTGGTCAAATTTCTGTCCTCCCTGTTTGCCACGTCATTCCTGCTGACGCTGGCACGGCTGGCAGGGGCGGGCACTGGAATAATCCTGCAGATTCTGATCGCCCGCTATTATGGCGCGGGAGTGCTCGGCACCTATTATCTGGCGCTCAGCCTCGCGGGCATCCTCTCAATATTCATGTCGATGGGATATCCATGGATCTTGGCACCGATTGTTGCCGCCAGCGAGATGGAAAAACCGGCCACGGTCCTTTCAGATTTCCTCAAGCTTGTACGCAAAGATGCTCTGCTCCTGTCGGTGGTGTTCGCAGTTCCCGCAGCGCTGCTGATCTGGCTTTATCCGGGCGCAGCCCTCGACCAACGCTTGGCGCTGCTGATTGGCGTTGCAACGGCCCCGGTCTATACCGCCATGCGCGTCTGCGGCAGCCTCGCCAATGCCATGAAGTTTTTCCGGCTGGCGAATTTGCCTGAACTGCTGGTGCGGCCCGTTCTGACACTGGTTTTTGTCGCCGCGGCCATCGCACTGGCGGTGCAGCTCAACGCAGTTTCGATTGTCGCCATCAACTTCTTCATAGCGCTGGCCCTGACGATCTGGATGGCATTTTTTCTGTCAAGAAATGCCGGGCTTGGCTTTGCGGCGCGCTCCGATGGCGGCCAATTATCAGCCCGTGAAACATCGAAGTTGAGACGGCTCGCTGTGCCGATGATTTTCTCGACCCTGTTCGTCAATATGTTTGCCGATGTGGATATATTGATGATCGGATTGATCTTGCCGGCCGGGGAGGCCGGCATTTTCGGCGTTGCCATGAAAATCGCAGCCCTGCTGGTTTTCGCCGTCCAGATAACCCATCAGATTTTATTGCGTGACGCTTCGAACGCCCATCTTGCTGCCGACCGCCAACAAATGCATCAGATCATGCGAAAGGCAAACCTGTTTACAATTGGCTCCAGCGTGGCATCGTTTGTACTGATGGTTTTGTTCGGCAGATTTCTGCTCGGCCTTTTTGGCACAGAATTTCAGGCAGCGTATTTTGCTCTGCTCGGATTGATCCTGGCGCAGATCATTCGCGCAGCCGCAGGTCCGGCCATTCAGATATTGATGATTACAGAAAATCAGCGGACCGGAATCCCGGTCTATATCTGCAGTGGTATCGTGCTGTTGCTCAGCAATCTGCTTCTTGTGCCGACATACAAATATGAGGGCGCGGCAGCCGCTGTTATCATCACCACACTGTTCTGGTCGCTGTGGCTCAATCATCTGGTCAGGCGGAAAACCGGCTATCAGGTGTCGGTTTTCCGCTAACGCAGATGTCAGGCGACGGCCATGGAAGTGGCAGCCGGGGTGTAGATGTTTTCACCCAGCGGATCATCGCCCTTGTCGTTTATCTTGATGTAGAGAACAGATGTTCCGGCCGCTTTGACCCGTTCATGAAATATCGATGAGCCGTTAAACAGGATCAGATCTCCGACAGACTCATTCAGCAACACTGCCTCGTTGGCGACATAGGCCTGCTGTGAATTGATGTTATCGGACTCGCTGATAAACATGGCTTTGTCGTTCGGATTCTCGGACTGATCGAGCGTTGGAAAGACCGCAACAGTCGAACCTTTGGAAAGTGCAATCGGGAGCCCGATCGAAATTTGTGACGCGCATCTGTCCTTGTGCGGTGATGGCCAGGGATTGGCTTTTTCATCGTAGACCTTCAGATGGCGCTCGGAGATTGTGATCTTGTCCTCATCCATGGACGTCAGACAGGCAATTCCTTTTCGGAACTCAAGAGCTGTTTCGTCAGACGAGAACCCAAACACGAATTGCCGTTTCTTGCCCTTCACTTGTACCGATTTGTTTTCTTCAGCCGCCAGTGACATGGCCTTTTCGTTAAAGTCCTTGAGCTCGGCAACGAATGTGTCACTCAGCACATCTTTCAGGTGGACATAGCCATTTGTATGGAGTTCCGCTTTGAACGGGGTCAGATCATATTTGAAACACATCGGGATCGTTCCTGAAATTGAGCAAAGGCAGTTTTACCAATTTACATAGGCTACGAGGCACCCGGCAAGCAGCATTTAAGTCTTTGGTTAAGCAGAATGTTTAATGCCGCAAGCGCTGCTGCCTGTCGCGGGAACTGCAACTGCTTCCGCTGCGAAGATTCAAATACCGGCGGCCGGTATTTTCAATACGCAGGGCTAAAATTGACGGCATTGGCAGCAAAAGCTTTATTCGGAGACAAAGCGCTGTTAAAAGCCCCAGCATATGGCAACCGGCACGGGTTCGATGATCCACATATCCAGACGAACAATACGAATTACAGGCCCGGCCTCCCTTTGAGGCGCGGGCAGGTATGCGCGCGGGGAGCCGGGTTCCGAAAAACACTGCAGCGAAGAGCAGGCACCGGTCCGGAGCCAGCTCTGACGATTTCTCCTGATTTTAGAGTTGATAATGGCTGACAATCCCAACGCGCCATCGCGCGATTATTCCAAAACCCTGTTTTTGCCGAAGACAGATTTCCCGATGCGGGCCGGACTGCCCAAGAAGGAACCGCAAATTCTCGCTTTCTGGGACCGCGCCTCATTGCAGGACAGAATTCTCGGCAAGACCACGAATGCGCCGCAGCAGGCCGGTGCAACGCCCGGCCAGCGGCCTAAATTTGTGCTGCATGACGGCCCGCCCTATGCCAATGGCAATCTGCATATCGGCCATGCCCTCAACAAGGTTCTGAAAGACATCATCTGCCGCTCAAAACAGATGCAGGGATTTCATGCGCCCTATGTTCCAGGTTGGGATTGCCACGGTCTGCCGATCGAATGGAAAATCGAGGAACAATACCGCGCAAAGGGCAAGGACAAGGACGAGGTTCCGATCAACGAATTTCGCAAGGAGTGCCGTGACTTCGCCGACTACTGGATCGGTGAGCAATCCGCCGAGTTTCTGCGGCTGGGTGTTCAGGGCGATTTCAAGAACCCTTACAAGACGATGGATTTTCATTCCGAGGCGCGCATTGCCGGTGAATTGATGAAATTTGCCACCACCGGTCAGCTTTACCGTGGTTCCAAACCGGTGATGTGGTCGGTGGTCGAGCGCACCGCGCTGGCCGAGGCCGAGGTTGAATATCACGTCTATGAAAGTGATACGGTCTGGGTCAAGTTTCCCGTTGTCAAAGGACCTGAAGCTCTGCTTGGAGCTTCGGTCGTAATCTGGACCACGACGCCCTGGACGATGCCCGGCAACCGCTGTGTGTGTTATTCGGACAGCGTTGCCTACGGGCTTTATGAAGTCGTGGAAGCAGAGCAGGATTTCGGCCCGCAGCCGGGTGAAAAATATATCTTCGCCGACGCGCTGGCAGCAGAAAGCGCGGCCAAGGCAAAGGTCACATTGTCGCGTCTGGACGCTGTCTCTGCCGACGATTTGAAAGGCATCATCCTGCACCATCCGTTGCGCGGGCTCGGGGTCGATGGATATCAGTTCCTGGTGCCGATGCTGCAGGGCGATCACGTCACCGCAGAGGCAGGCACCGGCTTTGTCCATACCGCGCCCGGTCATGGCCGCGATGACTTTGAGAACTGGGTGGCGAAACGCCGCGAAGTCGCGGCGCTTGGCATTGATACCGCGATTCCCTTCACCGTCGATGATGCCGGATTTTTCACCGCCGATGCACCGGGGTTCGGCCCCGATGCTGAGGGCGGTGCTGCCCGTATCATCGATGACAAGGGCAAGAAAGGCGACGCCAATCAGCGCGTTATCACTGCCCTGATCGGCCAGAACAATCTGTTCGCGCGGGGCCGCCTGAAGCATGATTATCCACATTCATGGCGCTCCAAAAAGCCGGTGATCTTCCGCAACACACCGCAATGGTTTGTCTACATGGATGAGGACATAGAAGGGCAGGCGGGCGATACTTTGCGCGCCCGCGCTCTGGCCGCCATTGATGCCACAAGGTTTTATCCGCAAGCTGGACAGAAGCGGTTGCGGGCGATGATTGAAAACCGTCCCGACTGGGTTTTATCGCGCCAGCGCGCCTGGGGTGTTCCCATCGCGGTGTTCGTTGATGAGGAGGGAAATCTGCTGAATGATGATGCGGTCAACCAGCGCATCCTCGATGCGTTTGAAGCCGAAGGTGCGGATGCCTGGTTTGAAGAGGGTGCCAAAGAACGCTTTCTCGGCAATGATCACGATCCGGCCAAGTGGCAGCCGGTTAGCGATATTCTCGATGTCTGGTTCGACAGCGGCTCGACCCATTCCTATGTGCTGGAAGACCGTCCGGAATTGAAATGGCCTGCCGATCTCTATTTGGAAGGCTCCGATCAGCATCGGGGATGGTTCCATTCATCGCTGCTGGAAAGCTGCGGCACGCGCGGCCGCGCACCTTATGAAGCAGTGCTGACCCATGGCTTCACGATGGACCAGGACGGCCGCAAAATGTCCAAATCTCTTGGCAACACGGTGGTGCCGCAGGACATCATCAAGCAGTACGGTGCCGATATTCTGCGCCTCTGGGTGGCGTCGGTCGACTATTCCGAAGATCAGCGGCTCGGACCTGAAATTATCAAGACCAATGTGGAAGCCTACCGCAAGCTGCGCAACACCATCCGCTGGATGCTCGGGGCGCTCAGTCATTTTGACCCGCAGACAGACCGCATCGAGCCGTCTGCGATGCCGGAGCTGGAGCGCTATATGCTGCATCAGTTGCGCAATCTGGAGCAGACCGTCAATGACGGCTATGACGCCTATGATTTCAAAAAAGTGTTCAGCGCCTTGTCGCGTTTCATGAATCTAGATTTGTCCGCGTTTTATTTCGATGTGCGCAAGGACACGCTGTATTGCGACCCGATGTCCAGTGCCACCCGCAAGGCGGCGCTTACGGTGATCGATCAGATTTTTGACAATCTGGTGCGCTGGCTTGCGCCGATCATCCCCTTTACTTGTGAAGAATCCTGGCTTTACCGCCAGAACCGGCTGGACGTGCTGGAAGATGACCGGGAGGAGCTGGATACCATACCGCCTTCAGTGCATCTGCAGGATTTCAATCCCCTGCCGCAAGCCTGGCAGGATGATGAACTGGCCGAAAAATGGCGTCGAATTCGCGCGGTTCGGATGGTTGTCACCGGCGCGCTTGAAATCGAGCGCCGCGAAAAACGCATTGGCTCTTCGCTGGAAGCCGCACCGCGCGTCTATCTGGACGATGAGGCATATCAGGGCGTTGCGCAGCAGTCCGATTTTGCCGATATCTGCATCACCAGCGGAATTGACATGGAACCGGGCCCCGGTCCCGCTGCTGCCTTCCGACTTGGCGAAGTGCCCGGCGTTGCAGTGGAATTTGCCCGCGCCGAGGGGCAGAAATGTGCCCGGTCGTGGAAATTCTCCACCCGGATTGGCGAGGATGCGGATTATCCCGATGTCACGCCGCGCGACGCACAGGCCTTGCGTGAACTGGCTGATGCCGGCCTTCTGGAGCAATAGTCAGCTTTGGAACAACAGATAGATGTGGAGCGCCAGCCAATGACTGCCGGACAGAAATGGCCCCTTTGGAGCTCCAGCGCAGCCTTCATGCTGCGCTGGTCACTTGTGCTACTGGTGTTGGATCAGGCAACCAAATTGTGGATCCTGTACGGGCTTCAATTGCAGGAAGGCGAGCGGATTGCAGTCACGCCATTTTTTGACCTGCTGCTGGTCTGGAATCGGGGTATCAGTTACGGCCTGTTGCAGCAACAAAGTGACATTGGCCGCTGGTTGCTGGTTATTGTCGGCATTGTTGCCTGCATTGCGCTTTGGATCTGGGCAAACCGGGTTGAGACGCGCAGCTTCGTGCTGGGCGCCACGCTTGTCATCGGCGGGGGAATTGGCAACACAATCGACCGCGTCGTCTATGGTGCGGTGGCGGATTTTGTTTCGCTGCACGCTTTTGATTTTTATTGGTATATCTTCAACATTGCTGACGTCGCAATCGTTGCAGGTTTCGTCGTGCTCCTGTATGAGATGATCTGGCCGGGGCAGCCTGCTCACAAACAGGATATGTCTTAATTGCGCCATCTTGGTTGCACAAAAGCAGCGGAGAGTTGAAGTTTATTTAAGGATTTCTGTAGAATACAGGAGTTCAAAATTTCATTACGAGTTGAAACGGGTGTTGCATTGATCGTCGTTAAGTCCTTCAAGAATGCCGCCAGGGCAATGAGCGCTTTCGGCCTGATGGCCTCAGTTCTGGCGTTGTCGGGCTGCGGTTCGCCGACCTACGGTACCGGGCGGGCACCTGAAATGGCAATGATTGAGGAGCTGACGGGCAATCTGACCGGCTCCAAAAAGAAAAAAGATCCGATCGAATATAAGGCGCGCTCTGAGCTGGTTTTGCCACCAGATACGCAATTGCCGCCGCCGGAACAAAAAACTGCCCTGGCGCAATCCGCCGCATGGCCCGATGATCCGGACCGCAAAAGAGCGGTGAATACCTCCGGCGAAATACCGGAAGAGTTTCGCCGCGGAAGACTTGCCCATGGCGCGTCGCAGCCGGACCCGAATGTCAGCCCGATTGATGTCACCGAAATGAACACGGCGCAACGGCTTGAAGCGCAACGCAAATTTCGCGAGCAGCGTGCCGCTATGAGCTCGGGCGATCCGACCAAACGCAAATATCTGACCGATCCGCCGGTGGATTACCGGACGCCATCGCCTGATGCGCCGCAGCCGGACAGCTTTGAGGAAAATACGGAACCTCGGACGCTGTTTGGATCGCTGTGGAAACGCTTCCGCAACTGATCGCCTCAATTTCTCTATAATAGGGTGACCGAATCACCGGAATGCATTTGCACCGGACTGCATTTGAATGCGCTCCGGGGTGCAACCCATGGCCGTCCGGGTTGCTGCCCCTTGGCCCATCGTGCTGGGAGCCTTTCATGACCATCCGGCATCTATCGGAAGGAACCATCAACCGTATCGCCGCCGGCGAGGTGGTGGAGCGCCCTGCCAGTGTCGTCAAGGAACTGGTCGAAAACGCTATCGATGCGCAGGCGACCCGTGTTGATATCGTCACCGCTTCCGGTGGCAAAACCATGATGCGCGTCAGCGATAATGGTGTTGGCATGACTGCTGCAGACCTTGCTCTGGCGGTCGAACGTCATTGCACCAGCAAGCTCAATGAGAATGATCTGTTCGACATTCAAAGCTTGGGGTTTCGCGGCGAAGCTCTGCCGTCCATTGGATCGGTCGCCGAATTATCCATCAAGAGCCGCCAGCAGGATGAGGACACCGGCTGGCAGATTACCATTGATGGCGGCCGCAAATCTGCGGCCACACCCGCAGCTCTGAACGTCGGTACCCAGGTTGAAGTCTGCAATCTTTTCTTCACCACGCCCGCAAGGCTGAAATTTCTCAAAAGTGACCGCGCCGAAACTGCAGCCATAACCGATGTCGTCAAGCGGCTTGCCCTGGCGCATCCGCAGGTGCGGTTTTCGCTGAACGGCTCTGATCGTACGGCGCTGGATTACGGCTCTGCAACCGGCGATGACGCTTTGCTGGCGCGCATAACCCAGGTGATGGGCAAGGAGTTCCGCGACAATGCCGTGCCCATTGATGCTGTGCGCGAGGGCGTCCGGCTGACCGGTTTTGCAGCGCTGCCAACCTACAACCGCGCCAACACCTTGCAGCAATTCTTCTTCGTCAACGGACGGCCTGTCAGAGACCGGCAATTGCACGGCGCGCTGCGCGGTGCCTATGCCGATTTCCAGTCGAAACACCGTCATCCAGTCGCCGTGCTGTTTGTCGATCTTGATCCGCATCTGGTCGATGTGAACGTCCACCCCGCCAAAGCCGATGTCAGATTTCGTGACGCTGCGCTGGTGCGCGGCCTGATTGTCGGTGCAATCCGTGAAGCCATGGCCGGGACAGGCCACCGCTCGGCCACCACAGGGGGAACGGAAGCACTGGCACTGCTGGCGCGCCGTCCCCTGGCGAGGGCTGCCACGGCACCGCCGGCCGACTGGCGCCAGTCCGCTTTCAGACCCGAGCCGGATCTCGCCGCGCCGCCGCACACCGGCATGTCAGAACCGCAGCAGACACCTTATCAGCCGTCCTCCGGCAGCAGCAGCTTTGCAGCCTTCAGAAATCCGTCAGCTGACACCAGAGCGATGCAGGTGCCGGCGAGCGATCTGGCCGAAACCGATCTTCCTCTTGGTGTTGCGCGCGCCCAAATTCATGAAAATTATATCGTCGCGCAAACCCGGGACGGTCTGGTCATTGTCGATCAGCATGCCGCCCATGAGCGGCTTGTCTATGAACGGCTCAAGGCCGCGCTGGCGAGCAAAAATGTGGCCACTCAGATGCTGTTGATCCCGGATATCGTTGATCTGCCGGAGGAAGACGTCGACCGGCTGGAAGCGCGCTCCGGGGAACTTGCGGATCTGGGTCTGCATCTGGAACGCTTCGGTCCCGGCGCGATCTGCGTTCGCGAGACACCGGCCCTGCTGGGCGACACGGATATAACGGGTCTGGTGCGCGATATCGCTGATGATCTGGCCGATCTGGATGCCTCCACACGGCTGGCTGAGCGGCTGGATTACGTCGCTGCCACCATGGCCTGTCACGGCTCTGTGCGCTCTGGGCGGCGGCTCAGAGCCGAGGAAATGAATGCCTTGCTGCGGGATATGGAAGCCACACCCAATTCCGGCCAGTGCAATCATGGCCGCCCCACCTATGTCGAGTTGAAACTCGCCGATATCGAGAAACTATTCGGCCGCCGCTGATCGAAGGACTTCTGTCTGTCGAGGCCTTGCGTTCCGGCCATAGCTTCCGCTACACCGGGACAGCAATTGGAGAGCAGATATGGCAAACGGCGCGAAACAGAATACAGCACAGAAAACAGCACTCATCACCGGCGGCAGCTCCGGCATCGGACGGGCAACCGCATTGACCCTGGCCGGCGCCGGGTATCAGGTCGCGGTTTGCGGACGGCGCCTGGAGGCTTTGGAAGAGACCATTGAAATGGGCTCGGATCTCCCGGGAAAAATCATCGCTTCTGCTGCCGATGTGTCCGATCCGGCGTCAGTTGAAGCGCTGTTTGCTGATCTGAAGGCCCGCCTGCCAAGGCTCGATGTTCTGTTCAACAATGCCGGCGTCTCCGGCGGCTCAATCAATTTCGGCGATCTTGATTTCGAAGATTGGCGCAAGGTCATGGATATCAATCTCGACGGCATGTTTCTCGTTGCAAATCAGGCCTATCGCTGGATGCGCGATCAGGACCCGCAAGGTGGCCGGATTGTCAATAATGGCTCCATTTCCGCCCATGTGCCGCGCCCCGGTTCGGCCTGTTACACCGCCTCCAAACATGCGGTGACCGGCCTGACCCGCACCATTTCCCTGGATGGCAGGGTGCACAATATCGCCTGCGGACAGATTGATATCGGCAATGCCGCCTCCGACATGACGGCGCATTTCGCCAAGGGTTTGCCGCAGGCTGATGGTTCGGTCAAACCGGAGCCGACCATCAATGTGATGCATATCGCCAACGCCATTCTGCAGATGGCTGAATTGCCGTTGGACGCCAATATTCAATTCATGAATATCATGGCAAGGGATATGCCATTTATCGGCAGAGGCTAACAGATACTCTAAATCAGCGTTTCCAGCACCAGGCCGGCAAACAGCAGCAGGCCGGCATTTCGGTTTGAGCGGAACTGCATCAGGCAGCGTTCGGCATTTCCCGGCTGCAGCGAAGCCACCTGCCAGCCCAGATGAACGGCAAAGCCGGTCAGGCCGAGTGCTGCATAGATGCCGCCTCCCGAAGCCATGATGGCAAGGGCGGCAAACAGCACCGCACCGGCGAAGAACAGCCCGATCATGATTTGCGAACTGGCACCGAAGGTCCGGGCAGTCGAGCGTACTCCGATCAGGGCATCATCTTCCTGATCCTGATGGGCATAGATCGTATCGTAGCCGATGGTCCACATGATAGCGGCGGCATAAAGCAGATAGGGCGCGGCCTGGTCGAGCGCGCCAAAACGCGCGGCAAAACCCATCAATGCACCCCAGGAAAATGCCAGGCCGAGCACGATTTGCGGCCAGTCGGTGATGCGTTTCATGAAGGGATAGACCGCGACGATCGGCAGCGAGCCAAGCCCGAGCAGAATAGCAAAGCGGTTGAATTGCAACAACACCACCATGCCGGTGAGGGCCTGCAACAGCAGGAATATCCGGGCCTGCTTGACAGTTAGCTGTCCGGACGGCAAAGGCCGCGAACGGGTCCGCGCCACCTGGGCGTCAATATCCCGGTCGATCAGATCATTATAGGTGCATCCCGCGCCGCGCATCGCAACGGCACCGATCAGGAACAGCAACAAATGCCACAAATTCACGGCACCGCCAGCCAGATTTGCCGCCAGTGCAACCGACCACCAGCACGGCAGCAGCAGCAGCCACCAGCCGATTGGCCGGTCCCAGCGGGCCAGCCGTGCATAGGGCCGCAACCATTCCGGTGCTCTGGTGTCGACCCAGTGGCCACTGACCGCGTCGGCAACGCTTTTTTTCAGATGGTTTGTTGTCTCATTCATTTCGCTGAGACATGGCTTGCAATCAACAATCCGTCAAGGCTTTAACCGAGTTTGTGCTGGCTTTACCCGCATGGGTCTGCATGTTAGGCGCAGAACCGGACTGGAATCGGACCTGATGCAATTGTGGGCCGATGTCCGGCGGCAATAAAGGGATAGATCAGTGTCATGAATGTTTTTCTTGTTGGCCATGGCGGCCGTGAACATGCGCTGGGCTGGAAATTGGCGCAGTCTCCGCTTTTGAGTTCGCTGTGGTCAACCGGGACCAATCCCGGATTGCTGGCCATCAGCCAGCCCAGTGACGTCAGTGCAGAAGATCAAGCCGCCATTGTGCAATTCTGCAAAGATCAGAGCATTGATCTGGTCGTGGTCGGTCCCGAAGCGCCCCTCGTCGATGGTCTGGTCGATGTACTGGGCGAGGCCGGCATTGCCGCTTTCGGCCCAAGCCAGGCCGCGGCACAACTGGAAGGCTCCAAATATTTCACCAAGGCGCTGTGCGAGGAAGCAGAAATTCCGACCGCCGGTTTTGGCCATTTTTCAGATTTGCAGCAGGCCAGAGCCTATGTTGCGGAAAAAGGTACACCGATTGTCATCAAGGCGGATGGGCTGGCAGCGGGCAAGGGTGTCACTGTAGCGATGACCAACCGCGAGGCGGAAGACGCACTGGAAGATTGCTTTGCGGGGCAGTTTGGCGATGCCGGTGCCAGTGTCGTGATTGAGGAATTTCTCGATGGCGAGGAAGCCAGCATCTTCATCCTTTGCGATGGCGAGAACATGCTGCCCTTGGCCAGCGCTCAGGACCACAAGCGCGTGGGTGAGGGCGACAGCGGACCCAACACCGGCGGGATGGGGGCTTATTCTCCGGCCCCTGTGGTGACAAACACTGTGCTGCAGCAGACTTTGGACCGCATCATTGCCCCGACATTGCAAACCCTGTCCGCGCGCGGCACCCCCTATCGCGGCGTGCTGTATGCCGGTCTCATGATCAATGCCGATGGTCCCAAGCTGATTGAATATAATTGCCGGTTCGGTGATCCCGAATGTCAGGTTCTGATGATGCGGATGCAAAGCGATCTGCTGCCGTTGTTGCTGGCAAGTGCAACGGGCAGCCTCAAGGGGTCCACGATTGATTGGCATGACGCGCCGGCGCTGACGGTGGTCATGGCCGCAAACGGCTATCCGGGTCCCTATCAGAAGGGCAGCGTCATTTCAGGTCTTGAATTTCTCTCCAATCAGGATGATGTGATGGTTTTCCACGCCGGAACCCGGCAGCATGATGGCCGCATTGTTGCCGAAGGCGGCCGGGTTCTGGCAGTGACAGCGCGCGCAGGCACGATCAGCGCCGCGCAGCAACGCGCCTATCGCGCCGTTGACAGCATCGATTGGCCGCAGGGGTTCTGTCGCCGCGATATTGGCTGGCGCGCTGTCTGAAACGGTTGATGAGGCCCGCAATGCAGCAGACTGTTCCGGTTTCACTGGCTCTGGGCGGCGGAGGTGCCCGTGGTCTGGCACATATCGTAGTGCTCGAAGCGCTGGATGATCTTGCCATAAAGCCGGTTGAAATTGCCGGCACATCGATTGGCGCAATCCTTGGCGCGGGATATGCCGGCGGTCTCAGCGGCAAGGAAATTCGCGATGCTGTCCTCGCATTATTTTCAAAACGCTCCAAAACTGCTCAACTGTTCTGGCAGATGCGCGGCAAGCGCGTTCTGCCGCGCCTGTCTTTCACAGACTTTGATCCCTCGGTGGTGCTTGAGACCTTCGTAGGAGATCTTATTCCAGCGAAATTTGAAGATCTGCAAATCCCGATGACTGTCGTTGCGACGGATTTTTACGGCTGGAGTGAGCGGGTTTTCCAGTCCGGTGACCTGCATCAGGCGGTTGCCGCGTCCTTTGCCATCCCGGTGCTGTTTTCGCCGGTGCGTGTGGACGGCCGCATTCTGGTGGATGGCGGCTTCGTCAATCCGCTGCCCTTCGATCATCTGTGCGCGGACAATATGTGCGTTGCGGTTGATGTGACCGGCGGGCCCAAGGCACCGGCAATGGAAAATGACAGGCAGCAAGCCCCGATGCCCGCCATGCGGGAGATGATTTTCGGCGTCACACAATTGTTGATGCAGTCCATTGCGGCGGAAAAGCTGAAAAGTCGACGACCCGATATCTTGTTTCGCCCCCAGATCGAGGAATTCGGCGTGCTGGAATTCATGAAGGCAAAAGATATTCTGCAGGCGGCGGACCGCGACCGGGACATCATCAAACGTAGTATCTCCGACAAGCTTGAGAATATGCGTTAGGATAAATTATTCCGGACCGAGCGATCGAACGGTTTCATGCCTCCATGAAGCGGTCTATCGCCGCTGCTCGAAGAACTCTTTCAAAAGCGCCGCTGCCCGCAACGCTCCAAGTCCACCATACACCTCCGGCGCATGGTGACAGCTCGGGTGGGAGAAAAAGCTGACGCCGCTTTCCGCCCCTCCGGCCTTGATATCCTGTGCGCCATAATACAGCCGTCTGATGCGGGCGAAGGAAATGGCGGCGGCGCACATCGGGCAGGGTTCCAGCGTGACATAAAGATCGCAGCCGGTGAGGCGCTCACTGGCAAGTGTCTGCGCTCCGGCGCGAATGATCAGCATTTCTGCATGGGCGGTCGGGTCCCGCAATTCCAGGGTCCGGTTGCCGTCGCGGGCCAGAACCTGATTATCCTTGACAAGAACCGCCCCGACCGGCACTTCCCCGCGATCAGCAGCGCTCTGTGCTTCCTCGAAAGCCAATTCCATGTAACTGTTGAACATTGTTATTTCTCAACCTTAGAGCCCCGGCTGTTATGACATCTGATCTTGAAAAAGGCGACCGTATTGCAAAGGTCATGGCCCGGGCAGGACTTTGCTCGCGCCGGGACGCAGAGCGCTGGATTGCAGATGGACGGGTGTCGGTCAACGGCAGCAAGCTGACCAGCCCGGCCTATAATGTGGCGCCGCAGGATTTGATCCTCGTCGATGAGAAACCATTGCCGCAAAAGGAACGCACCCGGTTGTGGCTGTACCATAAACCCAAGGGTCTGGTGAGTTCAAACAAGGATGCGGAAGGCCGGCCCACCGTGTTTGCCAACCTGCCCAAAGATATGCCCCGTGTCATCAGTATCGGCCGTCTGGACATCAGCACTGAAGGTTTGCTGCTGCTGACAAATGATGGTGCTTTGGCGCGGCATCTGGAATTGCCCAGCACCGGCTGGCTGCGGCGCTATCGCGTTCGGGCATTCGGCAGGATTACGCAGGCTGATCTCGACAAACTTGCCGATGGCATTGCCATTGACGGCATTCTTTATGGTGGCATTGAAGCGCAGCTTGAACGCGAGCAGGGGGCAAATGTCTGGCTGGTCCTGGGATTGCGGGAAGGCAAGAACCGTGAAGTCAAGAAAATCCTTGAACATCTTGGCCTGGCTGTGAACCGGTTGATCAGAATCTCTTATGGTCCCTTCCAGCTTGGTGATCTGGCGACGGGTTCTGCTCGGGAAATCAAAAGCCGCACCTTGCGCGACCAGCTTGGAGAGGCATTGGTAGCGGAAATCGGCCTCAGCTTTCATGGCCCTGAAACCGATTCAGAGCCTGCGGACAGTGCCGGACAGAAGCGCAGCAGCAGGGCAGCACCGGCTTCCGGCCGCAAGGCCGGTGCGCCCGGCAAAGCCGGATCCGGTCCCAGGCCACAGACGCGAAAACCCAAACCACGCGATCGCCAGGCTGAAGCGCTGGAACGGCTGACGACCACCAAACCCGCAAAGCCCGCCGGAAAAAGGCCGGGTGCCGGCAAGGCTGGTCCGAACAACAGCCGGGGCGGAAAAACCGCAGGGGGCCCGCGTGCGGATCGTCGCCGGTAAGTTCAAGGGGCGGCGTCTGGCAGAACCGAAATCCGATGCCATCCGTCCCACCAGCGACCGTGCAAGGGAGACGATATTCAACATTCTGCAACATGGCTGTGGCTTGTCGTTTGAGAATATCCGCGCCATCGACCTGTTTGCAGGAACCGGCGCGCTGGGTCTGGAAGCTCTGTCGCGTGGCGCCGCTTTCTGCCTGTTTGTCGAGGCCGCCGCTGAAGCGCGCGCCCTGATCCGTACCAATGTCGAGACATTCGGCCAGACCGGTAGCAGCAAGATTTACCGGCGTGACGCCACCGCGCTTGGCGGCTCTGAAAGCCTTGGGGCGTTTGGTCTGGCTCTGCTCGATCCGCCTTATGGGAAGGGCTTTGGTGAAGCTGCTTTGAAATCATTGTCACAAGGCAACTGGTTGCTGCCCGGAGCCATCGCCGTTCTGGAAGAACGCCGCACCGTGGATATGGCGGTTTCGGCAGAATTTGAGCTCATCGACCGGCGCGAGATGGCCGACACACAGATTATCTTCCTGAAGCATCAGCCGATTGCCGACTGACAAAGCAGACAAGCTGCAGGTTCGGATTCAGCGATTCAGCATCGGGCAATGATCTCTGATGCAGGTGAGAACATCACCACATTCGAGCCGACCACGCCGGTCTGGCGATTGACTTGAAACCGGGTACGGCGCTTTGCAACAGGATTGCCGAACCGGCGCGGCAGCGGGTTCGATGTCGCCACATCCTGCGCGCCAGGTGGCGTTATGATGTCGCCGTCAAGCCCGATCAGCCGCAGCGGCAGATCCAGCAACTCGCTCCACTGGGACCAGTCTTCAGCCAGATGTTCGGGACATTCCGCCTCTGCCAGCACAATAGTCAGATCGGCATCGCAATGGACCAGTTCCAGCCGCGCGAAAATCCGGTGATCATCATCGTAACAGGACAGAATGCGAACGGCCACCATCTTATAGCTGCTGATCGCCGCATTGACGTTCAGCTCCAGCCCGCAACTCAGGCGGTGCCGCAGGATGACGCGTTCGTAATCCAGATGCATCAGCCCCAGCCGGTCCATCGGACCCTTGTAGGGCATGGCGCCCGGATCTATCCGGTTACGCAGCATGAATTGCGGTTTTGCGATCGGGTAATCCGGTTCGCCGAGGCCTTCACAGGCATTGTCGTTGGCATGCGCCTTGTCGACGGCAACAATACCAATGAAATTTCTTACGTTCACAAGCGATCCTCGAATGAACAATTGTTGATTTTTCCGACACCAGAATTGCGCCAAAACTGTTCAGGTGTTGCTAAGTTTTCTGGTTAAAAAAATGTTGTTTTACAATAGGTTATCTGTCTATGTATGGAGTTTCTAAAATTGTACCGGTAATGTTGGGAAGTTGGGATGGTTGGCCTTGGGGCGTGCCCCATCGCTGGCGTGGTCTTGCAGTCATCCATCTGAGTCCCTAAAGACTAGCTGACAAATCACACCGCCAGAGAAGTGCTCCCTGCGCATGAGCGAAATTGAAACGGTCGAGCCTGATCTTCGACAATTGACTGACGATGCCAACGCCCTCGTTGCAAAGTCTGTAAAGGCCGGTGCGGATGCGGCGGATATTGTCATCTCAAAATCCAGATCGTTCAGTATCACAGCGCGGTTGGGGCAGATCGAAAGCACCGATCAATCCGAGAATGACGGCGTCTCGCTGCGGGTTTTCTGCGGTCGGCGGGTAGCCTCAATTGCCACCAAAGCGGGACGTATCCGTGCCGAGGGTGACGCCCTGATTGAGCGTGCCATTGCCATGGCGAAATCGGCCCCTGAAGACCCATTCGCGCAATTGATGGATACGGACCAGCTCGCCGATAGCTGGCCGGATCTGGATATGTTCGATTCCGCCCATCCCGGCGCTGATGCACTTTCCAAAGTTGCCCTGACGCTGGAACAGGCCGCTCTCGATACGCACGGCATCACTAATTCCAACGGGGCTTCCGCCGCTTTTGGCATGGGCGGCATGGTACTGGTGACCTCGAACGGCTTTTCCGGCGCATATCTTGGCACGCGGCATTCACGCTCGGTTTCGGTTGTTGCCGGGACAGGAACCGCCATGGAACGCGACTATGATTATGACAGTCGCACGCACCTGTCGGACATGCGCAGTGCGCAGGACATCGGCAAGGCTGCCGCGCGATACACATTGCAGCGTCTCAATCCACGTAAAGTAACAACCCAGAGCGTTCCGGTTCTGTTTGACAAGCGCATTTCCGCCAGCCTGCTGGGACACCTGGCAGGCGCTGTCGACGGTGCCGCTATTGCGCGCGGCTCCAGCTTCCTGAAGGAGAGGCTCGGCCAGCAGATTTTCCGACCGGGGATTACCATCAGTGACAATCCGCGGCTGCCAAGGCGCAGCGGTTCGCGGCCATTTGACGCCGATGGTCTGTCGCAGGGGCATTTGAACCTGGTGGAAGATGGCGTTCTGAAAAGCTGGCTGCTGGACGGGTACAGCGCCAGGGAGCTGAACCTGTCATCCAATGGACGCGCTGCCGCTGCCGGCAGCGGCACGCGGCCATCTGCGACAAATCTGTGGATGGAGCCTGGCAAAGATTCACCGGCGGATATTATCAGCTCAATGAAAACGGGGCTGATTGTTACTGATTTCATCGGCCACGGGGCCAATCTTGTCACCGGGGATTACAGCCGGGGCGTCTCCGGGTTCTGGGTGGAAAACGGTGAAATCGCCTTTCCTGTCAGTGAGATGACCCTGGCCGGCTCTTTGCCCGCTATTTTTGCCGGGCTGATTCCGGCGACTGATCTTGAAATCAAGGGGGCGACCAACGCGCCGTCGCTTTATCTTGAAGGTCTGACCCTTGCAGGGCGCTGATACGACTACGCAGGACCTGGCTGACCTGGCACTTCTGGACACCACAGCCCGGGCAGCCGGGAAGGTTGCCCTGGCGTTTTTCGGCAAGGACCCGCAAGTCTGGATGAAACAAGGTGCCTCGCCGGTGACCGAAGCGGATTTCGCGGTAAATCACTATCTGCACGATACGCTCAGACCTGCCCGCCCTGATTATGGCTGGCTGTCGGAAGAAAGCGAAGACAATGAGGCCCGCCTTGTGGCCGAACGGTTGTTTGTGGTTGATCCGATTGATGGCACACGAGGATTCATGGCGGGCTCTGAGGACTGGACCATCAGCGTGGCTGTGGTTGACCGCAAGGCAGACCGCCACGGCCGACAGGTGTGGCGGCCATCCAGTGCAGCCTTGTTCAATCCCTGCCGCGATGAAATGTATCTGGCTCAACAGGATGGCGGGGCTTTCCTGAACGGCACAAGGATTGCGGCTACACGCGAAACTGAAATTGCGGGCGCGCGGTTTTCCATTTCAAAGCCGATGTACAGAAGTCTTGAACTGGAGCAGTTGGGTGTGATCAGAACCCGCCATATTCCGTCATTGGCGTATCGTCTGGCACTGGTCGCATCGGGCCAGGTGTCGGCAGCCATTGCGCGGCCGAATGCCCATGATTGGGACCTTGCTGCCGCTGATCTTCTGGTGCATGAAGCCGGTGGGCTGCTTTGGGGCGAGAATGGCGCGCCAATCAGCTATAATTCACAGATACCCAGGCACGGAGTGCTGTTTGCCTCCGGTGAACCGCTTGGCAGTCTATTATTGGCACTGATCAGATAAATGGCTGTTGCACTGGCACTGGAAACTGAAAAGGAACAACGCACAATGGACGATACGAAAGAGCAATTGCTGCATCTCGTTTTTGGTGGCGAGTTGGAAGATTTAAGCGATGTGGAATTCAAAGATCTGGAAAACCTCGATGTGGTCGGCATCTATCCGAATTACGCGACCGCCTATGCCGCCTGGAAAACCAAGGCGCAAATGACCGTGGACAACGCCCAGATTCGCTACTTCATCGTGCATCTGCACCGGTTGATGGATCCGGATACAGAGTAAGCGCGGCTTAAGGTGCACAGCGCGGAACAGGTGTAGATTTGGCTAAGACTGCAAAATCGAAAAAAAAGCAGGCAACCGCGGAACCTGTCGTGGATTTGCTGGCTCCCGCCCGCTTTTCCCGCGGAGTTGACGCGCTTGACGCAGTTGATTTTACCGCAACCGAGTTGGTACAGCGCATTGCAAAGGTCTATCTGAAGCCGCTTTGGAAGGTTCTGATGGTCGCGCTTGGCGCGATGGTTTTTATGGCGGCAACTACTGGATCACTGCCTTTCCTGATGCAGCAGGTCATGGATAAGGTGTTTGTCGCAAAGGATGAGCGGCTGCTCTATATTCTGCCGGTCGCTGTCATGGGAATTATGCTTTTGCGCGCCGGTGCGGAATATGTCAGCCGTATTGCTCTGGCAAAAGTTTCCAACGAAGTGATCGGCGCACTTCGCGTGGATATGTTCCAAAGCCTCACCCGTGCGGATCTGGGCTATCTTGAGGCGATGCATAGCGGCCGCTTTGTCTCGGCCTTCATGGCCGATGTCGGGATGGTCAACAATGCGGCAGCAGGAACGCTGACATCGCTTGTCAAAAACGGCCTGACAGCTTTCTTTCTCGTTGGCGCGATGATCATACTCGATTGGTTTTTGGCGCTTCTGGTGTTGTTGGGCGCGCCGTTTGCGATTTATTTCATGGGTCGGCAGCGGGTCAAGATACGCCAATCTACACGCGGAATGCTGCGTGAAACCGGCGATCTGTCCTCGATCATCGGCCAGATGCTGCGCGGCGTGCGGATTATCAAGGCCTACGGCCAGGAAGATCAGGAAGAAGCCCGTTTTTCAGAGTCGATCCGCAGAATCATCAGTCATTTGATGCGCAAGGCCCGCGCCCAGTCCGCCATGGGTCCTGTGACAGAAGCTCTGACCGGCGTCGGCTTTGCCGCAGCTATCCTGTATGGCGGCTGGCAGGGTATCAACGGGAATTTGACCCTCGGCAGCTTTTCCGGCTTCATGACGGCGGCGATGCTGGCCTATCAGCCGCTCAAAGCGCTGGCGGCGCTGCAGGGTCAACTGACCCAGGGCACGGAAGCCGCCAAACGTGTGTTCACGTTGATCGACCATGCACCGGAGATCAATGATGACAACAGCGCCGGGCCATTGTCCGTCAAACGCGGCGAAATCACCTTTGACAATGTCAGCTATTCCTATGATGGCGCCAATCTGGTTCTGAAAAATTTCTCGCTGACCATTCCGGCCGGCAAGAAAGTTGCCCTGGTGGGCCCCAGCGGATCGGGCAAGACAACCCTTATGAACCTTACCATGCGGTTCTTTGATCCGATCGAGGGCAGGGTGCTGGTGGATGGCCAGGATATCGCCACCAAAAGCATTTCAAGTGTCCGGGCAGCAACCGCATTGCTGACGCAGGACCCGATCCTGTTTGACGACACGGTACGCGCCAATATTGAATACGGTATGACGGACGTTACGGAAGAACAGCTGCGCGCCGCTGCCACCGCAGCTGCCGCACACGAGTTCATTGAGGAATTGCCGGCCGGATATGAAACCGCTGTTGGCGAGGCTGGTGCCTTGCTGTCCGGTGGCCAGCGTCAACGCGTGGCGATTGCCCGCGCTTTGTTGAAGTCTGCGCCCATTCTGCTGCTTGATGAACCGACAAGCGCGCTTGATCCCGGCAGCGAGAGCCAAATACAACAGGCTCTGGAAACCCTGTTTGTCGGGCGTACTGTTCTGATGATCGCGCACCGGCTGACCACTGTGCGCGATGCTGATCTGATCTGTGTTCTGGATAAGGGTGAGTTGGTCGAAAGCGGCACCCATGCGGAACTGATCGAGGAAAACGGCCTTTATGCGGCTTTCTGCAACACCCAGTTGGACGAAACTTCTGCGGCAGCTACGCCCGGTTCGGACACTGAAAAAAGTGTATCCTGAGCAATGCGCAAACGGCTGAAGCGGTTTACCAAGGCAAGGATCGTCCAGACCGTGCTGGGCCGGTGTGCCGGCACCTATCTGTTATTTGTCGGCCGGACCAACCGTATCAGCACGGTACCGGACAATATTTACAGCCTGATTGAACATGACATGCCGGTGATCGTGACGATGTGGCATGGCGAGCATTTCATGCTGCCCTTCGCCCGCCGGAAAGACCACCGGGTCCAGGTTCTGATTTCCAACGCCCGCGATGGCGAGATCAATGCCATTGCCGCAAAAATGCTGGGAATGGAAATTATCAGAGGCTCGGGGGGGCGCTCTCAGGGTCGCAAAACCGAAGCAAAGGGCGGTGCCAAAGGGCTTCTCGCCATGGTCCGTTCGCTCAGCGCGGGAATCAGTGTCAGCATGACGGCGGATATTCCAAGAGGCCGATCGCGCAAGGCCAGTCCCGGCATTATCACCCTCGCGCGCCTCTCCGGCCGGCCGGTTCTGCCGGTTGCGTTTGCCTCAACCCGGTTCAAACGGTTGAACACCTGGGACAGATCTGTGGTCACCCTTCCATTCGGCCGTGGCGTGTTCGTGGCAGGAGATCTGGTTCGGATCGCGGCGGATGCAAATGAGGAAACTCAGGAACAGGCAAGATTGGAATTGGAAAGCTCACTCAATCGCGCCTATGCTGAAGCATATCAGATTGTTGGAAGAAATTCTTGATGCGACTGCTTGGAGACCTGGCACTTCAGACCTATTGGCTTGCCATGCAGGCAGCACGGCCTTTTCTGCCGATGTTCATCGCCAGGCGGGAACGCGCCGGCAAGGAAGACGGACTTCGGCATCAGGAGCGGTTGGGCCTTACCGGTGCGGTACGGCCTGAAGGCCCGCTGGCCTGGGTTCACGCCGCCAGTGTCGGTGAGACAAATGCGGTGCTGCCGCTTTGCGTCGCGCTGACCGAGCGCGGCTTTACGGTGCTGATTACCACGGTGACGACAACCGCCGCGCAAACCGTTTCTGACAGAACCACCGAACGGCCAGGAATCGTGCATCAATATGCGCCGCTGGATGTGCCCTCGATTGTTCAGAAATTTCTCGATCACTGGCAGCCCAGTCTTGCCATTTTCGCCGAATCAGAAATCTGGCCGATGACCATCAAGGCCCTGTCGGACCGCTCGATTCCCTCCGCAATTGTCAATGGCCGCATGTCTGACCGCTCGTTCCGCCGCTGGCGCAAATTCAAATCGGCCACACCCTCGCTGTTCGGCCGGATCGATCAGGTTCTGGTCCGCGGCGAAGAAGACCTGTTGAGGTTTCAGGAACTGGGCGCAGGCAAGGTCGCGATCACCGGAAATCTGAAATACGATTCGCCGGCACCGAAAATTGATCCGGAGCAATTGTCTAGGCTGCGGCGCGAAATTGGCCAAAGGCCAGTGTTCCTGGCCACCAGCACCCATCGTGGTGAGGACGAGATCGTTCTGCAGGCCCACAGCATATTGCAGCAATCCCTTCCCAACCTGTTGACCTGCATTGTCCCGCGCCATCCAAGGCGCGGTGAAAGTGTCGCGCAACTGGCCAGCCAGGAAGGCAGAAAAACCGAATTGCGCACTGTTTCCGGCAATCCCTCGCCATCCTGCGAAATCTACGTGGCGGACACACTGGGCGAATTGGGCCTGTTTTACAGCATCGCCCCTGTGGCACTTATCGGCGGATCGCTGCTGCCGGTTGGCGGCCACAATCCGATTGAGGCGGCGCAACAGGGATGTGCTGTTCTCAGCGGGCCTCACATTTTCAACTTCCGCGAAGTGTTCGGCGTGCTGGAAGGTGCCGCTGGCTGCCTGATCGTGACCGATGCAGCGCAGATTGCCGCCGCTGTGACGCGCTGCCTTGCAGATCCGCTCTATGCCAAATCGATGGCTGCCAATGCGACGAAATCGCTCGACAATGTCGGCGGCGCAGTGGCCCGCAGCCTGGCTGCCCTGGAGCCAACCCTGGCACGGGCGATCAGTCAGGGTGCAAATCTTGTCGACCATCCCCGCAACACGGCTGCCTGATGTCCTTGATTAAAATGTCCGCACCGGCATTCTGGTGGCAAACAACACCCTCATTGAGGGCGCGCATGCTCGCCCCGCTGGGCTGGATTTACGGGTCTGTCACGGCGTGGCGCATGAAACGCCGCCCGAGGGGCAAAGCTGACAGGCCGGTTCTGTGTGTCGGTAATCTTGTTCTCGGCGGCGCCGGCAAGACGCCAACCACTCTGGCGCTGGCCCGGGAACTTGGCGCCAGGGGTTACAAGACCGGCTTTCTGTTACGCGGCTTTGGCGGCGAACAGAAAAAACCACTCCTGGTCAATGCCGGTCATTCTGCCTCACAGGTGGGTGACGAGGCGCTGCTCTATGCCGAAGCCGGACCGACCGTTGTCGCCGCTGACAGGGTTGCAGGCGCAGCACTTTTGAGCAAGGCCGGGGTCGATGTCATCCTGATGGATGACGGCTTTCAAAATCCGGCACTGCACAAGGACATGTCCGTTGTGGTGATTGATTCAGACACGGCCTGGGGCAATGGAATGTGTTTCCCCGCTGGCCCGCTGCGCGCTCCGGTAGACAGGCAGTTGCGACAGGCCAGCGCCGTAGTGGTGCTGGGTGACGGTGCACGTCTGGACGCCATCAGCACAGTGGCGCAGCGTAACCACGTCGAACTGTTTCACGGACATATCATCTCCCGGAAGCTGCCGGATGGCACTGGCGGGTCCCGGCTGCTGGCCTATTCGGGGATCGGGCGGCCGGACAAGTTTTTTGCCTCGCTGTCGGACACAGGCCGTCTGGTGGTCAAAACCCTGCCATTTCCCGATCATCACCTCTATACCGAAGCCGATGCCGAGAAAATCCTGTCACGCTGCTATTCCCTCAATGCCGTCCCAATTACCACGGAAAAAGATCACGCCCGTCTGCGGCACGCGCCGAAGGATTCGTATCGCGCCGAACTATGTCGGGTCTCCCTGGTTCTGAAAATCTCGGTGGATTTGTCGCAGGCCGAAGGCATCAGCCGGATGCTTCAGGACCTGATGCAAGAAGCAGCGCTGGACCCTGCTTCGGAGTAGACACACTGACCTGTGTAACTGGGCTTAGCGCTGACGCCTCGCCAGTTCAGCCTGCAGAGAAGCTTCAATAGTCGCATAGGGTTCCTGGCGCTCGACGCTCCAGTATTTCAACTCGTCCAGCTCAATCAGCGTGCCGGTAATTGCACAGCGCACATGGCTGCCCGGACGCACGACCTGAAAATCATTATCCAGATAGCGCAGCTCCGCAAAAGCGCCGCCCATCGGGGTTAGCTGATCCAGCATTGGGGGTCTCCTCTGGCCGGTTTCCTGACGTTGGTGATCACTGGCGATATAGCGGTTTGCCGGTCAGTTGTGAAGGGTTGCGCTCTTGGCGCTGGAAAATGCCGATGCTCCGCTGCGCCACAGAGGCGGCTTGCGCTGGTCGGGATCGCGTGTCTCCAAAGTGGCCATCACCCGGAAGCAGACAATCACCGACGCTACGCCGAACAGCAGCGCTCCCGCAGCCTGCCCCAGCAGCACGCCGGTTGCACCAAGCCACAGGCTGCCGACCCAGACGAAGGGAATTGTACCAAGCGTGGCCTTGCCCCAGTTGAACAGGGTCGACAGGGTGGGAAAGCCCAGATTGTTAAAGGCCGCATTGGCGACAAAAAGCCCGCCATTGAAAAGGAAGCCGAACGCCGCAATCGTCGAGAAGAACGAAATCAGCTCTGCGGCTTCGTCCGTCGCATCAAAGATCGATATGACAAATCCCTGAGCCAGATACAGAATCGCCCAGACGATCAGGCAGTAGGCGATGGTCAGCACCAGCGCGTCGCGCATGGCCTGGCGCACGCGATCGTACTGGCGTGCGCCAAAATTCTGTCCGAGGATCGGACCAATGGCGCCCGACAGGGCGAAAATCGCACCGAAAGCGACCGGGATGATCCGCCCGATAACCGCCCATCCGGCCACCGCATCATCACCATAAGGCGCAATGGTTCCAGTGATATAGGCATTGCCGACCGGCGTCGCGATGTTGGTCAGCACCGCCGGGACTGCGATGCTGGTCAGCGCGCCGGCATCCGCCTTTAGATTTTCAAGCGATGGTCTGCCCACCATGTCATGAACCATCACCGTTCCATAAAACCCGGTCGCAACCATCACAACACGCGAACACACCGTGGCTATCGCCGCACCGGTGACGCCGAGGTCAAATCCGAAAATGAACAGCGGATCGAGCATCGCGGCTGCAAATCCGGCGCCAAGCGTCACATACATGGCGCGCTTGGCATCGCCTTGCGCCCGCAGCAGGCCACTGAGGCACATGCCGAGCCCGATCAGCGGCATCGAGGGCAGGACAATCAGCAAAAACCCTCTGGCAATCTCCAGCGTCTGACCGGTGGCACCGAGCAGCGCCAGGAAGGGCCCGACAATGCTCATCAGCACTGCGGCGACAACAATCGTCACCAGCACAATGAAGACCAGCGCCGATCCGGCCATCTGGCGCGCTTTTTGGTGGTCTCCCTGACCCAGATAGCGCGACACCAGCGCCGTAGCCGCAATGGTCACGCCGATACAGATCGAAATGTTGAAAAACAGGATTGTGCCAGCATAGCCGATTGCTGCCGCCAGTTCCTGCTGCCCGAGTTGGGAGATGTAGAACAGATTGGCGAAGTCGACCAGAAACACCGCGATCAGGCCGACGGAGCCGGTGCCCGTCATGACGATCACATGGCGCATCGTCGAGCCTTCGACGAAGCGGGCTTTGCCAGGTGCAGGAGCAGGGGCAGGTTCGGGGCCAGTTTTGTTGCTGCTCATTTGATGTCCATTTGTATTCGCCATGCCGGACTTAAAGCACCTTCGCCGGCTCGTCCGTGGCCGCCGGCTGATCGTCGACCAGCGCTCCGGTCTCCTTGGTCAGCGGTATGGCAGAGCGCTCCGGTGTCACAAGCGGCTCCGGCGTGACCGTATTGGTGTGCAGCGTGTCCAGCCCGGCCTGAAGATCGCCGCCGGATTGCATCTGCAGCCGCAACTCGTCGCGTTTTCGCACATCAGCCGCAATTTCTTCAATGCGCTCTGCCGGAACGCCGAGCCCTTTCAGCGCTTCCGTTCCCATCCGCATCGCGGATTCAACGGATTCGCGGATTTCAAAATCAACATGGTTCTGGCGCAGGGCAATCGAATGCGGCCGGTCATAGCTGCGCACATAGACCTTGGCATGCGGCGCATGTTTCTGCACCATCCGCACCACTTGCGAGGTTGGCGCTGATCCATCGGTGCAGATGATCACCATTCGGGCGCGGTCCAGACCCGCCGCCCGCAGCACATTCAGCCGCCGACCGTCGCCATAATAGATTTTAAAGCCGAATTTCGCCGCACTGCGAATCCGTTCCGCATTGTTGTCGATGATGGTGACATCAATCCGCTCTGCCAGCAGCAATTGCGAAACGACCTGCCCAAAGCGCCCAAAACTGATCAGGATGACATTGCCCGTCACATCGGAAAAATCATCCTCATATTCCTCGCCTTCAACCTTGGGAATCAACCTCGGCGCAAGGCTCAAGGCCAGCGGTGTCAGCGCCATGGTGATGGTCGCAATGGCGGTCAGGATGGAGGAGTCCGTGGGGCTCATCAGACCGGCCGCGACGGCGGCTGTGAACAGCACGAAGGCAAATTCGCCGTGCTGCGGCAACAGCATTGCAACGCGCACCGAGACGGCATGACCGAGCCGGAAAATCCGCCCCAGACCATAGAGGATGGCCCCCTTGATGATCATGAACAACAGCGCCGTGCCGCCAATCAGCGCCCAGTTCTGATAGATGATGGCAAGATCGAGCGACATCCCGACTGCCATGAAAAACAGACCCATCAGCAGCCCGCGAAACGGCTCGATATCGGCTTCCAGTTCGTGGCGGAACGAGGATTCAGCCAACATCACACCGGCCAGGAAAGCCCCCATGGCGCTCGACATGCCGGCAAATTCCAGCAGAGCGGCGGCACCGAACACCACCAGCAACGCGGCAACAGTCATGATTTCGCGGGCCTTGGAATTGGCCAGAATGCGAAACATCGGATTCAGCAAATGCCGTCCGATCAGCACCAGCGCGACAACACTGCCGGCAATGATGCCGAGTTCCATGAAGGCGCTGGTCCAGCCCAGGGGCTCGCCGCTTTCATTGCGGTACGGCGCAACGAAGGCGACCAGCGCCAGCAGCGGCACGATGGCAAGATCCTGCAGCAGCAGAATCGAAAAGCTTTTCTGGCCGTAGGGCTGGGACAATTCGCCGCGCTCATTCAGGGTCTGCATCGCGATAGCGGTCGACGACAGCGCCAGTCCCAACCCGACGACAAGCGCAAACTGCCAGCTTTTGCCGAATGCATAGATCAGCCCGAAAAGCGCCGCGCCGGTGAGCACAACCTGCGCGCTGCCAAGGCCGAATATGTCGCGCCGCATGCTCCACAGCCGCGATGGCTTCAGTTCCAGCCCGATCACAAACAACAGCAGAACCACACCAAGTTCTGCCACTTTGAGAATCGATTCGCTATCGGTGATGAGCTGAAAAAACGGACCGATGATGACGCCCGCAGCGAGATATCCCAGCACCGAACCGAACCCCAGCCGTTTGAAAATCGGAACCGCCAGCGCTGCCGCACCAAGCAGGATAAGCGGCTCGGTAAACAGCGATTCGCTTCCCGGTAGTGTGGCCATCAAGTCTCTCCTGAACAGGCTCCTTCACCGAGCCGGAATGATTGGTCTGGACGCCGCAGCGCGGCTTTTCAGAACAGGTCCGGACGCACCACTTCGACATCCGACAGCGTTACGATCCCGATCTGACGCGAGACAATACCATAGGCTGCGCTCAGCACGCTCTCCACCAGACGTTCATCGAGAATGCAGACCAGAACCACCATATGCCCGGCGCGCGAAAGAGCGTTCTCGCGATGCCACGGTCCGGCTGAGCCATAGCCGCCCAGCGCCGGAACAATGGTGTATCCGGTGACGTTCTCGCGAATCAGCGCATCTGTCAGCCGCCCCAGAATGGGCTCCTCGACAATGATTTCCAGCCGCTTTTTGCGAAATGTCTGTGTCATGGTGTCATCCCGCAATCCAGGTCCCCATCAGATTGTACAAAGGTATACCAATTGTCAGGTTAAATGGGAATGTGACGCCCAGCGACAGGGTCAGATAGATGCTCGGCCGGGCTTCGGGCAGGGCAACGCGCATGGCGGCGGGCACGGCAATATAGGAAGACGACGCCGCCAGTGTGCAGAGCAGGGCAACGCCGCCTGCCGAAAGCCCGAGCAGCCAGCCGAAAGGTGCCGCGATCAGCGCTCCGATCACAGGCATCGTCATGGCGAACACCACCACCGGCAGGGTCAGCACCTTGCGGCTCTGGCGCAGGCCGCGCCCGGCAATGATGCCCATATCCAGCAGAAACAGGGCGAGCACGCCCTGAAACGGGCTGACGATGAAGCTTTCCATTTTGCGCAGACCCTCTGCGCCGGTCATCCAGCCGATGGCAAAGGCTCCGATCAGCATCACGATCGAGCCGTTCAGCAATATCTCGCGAAACGGCATGCCCCCCATAGTGTTGTCCGGGGCAGCGCCGCCCGAGACAGTGGATTGATGCGGCCTGCGCCCGGCGCCTTTGGCGAGAAACAGACCGGCCAGTATCGCCGGGGCTTCCATGGTTGCGGCAACCGCAACCATATAGCCTTCATAGGGCATCGCCAGCAGGCGCAGCGCTTCGGTCGCGGCGACGAATGTGACAATCGAAATCGAGCCGTAATGGGCCGCCACTGCCGCCGCATCGACTCGTGGCAGGCGGCTGATGGCGCGCAGATAGGCAAAGGCGACAAACGGGATCGCCGCCGACAGCACCAGACCGGTCAGCAGCGAACCGGCGAGCCGCGCATCAAGCCCGTGCGCGGCCATGCCTGCGCCGCCCTTGAAGCCGATCGCCAGCATCAGATACAGTGCAATGGTTTTCGCTACCTGCTCCGGAATTGCCAGATCGGAGCGCGCCAGGGCAGCCGCCAGGCCGAGCACGAAAAACAGCACGACGGGAGAGAGCAGGTTCTGGCCCGCCAGTGAAAAAATATCCGCCATGGTGCTTCACACAAAATTGGGAGTGGGATGCTCTCCCTATAACACCTATTGCCGCAGCCCCAAGCGCAACCGGCCGAAATTCGGCCCGGACGCAATGTTTTCATCGGCTCAAACCAGCTGCCGGCCGACATGCTGACACCTTGCTGTCAGCATGGCTGACAAACTTGCCGTAAATGCCGCCCGGCACCTTCACATCGGGCAGCAGGCACGCCATATTCCAGCGATGACAAAAACCACCAAACCATCAGATGGATTCTCCGAGGCCCCGCAAAAGCCGCTGACCGGGTCGCCGCTCTCCGGATCCATCTCGAACTGGGCCGACGAGATCAGCCGGGAAGCCGACGCGCCTGCCAAATCGCCAAAACCCAAGCCGAAAAAGAAAGCTGCCACAAAATCCACTTCCAAATCCGGTTTGAAAACCGCGCGCGGCACATCCATCGGCGGACCGGCCTCGGCCAAAGACCGCGCTGCAGGCGGTCTCAATCCCGTCTCCGGGCTCGATATCTCGCTGGAAGATGCGCACCAGATTGATAATTCCGGCGTCACCGCAACCGTCGCCGCCCTGTCGCGCCTGATCGAGACCGGGCGCAAGGAAATGGATGATGTCTGGGTGCCGCACCGGCCCCAGCGTCCGGCCAAATCGGAAGGCGGCATTTCCTTCGGTCTGGAATCGGAATTCGACCCGAAAGGCGACCAGCCCACTGCGATTGCCGAACTGGTGTCCGGTATCGGCGAGCTGGAACGCGATCAGGTGCTGCTCGGTGTCACCGGCTCCGGCAAGACCTATACGATGGCCAATGTCATTGCCGAAACCGGACGCCCGGCGCTGATTCTGGCCCCCAACAAGACTCTGGCGGCGCAGCTTTACGGTGAGTTCAAGAGTTTCTTCCCGAATAATTCGGTGGAATATTTCGTTTCCTATTACGATTATTACCAGCCCGAAGCCTATGTGCCGCGCTCCGACACCTATATCGAGAAGGAATCCTCGGTCAACGAGCAGATCGACCGCATGCGCCACTCCGCCACCCGCGCCTTGCTGGAGCGCGATGATGTCATCATCGTTGCCTCCGTGTCCTGCATCTACGGTATCGGATCGGTCGAGACCTATACGGCGATGACCTTTGAAATGAAGCTCGGCCAGACCATCAACCAGCGCCAGATCATGGCCGATCTTGTGGCGCTGCAATACAAGCGCAACGATCAGGCGTTTCAGCGTGGCACTTTCCGCGTGCGCGGCGACACGCTGGAAATCTTTCCGGCGCACTATGAAGACCGCGCCTGGCGTCTGTCGATGTTCGGCGACGAGATAGAATCGATTACCGAATTTGATCCGCTGACCGGCCGGAAAAGCCAGGATCTGAACGCGATCAAAGTCTACGCCAATTCGCATTATGTGACGCCGAAACCGACCTTGCAGCAGGCCGTCAAAAGCATCCGCGCGGAACTCGTGATGCGGCTGGCGGAGCTCAACAAGGCCGGACGCCTGCTCGAAGCCCAGCGTCTGGAGCAGCGCACCAATTTCGACATCGAGATGATCGAGGCGACCGGCTCCTGCGCCGGCATCGAGAATTATTCGCGCTATCTCACCGGCCGCGCCCCCGGCGAGCCGCCGCCCACATTGTTTGAATATCTGCCCGACAATGCGCTGGTGTTTGTCGATGAAAGCCATGTCACCGTGCCGCAGATCGGGGCGATGTATCGCGGCGATTTCCGCCGCAAGGCGACGCTCGCCGAATACGGTTTCCGCCTGCCTTCCTGCATGGATAACCGGCCGCTGCGCTTTGAGGAATGGGACGCCATGCGCCCGCCCTCGGTCTATGTTTCGGCAACCCCCGGCGGCTGGGAAATGAACCAGACCGGCGGCGTCTTCTCCGAACAGGTCATCCGCCCCACCGGCCTCACCGATCCGCCGGTAGAAATTCGCCCGGCCGCCACCCAGGTCGATGATCTGCTCGGCGCAATCCGCGAAACCACCGATCAGGGCTACCGCACCCTGGTGACAACGCTGACCAAGCGCATGTCGGAGGATCTGACCGAATATCTCCACGAAAACGGCATCCGGGTGCGCTATATGCATTCCGACATCGATACGCTGGAGCGCATTGAAATCCTGCGCGATCTGCGGCTCGGCGCGTTTGACGTGCTGGTCGGCATCAATCTGCTGCGCGAGGGGCTGGATATTCCCGAATGCGCCCTAGTCGCCATTCTCGATGCCGACAAGGAGGGTTTTTTGCGCTCCGAAACCAGCCTGGTGCAGACCATTGGCCGCGCCGCGCGCAATGTCGATGGCCGGGTCATCCTCTATGCCGACCGCATCACCGGCTCGATGGAGCGCGCCATTGCCGAAACCGACCGCCGCCGCGAAAAGCAGGTCGCCTATAATGAAGAGCACGGCATCACGCCGGAATCGATCAAGAAGAATATCGTCGACATTCTGTCCAGCGTTTATGAGGCCGATCATGTTACCGTCGACACCGGCATGGCCGAAGCGCCGCTGGTTGGCCATAATCTGAAAGCCCATATTCAGGACCTCGAAAAACGCATGCGCGATGCCGCCGCCGATCTCGACTTCGAGGAAGCCGCCCGCCTGCGCGACGAAATCAAGCGCCTTCAGGAAACCGAACTGGCCATCGGCGACGACCCGCTGGCCCGCCAGCAAGCCATCGACGCCCGCACCGGCGGCTACAAGGGCCCCCGCGGCGCCACCGCCGAAATCACCCCAAGAGGCCGCGGCGCTGTAGGCCGCTCATCCGGCGGCAAACCAGGCCAGCGCGGCGGGTTCAGGGGGAACAAGGCGAAGCGGTGAGGGGGGGGGTAAACTGACTCATAGCAATTAACTGAGTTACTGGACACCGCCTGAAAATTATAGGAAACGACAGGTATTATTCCTCGCGCAGAAAATCAATAGTCTCTTTGATGGTGGGCAAAGAAGGCTGTCTTCGGCTAAACTTTGATCTTCTTCGACAATCTCGAGTCGCCAGATAACCATTGACACAGACGGACCAGTTACCGAAGTCCGGACCCTAGCAACACTGCAACAGCGCGTAGAATTTGGATATCTAGACGAATCTTGCGGAAAGACATCAGACTGCTTTCAGGAAACAAGAAGCCGGAACGGCAATCAGGCCGCCCCTTGCGTAGTGGACGACACGCAGAATTTATCTTCGATGCTCAACCAGCCCGGTACGGTATTTGGACGTCCACCTTGGGACACCCAAACATCACCATCCAGCATAAACCCGTTTGCCGCAAAAACCTCATGGCAAGGGCCGTTTACGGGCGTCTTCACAAGCCGGGCGTTCACGGTCTGATCGGCGAAGCTGAGGAGGACACTTTGGAGCATCGCGTTCTCCACCCCAAAGCCAAAGACACGGCAACTCAAGACGAAATGGGAGACGCTGGGTGAAGTTGGGTCGGTCACCACCAGCACGCCAATAATACCCATATCCCCAAATTTGTCCCGCGCTGTGGCGACCATGATTTTGCGACGCGGCTCAGGCTGGGTAATTTCGTACATCGTGGTTCTTAAGGCAGTGGTGTTGAATTGGTTCGTCCGGTTGATAAGCTCGACGACGCGGTCCATGTCGGCGTCAGTGGCTTGGCGTAGGTTTAGTCGTAAGTCGAGCTTGCGATAGGCTTCATCGGCATCATCATCGCCTTCATTCTGGTCGTCCAGATAGCTTTGACGTTCTGCCCGCTCCTTGTACATTCCCGTCCGATCTTTGAGCGTGGCTTCACCGAGAATGCCTATCCATTCTTCCATCAACTTCCAAGTTTTAGGTTCGTTCGGATCCAGAGCAAGCAGGCCGGGCAGCTCGTCCATGACGGTCTCGCGTTCATCTGGACGGTCATCCAAGAAGACAAAGCTATTAGGGTTCAGGTTCAGAGTGTCCGCGATCTTGCGAATATTCGATGCTTTCCGGCCCCAATTGATCTCCATCATGACGAAATCTTCAGGCGAGACCATGGCCTCGTTCCAGCGTACGTTGGCAGGATCATTCTTTGAGCTAACGGCAAGCAATACACCTTTGTCCTTGAGCCTCAAAATGGCTTTCTGTCGATCCGAATGCTGGTTGACCGGTCCATCACCGATCACACCGTCCCACAGCGTATTGTCGAGGTCGCAAACGATCAGCTTGCGTTTGTTCAGATGCGCCGTCGCTATTCCTGCCCGCAGGTAAGGGCCACTTGCCAATTCTCGGGCTAACGCTGTTGGATGTAGTTCGCCGGCATCGTACGTGGCCTGCCCGAGTTGCCCGAGTTTGTAGGAAGACACCCTGCTCAGCGGCTCTGCTTCGTCGATGCGTCGCAACGGGCGCTTGCCGCCAGCGGCAGCAAGACCATCGATGAATGCCGACAGTTGCATGTTCAGATAGGTAGCAGCCCCGCGTCGCGCAGGCCAAGAGGCGAGATTGATAGTCCAACCCAAAAAACCGGTTCTGTTCTGGCGCACCCCGGAAACATTATGGATGTATAAAGGGCAGTCAAAATACCGATGCATCAGCCCAATAGACTTGTACGTCTCCTCAAGCGCCTCTTTTAACGGTGCAACACCTTTTACGACCGCACTCAGCATGCGTCTTGGAGTAGTGTATTGTGCGTATTCCTCGGAGAACCCGAAGGAAAATGGGCTGTAGAAAATCAAATCGAACTGATCAGGGGTAAAGGCTCTGAGGGACCGTCGCAGATCGGCACCAACCCGCTTCGCGACTACTGTCGGTTCGATATCGAAATCACTGCCATGGGCCAGGATCTGGATCTGGGTGGCGATATCCAAGACAAGGCAATCTCCGACAAAAAGAGCGCGTACCGTTTTTCCGCTGCGCTGCCCCAGCTTCTTGCCCATTTGCCCAATCAACGCGTCAACAGCGGAAAGCGCGATGTGTGTTGCCCCATCGGTCAGTAAGGCCTGCCAACGGTCTAGTATGGGAGAGAACTTTTTCATTGAATGGAGGGTCTGCGAAGGCCTCTGGGTGCTGCAAGCTTACAAGACGGAGCCAGCCACTGACATGATCTCCAGCGGCCTCGGGGTCGCCCGTCCTGAGCTGCTGAACGAGAAGGCTCACCGCGGTATCGAATTGTTGCGCGACGATAGTGTCAGACGATCCGTCGCGTAGTAGATCGCCCAACGCAGCGGACAATTCTTCAAATGCACACTCTGCCTGAGCGGCTAGCCCGGTCGCTGCGGGAGAACTGTCTGTATAAGTGTCGATAGTCGAATGGATCATGGCATCACTCTGGTCTTTTGGCCAAATCAGCTGCGTAAGTCGCTCAACAACAGCTTTTGGTCTAGTCTCACGTCGCAACGTTTGTCAACGCCGATTGTAATTCCCCCGGAAGGATGCCCGATCAAAGGCAACATTTCAAAGAACGGCAGAATATACCACGCGCCATGGTCGCCTTGGTATACAGGTACGAAAATCAGCGTGAACAAAGGCGAACGCTGATTCTGCAACGAAGCCGAGGCATTGGCGGCAGGGTGGCGGGCTCCTTATTGGGGCCGTTAAACAGGTTGCTTCTTATGCCAGCCCAAAGTGTGAAACCTAGAGTCAGGACTTCGGTAACGGGTCCGTCTGTGTCAATGGTTATCTGGCGACCGGAATTCGCCGACAGCGGCAGTTTCCGTCGTCGGTCCTTATGACAAGTCAGCGGGCGATTATTAAGCGCTGCTGTTTCGTGGTCCTTCGGTATGAGATCTTCCCCGGGTTCATGCCCCGATCCTGTGATTAAAGCAGCGCCAGCAACTTGCGCGCGGCTTCTTCGGACGAAGCCGGGTTCTGGCCGGTCACCAGCTTGCCGTCGGTGACCACGAAGGACGCCCAATCGTCGCCTTTTTTGTAAGTGCCGCCATTTGCTTTCAGCATGTCCTCGACGAGGAACGGCACGATGTCGGTCAGGCCGACGGCGTCTTCCTCGGTGTTGGTGAAGCCGGTGACCGTCTTGCCGGAGACGAGAGGTTTGCCGTCCGACCCTTTTGGATGGCGGAACACTGCCGGGGCGTGACAGACCGCGCCGATGGGACGGTCGCTGGCGGCGAATGTTTCGATCAGCGCTGTGCTGTCGCCGTCTTCGGCAAGGTCCCAGAGGGGCCCGTGACCGCCGGGATAGAAGATCGCGTCGAACCCGTCCGCCGAGATGGTGGACAGAACAGTGGTGTTGGCCAGGTCCTTTTGCGCGGCGTCGTCGCTCTTGAAGCGTTTGGTCGCTTCGGTCTGGGCGTCGTCCGCGTCGCTTGAGGGATCAAGCGGCGGCTGGCCGCCCTTGGGCGAGGCCAGAGTTACCTCGGCACCGGCGTCCTTGAACACGTAATAAGGCGCGGCAAATTCCTCCAGCCAGAAGCCGGTCTTCTTGCCGGTGTCGCCCAGCTTATCGTGTGATGTCAGAACCATGAGAATTTTCATTGAAGTGTCCTTCTTGTTGATAGAAATCAGTTGTTCAGCTTGATGACGCGTTTGCCGAAAGCCTCGCCTCTCAGCAGGCCGATGAACGCTGCGGGGGCCTGTTCCAGACCGGCGATCATTTCTTCGCGGTAGTGGATTTGTCCGTCCTTTACCCATTCACCCATCTGCCTGGCGAACTCCGGGTAGAGATGGCCGAAATCATCGAACACGATGAAACCGCGCATCGTCATCCGCTTGCGCAGAATCTGCCCCATCAGATAGTTCATCCGGTCCGGCCCGTCGGGCAGCGATGTGGCATTGTACTGGGAGATGAGGCCGCAGACAGGGATGCGCGCGCGGGCGTTCAGCAATGGCAGAACCGCGTCGAACACGGCACCGCCGACATTTTCGAAATAAATATCGATGCCGTCCGGCAGGGCTGTTTTCAGCGCGTCCGCAAAGCCGTCAGCCTTGTAATCGATGCAGGCATCGAAGCCCAGCGTCTCCACCACATGGCTGCATTTTTCCGCGCCCCCGGCGATGCCGACGACACGCAGCCCGAGGAGCTTTCCGATTTGCCCGACTGTTGCGCCGACAGGTCCGCTGGCTGCGGCCACCACCAGGGTTTCACCGCTTTTCGGCTGACCGATCTGGGTCAGGCCGGCCCAGGCAGTCAGGCCCGGCATGCCCAGCACCCCGAGTGCCCAGGACGGGTTTTGCGGGCTTTGGCCCAGATTGATCACGCCCCTGCCGTCGGACAGCGCGTAGTCCTGCCAGCCGCCAAACGCCACAACCCAGTCGCCCTCTGCGAAACCTTCGACTTCAGACCTCACCACCTGCGACACCGTCCCGCCGATCATCACCGCGCCGATCTCGACCGGCGCAGCATAGGAAGGCGCATCGCTCATCCGGCCACGCATATAGGGGTCCAGAGACAGATATTCGTTACGCAGCAGCATCTCGCCTTTGCCGGGGTCCGGCAGCGCGCCGGTCTCCAGGCGCAGCGTATGGACGTCGGGTTCACCCTTCGGGCGCTCGGCCAGAACGAATTTGCGGTTTTTGGTCTCGGACTGGGTCATAGAGGCTTTCTTTCTGGTTCGATGCCGGGCTTGTTCCGGTCACGGGAAAAATTACGGAGGCAGTGTGAAATTCAGCAACGGCAGTTAAATAAACTCTGTTTTTGCAGGAACTTACCGTATTTGTCGGATTCAATTTGTTAAATAGGTCCATCCAAGAAATTGTGGACTGGCAAAGGTCTGCAAATTGGAATTTTCACACAGCCTCAGCCTGAACCAGTTATCCGAACACAACGTCCGAACACCAAATTTTCCTAGTCAGATGACGATTTCGATGCTTGCTTCGAGCCCTGAGTCACCTTCGACAAAATCCATCGACACGGCATCGGCATCGGCTTCTGACATGCTGTTGAACAGCCCGTCGCGCGCATTGTCGGGATAGTCCTTGATATAGAACTGGGTGGTTAGCAGCTCGCGATCCCCGTCAAACACCTTCACATGAATGTGCGGCGTGCGCCCTGGATAGATCGCTGGTTTTATGGTGCGAAATACATAGCGTCCGGTATCGTCCGTGATGTCCTGGCCAAAGCCCTGGAAGGCCGGGTCGAAATTGGCGCTGCGGCGATCGCGCGGGTGCATGTAATTGCCGTCCATATCACATTGCCAGATCTCGATGCGATGTCCGGCACGGGGTTGCCCGTTGCTGTCCAGGATGGTGCCGCGCAGGATAAAAATTTCACCGCCCGCTTCTTCAACCAGGCCGGTGATCTTGACGAGATCATTGTCAACGTCAGGCGTCCGCATGGCGGGTGTGGGATAGTAGGGCCCTTCCGCAGCGCGCGGGGTCATGACGGCAGCGACAGCCCTGCCGGCGAGGCTGTTCACCCCAACCAGGCCCGCCACGCCTGCAAGCAGGCTGCGGCGCGATGTGTTGTGTTTCGTCATGATATGCTCCTGCTTACAAAGGCCGGTCATCTCTGCAACACATGGTTCTTTTTCGTCAGATGACAAGCACTGTGGCGCAATACAAACGCTTCACAGCATCGCTCAACCCGGCCAGCCGCTCAGTGCATCAGGCGGAGCATTGCTGTTCGGTGCGCCGATGCGGGTCACTGGTTTGTGAACATTTAGCAGCGTTTTGCTCAGATCGATTAATGTTAAAAAAAGGTCGTTCCAATATGTTTCTCTCACCTGGGGAGACGCATCCATGTTTGGTCGACTGCAAAATATACCGCTTCTATACCTCATTATAGCATCAATCAGCGTCGTGCTGTTGACGGTTCAGGTGCCCGGTATCGTATCAAATCTTTTAGACGGACGCGCAGAGATCGAACAGGCCGCAGTTCGCCAGGCCACCGCAGCAATAGATATGCTGGAAGCTGTGCATATCCAGTCGATGACTTTTAGAGGTCAAACACAGGACGGCGATCCTGCTATCGAAACCCTCAATGGCAGTATGGAGCAATTCTCGAATGACAGCAAAGGTGTCCGGCTCTGGCTTTTTATGGGGCAAAAGGTCATTGACTACCAGATTGCAGCTGGCGAATCCGAAATAGAAAGACCTCTCGATTCAATCGATGAGCTAACCATCTCCAGCGGTCAGGAGATACAGGCATTCGAGAACGCAACGTTTCGGCTCTCGCGACCTGTCATTATGGGAGAAGGGCATGCATCCAGCCCACGATGCGCAGAGTGTCATACCGTCCTCATGAATATCCAGAAGGGCGAAATCATAGGTGGGTACAGTTCTGCGGTCGATCTATCGATTCCACTTGCCCATTGGCGCTCAAACATCATCCACAATTTGGCATGGGGCTTTGTGATATTCGCCCTCACGATCGCCGCAATTTTTGTGTTGCTGAAGACCTTCGCACTGCGCCCGCTAAACCATCTGTCCTTGATCACCGAGAGGCTTGCGGCAGGAGATACCGAGGTCGAGATCGATCTTGACAAGCGGCAGGACTCCATCGGCTCCATGGCCCGCGCATTGCGGGTTTTTAGAGACAGTCTGAAGACCAACGGAAGGTTGGAGGCAGCCAACAAGGAAGCCCAAAACGAATTGCGCTTTCTTGCTCTGCACGACGCGTTAACAGGCCTTCCAAACAGGGCCTCATTCGGAAAAAAACTGGACGAGCTTCTTGTTCACTGCCGGGAAAACAACGAGAAGGTAACCGTCTTCTGCCTGGATATGGACTATTTCAAGGAAGTCAATGACACCCTTGGTCACGCAGCGGGTGACAAGCTGCTCTTGCACATCGGCGATCGTCTGCGCCTGCTCGCTGGAACAAACGGAATCGCGGCCCGCTTTGGCGGGGACGAATTCTCACTTGTGATCCCCGCAACCGCTGACACTAACCATGTCAAGGAAATTTGCGAAGGCATAGTTGCGATATCCAACGAACACATCGAACTTGACGGAAGACATGTGAAATCCACTTTCAGTATTGGCGTTGCGATGTGGCCAATCGATGGAGAAGATGCAGAGAAATTGTTGAGAAATGCCGACACGGCGCTTTATCAAGCCAAGGCCGATGGTCGAAACACCTATCGGTTTTTCTCGTCCGAAATGAATGCAGCTATCGAACAGCGACGTGAACTTGAATCCGAACTTCGGCAGGCTTTTGCAGCGCGGGAGCTGGAGTTGCATTATCAGCCTCTGGTTGATGTGAGGTCGCAACGCATTATTGGCGTCGAGGCCCTGATGCGTTGGAACCATTCGACGAAGGGGTGGATAGGCCCGGCAACCTTCATTCCTGTTGCAGAGGAATGCGGGCTGATCGGATCGATGGGCCGATGGCTCCTCGAAACATCGTGCCGTCAGGCCGCTCTTTGGCCGGATATCGTTTTGTCTGTCAATATTTCGCCTGTACAATTCAAGGAGAAGGACTTCGCGGCTTTCATCAAGGCCACTCTTGAACAGACAGGGCTCCAACCAGAACGTCTGGAACTCGAAATCACCGAGGGCCTGCTTATGGACACCAGTGCCAATGCCCTCGATATGTTGCTGTCCGTGAAACAGCTCGGTGTCAAGATCGCCATGGACGATTTCGGAACAGGCTATTCGAGTCTTGGCTATCTGCAGAGTTTTCCGTTTGACAAGATCAAAATTGACCGCTCCTTCGTGAGCGCCTTGACAGATGACCGGAGCGCTGCCGCCATTGTGCGCTCCGTTGTTGGCCTCGGGCAAAGCCTGGGGATAGCAACCACCGCTGAGGGTGTTGAAACCATCGAACAGCTATCATTTCTGCAAGCTGAAGGTTGCGATCAGGTTCAAGGATACTATTTCGCCAAACCGCAGGACCCTTTGCATATCACCGCGCTGCTTGGAACGTGGCAAGAAAAGAAGCGGCAAATAAAGCAATCTGAAACGCGCGCGCCCAAACGACGGGAAAAGCGCGCTTGAGCCTACGCCCTTTCGAACCAAAGCTAGATTGATTTCAGTCTGGCCTGAAAAACCAGCGCTGCTCGAAGACAGGCCGCAACTGGCGTGTTTCTGGAAAGTGTGCCTGTCAGATCCTGGGCTTCCTCAGTAAATGTCAGGTAACCGAGACCGAAAAAGTCGTAGCGCACGCCCGCCAGAACCCGGGGACCGCACCCAAATGCATCCACCCACAAAAAAGCGCGGCAGCCGCAGCTCCGCGCTTTTATCATCCCTGCTGGCCCGCTGGCCCGCTGGCGAGCCGCCCGCTACTTCCACTCGCGAATATCGACGAAATGCCCGGCAATCGCGGCTGCGGCCGCCATCGTCGGCGACACCAGATGGGTGCGGCCTTTGAAGCCTTGGCGGCCTTCGAAATTGCGGTTCGAGGTCGAGGCGCAGCGTTCTTCCGGTTTCAGCTTGTCGGCATTCATCGCCAGGCACATCGAGCAGCCCGGCTCGCGCCAGTCAAAGCCCGCATCCTTGAAGATTTTATCCAGCCCTTCGGCTTCCGCCTGTTCCTTGACGAGGCCGGAGCCGGGCACGATCATCGCATCAACGCTTTCGGCCACTTTTCGCCCGCCGATCACGGAGGCGGCGGCGCGCAGATCTTCAATGCGGCCATTGGTGCAGGAGCCGATGAACACCCGGTCAAGGGTGATGTCGGTCATCTTGGTGCCCGGCGTCAGGCCCATATAAGCCAGAGCGCGTTCCTTGGAGGTGCGTTTGTTGACGTCTGAAATATCGGCCGGGTTCGGCACCACGCCGGTGATCGAGACGACATCTTCCGGCGAGGAGCCCCACGAGACAATCGGCGGCAGGCTGGCCGCGTCGAGGGTGATGATCTTGTCGAAATGTGCGCCATCATCGGATTTCAGAGTTTTCCAGTAGGCGACCGCCGCATCCCATTCGGCATCTCTCGGCGCGCGCGGGCGGCCTTTGAGATATTCGAATGTCTTTTCATCCGGTGCAATCAGCCCGGCGCGGGCACCGCCTTCAATGGTCATGTTACAGACCGTCATGCGGCCTTCCATCGACAGTGCGCGAATCGCCTCACCGGCAAATTCGATGACATGGCCGGTGCCGCCGGCTGTGCCGATTTCACCGATGATCGCCAGAATGATGTCCTTGGCGGTAACGCCTTCGGGCAGGGTGCCATCGACCCGCACCAGCATGTTTTTGGCTTTTTTCTGGATCAGGGTCTGGGTCGCCAGCACATGCTCGACTTCCGATGTGCCGATGCCATGGGCCAGCGCACCGAATGCGCCATGAGTGGAGGTGTGGCTGTCGCCGCAGACAATCGTCGTGCCGGGCAGGGTGAAACCCTGTTCAGGTCCAATGATGTGGACAATGCCCTGGCGGATATCGCGTTCGGAGTAGTAATCGACGTTGAATTCGGCAGCATTCTGCGCCAGCGTGTCGACCTGCAGCTTGCTCTCCGGATCGTCAATGCCTTTGGAGCGGTCCGATGTCGGCACATTGTGATCGACCACCGCCAGGGTTTTCTCAGGCGCACGGACTTTGCGCCCGGTCAGGCGCAGCCCCTCGAAAGCCTGCGGGCTGGTCACTTCATGAACAAGGTGGCGGTCAATATACAGCAGGCAGGTGCCATCATCCTGTTCATGGACCAGATGGTCATTCCAGATCTTGTCATAAATGGTTGTAGCAGCGCTCATATCTGTCGTCTCCGAATGCGGGCTTTGTGTCTATATGTGGTTTATGGCCCCGGCCGGTCAAGCCGTTAGCGCCGGACCCGGCGATAAAATACAGCCATAAAAAAGGCGGCCTGTGAGCCGCCTTCATTCGTGTCTGCCGCCGGTAAACCGGACAGGCCGGGCACAGGCCTAATCTGCAGCGGTATCGGTTGCTGCAGTTTCCTTGGCGGCGGCCTTTTCAGCGGCAACAGCAGCCTTGGCGGCGGACGCCAGATTGCGCTGTTCCTCATTGAGGTTCTTGGCACGGGCATTGCCGGCCTCGACGATACGGGCCGATTTTCCGCGACGGTCGCGCAGATAGTAAAGTTTCGCACGGCGCACCTTGCCGCGGCGGACCACCTCAACGCTCTCAACGAGCGGAGAATAGACCGGGAACACACGTTCCACGCCTTCGCCGTAGGAAATCTTGCGCACAGTGAATGTTTCCTGGATGCCGCCACCCTTGCGGGCAATGCAGACACCTTCATAGGCCTGGACACGGGTCCGGGTACCTTCGGTCACACGGACATTCACCTTGACGGTGTCGCCGGGCGAGAATGTCGGTAGCTTGCGCTGGGCTTCGATGGCCTCAGCCTGCTCTTTGTCGAGCTGTTCAATAATGTTCATGAGAGCACCTTGTTGATTGCGATCTTGCTTTGGTTTGTCTCTTGTCCACACCCAGAGCGCCCGGCTGATCTGAAAACCTTACGGTTCAGGCCAGCTCACTTGCAGTGTTTTTTCAAATATCTACAAGCTTGTCGGGCGAATTCGCCACAGACTGGTTTCTTTGCACGTTTCAAAGATGGCCGCGATGTACACCAGTGTCGCGGCTTTGTCGAGACCAAAGGTAAGGATTCTGCCGCTTTACCAAACTTCTTGAGGACAGAGGATTCTCGGATTGACCGTCAGTTTTCAAAATTCCGCAATCCTTCACGGGCGCGAATCTGTGACATCGCACAACCCACCGTCTTTGCAAGTGCAAGGGGAAGCTGGTAAATTACCCGCTAAGCCACACGAAACCCTTGTTTGCAAAATGGCCGGAGGCTCATCATGAAACTGGTTCTCGCTCTCATTGCACTGGTTTCGGTCCTGTTTCCGCATCTCGCATTGGCTGAACCATATCCGGCGGGGTTGAGCGGGAACCGGATGAATGGTTCGACAAAGCCCGTCACCGAAAATGGCATTACCACATTTCAGATTGCATCCCGTGAATGCTCCAATGCTAATTACAATAATGGCAGTGGCGAAAATGATTGTGTAAACGGAAATGTCAGGTCCGTGATAGTTGGATCCTTCTCGGACAGGCTGGGAGACGCGGTTGAATACCGGTTTGACCTGCGAATACCCGATCCGGTCTCTTACAAAGTATGGACCAATTCGCATGCTTTCGGCCACATTCCCCGCGGTGAGGACAGCCGACTTCACATTGCCCAGTGGCAGGGAAACGCAAGAAAATCTTTCGTCTATATGTTGAAACTCGACGGCACCAGGGGGGTCACCTTTCTGGGTCGCCCCTGTTTTTCAGCTGAGCGGATGAAGGGTTGGAACAGCTTCAGCCTCAAGACGCGCTGGGCCAATGATAATCGTGGCTGGGTGGTGGTTAAGTGCAATGACGACGTCATTTACGTAAAGGAAGGCGCGCCAACCAATCGCCCCGATTTCTGCTTCATCACCAATGAGTGCCAACCGGGCAAGATCATGAACCCGAAAAGGCTGCAATTCGCCATTGGCCCGGTCATGAAGGGGTTTGGTCCTGAATGGAAGAAATACAGTAAACCGTCACCATTCACCGATTTTTCCGATCCCATCAAAATGGAAATCCGGAATCTCTTTATCACCAAAGGGGTGCAACTTTATGGTCCCAAAGAGAAAACCCTGGTGGCGGAATTGCAAACCCATCTGGTAGAACTTGGGTGCGATCCGGGACCCGTCGATGGACAGATGGGAAACAAAACGCGGTTGGCGGCGCTGTCTTGCCGCAACTTTGCTGACGGCGAACTGCCTGAAACGGTTGATTTTCAAACGCTGCCGGGTGTTCTGACCGCTTACCGGGGCAGATTTCCGTTACAACAATGATTGATCCTGTCGAGACCCTGGAGCCTCAGGAGGTCCGACCGGTCGCATCATCATCCGTTAACAAATCGGGCCGTCTTTCGCGGGTCAACCGGAGCGCCTGATCATGCCGCCAGCGCGCCACTGCGGCGTGGTCGCCGGAGGTCAGAACCTCGGGAATGGCAGTGCCTTCCCACAGCGCAGGTCTGGTGTAATGCGGATATTCCAGCAAGCCGTTTTCAAAGCTTTCATCCTCGCCCGAGGCCTGTGTGCCCATCACTCCGGGGATCAGCCGAATGCAGGCATCCAGCACCGCCATCGCCGCCACTTCGCCGCCGGACAGAACATAATCACCAATCGAGACTTCCTCCAGTCCGCGCCCGTCGATGACGCGCTGGTCGACGCCTTCAAATCGGCCGCACACCAGCACAACGCCCGGACCTGCCACCAGCTCACGCACACGCCGCTGGGTCAGCGGCCGGCCGCGCGGGCTCATCATCAGGCGCGGACGGGTGTCATTGTCCGGTGCCGCCGCATCAATGGCGCTGGCCAGAACATCGGCCCGCAACACCATGCCGGCCCCGCCTCCGGCTGGCGTATCATCGACCGTGCGGTGCCTGTCGGCGGCAAAACCGCGGATGTTGACGGTATCGCACTGCCACAGCCCGCTCTCCAGCGCCCGGCCGGAGAGGCTCAGGCCAAGCGGTCCGGGAAACATGTCGGGATACAGTGTCAGGATGGAGGCATGCCAGGCGGGCAAGGTCAAAGCTCCTTATCAGGATCGTCCGGACCATGATCGTCCGGATCAACATCATCAAGCAGGCCCGGCAGATCCGCCAGTTGCACAAAACCGCCCGCAACATCGACCACCGGCACGGCTGCCAGGCTGAACGGGATCATCAGACTGTCATCATCCGGCGTGGCGATTTCCAGAATATCTCCGGCACCGAAATCATGCATCGCCAGAACGGTGCCGAGTGTGTCGCCATCCGCCTGCCGCACATCCAGCCCGATCAGATCGATGTGATAGAACTCGTCTGAATCAGGTTCAGGAAGTCTGTCGCGATGGATGTAAAGCTGTGTCCGCGTCAGCGCTTCGGCTGAGGAGCGGTCATTGATGCCTTGCAGTGCGCAGACAAACACCGCTTTGACCGGCCGTGACCGTGTAACGCGGTAGGACGTCCCGGCAGCATCCTGCAAATCGCCATAGGCGGTCAGGGCTGCCGGGTCGTTTGAATACAGTTTGATACGCACTTCGCCCTTGATGCCGCTGGCGGCCCCGATCTCGGCGATCAGGACCATACCGTCCGGCGCTGGGCTGTGGTTGCGCATCGTGCGTTATTCAGCGGCGGCTTCTTCAGCCGGTGCGTCTTCTGCGGGCGCTTCCTCGGCAGGAGCGGCGGCAGCGGCAGCAGCGGCTTCGGCAGCAGCTGCCTTGTCGGCGACACGCTCTTCAGCTTTCTTGCCGGGCTTGGCTTTGTTGGGATTGTTGCGGGCTTCGCGTTTCACGACACCGGCTGCATCGAGAAACCGCAGAACGCGGTCTGTCGGCTGTGCGCCGTGCTCGAGCCAATGTTTGGCGCGCTCGACATCCATAATGATGCGGTTTTCGTCATCCTTGGCCAGAAGCGGATTGAAAGTGCCGATTTTCTCGATAAAGCGGCCATCGCGCGGCGCGCGGATATCAGCGATAACGATGGAATAGAACGGGCGTTTTTTGGAGCCGCCACGGGCAAGACGAATTTTAACGGACATGATGTTTCCTTGAGTGTTTTGGGGTGTTTTGAAATTATGAAGTCAGAGCTTTTCTGAAATCCTGTGGAGAGCGATGCCGATAGATATCGGCGGTGAAAAAGCAAACGCGCTGGTGCGCTTCAAACTGCGCCCCCAGCCGTTCTGCAACGCGCCGCGAGGCGGCATTGTCGGGGGCGATGGCGCTTATGGCGGTGCTCCAGCCAAGCTCATCGTAAACATAGGACAGGCAGCGCTTGGCCGCTTCGGTAATCAGCCCCTTGCCCTGAAATTCGGGCATCAGCCCCCAGCCGATTTCCGGCTCGGGCCAGCCTTCCGGATACCACGGGCCGCACCACCCAGCGAATTTTTTCGATACCTTGTCTTCCAGCGCAAACTTGCCGAAGCCGCGCAGCTGCCAATGGCCGATAAAGCTGGCCATCCGGCGCCAGACTTCCCACGGTTCCGAAACGCCGCCGAGAAAGCGGACACAATCTTCATTGCTGTAAAATGCCGCCAGCGGCGCAAAATCCGCTTCGGTCCATCCGCGCAGAACCAGCCGGTCTGTTTCAAGGCGAGGGATTGTTTGCATCCGCTGTCAGCTCCTCAGCGCCAGATGTTTCTGGATCACTTCACGGACGATGAAGTTGAGAAATTTCTCGGCAAATTCCGCATCAAGGTCAGCTTCCACTGCCAGCGCGCGCAGCCGCTCGATCTGCTGCTGTTCGCGGTCCGGGTCGGAGGCCGGCAGGTCGTTTTCCGCTTTCAGAATGCCGACCCGCTTGGTGCATTTGAAACGTTCCGCCAGCATGTGAATGACGGCGGCGTCAATATTGTCGATCGATCCGCGAATCGCTGCCAGTTCTTGCAGAGCCGCGACCTTCGAAGCCTTAGGGTCGGCATGTGGTGTCGGTGTCATGATTTCTTCCCCTTGCCGGGTCCCGGCAGACCGGGCAATCCGCCAGACTTTCCAGCACCGCCAAAACCTCCTGGCCCGCCAAGGCCACCAAGACCTCCTGGTCCACCAAGTCCGGGCAGGCCGCCGGGGGCCGCGCCGCCCATCTGCTTGGCCATCTGTTCCAGTTTCTTGGGATCCATATTCGCCATGCCGCCGCCGGGAGGCATGCCTCCGGTGCCAGGCGGCATTCCACCACCACCCATCATACCACCAAGAGCGCCCATCAGGCCGCCCTTCTTCTTGCCCATGGCCTTCATCATATCGGCCATCTGGCGATGCATTTTCAGTAATTTGTTGATGTCCTGCACTTCGGTGCCGGACCCGGCTGCAACCCGCTTCTTGCGGTTGGCGTTGAGCAGTTTGGGATTGCTGCGCTCTTTGCGCGTCATCGACGAAATGATGGCCTGCTGGCGTTTGAAAACACTGTCATCGACGCCGGAAGCGGCGATCTGTTTTTTCATTTTTCCAATGCCGGGCATCATCCCCATCAACCCGCCCATGCCGCCCATCTTCTGCATCTGGCCCAACTGGTCGGACAGGTCCTGAAGATCGAACTGGCCCTTGCGCATTTTTTCAGCGGCGCGTGCCGCCTGTTCCGCATCAATGTTTTCAGCGGCTTTTTCCACCAGGCTGACAATGTCGCCCATGCCGAGAATGCGGTCGGCGATCCGCTTGGGGTGAAAATCCTCCAGCGCATCCATTTTCTCGCCGACGCCGATCAGCTTGATCGGCTTGCCGGTGACCGCACGCATCGACAGCGCCGCACCGCCACGTCCATCGCCATCAACACGGGTCAGTACAAGCCCGGTGATGCCGACACGGTCATTGAACGAGGTCGCCAGATTGACCGCATCCTGACCGGTCAGACTGTCAGCCACCAGCAGCACTTCATGCGGGTTGGTGGCTTTTTTGATGTCCGCCATTTCCATCATCAGCGGTTCATCAATATGGGTACGGCCGGCAGTATCCAGAATAACGGCGTCATAGCCGCCAAGACGCGCTGCATTCATGGCGCGGCGTGCAATCTCGACCGGCATCTGCCCGGCCACAATCGGCAGCGTATCAACGCCGATCTGTTCGCCAAGCACTTTCAGCTGTTCCTGCGCTGCAGGGCGCCGCACATCCAGCGATGCCATCAGAATTTTGCGCTTTTGTTTTTCAAACAACCGTTTTGCGATTTTGGCAGACGTGGTTGTCTTGCCCGAGCCCTGCAGGCCGACCATCATGATGGCAACCGGTGCCGCCGCATTCAGATCAATGGTCTGCGCCTCGGAGCCAAGCATGCCGACCAGTTCATCATGAACGATCTTGATGACCATCTGGCCGGGGGTGACGGATTTGACGACATCGGCGCCAACCGCGCGTTCCTTCACCCTTGCGATAAAGTCGCGCACCACACCAAGCGCCACATCGGCCTCGATCAGAGCGCGCCGCACCTCGCGCATGGCCGCGGAGACATCGCTGTCACTCAGCGCGCCGCGCTTGGTCAGCTTGTCCAAAATGCCGTTTAGGCGGTCTGACAGTGTGTCGAACATAGCTTTTCAAATCACACGGATTTTCGCCCGTGCCCAAATCTGTTTCGGATCAGTCCAACATAGGGTGCGAACCGCCAAACGCAAAACACACCCGAGGGCGCAACGCGCTGGCGGGTGGTGACCTCCTGTCCCCATTGTGGAAACCGGTCGGCGGCTCGAATGTGTCTCAATCCGATTGATGCGCGGGTTCTAGGAGAAATGCGGCGATGCGTCAAGACACAACGACTGTCAACCGCTCCACGGCGCTGCCGACAGGATGATATAGAGCCCAAGCAGCAGCAGGGCCGTGAAGAAAACATGGCGGAAGCGGGTTTCCGACAATGATTTCCGGATTCGCTGACCCAGCATCATGCCGGAAATCGACGGCACCAGCGCCGCCACCGACAACAGGCCGAGTTCAGTGTTGAGCAGGCCATTGCCGCCCAGCGCCACCGCCAGAGCGGCAATTGACAGGCTGAACAGAATGCCCATCGCCTGGATCATCGCGTCGCGCTGCAGCCCGATGGCCTGAAAATAAATCACTCCCGGAATTGCCGAAGTGCCGGTCAACCCGGTGACGATGCCATTGACCAGTCCGAACAGCGGACCGGCCCAGCGATCCTGCGACCGGCTGATCGAGAAACCAAGGCCGGCCATGTTGACCACCGCATAGACAATCAGGACAATTCCAAGAAAAGCCGATAACAGCGGCAGATCAACCCGGCTCAGGCCCAGAGCGCCAAGCCACACCGACACTGTTGCCATCATCAGAAACGGCCAGATGCGCTTCACCACACGCGTGCCATGACCGCCGATGGAGCCTTGCCAGACATTGGCGAGCAACCCCGGAATCAGCATCAAAGCCATGGCATTGGGCAGGCCGACCACCACTGTCAGCAGCGCCACGCTGACAATCGGCAGGCCAAGGCCGATCACGCCTTTCACAATCCCGGCGAGCAGAAACGCTGCGCCGATAGCTACCAGCGTGATGCTGTCAAACACGGGAGCAGAGAAGCGCCATGACGGCTCTTTCCCAGGTGAATAGCTCGAAAGTCATGGATTCTTGCAGTTGCCGCCGGTCGATAAAAAATGCTTTATGCAGTCTTGATTGAAGACAGGCCCCGGCGCAAGCCTGACACACCTGTTTTACGCTATTGCCCCATTCCCGGGCTCCATTCCCGGCCCAATTTCCGGCCCAATTTCCGGCGCAGAAAGACACGCTGCCATGACAGACCCCACCACTGCTTCGCGCCAGAAAATCATCATCGACACCGACCCCGGCGTTGATGATGCGCTGGCGATCCATCTTGCATTTGCCGATCCGCGGCTCGAGGTGGTGGGTCTGACCACCGTGTTCGGCAATGTTCACACCTATCAGGCTACCCGCAACGCACGTCATCTGGTCGAGATGGCGGGCCTTGCCATTCCGGTGGCCCATGGTGCGGAAAAGCCCTACCAGCAGCCGTCCCGCGACCCGGCCCACTTCATTCACGGCCATGAAGGCTTTGGCGACCAGCCGGCCCCGGCACCCGTGTTGTCGGTTGATCCGCGCAGTGCAGCACAATTTATTTGCGATATGGCGGATTTGCACGGCAAGGAGCTGATCCTGTGCCCGGTCGGACCTTTGACCAATCTGGCTCATGCTCTGGATCTGGATCCGGCCCTGCCGGGCAAAATCGGCGGTGTGGTTCTGATGGGCGGTGCCGTCACCGTGCCGGGCAATGTCAATTCCTATGCGGAGGCCAATATTCACAACGATCCCCATGCCGCCGAAATGGTGTTCGCGGCGGCCTGGGATGTGCGCGTTATCGGTTTGGATGTCACAGAGCAGATCTTGTGCAGTTTGCAGCATCTGGAGGAAATCGCTGCGGCTTCTCCGCAGATTGGCGGTTTTCTGCGCGATGTTTCAGCGTTTTATATCCGCTTCTATCAGCAGGCCCGCGCCTTTGACGGCTGCTGTCTGCATGATCCGGCTGCGGTGATCGCCATTACCGATCCGGACTGGTTTTCATATCACAAAGCGCCGGTGAAAATATCTCTCGAAGGAGACACGCTCGGCAGCACTCGGATCGTTGCGGAAGCAAACCGCCCTGGCGTGCGTTTTGCAGTTGGCTGCGAGGCTGATAAAATCCGCGCCCATTTTGTCGCCACGCTGATGCAGGCCGATCAGTTGCGCGCGCAACGCTGAGCTAACATGAACCGGACTACAGACCCTGTGGGATGACGGCTGTCGGCCGTCTTGGCAAAGTATTCACACTGAAAATCATGGTTTGTCCGGGCAGGCGGATGTTGTCAAAACTGTCGCCAAGCATCGAGATCAATGTGTCCGCAGTGGCGAACCCTCGGGCATGCATCGGCAGGATCACACTGGCCCGCAGCCGTTTCACAATTTCAACCATGCCTGGCAGGCTGAGGGTCATGGCACCGTCAATCGGCACCATCACCACATCAAGCCGGCCGATATTGGCATAATGCGAATCCGTCAGCGCGTGATGCAGATGGCCCAGATGGCCGATGCACAGTCCGGCGACTTCGAAGATAAAGATGGAATTGGCATCGACCTCGCGAAAGCCCCCTCGGATGATATCGGTGGTGACATTGCGCACCAGCACATCCTCGACCTGCATCAGATGTTTTGCCGGTACACCATCGCCCCATCCCGGCAGAATATAGGAAATGCGGCTGTCCGGACTGGCGGCAAAATGAGAGGAATGGGCTTTGTTCATTGTGACAATTGTCGGAATGAGGCTGCTGCCCTGGTACTGGACATAGCCGAAATAGTCGGTCGCTACAGTGATGCCCGCAGCGCTTTCGATAATATAGCTCGAATGATCGAAATAGCTGATACGCACCTCAAAAGGCGTCAGGACACGGTCACTATCCGTATCGATTGCAAAATCGGTGTGGGATGAAATGGTCTCAATACGTGGACCCGGACGTCGCAGCGGATCGAAATTGACGTAATTCACTTTGGTGTTGGCGGGTATCTGATCCAGATTCTGCGCTATGGCCTGACAAGTGCTGACCGGTGTTTTACCGGCTTGCAGCAGTTCCGCCATGGGGGCTGCAGAGCCAGGCGCGGCAGGCAGCGCCGCTATCATCAGAAAGGACAGGAACACACGAAAGGCAAACATGCCGGAACCTCCATCATCTGACAGTGATTTTAGAGGTTGTATTGAGCAATGCAAGAAATTCGGTTCTTTTCCGCCATCTCTGGTATTTTGCCGTCCTATCCGCCATATAGGCGGCAGTAATTGGCTTTTGACACGCAGACCATCATGGACGGCATCAGATATTACAAAATGAACGGAGCGGGCAACGAGATTGTCATGCTCGACCTGCGTGATCAATCGGTTGTGGTCACGCCGGAAGCCGCGCGCGCAATTGCCGCCCGCAGCGCGTCGTTTTTTGATCAGCTGATGGTGCTGCTGCCGCCAAAAACGGCGGGCACCGCTGCCTTCGTCGAAATCTGGAACAATGATGGCTCGCGCTCAGGCGCCTGCGGCAACGGCACGCGCTGTATTGCAGCCATGGAACTGGACCGTCTTGGCACCGACACCGTGAGTTTCGAGACAGAGGCGGGCCTGTTGCCGACCAGTCGCGCCGGCACCGGCATCAGCGTTGATATGGGCGTGCCGAAATTCGGCTGGGCTGACATCCCGCTGTCGCAGCCGATGCCTGACACCAACGCCATTGAGCTGGACTATGAAGGCCATGGCGTCAGGCTTTCAAACCCGGCTGTTGCGAATATGGGCAATCCGCATGCGGTGTTCTGGGTCGATGATCCGCAGATTTATGATCTGTCCCTTATCGGGCCGGAGCTGGAGCAGCATCCATTATTCCCCGAAAAGGCCAATATTTCGCTGGCACAGATTATCTCGCCGGAGGCGATCCGCCTCAGGGTTTGGGAGCGCGGTGCTGGAGAGACCAGGGCCTGCGGTTCGGCAGCCTGCGCCGTGGCCGTCAGCGCTGCGCGTTCCGGCCGCACCGGACGCGATGTGCGCATTCACTTGCCGGGCGGCGCGTTGCGGCTGGTATGGCGCGATGATGATCATGTCGTGATGACAGGCCCCTGGGAGCTGGAACATGCTGGCAGCCTGCCGGTGACACTGTTTGACGCGTCAGACCACATAGAAGATGTGGCGTAACCCATCATGAGCAAGGCACCCGAAATCGATGTCGTGACATTTGGCTGCAGGCTGAACACGGTGGAAAGCCAGGTCATGAAGCGCGAAGCCATCGCCGCTGGCCTGAACAATGCCATTCTGGTGAATACCTGCGCCGTCACGTCGGAAGCGGTGCGTCAGGCCCGGCAGGCCATTCGCCGCGCCAAACGCGAAAACCCCGACAAGACGGTGATTGTATCCGGCTGCGCGGCGCAGACCGATCCGCAGATGTTTGCCGATATGGAAGAGGTCTCCCTTGTTCTTGGCAATGAGGAAAAGCTGGTTGCCGCCAGCTATCGCATGTTGCCGCAATTCGGCGTCAACGACACCGAGAAAACCCGCGTCAATGACATCATGTCAGTGCGCGAGACGGCAGCCCATCTGATTGAAGGGCTTGAAGGGCGAACACGGGCCTTTGTCCAGGTGCAGACCGGCTGTGATCATCGCTGCACCTTCTGCATCATTCCCTATGGCAGGGGCAATTCCCGCTCCGTGCCGATGGGCGCTGTCGTGGACCAGGTGCGGCGGCTGACGCAGAACGGTTATCGCGAAGTCGTGGTCACCGGAGTGGACATCACCTCTTACGGTGCGGATTTGCCCGGAGCGCCAAAGCTTGGGGCTTTGGTGCAGGCGATTTTGAAACATGTTCCGGAGCTGGAGCGGCTGCGGCTGTCGTCGATTGACTCCATTGAAGTCGATCCGGAATTGATGGCCGCCATCGGCGATGAGCCGCGTCTGATGCCGCATCTGCATCTGTCGCTTCAGTCCGGCGACGACATGATCTTGAAGCGGATGAAGCGGCGGCATCTGCGGCAGGACACCATCGATTTCTGCCATCAGGTCCGCGAGTTGCGCCCTGATGCAGCTTTTGGTGCGGATATCATTGCCGGCTTTCCCACAGAAACCGATGCGATGTTTGAAAACTCCCTGTCCATTGTCGACGAATGCGATCTGACCCATTTGCATATTTTCCCGTACTCACCCCGTCCGGGCACGCCGGCGGCACGCATGCCGCAGCTCGACCGTACCTTGGTCAAAGAACGGGCAGGGCGCCTGCGCGACAAGGGCAATCAGGCCCTGCAGAAGCATTTAAGCCGCGAAGTCGGGTCACAGCATCAGGTGCTGATTGAAAAACCCGGCCTTGGCCGCACCGAGCAATTCACCCAGGTTGAACTGGCAGGCGGAACGTCCGGCGAAATCCTGCCACTGCGGATCACCGGCCATTCCCGCCGCCATCTGTTTGGCGAGGTTGCGTAGTGGCGGAAGGCGAGAAAAAAGGTTTTTTCCGGAAATTGTTCGGCGGCAGCGCGCCGCAGACAGAGCAGCAACCAGGCAAGCCCGCAGAGCAAGACGACCGTGAGGCCGATCGTGAGGCGCTTGCCGAAGCCGTTGCCGATACAACGCCGCAACCGCAGAAACCGGAAGTTGAGCCGCCGCTTGGTGAAGAACCGTCCGCCGAGCCGGCGCAAGAACTGAAAAGTCTTGCCACGCCGGACAAGCCGGCGGATGCTGGTCCAGAGCCAGAGCCAGAGCCAGAGCCAGAGCCAGAGCCAGAGCCAGAGCCAGAGCCAGAGCCAGAGCCAGAGCCAGAGCCAGAGCCAGAGCCAGAGCCAGAGCCAGAGCCAGAGCCAGAGCCAGAGCTGAAATCTGATGCCGGCACCAAAAAAAGCTGGTTTCAGCGGCTGACATCGGGCCTGTCCCGCTCATCGACATCGCTGACCAGCGGCATCACTTCAATCTTCACCAAGCGAAAGCTTGATGACGATACATTGGAAGAGCTGGAGGATATTCTCATCCAGGCCGATCTGGGCATTGAAACCGCGACAGCCATTACCGAAAGCCTTGCCAAAGGCCGGTATGACAAGATGATCGAGGCCGAAGAGGTCAAGACCATTCTCTCGCAAGAAGTGGAAAAGGTCCTGCAGCCAGTGGCACAACCGCTGATCCTGTCAGGTACAGCCAGACCTCAGGTCATTCTCATGGTCGGCGTCAATGGATCGGGGAAAACCACGACCATCGGCAAGCTGGCGGCGAAACTGCGCGCCGAGGGGAAAACCGTCATGCTCGCAGCCGGTGATACATTTCGCGCCGCGGCGATTGAACAATTGAAAATCTGGGCCGAGCGGACCGGCTCAGCCTTTGTCGCGCGCGATCAGGGATCGGATGCCGCCGGTCTGGTGTTTGATGCCATGCAGGAGGCCAAGGCCGCCGGCACGGATGTGTTGCTGATTGATACGGCCGGTCGGCTGCAGAACCGGGTCGAATTGATGGCCGAGTTGGAAAAGGTCATACGTGTCATCAAGAAACATGATGACAGTGCACCGCATCATGTGCTCTTGACCCTTGATGCGACAACCGGACAAAACGCCATGAACCAGGTTGAAGTGTTCGGCCGGACCGCCGGCGTGACCGGCCTGGTGATGACCAAACTTGACGGCACTGCCCGGGGCGGAATTCTGGTCGCGATTGCGGCCAGACATAAAATGCCTGTCCATTTTATCGGCGTCGGCGAAGGTGTCGATGATCTTGAAAGTTTTGCGGCCAAAGATTTTGCCCGCGCCATTGCCGGAGTGACTGTATGACAAATCTGATTGAGCGCGAGCCCAATGATCCGCAGAAGGCGGAGATAAACCCGTTCCTCAAGCTGGCTCTGGAACTCGGGCCGCTGATCGTGTTTTTCTTCGCCAATAGCCGCTTTGGAATTTTTACCGCGACCGCCGTATTCATGGTCGCCATCTCGATTGCGCTTGTCACGTCCTGGGTGTTGACCCGGAAGCTGGCGATGATGCCGCTGATCACCGGCATTGTGGTGCTCGTCTTCGGCAGCCTGACGCTTTATCTGCAGGACGATCTGTTCATCAAGTTAAAGCCGACCATCGTCAACAGTCTGTTTGGCGGCATCTTGCTGGGCGGCCTGTATTTCGGCAAGTCGCTGCTTGGCTATGTGTTCGACAGCGTTTTCAAACTGACCGATGAAGGCTGGCGCCTACTGACGTTTCGCTGGGGAATCTTCTTTTTTGTTCTCGCCATCATCAATGAAATTGTCTGGCGCAATTTTTCCACAGACTTCTGGGTGTCCTTCAAGGTGTTCGGCTTCATGCCTATCACTCTGGTTTTTACCCTGGCGCAGATGCCGCTGATTTCAAAACACAGTGTCGCCGAAGACAGTAAAAAAACTTAGAAAAAACCTGTCTGGCAGCTATTTCGACACGACTTTCAACGGCTTTTCCAGGACTTTGAGAACCTGCGGCAGTTCATGGCCGCGCTTCAGGATGTGGCCGCTGGCGGCGACAACCTTGTACATCCCCTGTTTGCGCGCCAGTGCCGGGTCCTTCTCGACATAGAACATCGGCATTTCACTGGAGCGCCGGAAGATCGAAAACACGGCGCGGTCCTTCAGATGATCAATCGCATAATCGCGCCATTCTCCCCCGGCCACTTTGAAGCCGTAGATCCGCAGAATTGCTTCCAGCTCGGCCCGATTGAACGTGACCTGCTTGTGGTTGGGCTTGACGCCCGGCATGGCAGTGCCAGATCTAGCGGAAGAGGTGGGCCGAGTGGAAGATGCAGGCCTAGCGGAAGAGGCGGGCTGAGCGGAAGCGGAATCGGGAAATGAATGAATTTCGGCGCTTTGGCCTGAACGGGTAGATTTGCGATTCGAAGCAACGGAGTTCTCATTCATGTCCGCCATAAAGCCGCCCATGCTGTTGGTTTTGTGACCCTAGGATGACGTGAGTTTCGGGGTATTGCAAGCCTGGATTCCAGCCTGTTTATCGGGCGTCAGCCTCAGCACAAATAAAAAGGCTTTTTACCGTCAGACGAATTTTCATCACACTTTATTGCAAAAAATCACAATTTTGCCCTGTTTCAGCCCTTGGCCAGCCATCTTGAATACCCATATTAATTGTGTTGCCTCAGACAGCCCGGTTTGGGACCACCCCATTCTATCAGCCCCCCAACCTGAGGGGTGACTCTCAAACCGGGTAATTTTAAAACTGAGGTACAAGCATATTTCCGGCTCCTTTCAGGGGCCGGTTTTTTTATGTGCGATGCCTATCCGCTTGCACCCGGTTCTCTGTTTCTCCTGTTTCAAGTGCTTTCATCCTTTTCACCGGGCTTATGTCTTCCGTTCTTCAGAATTTGTGATGTGATGCAGCCTGGCTGACGAGGGGCGTGTGATGCCTTGAACACCTTGCCTGCACGCTTATCTGTGTTGAGCGTGCACGGCTGATGCATGGACCCCCTACAGAAAAGGAAAACCAGACATGTCTCTTGCAATAAATGACATCGCTCCCGATTTCGAAGCGGAAACCACTGAAGGCAAAATCAGCTTCCATGACTGGATCGGCGATGGCTGGGCGGTTCTGTTTTCCCACCCCAAGGATTTTACCCCGGTCTGCACCACCGAACTGGGTACAATGGCGCAACTGAAGCCTGAGTTTGACCGGCGCAATACCAGAATTATCGGCCTGAGTGTTGACCCTGTGGAGAACCACAAGGAATGGGCAAAGGATATTGCAGAAGTAATGGGTGCCGCACCGAACTACCCGATGATCGGCGACACTGAACTGGCGGTCGCAAAACTCTACAATATGCTGCCGGCTGATACGCAAGGCACTTCTGAGGGTCGCACGGCTGCGACCAATCAGACTGTGCGGTCGGTGTTTATCATTGGCCCCGACAAGCGGATCAAACTGATGCTGACCTATCCGATGAGCACCGGGCGTAATTTCAATGAAATACTGCGGGTCCTGGACAGTCTGCAACTGACTGCAAAAGAAAAGCTTGCAACACCGGCCAACTGGTCTCCCGGCGACGATGCGATCATTCTGCCGGCGGTTTCCAATGAAGATGCCAAAACACTGTTTCCGCAGGGTTGGAAAGAAGCCAAGCCTTATCTGCGCTATGTCAATGTGAACAAGGGCTGATTGACGCCAGACGCACAAGGCCGGCACTTCGCCGGCCTGTCAATTTTCACGATCCACCTGCCATCTTCGCTCAGGCGAATAACAAAGAGGCGAAACCTGTCCGGGGGTCCGGAACCGGTTTCACCTCTCTGGCTTTGGGTATCCGACACATCAGTGTGACGTGTCGGATCTGATAGTCTTCAGATCAGTTCTGTGACAGCAACGGTGTGACACGACGCACGCTGACGCGGCGGTTTTCCTGTTCTGCATAAGGTGTGGGGATGCGCAGATAACGTTCCCCATAGCCGATGGTGATCAGATTTGCCGGTGGAATATTGAAGTAATCCAGCAATGCTTCCTTGACGGCCAGAGCGCGTTGTTCTGACAGACGCAGATTATAGGCGTCGCTGCCCACAGCATCGGTATGACCCTCGATCAGGAAGATTTCCTCAGGCCGATTGTAGACGACCTCCTCGATGATTTCGCCGATCGCATCCAGGTTCGAGATTTCCTCGGCACGAACGAAAGCTTCATTTGTACCAAAGCGGATTGTATCCAGCTCAATACCTGGCATTACATCACGCAAATCAGGCTGTTGCTGGAATTCTCTGAGAGAATAGCGGCGCTGAATATCACGTCTTGGCGGTGCCATAAGCTGCCGTTGGATCGTATCATGATCTTCTTCTGCAGCGATAATATCAAGGCCGAACTGAACCCCGGACGTTCCAAGTTCAATGCTGAACCCATCCGGTCTGCGGGCCTCACGACGCAATTTACGGCGGCGGTCCTCACGGGCGGCGAGCAGACGTTCGCGTTTTTCCGCCCGGTCATTTTCCAGCATCCGCTGAACACCAGCCCGGACAGCAGGCCGCATGCGGTTTTCTTCCAGCAGGGAACTTGCATGTTCGATACGCTCGTCAAGTTCACGATCATTCAAAGTGCTGGACGGACGCCGGTCTGCAAGAAGTTCGTCACGCAAAGCCCGGTTTTGCAGAATCTCGACCCGCAATTCACGATCTGTGGTGCGGCCTTCCCGTTCGGCTACCCGATTGCGCAATTCTTCCCGATCTTCAGCCAGACGCTCGCGCAATTGCAGGCTCAGCCGCTCACGCAGGCCATCTTCCCGAAGCACATCACGGGTACGTTGAACCCGCTCACGCAGTTCCGGCATGCCAAGACGGGCTGCCGGGCGCTGGTCTTCCAGAAGCTGGCGTGCTGCCTGATTGGCCTGCGGGTTGCGGTCAGCTGTATCCTGTTGCTGCTGCTGATCGCGCTCAGCTTGACGATCTTCCTGACGCTGTTCCCGCCGTTCGTCCCGACGCTCTTCGCGCCGTTCTTCTCTGCGTTCTCCCCTGGTGGCTAATTTGCTTTCCAGAGAGGTGTTGTCGGCTGCGAGCCGGTCTTTCAGAGCATTTTCAAGAGCACGGCGCAGGCCGTCGAGCTTCAGAATATCTTCTGTCTCGCCGATGCGCTCGCGCAATTGGGCAACAGTCAGACTGCCGGACGCTCTGTCATCTTCCAGAGATCTGCGGGCGAGCCGGTTAGCGTTGGTTTCGTTATCAGTGTTGCTCGTTTCCGCATTGCGCTGTCTTTCAGTTTCTGCGGCAGCAGCAGCAGCTGCAGCGTCGTCTCTTTCTCTACGTCTGCGCTCAGCTCGTGTATCCTGATCCTGTGCAGCTTTATCTTGTGCTGCCTGATCGCGAGCGGCCTGATCCTTGGCGGCCTGATCTTTGGCTGCCTGTTCTTGCGCGGCCTGGTCACGAGCGGCCTGATCTTTGGCGGCCTGATCTCTGGCGGCTTGTTCCTGGGCTGCCTGGTCTTTGGCAGCTTGTTCCTGGGCGGCCTGATCCTGAGCTTCGCGGCGCTCTTCGCGTCTTTGCTGGCGACGATCTTCGGCCTGGTCGTTTGCTCCAGCATTGTCTTCAGCAGCCTTCGGTTCGGCTGCAGGTGCTTGCGCATTATCGTTCTGCTCGCCGTCCTCAGCTTTGCCGCGGCGGCGCAACTCCTGACGGTCAGCCTTCAGCAGAGCTCGCAGCTTGACGCCGCCAATTTCGGCAACATTGTCATTCAGCAACCGCCGGTTCAATTGAATCCGCAACGCGAGATCCGCGTCGCTCAATTCACTTGGCGGGACGGTAATAAGTTGTTCGAGAGTTTCCCGCGCCAGGCCTTCTTTCTGGCCAAATGAGGGAGTGCCCACCAGGCTTGCGCCAATAGCGAAGGCAATCCCGGCGTTTTTAAGTGATTTTACAGTCAGTCGGGAACGATTCATGCAACGTCTCCATGTGTTATCTCACGCAAAATGCCTCAGATGAGGCGGTGAATTGCGCACTCTATGCAATATCGTGTCTGAACAGAGGCTGAACGGAAACAACGTTTGGAATGAGGCGGAATGCGCCGCCGATAAACCGTTTTTCGCCAACATTGAGTCAAGCACGCAGGATAGAAACGGTAAGACCGTTCACTGGTTCCATTAAATCATCTGACCGGATTTGCAGGTTTGCTGGCAAGGCTCACTTCGTGCCGTCGTTCTGATGACAACAAGCGCAGTGCAATGACGTCCGGCGGGCGCGGAAATCTTGAATTTGGCTGGCCTCCGGCGCTCCAGGCCCCGAGAGACGAGAACCGTGCAGCACCGCCTGAAACGGGCGATCTAAACAGAAAAAATTGTCGTAAACCGCGCTGCCCCGACGGCCGGGCAGCGCGGTTTACTGTAACCGGCCGCTATGAAAAAGGGTTGGAATTCAACGGCTCAGGCTTAAGCTACCTAACTGGCGGCAGACATCCGGGATGCTTTCTTGCGCTCATGGGCCAGCAGAAGGCGTTTGCGCAGACGGATCGATTTTGGTGTGACTTCCACCAGCTCATCTTCCTGAATATAGGACAACGCCTTTTCAAGCGTCATTTTCGTCGGCGGCGTCAGGCGCACGGCATCATCCTTGCCGGAGGACCGCATATTGGTCAGCTGTTTGCCTTTCAGAACATTGACTTCGAGATCATTGCCCTTGGTGTGTTCGCCGACAATCATGCCTTCATAAACACGATTGCCCGGTTCGATAATCATCGGACCGCGATCTTCCAGGTTCCACAGTGCAAAGGCCACTGCCTCGCCCTGACCATTGGAAATAAGTGCGCCGGTGCGGCGGCCCGGAATCGAGCCTTTATAGGGTGCATATTCGTGAAACAGCCGGTTCATGATGCCGGTGCCACGCGTATCGGACAGCAATTCCGGCTGATATCCGATCAGGCCGCGCGTCGGGGCATGCAATACGATACGGGTGCGTCCGCCAGTTGACGGGCGCATTTCCACCAGCTCTGCCCGCCGTTCAGACAGTTTCTGCACAACTGTGCCGGAATGCTCGTCATCCACGTCGATGATGACTTCCTCAATCGGCTCAAGGCGGTTGCCGTCTTCATCCTGCCGGAACACAACACGCGGCTTGCCGATCGACAGTTCAAATCCTTCGCGGCGCATGGTTTCAATCAGCACGGCAAGTTGCAATTCGCCACGGCCGGCAACTTCAAAACTGTCGCCATCGGTGCCAGCTGTCACTTGCAGCGCCACATTGCCTTCCGCTTCTTTCAGCAGACGGTCACGGATGACCCGACTTTGCACCTTGTCGCCTTCAGTTCCGGCAATCGGCGCATCGTTAATGCGGAATGTCATCGACAGGGTGGGGGGATCAATCGGTTGCGCGGAAATTGGTGTGTCGACCGATGGGTCGACCAGCGTGTCGGCCACTGATGCAATGGTCAGGCCTGACAGCGCCACAATGTCACCGGCGAAGGCTTCATCGACCGGCACCCGCTCAAGGCCGCGAAATCCGAGCACACGGCTGACGCGGCCGGTTTCGACCACAGTGCCGTCGCCCGCGAGTGCCTTGATGTTCTGGTTCGGCTTGATTGATCCGGCCCGAATCCGGCCGGTCAGAATCCGGCCCAGATAGGGGTTGGACTCAATCGTCGTGGCCAGAAGCTGAAACGCACCTTCCTCGACCACAGGTTCAGGAACTTTTTCCATAACCAGGTCCAGCAGCGGTCCGATATTGTCTTTCGGTCCTTCAGCGTCGGCTGCCATCCAGCCCTGTTTGGCCGATCCGTAGAGCACAGGGAAATCCAGTTGATTTTCGTCTGCATCCAGACTGGCAAACAAATCGAATACCTCGTCCAGCACTTCGTCCGGCCGCGCGTCATGCTTGTCGATCTTGTTGATCACAACAATTGGTCGCAGGCCGATTTTCAGGGCCTTTGAAAGTACGAATTTGGTTTGGGGCATCGGGCCTTCTGCGGCATCGACCAGGAGAATGGCACCGTCCACCATATTCAGAATACGTTCCACTTCGCCGCCAAAATCGGCGTGGCCGGGCGTATCCACAATGTTGATACGCGAATCCTTCCAGTTCAGCGATGTGACCTTGGCAAGAATGGTGATGCCGCGCTCGCGCTCCAGATCGTTGGAGTCCATGGCACGCTCGTCAACCTGCTGGTTGTCGCGAAACGCGCCGGAGGCTTTGAGCAGCACATCGATAAGAGTGGTCTTTCCATGATCAACGTGCGCGATGATGGCGATATTTCGCAGGGACATTTTCAGGCTTTCAAAACTTTGGAAAAATCAGGCGTCAAGTCACTTCAATTGACGCGGTTGCAGTGCGGGATATATCCCTCATGCCGCCCTTGTGCAATCCCTGTCTTGCAAGGGATTGCTTTCCTGAGGCCACGAGCAGGCCCGCCACGAGACCAAAATCCGCGTCCGGTCTCGATTTTTCAGGCGCTGAATTGCCTGCGCAGTCGCTTTTGACCGCGAGATGGCGGACACGATTTTACACCTGCAGCGTTGCCGAACGGCCGACCGTTCCCATTCAACCGCGTTTTTTTCGGTTTGCGAGGGTTCGCAGACGCAGCGCATTGAGACGGATGAACCCGGCAGCATCATTGTGATCATAGGCAACGGCGCCTTCTTCAAAGGTCACCAGATCCTCATCATACAGGGAATTGGGCGAACTGCGGGCCACCACGCTGACACTGCCCTTGTAGAGTTTTAGCGTCACAGTGCCACTCACCAGTTCCTGGCTTTTGTCGATCAGGGCCTGAAGCATATCCCGCTCGGGCGAGAACCAGAACCCGTTATAGATCAGCTCGGCGTATTTTGGCATCATCTCATCCTTGAGATGCGCCGCGCCCCGGTCGAGCGTGATCGATTCAATCCCGCGATGCGCGGTCAGCAGCACGGTTCCGCCGGGGGTTTCGTAAATCCCGCGCGACTTCATGCCGACAAAGCGGTTCTCTACCAGATCAAGCCGTCCGATGCCGTTTGCACCACCCAATTCGTTGAGTTTTGTCAGAAGGCTGGCCGGTGACAGCGCCTCGCCATCAATGGAAACCGCATCACCCTTTTCAAATCCGACCTCGATCAACGTGGCCTTGTCCGGAGCGTCTTCCGGCGCAACCGTGCGCGAATAGACATATTCCGGTGCGGCCTTCGCAGGATCTTCCAGCACCTTGCCTTCAGAGGATGTGTGCAGCAGATTTGCATCAACCGAGAACGGTGCTTCGCCGCGCTTGTCCCTGGCGATTGGAATCTGGTTCTGTTCGGCAAATTCCAGCAGCCGTGTCCGCGACGTCAGGTCCCATTCGCGCCAGGGCGCGATCACCTTGATATCCGGGTTCAGCGCATAGGCTGCCAGTTCAAACCGGACCTGATCGTTGCCTTTTCCGGTGGCGCCATGGGAGATCGCATCAGCACCGGTTTGCGCTGCAATTTCAATCAGGCGTTTGGAGATCAAAGGCCGTGCAATCGATGTGCCGAGCAGATAAACGCCTTCATACAGCGCATTGGCGCGAAACATCGGGAACACAAAATCCCGGACAAATTCCTCGCGCAGATCTTCAATATAAATCTCTTTGATACCAAGCAGTTCGGCTTTCTTGCGCGCCGGCTCCAGCTCCTCGCCCTGGCCCAGATCAGCGGTGAAGGTGACCACCTCACACTGATAATTTGTCTGCAGCCATTTGAGAATGATCGATGTATCCAGCCCGCCCGAATAGGCCAGCACGACTTTTTTGATCTTGCCTGTCTTGGACATGCAGAACTCCTGATTGTCTGAACGCGTTTGCGTCTGTGGTTTGATGCCATGGCACCTTTGGCGGGTGCCTTGTGTTTGCGGCGCACTATAGAAATAAGGCGGGCGGGCGCAAGGAAATCTTCTCGCGGCAGCTACAAACCCATTGGATTTCCATTGTGTTCGCGTTAGAGCATTTTCCGCGAAATCTGAAACCATCCGGCGTTGTCTGTTGGTTGAACGGGAGGGTTTGATCTTGGTTTTTCTGCCGGAAATATCAGTCCTGATAACATTTTCAATCGCGGCGATTGCGCTGACGCTGACCCCGGGCCCGGACATGACGCTGTTTCTCAGCAAGACCATCGCTCAGGGGCGGAAGGCCGGTTTTGCGGCGTTTCTCGGTGCGACCTCCGGCCTGCTGGTCCACACTCTTGCTGTGGCGCTGGGCCTGTCGGCGCTGCTGGCCGCCTCTGAAACAGCCTTTATCACCCTGAAAATTGTCGGCAGTCTGTATTTGCTGTGGCTTGCCTTTGACGCGCTGCGCAACGGCTCATCTTTTTCTGTTGATACCGCAGAGCGCAAAAAGGAAAGCGTTACCACAGTCTATCTGAAAGGGCTCTGGATCAATCTGCTGAACCCCAAGATCATTGTCTTTTTCGTGACCTTTCTGCCGCAATTCGTCAGTGCCGCGGACCCTTATGCAGCCTATAAGCTGATGTTCCTGGGGGCTCTGTTTGTCGTCGTCGCAACACCAATTTGCGGCGCACTGATCCTGTCTGCAGACCATATTGCCGATTTTCTCAAACGCTCGCCAAAAGCGACGCGCTTCGTCGACTGGCTGTTTGCCACGGTTCTTGGCGGCTTTGCCATCAAGCTGCTGCTGACACGTTCGAATTCGTAGGTTGCTGACATACAGGTTTGCTGAAAAGTGCAGGCGGTGGCAAACTCGTCATGTTCACCACGAGAGCGAAGCGAATGGAGCAGGCTGGGCATTGACGACACGCGAAGCGGCCTCGCCACAATTGCCAAAATTGGCTCGGATATGGTTGTGATCGATGACCCCGTGACAGTCGAATCGGTGTCGGGATATCCAGAAAGTTCCATACTTCCGATTATGCGACACACATCGATGTTGAACAGCGTCTCTATGAGGGGCAACCGGGCAAATCACCTCTGATGCAAATTAACATCAATTAGGTGACAACTACTGGCAGTGCCGCCTGGTTGCCTGTTACAGTTGTATTCGCGCCACAATTCCGGGAAATCCGACATGCAGGACCCCGGCTCGCTATGAAAAACGGCAATTTCTGCTTAGCTTGCGTTAAGCACTTGATAAGTTTTGAGTAAAGCAGCGCATTTTTCGAGTGATCGCCAATTACTGGTGATTGCTGATTTTTGAAAGCCTTGGGCGGTTCAATGGTGAAATTCGATAAACGGAATTCAGATGCGGTGCGCAATTTATGCGGCGGCAGGATCACCAAACATGCCGGTCAAGCGGCAAGTTATGCGCCCGAGGCTGGCTCCTGGGCAGCATTGGCCCCTCTTAAATCTTCGGTTTCCGCCATTGCCCTGAGCGCTGCGCTTTTGGTGGGGCCGGTTTTCTTGCCTGATGGTTTGACAGGTGCAAGCAGGGCACATGCCGGAACGTGTGCTGAGACACCCGCGGGGTCCGGTATCTGGAGTTGTTATGGCCCGGCAACCGGTGGAGATGTGACGCAATCACCGACGCCTGTTGCGTTAGGTGCTTTAACCGTAAGCACCGATCCTTTATTTGGGATCACGACAGCTGCAGGGAATGCATTTACCCTCGTCAACACTGCAGCCGAGACCAGTATTACTTTTACAGACATCAACAATTCTACAATTACGGGTCAAGAAATAGGCATTCGTGCCATAAATTATGGCAGTGAGTTGCTCTCCATCACCACCAGCGGCGTCACCACCGGCAACACTGATGAAGGTATTATTGCCCGCAATGATGGCACGTCCCTGACCATCGATGCGGCTGAAACAACCGGAGAAAGATATGGCATTTTTGCCCGCAATTTTGGCAGTGAGTTGCTCTCGATCACCACCAGCGGCGCGACCACCGGCAAAACTCGTGACGGTATTCTTGCCGTCAATTCTAATGGCACGTCCCTGACCATCGATGCGGCTGAAACAACCGGGGCAAGATTTGGCATTCTTGCCCGCAATTCTGGCAGTGATTTGCTCTCCATCACCACCAGCGGCATCACCACCGGCAACACTGATGAGGGTATTTTTGCCCGCAATACTGGCACGTCTCTGACCATCGATGCCGCTGAAACAACCGGGGAAAGACGGGGCATTAATGCCCGCAATTATGGCAGTGAGTTCCTCTCCATCACCACCAGCGGCGTGACCACCGGCAAAACTGATTACGGTATTTTTGCCCGCAATTTGAATGGCACTTCGTTAACCATCGATGCGGCTGAAACAACCGGGCGAAGATTTGGCATTCTTGCCCGCAATTATGGCCGTGATTTGCTCTCCATCACCACCAGCGGCGCGACCACCGGCAATATTAATGACGGTATTTATGCCCGCAATGATGGCACCTCCCTGACCATCGATGCGGCTGAAACAACCGGGGGGCGGGATGGCATCAGAATTGGCCATCAGGGCTCCGGCAATCTCCTCGTCAGGATGGATGGCGCTGTCTACGGCGGCACATATGGCGTTCATAACGAGAGCTCCTCTCAAGGCGGGGCCTTCACCATCACGTCTGGTGGCTCGCTGAGCGGCGGCAGCGGTGTTGCATTGCAGGATAATGCCGATGGCACCAATGGCAATGCGGCCAGTTCCCTCAGCGTTTACGGTGGGCTGAAGGACGATGCTGTTATGGGTGCGGGCTCGGATATGATCACCATCCATACCGATGCAAGCGTTGCCGCTGGCGTCGACCTTGACGGCGGGGATGCTACCACCACCGGAAACGATGACGATTTGGTCTTTAATGGCTGGACGGGTGCGCTCGATGGTCAAATCATCAATTTCGAATTGGTCGATTTGACCAATAATTCCAATGTCACATTTTCCGGAGCGAGTATCGGTCAGGATGCCAATAGCGCGGTGCTGCTTTTTGAAGTAGAGGATGGATCAACAGCATTTTTCCAGAACTCATTTCTGATCAATGGCAATTTCAACAATTTCGGAGCTCTGGATTTGTCGACTGCCAATCTGGTTGCCGATACCGTTTTGACTATCACCGGAAACTACGCTGCTGCCTCCGATCTGTTGCTGGATGTTGTCTTGAACGATGGCGGCTTGACCAACGTGCAACCAAACGATCAGGCCTTTGCCGACCAGATGATTGTCCAGGGCAGTGTGTCGAACGTCACCAGTGTTTTCATCAACAATACGGGCGGAGCCGGGGCTGCGACGGACCGCAATGGCAACGGTTTGGTCGATCCGGATGAGGGCATTTTGATCGTTCAGGTCGAGGGCAACAATCAGGGCAATATCAATGACGCGGCACCGCTTGAAGACAGCACAGCGGCAACCGGAACGCTGTCCCGGCATTTTGTCCTGGGCGCGGCGGGCAATACTTTCAGCAACCCCGATACCGGTAGACAGAATGTTGTTCCCGGTGGCGTTTATGCCTATGATATCTATGCGATCAATCCCGACGCTTCTCAAAATGACGTGTGGGATTTTGTGCTGGCGGCAGCCTTTCAGCCGGCCGCCCCGGTTTACGAAGCGCTTCAGGCAGCACTGCTCTCGATGGAAACGATGCCAACGCTGCAGCAGCGCGTTGGCAACCGCTACTGGTCGAGTTATGGCGGGTCGCGGCTTGGCACCGATGGCGCAATTGTCTCCGGCTTTGGCGCTGATGGCGATGCCTCGCTCACCCAACCCAGCGCCGTCTGGGCCCGCATAGAGGCGGGACATCAGCGGATCGATCCAGACAGTTCGACCACTTCCTCGTACTATACAATCGATCAATGGCAGATGAAGGGCGGGGTTGAAGGATTGGTCTTGGGCGATGCCGGCGGTAATGCACTGATCGCCGGGTTGACCGCTCACTTTGGCGCATCCCAAACAAGCGTGAACTCGCCTTTTGGCAATGGTTCCATTGATTTGACCGGCTATGGCGTTGGCGCAACCATGACATGGTATCGGGAAAACGGTCTTTATCTGGACGGGCAGGGCCAGTATTCCTGGTATGAGGGCGATCTTTCCTCCGGCATTCTTGGCGAACTCTCCGACGATCTGCAAGGCACAGGCTATTCCCTGTCCATCGAAGCAGGCCAGCGCATGGAAATTGGCAATGGCAGGGTTATCACACCCCAGGCCCAGCTTGTCTGGGCCTCTGTCGAATTCGACGATTTTAGCGGACCGTTTGGCGAAACGGTTGAACTTGAGGACGGCGACAATTTAAAAGGACGTGTCGGTATTTCAACCGAGTACGAAAGAATGTGGCAGGCCGCAAATGGCGATAACCGTCGTTCCAACCTTTATACCCTCGCCAATCTGCACTATCAATTTATTGAAGAAACGAGGGTAGAGGTTTCCAGCACGCAGCTTTCAAGCGCTGCGGACCGGCTTTCCGGCGAGCTTGGTGTTGGCGGCTCATATGTGTGGGGTAACGGGCAATACTCGCTTTATAGTGAAGCATCTGCAGCCACCAGCCTTGAGAACCCCGGCAATTCCAACCGCTTCAAGGGGAATGTCGGCATCAGGATGAAATGGTGAGAGAATGACCCAGCTGGCAACCGGGTCAGATTCCAAACCGCCATCCAAAGAAGAGCAGAAAGTCGACTATTCCCTGTCTCCCGGTCTGATGCAGCGTTTGGCCAGCCTGAATGTCTCTATTGCTTTTTCCTCCTATCAGTCCGGGCTCCTGTATTTCCTGGGCCGTGATCCAAAGGGTGGAGCGCATCTGCATCAATCCGCCATGCCAAAGCCGATGGGCCTGTGCCTTGATGGACAGGGCAGACTGACGCTGACCGGCGGTTTCCAGATCATGCGATTTGAGAATGTTCTCGATGCCAATCAGCGCGTCAATGAAACATTCGATGCCTGTTATGTTCCCCGAACCATTCATGTAACTGGCAGTCTGGATGCCCATGATGTGGGGATCGATGAGAACGGACGCATCCTGTTCGTCAACACGCGGTATAACTGCCTGGCGACAGTTTCTTCCCGGCACAGTTTTGAACCTGTATGGAGGCCACCGTTCATCGATGCTTTGGTGGATGAGGATCGATGCCATCTCAACGGACTGGCCATGGATGGCAATAAACCGCGTTATGTAACCGCCGTTAGCCGATCCAATACCATCGATGGCTGGCGGGATCGCAGAGCCGATGGTGGAGTTGTTATCGATATCGATCGTAATGAGATTGTCTGCCAAGGCTTGTCGATGCCCCATTCTCCCAGGATCTATCAGGATGAGTTATGGATACTGAACTCTGGCACCGGTGAACTTGGCGTTATCGAGTTGCCAGAAGAACAGGGCAGAATGGGCAAATTCAAGCCCCGGACTTTCTGCCCCGGCTTCCTGAGGGGCCTTGCTCTTCATGGCAATCACGCCTTTGTCGGTCTTTCCAAACCACGCTACAAACGCTTTGAAGGGCTGGCGCTTGATCAAAAGCTGAAAGACGCCGATAGTGAAGCCTGGTGCGGTATCCAGATTATCGATCTGACGACCGGCACCTGTGTCGACTGGTTTCGTATCGATGGGGCAGTTTCTGAGCTCTATGACGTTGAGATCATACCCGGCTTTACCTGCCCGATGGCCGTCTCCCCCGCCTCGCCCGAAGCCGCGAACCTCATCACAATAGAGAGGGGTGAAGTGGCTGGGTGATCTCGTGATTCCCGATAAAGCCGACGCGCCGTCAAGGCATACCAGGCGATCCAACCGCAGCGTCATTCGCTGAAATCGACGAGTAACTTTAAGGCCATTTGAGCAACCTTCACCCTTGCAAGCTATAACCCCGGCGTGGGAGCGGGGATATAGTGCAAAAACAATGGCTTGAAGAATTTCGGCCTTGATCGGTGAAATGACAGCGGCGGCTCCGATGATGAGCAGAATATTGGCCGTATTTGAACCAACGACATTTCCAATAGCGATTGCCGGTGCGCCATCAAGGGCGGCTTTGAGGGATACCATCAGCTCGGGCATGGAGGTGCCAAAACCCGCGACTGTCAAGCCAATCAGAAACGGCGGCATCCGGAGACAGTTGGCCAGCGATACAGACCCTTTGACAAGATACTCCGCACCCACAGTGAGCAGCGCCAGGCCGCCCAGCAGGAACAACCAATCAGAAATCACAATAGTTCTCAAGCGTCCGTAGACGCCCTTCAATTAAAACCAGTTTTCGGGTTTTCGTTCAGCTTCAATCGAAAGGACTACGGTTTTCCACGTCGCCCAAACCGCACCAGGCAGCAGTAAAATCCCCAGGATGATATCTACGGTCAGGTTGGCGCCGAGCAAACCATGCAATGCCCAGATCGTGGAAACCGCCACAATCCATATCTCTGAGCCGACCAATATGATCGCACCCAGAGCTGCCAGCGCCGCTGGCACAAGTGCTATTCTTGCAGGAGAAGAGGGAGCCCCGTTTGGAGCTTCAATTGTTTGAGAGGTGGTCGAATCCAACATGTCGGTGGGTCCATGGCGCTCACGATATGGAGCGCGGCCAATATCACATGTCCATGCGTCCAGACGAAATCAAGATCGCCGTTTGGTCGCGAGAAAATATTTATTGAAGGTGGTCTCAGCCGGTCTGGTCAGAGCAACGGGCAGTGCCAGATCAGGATGTTTTAAGGCTCGACTGTCGATCATTTGACATTACGTCATGACCCAACGCCGCCCCTCCCGCTGTGACAAAAATCTCGCTCGGGATCATCCGCCTGGCAGTGATTACAGATGTCCGCTCGCCCATTGCAGCAATTGGCGGTAACGCCGGATTTAGTTGCTTTGTCCGCATTGCTGATTTCGACTTTTGTAAATGGATGGTTTTTGCACCATCAGTCCGAATGGCCGAGATGGGGACCAAGCGGCCCTTTGCGTCGTCTACTTTTGAATTAATGGAGGGTTGTCTATCAGACTGTAAATTCTGTCTTCGTTGTACTTATACAGGCACAGTGCTGCATCTCTTGTGTTCATGAAGTCCATACTTGAATTAAACCGTTGTTCGCAATTTGCGTTGCGGGCTGCAATCCACCGGTGTTGGTTCGTGCGAAGCGTTTCCCTTCCGCGGATGCTCTTCTCGGCCATTTTTGCATCATAAACTAGTCCGAGGATGCTATCACTTTGCATAAGCTCTTTATCCATACAGAAGAGCCGCTCTACTTTCGTTTTTGCATTCGCGCAGTTGAAACTTGGGCCAAATGGCCGTGGCCGAACTTCTGACCCCATCGCATAGATCACACCATCAACACATGCTTTGCGGCCACCGTGTATCGGCTTAGGATCGTCGCTACCACGGTAGAAGCCAAAACAGCGAGCCGAGATTTCTGTCATCCATTTCATTTCCCTCGGTCCGTAAAGATCGGAAAACCTCTCGAGGGTGCCAAAGGGAAACCCGTTTGAGATTGCTAGCTTGGCAATAGATTCATTGCATAGTTCGTGGCGAACACCAGACGCGGAGCAGGAATGGATTCCCAGCATAGAGCCTTTCGTCAAAATTGAATATTCCCCAGCAGGAAAAAGGATCATTGCACAGGCTGACGCGCATTCTTGATGTGCGATGACGCTAAATGAATGAGCCTTTATTCGAATGGCCAACTCAACGGCAGAGGCTACGTTGCCTCCCCCGCTCGTCACCATCAACGCACGAAAATTTGGCGGATATGCACGTATCGCGGCCTCGAAGCGAGCTGCGTCACCCGTTGCGATAACACCTTTCCCAACAACCAGAGTGACCTCGCCATTGATGGGCGAGGGCTCCACTTTGAATGTCATCGATAATGCCGGAAGAGCGAAGAAGCTAAGACAAACAATAAAAACCACCAAAAAGCGAAAAATCGTTTGTAATAGATCGAGGAAGGCCAACATGAATTTCATATCTGATTTTATCCGAGGTACTTCAAATCAAAAATGACTGCAAATTTACCTTTCACACAGTACGCAGTGCTCATTTTTTTGCAATTGCCGCTCTGGGCTCACAGCGGAATTTCGCCAGTCTTTCTGCGACAAGAATTTGCGACACTTAAGCCATTGAAATAGCAGGGAGCGGAATACCGTTGCAAAAACCTTCCTGTTCGCGACACACCGATGAACGGCTGCCAATCGGAACAAAGCCGCGCTTGGTTCGTCATGATGCTCAGAGTAAATAGAAACAAGAGATTTTATCACAGAGTAAAATGATGTCGGTTGAAGTAGTGCGCAACGCACAAATTCGCGAAGAGTACGCAACAGCATTGCAAGCGTTGAAACCAATTCTGCATGACCTGCCCGCAGTCATTGTTGCAATCGATGGCCGTGTTGGTTCCGGAAAAACAACTCTGGGCCGATTTCTCGCGTGGCGCTTCGACGTTTCACTAATCGAAACAGACCTATTCCTGCATCGCAATGAAGGTAAATTTACTTATAGAAATGATCAGATTGCGGGGATTATCGATCACCGGATGGAAAGTGATAGACCTGTCATAATAGAAGGCATGGTCGCTCTACGGCTGCTTGAAGAAGTGGGTCGTGAGCACGATTTTCACATCCATCTGATCTGCGATGATTTTGAGGGTTCATCAATCACAGAACAGGCGTGGGAACAGTATGATGCTGACTACAGACCGAGCGCCAAGGCGAACCTCAGCCTTAAACTTTCCCCACTTTCTTAATCGGCAATTTCAAAATTGTCAGTCCGGTCAGTCTTGTCTTTTGGGATCGCCGAAACCGGATGAGCGGCCGGCCAGCAGCCAGTAGACCAGACCCCAGGCGCTGCCTCCGGCCAGATAGGCCGTGGTGCTGGCCGGAAAACGCAGTACAAACGCCTCGCCGAAAAAGTCCTGAAACAGTGCCCCGAACTGACTGAACATTTGATTGTCAGTAATCGCCCAGGACAGGATAGTGCCGTTCAGCAGGCCCAGAAGCACATAACCGACAAACGAGCGGTATCTGAAGATCTCGGCGATTATCAGCCCGATCAGGCTTGCTGGAAAGGCCAGCGCAGCAAACGCCATGGCAACCACCAGGCCGCCCAGGATCAGTTCGAACTGACCGTCCATCGGCACGATATCGGAACTGCGCCAGGCACCGTAAATAGTCAGTCCGGCCGCCGCACTGGCAGCCAGATAGGCAAATGGCACAATGAACACCAGACGCAGCAGGGCGCTCATTTAAATCAGCTGCCTGGAACTGGCGCGGATTCCAAGGCGTCGCGATCGCGTTTCTTCATCCGCTCGCTTTCCGATTTCAATTGTCCGCAGGCGGCAAAGATATCGCGGCCGCGCGGTGTCCGGATCGGTGAAGCATAGCCGGCCCGGTTCACGATTTCCGCAAAGGCTTCGATCTGCTCCCATTCGGAGCATTCATAGGGCGAATTGGGCCAGGGGTTGAAAGGGATGAGATTGATCTTGGCCGGAATGCCTTTCAGCAGCCTGACCAGTTTGACGGCATCTTCCAGACTGTCATTGATGCCTTTCAGCATGACATATTCAAATGTGATGCGTCTGGCATTGGACGCGCCGGGATAATTCCGGCAGGCCTCCAGCAGGGCGGCGATGTTCCATTTCTTGTTGATCGGAACCAGTTCGTCGCGCAATTCATCGCGCACGGCATGAAGTGAAATAGCCAGGCTGACGCCGATTTCATCGCCGGTGCGCTGAATATTCGGCACATGGCCGGAGGTCGAAAGCGTAATGCGGCGTTTCGACAATGCGAGACCGTCGCCATCCGACACAATCAGCAGCGCTTGTTTCACATGGTCGAAATTGTAGAGCGGTTCGCCCATGCCCATCATTACCACATTGGTGACCAGACGGCCCTCACTGGGCACGTAGGTGCCGGGAGGCGTTTCCTTGTCGGGAAAATCGCCAAGCCGTTCGCGCGCGACCAGCACCTGCATGACGATTTCTTCAGGCGTCAGATTGCGCACCAGACGCTGTGTGCCAGTGTGACAGAATGTGCAGGACAGCGTGCAGCCGACCTGTGAGGACACGCATAAGGTGCCGCGGCCTTCTTCGGGAATATAAACCGTTTCAATGTCAACCGGCGCGCCCGCGCCCCGGGGCGGAAAGCGAAACAGCCATTTGCGGGTGCCATCGACGGAAATCTGTTCTTCCAGAATTTCCGGACGCTCAAGAGAAAACCGCTCGGCAAGTTCGCCACGCAACGTTTTGGACAGATTGGTCATATTGTCGAAATTGGAAACGCCGCGCACATAGAGCCAGTACCAGATCTGCTGGACCCGCATTTTGGCCTGGCGTTCAGGCACACCGGCCTCGACAAGCGCCTCGATCATTTCCTCGCGGGCAAGGCCAATCAGGTTCGGCTTTTCTGCGGCAACTCCGCGCTGAGCTGTCACGGCGACAACAGGCGCGTTGGAGTTATTCGCTGCAATGTTCAAAGATACGGTCATGTTTGGAGCCTTTGGAGGCTTTCCTTATCAGTGTTGTGTCAAGGCCTGAACTCAATCAGGAGGTTGAATTGGTGAGCAAGCTCATCGCAAAGCGACGCTGCCAGAAAAGCCCATCTGCCGCTTCACAGATTTTGGAAAGGCAACCAGCCTTACCTGCAATCCGTTCATAGCATTTGAGCTGGCCCGGTCAAAGAAAAAGGCGGGGATTGCCCCGCCTTCATAGTCCCCAAATCACGGGCTTTCAACAGATCAGCTGCCGCACACCTTGATGAGTTCATTCAGCGCTGCGGTTACGCCGAGCAGTGAATAGGTGTCAACTGTCTGGGTTCCTCTGCGCGAAGTTCCTGTGACAACCATATCCGATCCGCGACGCATGGATTCGACGAGACGATCCTGCTCGGTCTGGTCCCGTATCCAGGCACCGTCCTCCTGGGTGAAAAGATTGAATTTGTCAGAACCGATTTCAACCGTGGTGGTCGAGCCTTCTTCAAAGGGATAGCCGACTATGACGCTGATTTCGTTTCGAACGCCTTCGCCGGGACGCTGGCTGACAAAGAAATAAATCTCGTCTCTGTTGACGCCGGCCGGAAGGGTTTCTTTGGGCTGTGTAATTGCATAGCAGACACGGCCGTTGCTGGAATTGTAGCTGTATGCTGCCCAATCCGTGAACTGGCCGATCGGCGAGGGTGTCTGCGCAATCGCCGCTGGCAGTGCCATCAGCACAACCAGGCCGGCTGCGATCAGTGTCTTGAAAAGTTTGTGAAATCCGGATGTCAATGTCATGGCTGCCATCATGATGAGCTGTTATGTCCTAAATTAAGTTTCGTCTGTCCTGTAAGGGACGAAGTTACGTGTGTTCGCGGCTTGCTCTGTTCCACTGTTCTGTTTCTGCTCGTTTGCCAGACCCTACCGGAAACTGATCCGTAACGGGCCTGATTCTCTGGTGTCTGCTCTTTTATCGCGATCTGATTGCAATTGAAAGTGCAACGCATCCCGCAAATCCACCAGCATTTCCCAGCGTTTCAAAGACAGATTGGACGGATTATCCTTACCAAACCATAAATTTCACACCAAACAGTCAACTCAGTTACATTTTTCAGCGTTAAATGAGCTGCAGAGCAAGGCTGCCTTTTCATAAACCGCAATTTGTGACGAGATTATGTGTAAGATGCAAACCCGGGTCGACAATTCGATCAGAAAATCATCCCTCTTTGCTCGGATGCAGGCAAAGGTTCATGGCCTGCCAATCGACGGAACGGCAGTGTCTGCCTTATTTGCATCACCAAAAATAATTACGATACTGCGATTCAAGGCAGCCGGTTTTTGCTTTGAATAAAATTTGACAGTATTTGCCTTGCTTGCAATAGCAGAAAGAAAATCGCATGTTTTTTAGGTTAGTCAACAAAGCGTATTCCGCAGTTGCATCAGGCATGTGCGCACGCTATCTGCAGAGGTCGACGATAATTTTAAGAGCAATAAAGTAGCGATGGGCCGGCATGTCGGTTATGACGGACACGGATCAGCTGTTGACCAAGATGCATCATCTTCCATTTCTTCCAGCGTGCTTCTATATTCGGGTGAGCAGCGAGTTCCGGCACAGCTGACATGAAGCGCGATAATCTGCCAGATGATCCACCGGGGGGCGGCTCAATAAATATCTCGAAACCTTCGGATTCCGCCACAAAGGCGAAGCTTTTCTCCGCGCTTGTGGCGCGGGTCAGACATGATCATGACAAATCCGCTTTTGAAGACCTGTTCGACTATTTTGCCCCGCGTCTGAAAGCCTATCTGCTGCGGCTCGGCGCTCATGGCGGGCAGGCGGAAGAACTGGTTCAGGAGGTCATGATTACGCTGTGGCAGAAATCGCATCTGTTCGACCCGGCGAAATCCTCCTTGGCGACATGGCTGTTTCGGGTCGCCAGAAACCGCCACATTGATGCGTTGCGGCGCGATAAGCGCGGCGAGCTGGATCAGGAAGATCCCTATTTGCAGCCGCAACAGGAAATCGGCGCGGGCGAACAGATCGATGCCGAATTGCGTGACACCCGTGTGCGTGCCTGCCTGGCCAAACTGCCGGAGGAACAGTTGTCGCTGGTGCGCCTGTCGTTTTTCAATGGTCTCAGTCACAGCCAGATTGCCGAGCGGACCGAACTGCCCCTTGGCACTGTCAAATCCCGGATCCGGTTAGCGTTTTCGCGTCTGCGACGTTGCCTGGAAGCTGTTACCGGCATTGACCTTTAAGTATCCAATTTTTCCTGCAGAGCGTCCCGGGCCTTGTCGCGATGGACAGATTTGATGTGCGGTCCGACCAAGGCCAGAACCGCGAGCAGCACAGAGGCGTCATCGGCAAAGCCGATGATTGTCAGGACGTCGGGAATGGCGTCAATCGGCATGACAAAATAGGCCAGGGCACCAATCAGCGCCGCACGGGCCCTGAACGGAGTTTGCGGGTCCATCGCGCAGTAATAGGCAGCGATCACATCTTCCATGAAAGGGATGTGACGCAGCGCCTTGCGAACAGTTGGCCAGAAGCGCTTCTGCACGCTGTTCTGCTGGCTGTCGAAACCACCTTTGACATGCTCACGGACCTTTTCCGGCAGAATGATCTCTCCATCAAGAGCCGGTTTTGGTTTGCTGCTCTGGCTGTCTGCCGGCATAATCGTCCCCTGTTTTGCGGCTTCCTGTTTGGGCGGCTTCAGGAAGCTGATTTATAAATCTGCGCCAGTTTATCCATGGCTTTGGCCATTTTGATGTCCAGCGCGCTCAGCCCGTCGCAATCATGTGTCGTCAAAGTAACAGTGACGGTCTTGTAAACGTTCGACCATTCCGGATGATGGTTCATTTTTTCAGCTATCAGAGCTGTCTGGCTCATGAAGCCGAATGCCTGGACAAAATCCTTGAAGGTAAACTTTTTGCCAATGGCGTCGCGCGCTGCGTCATGGTCCCAGCCGGACAATTCGCTCAGTGCCGCGTTGCGCGCTGCTTCGTCCAATTTGTCCGCCATACCGCTTCCTTTCACACGCTGTGCTGCCCAGTTCTGCAGACCTGTTCCCATATAGGGTGGAATTCGACGCGTGGAAGGATTTATCTCCACGCGCCATTTCCACGCGCCATTTCCACGGGTTTGGCAGCGCTTGCCGGGCTTTGCAAAGGCGTCTATCAGGAAGTCTTGGCTTTCAGCAGAAACAAACGCGTCCATGCTTCCGCAATTCAACTATTCGCCGCCGCCGGACATCGGCTTGCAGGTCCTGCATCGCGATCAGCATGTGCTGCTGGTGGACAAGCCGTCCGGACTGTTGAGTGTGCCCGGCAAATCCAGCCATCACGCCGATTGCCTGGAGGCCCGGGTGAAAGCCGAATTTCCGCAGGCATTGCTGGTTCACCGGCTCGACCTCGACACCTCCGGCGTGATGGTGTTTGCCATGAATACTGCCGCACAGAGACATCTCGGCCTGCAATTTGAACGGCGTCATATTGAAAAGCGTTATGTCGCGCGCGTCGCGGGAGCCGTGTTGACCGCATCCGGCCAGATCAATCTGCCGCTCATCTGCGACTGGCCGAACCGGCCGCTGCAGAAAGTCGACTGGACCACCGGCAAGGCGGCGCAGACCAGCTTTTCCGTGCTGGCACGCGAGCACGATGCATCCCGCATTGCACTTTATCCCAAAACCGGCCGCACTCATCAGCTCCGGGTTCACTGCCTCGCCATCGGACATCCGATCCTCGGGGATTCTTTTTATGCTCCGGCGGAAATCGTCTCTCGCGCGCCGCGCCTGCAGCTTCATGCCGAGAGCCTGTCGCTGTTTCATCCGGATGGCGGAAGGCGACTGAGCTTTTCCGCAACGCTGCCATTCTAGACCCTTGGTCCCGGTGAGGCCTTTGTCCGCTCGTACCGGACCTACTCGTGCCGGGTCCACTCATGTCAACTTGTCGTGTAATTGACTAAAAATTAACGAAAAATCACGCGGTTGCCGCAATTTTTCCGTTGTCCGGCCGGTTTTGCGTTTCATCATCATGACAGGTCTCACCACCATTGAAAGGTCATGTCATGCCGTCTCACTTAGTTGCCATGGGGTCCGTAATGGGTCTGACCGAGGCAGGTGTCCTGTCTGTTCTGCTGACACTTGTCCTGGGTTTTATGGCCATTGCCGTGGCCCTGCTTTTGCGCCAGACCTATCGGGAGCAGATTCCGGAACGCCAGCGGGCGCGGGAAAGAGTGCGATCAAAATTCCCCGAATAGATCATTTAACCCCCGAATAGATCATTTAACAAAGGTTTGCGCCCCGCCCGCTGAGGCGCAAACCCTCTATGGCCTCGTCAGGGAAGATATTCTTCCCTTGTCGACCCGATAGTGGCGCCCCATGTCATTTCTGACTGACTGAGTTAAGGCGAGCGCTGCAATGGTTTTAAAATGCGAATAACACGAGGTTTCCTCGGCCTGTTTGTTCTGGCAGGTACCCTGCATATTTCGCGCCCGGTGGAGGCTGCCTCCACAACATTTTTCGACAAGCAGGTTCTGGAGCGCTGGACAGGGTCCTTTGCCACAAAAGCTGCCACAGTTGAAGTGGTTCCCGTTGTGCTTGGTCTGGAACATCCGTGGGGCATGAGCTTCCTGCCGGATGGAACAATTCTGGTGACAGAACGTGCCGGACGGCTGAGACTGGCGCGCAATGCAGAATTGGGGCCGCCCATCGACGGCGTGCCGGAAGTTTATAATGTCGGGCAGGGGGGGCTGCTGGATGTCGCGCTTGATCCGGATTTTTCCGACAATCGCCTGATTTATCTGTCTTTCGCCGAGCCTGGCGACGCAGGCGCCGGAACGGCGGTGATGCGTGCCCGTCTCACTCAAAATGGCCTGACAGGTCAGCTTGACCGGCAGGAAGTGATTTTCCGCGAGAACATCAAGACAACAAACAACCGCCAATTCGGCTCCCGCCTGACATTCGCACCCGATGGTACTCTGTTCGTCACCATTGGTGATCGCGGCGAAGATGACCGGGCGCAGGACAAGCGCGACCATGCCGGCTCGGTTGTGCGGATATGGCCGGACGGCTCGATTCCCAAGGACAATCCTTTCCTGGACGATCCCGATGCCCTGCCTGAGCTGTGGTCAATCGGCCACCGCAATCCGCAAGGTGCCGCCATTGATCCACAAACCGGTCGGTACTGGAGCGTTGAACATGGCGCCCGCGGCGGAGATGAACTGAACCGGCCGGAAGCGGGAAAAAACTACGGATGGCCGGAAATCTCGTATGGGCGGCATTATTCCGGTCTCAGGATAGGCCAGGGAACCAGCGCTGAGGGCTTTGAGCAGCCGGTATATTATTGGGACCCGTCAATTGCGCCTTCCGGTCTCGCCTTTTACGGGCAGACCGGCATTGACAGCTGGAACAGCAATGCCTTTGTCGGCGCTCTGAAAGACAAGCTGATTGCCCGTCTTGAAATCGATCTCAGCGGACCGGTGGCGAAAGTCATAAACGAAGAACAATGGGACATGTCGCGCTGGGGCCGTATCCGCGACATCGATGTGGATGCAGACGGCAACATCTGGTTCCTGACAGATGAAAAAAATGGCGGCTTGTTCAAAATCAGACCCGACAGGCCATAATGTTCACCGCCCTTCAAACCCCGTCCTCACTGTCCCATGGCTGGTCCGGATCACGAAATCGGTCGGCTTGAAAAATACGTTGTTTGGGCGCTTACAGAATCAGCAATCTACTGGCATACTCCGGCGAAATCGTTTGGAGTTGTAAATCATGAGACTGACCAGTCCTTCCTTTCCTGTATTCATAATTTCCGTTGTCCTGTTTGCTCTGGTGGTGGTCGCGCGCTATCTGGGAATCGCGATACCTGTGGTTTCGGGCAACGTGTTCGAAATTCTGCTCGTCGCCTATGTGGTGCTGCTGGTGGGTGTGCTGGTGCGCGGCGCATGAGCCAGACAGCGGGCTGATCCGCCTTTTTGTGAGGCGGGTCCACAACGGCTCTCCTCGCCATTGGGACTACCATTGGGACTATATATCAGGCGTTGGATATAAACCGCTCGCGCCGGGTCTTTTTTACTGCTTTGCGGTCTGTGTTCCGCCGACAGTAATTGCGTCTATCCGCAACGTTGGCTGACCAACGCCAACGGGAACCCACTGCCCGGCTTTTCCGCAGGTGCCGACGCCGCGGTCAAGCTGCATGTCATTGCCGATCATCGAGACCCGCCGCATGGCATCCGGTCCGTTGCCGATCAGCATGGCACCCTTCACCGGCGCGCCGATTTTGCCGTTTTTGACCCGGTAGGCTTCGGTGCAGGAAAACACGAATTTACCCGATGTGATATCGACCTGGCCGCCGCCGAATGAAACCGCATAAAGCCCGTCTTTCAGGGAGGCGATAATCTCTTCCGGCGCGTCCTGGCCGCCCAGCATACAGGTATTGGTCATGCGCGGCATCGGCGCATGGGCGTAGGATTGACGGCGTCCGTTCCCGGTTGGAACCACGCCCGAAAGACGCGCATTCTGGCGGTCTTGCATATAGCCAACCAGCTTGCCATCCTCAATCAGAACCGTCCTGGATGTCGGAGTGCCCTCATCATCGACGCTCAGCGAGCCCCGCCGTGCAGCAAGGGTGCCATCATCGACTATGGTAACGCCCTTGGAGGCAACCTGCTCACCCATCAGCGTGGCAAAGGCTGAGGTGCCCTTGCGGTTGAAATCACCTTCCAGGCCATGGCCGACAGCTTCATGCAGCAAAATGCCGGGCCAGCCCGGTCCCAGCACAACATTCATTTCCCCTGCGGGCGCTGCCTCTGCAGTCAGATTGACACGGGCCTGGCGTACGGCATCGTCAACGCCGGCTTTCCAGGCTTCTTCATTGATGAAAGCGTCGAACCCGTCGCGCCCGCCAAATCCGAAGGAGCCTGTCTCCTGCCGTGCACCGTCCCGGGCAATCACCGAGACATTGAAACGCAGCATCGGCCGGATATCTTCCACCAGGTGTCCATCGGCGCGCAGTATTTTTACGATCTGCCAGCTGGCGGCAAGGCCTGTAGAGACCTGGGCAATATCGCTGCCGCTATCGCGCGCATAGGCATCGACAGTTTCCAGCAGGGCAATCTTCTCGCTGTATTGTGGTGTGCTCAGCGGGTTGTCTTCGCCATAAAGTTTTCTGTTGGTGCGCATCGGCGCATCGGCATAGTGTCCTGAATAGCCCTTGCCGACAGCACTTACCGCCTCCACCGCACGGGCCAGCGCCACATCGGACAATTCACTGGAATGAGCATAGCCGACTGCTTCACCGCAGACGCTGCGCAATCCAAAGCCCTGATCCACATCGAATGTTGCGCTTTTCAGCCGGCCATTGTCGAAACTCAGGCTTTCCTGCTGGCGGTATTCGGCGAATAATTCGCCATCATCCGACCCGGTTAGCGCATCACTGATGTGGCGCCTTGTGACCGGGGACTCCAGTTCAAGGCCTTCAAAGTAACTGGCGGATTGCGGCAAACTCATTACGGCAGGGCGTCATAGCCGGCGCTGAAACCGGACAGGGATATCGGAATACCGATGCCTGCTTCGGGCGTCTCGAAGACAATAAAGGTAGCCTGTTCTCCGCGCCGCAACTTGTCCAGCAGAGCATCTTCCATAATCACCTCCGCCAGACAGCCTTCAGAGACACAGCGCACAAAACCGGCCCGGCCGACATCTTCACTGTCGATTTTCAAACCCAGGCCCGATGGCAGCAAAACGCCCAGAGGTGTAATGACACGCAACAGTTTGGCCTTTCCGTCGGCGGTTTTCAGGACGATCACGCTGAGGCCGACATTGGGCCGGTCTTCAGCAGCAACATATTGCATCAGTGCACATTGCTGGCCCTGGGCTCCCGGCGGCGTTTCACACCGCATTGTCCAGTCATCATACGGGGTCTGGGCCTGCTGTGCGCTGGCCGCAAAGGTGGCCAGAAGAAAACCGGCCAGAACAAGAGGGGCTAGAATTCGCAAAGATGACAAAGGGCGGAAAGAAACCTGCATGGGATCCCATCTCATTTAACCAAAGTTGTAACGTCCCTAGCAGAGCGTGACACGCTGTCAAGCAATGCGCAGTTGCTGCCGTCTCGTCAGGTCCGGAATTCCGGCGGAAAATGCGGTTTGTTACGCGAATTTAATCAAACAGAAGCCGCTGCCGGCAAGATCGGCTGATGCATCAGATGTCTGAGGATTTGGGCGATAATCTGTCATACATACAATTTTGTCGATTGCTCTATTCTCCAGATTGCACGAGTCGGACCGGGTCCAGGCTTGATCAGGGCCTGTGTTTTATATATTCATATTGTATGAATGTTTGATCATGTGGCGGAGAAAAGTAACACGCTTTTGGGCATAAGTTCTTCTCGACACGGCATGGCAAGCCCCGTATATGAGGGCGGAAAATGGATTGGGGTTTCAGCTTTTTCCAGCTGCAAGGATGGATCATCGCCGGACACTGCGGTAATGAGTTGAATTGGAGTCGCGAATGCGGCAGCGCCACAAAAATGCAAACGGGCAAAAGGTTGTCATTATGATGAAGTTGAAGCGCAGTGCGTCCGCGCTTTTGAAATGTGCAAAGCGGCATGCAACGGTCTTATTTGCTGGTATGGCGGGGTCGCTCGGGTTCGCAACAATCTCATTTGCTGCACAACCAAAGCCCTGGGAGATCGCCTTTCAGGAAGCTGCCTCACCTGTCATGGAAAAGATCAACTCATTCAACACATTCACATTGTGGATTGTCGTTCCAATTGTGTTGCTGGTTCTCGCCCTGCTGATAATTTGTGCCGTGCGGTTTAACTCCAAATCCAACCCGACACCCTCTAAAACCACTCATAATACGTTGATTGAAATTGTCTGGACGGTGGCGCCGGTCCTGATTTTGGTGATTCTGGCGGTTCCCTCCTTCCGTCTGCTCTACAACCAGCTGGAAATTCCGGAAGCGGAAATGACCATCAAGGCGACCGGCTATCAGTGGTATTGGGGTTATGAATATCCTGACAACAATGACATCGCCTTTGATTCCCTGATGCTGCAGGATGATGAGCGTGGTCCCGACGATCCGCGCCTTCTGGCTGTTGACAATGAAATTGTGGTCCCCGTCGGCAAGGTCATAAGGGTTCAGGTTACGGCTGCAGACGTGTTGCATTCCTTCGCCATGCCGTCCATGGGCCTGAAAATGGATGCGGTGCCTGGCCGCTTGAATGAGACCTGGTTCAAGGCGGAGCGCGAAGGCATCTATTACGGCCAGTGTTCCGAACTTTGCGGTGTCATGCACGCCTTCATGCCAATTGCGATCCGTGTTGTCAGTGACGATCAGTTCCAGCAATGGGCATCCATGGCTGCAGATGATGTCGAAGGTGCCAACGAAATGCTGGCAGGGCTTCTCGAAGAACAGAAAAAACTGGCGCAACGCTAGAATTTGCGCGGCGCGAGCGCGACTTTGACGAAACACGAGTAAGAGCCCGAAAGGGCCAGCCGGGGCCTCCATCAGGGGCCGGCAGATGCAGATAGGAGACTTGGACAAATGGCAGGCACGGCAGCACATGCAGACGCCCACGGCCACCCGACAGGCTGGCGCCGCTACGTCTATTCGACGAACCACAAAGATATCGGAACGATGTATCTGATCTTTGCGATTTTCTCGGGCATTCTGGGCGGCGCTCTGTCCGTTGCCATGCGCATGGAATTGCAGGAACCGGGCATGCAGATTTTCAGCGATCCGCATGTCTACAATGTGTTCACAACCGGCCATGGCCTGATCATGATTTTCTTCATGGTAATGCCAGCCCTCATTGGCGGCTTTGCCAACTGGTTTGTGCCGATCATGATCGGCGCGCCGGATATGGCGTTTCCGCGCATGAACAACATCTCGTTCTGGCTTCTGCCGCCGGCGCTGATCCTGCTTATGACTTCAATGTTTGTTGAAGGACCTCCGGGTGCAAACGGTGCGGGTGGCGGTTGGACCATTTATCCGCCGCTGTCGACATCGGGTCAGCCCGGACCGGCGATGGATCTGGTGATCCTGTCGCTGCATCTGGCGGGTGCTTCGTCAATTCTCGGCGCCATCAATTTTATCACCACCATCTTCAATATGCGTGCCCCGGGCATGACCCTGCACAAAATGCCACTGTTCGCCTGGTCGGTGCTGATTACGGCGTTCATGCTGTTGCTGGCCCTGCCGGTGCTGGCGGGAGCCATCACCATGCTGCTGACAGACCGGAATTTCGGAACCACGTTCTTTTCCCCTGAAGGCGGCGGCGATCCGATCCTGTTCCAGCATCTGTTCTGGTTCTTCGGTCATCCGGAGGTGTATATTCTCATTCTCCCGGGCTTTGGTATCATCAGCCACGTAATATCGACTTTTTCCAGGAAACCGATTTTCGGGTATCTCGGGATGGCCTATGCGATGGTCGCAATTGGCGTCGTGGGTTTCATCGTCTGGGCTCACCACATGTTCACAGTCGGTCTGGATGTCGATACACAGGCTTATTTTGTGTTCGCGACTATGGTTATCGCGGTGCCGACCGGGGTCAAGATTTTCTCATGGATTGCCACAATGTGGGGCGGCTCGATTGATTTCCGCACCCCGATGTTGTGGGCAATGGGTTTCATCTTCCTGTTCACCGTAGGTGGTGTAACCGGCGTTCAACTGGCCAATGCCGGTCTCGACCGGTCCTTGCATGACACCTATTTTGTGGTCGCGCATTTCCACTATGTGCTGTCGCTGGGTGCGGTGTTTGCGATTTTCGCTGCATGGTATTACTGGTTCCCGAAAATGTCGGGCCTGATGTATAATGAAACCATTGGCAAGCTGCATTTCTATGTCACTTTCATTTCGGTGAACCTGATCTTCTTCCCGCAGCATTTCCTTGGCATGGCTGGCATGCCGCGCCGTTACGTTGATTATCCCGATGCGATGGCCGGCTGGAACTTCGTTTCTTCGATCGGTTCCTACTTGTCGGCTTTCGCGGTATTGATTTTCATTTACGGCGTCTATGAAGCATTTTCGAAGAAACGGGTCGCCGGAGCGAACCCCTGGGGTGTCGGCGCAACAACGCTGGAATGGCAATTGCCATCTCCGCCTCCGTTCCATCAATGGGAGAAACTGCCGCGTATCAAATAGGCAGCCGGGCAAACCCAAGTATGCGGACCCGAACTGCGCTGCCGGCCTTTCGCAAGAACAGGCTGGCAGCTTGTTAAGAGGACCCAACAGGCAGCACAGGTGAATATGTCGACAGCAGACATAGAAGCAAGAACAGAGTTGCAGTCATTGGCCAGCCCGGCACTGGATCACCAGATTTCGCAGGCTGAGCCGAAGGATTTTTTTGCGCTGATGAAGCCCGGCGTGATGCGGCTCGTGGTCTTCACCGCGCTGGTCGGTATGGTGAGTGCGGCGGCGACTTCGGACACGGTGTTGCTGGAGCCGGTAACCGGTGCCATCGCGCTGCTCTGCATCGCCATTGGAGGCGGGGCCTCCGGTGCCCTGAATATGTGGTATGAGGCGGATCTTGACCGGCTCATGAAACGCACGGCAAAAAGACCGATTCCGGCTGGCCGGGTCTCGCGTAATGAAGCTTTGGGCTTCGGCATTTTCATGGCCGCACTGTCCGTCATGATTCTGGGTCTTGTTGCGAATCTGCTGGCTGCCGCTTTGCTGGCTTTCACGATTTTCTTTTACATCGTTGTCTATACAATCTGGCTGAAACGGCGCACGCAACAGAATATCGTTATTGGCGGGGCTGCCGGCGCATTGCCGCCGGTTGTGGCCTGGGCTGCGATGACCGGCTCGGTCGGCATTGAGCCGTTTGTGTTGTTTCTCATCATCTTCATGTGGACGCCGCCGCATTTCTGGGCACTGGCCCTGTTTGCCAGCAAGGATTATGAGCGCGCTGGCATTCCAATGATGCCCGTGGTCTCGGGCGATGCCTATACGCGCCGCCAGATTCTTATCTATTCGATTCTGCTGGCACCCGTTGCGCTGGCACCCTGGGTTCTGGGCTTTGGCGGCCTTGTCTATGGCTTGACCACCGCTTTGCTGAGCATAGGCTTCATCTGGCGTGCAGTCGTTGTCTACCGGGACACGGAAGCTGCCGAAAATAATCGCGCAGCCAAACGCCTGTTTGCCTATTCAATCATCTATCTGTTCGCCCTGTTCGGTGTGCTTCTGCTGGAAGCCATCGTCCAGCTTGTTTTTTGAGGACGACCATGAACGAACCGGAAATTTCAGAAGGCGGGCCAGAAGACTGGCCACAAGACTGGCCACAAGACGGGCTGGAACTGTCTCCAGAAGACCGGAAAAGACGCAACAGACGATCGGTCGCGATTGCACTGGGGCTGATTTTTCTGGTCGCATTATTCTATCTGATGACGATCTACAAATTCGGCCCGGAACTGATGAATAAACCGCTTTAGGACGGATACCAGCAGATGGAAATCAAACCCGGTAACGAGCAGGCATTGAAACGCCGCAGGCTGACTGCAGCTGCCTGCGGGGTGTTTCTGGCAAGCATGCTTGGTGTGTCCTATGCGGCAGTGCCGCTTTATAACTTGTTTTGTAAAGTGACCGGTTATGGCGGCACTACGCAGATTGCGCAAACCGGCGCTGACAGAATTCTGGATCGCAAGATCACCATTCGGTTTGACGCGAATGTAGCTGGCGGGCTGGCCTGGTCGTTCAAACCGACCGAGCGCTCTATGGTCTTGCAGATCGGTGAAACCGGGCAGGCGACATACCGGTTTTCCAATACCGGGGCCGCTCCAAGTGTCGGCACGTCCACATTCAATGTGACGCCGCAGTCAGCCGGAGCCTATTTCAACAAGCTGGAGTGTTTCTGTTTTACCGAGCAGGCTCTTGCTGCCGGTGAAAGTGTCGAATTGCCGGTGGTGTTTTTCATCGATCCGGCGATGGTCGAGGACAAGGATCTGGAGCATGTCAATACTATCACACTCTCCTATACGTTTTTTCCGGCTGCCGGCGGAACCGCGCCGGTTGCGAAGGTCAAACAGCCGGTGTCTGAAAAAACACCGGAAAAGCTTTAGACCAGAGTGAATTTGCACCAGAAAGCTCTATGAGCAAATGTGAAATCGCGCTATTGAAGCGCAAATGACAGTGACGAGAAAGACCGGGGACTAATATGGCTGAAACACATGCCAACGATCATGACTACCATCTGGTGGATCCAAGCCCGTGGCCATTCGTTGGCTCGGTATCAGCTCTTGCTTTGGCATTCGGAGCGGTGGCGTATTTCGACGGCGCATCGGCTCTGTGGATGTTGCCCGGCTTTTTCGGCGTTATCTACACGATGATTGCCTGGTGGAGCGATGTCATCAAGGAGGCCCATGTCGGCCACCACACTCCGGTGGTGCAGATGCATCTGCGCTATGGCATGATCCTGTTCATTGCCTCTGAAGTGATGTTCTTTGTCGCCTGGTTCTGGGCCTTCTTCGATGCCAGTCTGTTTGTCAATGAAGCGCAACAGGTAGCGCGCGTTGAATTCACCGGCGGTCAATGGCCTCCGAGCGGTGTGGAAGTACTGAATCCATGGCATTTGCCGCTGATCAACACATTGATCCTGCTCACATCAGGTACGACAGTCACCTGGGCGCATCATGCGCTGCTGCATAATGATCGGCGTGGCTTGGTCTGGGGCCTTGTCCTGACCGTTCTTTTGGGTGCCTTGTTCTCAACCATACAAGCATATGAATACATCCATGCCGCCTTCAGTTTCTCCGGCAGCATTTATGGATCAACGTTCTATATGGCCACCGGTTTCCATGGCTTCCATGTGCTGATCGGAACGATCTTCCTGATCGTCTGTCTGGTGCGGGCGGTCAAAGGCGATTTCACGCCAAAGCAGCATTTCGGCTTTGAAGCGGCGGCCTGGTATTGGCACTTCGTGGATGTGGTCTGGCTGTTCCTGTTCGCGTCGATATATGTCTGGGGTTCGCTCGGCGCGGTGCCTCAATAGCATTTCGCAAACTTGTCCAGGATTGGCGCGCCCGGTTTCCGGGGCGCGCCTTTTTGTCTTCAATCAAATGAGTTTTGGCTTTGACCGATCCCGATGATTTGCTGCGCTATCCAGTCCTGACTGCGGGACAGACCGGATTGAAGGGCAAATGCCCAAGATGCGGGGAGGGCCCTTTGTTTGACGGGTTTCTCCAGACCGCCGAGCGCTGCCGGCGCTGTGATCTGGATTTCAGCTTTATCGACAGCGGCGATGGCCCTGCGGTTTTTGTGATTTTCATTGTCGGCTTTCTGGCGGTCGTTGGCGTCTTGATGACGGAAGTGATCTTCACGCCGCCGATCTGGCTCAACATGCTGATCTGGATGCCGCTGACGCTGGTTCTCTGCCTGATCTTTCTGCGACCATTGAAGGGTCTGCTGATAGCCCAGCAATATCATCGCAAGGCCGCGCAAGGCGCTTTACAGGACGAGGATGGGCATGGCGATGCCTGATAACCAGGCCAGCTTGAAGCCCGCGAAGCTCCAGGGAACTCTATGGCAGCGTCTTTTCTGGCCAGCCCTGCTATCCGCCATAGTTCTGGCGGTTCTGCTGACGCTTGGCACCTGGCAGCTGCAGCGCATGGCCTGGAAAGAAAAACTGATAGCCAGCGTATCGCAAAGGCTTGAGGCGGCTCCTGATAACCTGCCGCCCGCCGTGGAATGGGAAGCGCTCGATCCGCAGGCCTACCAGTATCGCCGGGTACAACTGACAGGCCGCTATCTGCAGTCATATCAGCAGCGGGCCTATATGGTGATCAGCACCCCTCAGGGCGGGCCCCATGGTGGCCAGGGGTACTGGATCATGACGCCATTCGAGGTGACAGGTGGCAGCGTTGTCTGGGTGAACCGGGGGTTTGTGCCAAATGCGCTTATCGGCACGGATTTTTCAGCCAGCGAAGCAGCCATCACCCTCACCGGACTGATGCGCGCGCCGGAGCAAGTCAATTTCGCAACCCCCGGCAATGAGGACGGTTTTGACGGCACCATGTGGTTTGTCCGCGATCCGCTGGCGATGACACGACAGAGCGCACTGGATGCCCCGTTTATCGCGCCCTTCTTCATCGATCTTGAGGCCAGCCAGGGTGAAGGACTGCCGCAGGCGGGCGAAACCCGGATAGTCTTTTCCAACAGGCATTTTGGCTATGTCGTCACCTGGTACGGGCTCGCGTTGACACTGGCCGGTGTTTTTATCGCCTATGCACGACGCGAATACAGACGCTCTAGCGATCTAGCGAAAGAACGCTCCGTCAGAGTTGTTCCATAATCGCAGCGGCACCGGATATGATAGCTTGTCCGCGCATCTCTTCCAGGTTGAAACTGGTGACAACGCCATTTTCCACAATCATTGAATAGCGTTTCGAGCGAACACCCATGCCGACAATGGAGGAATCCGTGTCCATCCCGACAGCGCGGGTGAAATCAGCGTTTCCGTCGGACAAAAACAGGATTTTTCCTTTGCCGCCGGTGCTGTTGGCCCAGGCCTCCATCACATGCGGATCATTGACTGAAACAACCGCAACCTCGTCCACACCTTTGGCCTTGATGGTTTCCAGATGATCCAGATAACCCGGCAAGTGGTCGGCATGGCATGTTGGTGTAAACGCACCTGGCAAGGCAAACAGCACGACTTTACGATTGGCGAAAATATCGTCGGTGGAAAGTCTTTCGATGTTACCGCCAGCTTTGATAAAAAAATGGGCAAATGGGATTGTTTCGCCAACGGCAATTGTCATGCGTATCTCTTCGATGTTTCTGGATTCAGTCATGATATCAATCCTATGTAGTGCACATTTTTTGATTGTCGAGCCTTTTTAAGATCCTGATTAATGCAACCGGAAAGGCAGGCATAACCTCACGATTCGGAGGCGCCAACACGGTGAAATCATTCGAAAATGTGATGGATTGTCGCAGGCATTGATCTCGAAACCATCTAGGGCTTGCTGAGCGTAAAGTCCTGTTCGAAGGATTGGTCCGGCCCGACCATCGTCAGTCGCATTGCGGCTCCCCATGGGCTTTCCCCAAGAGGCACGCCATCCAGCGCCAGCGCCCACTCGCTGCCGTTTGTGCCGCCAGAGGATTGCAGTTTTTGTGGCAGGCCCAGAAACCAGGTTTGCGGACCTTCCACAAAGACATCCTGGATTTGCAGATCTGCCGGAACCCGGATCGTCAGCAAGGCAGTCGTCCCTGCGCGTTCAACGATAGACACCTGCGGGCGTTCGGTGACCGATGCGACAATTGGTACGGATGCGGTTGCGGAGTTGAGAATTTCTTTCGCACTGTTCGTTGCCACAAAAACCGGTGGTATTTTCAGGGAAAAGCGCTCCGAAACCGGGATGCAGACCTCCCGGCAAATGCCCAAAATCACATTCAATTCCAGATTGGTTGGAACACCTGGACGCTGCAGATCGATTTCAATCGGAAAAACCACGTGTTTTTTGTAGCCAACGGATTCGCCATATTCATCGGTAAACCGCACGGGAGCGGGAAATTGTGCCCGCGTTTGCGCAATATTGCTGGCACCAGACCAGTCAAATGTCGGAGGAATGCCGGAATCTCCTGGCGAACGCCAATAGGTTTTCCAGTTCTTGTCCAGCTCGATTTCCAGTCCTGCCAGCAGACGGCCGCTCATTGGATCGCCGATGGCCAACAGGCGCGCCCGGGCATTTGGCAAGTCCTGCCACGCGCCCTCCAGCGCCTGGGATGGCAGGGCCGCAACGAAGCTGGTCAACAGGAATCCTGCAAACAGCACAGCAAATCGAAAAAATCTATGTATCATGCCCGTTCTTACCTTCATCCGGTGCCCCGGAAAAGACTGCATTGGCCCGTTGCGATCATATCTGCGTGATACACAGGCAGTGGATGGCATGGCTATGATAAGCTGAACTATGTCATAGTGCAGGCAAATTTGCACGGTTACCGCCGAAAATACGGGAAAATTGAGTGTGTCCAGACCACCGGATTCAAAAACAAATCCTGTCAGCGGGCATGCTGATGGCGGCTGGTTGACCGGCTCCTGTCTTATTTCCATGCCGGCCATGACAGATCCCCGCTTCCACCGCACAATCATCTTCCTGTGCACCCATGACGAGGAAGGTGCCATGGGGCTTGTGGTCAACCGGCCTCACAACAGCATCGGTTTTCGTTCTCTTTGTGCAAAGCTGAAGCTGCCCGTGCCGGACAGCTCGCCCGGACAAGATGCCGGCCACATTGCCGGAGATGGCGGTGCGAAGTCCTCCAATATCCAGGTTCTGGCTGGTGGCCCTGTCGAGATCGGGCGCGGTTTTGTGCTGCACCAGGTATCGGGCGATCATGCCCGATCTCTCCAGATCACCGATGATCTGGCACTGTGCGCAACCATGGAAGCCATAGAGGGGCTGGCCCGGGGCAAAGGCCCGCCTGCGGCCCGTATTGCGCTGGGTTATGCCGGTTGGGGCTCCGGCCAGTTGGAAGATGAAATTCGTGAGAATGCCTGGCTGGTGTGCAAGGCTGACGCAAAATTGGTTTTGCAGACCGTTCCGGATCAGATGTATGCAGCCGCTCTTGCCCGGTTAGGCATTAATCTGGCGGGTCTGGTCAGCACCAGCGGCCGGGCCTGAGGGCCAGCACTGCAAGCAGGAAGGCGACCAGAGCCCGTTTACCAACCCGTAGTCGGGTCAGCTCTTTGCGTAGGATGTGCTGCGAAACAGCATTTCCTCGGCTTCACTGGCTTTCATCGGCTGACCAAACAGGAAACCCTGGGCGAATTCGCATTCCTGATCAGTGAGTTCCACCACGTCGCTTTCGTTTTCCGCCCCTTCCGCGATCACATCCATATCCAGATCGTGGGCCAGAGCAATGATCGAGCGAAGGATCACCAACTGGCTTTCGTGGCCAGTCTGGCGAACAAAGGATTTGTCGATTTTCAATGTATCGAACGGAAACCGCTGCAGATAGGACAGGGATGAATATCCGGTGCCGAAATCGTCAAGCGCCAGACCGGTTCCCAGATCGCGCAGACGTTCCAGAACCTGTGCGGCATATTCCGGATTCTGCATGACCAGAGATTCAGTGATTTCCAGCTTCAGGCTGCCCGGCAAAACCGGGGAGCGCAGGAACACCGATTTGACATCATTGATCAGATCCTGGCGGAAAATCTGCCGGCTGGACACATTGACGTTCATGAACAAGGGCGTGCGAATGCGCGGAGATTGCTGCCATTCGGCCAGTTGCTGAGTTGCCTCTTCCAGAGCGAACAGTCCGATATCGGCAATCAGATTGCTTTCCTCGGCGATCGGTATGAACTCGGCAGGAGCCAGCGTCCCAAGCTCCGGATGTTCCCACCGCATCAAAGCTTCAAATCCGGCAATCGAGCGGTCCTCCAGCCGGATTACCGGCTGGTAGTACATAACCAGTTCGTCGCGTGCCAGCGCCTGACGCAGACGGCTGGCCACTTCCAGCCTGCCGGACACGGCTTCGCCGCTGACTTCGGCAAATACGCTGATTTCATTGCCGCCTTTGCGTTTGGCATCATACAGCGCTGTTTCGGCCTGACGCAGCAAATCCTGGGCGTCAATCTGCTCTTCTTCAAAATGCGCGATTCCGATGGAGCCTGACAGGAAAACTTCCTCGGAGCCGATCGAGATTGCCGATTTCATCATCCGCAGAATGGCTCTGGCGATGTTCTCGACTTTTTCCGTATCCTCTTCCGAGATCAGCATCATCGCGAACTGGTCGCCACCAATTCTGGCGATGGTGTCCTGCGGCCGCGTCATGCGGGCCAGCCGTCTTGATACGGCCAGCAGCACGGAATCCCCGATGGCGAGGCCGAATTTATCATTGATGTCGCTGAACTGGTCGATATCGATAAGGATAATTGAGGGATAGCCCGCATCATCGACCTCGGAGCGGGTGAGGGCAGTCTGCAGGCGGTCAATGAACAATTCGCGGTTGGGCAGGGCGGTCAGATTATCGTGCACTGCATCGTGCATGAGCCGCTCTTGTGCATTTTTCTGCTCGGTAATATCCGTCAGAGTGCCGACACATCTCACGACTTCGCCATCAGAGCCGATGACCGGTCTGGCGCGTAGCGAAAACCAGTGAAAATCATCATTCTTTGACCGCAGGCGGAACTCCTGAACGATGCGGCCCCGGCGTTGTACAAGCACGGTATCGAGCATCAGCCGGAAACGATCGCGATCCGAGGGATGGATGAATTCCAGCCAGTCGCGGGCATGGCTTTCCAGAGTGCCGCGACGCAAACCGAGCTTCTGTTCAACTTCGGGGCTGACCACCATGCGGTCCCGCATCACGTCCCAGTCCCAGATCATGTCACCGGAACCGGTCAGCGCCAGGGCGCGGCGCTGCTGATCGCCAAGATCTCCGGTAATCACGGTCCCGCCGGAGAACGCATGTTGCATCAACGTAAAGCCAATCAGCAGAACAATCAGCACCATGCCCCCGGCCAGGGCGGGTTGCACTGTGTCATTATTTAAAACGCCGATTACGCTGGACATCGCCGCCAGCAGCCAGAACACCAGCAATATCCAGGTCGGAATAATCATCACGGCACGGTCGTAGCCCATCCAGCTCATCCAGATGATCAGAACCATGCCGCCGATAACGGTAAGTCCAAAAGCAATCCGCGCAATGCCGGCGCCAAGGCCTGGCTCGATCATGGCAATGGCGACGATCATCGCCATGATGAACAGCACGCCCATGACAGCAATCCGGTAGGTCGTGTTCCAGCGATCCAGATTCAGATAGGTGTAGATGAAGACCACAAGACTTGCGGCAAGGAATATCTCTGCAGCGGCACGATGGATCTGGGTTTGCTCGGTCGTCAGATCAAAGAAATTATTCCAGAATCCAAAATCGATACAGACGTAAATCAGAACGCCCCATGCCAGGCCCGCAGCGGCCGGGAACATGGCGGTACCCTTGACCACGAAAATAATCGTCAGAAACACAGCCAGAAGACCGGCAATACCAATCACCAATCCTTGATAGAGTGTGTAATTATTCACGCTGTCGCGATAGGTATCCGCTTCCCAAAGCTCCAGCTTGGGCAGCCGTTCCTCCTGCATTTCGACGATGAAGGTGACAACGGCACCCGGGTCGAGCGTGATCAGAAAGACATCCGACTCTTTACTGGACACCCGCTCCGGGGCAAAACCTTCGCTCGGCGTAATATTCCTGATGCGGATTGTGCCAAGATCGGGCACAAACAGGCCTGAGCCGGGGAGCCAGTAATGCGGCGCGACCAACAGTCGGTCAATCTGCTGATTTCCCGTATTGGCAAGCGCAAACACTGCCCAGTTTGAAGCAATGTTCGGATCGCGGGACTGAACTTCGATGCGGCGGATGATGCCGTCCGGGCCCGGCGCCGTGGAGACCTGCAGGCGGGCACCGGAATCCCTGTAGAATTCAACTGCCGGACGCAAATTCAAGGTGCGGCCGTCAAGTGGCACACTGACCGCCTCGACTGCAGATGCCGGTGTTGAAATCAACATCATGGCAGACATGCTCAGCCAGGCAGCAACCAGGACCACAAGAATGTCACGGAAAGAACGCAGGCAACGCAACTATTGTATCTCCAAAGCAGTTAAGCACTTAGACAAATCATTCAAGCTTTGGAAGATGCCGAAATCAGCGTCTGGCCCATGGTGTGACCCGTCAGGCTTGAGTGCCATCTTAGTATTGAGTTCCGACCCCGGACACAAGGCGTCAAAGCCTATAGAAGCCAAATGTGGCCCATTTTTAATTAATTGATAGATGCCGTGTTTAAAACCACTCTGCTCATTTCTCAGGTGTCTTTGTTGAGGTCTTTTTTCAAAATCGCGAACAGGACGTGATCCCGCCAGCGTCCGTCGATACACAGATATTCTCTGGCATAGCCTTCACGCTGAAAGCCGAGCCGCTGCAGCAGATTTATCGAACGTAGATTGTCCGGAATACAGGCAGCTTCGACACGGTGCAGCCCGAGCGAATTGAATGCAAATGGCAGCGTCGATCTGACGGCTGCCGACATATAGCCCTGACCGGCAAACGACTCGCCCATCCAGTAACCCAGATTCACCGCCTGGGTCACGCCGCGCCGGATATTTGACAGGTTGAGACCGCCGACCAATTGCTCATCGTGTTTGCGGAATATGAACAAAGCGTGCGCCTGGCCCTCGCGTGTTTCCTGCTGGTATCTGCGAATTCGCCGCCGAAAGGCGTTACGCGTCAGATCATCGCTCGCCCAGCTTGGCTCCCAGGGCTTCAGGAAAGCGCGGCTTGTAGCACGGATCTCCGACCACATTGCATAATCGGTTATCTGCGGCGGCCGCAGAAAAATGCCTTCGCCCGCTTTGGTGCCGCCGCGTGCTGTCTGCTGTTTCGGCGTACGGGTGGTGTTGTGCAAAAAGGCAAATGTCATGCCGAACCACTTTTTGATCTAAGCCCGTTTAAGATGCCCCGAAATGGCTTCAGTTGAAAGCACCGATTCCACCCCGTCAATCGGGCCGATTGATGCCAGTGTCGGTGGTCTGTTTGTGAACAGCGATCCGCCAAGATCCCGCAGATCCGCCGGCGTAATGGCATCGATCTTCGCCACCAGTTCGTTCAGATCGATGACACGTCCGAACACCAGCATCTGCCGGGCAATCTGCGCCGCACGGGAGGACGGACTTTCCAGACTCATCAGCAGGCTGGCGCGCACCTGCGCCCGCGCCCGGCTAACCTCAGCTTCGGAAATTCCGTCGCAGGCTTTCAACATTTCGTCCAGCACCACCGGCACCAGTTCAGGAATGTCTTCGCGGCCGGTCGCCGCATGAATGCCGAACAATCCGGTATCGGAAAAGCCCCAGTGGAAGGAATAGATCGAATAGCACAGGCCTCTGGTTTCGCGCACTTCCTGAAACAGCCGCGAGGCCATGCCGCCGCCCAGAACACTGGCCAGAAGCTGGGTCGCATAGAACCTGTCATCCTTATAGGAATGGCCTTCAAATCCCAGCAGAATATGGGCTTCCATCAGGTCTTTCGGCTGGAAAAACTGTCCGCCCGTATAGGCCGCTTTCTCGTGTTCGATGATCGGCTTGTCCGGCTCGGTCAATCCGCCGAATGCCTTTTCAGTCTGCCGCACGAATTCATCGTGGTCGACGGCTCCGGCGGCAGACACCACCATATCTGCGGGCTTGTACTGCGCCGTCAGGAATTGCCTGAGATCGTCTGTTGAAAAGCCCTGCACAGTTTCCGCCGTCCCCAGAATTGTGCGCCCTATCGGCTGATTGTTAAATGCCGCTTCCTGAAAGGCGTCGAATACAAGATCCTCGGGATTGTCCAGTGTCGCACCGATTTCCTGGAGTATGACATGCTGCTCGCGGTGCAGTTCATCCGCGTCGAAGCGAGCATTCAACAGAATGTCACTCAGGATATCCAGCGCCAGCGGCACATCGTCTTTCAGCACTCTGGCGAAATAGGACGTGTTTTCCACACTGGTGGCGGCATTCAAATCGCCGCCCACGGCTTCGATTTCTTCTGCAATGGCGCGGGCCGACCGGTTTCGGGTGCCCTTGAACGCCATATGCTCAAGCAGATGCGAGATACCGTGCTGCCGTCGGGTCTCATTGCGCGATCCCGACCGGACCCAGACCCCCAATGCAGCACTTTCAAGATGCGGCATGGCGTGGGTCACCACAGTCATACCATTACTCAAGACCGTATGCTCAACGCTCATCGGTCACCTGTTTGCAGCACACTGCACCCCTCCCAAGGTTACATTTTAAGTTTCTGTCACTCTCGCATGGGCCGAAATGAAGTCTTCCACGCTCTGAAGCTCGTTTGCAAGCGTCTGTTGTCGTTCCGCGCGCGTCATCAGCTCGCCCTGCCAGGCCGGCAGGGCCGGACACGTGCCACAGGCGGCTTCAACCGCATCAGGAAATTTGGCAGGATGCGCAGTGCCCAGAGTAACAATCGGTGTGGCAGAAGTGCTGTGCTGGCGGGCGGCAAACAATCCGATTGCGGTATGCGGATCCAGCAGATACCCGCTTTGCTGCAGCACCTGTTTGATGGTTTGCGCGGTTTGCGACGGGGTTGTGCGCGCCGCATCGAAATCTTCTGCAATCAACGCCAGAGTCTGGGGCGACAGCGTAAAGCCACCACTCTGAGCGAGGCTGTCCATCAGCCGCTGCACCGCAGCGCCATCGCGCTGATGGGCTTCAAACAGGAGGCGCTCAAAGTTGGAGGACACCTGGATATCCATGGAAGGGGCGGTGGTTTCCGTAACACCTGTGATTTCGTAACGACCGGTCTGCAGCGTGCGCACCAGGATGTCATTGACATTGGTCGCAATCAAAAGCCGGTCAATCGGCAAGCCCATTTTCTTGGCGACGTAACCGGCCAGAATGTCGCCGAAATTGCCGGTCGGCACAGCAAAGGAAATCGCACGGTCCGGCCCGCCAAGTGACAAAGCCGCGGTGAAATAATACACCACCTGCGCCAGAATCCGGCCCCAATTAATCGAGTTCACGCCAGTCAGCCCAACGCTGTCACGAAATTTCAGATCATTGAACATGGCCTTTACCAGAGCCTGGCAATCGTCAAAATTTCCCTCTATGGCCAAGGCATGAACATTGGCGTCAGACACCGTCGTCATCTGCCGCCGCTGCACATCGGAAACACGGCCTTGGGGAAACAGGATGAAGATATCCGTATTGTCGCGTCCCTTGAAAGCCTCGATTGCCGCACCGCCGGTATCACCTGATGTGGCGCCGATGATTGTGGCCCGCTGTCCGCGCTCGGCCAGGGCATAATCCATCACCCGGGCGAGCCATTGCATGGCGACATCCTTGAAGGCCATGGTCGGTCCGTGGAACAGTTCCAGAATGAATTCATCCGGGCCGGTCTGCACCAGCGGGGCCACCGCACGATGGCGGAATGTGGCGTAGGCATCGTGGATGATCTGTTTCAGAACATCATCGGGAATTTCCCCATCGACAAATGGGGACATGATGGCAAACGCCACGTCCTCATAAGGTTTGCCGCGCAGTGACCTGATCTGGGAAACGGAAAGCCGGGGCCAGCTTGCCGGCATGTAAAGTCCACCGTCGCGTGCCAGCCCGGTTAAAATGGTATCGAGAAATCCAAGTTCAGGAGCCTCACCCCTGGTGCTTACATATTGCACGATATCATGTCCTGCCGTGTTTCATTGATTTCTGGCGAGTTGCGAGGGTCCTGTGTGATCCGTTATTGCGCCGCAGGCGCGACTTATCAAGCAACTGTTTGTCTTAAAGCCCGACCCCGGACCAGCTTCTTAGCGCCTGCACTGTGGCCGGAACATCAGCCAGCTGACTGACCGTGGTTTCAGCGCCGGCATCCATCAGCCTTTCGCCATGACCGGCAAAGGAATGAGAGGCGCCAGTAAAGCCGATAACCCGCATTCCGGCCGCCACAGCGCCCTCGACGCCATGACTGCTGTCTTCGATGACAATCGTCTGCTGCGGTGCGGAACCGAAGGTTTCAGCTGCATGCAGAAAAACATCCGGCGAGGGTTTGGGCAGCTTCTGGCGCACTTCCACGGCCGAGAAAACATGGGGCTGGAAGCGATCATACAGATTGGTGATTTTCAGATTCTGCTCAAGCCGGGCAGTGGTCGAATTGGAACAGATACATCTACTGCCATCCAGCGCGTCGAGCATGTCGTGGACGCCGCTGACGGCCTGCAGCGACTGTTGCAAAGCTTCGTCCAGCATCCGGTCAGACCGCTCCGCTATATCATCGGGCAGGGGCCTTGCCAGTTCCAAAGCCACCTGTTCAAAAATGGCAGTGGCGGTGAGACCACTGAATCGCAGCGATAACTCGTCGAGCGAAATTTCCATTCCCAACTCTTTGACGAGTTCAAGATTAACTTCGGAGGCAATGATTTCGGAATCCACCAGGACGCCGTCACAGTCAAAAATGATCAGCATGAAACAGTCTTTTTAGTAAGGGAAAAGTGTCAGGCGTCGTCCTTGCGGTCAAAGCCCACATAAATAATGAAGTCGCGCTCGTCAGCGGGATAGGGAACCGTAACATTTACAACGGAAACAAATTCGGGTGTTTTGTCAAATTCGGAAATCTGTACAGAAACCGGATGAATTTGTGAATACAGGACGGAGTCCTGAAATCTGACCACAGCAATACGTATCGGCACGGAAATTGTGCTGGAACTGGCGCTGCTGGGGCCGGCCAGAACACGGCCATTGATGCCGATGCGCATCTGCAACTGACCGTTTGCTATGGTGCATTCGCGAGCGGTGTTCTCAATCCGCGCCTGATGCACGAGCTTTTTCCGATTCCCGTCAAATCCCCGTTCATAGACGCCGAAACTTTCTGTTCCCTGGCGCAATTCTATTTTGGGACAATAGGTAGATGAGGCACTGGCAAACTCGCTGAGATCAACCACCGGCTTGCGGCTGATCGGATTCAGGCTGCTGACAGCATTGCAACCGGCAAGCACCAGCATTGTCAGCACGGGCAAGGACAGTTTTAAAGGCAGTTTGAATCTACGCATAATCTAACTGGTTTACGGCTCGGTTTCTGAATTTGACTTTCTATAACAGGTGAATTGTGGCTTGGCGAGGACGCTCGTTCAGATATCGCAACGAATCTCATGGCGTGGCCCGCGCCGGACAAATGCGGCCTACACATCCTGTTAACCATAAAGCCTAACCCGGTCTTTACCCTGTTCAGTGCAGACTCCGGCAGTGTCATTGGAGTTTTGCGTTTTGACCTTTTCAACTGCATTTGCCGAAAATCCTGTTCAGCAACCATCTTCATATGTTTCGCCATCCGGGGCTGATTGGCTGAATACAATCATCGCCGGCGATTGCGTTGCGTCGATGGAAAAACTGCCTGCAGCGTCGATCGATGTTATCTTCGCGGATCCGCCTTATAATCTTCAGCTCGAGGGCGATCTGCACCGGCCCGACCAGAGCAAGGTAGATGCGGTCGATGATGCCTGGGACCAGTTTTCCTCATTTGAAGCCTATGACGCCTTTACCCGCGCCTGGCTGCTGGCGGCACGGCGCGTTCTGAAGCCGAACGGAACCATCTGGGTGATCGGCTCCTATCACAATATTTTTCGTGTTGGTGCATTGATGCAGGATTTGCGTTTCTGGATGCTCAATGATGTCATCTGGCGCAAGGCCAATCCGATGCCCAACTTCCGGGGCCGCCGCTTTACCAATGCTCATGAGACAATGATCTGGGCGTCGCGCGATCAGAAAGCCAAGAGCTACACCTTCAATTATGAAGCCATGAAAATGCTCAATGATGGCACGCAGATGCGCTCCGACTGGCACATTCCCATCTGCAACGGCTCTGAGCGTCTCAAGGATGAAAATGGCCAGAAAGTCCATCCGACACAAAAACCGGAATCCTTGTTGCAGCGTGTGCTGCTGACCAGCACCAAACCGGGCGATGTGGTTCTCGACCCGTTTTTCGGCACCGGTACCACTGGCGCTGTGGCAAAATTGCTGGGCCGCAATTTCGTCGGCATTGAACGCGATCGCGGCTATCGCGAGGCGGCGCTTGCGCGCATTGCTGCTGTCGAACCACTGAGTGGGGACGCCCTGGTGATCAGCGCTGGCAAACGCGCGGCTCCGCGCATTCCATTTGGCCGGCTATTAGAGAGTGGCTTGCTGACCGCTGGAGAACAGCTGACGGATTCCAAAGGCCGCAACGAAGCCACAATCAGAGTGGATGGTTCGCTTGTCAGTGGCTCTCACAGCGGCTCGATTCACAAGGTTGGCGCCCTGGTGCAGGGCTTTGAAGCCTGCAATGGCTGGACCTACTGGCATGTGGAACGCGCCGGCAAACGCATTTGCGTCGATGAATTCCGCGACGAAATCCGCGCTCTGGCATCCTGACTGCATTGGCGAAAATTACAACGGAGCCGGCAGCTTAGCCGGTCCCGTTGAATCTGATTCAGAACCTTAGCAACGCCGCTGCGGAGCTGAAACCGGGCGCGTTTGCGTGAAAAGGCTCTTGACCCGCAAAACCCCATGGCCCACATCAGCATAACCAGTTGGTCGGATGGCCGCTCTGCATGGTGCGAAAGCGTTGCAGGGAGGAAAGTCCGGGCTCCACAGAATCACGGTGCCGGATAACGTCCGGCGAGAGAAATCTCAGGGAAAGTGCCACAGAAAGCGTACCGCCTGACGACGTTATCCGTTCGGATTTCGACTGAAGGTAAGGGTGAAAAGGTGAGGTAAGAGCTCACCGCAGGCTCTGGTAACAGGTCTGGCATGGTAAACCCCACCGGGAGCAAAACCGAATAGGAATGGCGCGGTTGCAGGATAATATCCTCAATCAGGTTTGTTTTTGAACCAGCCATTCGGGTAGGTTGCACGAGGCGTCTGGCAACAGGCGTCCCAGATGAATGGCCATCGCGCATTGTGCTTGTCTTGTGGCATGCCCCTGAACAGCACGATGTGACACAGAACCCGGCTTACAGACCAACTGGTTTTTTCTTTCCGGCAATCCACCGGTCACAGAAGTCCCGAAAATGACAGGGGCCCCGCAAACTGCAAGACAAAAACAGATTGTTAACGTTACCTGACTATTTATGGAACGTGATGAATCCTGTTTTCACACGCTGATCGACCGGGAGTGCAATGCTGTTGCCAAACACGCCATTCCCTCAGGTCGCTCCCGGCGCGCTGATGCAGTACAAACCCTGGATCAACACCGGCAGACCCATGAGCGCGGCAGACAATTCACAAGATGGTTCGATGGACCTGCGACCGCATTTTCCGGTGATGCTGACTGAAGTGCTGGCTGCATTGGAGCCGGTTGCTGGCGGTGTTTTCGTGGACGGCACTTTTGGTGCCGGTGGCTATACCAGCGCATTGCTGGAGGCGGGGGCGGCTCATGTCTACGGCTTTGACCGCGATCCCACGGCCATAGATGCCGGTCAAAAACTGGCCGCGGAATTTCCTCGGCGGTTGACGCTGATCGAGGGCAGATTTTCAGATATGGTCGCGCATCTGGAAGCCGTCGGGGCACCGGCTCAGGACGGAGTTGTCCTGGATATCGGCGTTTCTTCGATGCAGATCGATACCGCTGAGCGGGGTTTTTCATTTCAGCAAAACGGCCCGCTGGACATGCGAATGAGCAATTCGGGACCGACAGCGGCTGATGTCGTCAACCAGCTTTCGCATGGCGAGCTTGCACATATTTTCAAATTTCTTGGCGAAGAACGCCAGGCCGGCCGCATAGCCAGTGCAATTTTGAAGCGCCGCTCAACCCAACCGCTGACAACCACTGCAGATCTGGCGGACACCGTCACAGCCATTATTCCGCGCAAGGCGAAAGACCGTATTCACCCGGCAACGCGCGTGTTCCAGGCATTGCGGATTTTCGTCAACCGCGAGCTGGAGGAACTGGCCATGGGTCTGGCTGCTTCTGAAGAGCGGTTGAAACCCGGGGGCCGCCTGGTCGTCGTTACCTTTCATTCTCTGGAAGATCGCATCACCAAGACATTCTTCAACTCGCGCAGCGAAACGCGGCTGGGCGGCTCGCGCCATGCACCGGAACCGGCCCCGATAGCACCACCAAGTTTTCACCTGAAGTCCCGCAAAACGCTGGCTGCCAGCGCGGCGGAGTGTCAGGAGAACCCGCGCTCCAGATCAGCGAAATTGCGCGTTGGCGAGCGCACGTCACATCCCGCCTTCGCTTTGGACATGGCCGCTCTCGGCGTCCCGTCTCTTCCGGGACTGCACGGATTAGAATCATGAGGAACACATAATGCTGCGACATGCCTGGACACTGTTTCTCTGCCTCTTCATGGTTTCCGGGGTGGCCGTTACCTATAAAATCAAATATCAGGCTGAACAGGCAGCAGAGAGCGCCGAAGATCTGGTATCGGAAATCAACGGTCTGGAAGAAGATATTTCCCGGCTGAATGCCCAGTGGAGCCTGCTCAACCAGCCTTCCAGATTACAGGCGCTTGTCGAAAATAATGCAGATGTCCTGCCCTTGTCGGCGTTAGCGCCGCACCAGGTCGCGATGATCGATCAGATTCCGGAAAGATCCCCATTGTCCCTCATTGTGCCACGCCAAAAGCCGCTCTACAGCCAGTATGAGAGCAGCAATCTGGCCCGGCTCATCAATCAGACCAGCACGCCAAGTCTTGCTGATTTCATCAATTCCGAGGAACGCTGATCATGGCGCTTTCAGAAACCTTCGGTGCGGTCCGGGCAAAAGCAGCATTTCCCGCGTCAGTGCGGCGTCATTTTGCCATTAAAGGCACCTTTGCCGCCAGGGGCGACGAAGCCCGGTTGCGCCTGTTTCTTGCAATCGCGCTATTTGCCGCAATTTTTGCAATCATCGGCATGCGCCTCGTCAGTATCGCCGTTTTTGGTGAACTGGACACCGGCAACCCTTACGGATCCAGCGGCGTATCCGCCGCCCGGCCGGACCTGGTCGACCGCAATGGCGAAGTTCTGGCAACGGACGTCAGGACATTTTCCATGTTTGCAGAGCCCAAGCGTGTGCTTGATGCGGATGAAGTGATGGAAGGGCTTGTGCGGGTTTTCCCGGATCTGGATACTGAAAAAAACCGCAATCGCCTTGCCAGCAAACGCGGCTTCATGTGGCTCAAACGCGAAATCTCCCAGGAGCAGAAGTTGCGGATTCATCGCATGGGTCTGCCGGGCATCGGATTTTTGAACGAGAATCGTCGGTTTTATCCGGGCAAGGAAACTGCCGGGCATATATTGGGACTGGTGAATGTCGATAATGAAGGCATTGCCGGTCTCGAGAAATACATTGACGGACAGGGGCTCTCCGATCTTCAGGATGCCGGTCTGCAGATGGAGCGCAACCTTGAGCCGGTGAAATTGTCAACAGATCTGCGGGTTCAGCACATTGTGCGCAACGAGTTGAGCCAGGCCATGGAGCGCTATCAGGCAATCGCGGCAATCGGAATAGTGCTTGATGTCAATACAGGTGAAGTCATCGCGATGTCTTCGCTGCCTGATTATGACCCGAACATTCCGACACAGGCTCAGGAAAAAGAGAGAATGAACCGGGCGACGGCCGGCGTCTTCGAGATGGGATCAATTTTCAAGACGTTCACCTCGGCCATGGCACTGGACAGTGGTCTGGTAACGATGCAGGACACTTTCGATGCCAGCAGGCCGCTTCGAGTCTCGGGCTATACCATCAAGGATTTTCACGGAAAACGGCGGCTTCTCTCGGTTCCTGAAGTGTACATCTATTCATCGAATATCGGCACTGCCAAGATGGCCATGCAGGTGGGCATTGAAGGCCATAAGGAATTCCTGACGCGAATGGGTCTGATGGGCCGGTTGATCACCGAGCTTCCCGAATCAGCTTCACCGCAATTTCCCGATAAATGGAGCCAACTCAGCCAGATCACGATCTCGTTCGGTCATGGTATTGCCGTGTCCCCGATGCAGACAGCCGTTGCCGCCTCTGCCCTGGTGAATGGTGGCAGGCTTATCCCGCCGACATTTTTCCCGCGTACCTCTGCAGAGGCAGATTTACTGGCAAAACGCGTGGTTTCCGAAGAAACCAGCGACAAAATGCGCTATCTCATGCGCCTCAATGCTTTGAAAGGATCCGGGCGCCGGGCCGAGGTTGCGGGCTATCGTGTTGGCGGAAAAACCGGAACGGCTGAAAAGGTGGTAAACGGAAAATATGTGTCTCAACTTCGTTTCAACTCTTTTTTGGCCGCATTTCCAATGGATGACCCGAAATATCTTGTGCTTGTTGTCATGGACGAGCCGAAACCCGAAAAAGAAGGAGGCGGGGCGACAGCGGGGGTCAATGCTGCACCGACAGTGGCTGCCATCATCAAGCGCGCCGCGCCGATGCTGGGCGTGATGCCGCGCATGGAAAGCGATGTTGCTCTTGGCATTCCGCAATATGACGTCCCAAGCCCAGCCCAGTAACAGGAACTGACATTCAATGATGCGTCTTGGAGATCTGCTGAAACTGGATGCGCCGGACAGGGTTGCCCTGATCAGTGCTGAGTTGACCGATGATATGAAGACACAGCGGATTACCGGCATTTGTGCCGATAGCCGCAAAGTCCAGCGTGGCAATCTGTTCGTTGCCATTTCCGGGGTGCAGACAGATGGCGCCGCCTTTATTGACAGCGCTGTGGAGGCCGGCGCCGTTGCCGTGCTGATAGATGAAAAACTGGATCTGGACCCGTCAGTCTTATCCGTGCCACTGATCCGGTCCAATAATCCCAGGCGTGCGCTGGCGCTGCTGGCGGCGCGGTTTTATCCGCGTCAGCCAAAGATCATTGTCGCTGTGACCGGGACCGCGGGCAAAACTTCGGTAGCCAATTTCACCGCTCAGATGTTCAAAAGCGCCGGACTGCGCTCCGCCAGTATTGGCACGTTGGGCGTCATTGTGGATGGCCAGGTCAATTATGGCGGCCTGACAACGCCGGACCCGGTTTTTCTGCATAAAACCCTGGATCGCCTGGCTCGCGAGGGCGTCAATCATGTTGCTTTGGAAGCCTCCAGCCACGGCCTTGATCAGCACCGCCTTGATGGCGTGCAATTGACCGCAGGAGCCTTTACCAATCTGGGTCGCGACCACATGGACTACCATCAAACGGAAGCGGACTATTTCGCCGCCAAGGCCCGCCTGATTACAGATTTACTGCCAACGGGCGCACCTTTTGTTGTCAATATTGATGCGCCCTGGGGCGATAAGGCGGCTGAGCTGGCAGACAGTGCTGATTTGCGCATTTTGCGGATCGGCGAAGACATCCGTCTCACCGGGTTGGTGGTACGTGATGGAAAAACCGGGCCGCAGCAGGATCTGACATTGAGCTTCTTCGGCGAAGAAAAAAACGTAACTCTACCTCTGCCGGGGTCATTCCAGGCCGAAAATGCCTTGATGGCAGCCGGGCTGGCCATTTCCTGCAAGATCGACCCGGTCGCGGTTTTGAAGGCGCTGGCCAAGTTGAAAGGCGTCTCCGGCCGTCTGGAACTGGTTGATATGCAGGGTGTTCCAGGACAGATTTTTGTCGACTACGCCCACAAGCCGGATGCTCTGCGCTCCACGCTTCAGGCGCTCAGGCCTTACCCGAAACGCCTGCTGATTGTAATCGTCGGTGCCGGCGGTGACCGCGACAAGGGCAAACGTCCTTTGATGGGGCAGATTGCCCATGAAAACGCTGATCTGGTGATTGTCACGGATGACAATCCCCGTAACGAGAACCCCGAACTCATTCGCAGCGAAATTCTCGCTACCGCTCCCAGAGCGATCGAAATCGCGGATCGTGCCAGGGCTATCGCCACAGCGGTCTCCATCCTGACTGAAGACGACGTTCTGGTGGTGGCCGGAAAAGGCCATGAAGAAGGTCAGATCATCGGCAAAGAGGTGTTGCCGTTTTCCGATCATGAAGAGATTGCCAAGGCACTTGCGGCACGAAAATCGAGCGGCGAATATAAAAAGCACGACAAAGTCGCGCCGCAGGGTCCGCCGCTGTGGACCTTTGCGGAACTTGAAGCGGCCATGGGCGGCCGGTTGTTCGGGTCTCAGCCCAAAGCAGTGCACGGAGTGTCGATTGACAGCCGCACCAGCCAGCCGGGTGATTTGTTCTTCGCGATCAGGGGAGACAAGTTTGACGGCCATGATTTCGTCACCAAATCATTCCGTCAGGGTGCTGTGCTGGCCATTGTCAGCGAAGACAAGCTTCCTGCTCTTGGCCGCACAGCTGGACCTTTTCTGGTCGTGGCAGACGTTCTGGAGGCTTTGCAGAAACTGGGAAAGGCAGCGCGCGCCCGCTCCGCTGCGCGTATTGTTGCGGTTACCGGAAGTGTTGGAAAGACCAGCACCAAGGAATTGCTGGCAACCGGTCTGTCTGCAATTGGCCGTGTCCATGCCTCTGTCAAGAGTTTCAACAATCACTGGGGCGTGCCGTTGTCGCTGGCGCGAATGCCGCTCGACGCGGAATATGGCCTCTTCGAAATCGGCATGAACCATCCCGGTGAGATCGACCCTCTGGTCAGGATGGTTCGCCCGCATGTCGCCATCATCACCACTATAGCGCCGGTGCATCTGGAGTTTTTTGATAATCTTGAACAAATTGCTGCTGCAAAGGCGGAAATTTTCAGCGGGTTGGAGCCGGGCGGAACGGCTATTTTGAACAGCGACAATGGGTTTTTCGAATTTCTCAAGGCCGAGGCGGCAAAAGCCGGCGCAGACCGGGTGATCAGTTTCGGATCTGGCAGCGATGCAGAGGCCAGGCTGGTGGAGTTTGCGCTTTCGGAAACCGGTTCGATAGTTGCCGCAACCATCTGCGGCGATGATCTTGCCTTTACGATGCCGACCAGCGGCCGCTATCTGGCAGAGAATGCGATGGCGGTTCTGGCCGCCGCCGAGGCCATGGGTGCGGACACGGTAGATGTTGCACAAGGGCTCTCAAATTTTGAGCTGATGGGCGGTCGCGGTGCCAGAGAAACCCTTTTCCTGCAGGGTGGCAGCTACACTTTGATCGATGACAGTTACAATGCGAACCCGGCCAGCATGTCAGCCTCCATCGGCATGCTCGGCGAACTCAGCACCAGGGGTCGAAAGATCGTGGTGCTGGGCGATATGCTGGAACTGGGCGGTGAAAGTGCGCATCTTCACGTCAATCTGAATAGCGCCATTGAACAGGCACAGATTGATCGCGTCCTGTTATGCGGCCCGCAGATGAAACATCTTTGGGACGCTCTGGCCGACAGTCGGAAATGCGTCCACACCGAGACTTCAAAAGATCTGATGGCGCCACTGCTTGCGGAAATTTCCCCTGGCGATGTTGTCATGGTCAAGGGGTCTCTCGGTATGGCCATGAGCGGATTGGTAGACACTTTAAAGCGCATTCATTCAGCAATGCCGGACCAACCGGCCGAGACTGTTCGCGGTTCGGTTGCCGAAGCAGACACACATGAGGGCGCGTAAACGGATATGCTTTATTTTCTGAGCCAGACGTCGGAATTCCTTCCGGTCTTCAATCTGTTTCGCTACATTACCGTGCGCACCGGCGGTGCTATGATGACTGCCATGTTACTGGTGTTTCTGTTTGGTCCGCTGATCATCAACTGGCTGCGCAGCCGTCAGGGCAGGGGGCAGCCGATCCGCTCCGATGGCCCGGTTACACATCTGGACAAGCAGGGCACGCCGACGATGGGCGGGCTCATCATCCTGCTGGCGCTGATCAGCAGCACACTGCTCTGGGCAAATCTGACCAGCCCGTATGTCTGGATTGTCCTGCTGGTAACGATCGCGTTCGGAGCAATCGGATTTTACGATGATTACCTGAAAGTCACCAATGCCAGCCACAAGGGCTTTTCGGGCAAGGCGCGTTTGGCGCTGGAAGCTCTCATTGCCGGGATCGCTGCATATACGGTCATGTCAATCGGGGATACACCGTTTTCCAGCTCTCTGACATTTCCGTTTTTCAAGGATCTGCTGTGGAATCTGGGATGGTTCTTTATCCCCTTTGCGATTTTCGTAATCGTCGGCGCTGGCAATGCGGTCAATCTGACGGACGGGCTGGACGGACTGGCGATTGTGCCGGTGATGATTGCGGCAGGCAGTTTCGGTGTGATCGCCTATCTGTCAGGAAACGGATTATTTGCCGATTACCTGCAGATTCATTTTGTTGTCGGCGCTGGCGAACTTGCCGTCCTGTGCGGCGCACTGATTGGTGCCGGCTTGGGCTTTCTGTGGTTCAACGCTCCGCCAGCTGCGATTTTCATGGGCGACACCGGATCACTGGCGCTTGGCGGCATGATCGGAGCCATTGCGGTTTCAACCAAACATGAGATCGTCCTTGCAATCATCGGCGGATTGTTTGTTCTGGAAGCATTGTCGGTCATCATCCAGGTGACCTCATTCAAGCTGACCGGAAAACGTGTCTTCCGGATGGCACCGATCCACCACCATTTTGAGCAATTGGGCTGGACCGAGCCGCAGGTGGTGATCCGCTTCTGGATCATTGCGGTGGTTCTGGCAATGCTTGGTCTGTCGACCTTGAAGTTGAGATAGGCGATGATCCCGGTCACCACCATGTCAGCAAAGCGGGTAGCCGTTTTTGGCCTTGGCGGCTCCGGCCTGTCCACGGCCAGTGCCCTTGTGGCCGGTGGTGCCGATGTAGTGGTGTGGGACGATAATGAGGCCCGGGTCAGTGCGGCACTGGACGCAGGCCTGCCCGCTCGGGATCTGCGTCAGGTTGATTTTTCCGCGCTTGATGCCCTGGTGCTGGCCCCCGGTGTTCCGCTGACCCATCCCAGACCGCATTGGACGGTGGATCTTGCCAGAAATGCCGGAGTGGAAATCATCGGCGATATCGAATTATTCTGCCGCGAGCGCGCCGCTCACGCTCCCGACAGCGCTTTTATCGCCATCACCGGAACCAATGGTAAATCCACAACCACGGCGTTGATTGCTCATGTCCTCAATCAGGCCGGACGGGCCGTCGAAATGGGCGGTAACATCGGTACGCCGATCCTGTCACTCGCCCCTGCTGCAGCAGGGCGGATTCACGTTGTCGAATGTTCAAGCTATCAGATTGATCTGGCACCCGGCCTTGCCCCTTCCATCGGTGTGCTTCTCAATGTCAGTCCGGATCATCTGGATCGTCATGGCACGCTGGAAAATTATGCTGCAATCAAGGCGCGCATGATTGAACAGTCCGGCGCTGCGGTGATCGGCATAGACGATCGGTTCGGCGCGAAACTGGCGGACATCATGGAAGCCGCTGCCAAACCGTTGACCCGTATCGGCATTCGCAGCCCTGTCAGCGATGGCTTCATGATGCAGAATGGCTGGCTGGTTGAAGCGGCCGGTGGCAGCACGCGCCGTGTTTTTGATCTCTCGCAGGCTGAAAATCTGCGTGGTGCCCACAATGCGCAAAATGCGGCGGCTGCGTTTGCGGCCTGCCGGAATTGCGGCCTGTCTGATCAACAAATCACAGCCGGGTTGATTTCGTTTCCCGGACTTGTGCACCGCATGGAGACCATTGCACAGCAGGGCCGGGTTCGTGTTGTCAATGATACCAAGGCGACCAATGCCGACGCTGCCGGTCGTGCGCTGCTGAGCTTTGAGCATATTTACTGGATTGCCGGCGGCGTGCCGAAATCCGGTGGCATCGCCAGTTTGGCAGAGCATTTTCCACGCATTGCCAAAGCCTATCTGATCGGTGATGCACGTGATGAGTTTGCCGCCAGCTTGGATGGCCATGTCCCGTTTGCGCTGTTTCAGACCCTGCAGGCGGCGACCGCGGCGGCGCTGGAGGATGCCCGCCGGGATGAGGCGGCAGATGTCACTGTGCTGTTGTCTCCGGCCTGTGCCAGTTTTGATCAGTTTGCTAATTTTGAGGAGCGCGGGGAGACATTTCGCGCGGCAGTTCTCGACCATCTTTCCCATGACACCCTGCAAGGACGCCCATCATGAAAGTCTCGCGCGCCGATACAAGCCGCTTCGCCAATTGGTGGTGGACCATTGACCGGTATTTACTGACCGCCCTTTTGACTTTGATGATCGCGGGAATCGTGCTGTCCTTTGCTGCCAGCCCGCCGATTGCAGCGCGCCTGAAACTTGACAATTATCACTTTGTCATCCGCCAAATTATTTTCGCCGTGCCCGCCCTGCTGGTCATGATCGGCATTTCCTTTCTTAACGCGCGGCAAGTGCGCCGACTGGCTCTGTTATTGCTGATCGGCGGAATTGTGATGATGATCGCCACCCTTGTTGTCGGGTTTGAAGCCAAGGGTGCGCGCCGCTGGCTGTTTGTTGCCGGATTCTCGTTGCAGCCTTCTGAATTCGTAAAGCCGGGCTTTGTCGTGATCTGTGCCTGGCTGTTTGCCGAAGGGCCGAAACGCCCCGATATTCATGGCCACGCCATCGCCGTTGGATTGCTGGTCATTGTCACCGGGTTGCTTGTTCTACAGCCTGATTTCGGCCAGACCATGCTGATTGTCATGGTTTGGGGTGGCATTTTCTTTCTTGCCGGAATGCCCTGGTTTTTCATCATAGGTCTTGCCGGGCTCAGCGTTGTTGGAATTTTGACCGCCTATACTCTGATCCCTCACGTGGCAGCCCGCTTCGACAAATTCCTCAATCCGGAAGATGCCGATACGTTCCAGGTCGATACCGCCCTGGAATCCTTCACCACTGGCGGCTGGTTCGGCCGCGGGCCGGGTGAGGGGACAGTGAAAAACATCCTGCCCGATTCTCATACCGATTTTATTTTCGCCGTGGCGGCCGAGGAATATGGCATCATTTTCACTTTGCTACTGGTGGCGCTGTTCACCTTCATCGTGATGCGCGGTTTCAGCCATGCATTGAAGCAGCATGATGCCTTCACTCGCCTCGCGATTTCGGGCCTGATCGCGCTGTTCGGGGTTCAGGCGATCATCAATATGGCTGTAAATCTGGATCTGATTCCCTCCAAAGGCATGACATTGCCTTTCGTGTCCTATGGCGGCTCGTCGACAATGGCCGTGGCCATTGGCATGGGTATGGTTCTGGCCTTGTCCAGGAAACGTCTCGACACGTCGCGGCTGGCATTCGGATCGGACTTTGAACTCCGCCATGCGCTCTAGAATCGCCCTGCTGTCCGCTGGTGGAACCGGCGGCCATCTGTTTCCCGCCGAGGCTCTTGGCCGCGAGCTGATGGCCCGTGGCTGGGACGTGCATCTGGCAACGGATACCAGGGCAAGCCATTTTCTAAGCGGATTTGAAAATATTCCGGTTCACGAGATACAATCAGCCACGCCATCGGTTGCTTCACCGTTAAAAGCAGTTCGCGCAGTGCTGTCGCTGGCGCGCGGCACAGGGTCTGCACTCCGGCTGGTTCAGCGCCTGAAGCCCTCGGTGTTTGTCGGTTTCGGCGGTTATCCAACGACGCCTCCCGGCGTTGCCGCCGCCCTTCTGAAAGTACCAATCGTGCTTCACGAGGCCAATGCCACGCCCGGTCGTGCAAACCGGTTCCTGGCGCGCTTTGCTGCTGCCGGCGCACGCAGCCTTCCTGGCCCGGCCTTCGCTGGCAGGGCGGAAGATTGCGAAACCGGCAATCCGGTCCGCGAAGCGGTTCTGCTGGCGCGCAAGCCGTTTGCCGCACCCGGACAGGCGGACCCTTTTAAATTGCTGGTGTTCGGCGGCAGTCAGGGCGCACAGGTGTTTTCGCAACTTCTGCCAGAGGCCATGGCCTTGCTGGATGACACATTGCGCAGCCGCATGGCCCTGACACTGCAGGTACGCGATGAGGACCGGGCGGCCTGCGAGGCGAAATTTCAAGCGCTCAACATGCGGGTCGACCTGGCGCCGTTTTTTCCGGACCTGCCGGAGCGGATTGCTGATGCGCATCTTGTCGTTGCCCGGTCAGGCGCCTCGAGCGTATCTGAACTTGCAGTTCTGGGACGGCCCTCGCTGCTGGTGCCGTATCCCTATGCGCTGGATCACGATCAGGCTGCCAATGCAGCAGTCCTTGCTGCGGCCGGCGGAGCAGAGGTGGTGGCCCAGCACTTGCTCACCCCGCAACAACTGGCCACCAGGCTGGCCGCGCTGGCGGCCAACCCGCAGCAACTGGAAAGCATGGCAACAGCCGCAGTTGCCATCGGACGTCCCGATGCGACGGTCAAACTGGCCGATCTGGTTGTCAGGATTGCAAAACCATAGGCCGGACACGCCCTCGCTCTAGATTCGCCACAATAATTGCGGCATAAGCCGCGACAATCTGTTTCTCGAATCTCACCGGGGTAATCATATGAAGCTGCCATTGACCATCGGACCAATCCACTTTGTAGGAATTGGCGGCATTGGCATGAGCGGAATTGCCGAAGTCCTGCATAATCTGGGCTATACGGTTCAGGGCTCCGATATGGCTGAAAGCCCGAATGTGCTGCGGCTTCGCGACAAGGGGATTATTGTCCATATCGGCCATGATGCCGCCCATATTGATCATGCGGCTGTCGTGGTTGTGTCTTCGGCGATCAAGCGGGACAATCCGGAATTGAAATCGGCACGCGAGCATCGTTTGCCCGTGGTGCGCCGCGCTGAAATGCTGGCCGAGCTGATGCGTCTGAAATCCTCCATTGCCATTGGCGGCACCCATGGCAAAACCACAACCACCTCTCTGGTCGCGGCACTTCTGGAAGCCGGCCATCTCGATCCCACCGTCATCAATGGCGGTATCATCAACTCCTACGGAACCAATGCCCGTCTTGGCGATGGCGAGTGGCTTGTTGCCGAAGCTGACGAATCCGACGGGACTTTCGTCAAATTGCCGGCGGAGATTGCGATCGTGACAAATATCGATCCAGAACATCTCGATCACTATGGCACCTACGACAAGGTCAAGGAGGCGTTTCAGCGGTTTGTTGAAAATGTGCCGTTTTACGGCTTTGCGGTGATGTGCACCGATCATTCGGAAGTGCAGGCGCTGGTCGGCCGCGTTGAAGACCGCCGCTTTGTAACCTACGGCCAGAACCAGCAGGCTGATGTGCGGTTCCGCGACATTGAAATCAAAGAAGTCAATTCGCTTTTCTCCGTCGACGTGACCAGCAGTTCAGGCGCTCTGCGCACGATTGACAATCTGATGCTGCCGATGCCCGGCGTCCACAATGTATCGAATGCGACCGCGGCCATTGCTGTTGCGCTTGAACTTGGCCTGACCGATGAGGAAATCCGCAACGGTCTGGCCGGATTTTCCGGCGTGAAGCGGCGTTTTACCCATACCGGGACGGTCGATGGCGTGAAGGTGTTTGACGATTATGCGCATCATCCGGTGGAAATATCCGCCGTGCTGAAAGCGGCCCGTTCTGCAGCGCAGGGCAATGTGGTGGCAGTGGTCCAGCCGCATCGCTACAGCCGTCTGCAGAGCCTGTTTGAGGATTTCTGCGCCTGTTTCAATGATGCGGATATTGTGATTGTCGCTCCGGTCTATCCGGCCGGTGAAGAACCGATTGAAGGTGCCGATGAAAAAGCGCTGGCAGAAGGCTTGCGGGTACGCGGTCATCGCCATGTGCTGGAGCTTGCCTCATCCGATCAGCTTCCGGACCTGATCCGCGAACACACCGTGCCGGGCGATCTGGTCGTCTGTCTTGGTGCCGGCTCGATCACCAAATGGGCTTATGAGCTGCCACGGGCGCTCGCTGATGATGGAGCGCAGGCGTGACAGCATCGCTCGTTGAACGCATCCGCGAATCCGTTCCCGGTCTTCGTGGCTCGCTGACAGCGGAGGCCGATCTGTCAAAGATTACATGGTTCCGCGTTGGCGGACCTGCTGAAGCGCTGTTCATGCCGGCGGATGAGGCCGAACTGGCGTTGGTTCTGTCAACGCTGGGAGAAGATGTGCCGGTTATGGTGCTGGGTCTTGGGTCCAATCTTCTGGTGCGTGATGGCGGTATTCCAGGCCTTGTCATTCGCTTGTCAGGCAAAGGTTTCGGCCAGATTGAAGTTGCCGATAGTCTGACCATTCATGTCGGCACTGCGGTGCCGGATTTGCGGCTGGCGAAAGCCGCCGGAGAAGCGGGAATCGCCGGTTTTTCATTCTACCGTGGCATTCCCGGCTGCGTTGGTGGCGCGTTGCGGATGAATGCTGGAGCCCATGGTGGTGAAACCAGGGACCTCCTGGTTGAAGCTCATGCGCTGGACCGCCAGGGTAAGCGCCACATTCTCAGCAATGCGGATCTGGGATACGCCTATCGGCATTGCTCAGCCCCACAGGACTATATTTTCACGAAGGCGGTGTATCGCGGCACACCGGGCGAGCCAGCGCATTTGCTTGAGGAAATGGCGGAAGTGGCGCGTTATCGTGAAGAGGTCCAGCCAGTCAAGGAACGCACCGGCGGGTCAACTTTCAAAAACCCCCCCGGCCATTCCGCCTGGCGGGTTATTGATGAAGCCGGCTTCAGGGGGCACCGCGTCGGCAGTGCGCAAATGTCTGAGAAGCATTGTAATTTCATGATCAACACCGGCAACGCGTCGGCCTATGATCTTGAAACGCTCGGCGAGACCGTTCGGGCCGCAGTGCTGGACAAATCCGGCATCCGGCTGCAATGGGAAATCAAACGGCTGGGCAATTTCGCGCCCGGTGAGTCGGTTCGCCCCCTGCCGCCCCTCTCTTAAACATTCCTTAAGTATAATTCTCGGTAGTTGCCGCACCGATGAGGCCTGAATCGTGGCTTTTGGTGCACAAAACGTAAATCAGTCACGCAATCTGCAATTCGTAAACCAAACCTTTACCTGTTCTTAACCATGATGGGGTGGAACAGAGGGTGTCAAAGGTTTTGCTGAAGCGCCCATCCGCGCCGCAGCCAGGGCTCAAAGCCCATACTGATAGGAATTGCATGACGAAGCCAAAGCACATTGCTGTTTTGATGGGAGGGTGGTCTTCAGAGCGCCCGGTCAGTCTTGCGTCAGGCAAACCCTGCGCGCAGGCGCTGCGTCAGTGCGGTTACCAGGTCACTGAAATCGACATTGACCGGAATGTGGCATCGGTTCTGTCGGATCTGAAACCCGATGTCGCGTTTAACGCGCTGCACGGCCCGTTCGGCGAAGATGGAACAATTCAGGGTGTCCTGGAAATACTCAATATTCCTTACACCCATTCCGGCGTTCTGGCCTCTGCACTGGCCATGAACAAGGACAAGGCAAAACGGGTTATGGGTGGCGCAGGGGTGCCGGTCACCAACTCAGAAATTGTTCACCGGCTGGATGCTGCCAAAAACCATGTCATGGCGCCGCCCTATGTTGTGAAGCCGGTGAATGAAGGCTCCAGTTTTGGTGTGCTGATTGTGTCCGCAGAGGCAGAGCACCCGCCGCAGGAGCTGTATTCCGATCAGTGGCCTTATGGCGATATTGTCATGGTCGAGCGCTATATCGCCGGACGCGAGCTGACTTGCGCTGTCATGGGGAACACGGCTCTGGATGTCATCGACATCATATCGCAGGGCAGCCCATTCTATGATTATGATGCCAAATATGCCGATGGCGGCTCCCAGCACATTCTGCCGGCGGAGTTGCCTGCTGCGGTTTACCAGGCCGTGCAGACACATTCTCAAACCGCACATGACGCGCTTGGATGCCGCGGAGTTTCACGCGCGGATTTTCGCTATGACGAAACCACAGACGAGCTGATTTGTCTTGAGGTCAACACCCAGCCGGGAATGACGCCGACATCACTGGTGCCGGAAATGGCGGCCTATGCCGGCTACGGCTTTCCTGCGCTGATGCAATGGATGGTGGAGGACGCATCATGCAATCGTTGATCCGCCGGCTGATCGGCCGGCCCGCTGTGCGATCCTCGGACACGGTTCTGGATTTTTCCTTCCTTCAGCGCATGCTGTCGGCCGACAAGACCATTTTGCCGCCATTGCTGCGCAAACCGGTACGGATTCTGTCACGCACGCAGTTTCGCCTGCCGCAGTGGCTCGGCAAAAAAGCCGCCATCAGTTTGCTGGCAGCCTCATCGGTCTATGGGCTGATTATCGGTGGCCATGCAGACACTCTGATCGGGCAGGCCACTGCCCTGGTCGGATTGAAGGTCGAAGAAGTGAGCATCAAAGGCCAGGTTCAGGCTTCTGCGCGCGAAATTATCCAGTCGCTGGATCTGAAAGGCCATTCCTCCATGGTCCTGTTTGATGCCGCTTCCGCGCGCAACCGGATTCAGGCGATGCCGTGGATCGAGGAAGCGAGCATCCGCAAGACCTATCCGGGCAGCATTGAAATCGTCCTCAAGGAACGCCGTCCATTTGCCTTGTGGCAGAGCGGCCAGAATATTTCCATTCTCGACCCGCAAGGTCGCATCATCACCGCGCTTGAGAATGACAGATTCGCGTCATTGATTCTGCTGGTAGGTGAGGGCGCTGACATGGCCGGGCCTGCCTTTTTGGAGACATTATCCAACTACACCATGGTCGAATCACGTGTGCGGGCCGCTGTGCTTGTTGCCGGCCGCAGATGGAATCTGGTGTTGAGTAATGGTCTGGAAGTGAAACTTCCCGAAACCGGTCTGGAAGAGGCCCTCGTCAAAGTGGCACTGCTTCAGGCAGAAGACGAGATATTGGACAGGGACATTCAGACGATTGATTTGCGCATTTCGGGGCGGATGGCAGTTCGTCTGCCGGAACAGACCATGGAAGACTACAAGAAGTCGTTTGACGAGCGCGTCAAAGAGCTGAAGGCAGGAGCTATCTGATGATGCAATTTGGTTCCGCCAAATCCCATGCTTTCCGGCCCCTGCCGCCGAAGAAATCGGCCGTGGTGTCAGTGCTGGATATCGGTTCCAGCAAGGTGTGCTGTCTGATTGCCCGCCTGCGTCCCCTGGAAGGTGTCGATGTTCTCCCGGGCCGGACCCATTCCGTTGAAGTGCTGGGCATCGGGCACCAGCAGTCACGCGGCATCAAGACCGGTGTTGTTGTTGATCTTGATGGAGCAGAGCAATCCATCCGTCTGGCAGTCGATGCTGCGGAACGGATGGCGGGCATAACAGTCGAGAGCCTGATTGTCAGCCTGTCCTGCGGCCGGCTGGCCAGTGAAGGCTACTCCGCCAATATCGCCCTGTCTGGCCATGAAGTTTCGGAAAGCGACATTCAGAAAGTGTTACAGGCCGGCAGCGCGCATTCGATCAGTGAGGGGCGCAAGGTCATCCATTCCCTTCCGATCGGCTACGCTCTGGATGGCAATCGCGGGTTTGATGATCCACGCGGTATGATTGGCAAGGATCTGGGAGTCGACATGCATGTGGTGACGGCTGATACCGCACCGCTGCGCAATCTGGAACTGTGCATCAATCGCTGTCATCTGAGTGTGGAAACCATGGTTGCGACGCCCTATGCCAGCGGCCTGGCCTCGCTGGTCGACGATGAGGCGGCACTTGGCGTCACCTGCGTTGATATGGGTGGCGGCACCACCACCATGTCAATCTTCATCGACGGTCATTTCGTCCATACTGATGCAATCGCCGTTGGCGGCCATCACGTAACCATGGATATCGCCCGGGGCCTGTCCACGAGAATGGTTGATGCGGAACGCATCAAGGCACTGCATGGCAGCGCCCTGCCGAGTGTGTCCGAGGACCGCGACATTCTGTCGATTCCCCAGGTGGGTGATGATGACAATGACGTGCCCAATCAGGTACCGCGTTCGACTCTGACCCGCATTATCCGCCCCAGGGTGGAAGAAATTCTGGAACTCATTCGCGATCGCCTCAACGCCTCCGGCTATGCGCCCCATGTCGGGCGCAGGATTGTCCTGACAGGCGGTGCATCACAACTGACTGGCATGACTGAAGCTGCCCGACGAATCATCGGACGCAATGTCAGGCTTGGACGCCCGCTGGGCGTCGTCGGATTGCCGGAAGCGGCCAAAGGGCCCGCCTTCTCGGCAGCGGTAGGTCTTCTGATCTATCCACAAATTGCGCAACTGGAGCAACTTCGCCCCCGCGCAACAACCAAGGTTCTGCTGAACGGCACGGATGGCTATCTATCCCGCGTCGGGCAGTGGTTCAAGGAGAGCTTTTGATGCGTAGTTTCAAAGGCATAACGATGACGAGGTCGCCGGACGGGAACGCAGACTGCTTTGTCCACCGGCAAAGAGAAATGGAGCGGCCTGATAGCAACCGGTCGACCGAGACATTAACGAGGGTAAAATGACGATTAACTTGCAAATGCCTGAAATTACCGAACTGAAACCGCGCATTACCGTGTTCGGCGTGGGCGGTGCCGGTGGTAACGCCGTGAATAATATGATCCGCGCCGGCCTCCAGGGCGTGGACTTTGTTGTTGCCAACACCGATTCACAGGCACTGTCCATGTCCCATGCTGAACGCGTTGTTCAGATGGGCGTTGCCGTGACCGAAGGTCTTGGTGCCGGCTCGCAGCCTGAAGTGGGCCGCGCCGCAGCTGAAGAAGTCATGGATGAGATCAATGATCATCTCAACCATGTACATATGGCTTTCATTACCGCCGGTATGGGCGGTGGCACCGGAACGGGAGCCGCGCCTGTTGTTGCCCGTGCAGCCCGAGAATGCGGTATCCTGACAGTGGGTGTGGTGACGAAACCCTTCCATTTTGAAGGCAAACGCCGCATGGCGCTGGCGGAAGCCGGCATTGAAGAACTGCAGAAGCATGTCGATACACTGATTGTCATTCCCAATCAGAACCTGTTCCGTATCGCCAACGAAAAAACCACCTTCGCTGATGCGTTCGGGATGGCTGATCAGGTGCTGTATTCCGGCGTGGCCTGCATTACCGATCTGATGGTCAAGGAAGGTCTCATCAACCTCGATTTTGCCGATGTTCGCTCGGTCATGCGCGAAATGGGCAAGGCGATGATGGGAACTGGTGAGGCCGGCGGCGAAGGCCGTGCGGTTCAGGCGGCAGAAGCCGCGATCGCCAATCCGTTGCTCGATGATGTCTCGATGCGCGGTGCGCGCGGACTACTCATCTCGATCACCGGCGGTAACGATCTGACCCTGTTCGAAGTCGACGAGGCAGCTTCACGCATCCGCGAGGAAGTTGATGACGATGCCAACATCATTCTGGGCGCCACATTCGATGAAACCATGGAAGGTGTGATCCGCGTTTCCGTTGTTGCCACTGGCATTGATTCGATTGCCGAGTTGAATGCCGCCCCGGCAGACGTGCGTATGGCACAACTGACGGAACGGCTGCGCAGTGGAGCCGGTGCAGCCGGTACGTCCATCACCACATCCAACCAGACAGCCGAAGCCCAGCCACAGATCATGGCTCCGGTTCAGCAGCCCTCCGAGGCCGCACCGCGTGCCCAGGCACCAACTGCTGAAGAGCTGGAAGAAGAACTGCGGATTGCCCGTCCGGCACAGGCTTCCCAGCCAGCTGCCCGTCAGGCTCCGTCCGATCCCAACGTGACGCTGTCCCCACTGCGCTCGCATGCGCCACAGCAAGCAGCACACGAGCAGATCTACGATGCGCCTCCACTGGATGCGCCGCGCACCAGCGGTTTTGTTCCTGCCGCTGCACAGGTCCCCGAAAGCACAACACCGCGTATGCCCAAGGTGGAGGATTTCCCTCATGTTGCTCAACGCCAGATGCGGGCCCGTGACGGTTCTGCAGATGAACGTCATCACGGCGATGATGATCGCCGTCCGATGGGTTTGCTGCGCAGATTGGCAAATGTCGGTCTGGGACGCAGTGACGACGAACAGGGTCATCCGCATTCCGGCCAGCCGCAACAGCCTCATCAACAGCGGCGTCAGCCTCAGCAACCGCTTCAGCCTCAGGTTCCTGTCGCAGACCGGCAGATGTCGTCACAACCCGCTCAGCCGCGCCAGATGGCACCAGAGCCGGTGATGCAGCAATCGGCTCCGCGCCATGCGGCACCGCAGCCGGCGTCCGGCCAGCTCGATCCGCATGGACGGGCACCGGCGCCTAATCCGGTTCAGAATCATGGCTACAATCAGGCAAATTCTGCACAAGAGGATGACCAGTTGGAAATTCCCGCATTTCTGCGGCGCCAGGCTAACTGATCCTTGATCAATTTGTGTAACAAATAACCCCGCTGTGTGAGCTGCACAGCGGGGTTAATTGTTTGTTTTTCCGTCAAAAATCCAATTTAGCAGCGAATGTTGCGCAATATTACAACTGTGTCACAAAACGATAAAAAGCGTGATTTTCGTTTCCCTCGCCGAAACCCTATTGTCTGTGGCGAAAGCAAGGCGGATCGACCGGGCTTCCCAATGAACTGACCGAATGAATTGATCCTGTGAACTGACCCTATGACCCGACCCGGCAAACAGACGTTGGATTTAAGTCAAATCAGTTCATGACAATGGAAGTAATTGGAAGCGGAAGCAATTGGAAACCGGAGCGATCTGAATCTGGAAGAGAGCTGATAGAATCCGTTCAGGATCGGAGCTTGATACCAGAGGTTAAAAAAACGATCGAAAACAGACGATCAGGAACAGGCGACCGAAGACCGGCAACCGAGACCGGGTTTGTTATGCACGTTGGAGTTTGCGTGCAGATTTATTGGGGCTGACATGACAGTGTTTGATGTGAATATGACTGCGCGGAATGGCCATTCGGCTGGAGAGTTTGCTTCCCGGACAGGTCCTTGCCAGAAAAATGTTCGCTCAAAAAGTGCTGCGCTCAAATCCGCGCGTCAGACGACATTGAACAGCGATGTCCGTCTTGAAGGCATCGGAGTTCATTCCGGCAACCCGTCCTGCATTATACTTCATCCTGCCAAGAGTGGCAGTGGAATTATCTTTCTGCGCAGAGCGGAAGGGGACCAGATCGATCAGTTGATACCGGCCCATGTCAGCAATGTTGGCGATACCCGCCTTTGCACGGTTCTTGGCGATCCTGAGGATCTTTATGTAGCGACCGTTGAGCATCTTCTGGCCGCGTTGCGCGGCATGAATGTGGACAATGTGCTGATCGAGATTGATGCCGCCGAAGTGCCGGTGATGGATGGCAGTTCAGGCGCATTTGTGGAAGCCATCCGCATGGTCGGCACCAGAAAACAATCCGCGCCACGGCGTTATATTCGTGTGTTGCGGCAGGTCGAAGCATCTCACGGCAAGGCCCATGCGGTTCTCAGGCCGCATGACGGCACAAGGTTTGATATCGAGATCGATTTTGAATCCGAAGCGATTGGCCACCAGCGTTTTATTACCGAACTGACACCAGAGGTTTTTGCCAGAGATATTTCCCGGGCGCGGACCTTCGGATTTCTCGCCGAGGCAAAGCAATTGCGGGCAATGGGCCTGGCCCAGGGTTCCTCCTTCGATAATTCAGTTGTCATTGACGAGGACCGTGTCCTCAACGCGGAAGGTCTGCGCTACGAAGACGAGTTTGTCCGGCATAAACTGCTTGACGCGATTGGCGATCTGGCCCTTGCGGGCTCACAGATTCTGGGTGAATACAAATCTGTCTGCGGCGGGCACAAGCTGAATTCCATGATTTTGGAAGCCCTGTTCGCCGATGAGGAAAACTGGTGTTACGAGGATGCAGTTCCCCTGGAGGAACGTGGGTCGGAACGTGGCTCGGAACGTGGCTTGGAGCGTGGCATGTATTCAACACCTGTGGGTGCTCCCGTCGGTCTGCAGGCTGCCAGCCAGCCGGTTGCCGCTGCCAAGGCCTGAGCAACTCCGCCAGCGGCCACCGTTTTGCCATTCTTGCTTGCCAGAACAAGGCTGCAGGGTTCCTGCTGAAACCTGTTTTTCCCGGACCTATCTGTCTGATAATGGTGGTCTCTGGCGAAAATTTCAGCTATAAACCGCCCGTGTTCATTTAAGCTGCGTATTAGAGACTGTCTGACTATGGCTCCTACCAATTTGCCTCATCCGTTTTCCAGCATTGATCGGCTTTCGATGCGTGCGCTGTCGCGCCTGATTCTGGTTGCCGGTCTGGGCTTCACGGTGGCAGCTTGTGCCTCCAAGGCGGATGACTATGGGGAACTGGCTTTCGAAGAGCCCGATCCGGCGGACAAGACGTATAATGAGGGCTTGTCGCTGCTGAATTCCGGCAAGGTCGGCAAGGCGGCAGACAAGTTTCAGGAAGTCGACAAGGCATATCCTTATTCCGACTGGGCGCGGCGGTCTTTGATCATGTCCACTTTTGCCAGTTACAAGTCCGGAGATTATGATAGTGCAGTCACATCCGGAAAGCGTTACGTGTCGCTTTATCCGACTACTCCGGATGCAGCCTATGCTCAATATCTGATCGGCGAGAGCTATTTCCGCCAGATCCCGGACATCACCCGCGATCAGGAAATGGCGGCCCGCGCCCTGGGTGCGATGGATGAGGTGGTGCGGAAATATCCGGAAAGCGAATATGCTGATGATGCGCGCCGCAAAACCCAGGCTGCGCGCGATCAGATAGCCGGCCAGGAAATGATGGTCGGCCGCTATTATCTGGAGCGCAAGAATTTCCCCGGAGCCCTCAACCGCTTCAAGACCGTGGTCAATGACTATCAGACCACCCGCCATGTCGAAGAGGCGCTGATGCGTCTTGTCGAGACCTATCTGGCGATGGGTATTGTCAGCGAAGCCCAGACTGCAGCCGCCGTTCTGGGGCACAATTATCCCGATAGCGAATGGTATAAGGATGCCTATGCGCTGCTTGATACAGGTGGCTACCAGCCGCAGAATAATAAAGGCTCCTGGATTTCAAGGGCATTTGCAGCAGCTATTCCCGGCTAGTTGCATCGCCTGCGTTTAAGCTTGAAGGGGCCGAGGGTACATGCTGGCGAATCTTACGATCCGCGACATCGTTCTTATCGACCAATTGCAAATCAGTTTTGAGCCTGGCCTGACCGTTCTGACCGGTGAGACTGGCGCCGGAAAATCCATTCTGCTGGATTCATTGTCGCTGGCTCTGGGCGCAAGAGGAGATGGTGGCCTGGTCCGCGAGGGCCAGGAAAAGGGCGCCGTCACCGCCAGCTTTGATCTGCCCCCAACCCATCATGTTTTTTCGCTCATCAGGGCACACGATCTCAACAGTGAGGGCGAGCTGATCCTGCGCCGTGTCCAATCCGCCGATGGCAGGACGCGTGCCTTCATCAATGATCAGCCGGTAAGCGCGACCTTGCTCCGTGAAATCGGCGAGCAACTCATTGAAATCCATGGGCAGCATGATGATCGCGCTCTGGTCGACCCTGCCACCCATCTTGTGCTGCTTGATGCATTTGGTGGTCTGGAAGACAATTGCGCAGATGTCGCTGCGCTTTTCAGGCAATGGCGCGGCAAGAAGGAAGAGCTGTCACGGCTCAGCCAGCAAGTCGCAGAAGCTGCGCGAGAGGCCGATTATCTGCATGCCAGCGTTGAAGAACTCAGCACTCTGTCGCCTCAGGAGGGTGAAGAAGAGGAACTCGCCGCCAAGCGTCAATCGATGATGCAGGCCGAAAAGGTCGCTGGCGATATCAATGAGGCCTATGAAGCTGTCGCCGGGCCGCAATCTCCGGTACCGGTCATCGCCAGTCTGATGCGGCGGCTGGAACGCAAGGCGGCACAGGCCCCCGGATTGCTCGATGAAGCTCTTGCAGCGCTGGATCGTGCCCTGCTGGCACTGGATGAGAGTGCGTCTGCGTTGGGGATTGCCCTGCGCGCCACCGAGTTCGATGCTTCAGTTCTGGAAAATTCTGAAGAACGTCTGTTCGCCCTTCGCGCTGCCGCGCGCAAATTCAACGTGCCTGTTGAAAATCTCAATGCTCTTGCCGTCAAAATGGCCGATGAAATGGATGCGCTGGATAACAGCGCCGAACGCCTGGCCGGACTTGAGCACGAAACCGCAAAGGCGGAAACTGCCTTCGTCTCGGCCGCACGCGCCGTGTCGGGGCAGCGTCAGCACGCTGCAATCGCATTGGAAGAGGCCGTGGCCAGCGAACTGCCGTCACTGAAGCTGGACCATGCCCGTTTTCTGGTTGATTTTCACAGCGACGAGGCGCAGCGCAGCGAGCGCGGCATCGACCAGGCGGCATTCTGGGTTCAGACCAACCCGGGAACACGGCCGGGGCCGATGTGGAAAGTGGCGTCCGGAGGCGAATTATCGCGGTTTCTGCTCGCCCTCAAAGTCGCTCTGGCCGACAAGGGCTCTGCACCCTGTTTGATTTTTGACGAAATTGATACAGGTGTCGGCGGTGCCGTTGCCGAGGCCATCGGGCACCGCCTGGCGCGGCTGGCAGAGCGGGTCCAGGTCTTGTCAGTCACCCATGCCCCTCAGGTTGCCGCACGGGCAACCGGCCACCTGCTGATCGAAAAAGCCGGTGTCAGCGGCCAGAACCGCGTTGAAACCGCAGTTCATTCCATCGGCGGAACAGCCCGCAAGGAAGAGATCGCCCGGATGCTGGCCGGTGCCACCATTACAAATGAAGCACGAGCCGCTGCAGAAAAGCTGATTGCGGGCTCAAGCGGTTAAATTTGGCGGTTAGATTTGGGGCAGGACATGACACATCTGGAGGCGATAGCGGTTGACGCTCTGACGCTGGAACAGGCGGCGCTTGAACTGGAGCGTCTCGCCGCTGACATTGCGCGCCATGACCAGCACTATCACCAGGACGACGCTCCGCAGATCAGCGACGCGGATTTTGATACGCTGAAGCGCCGCAATCTGGACATCGAGATGCGGTTTCCGGAACTGGTGCGTTCGGATTCGCCGAGCGGGCGCGTTGGATATACGCCGTCTGAAAAATTCTCAAAACACTCTCATTCCGTACCGATGTTATCGCTCGACAACGCCTCTTCCCAAGACGATGTTTCGGACTTTGTTGCGCGCATCAGGCGGTTTCTGGGCCTCGGCACGGATGTTTCCATTCCCATCAGCGCGGAGCCGAAGATCGACGGTCTGTCCGCGAGCCTGCGTTATGAGGACGGGCGTTTGATTGTCGGAGCCACCCGTGGCGATGGCCAGGTCGGCGAGACTGTCACCGAAAATCTGCGCACTGTGCGAAATATCCCGCAGCAGCTGGCCGGGTCCGACTGGCCAGAAATTGTCGAGGTGCGCGGCGAAGTTTACATGGCGCATGAGGATTTCAGTGCCCTCAATGCACGCATATCGGACAGCGGGCGTCAATTTGCCAATCCCAGAAACGCTGCGGCCGGATCGCTTCGCCAGCTCGATGCCCGCATCACCGCAGAACGGTCGCTGAAATTCTTTGCCTATGCCTGGGGCGAAATCAGCGAACCGGTCGCCGAGAGCCAGATGGCGATGATCGGCAAATTTTCTGACTGGGGTTTCGCAGTCAATCCGCTGATGCAGCTGTGCGACAGCGTTGAAGATCTCATTGAAGTCTACAATCACATCGAGGCGCAGCGGGCTGTGCTGGGATATGACATTGACGGTGTGGTCTATAAAGTCGACGATCTGGCTTTGCAGGCCCGCCTTGGCTTTGCTTCGCGCTTTCCGCGCTGGGCCATTGCCCATAAATTTCCCGCCGAACAGGCCACAACAATCCTCCAGGATATAGAAATTCAGGTCGGGCGAACCGGCGCTCTGACGCCGGTGGCAAAGCTGCATCCCGTGACGGTTGGCGGTGTAGTGGTGTCCAATGCCACGTTGCATAATGGCGATTATATTGCCGGTATCGGCGCTAATGGAGAGCCGATTCGGGATGGTCGGGATTTGCGGATCGGCGATCAGGTCACGGTTCAGCGGGCAGGGGATGTCATTCCCCAGATTGTTGATGTTGATATTTCAGCCCGCCCGGAGACCTCTGAACCTTTTCAATTTCCAACCCTTTGCCCGGTCTGCGGCAGCCATGCCGTGCGCGAGGTCAACGCGAAAACCGGCAAGATCGATGCGGTGCGGCGCTGCACCGGCGGATTGATCTGCCCGGCCCAGGCGGTGGAAAAGCTGAAACATTTTGTCTCCCGCAATGCGCTTGATATTGATGGCTTTGGCGACAAGCAGGCGGAAGCCTTTTATCATGATGGTCTGGTGACCCGGCCGGCAGATATTTTCACCCTTCAGGCTCGTGACAGGCGCTCACTGAAACGCCTCAAAGACCGTGAGGGCTGGGGCGCAACCTCGGCACGCAACCTGTTTGAGGCAATTGACGCGCGCCGCGCAGTCGATTTGAACAGATTTATCTTCGCTCTCGGAATCCGTCACGTTGGCGAGGGCACAGCCAAATTGCTGACCCGCCATTATGAGGATTTTGAAGCCTTGCGCATAGCGGTCAAGGCGGCCAGCGATGAAAATTCCGATGCCTGGACCGATCTTGTCAATATTGACGGCATTGGCGAAACCGTTGCGCAGGCTCTGCTGGCATTCTTTTGCGAACCGCACAATGACGAAGCCCTGGATGACCTGCTGCAGCAGGTAACACCGGCACCAATGGAGAAAACTACGGGTGACAGTCCGGTGGCAGGCAAGACAGTGGTGTTCACCGGTGCGCTGGAGAAGTTCAGCCGCGATGAGGCCAAAGCGATGGCCGAACGGCTCGGCGCAAAAGTCGCTGGATCGGTTTCCAAAAAGACTGATCTTCTGGTTGCCGGTCCGGGCGCAGGTTCAAAGCTGAAAAAGGCCAGGGAACTGGAAATTGACACAATCGATGAAGATGGCTGGCTCGCCCTGATCGGCAAATAGAATATCCGCAGCGGTCGCGGTGATTGCCTTCGCCCGAATCGCATTCGATTTGCTGATAGGTGCTGTCAGCACAATGCGTGTGCAATTGCGATAGGCCAGCGCTATAAGACAGCATTGCTGACTTATTCGGACTTTCTTCATGACGGCTGGTGAGCTACAAATCAACGAGCGCCGGGAATTCACTGATGGTGCAAAAGCGGCATTGCCGGTCATCGCAGCGGTGGTGCCATTCGGTGCAGTTTATGGCGCTGCGGCTGTTTCCAAGGGCCTGACGCTGTTTGAAACAATGTTCATGAGCAGCACCGTGTTTGCCGGCGCAAGCCAGATGGTGGCGATTGATCTGCTGGCCACGCCTTTGCCGTTCTGGACGATTGTTCTGTCGGTTTTTGCGGTCAATTTCCGGCATATTCTCTACAGCGCGTCGCTGGGGCGCAAAATGCACCGCTTCGGCCCGCTCAACAAGGCGTTGGCGTTCCTGCTGCTGGTTGACCCGCAATGGGCGGTTTCGGAGAAGCGAGCACTGTCGCAACCACTGACCCCCTGGTTCTATTTCGGCCTTGCTTTGCCGCTTTATATATCATGGCTGCTTGCATCAGGGCTGGGCGCAGCATTTGGAAAACTGGTGACCAATCCGCAGGTCATCGCGCTCGATTTCATCCTGCCGATATATTTCATCGCTATTCTGATGAGCTTTCGCCAGCGTTATGGCTGGCTGTCGGTTGTTCTTGTTTCCGGCTTGGCAGCGCTTCTGGCTTACTGGACAGTCGGTCCGCCGTGGCATGTGGCAAGTGGCGCGTTTGCCGGCATCCTGTATGCCGCGTGGCGTGGCAAACCGAAGGAACTTCTGGCCCTGACGCCAGGCAAGGCCCGCAATGTCTGACATCATCTGGTTAATTGTCGCCTTAGCCGGTCTGACCTATGCGACCCGTTTTGGCGGTCATGTCATCTTGTCCCGGTTCAAACGCATCAACCCCCGGCTTGAAGCCGCCCTTGATGCTGTTCCGGCAGCTGTCATTACCGCACTTGTGGTTCCTGCTGCTTTTACATCCGGACTGCCGGAACTGGCCGGAGTTGCGGTCGCAGTTCTGGCGAGCTTGCGCTATTCCATGCTGGGTGTGGTGCTGTCTGCCACGGCGACAGTGGCGCTACTACGCTATCTGTTCTGAACTTTTGCGCATCAGGGGCGAGGTTGCCCGCGACAGCCAGGCGACTTCCTCCGGGTTCAGCAGATCAATGTGGATAAGCTTTTCAAACACCTCGTGGTGATAATCATTGAGCCAGTCGAGTTCCGGATCGCTGAGAAGATCCAGCTCTATCGCACGCGTGTCGAAGGGACAGAAAGTCAGTGTCTCGAAGCCCATCATCGGTAGATCGCCGCCGTCAACCGCTGTGGCCTCTTCAACAATCAACAGATTTTCCAGCCGAATTCCGAAATGCCCGGGTTTGTAATATCCCGGCTCATTCGACAGGATCATGCCCGGTTCAAGCGCCACATGACCGGCTTTGGAAATCCGTGCCGGGCCTTCATGGACGCACAGATAGGCACCAACTCCATGGCCGGTGCCATGCGCAAAGTCGGCGCCGGACATCCAGAGCGGAAGACGCGCCAGCGTATCAAGCTGCGCCCCTGTGGTGGTGCCGGGAAAGCGCGCTGTGGCAACGGCAATATGGCCGCGCAACACCTGCGTAAAGCGTTGTTTGCGCTCCGCATCGAGCGAACCGATGGCAATGGTCCGGGTAATGTCGGTGGTACCATCGTAATACTGCCCGCCGGAATCCACCAGATAGAGTGAATTGTCTGTCAGCACCGCATTGTGGTGCTCCATCACCCGGTAATGCGGCAGCGCGGCGTTCTCACCGGCCGCAGAGATGGTATCAAACGACAACTCGCGAAGCTCCATACCATCGGCAGTGGCGGTTTCACGCCTGGTGTCTTCCAGCTTCCGGGCAGCATCAATTTCGCTGACGCTGCCGGCCTCTTGCTGGTCCAGCCAGCACAGAAACCGCACCATCGCCGCACCATCGCGCAGATGCGCGCGACGCATGCCTTGCAGCTCAACCGGATTTTTGCGTGCCTTCATCGGCACAACGGGATCAGTGCCCTCAATCAGGGTTGCGCCACCACGCTGAAGCGCAAGGCGAACAGCATCGGCGCAACTGTCCGGATCAATCAGGATCGCGGGCTTGGTTTCCGCAAACGCCTCCAGCGAGCGGCCAAAATCAGCAATCTCTTCAATGTCGACAGACTGCGACAAATTGCTGCGAACCGAGTTTGACAGTTTTTCGCCATCGACCCACAGGATCGGTCTTGCATCTTTTTTCAACAGCGCAAAGGCAAGGGCAACCGGGTTATGGGCCACATCATTACCTCTGATATTGAACGCCCATGCAATCGAATCGGTCAGCGTCAGCAGCGCTGCATCAGCACCGCTTTCGCCGAGTTGGGCGGATAGTCTTTTCAGTTTTTCAGAGCTGCTTTCTCCGGAAAATGCCTCGTCCTGCAGAAAAACCTGGCCTTTTGCAGGCACTGGCCGTCCATCCGCTTCCCAGCTCTGATCGACCAGATCAACCGGACAGGAAACCAGTTCCGCGCCGGCGGCCTGGCAGGCCTCCTTTAACTTTCGCACTTGCGCAATGGTCAGGTAAAACCCGTGATAGCCGATGCGCTGGCCGGGTTTCAGATTGGATTTGAGCCATTTCGCCGGCGTTGTGGCAGAGACATCTACCATACTGAAAACGTCGCCATCAATCTGTTGCACAGCCTGCTCCAGATAGCGCCCGTCGACAAACAGAATGCCTTTTCCGGAGTGAATGATGGCCCATCCGGCCGAGCCGGTGAATCCGGTCAGATAGGCCAGGCGTTCCTGATCTGCAGGCAGATATTCACTTTGATGCGCATCGGCATGAGCGATGACATAGCCGTCAAGCGCGTTGTCTTTCAGGCATTTGACAAAGCTTTCCATTCTGGAGCCGAGCAGCCTCTTCTCAACAGGAGGCCGGGCAAAGGACTGAAACATGATGGAAACTCCTGCTACTCCGGGGGTTAGAGATGCGTATGACGTGGCGATAATTGAAAGTCAAAGCTGAAGTCCATGCTGCATTGCGGCGCAATTTGTTCGCATATGCAAAAAACGCAAGGCTGGCATGCAGCATTAAGCCTTTAAATATCCGGTCTGATAGCTAAATTCACAACAACAGAGCGACGCACTTTACTCCCTCCCAGACGTTGACGGCGACCCTCCCACGCTGACAACACAAAGTGCGTCGCTCTATACGTTTTTCGACAGCTAAGGACCAAGAACATGGCTACAACTGCCTCTTTTACAAATGTCCCTGCTCGTGTCGCCGGTTCAAATTCGGTATTCCGTCGTGTTATGGACCGCATGGTTTCCGCACGGGAAAAGCAGGTATCCCGTTACGTCAATGGGTACCTTCTGACACTTGATGACCAAACTTTGACCGAACACGGCTATAATCGCAAAGCGCTTGAAAAAGCAGGCTCTTCGATTTACCCGTTCTAAGTCAGTCTATCTGCGACTTTCGGCCACGCCGGACTGCCAGCAGGCAGACCGGCGTGGTTTTTTTATGCCTGATCCTGTTCGCACCGAAGGGGTCTTCAGAGCGCAGCGTGAAAGGTCAGCGTCGTCCAGCCTTCCCGTGAGGCACGGCGCTGCAGCCTCAGCCTGCGGGCAATATAGGCCGCCACCACACGGTCTGCCTGTTCGTCCAGAATGCCGGACAGGACCAGCGAACCACCGGCGGCCAACTGCCCGCCAATCTCACCCGCCATCTGCATCAGGGGGCCGGCCAGAATATTGGCGACAATCAGATCGAATGGCGCATTGTCGCGAATCGCAGGGTGGTGCATCCCGTCCGCCTCGATAATCTGGAGCCAATTGGCGACCCGGTTCAATAATGCATTCTCGCTGGCAATTTTGACTGACACGGCATCAATATCACTGGCGAGCACTGGCTGATGGCAGGCCTTCGCCAGCGCGATCGCCAGCAATCCGGTTCCCGTGCCCAGATCAAACATATTCTGGAAAGACCTGCGCCGGAGCAAATCCTCCAAGGCCTCAAGGCATCCAGCTGTCGTGCCGTGATGGCCGGTTCCAAAGGCCTGACCCGCCTCGATTTCAATGCTGACTGCTCCAGCAGGTCTGCGCGCTGTGTCATGGGCACCATGGACAAAAAAACGGCCCGCACTGACCGGCTTCAGCCCTTCCAGGCTGAGCGCTACCCAGTCCTGATCTTCCACATCCTCCTGGTTGAATTGGAGGCCTAACGCATCTGATCCGAGACGGTCAGTCAGCCTGGCAAGAACTTCATCAATCGCGTCCTTAGGCACATAAATATCGATGCTCCATTGATTCGGGCCCGGAGCGTCCGATTCGACTTCAAAATGTGACATCGCATAGCCGTCATCTTCAAACAGAGCTTCCAGCATGATGTAGATGCGGCGGGCTTCAGGAGCGTCCAGACGCAGCGAAATTCGGGATTGGATCATGGTCAGTGGGTTTCCAGAAAGCTGTCGACGACTTTTTTACGACCGGCCTTGTCGAAATCAACCGTCAGCTTGTTGCCGTCGATCTGGGCAATCAGTCCATAGCCGAATTTGATATGAAACACCCGTTCGCCAAGGGTAAAGGCGGAGGTGGCGGCAGTCCCGCTTTTCGCCACCAACTCGCCTTCAATTGTGCGCGGACCGCTATTGCCACGTTTGAATTCGTCACTTTTGCGATGCTGCTGGGCGCGCTGCCAGCCAGGGGTGGCATAGGTATTTTGAAATGCATCCTGAGTGTCAAACCGGCTTGCGCCATAGGATCCGGCGCCCGATGACCCATAGCCGCCATAGCTGGAGCCACTGTCATTGATCTCGGCATGGGTTTCCGGCAGTTCGTCGAGAAACCGTGAGGGAATCGAGGATTGCCAGGTGCCGTGAATGCGGCGGTTCGAGACAAACCAGATTTTTGCGGATTTTTTGGCCCGCGTCAGGCCGACATAGGCAAGCCGGCGCTCTTCTTCCAGCCCGCTTCGTCCCGACTCATCAAGCGCTCTTTGATGAGGAAACAGCCCTTCTTCCCAGCCCGGCAGATACACGGTGTTAAATTCAAGACCTTTGGCGGAATGAAGCGTCATGATGCTGACAGCATCATAATCCTCTTTGGTGTCGACATCCATGACCAGCGAAATATGTTCCAGAAAGCCGCCCAAGCTCTCAAACTCATCCATCGAGCGGATCAGTTCCTTGAGGTTTTCCAGTCGACCCGGCGCATCGGCGGAACGGTCATTCTGCCACATCTCCGTATAGCCGCTCTCATCCAGAATAATCTCGCCGATCTCGGTATGCGGCAGATGCTCTGCCTGCTCACGCCACCGCGCCAGATTATTCACCAGATCGGCCAGCGCCTTGCGCGGCTTTGGCTTCAATTCTTCGGTTTGAACCAGATCATGGGCCGCCGCAATCAGCGGGATCTGCCGTTTGCGGGCAAAGGCGTGCAGCAAATTGAGTGTGGCATCTCCCAGACCGCGCCGCGGCGTGTTGACAATGCGCTCAAACGCCAGATCATCCGCCGGCTGCAATGTGGCGCGGAAATAGGCCAATGCATCGCGGATTTCCATGCGCTCGTAAAACCGTGGTCCGCCGATCACCCGGTAGTTCAGGCCCAGGGTTACAAAGCGGTCTTCAAAGGAGCGCATCTGGAACGACGCCCGGACCAGAATCGCCATATCATTCAGCGCGTGGCCGCCGCGTTGCAGCTGTTCAATGTCTTCGCCAATGGCGCGGGCCTCCTCCTCGGAATCCCACACATTGGAGACGATAACCGGGTGTCCCATTTCGCCGGTATCAGTGAACAGGGTTTTGCCGAGCCGGTCTTCATTGTTTTCAATAAGCCCGGCAGCCGCCCCCAGAATATGTCCGGTGGAGCGGTAATTGCGTTCCAGCCGGATGACTTTGGCACCGGGAAAATCCTTCTCAAAGCGCAGAATATTGTCAACTTCCGCGCCCCGCCAGCCATAGATCGACTGATCGTCATCGCCGACACAACAGATGTTGCGACTGCCCTGGGCGAGAAGCCGCAGCCACATATATTGTGCCACATTGGTATCCTGATACTCATCGACCAGAATGAATTTGAAGCGGCTGTGGTAGTCCTTCAGCACGTCTGGATGAGTGCGGAAAAGTGTCAGGCATTCCAGCAGAAGATCACCGAAATCAACCGCGTTGAGGGCCTTCAGGCGGTCCTGATAGGCCTTGTACAATGCACCGGCCTTGCCGTCGGCATAGCTTCCGATATTTCCCTTGGGCACCTGGTCTGGTGTCCAGCCGCGGTTTTTCCAGCTGTCGATGATGCTGGCGAGCTGGCGTGCCGGCCAGCGTTTTTCATCAATATTGGCCGCTTTGATGATCTGCTTCATCAACCGGATCTGGTCATCGGTGTCGAGAATGGTGAAATTCGGTTTCAGGCCGGCAAGTTCGGCATGCCGCCGCAGCAGTTTGACGCCGATCGAGTGAAATGTGCCAAGCCACGGCATGCCTTCGACCGCGCCACCGATCAGCCGGCCGACCCGGTCTTTCATTTCGCGGGCGGCCTTGTTGGTAAAGGTCACCGACAGGATTTGTCCGGGATGGGCCTGACCGGTCGCCAGAATATGGCCGATGCGGGTGGTCAGAACCCGGGTTTTTCCGGTGCCCGCCCCCGCCAGCACCAGCAGCGGCCCCTCAATGCTTTCAACCGCATCGCGCTGTTCGGCGTTCAATCCGTCCAGATAGGGTGCCACCGGCCGTTCGGATGCAGCGCGCTCGGTGGCCCGGGCAGCCAGCCCGTCAGCCTTGGGCGTATGCGCTGTAACAGAAGATTTGGAATGTGTGGCCATGATGGATGCTGTGATTCGCTGTGTTGTTATCCTGTCAAGATAGGACAGCTAGCGATGCTCTTCCACATTGGCGTCAATCATAGCTTCGTTAAAATAGGCCAGCGCCTTGACCTCCAACGCCCAGCCGGCAAAGGACGGGTTTTTTCCGCTCGAAACAACCGGGATTCGGCTCTGGCCGGTTTCGTCAAAAGTGCGCAAGGCGCTCTCCAGCGTATCCTTCAGAAAAAGCACTTTTGTATCACCGTCAAACCGGTAGCCCTCTTCAAGAAACTCGGCATCCTCTTCCAGGTTCGGGGGTAGCAGAAATTCAGCAACGCGCACCTTCTGCACCAGATATTTATGCGGCCCGACATTGACGAACAGACCGCGCATTTCCAGCTGCCAGTGGAAATGCGAGCGGCCGTGAATAGCCAACGTCAGGCCAACGGCAACCGATACGGTCAGCAGCAAGGCAATGGTCAGACCGTAACCGCCGGTCAGCTCAAACACGATCATCGTCGTCGAGATCGGTGCGCCAAGGACCGCGGCGGCCACTGCACCCATGCCCAAAATGGCATAGAGGCCCTGACTGGAGGCCGTTTCCGGAAAGGCGCTGGCGGCGATAATACCGAATGCGCCGCCGGTCATGGCGCCGATGTAAAGCGCAGGGGAAAATATGCCACCGCCAAAACGTGACGCCAGGGTAATTGACGTTGCTGCGGTTTTGGCCACGATCAGCGCCAGCATCAGAAACAGCGGTAATTGCTGCTTCAAAGCCTGATCGGTTGCCTCATAGCCAACGCCCAGAACCTGTGGAAACATCAGTGCAATCGCACCCACCAGAAACCCGCCGACAACCGGGCGCATAAAAAACGGCACCGTCAGGCGGCGGGCGAAATAGTCGGTGGTGATCAGCGAGAACTGGAAGATCACTGCCACCAGGGCACAAACAATGCCGAGAATGAAGAAGGCCGGAAATTCAAGATAGGAGGTGATCTGATAGATCGGGATTTCAAACGCGGCAACATCTCCAATCCACAGTCTGGACAGGATGGTGCCGCAGACCGAGGCAATCACAATTGGCACAAAGGCGGTGGTAGCGTAGTGGCCAAGAACAACTTCAAGGGCAAACAGCACCCCGGCAATAGGCGCATTGAAGCTGGCGGAAACCGCACTGGCAACGCCGCATCCAAGCAGGGTGCGCCGGCTGGTTTCCGACAGGCCCAGACCACGTGTAATTGCCGCCGCCAGGGTTGCGCCCAGATGCACGATAGGACCCTCGCGCCCGGCACTGGCACCCGAGCCGAGCGACAATGCTGTCAGCACCGCGCTTCTGAGACCGGCTCTCAGCCCCAGGCTCTCTGTGCCCGACACCCTGGCCTCGATCACGTCGGCCACACCTCCGGTGCGCCGTCCAGGGTGAAAATACTGCAACACCAGTCCGACCAGCAATCCGCCGGCTGCCGGCGCAAGGAGAATCAGCCACCACGGCACTCGTGCTGCTGCCGTTGTCACCTGTTCTGATGCGTCCGCCAGCCAGAGCCACTGAAACGCCCCGATTGCCAGACGAAACAGAATCGCCGCCACCGCCACGCCAAAGCCGATGACCACGGCGAGAATCCATATGGCTGGCTGCCGGGTACTGGTAAACACCCGCCAATTCGGCTCTATCCAGCCATGCGCAATCCCGTAGAAGCGTTTGATCTGCGCACTCACGGACGGGCCCGGTCTTCGTAGCCGCGAAAGGCTCTGATTCCAGAGTTAAAACAGAAATGTATGATCTGCGCTGCCACAGGGTTTTTCCAACCAATCAGACGGACCGAAGCAGGGTTCCGGCCTTGTGTAGCAGTCAGAAACCATGACGAATTGGACGGCGTCAAGGGACAATACCCGGATCGTTACAAGTATGGCTTGGTATCGTCGCTTTGCTTTGCTAACCAGATAGCGAAATGCAACTTACAGGGTAGGCAGCAAATGTCAGCGGATTTTGTTGAGCGGAACACGGCACGCGGAGACATCGCAACGGTCAACGCTGTTCTAAAACAGCGTTTTGGCGAGCGGTTTTCGACCGCCCCGGCGGTGCGCCAGCAACACGGACACACCACGTCCTGGATCAAAAACCAGCCGCCGGAGGGGGTGGTGTTTGTTGAATCCACAGAAGAAGTCGCCGCTGTGGTAAGCATCTGCGCCGAACACAACATCCCGATCATTCCGTTCGGCACCGGCACCTCGCTGGAAGGCCATGTCAATGCGCCCGAAGGCGGCATCTCGCTTGATCTGTCAAAGATGAACCGTGTTCTGGCTGTCAACACTGATGATCTGGATTGCGTGGTCGAACCGGGCGTCACCCGCAAGCAACTCAATGAATATCTGCGTGATACCGGCCTGTTTTTCCCGATTGATCCGGGCGCAGATGCAAGTCTCGGCGGAATGGCCTCAACCCGCGCCTCCGGCACCAATGCGGTGCGTTATGGCACCATGCGCGACAATGTCATCAATCTGACCGCAGTCCTGCCAGATGGCCGCATTCTGAAAACCGGCAACCGGGCGCGCAAAAGCTCAGCCGGATATGATCTTGCACGGCTTCTGATCGGGTCGGAGGGCACGCTTGGCATCATCACCGAACTGACTTTGAAATTACAGGGCATTCCCCAGGCGATTTCCGGTGGTGTCTGCCCGTTTCCCACCATCGAGGACGCCTGCAATGCCGTCATTCAAACCATTCAATACGGCATTCCGGTTGCCCGAATTGAACTTCTCGACACGCTTCAGGTCAAAGCCTGCAATGCCTATTCCAATCTGCATCTGAGCGAACAACCGACCCTGTTTGTGGAATTTCACGGCAGTGATGCCGGGGTTGCCGAGCAGGCCGAAATGTTCGGCGAGATTGCAAAAGACTGTAGCGGCGGAGAGTTCGTCTGGACCGCTCAGGCTGAAGAGCGCACAAAACTCTGGCAGGCGCGTCACGATGCCTATTGGGCATCGCTGGGGCTGCGGCCGGGTGCCGAAGGCATTTCAACCGATGTCTGTGTGCCAATCTCGCGGCTGGCTGAATGTGTCACCCAAACCGCAGCCGACATTAAGGAACTGGGATTTATAGCCCCCATTGTCGGTCATGTCGGCGACGGAAACTTTCATGTTCTGGTGCTGGTGGATATGGACGACGCCGAGGAAGTGGCACGCGCCGCCGGCTTTGTGTCAAAACTCAACAAACGCGCCATTGCCATGGATGGCACCTGCACGGGAGAACATGGGATCGGCCAGGGCAAGATTCCCTATCTTGAAGCGGAAATCGGTCATGGCGTTGATATTATCCGCCAGATCAAGCATGTCATCGACCCGCAGAACATCATGAATCCCGGCAAGATCGTGCCGACCCGCGACAAAGCGTCCTCAACCTGATTTCTCTGCAGCCAGTCAAAGAATTCGGTTGAATTCGAATTTAGGCGTCTTAACGTGTAGCCATCATTGGCCACGGGCACCTTTTGGAGCACTGTTCTGAATAAGTTATACATTTTTGTCGGAACGTTGATCATTCTGGTTCTGCTGGGCGGCTTGATAGGGCCGTTTTTCGTGGACTGGACTGCCTATCGGCGGATTTTTGAAGACGAAGCCTCCAAGGCGCTGGGTCATCCGGTGCATGTTGCCGGCGCAGCCGACGCCCGATTTCTGCCGATGCCGGCCATTACCTTTTCCGATGTAAGGGTCGGAGAGACCGAGGGTAAAGCACTGGCGCGGATTGATGAAATCCGCATCAGGATGGAACTCATGCCGCTGTTGCGCGGTGAGTTTCAGATCACCGAACTGGTTGCCGAAAGGCCGGTTGTATCCGGTGCCATTGACGATGCCGGGCGTCTTGACTGGCTGCTGACGACCGACAACCGGACTGCGATCAATCCTGACAAGGTCATGTTCGACCGGGTGCAGATTTCCGATGGCACCTTGCGCCTGACTGATGGCCGCCGTGACAATACCTGGCAACTGGACAATGTGAATTTCGAGGGCAGTGCCCGGTCTTTGCTCGGGCCGTTCCGTGTTGAAGGCGGCTTCAGCTATCAGGGCCAGCCCAACAGTTTTCGTGTCGCCACGGGTCGAACCGACGATCTGGGCAATCTGCGTGTCACTATGCAACTCAGTCCGACAGATGCTCCGGTCTCTCTGGCCTTGGACGGCAAATTATCAAATGCAGAAGGTGGTCCCGTCTATGAAGGGACCTATACATTCAATGCCTATGCCGCCTCCGCGGAGGAAGATGAGCAGATACAGGAACCGCCGCTGCGCTCGCAAGGGCGCTATTCCCTGACATCGGTTGATCTGGAATTGCCCGAATTCATCATTGCCATGGGCCCACCCAGTCTGGCTTCCACACTGGAGGGCACCGGCCGGATTTTGTTCGGTGATACGCCGCGCTTTGATATCAGCCTGCGCACCGATCAGATAGATCTGGACCGGTCCATCGGCCGTGGTCCCTCGCAACCGGCGAAACCGTCTCAGGTATCGCGCCTGCTGGGCCAACTGGCGCTGGCCACGCCAACCGAACTGGGGGTGGCCGGCCGCATGCGGCTTGATGTCGGCTCAGTTATTCTGGGCGGAAGCATTATTGAACGTCTGGCCTTTGACGCGTCCAATGATCGGGACGGCTGGCGAGTGGATAATTTTGAAGCGCGTTTCCCCGGACGCACCGCATTTATTGCTTCCGGCCGGGTGGCGACAGATCCGCAGACCAAAACCCCGCAATTCAAGGGGCGGGTGCAACTCGCTTCGCTGGAGCCCGGCCGCTTTGCTGTCTGGGCGCGGCCGGATCAACCTGTGCCTGGCACACCGCCACCGGCAGTCCGGTTCCAGGCGCGCTCTGAATTTGGCCGTGAACATCTGCTGCTGGAAGGTATTTCCGGCAGCCTTGGGCAGGATTCCCTGTCCGGCGAGATGGATTTGAAGACACCGCTCGGCGCACGCAGCCAATTGGCCATGACCGTCAATGCGGACCGGCTTGATCTGGATGCGATTAATGATCTGACGCGGCTTTTATCCGGCCGCGATGCGGTCGCCGCGGCTGCCGTTACCGACAATGTCTCGATCAATCTGCGCGCAACCCGCCTTGTCAGCGAAGGCGTCAACGCCCGCGATGTGATTGTCGAAGCATCGCTGTCTGATGCGGTGCTGGATTTGAAGCGCTTTCAGATGGATGCCGTTGCCGGTGCCAATATTTCGGCTGTCGGCCGCCTCGAGGATGTTTTCCGCAATCCGGTGGGCCGCATGTCCGCTGAACTTGAAGCGCCTAATTTGTCCGGTCTGGTCAAATTATTATCACCCTATATGAAAGATCTGCCGATCTACGACCCGATCATCATCGCTGCGCCGGCGCTGGCACCTGCCAATCTGACAGTCAGGTTTTCTTCTGAAAAGCGGCCCGAAGGAATTCGCGCCAACCTTCAGCTCGGCGGAACCGCCGGGGGATCTCCATTGTCGCTGAAAGCTGAATTCACTGGCCGCCCGGATGTCATGGAAAGCGGCGAGATCACATTCACCCTGGCAGCGGATTCTGAAGATTCCGCCCGATTGCTGCGTCAGTTCGCTATTCCTGCTGAGCCCACATTGACCCCCATACCGGGCGCACTCAGCCTGTCCGGTCAGGGCTCGCTCGATGCCGGGGTTTTTTCCAGTTTCGTGGCCGATCTTGCCGGGACACGGGTCAATGCAGAGGGATTTATCAGGCCGGGAAACGGTGCCGCGCTTGGCTTTGACGGATCAATGACGCTTAAATCCGGTTCCCTAAATCCGCTGTTGCGGATGGGCGGCATCACATTTGCCGGTGCCCTGCAGAGTGAGCTTGGCCTGGTACAGGACCTCGCGGTGGATCTGGCGGGGCAGATCAGCCTTGATGGCGGACGGGTGGATGCAGAGATTTCAAGTGCCAAAATCAATGGCACAGACATCAGCGGAAGCGGGAGGCTGGATCTGACTGACGATACGCCAAGTCTGGTCGGAGATTTTGCCCTTGGGCGCCTCAGTCTGCCCTGGCTGCTGTCTCTTGGTCTTGGTGAAAATCCGCTGGCGATCATCATTGACAAGAGCATCTGGTCTGAAAACCCTTTTACAGTCACGGCTCTGGCCAATCTGGAACTGGCGGTCGGGCTGCGCGCGCAAGTGCTTGAAATTGCGGATACACTGACCGCCAGAAATGCCAGTGTGACGCTGACGGCGCGCACTGGAAATCTGGGCGTGGAAGTGATCGATGCAGGCTTTGCAGGCGGGCTTCTTTCAGGGCTGGTCAATATCCGCAACACGCTCGGCTCTGTGGTTATGAACGGCCGTCTGTCACTGGCGGGCGCGGCGCTGGAAGAACTGGTCTGGCGTCCGCAAGGCCGCGCCGCCGCTCTGGGCGCGCTGAATGTTTCGGCCGAATTTGAAGGCAATGGCAATTCCATGAGCGCGCTTGTGCCCAGCCTCACCGGTAGCGGCACATTGCTTGTCGAAAATGGCGAATTCCGCAACTTCAACCCTTTGGCCTTCCGCCGCACCATGCGCGCTGTTGATGCGGGCCTTGAACTTGATGAAGCCAAAATCAGCCAGGAGTTTCTCAAATATGTCGATGCCGGAGTGTTGCCGTTCAATTCGGCGGAAGGCGTCTTTTCCATTGTTTCCGGTGTGGTCAGAGCAGGCTCTGTCTCCGTGGATGCCGGTCCGGCAACTGCACTTGGCGGCGGCACCATAGATCTGGCCAATTTCCTGATGGAAAGCGAATGGACCCTGAGCATGGACCCGGGAGAGGATGCCGTGGCCGGTGCTGCACCTCAGATTGACATCAGCTTTGGCGGACCTCTGGAAAACCCCGACCGGGAAATTGATGTCTCGACCCTGGCCGCCTATCTCACCCTGCGAGAGTATGAGCGCGAAGTGCAACGCATCGAAAATCAGGACCAGGATATTCTGGAAAAGGAATGGTTCGGACGCCAGTTGCGCATCCTGCGTGAGCGCAAAGCGCGGCGCGAAGCAACAAATGGCCCGGGGTCAGGTGCTGGCATCGAACAACAGATCAGGGATGCGTTGCGGAATTCGGCGCAGTAGCTCGCAAAGACGTCGCGCCTTACCGGCCCTGCTGCTGATAATGTCTCAGGACCATCACTCTGATCGCACTGGACAGATTTTCCGATGGAAGGTCGGTCAGACCGGCCGTTCTTGCCTCATCCACCTCCCTGATCAGGGCTTGTAGCGATATGTCCCGGAGCCGGGCAATTTCCTGCAGCCCGGTCCAGAAGGCGTCCTCCAGAGAAATACTCGTTCTGTGGCCCTCAATGGAAATCGAGTGTTTTTTCAAACCGTGTCATCCAGGTGAGATCATCTTTGATGGCACGACGATCTCGTCATATTCAGCTTCTGTCACCAGCCCGGTGGCGAGTGCTTCCTGTTTCAGCGTCGTGCCGTTCTTGTGAGCCGTCTTGGCAATTTTGGCGGCGTTGTCATATCCGATTTTAGGTGCCAGCGCCGTCACCAGCATCAGCGAGCGTTCCAGCCCATCCCTGATATTGTCCAGCCGCGGTTCAATGCCCGTCACACAATTTTCAGAGAAGGATACTGCCGCATCTGCCATCAGACGCACGGACTGCAGGAAATTATACGCCATCACAGGATTGAAGACATTCAGCTCGAAATGGCCCTGGCTGCCGGCAAAGGTCAGCGCCGCATGATTGCCGAAAATCTGAACACAGACCTGGGTCAGCGCTTCAGCCTGGGTGGGATTGACCTTGCCCGGCATGATGGAGGAGCCGGGTTCATTTTCAGGCAACGCCAACTCGCCAAGCCCGGCCCGGGGGCCTGATCCCAGAAAGCGGATATCATTGGCAATCTTGAACAGCGATGCCGCCACTGTATTGATCGCGCCATGGGCAAACACCATCGCATCATGGGCCGCCAGCGCTTCGAATTTGTTCGGCGCGGTTTTGAACTTCATGCCGGTAATCCGGGCAATTTCATCGGCCACGCGTTCGGCAAAACCGACAGGCGCATTCAGCCCGGTTCCCACCGCGGTGCCGCCCTGCGCCAGTTCCATCAGTTTCGGCATGGCACTGGTGATCCGTTCGATGCCATTGTCGAGTTGCTGGACATACCCGGAAAATTCCTGGCCCAGCGTCAGCGGTGTTGCATCCTGGGTGTGGGTGCGTCCGATCTTGATGATATGTTTCCAGGCCTCGGCCTTGTCGTTCAGCGCATTGCGCAATTGCTGCAGGGCAGGGAGCAGACGGTGCTCTATTTCCTCGGCGCAGGCGACATGCATGGCGGTGGGAAATGTATCATTGGAGGATTGTGACATATTGCAGTGATCATTGGGATGGACCGGCTTCTTGGAGCCCATCTCGCCGCCGAGAATTTCAATGGCGCGGTTGGAGATCACTTCATTCGCATTCATGTTGGATTGTGTGCCGGACCCGGTTTGCCAGACGACAAGCGGGAAATGCTCGTTCAGCTTGCCTTCGATGACTTCCTGGGCTGCGGTGACAATTGCATCTCCCAGTTTCGGCTCCAGCCGCTCCAGCGCCATATTCGCCCGCGCCGCCGCCTGTTTGACAATGCCGAGCGCCCGGATGATGGGTTCAGGCTGCTTTTCCCAGCCGATCTTGAAATTGCCCAGGGAGCGCTGTGCCTGTGCGCCCCAATAACGGTCGCCGGGAACTTCGATCGGCCCGAACGTATCAGTTTCCGTGCGCTTCTGCTTCATGGCGCTGTCCCATTCATTTCCGGATCTGGTGAAATATCAATTCTTTTTGCGAAATGAATCCAGCGAAACGACGTCGGCACCCTTGGCGTCTTCATCGTCTGAACCATCGGGCTCCGCATCGGCGCGTTCGTTGCCATCCGGCGAGGTCCCGGCATCATCCGGACTGTCGCCATCTGCATCATTGTCGGCTTCAGCCGTGGTTCTTGCAGCTTGTTCGGTGTCTCGTCTGGCCGCTTCTTCTGCCAGCTTGCGGGCTGCTTCGCGTTGTTTTTCACGCTCGCTTGGCAGCAGGGGCCGGGTTGCGTGCAACTCCTCGACGGCAGTCGGCAGCACGGCGTCATCATCCGGCAGGGATGGTTCTGCCACATCATCATTGGTTCCGTCATCGGCGGATCTTGTGACTTCCGGATCGAACTGCAGTCCGAACTGCACTGACGGATCATAAAATGCCTTGATCGCCGCGAAAGGAACATGGAGACGTTCCGGGATGGCGTTGAACGACAGGCCGATTTCGAAGGATTGTTCGCTGATAATCAGATCCCAGAACTGGTGCTGCAGCACAATCGTCATTTCTTCGGGATATTGCGCTTTCAGCCGGTTGGAAATCCGCACGCCCAGTGCCGTTGTGCTGAAAGTGACAAAAAAGTGGTGTTCTCCGGGCAATCCTGTCTGGGACACTTCCATCAGCAGCTTGCGCAACATGCCGCGCAGAGCGTCCTGTGCCAGCACATCGTAACGGATCATGTCATTTGCCATAGGAATCGCAACTCCGGTCTTTGCCCAATTCGTAAGGTGATAAAGCGTCACTGCCGGTCAGGGCAAGAGCCTTGTCAAGATATCGCGGCTGAGCTGACAGTTTTCTCGGCAACCGGACATGGCAAAAGTGGAGGCTTCTGTTGCCAGGTGCCTCCGGACCCCGCCAGTTCATGCGAATGAACTGGGCTTCAGTTGAAGTTGTCGAACCGCATTACGCAGCCAGACGAACCTCCGCATAGTTGTCATTTGCAACTACTAAAATGGTCCGATATCGGTGGTACCATGCCGAGCAAAAGCACAATTTTTACACCCTCGTCGAAGCTGTTTCGCCCCCGCCGAAGCGCACTCAGTCGGGCTGAATGCGCTTTGGTGGAGGCGCCGGGTACCGCCCCCGGGTCCGAGAAGCTTATTACAGAGGCCATTTATCACCATAGTCAGCTCGCGCTGACACCCAAGATATAGCAACTAAACCGGGTTTTTTAAAGCCCTTGAAATCGGTTCGATCTGAATTCCGCCTCAACGGTGCCGGGACAGGCATAAATTCGAGCCCGCAGTGCTCGCAGATCAGTGCCGCGCTCGCAATGCGTGAGGGAGATGCAATAGTGTCGACTGAGCTTGCCTACCCGCGACACAAGAAGATTTTGCTCCGACGCGCGTGTATACAAGAGCGGTCTTTGGTAAGGTCTGGAAATATCCCAATTTCAGAAGACGCTGGCTGATTTGGTGATCTGCTGATCAGAAGGCTACTGATTTTTTTGGCGCGAGAGGTGAGCATATCTATTCCTCCAGGTGCCGTTCAGAGGAAAATTGATTCGAGAAACGGTTGGATTCAACTCGTCAGTCGCGTGTCGACCACGATCTATCCACTTGATTTCGAGTTTTTCAGCAGCCTGTTAGGCCCAAATCTGCGTCTCGCGCTGAAATGCTCATGAAATCAAACGTAATTTAAGTAATTCCGAAATAGTAGGATTAACAACAAATTAGACCATGAATATAGAAATATCCACCAATTCACAAGAGAGCACATTTATTCATTGAATAACTGCGAAAGCACAGTGTCGTAATCATATTGGCTCGGCACCTCTCCAATTAAATTTAGGTATATCACTCGCCACATGTTGAAAGATTCTTTTTCTCCCGGTTCTAACAACCTATCTCTGCTGGAAGGAATGTGAAACCTATTACTTTTTAGGTAAGCCAAAAGAATGGGGTCAATTCGGCGCAACCCGTCGTCACTCAATAGACATTCTGAAATTGACTTTGCGGAGACTAGCAGGGAACCAGATAATCTAGAATCACTTTCAACTGCCTTCTCAATCCTATCTCTGATGAACCAAAAGCTACGATACCTCGTACCAAGCACAGTGTTTCTCGCTGTATCTCCCTTAGTAGAAAGAACTTTAAGTAACAAATCATATGCGTCTCCATCTGGCAAAATGATGGGGTCGTTTGAAAATAGGTTTGTTTGAGTGTCCTGTACGTGTTGCTGATACAGGAAATTAGCAGCGATTTTCGCAAAATATAGCCTGCGACGCTCAATCAATCTCCTTTCACTATCAGGAGCACTTTTCAAAAGCTGGTCATAGTATTTAGTGGAGAACATGGCTTTGATGAATCCAACGACATATGCGGCTGGGGTTCCACCTCTGTTAAGAGATAGCCTATCCAAGGCGTCGGACTGACGTCTGCGGATACTAAAATTATCAGTCGTATCTTTAGGAAGGTTAAAGTATATCTCAGTATCTATCCGTCTCGAAAAAACCATCCTTAAAGAAATTTTCTGATCGACAATAGAACGATTCGATGCGACAAAATTTCTTGAGATACGATAAGTGAGTATCACCGGAAAATAACTAAAACCATCTTCCTCTATTTCACATCTTCCGCCATCATCTCGTTCAATAATTAAGGTATCTGCAACGAATTCGGCAGAAATGCTTCCATTCAGTAATTTTCCATCAACAGACCAGCGGCTGCCTGGCCCCTGGCCGATAAATGTAATTGGATCGCTGCGTGCTTCACCCCCAATCGATATTCCAATTAGACACGCTATGAAAATCCTACCCCAAAACATTTCCATCCCCTTCCACTTGTTGCGAAGGATTAATGGCAGTTCTCTGCATCCTCCGAATATCCGCGTGTTCCCTTCCGATAATCCACAACAGAAGGCCAAGAAGGTACAGCCGGATTTCACTCAGAAATGCCGAGAGATTACCTAAAAAAAGCGCCAATTCTGCAACACTCGATTCACCATCAAACTCACTAATCTGGGCATCACAGCGATAGTTGTATTCCTCCGCCAAGTAATCTTGTGAAGGCAACGCAACGATTGCGGATTGCACATCCTGAAGCTCAATGACTTTGAACGTAACTATTATTATCATTACTATGACAATAATAGAAAAAATAATTCGAGAAAGGCGGTTGAAACTGTCCGGGCCCGCTTTGTTGTAGGCAAAAATAATAACGAGAAAACCAGGTATCACAACGAAGTAGCTGAGAGCGGAGCTATTATTTACATAAACACTCGCGAACGATGCCAATCCACAGAATCCATCATAAACTGCATATTCATAAAAAGATCTAGGCGGTACGACACCTAAATCACTCGCTTCAGAAGTATTCATGAATTTTATAAAATTATTTTCCAAGCCTTGAAAAAAAATAGAAGCACTATAACCGAGTTGACTTAATTCGCCATTTGGTTGTACACTTGTAACAAACCAAAGTAATATAGACAAAAAGAGAGCTAAAACGATTTCTATTAAAAGAATATTTGAAATAATCCTTTTGATATGACGCATTTTTCCCTCCGGGAAACTGCCGAACTATGCGATCGTATAGGAAATTGCTGCATAGTAGTTCTTAGCATAAGTGGCGATAAGTGCTTTCTTATTAGAGCCATTCACAATCTTACGAGCACCTTCCCAGTCCTGCCTCACATTCAGGAAGTAGTCGGATAACTTCTTTCCGGTGAAGGTTCCAGATATCATGCCTTCGAAAATAATTTCGGTTGCTCTCGCCAAATTAAGCACCTTGTCAGCCTTCGCCCTGCTGCTAGTCAAGTCCGTATTCAAACGATTTCCCCAATTTGCGTAGTTGTAACGCCCTGTGATCTGCACAAAGCCGCGTCCATGGAACCTCACACCGTCTCCCTTACCGAAGTTTCCAAGCTGTTTAGCAACTTTCGGCCTGTCGCCTTCAACATCATACATCTTAAAAAAGTAGCTATCGCTCCCATATTCCTTAATAGGTTGCATCTTGCGATCAACCTCGAGGTGTGCAGTGCCGAGGACATAGGCTAGCCACCGATCATCTTTGTCAGCGTAGTTCCGTTCCCAATAGTCAAGTAGTGTAGTTAGCCCTTCAACCTGTGATTTTCGCAAGAATCCGTCAAAAAGATTCAGACGAACCGTATCGAAGAAAAACTTCCTGTTAATATTGCTCATTTGAATAAGCTCTTTCGCAGAAAAAACATAATTATCAACTAGTTAGTCAATTTCAGATTTCAAGAATATAATATATCGTCAGTTCAATGATAACCGATGGTTGTAATTTTACAAGGTCATTTTCGATTCTGCTTGCAACAACCGCAATCAACAGAAGAAAACTGAACTCCATTTTCGCTCACCAATGCTTTGAAAAATTAAGATAATATCTGAAATTAATACCCATTGATTTTGGTTCTTTACGATAAGACTGATAGTGCGCCGGATGGAGGGATGATCAGCCATGCTACGGAGGATGTTATGGTTGCCTCCCAGTCGTAATTACTCACCCCTACCTTTTTCGGATATGACGTTCTGATTTCAAGCCAGCGAAGTCAAAATGGTTTTAAATGGGGATGATCCGTTGAGTTTTTGGGTATCGACGACGGTTCTTAGCTCGACTTTGTACATTATGCGGCGAAGCAGAGAGCCTCTGCCATACGCACGAGACGGTCGGGAGGGATTTTGTGTCTTTCCCGGTGCGGCGGGGAGTGTTGATAAATGTCTCCGACCCATAAGGCGAGCCTTACGGCGCCGATGGCATCGGTGAAGGTGAGATGGGTCTTACGATACCAGGCTGCGGCATAAGGAATGCTCGACTTGGACAACAGATCGCACGCCCACAAAGAGATAAGGCTGTAGAGACCAAGCAGCGCCGGCGTGGTGCGGGCGATAGCTTTGTCGGACCATTGCCGTTGGGTTTCGACGCCAAGATGGGCGCGGGTTTCGGCGAAGGTGACCTCGACCTGCCAGCGGCGGACGAACAGGGCGATGATGTCGGCAGGATCGAGCGTTGTATCGGTGCTGAAGAAAGCTTGCGGAGCGCGCCGGCCGTCAGGATCCCTGACGAGGACCCAGCGAATTGGCTTGGGCGGCGTACCAGGTCGGTACCACAATGCGGTGCTCGAGGTAATTTCGAGTGCCTTATGGTGCTTGCGCCCATACCAGGAGGACGCGGTGATCCTTTTCCAGGGCGTGGTCGGGTTTGAAAGCAGCGTTTTCAGCTTGGGCAAGGGTGGCCCCTTCTGCGCCGGGCGTCCGAGGGTGTGGCCGTCACGTTTTGGAGGGGCCGCGTAGAGATTGGCGTCGAGCCGCAGTCGGCTGATGAGGGTTGCTCGGCCGCCGATGGCGTACGCCAGTTCATGGACAGCGAAGCCGCTATCGCCCACGAAGACGATGTCGCGCTCTGGCATCCAGCGACAGAGCTGGAGCGCCCCTTGGCGGGCCCAGTCGGTCAGCAGCTTGTGCCTGCGTCCGCGCTGGTGGTCGGAGCGCTCCGAGGGGGCCAACAGGGTGAGCACCGGGAGGGCCTTCACAACACCTGCCCAAGGGACCGGCGTCAGCACCATGAAGCTCAACCAGCGCAGCCCGCTGGCTTTGACGAAGTGGCCATGGCTGGAGCGGACAGGATCGCGATAGATGCCGCGCGCAGTGATTTTGCGCCCCCATCGGCGCTCGATTGTATCGTCCATCCCGATGACCACGGGACCCTCCGGCACGAGGCGGTCGATGATCATGGCCAGCAGGCGCCGAGACATATCGCGAGACTCCCAGCGGGCGCGGTTAAGGAGCTGATGGTAGCTCGAAAAGTTTTTCGCCTCGGCGCGCCCGGTCATCCGCAGGCAGGCGCTGACGGTGCGCTTGCCCGGGGCCAGCACGGCCCCCATGACCAGGACGAGCATGTGCTCCCAACTGGGCGCCGTGAAGCACGGGCGCAGCGCCTGCAGCCAATCGCGCAGGATCTGGGGAACGGGATCGCCCGGAGACGGCGGCAAGAAGGGGGCATGATGTTTCATCCCATGTTTCGAATCCCTTGTCGCTGACCATGCAAGCAGGCAAACCTGCGGCAAAGTGAATCACGTGCCCTGAGGTGTTCCTATGTATGATCGGCACATGCAGCATGACGAAATCGCCGTTCGCATCGAAGCCTTCGACGACGCCAATGGTGGTGGCGTCGGTTTTTACAAAGACAAGGGTGCCTACCATCTCTACCTGCTGGAGACGGAGGCGCCGATTGCCCGGCTGAAGCCGACCGGCAACGGCAACGAAGTCCGGCTCGGATACTGGTCACACCGGCGCAAATGGGAGGATGTCGATGACATCGGCGGCGTCGTCATACCCCTCGACGAGGCGCTCGAGTTCATAGCGAACGAGGGCATCTTCTGGCTCTGGACCTGACCACAAAAACGTACAAAGTCGAGCTTAGAGCCCGACTCAAAATTAATACCTAATGATTTCAAGTCCTTGCGATAAGGCGGGTGGTGCGCCGGATGGATGCGATGAGCAGCCAGGCCTCGGAAGATGCGATGGTTGCCTCCCAGTCTTTTGCCAAGCGACGACACCTTCCAAGCCATGCAAATGTGCGCTCGACAACCCAGCGCCTTGCAATAACAACAAATCCTTTTGCGCCATCGGGGCGCTTGACGATCTCGATGGTCGGCCCATCCATGTTCTGAAGAACAGTTGTCAGCTTTTGCCCGGCATAACCGCCATCTGCGAACAGATGGGCAAGGCTGGGGAAGCTCTCTTTCGTATATGCGATGGCGTTCGGCGCGCCATCCCTGTCCTGTATATCGGCGGTGTGCGTGATCGCGCCCAGCATATTGCCTTGTGTATCAGTGAGGATGTGACGCTTGCGGCCTGTGATCTTCTTGCCCGCATCAAAGCCGCGCGGGCCGCCGCTTTCCGTGGTTTTCACGCTTTGGCTGTCGATCACACCCGCTGTCGGCTCTGCCGCTCGACCGGCCAAAAGGCGTGCGGACATGACCAGCGTTTCGTTGATGATGTCGAGCATGCCGCTGTCGCGTAATCGGTAGAAATAGTGCTGGACCGTTGTGAAGGGCGGGAAGTCTTTTGGCAGCATCGCCCACTGGCAACCCGACGCCGCTATATACTGGATCGCGTTCCATATTTGGCGCATCGGCCATTTGCGCGGTCGACCGACCTTGCTCGGCGCAGGCATGAACGGCGCGATCAACGCCCATTCCTCGTCCGTACAATCACTTGCATAGCGCAAGTGTCTGCGGTCATATTGCTTCCGAGTGATTTCAGTCCAAGCCATCCGATCCTCCATTGTCTTTGCAAACAACAGAGAATCACAACTTGCTGAAATCACTCAACATAATTTTCGGTTGGCCTCTTACGGCGCAATCTCCTTCTGCTGCCCACATGGAGCGGAAACCGTTGGTGACTTTGCGTTGTATCACCGCCGGTCGCAGCGCCCGTTCACAACCGTTGTTGGTGACTTCGACAACACCTGGATGATCGAGAAACGTCAACAAACGTGGGCTGGCTCTGGCAAGTTTGGCGCGGATGGTTTCGGCAATCTCACATTGGGGATTACTGGCGAGAATGTCGGCCAGAGTATTTTCCAGTACCCGTTTTTTGGTTCTCACCGTGCTCGCCGCAAAGCTGGTGAGATTGGACGCCAATTGAAACACCCGGTCCAGCCACATCTTGAGGCGAAGTGGAACCATGTCATCGCTTGCCTCCACCGCATATGCGATATCGCGGGCTAGATGGGCGAGGCAGGTCTGATGGTGTTCGCCATGACCCCGTTGAGCCGAATAGCCATCCGACAACCAGACTTTGGGCCGATGGTCGCCCATCACATCACGCACGACCTGAGCCGCCCGTGACAATTGGGCTTCATGCACAATGGCTTGCCTGCTCATGAACACCCAATGATAGCCGTTCAATCCCTCAATACGTATTCCTGTCTCGTCACTGGCCACCACATCGGCGCGGCGCAGGTCGGCGACAATGTCGGTCTTGCGGGCTGCAAACGGCACATGGGAGCGTTTCAGCATGTTGGCCAGTGCGCCCTGACTGACTTTGACCCCGAACAGATCAGCCAGCATACCTTCAAGGCGGGCAAAGGACACCGCGTGGAATGTCTTCAGATAAAGCGCCAACCCATGCAGCCGGAGCCCAAACGGCGAACTACACGCTGCTTCCGGCAAGGGCGCTTTCACCCGCGATGAACAATGTGGGCAAGACACGCATAACCGACGGTGGCGCACAACAAACGGTGCAATCGGGGGAACCTCGATAGCATCATATTCACCAACCACATTCCCCGTCAGATCATCGCCAAGTTGGCCATGGCATTGTGGGCACGCATCAGGCCGATGGTCGACAATCTCATCCGGGCTCTCATGCAAACTACGCGAATGGCCCTGATGACCGGGCTTCGCACCGCCCGGTTTGGCATGCGCCCGGCGGGCTTTACGATCGGTAGAGGGCGGTTTGGAGGACGTGCGAGACGTCTTTGTAGGGCGTTGCAATTTCAGCACCATATCAACGAGCGCCTGCTTGCTCAGCTTTTCCAAATCATCTCGATCCATGCACACATGGATTCACAGATTATGACCGTTGGCAAGGGGGTGAGTAATTACTCCCAGTCTTTGGCCAGCCGACGACATCTTCCCAGCCAGGCAAATGTGCGCTCGACAACTCAGCGCCTTGCGATAACGACGAACCCTTTTGTGCCATCGTGGCACTTCACGATCTCAATGGTCGGCCCACCCATGTTTTAAAGAGCAGTTTCTTGCCTTTACCCGGCATAACCGCCATCGGCGAACAGATAGGCAAGGCAGGGGAAGTTCCATTTCATGGATGCGAAAGCGATCAGTGGTATATCTCCTACCATGAAACTGAAACATGCCACGTGAAGTCCAGAAACGAACCCCGTGAAAATTGGGATGAGTACTGCACCCTGTGTTCGTCTTCCAATTTGCCAGTGGACGATGCAAAGCATCGGTGAGAGGCGCATCAAAGCTGCGCGGCTCATCGCTTCGTTGGTTTTCACGCTTTGGTTGTCAATCACATCCGCTGTTGGCTCTGCGACTCGGCCAGTCAAAAGCCTCGCGGACATAACCAGCGTTTCATCAATAATTTCGAGCATGCCTGTCGCGCAGTTGGTAGAAATAGCGCTGAACTGATGTGAAGGGCGGGAGATATTATGGTTAGCATCGCTTACTGGCAGGCTGCCGCCGCTATATATTTCGGACCATGGTCCATATCTTGCGCATCGGCCATTTGCACCGCCGTCCGACCTCGTGCGGCGCAGGCGTGAATGACGCGATCAAAACTCATTCCTCGTTTGTACAATCGCTAGCATCGCGCAGGCATCTGCAGTCGAATAGTTTTCGGTTGGCCTCTTCGGTCCCGATCTAGAATCACGCAATCAGACTGAGTTGATTTTGGCTTTGTGGTGACGATTCTATTTCTTCTTTCTTCTCAATCTTTGCTTCAATTTCACTAATGGCCACGGCGTCAAATTTCGTTAAAAAGTCTGAAGTTAACCGAAAGCGTGCGCTTTGGTTTCGTCGTTCGAAAATCGAAAACCTACTGGGAAATTCGTCGAACTCTGATTTTGGGACTTCTTGTTCAGTGACAATTTTGAATTTTCTCTTGTCATCAAAATCATAGTTAAAAAAAGCATCCCCTTTTACGTCAGGTGAGAAAACTTCAGTCAAATAAATTTTATCGAACCGGTCTTCGAAGCGTTTGTAAATGTCTGCTCCGCCAATCACAAAAAATTTATCTGTGAAGTTTGACAGTGTGTAAAAATCTGCAAGTAAAATCGCAGACTCAATATTTTTAACCCACTTGACGTTGCTCGAGCTAACTCTTTCGTCCCTGGATAGGACAATGTTAATACGATCCGGAAGGGGGCGGCCAATTGAATCAAATGTTTTTCGACCCATCACGATAACATGATTTTTTGTTATCTCTTTGAATCGTTTTAGGTCTGTTTTCAGTTTCCAAGGAAGTTCGTTTTCGCAGCCAATCACGTTGTCAGGATATGACCTCGCAACGATAAATGAAATTGAAGGCATACGAATTCGTCTTGCCATAAATTTCACCCCAATTTTGCAGCTGCAACACGCTCATGATTACATCAAATGGCTTAGACAAAAAACATCATTAAGAAAACCCCTGCTAAAATGCCATTGTAAATATCATACCGCAATCGGTGCCTTGATGTGGGGATGGGGGTCGTAACCGGTGATTTCAAAATCCTCGAACTGAAAATCGAAAATCGACTGGCGGTCGGATTTGAGTTGCAACCGGGGCAGGGCGCGCGGGCAGCGGTCGAGTTGTTCGCCGGCCTGATCGAGATGATTGAGATACAGATGCGCATCGCCCAGCGTGTGCACGAAGTCCCCGGCCTGGAGACCGCAGACCTCGGCCACCATATGCGTCAGCAATGCATAGGACGCGATGTTGAAAGGTACGCCGAGAAAAATATCGGCTGAACGCTGATACAGCTGGCACGACAGCCGCCCATCGGCGACATAGAACTGAAACAGGCAGTGGCACGGCGGCAGCGCCATCTCAGGCACATCCGCCGGATTCCAGGCGCTGACAATCAGGCGGCGGCTGTCCGGGCTGTTGCGGATCATATTGATCAGCTGTGAAATCTGGTCGATGGTTTCGCCGCCTTTGCCCGGCCATGACCGCCACTGATGCCCGTAAACCGGGCCCAGATCGCCGTTCTTATCCGCCCAGTCGTCCCAGATCGAAACCCGGTTTTCGTTGAGATAGGCGATATTGGTGTCGCCGGCGAGGAACCAGAGCAATTCATGAATTATCGAGCGCAGATGCAGTTTCTTGGTCGTCACCAGTGGAAAGCCGTCTGAAAGGTCAAACCGCATCTGGTGGCCGAACACTGACAGTGTGCCGGTCCCGGTGCGGTCCTGCTTGCGGTTTCCCTCATCCAGAACGCGCTGCATGAGATCAAGATATTGCTTCACGATAGGCTGCTTTCACGAATCTGTGGTGATGGCGTCACCATACATATCCCTGTGCTGGATTGGGAAGCATTATACCATTCAGATTTGCCGTCTTGATATAGGGTCTGGTCAGGCGGCGTTTCGCCCTTTAAAAAGCCCCATATCTTGCTGTGCAAAGCACAGGACAATAATAGGAAAAAGACTAGATGGCGCACCGTGTCACGGAAAACGATCTGCAAATCGACGAAAGACTGCATCAGTTCATCGAAGACCAGGCTTTGCCGGGGACCGGCGTCGACAGCGCAACGTTCTGGGCGGGGCTCAGCAGGCTGGTTCATGAATTTGGTCCGAAAAACAAGCAGTTGCTGTCCAGACGCGATGAACTCCAGACAGAAATTGATACCTGGCATCTGGCCCGTAAAGGCGAGAAGCTGGATCTGGAAGCCTATAAGGCGTTTCTGACTGAAATCGGCTATCTGGTCCCGGAAGGACCGGATTTTGCGATTGAAACCGGTGCTGTTGACCCCGAAATATCCGATATCGCCGGTCCGCAACTGGTCGTGCCGGTGATGAATGCACGCTATGCGCTGAATGCCGCCAATGCCCGCTGGGGCTCGCTTTACGACGCGCTTTACGGCACCGACGCGATGGGCGATTTGCCGACCGCCAAAGCCTATGATGCGGCGCGCGGTGACCGGGTGATTGCCTGGGCGCGTAACTTTCTCAATGATTCGGTGCCGCTGCAGGGCGACTGGAGCAACGCCACCGGCCTGTCCATTCAGCAGGGGCAATTGTCGGTTGCCACCGGCGATGGCGACATCGCGCTGAAAACGCCCGGTCAACTGTTGGGTTTTCTGGGCGATGAAACCGCGCCGACCAGCGTCGTGCTGAAAAATAACGGTCTGCATATCGAGATCGTGGTTGATGCGTCCAGCCCGATCGGCAGTACCGATGCGGCGCAGATTTCCGATATCCGGCTCGAATCAGCAATCTCGACCATCATGGATTGCGAGGATTCCGTTGCCGCTGTTGACGCGCCGGACAAGATTGTCGCCTACAGCAACTGGCTGGGGCTGATGAAAGGCGATCTGACGGAAGAGGTCAGCAAGGGCGGCAACAGCTTCACCCGCAAACTCAACCCCGATGTGAGCTACAAGACCGCAGATGGCGGATCTGTGTCGCTGAAGGCGCGGGCGCTGATGCTGGTGCGCAATGTCGGGCATCTGATGACCAATCCGGCGATTCTCGACAAGGACGGCAATGAAGCGCCGGAAGGCATGCTGGATGCTGCGATTACCACATTGATCGCAATTCATGATTTGAAACGCGACGCCAACACCAATTCGATTGCCGGTTCGGTTTATATCGTCAAACCGAAAATGCACGGTCCTGACGAGGTCGCCTTTGCCGATGAGATTTTCACCGAGGTGGAAAGCTTTCTCGGCCTGCCGCAAAACACCATAAAAATGGGCATTATGGATGAGGAACGCCGCACCACGGTTAATCTGAAAGAATGCATCCGTGCCGCGAAGAACCGTGTTGTGTTCATCAATACCGGGTTTCTAGACCGCACCGGTGATGAAATTCACACCTCTATGGAAGCCGGCGCGATGATCCGCAAGGCGGATATGAAATCCCAGCCCTGGATTTCCGCCTATGAAGACTGGAACGTCGATACGGGCCTGGCCTGTGGTCTGCAGGGCAAGGCACAGATCGGCAAGGGCATGTGGGCCATGCCCGATCTGATGCATGACATGCTGGAGCAGAAGATCGGCCATCCCAAAGCCGGCGCGAATTGCGCCTGGGTGCCCTCGCCGACAGCGGCCACCCTGCACGCCACGCATTATCATCAGATCGATGTCAAAGGCATTCAGGCCGCTATTGCCTCTGGTGGCCGCCGTGCCAAACTGGATGATATCCTGACCATTCCTCTGGCGGACCGGACAAACTGGTCCGACGAAGAGGTCAAGGCGGAAATCGACAACAACGCGCAGGGCATTCTTGGCTATGTCGTGCGCTGGATCAATCAGGGCGTCGGCTGTTCCAAAGTGCCCGACATCAACAATGTCGGTCTGATGGAAGACCGCGCGACCTGCCGGATTTCCTCTCAGCATCTGGCCAACTGGCTGCATCATGGCGTTATCTCGAAAGACAGGGTGATGGAAACCATGCAGCGCATGGCTGCCATTGTTGATGAGCAGAACGTCAGTGATCCCGACTATTCACCGATGGCACCGGACTTCGATGGCATCGCCTTCAAGGCGGCGTGCGATCTGGTGTTTGAAGGCCGTGTTCAGCCCTCCGGCTATACCGAACCGATCCTGCACCGCCGGCGTCTGGAACTGAAGGCGCAACCGTCCCAATAAATCATTTAATCTGCGGCAGGGCCACAAGCTGCCCGCCACTGAAAAAGGGCGCAACCACGGTTGCGCCCTTTCGCTGTTCTGCAGTGAAAACGGCTTAGTTTTTCTCTTTGTCCACCAGGGCGTTGGATTTGATCCACGGCATCATGCCGCGCAGTTTTTCGCCGACTTCTTCAATCTGATGGGCATCATTGAGACGCCGCGTGCCTTTGAAGCGCGCCTGTCCGGCTTTGCATTCCTGCATCCATTCGGAGGTGAATTTTCCGCTCTGGATGTCGGTCAGAATGCGTTTCATTTCGGCTTTGGTTTCAGCTGTCACAATGCGCGGGCCGGAAGTATATTCGCCCCACTCGGCGGTATTCGAGATCGAGTAATTCATGTTGGCGATGCCGCCTTCATAAATCAGATCAACGATCAGCTTGACTTCGTGGAGGCACTCAAAATAGGCCATTTCAGGTGCATAACCGGCTTCCACCAGGGTTTCAAAACCGGCACGGATGAGTTCCACCAGGCCGCCACACAGAACGGCCTGTTCGCCGAACAGATCGGTCTCGCATTCTTCCTTGAAGGTGGTTTCAATGACACCCGAGCGGCCACCGCCGACGCCGGACGCATAGGACAGCGCCAGATCGTGGGCATTGCCCGAAGCATCCTGATCAATCGCAATCAGGCAGGGCACGCCGCCGCCTTTGACATATTCGCCGCGCACAGTGTGGCCCGGGCCTTTTGGAGCGATCATCACAACGTCGATGCTGGATTTCGGCTCGATCAGGTTGAAATGGACATTGAGACCATGAGCGAATGCAATGGCTGCGCCGTCACGGATGTTGTCGGCAATATGATCGCGGTAGATATCCGCCTGCAATTCATCCGGTGTGGCCATCATCATCAGATCAGCCCAGGCGGCAGCTTCCGCAACCGTCATCACCTTCAGGCCATCGGCTTCGGCTTTCTTGGCCGTGGCTGAGTCCGGGCGCAGGGCCACGGCGAGATTTTTGGCGCCCGAATCCTTCAGGTTCAGCGCATGGGCGCGGCCCTGTGATCCGTAGCCGATAATGGCGACTTTCTTTTCCTTGATCAGATTAACGTCTGCATCTCTGTCATAATAAACGCGCATGGGATTTCCTCGTGTTTGCGGTTTGGGTTTGGTGTGATGGTTTGTTAAGGCCCGTAGAGAGTAAAAAACTGGTTTGTGGCCCGCTCAGCCTCTGCAGCAATAATTGTTTTGCCGAACTTCATCGTGTCGCCCAGAAGCAACCGGATCTGAACGTCGCGCACGATAAGGCCATGGAAACTGCGATACGCCTCTTCGCAGTCGCAGCGGCGCAGCAAACCGGCTGTCATCCCGGCTTCCAGAGCCGGTTTGAGACGCGGACCGGTGGAAAATCGCCCGTTCTGCAGGACGATCGATCCAAGATCTTTGCCGGCTTTCTCCGAAAGGCTGCCCTGCTGCTGCTGGGCCTGGGCAATTGCCAGCCGGTTGAGCGCTATGGATATCTCCCCGGTCTGGATGGTCAACAGGTCAGTGGCGAATCCCTGCAGGATTGATCTCAGCTTTGCGCCGGTCAGGCCCTCTGCGTTGAAAGCCCCAACTTTCACTTTCGAGGCCTGATAGCGCACCGTTGCCACCAGCAGCCCGTCCCGGTCACCGAACCATTTATACAGTGTCTCCTTGGAGCAGCTGGCCCGCCTGGCAACACTGATCATGGTGACTTTCGCAGAATTTTCGATGAGCAGGGCCAATGTCGCGTCCAGCACCTGTTGCTGGCGCTCGGTCAGGTCCTCTGAAGTGTTGTCCGGCGCAGTTATGATGGGAACGTCCTGCAAAATCACGTTGCATTGCCAATCGGGTGTCTGGCGCACCATTGGGTGCAAGTCAATTCTGTACCGTACCGTACGGTACTATGCAAGTTGATTTTGGAATTTTACCCCTGGCGCAGGTGTGGCCGGGAAAGATTTATGGATCGAACCTCTCGATCAAGTTCGGATTTAAATCAGGCGCTGCTCAATCGGTTGCATACAATTCGTCATATGACACCATCACATGATCCGAAAATGCCTGTCTTTGGACCAGCGTCTCATAATACGCCGCCAGGGCAGGGCGGTCGCGGCGCGCGATAGCAATGGTGAAATAGCGATACAGATTGTGGCCGAACTGAATATCCGCAAGGGTCAGCTCGGCTCCGGCGAGGTAAGGCGTTCGCTGCAATTGGGTTTCGGCAATATCCAGATAGCGGTCCAATTGCTCCATCGCAGCCCGGATAGCCACAGGCTCGCGTTTTGGCGGGGCAGTGCGCACAATACGCCAGAACACCGGTGCGGTGAAATTCAGCGCAACATTGATTTTGGCCCATTCCGCCCAGCGATCCACATTTGCCCGCGCCACCGGATCGGCCGGCCAGAACGTGTCTGGCGCATAGGCATTTGCAAGATAGCGCAAAATTGCACCACTCTCCCACAAGGGTGGATTGTCGTTGTCTTTGATGGTCGGCACCGTGCCATTGGGATTCATCGCCAGATAATCCGGAGTGTCGACAATCCCATAGGTAAATCCGGCATCGATGCGCTGACACGGCAACTCAAGCTCGGCGATGCACCACATCACCGCCTGAACGTTGGACGAGGATTTTCTGCCCCAGATCGTTATCATGATTCCCAGCCTGTCCCGGTCAAAGCCGGCATCTGCATTATTGATATAAATCGGCCCGGCTCGGTGGCGCGCTGGACGCGCCCTTGGCGTTATGCCCGGACAGCGTTTGATAGATTCGGGCCGAACCGCGCGTGAATGCAAGCGAGCAGCCGGCAAGATACGCCACCCAGATGCGATAGGTTTCTTCGCCGACAATTGCGACGGCCTCGTCACGCTTCGCTGTCAGGCGTTCGCACCACATTTTCGTCGTCAGTGCATAATGTTCGCGCCAGCCTTCCACATCATGGACTTCAAATCCGGCACGCTCCAGTTCCTGCAGCGTATGGCCAATGTCGTCCAGTTCACCGCCCGGAAATATATAGCGCACCAAGGCGCGCTGCTCGGGACGGTCGGCAAACCGGGTGGCTTTGCGTTTGGCGCGCCGGGTAATGCCGTGATTCAAAAACAATCCCTCCGGTTTCAACAGGGACCGGACCTTGGACATATAATCGGGCAGGGCGGCGATACCGATATGCTCATACATGCCGATGGATGATATTTTGTCGAATTTGCCTTTGACGTCCTGGTAGTCAATCAGCTCGACTGAAACCAGATCGCCGAGACCTTCGCTGGCAATACGCCTGACAGCATAGTCATATTGTTCCTGCGACAGGGTTACGCCATGGGCATGCACGCCATAATGTTTTGCCGCATGACAAATCAATGCGCCCCAGCCGCAGCCAATATCCAGAAGTCGCTCACCGGGCTTCAGCCGCAATTTCCGGCAGCTCATATCCAGCTTGTCAAATTGCGCTTTTGCGAGCTCATGCGACCAATCTGTGAAATAGGCGCAGGTGTAGACCATGGCCTCATCCAGAAACAATTCATAGAACGCATTGCTGACATCATAGTGAAACCCGATAGTCTCGCGTTTGTCTGGCGTTTTCCGGTTGCCGCCGGTCGCGTCGGTTTTGAAACGCCGTGAGGCGGACACATCAACACCTGGCAGTGTGACAAGAGGCAGCAATGTTTTGAGAAGCTTTCGTTTTGATATGGCTTTCAGCCGCTTGCGGGTGCTTTTGTCGGTCAGCAGATTGCCAATATCTATCAGCGTCCCACCTTCAAAATCAATCACGCCACGGGCGTAAAGCCGGATAATCCGGTCCAGTCCCGGGCGGCGCAGCAGTGCAGGAATTGCGCCAGGATCAGCGATGATGATAGCAAGCTTGTTGGCGGGTTCATGAACCGCTGCAATACCCAGCGGGAGATAGGTGCCGTCCCACAATTTAAGGGACAGCGGAACATCCAGATGGCTCGCAATTTCTGCAGCGATGATATGCAGCGCTTGCCGCAATCTGGTAGATTGAGATGTATCCATTCCGGCATCTGCTCCGAGCGCAAATTTCTACGCAACTGTCCCGCTGTTTTAGGGAAAACCAACAGAGCGTGCAAACAGTCAGTATTTGTACAGCTTGTCACAATCTCCCTCTTGGCGATCAGGACTCCACGACCGGGCCAGAACCGGGCCAGAACCTGAATTGAAGCACATATTCTGGAATTGGAGTTGGAAAATAGTCGCAGGAAATTGATCCGGCCGGCGAGGATTTATCCCGCTTTGACCAGCTCGAGCTCGGGCAGAGCAGCACAAGGTGGCGGCTCAAGCAAGCGCGGCGTGGCGCTGACCGCTCGCTTCACCGTGTCAGAAGTCATTTGCTCAAGCAGTTGCGCAATGGGAACAGGTCGAGAGAAGTAAAAACCCTGAGCCTCATGAATACCCATCGCCAGGGCAACAGCGGCCTGCTCGGAAGTCTCAATGCCTTCCGCGACAACAGCCATGTTGTACTGCTTTGCCAACTGGCACAGCAATTCGACCATCTGCCGGGATTTTTGGTTTTCGACAATGCCGTCGATGAAAAATTTGTCGAGTTTCAGAATCTCCGCTTCCAGGGTTTGAATGGACGACAGGCCGTTGTGGCCGGTACCCGCATCATCAATGGCCACGCGAATGCCCTTGGCCGCATATCGGCTCACCATTTTGCGAGCCAGATCGAGATCGAGAATCTGCTGGCGTTCAGTTATTTCCAGAACCACACATTCCAACGGGAATTTCCCGACAATCAGAATTTCCTGAAGGTCAATGAAGAATATTGGGCTGAGAAACTGATCCGTGGTCACATTGAAGGTAAATTTCAGACTGCGATCTTTCTGAAGCAAAGGCACGATGTCGTGACGCGCCTGGCGCAGCAGCGAAAAGGTGAGTGGGTCTACCCGGCCAAAGTTTTCCACCAGCGGAATGAATTTGGCCGGCATCACCATCGCGCCGTTCTTTCGCTTCCAGCGTGCCAGCATTTCGAAGCCGACCATTGCACCTGAATTTAGCGCGAATATGGGCTGGTAGAATGGCACGAACTCACCGTTTACCAGTGCCCGGTCAATTTCGTTAACCGGATCGGGGGGCCCGAACACAACCCTGCTGGTCAAAAACCCGATGAATATGCTGGACAGGGTGATGAGTATTTCCAGATTCAAGGACAGGAAATTATGCCAGCTCCATAAGATATTGCTCGGAATATGTGCGTAGGCCGTGATTGGATAGCGCTCGGAACTGGCACTCACCATAAAGTCTGGTTCCCATTCCGCAGGTATCCCGGAGCTGGGCTTATCGGGAGTATAGGACGCAATTTTGCGTCCGTTGTTCAGCACGACCTTCACCGAGAGAGATTCTCGCAGGGCTGCCGGAATTATGTCTTCGAGCAAACCACCGCTGTTGAGCACTGCGACGATATCGAACTCCTCCGCCGTCCAGCGAATATTGAAGCGCGAACTGTCGGCGCTGTCAGACGCGGAAAACTGCAATGTCGGATTGCGCGCACTTTCCCAGGCGGAGTCTGCGGCCAGGTCTGTGGCTACCGTGTCAGCGTTGAATCCGGCACAGCTCTGCTGCCCGTCCCAAAGCCGGATATCCTTGATGCTGGCAACCGAAAAAATGAGTTTTCGATAGGCTTCTATGGTGCCGCGCGAGCACTTGTTGAGGCCACTGATATGGATATCCGCAATTGTTGAAACCGCGCGGTCTGCTGCCAGTTCCATGCGCAATATGCTGCGCTCGGTCAATTCATTCAGTTGAGATTTGTTCCAGCTGACAAGCATGTTGCCAAGAATCAGATGAATCGCCACAATGATGACGAGGGCCACCACTAATGAAAGGAATATCTGCCTTAGCATCCGGTTCAACATTCGACTTGTGACCTTGCACACTGAAATCCCAAACCCACTTCAAAGGCTGTATGCATCATACATACAGCCGCAAACGCAGGTCCGGAAGATTACAACATTCACAGAAAATCATTAGATTTCTGTAAATGACAGGTTGCAATTTTAACGTATCTGGAGTGGATTATTATCCATAAGGTTGCGTTTCCTCAGGCCACTCCGACGCGCCGTGCTGGCGATGCAACAAATAATTGGCCTGCGTGCTGTTAATTGCGCGCCAGCCTCAGGGCCGCAGCGCCCGCGACCGGCCCCACCACCAGACTGAACAGGGACAATGCGCAGAGCATCAGAAACGGTGTGGAAAACGGCGCGGAGATGGTGATGCTGGCACTGTTAAGTGCGTTGGCGGCGGCGACACCGAAAATCAACACCGGGATTGTCAGCGGCAGCACCAGTACGGCCAGCAGCATGCCGCCGCGCTGCAGCGCCACCATCAGCGCCGACCCGACGATGCCGATAAATACAAGCGCCGGCGTGCCGACCAGAAGGGTCAGCGTCACACCGGCAATCGCGGCGCTGTCCAGATTGAGAAACAGCGAGAAGACAGGTGCCCCGATGATCAGCGGCACACCAGTGGCGATCCAGTGCCCCAGGCCTTTGGCCAGGACCGCCAATTCAAGCGGCAGCGGACTGAGATACAAAATGTCGAGCGCGCCATCCTCAAGATCAGCCTGAAACAGTCTGTCGAGCCCGAACAGGGTTGCCAGCAGGGCTCCGATCCACAGAATGGCCGGACCGATGCGGGCGAGCAGCTTTAAATCCGGGCCGACTGCAAACGGCATGATCACGACAACCGCCAGAAAAAACAGCAGGCCGAGCAACGCGCCGCCCCCAACCCGCCAGGCAAGCTTCAGCGACTGACTGAGAATCGCCGTAAACCCACTCACAGCCAGGCCTCTTCAAAATCTGCAACCTGCGCCGCCGCCGGCATGATTTCGAGCACATCGCTGCTCCCGCCCGGTAGCGGCAAATGGGTTGCGGCGACAATCATGCCGCCGCTGGCAAGGTGATCACGCATCATTGTACCAAGCCGCTCCTGAGAGGCGGTATCCAGCGCCGATGTCGGTTCATCCAGAAGCCATAGCGGCCGTTTGTTGAGCAACAGGCGGGCCAATGCGACACGCTTGCGCATCCCGGCTGACAGATAGGCCACCGGTAATGCGGTGGTATGGCCGAGCGCCACTGCATCCAGAGCGGCCTCGATGGTCAGAAGTTTGCTCTCTGAACCATACAGCTGTTGAAAGAAGCTGAGATTTTCGGCGACACTCAATGCGCTTTTTAGGCCATCCAGATGGCCGAAATAATGACAGCTTTCACGGCGCGGCAGTTCGGCGGAAATTCCATCTCCAGTCAGCTGAATACGGCCACTGTCAACGGGCAGCAATTCGGCAATAGCGCGCAGCAGGGTCGACTTCCCTGCGCCATTGGGTCCGCGCACCGCCACCGAGCCACCCCCAGACAACTGCAGGTCCAGTGGACCGACAATGCGTCTCTCGCCACGCTTCAGGACAAGGTTTTCTATGCTCAGGCGCATCAACAGGCCCGTCCGGACAGCGCCGCCCGGCACCGCTCAGCGCAGACCGGGCCGGCTTGGCCGCGTTTTCTGTTCGCCTTCGCAGCGTTCCTGACGTAAAAGCAACAGCGAAGGCGACTCAAGGGTCTCTGGTCAGCCTGCAAGATATCCATTATAAGCCTCTCGACTCTCATTATTTAAGATGGTGCCGTGGCGGTTCTTACCCCCTGAACCCGCATGAGACACCATCGATTTTCCACCGGCGGAGAGGGCTGGCTGGAAACACTTGAAAGGAGCCGCCCTATGGCCAAATCTCTCGACAGCTTCAAATCGCGCAAACAGCTTACCGTGAAAGGCAAGACTTACACCTATTTCAGTCTTGTGGAAGCCGAGAAAAACGGATTGACCGGGATTTCCCGTTTGCCGTTCTCTCTGAAGGTTCTACTGGAAAACCTGCTGCGCTTTGAAGATGGCCGCACAGTGAGCGCAGATGATATCAAGGCAATGGCGCAATGGCTGGTTGAGCACAAATCCAGCCGCGAAATAGCGTTCCGGCCCGCCCGTGTGCTGATGCAGGATTTCACCGGTGTGCCCGCAGTTGTCGATCTGGCGGCGATGCGCGACGCAACCGCGATGCTTGGCGGCGACCCGGCCAAGATCAACCCGCAGGTGCCGGTTGATCTGGTCATTGATCACTCCGTGATGGTCGACAATTTCGGCAACGTAAAAGCCTTCCAGCAGAATGTGGACCGTGAATACGAGCGCAATGGCGAGCGCTATACTTTCCTGAAATGGGGACAGGAGGCCTTCGAAAATTTCCGTGTTGTGCCACCGGGCACCGGCATCTGCCATCAGGTCAATCTGGAATATCTGGCTCAGACCGTCTGGACCCTGGAAGAAAATGGCGAGACTCTTGCCTATCCTGATACGCTTGTCGGGACTGACAGCCACACCACAATGATCAATGGACTGGCGGTTCTGGGCTGGGGCGTCGGCGGCATTGAAGCTGAAGCTGCCATGCTCGGCCAGCCGGTTTCCATGCTGATCCCGGAAGTGATCGGCTTCAAACTGAACGGCAGACTGCGCGACGGCGTGACAGCAACCGATCTGGTACTGCGTGTGGTCGAAATGCTGCGCGCCAAAGGCGTTGTCGGCAAATTTGTCGAATTCTACGGCCCGGGCCTGTCCAATATTTCGCTGGAAGATGCTGCGACCATTGCCAATATGGCTCCCGAATATGGTGCCACCTGCGGCTTTTTCCCGGTCGATAGTGACACGCTGCGCTATTTGGAAGTCTCCGGTCGCGCGGAAGACCGCATTGCCCTGGTGGAAGCCTATTCCAAAGATCAGGGCATGTTCCGCAGTGACGACACGCCGGATCCGGAATTCACCAGCACGCTTGAACTGAACATGGATGATGTGGTGCCGGCTATTGCCGGGCCGAAACGTCCGCAGGATCGTGTCGAACTGTCCCGTGCCGCGTCCGCCTTTGCGGAGGCCATGGATAGTGAGTTCAAGAAATTCGCCCGCACCGACCGCGTCGCAGTCGAGGGCCGGGATCATGATCTGGGCAATGGCGATGTGGTGATTGCCGCCATCACCTCCTGCACCAACACTTCCAATCCAAGCGTCATGATCGGCGCCGGTCTGCTGGCCCGCAATGCGCGCGCCAAAGGATTGACGGTCAAGCCTTGGGTCAAGACATCGCTCGCCCCGGGATCGCAGGTTGTGACCGAGTATCTGAAAGCTGCCAATCTGCAGGACGATCTGGATGCGATGGGCTTCAATCTGGTCGGCTATGGCTGCACCACCTGCATCGGCAACTCCGGGCCTCTGCCGGAGGAAATCTCCGCTGCCATCAACGACAATAATCTGGTCGCGACATCGGTTCTGTCCGGAAACCGCAACTTTGAAGGCCGGGTCAACCCGGATGTCCGCGCCAATTATCTGGCGTCGCCGCCGCTGGTGGTAGCCTATGCCATCGCCGGTTCGATGAATGTCGATATCGCTAATGAACCGCTTGGCGAGGATCAGGACGGCAATCCGGTCTATCTGAAAGATATCTGGCCGTCCTCTCAGGAGATCGCCGATCTGGTGCGCACGTCCATCACCCGCTCGATGTTCCAGGAGCGTTATGGCGATGTCTTCAAGGGCGATGAGAAGTGGCAGGGCATCAAGATTTCCGGCGGCATGACCTATGGCTGGTCCGACGGCTCGACCTATGTTCAAAACCCGCCATATTTTGAAGATATGAAGATGGAAGCGGCGGATGTTACCGACATCGAGAATGCCCACATTCTCGGGCTCTTCCTCGACAGTATCACCACTGACCATATTTCACCGGCTGGTTCGATCAAGCGCGACGGTCCGGCCGGCGAATATCTGGTCGAGCATCAGGTCCGCCCGATGGATTTCAATTCCTATGGTGCGCGTCGCGGCAATCATCAGATCATGATGCGCGGCACTTTTGCCAATATCCGCATCAAGAACCAGATGCTGGAAGGTGTTGAAGGCGGTATGACGCGCATGGAGCCTGATGGCGAGGCGCTGCCGATCTATGACGCGGCCATGGCCTTTAAGGAAGCCGGCACACCGCTGGTGGTCTTTGCCGGCAAGGAATATGGCACCGGCTCATCGCGTGACTGGGCGGCCAAGGGCACACGTCTGCTGGGCGTGCGCGCGGTCATCGCCGAAAGCTTCGAGCGCATTCACCGCTCAAATCTGGTTGGCATGGGTGTTCTGCCGCTGGTCTTTACCGGCGGTGACAGCTGGCAGTCACTGGGCATCACCGGCTCGGAACAAGTGACGATCAAGGAGCTCGACAGTATGAAGCCGCGACAGAATTTGAACGCGGAAATCAGCTTCGCCGACGGCACTGCCAAAACGGTGGAATTGCTGGTGCGGATCGATACCGAAGATGAGCTGGAATATTACCGTAATGGCGGCATTCTCCAATATGTTCTGCGCAATCTGGTAAAAGCCGCCGCTTAGGCTTTGCAGTATTGAAAGCTTGAAAACGGCCCCCTGCAGGGGGCCGTTTTCGCAAGCGACTATGGTTTGGACGCAACCAGCTGATCGAGTGTGCAATTATCCAGCACCGCCAGAAATGCGTCTGCCGCATCCTGGACCACTCCCCGCAGCAAACACCGGGGCAGGAACGTGCATGCCGATTTCTCTGCCCTCATACACTCGACAATAGCGAAATCAGCTTCCACCAGCCGAACCACATCCCCAATTCGGATCTGGTCTGACGGACGGCCCAGCAGGATGCCGCCATTGCGGCCACGCTGTGTTTCAACAAAACCCGCCTGAGCCAGTTTGGCTGTGATTTTCATGATGTGAGATTTGACCAGATGCAGGTGACCCGCAACCTGATCGATGGTCACTGGCTGGTCTTGCGTCGCCAGCAGCATGAGAATGCGCAGAGCGAAATCGCTAGCCTGATTGAGGCGCATCAGGTGCCTTCCAGTTGATTCAACATACAAAAAAGGTGCTCTAAACTATTGTTTTTATCGTAAATTCTGTTACATGAATAGATACATATTAAATGAATGTAATAACATGCAACCCGCTCAGGAAAAAATTCAGACAATGTCGCCGGCGTCGTTACGCCAGCCCGCCCATGAATCGATCACCCCTGAGCAGATATCTCTGTTGGTTGACAGGTTTTACGACCGCGTCCGCTCTGACCGGGAATTGTCGCCTTTGTTTGTCAGGCATATGAGCCGTGACTGGCCCGGTCATTTGTCCAGCATGAAAGCGTTCTGGCGATCAGTTTTATTGAGAACCGGCGAGTACAAGGGAAAACCCGTTCCGGCACACGCCAGAATGCAGGATGTCAGCACAGAGAATTTCGTGCGTTGGCTGGAGCTGTTCGGAGCGACAGTTCGCGAGGTTTTCGCACCTCCCGCCCAACCGGTTGTTATTGCCGCTGCCGAGAGAATTGCAACAAGCCTTTGGCTGGCCATGAAGGCCGACCCGTTCTCCACGCCGCCCATATGGCCGGACACCAGATAAAGGGTTATACGATGATAGTATTGAGAAAGCTGCTGGGCTTCTTCCTGTGGCCCGGAAACGCTGCAAGCAGGGCGCTATCAATCGATGTCTCAGCGGACGGCGGACAAGTGCGCTCTCTGGTGAATGGACTTGTCTGGGGCGCAGTATTGTTGATATTGGCGCTGGTTTTTCACGGCTAGCCGACGAGCCTCAACAGGCTGTCAGATATGTTTGTTAAAACCAAAACACATTGCCGTACGTATTGAGACAGGTAAAACCCGATCCTGCTCCCAATCCTGCTCCCAATCCTGCTGATGCGTGTGATGATCTGTCCGTGACCATTTTAAAATTTGTTATTTTTTCGGTGGTCGTGCTCGCGCTCGTTCTGACCGCCTACACCTATGCTGCAAGCCGCTGGCTGGAGCGTCTCTATCCTCCTCTTGGCTCCTTTATCCAGGTTGCCGGCCAGAAATTGCACTATCTGTCAAAAGGTGAGGGCCAGAGCATTGTGCTGCTGCACGGTGCCAATGCCTCATTGCAGGATTTCAAGGCCAGTCTGTTTGATCCGCTGGCGAAAGATTACCGGGTCATTGCATTCGACCGTCCGGGTTACGGCTATAGCACCCGCTCGTTCGAACAGTGGTCCGACCCGGAAGTGCAGGCGGATCTCATTCATCAGGCGCTGGTGAAACTTAACGTCGAAAATCCGGTACTGGTTGGCCATTCCTGGGCCGGTTCGGTGGTGATGGCGTATTTGCTGAAATATCCCGATGCGGTGGCCGGCGGCGTGCTTCTGGCCGGCGCTACGCATCCCTGGGAGGGCGGCGTCAGCAGCAATGTACAGCTTGCCGGTGTTTCGGTTGTGGGAAAGCTGTTCACGTCAACCTTGGTCATGCCGGTGGGGCAAATGGTTTTTGACACCGTGGTCAAGGCGGTTTTTGCACCGGAACAACCGACCGATGATTACCGCACCAGAACCGGTGCAGTTCTGGCTTTGCGTCCCGCTGCGTTTCAGGCCAGCACCGAGGATGTGCGCAATCTCAGCAGCTTTCTCGATGGGCAGAGCAAGCGATATGGCGAAATTGCAAAACCGCTGCTGCTCGTCACTGCCGAAAATGACACCATCGTTCCGGCCTGGAACCACGCCGAGCGCGTGGTGCTCCAGGTGCCTCAGGCTGAACTGATCGAACTGCCCGGAGCAGGCCATGCGCTGCACCACACCCGGACGGACACAGTGGTGCAACTGATCCGTGACTTTGTGGCGAAACACACCGCCGAATAAGCCGCCCTACATCGGCTCCGGACCACGGCTGAGGGCGGCGATGCCGGTGCGTGAAACCTCGACCAGTCCGAGCGGGCTCATGATCTGGATGAATTGTTCGATCTTTGAACTGCGGCCGGTGATTTCAAACACGAAATGACTGATATTGGCATCAATCACCTGGGCACGGAACGCATCTGCAAGACGCAGGGCCTCGACACGGTGGTTACCGGTTCCGGCAACTTTGAGCAGTGCCAGTTCGCGTTCCAGCGGCTTGTCATGGCCACGTTCATCTGCCAGCCGGGTCAGATCCACAACCCGGTGAATCGGCACCAGCCGTTCCAGCTGCGAGCGGATCTGGCGCAACACCTGCGGCGTGCCAGTGGTCACAATGGTGATCCGCGAGAGGTGCTTGGCATGCTCTGTCTCAGATACAGTCAGACTGTCGATATTGTAGCCCCGGCCTGAAAACAGGCCAATGACGCGGGCCAGAACACCCGGTTCATTATCCACCAGCACAGACAGGGTGTGGGTTTCCAGCGTATCGACAAATTCGGGGATGAAATAGGCTGATCCAGGCTGATCTTTTGGAGTTGCATCATTCATATCGGTCTCGATTCCTTGGGGTCAGAAAGCGCGAAAGCGCTGGTTTACACCAGCGCCTTGCCTGCTTCATCAATCGCGGAGCCCATGGCTTCATCGCTCGCTTCGTCGGGTAGAAGCATCTCATTATGCGCCTTGCCCGATGGGATCATCGGCAGGCAGTTGGCAAGATTGGCAACCCGGCAGTCAAACAGCACAGGGCGCTTCACGGCAATCATTTCACTGATCGCATCGTCCAGTTCATGCGGCTTTTCCGCCCGCATGCCAACGGCGCCATAAGCTTCCGCCAGTTTGACGAAATCCGGCATGGCTTCGGTATAGCTGTTCGACAGGCGGTTACCATGCAGCAATTGCTGCCATTGCCGCACCATGCCCATATACTGATTGTTGAGAATGAAAATCTTGATCGGCAAATTATGCTGCACCGCAGAGGACATTTCCTGCATGTTCATCTGCACCGAAGCATCACCGGCAATACACACGCACAGACTGTCAGGATGCGCCACCTGAACCCCCATGGTGGCCGGCAGGCCATAGCCCATAGTGCCCAGTCCACCGGAGGTCAGCCAGCGGTTGGGCTCTTCAAAGCCGTAATATTGCGCTGCCCACATCTGATGCTGGCCGACTTCCGTCGAAATGTAAGTGTCGAGATGCTTTGTCAGCTCATAAACCCGCTGAATTGCATATTGCGGCATGATGACATCCCGGTTCGGCTTGTAGGCCAGCGAATTGCGGTCCCGCCACTGGTCGATCTGTTTCCACCAGGCTTTCATCGCTGCCTTGTCGGGCTGCCGGCTGCTGCCGCGCACCAGACGGATCATATCTTCCAGAACATGCGCGACATCGCCGACGATCGGCACATCGACACGCACATTCTTGTTGATCGACGAGGGATCGATATCGATATGGATTTTCAGCGCATCAGGCGCGAAGGCATCAAGACGTCCGGTAATCCGGTCATCGAACCGCGCCCCGACACAGACCATGACATCGCAATCATGCATCGTCATATTGGCTTCATAAGTGCCGTGCATGCCCAGCATCCCCAACCAGTTGTCGCCGGAAGCGGGATAGGCGCCCAGGCCCATCAGCGTTGAGGTGACGGGGAAATTCGTCAGGCCTACCAGTTCGCGCAGCAGATGCGTGGCTTCAGGCCCGGAATTGATCACGCCGCCACCGGTATACAGGATCGGTTTCTTTGCGTTCATCATCATGTCGACGGCGCGGCTGATTTCGCTCAACTCGCCCTTGACCTGCGGATGATAGGTTTTGTGGGCAACATTTTTAGGGCCGGTATAGATACCCGTCGCAAACTGCACGTCTTTCGGCACATCGACGACAACCGGTCCGGGACGGCCGGTCGTGGCAACGTAAAATGCTTCATGCAGAACGCGGGACAGATCATTCACATCGCGCACCAGCCAATTATGCTTGGTTGCGGGTCGGGTAATGCCCACAGTGTCGCATTCCTGAAAGGCGTCATTGCCGATCAGATGCGTCGGCACCTGTCCGGTGATGCAGACAAGGGGGATGGAATCCATCAGCGCATCGGTCAGCGCGGTGACCATGTTGGTTGCCCCGGGGCCGGATGTGACAAGCACAACGCCCGGCTTGCCGGTCGAACGGGCATAGCCTTCCGCCGCATGTCCGGCACCCTGTTCATGGCGCACCAGAATGTGGCGTAATGTGTCCTGCTGGTGCAGTTCGTCATAAATCGGCAGCACAGCGCCACCGGGATATCCAAACAAATCAGTAACGCCCTGATCTATCAGAGCCTGAATGACCATTTCTGCGCCGGTCATTTCCTTGCCGTCCATATTGCGCGTCACGATGTCATACTCCCGTATCTCTACACGCCTGAAAGCGTCTGATGCTTTCTGTCTGAGGTCTTCCTGAGCAACAAAAAAGGCCCCGTTCGGGACCTTGGATGCGCGTTACCATTCGGTACGAATTTCAATTCGCTCCGGCAACGCGCCTCCCCACCACAAGAATAACCGACTTCAACATCAAATGCTCCATTTCTAGTGTCGGCAAGTTAGAGGCGGCGGGATATCGGGTCAAGCCTGTTTTTCCAAATCTTGCGCGATTTGATCCAGGTCTTTCAACATCTTATCGCTGTCATCAGCCCACTGCATCGGATCAAGCCGCGGCCAGTTCGCCATCTGGTTGCGAAACCATGTCATTTGACGCTTGGCGTAGCGCCGCGTATCGCGCACGGATTTTTCAATCACCGCATCGCGCTCACCAATAACGCCCTGACGGATATAAGCCGCATAATGCGGTATGCTGATGGCATTCATGACCGGCAGTTGCGGCGCCAGCCCGCGCTGCAGCAACGCCAGTGCCTCCTGCTCGCCTCCGGCATCCAGCATGGTGCCAAACCGCTCTTCAATACGCTCATAGAGCCAGGCGCGGTCCGACGGCATCAGCACTCTGTAAATCGTATGGTGCAGCGGCAGAATGGCTGTCTGGCTGGCACGGAGCTGCCAGTCCGACAGGCTTTGCCCGGTCAGCTCCAGAATCATCAGGGCACGCAGCGTGCGCTGCCGGTCATTGCGTTCAATCCTGTCGGCAGCAGCCCGGTCTGCCGCGACCAGCCGGTCCTGCAGTTGCGGCGTCGTCAACGCAGCATGGCGGGCGATAAAATCGACATGTTCGCACTCGGAAATCTGCGGCGTTTCCGCGATTCCTTCTGTCAAAGCCTTGAAGTAAAGCCCGGTCCCGCCAATGATAATCGGCACCATGTTGCGCGTTGCGATATCCTCCAGCACCGGGGCGATGTCGCGCAACCATGCCCCCACCGAATAGCGTGTATCGGGAGCAACATGGCCATATAATCTGTGGGGCAGGGTGCGCTCATCTTGCGGCGTCGGGCGTGCGGTGAGAATTCGCAACCCGTCATAGACCTGCATTGAATCGGCGTTGACAATCACGCCGTTGACGCGCTTTGCCAGAGCCATGGCAAAGCCGGACTTGCCGCTGGCCGTTGGTCCGGCTATCAACACCGCGCGTTTCGTCACCTGTTTGGCCCCTGATCCTGTCCCGCCATCAATCCCGTTAAGCCCTGGAGTTTCCATGTCATTTGTTCTGACGCTGATTGCTGCACCGGACTTTGCTGATTTTCCCGGTTTTGTCACCGCTTTCCAGCAGCGTCTGGCTATCACGCAACACCCGGTCTGGCTACATCCGGGCCATGCGGTCGATCTGGTTCTGGCGCCGGCAGAGCGCGCCGCTGCAGAGCAAGCGTTGCAGGGCCACGCCATTGATTACGGCTTTCAGTTGCAGGAGAGCCGGCGCCGCAAATTGCTGATCGCCGATATGGACAGCACCATGATTGGACAGGAATGCATTGACGAACTGGCTGCAGAAGTTGGCTTGAAGGAAAAAGTTGCCGCCATAACCGCATCTGCCATGCGCGGTGAAATTGAATTTGAGCCTGCCTTGCGTGAGCGCGTTGCCCTGCTGAAAGGATTGCCGGAATCCGTTGTCGATGAAGTTATCCGCAACCGCATTACCCTGACACCGGGCGGAACAACGCTGGTCGCCACAATGAAACATCATGGGGCCTATACCGCGCTGGTGTCCGGCGGGTTTACAGCCTTTACCAGCCAGATTGCCAACCGTATCGGGTTTGATGAAAACCGCGCCAATATTCTGATCGCGGAAGATGGCAGACTGACCGGCGCCGTTCAAGAACCCATCCTGGGACGTCAGGCAAAAATCGAGGCGCTTGAACAGATATCAGCGCGTCTTGGCATAACGCCCGCCGACGCCATGGCCGTTGGCGATGGAGCCAACGATCTGGGAATGATCCGTCTCGCCGGGCTGGGTGTCGCGATCCACGCCAAACCGGCTGTCGCTGCAGAGGCCGATATACGCATTGAGCACAATGATTTGACGGCGCTGTTGTATCTGCAGGGCTATGCTGAAGCTGAATGGGTGGCGTCAGATTGAAAAAAGACCGCACATCTGCGATGCGCGGTCTTTGCAATTAAAGCAGTCAGTGCTGTTTCAGCCTATGGCTTAATTGGCGTCTTCTTCTTCCAGACGCACGGCAACAAAGCGCAATTCATTTTCTTCGCTCAGCAGCAGCAGCAGAACAGAGCGGCGTCCGTCCTGTTTCATTTCCGCGACGCGTTTAATCACGTCTTCCACGCTGGAGACTTTTTCCTGAGAGATTTCCTGAATAACATCGCCCGGTCGCACCTGTTTTTCAGCGGCGTTGGAGTTCTCCACGACTTCTGTAATCAGAACGCCTTCAACATCAGCGCCAAGCTCGAATTTCTCGCGGGATGCGTCATCAATTTCGCCAAGAATCATGCCAAGAACTTCGACCGGCTTTGCCGCCTCTTCCTTGGCGTCTTCTTCCTGAGCCGCAATCAGTTTTTCGCCTTCTTCCAGGCGGCCGAGCGTGACCTTGATTTCAACCTCTTTGCCGTCCCGTAAAACAGTCACGGCGACGGCCTTGCCGACAGCGGAATCGGCGACAATGCGGGGCAACTCACGCATGCTGGAGACGTCTTTGCCATCAAAGGTCAACACCACATCGCCGGGAACAATACCGGCGTCCTCGGCCGGACCACCGGCGGTTACACCGGCAACAAGCGCGCCACGGGCCTCGCCCATATCGAGGCTTTCAGCAATGTCATCCGTGACCTGTTGAATGCGTACGCCAAGCCAGCCGCGGCGGGTTTCACCGAATTCCTGCAATTGTTCGGACACGCTGGCTGCAAGGTTTGAGGGGACCGCAAAGCCGATTCCGATTGAGCCGCCGCTTGGCGAGATGATCGCTGTGTTGATACCAATCACCTTGCCTTCGGCATTGAACAGCGGTCCGCCCGAATTACCCCGGTTTATGGCGGCATCGGTCTGGATGAAACTGTCATAGGGACCAGAATTGATGTCACGGTTCTGAGCCGAGATAATGCCAACCGTGACCGTGCCGCCCAGACCAAAGGGATTGCCGATCGCCATCACCCAGTCACCGACCCGCATTGATTTGGAATCGCCGAATTCGACAAACACCAGCGGTTCTTCCGTCTCAACCTTCAAAACAGCCAGATCGGTTTTGGGATCGGTGCCGATGATGGTCGCCGTCAGTGCTGCGCCATCGGAAAAGTTGATCGTGATTTCGTCGGCGCCATCAATCACATGATTGTTGGTGATGATGATGCCGGATGGATCAATCACAAAACCCGAACCGAGCGACTGGACCTGACGGCTTCTCGGGCCGCGCGGGGTTTCACCCTCCGGCCCGGTTCCTTCACCATTCCGCTCGCCGAAAAACTCGTCAAAAAATTCCTGAAACGGCGAACCGTCCGGCGCTTTGGGAACTGGTACGCGGCGCTGGTCGGTGGCTTCGACCTTTTGCGATGTGGAGATGTTGACCACGGCCGGCAGGAGTTTTTCCGCCAGATCCGCGACCGAGTCGGGTCGGTCGGTCCGCGCGGAAACAGCAGCCGCGAATGTCATGGTCACAATCAGGCCTGTTGCAATGAGGCCGCGTCTTACTGTCCGAACAGCCGCTTCATGGAACATGAATCGTCTCTTTTTCTGCTTATGTTAAAATTGTGGCATGAGAATTGTCATATGACACCGGGAATGCAAGCCCCTAACCCAAAATGCGAATTAAACTTCGTTCATGATACGGCTTTGATAGCAAGGTGTGTCGGCCAACTCGTCTGGCCTGTTCGTTTGGCTGATTCCTCTGGCCGGGCTGGATCAGCAGCCGGATGAAACGGCCTAGTGCCGCAACAGCCAGACTATCACAAACCCAAGACCCATCGCAATCAGGCCGCCCTGTCGCAATTGGCTGTCAGAAACAGTCATCATTTGCTGAAGCGCACGTTTCATCGCCCCAGGCGCCAGCGCATACAAAACGCCCTCGATCACGAGTACGAGACCGAGGGCGGTAAGAAGATCATTCATGCAGGATCCGTCAATTGGTGGTGGCAGTTCCTGTTTCGGTCTCGTCGGTAACAGCGGCATCCGGTGCGGTCTCTGGCATAGCAGGTTCAGCAGGAGGATCTGTTATCTGGTCTCCGGCGGCTTCCGCTGCTGGTTGCTCCACACTATCAGCTTCCGCACCAGGGGTTACGTTTGCGGCAGCTGGAACCTTCGAACTGCCCGGTGCCCTGAAGAACTGGAAAAATTCGCTGTTGGGCGAGATCACCAATTGCGTGGTTGCGCTGTCAAGACTGCGTTCATAGGCCTGCATCGAGCGGTAGAAGGAAAAGAACTCGGGGTCCCGGCCAAATGCATTTGCAAAGATTTCATTTCGCTTCGCATCACCTTCACCACGGACCCGCTGGCTGTCCCGCTCGGCTTCGGCGCGGATCACAATCCCGTCGCGGTCCGCTCTCGCCCGGATACGCCGGCCGGCTTCTTCACCGCGGGCTCGAATATCAGTTGCCTCGCGTTCACGTTCCGTCTGCATGCGCTTATATACCGCCTGGCTGTTGGCCTCTGGCAGATCGGCACGGCGAATGCGCACATCCACAACCACTACACCAAAGTCGCTGGCTTCGCGGTTCAGTGACGTGGTAATTCCGGTCATCAGGGTCTGGCGGTCATCGCGCACCAGCTCTTCAAAGGACGCTTCACCCAGAACGCGCCTTGTTGCCGAGTTCAGAACAGTTTCAAGCCGTTGGTTGACATTGGCTTCCGAACCGGCTGCCTGGAAAAACCGCAGCGGATCTACGATTTTATAACGGGCAAAGGCATCGACAACGATACGCTTCTGATCCGATGCGATGATTTCCTGCGCCGGTGCCGACAGGCTGAGAATACGTTTGTCAATATATTCGACATTGTCGATCAGCGGCAATTTGAAGCTGAGACCGGGTGTGGTGATGACATTAACCGGCTGACCAAAGCGCAGCACCAGAGCCTGCTGGGTTACATTGACTATGAAAAAGCTGCCATAGGCGAGCAGCAACAACAAACCGATGATAACAAGGCCTGCGCCTCCGAACAGACTTTTCTTCATTGCGTAACTCTCTTATTCTGGCTGTTCAGTTCATTCAGCGGCAAATATGGCACCACGCCGGAGCCGGCATTTTCTTCGATGATTACCTTATTCGTTCCGGCATAGACTTTTTCCATGGTTTCCAGAAACATGCGTTTCCGCGTCACTTCAGGCGCCAGGGCATATTGCTCGTAGATGCTGATGAAGCGATCCGCCTGACCATCTGCTTCCGCGATCGTCTGTTCACGATAGGCCGCAGCGTTTTCAAGAATTCGCGCCGCTTCGCCTCGGGCTTTTGGCAGGATGCCGTTGAGATAGGCCTGAGCTTCGTTCTGCGAGCGTTCCGCATCGGCACGCGCCGCCTGAACATCGCGGAATGCATCAATGACCTGGCTCGGTGGATCCACTTTCAAAAGCTGCACCTGAGTAATCAGAATTCCCGACTGGTAGCTGTCCACTGTGGTCTGCATGACCTCCTGAACAGCGGCTTCGGTAATCTGCCTTGCCTGTGTCAGGATTGGCTGAATATCAGAACTGCCGACCACTTCGCGCATCGCACTTTCCGCAACCGCCTTCACTGTGGCGTCCGCATCCTTCACGTTGAACAGATAATCCGCAGCATTGTTGATCACCCAGAAAACCGCGAAATCGACATCGACGATGTTTTCATCACCGGTCAGCATCAGGCTTTCTTCAGGCACATCGCTGATGGCGGTTGATCTTGGACCATTGTCACGCATGCCCACATCAACCCGGTTCACGCGGGTCACGGATGGGGTATAGACGGTTTCCAGAGGATAGGGCAGGCGGAAATTCAGGCCGGGCTGGGTGGTTCGGTGCATTTCGCCAAACCGCAGAACTACGCCCTGCTGTTCCGGCTCCACGCGGAAGGTGAAAAAATTGTAGAGAACAAATCCAAGGATTGCGAGTGCGGCAAATCCGATCAAAACCGGATTGGCACCACCAAGTCCGCCAGAGCCACCTCCGCCCGGCAGCACCTGCTTCAGCCGTTCTTGACTCCTTCGGATGAGGTCTTCGAGATCAGGCGTGTTATCGCCGCCGCCATTCTGGCCACCACCCCACGGTCCCTGATTCTTGGGTCCGTCATTTTTCTTGCCGGATCCCCACGGCCCGCCACTGCCGTTCGATCCGCCACCGGTTTGGTTGCTCCATGGCATAATTTTGTCCTTATACGGAAAAGATATCTTGAGGGGGTTATAAGCATGGCTTCGCTGGCTTTCAATGCGATGAATGGAATGAGCCTGTTGAAAGTAAATATTTTTTGATCACAATACACATCCACAGCTGTTGTGACGGCCAGGATGACACCGTATCTGCAAGTTTGATTGCATAAATTTCGCGCGCCGCTAAAAGGATGCTTATGAGCTGGTTTTCAGATTTAGCAAATCCATCACGGTTCCTGAGCCTGTCATCAAAAGTGTTGCCGTGGCTGTGGGGGATCGCGGCCGCGATCCTCGCCGTCGGCTATTACATGGCGTTTTTCGTGGCGCCCGAAGACTATCAGCAGGGCCAGACGGTTCGCATTATATTCATCCATGTTCCATTTGTCTGGCTTGCGATGGCCAGTTACGGCCTGATGACCCTTGCCAGCATCGGAACGCTGGTGTGGAAACATCCTCTTGCGGATGTTTCGGCAAAAGCCGTGGCCCCGCTGGGAGCGGCCTTTACTCTGATTGGACTTTTGACCGGCTCGTTCTGGGGCAAGCCGATGTGGGGTGCCTGGTGGGTCTGGGATGCGCGATTGACATCCTTTCTGGTTCTGTTTTTGATGTATCTCGGCCTGATCGCGCTGTGGAACGCGGTTGAAGATCCGATCCGCGCCGGCAAGGCCGCTGCGGTGCTGACCCTCGTCGGTTCGGTCAATCTCCCGATTATAAAGTTTTCGGTGGATTGGTGGAACACGTTGCATCAGCCTGCCAGCGTGTTCCGCTTTGACGGTCCCAAAATTCATGAATCCATTCTGGTGCCGCTTTTGCTGACAGCAGTCGGCATGACAGTGTTGTTTCTGGCGCTTCATATGGTGGCGATGCGCACTGAAATTTTGCGCCGCCGTGTGCGTACCCTGCAGTTGATTGAAGCCTCGAAAGTTGGAGAAGTTTAGCCATGCCGCATTTCGGCTTTATTCTGGCAAGCTATTTGTCCTCGATTGCTATTATGGCGGCGATGGCGCTGTGGCTGTTCCTGGATAACAGGAAACAGAAAAATGCGTTGCGCGCCCTTGAAGCGCGCGGCGTGCGCCGCCGCTCTGATCCGGCGTCTAAAACCAGCGCCACGCCGCGCACGACCGGACAGGTGACGGAATGAACAAGCGCCGACTGCTGGCTTTTGTGCCGTTGCTGCTGTTCGCCGGGCTGGCCGGACTGTTCTTCATCCAATTGTCGAGAGGCGGTGGCAGTAATGTCGTGCCCTCGGCGCTGATTGGTGCCCCCGTGCCGCAGATCGAACTGGTTGCTCTGGACGGGCTGATCAGGGATGGTCAGCAGATTCCCGGATTAACTCCCGAGCTGTTGCAGGGCAAGGTCAGCATCGTCAATATCTGGGCAAGCTGGTGTGCGCCTTGCCGGGCCGAACACCCGATCATGATGCAACTCTCCGAGGATGACCGCTTTCAGATGATCGGCATCAACTACAAGGACAAACCGCAAAACGCGCTGCGGTTTCTGGGCTCGCTCGGAAACCCTTATGATTTTGTCGGGGTCGATGAGGATGGCCGCTCGTCGATAGAATGGGGTGTTTATGGCATCCCGGAGACCTTCATTGTCAATGCGCAAGGCAAGATCGCCTTCAAACATGTCGGGCCGCTGTCTGCGCCATTGATGGTGAATAGATTTATGCCGGCATTGGAACAGGTGCTGGCGTCCCGTGCTGCTGCCGGGTTGAAGGTCGATTGATGCCACCAGAAACAGGCGGGCCGGTTCAGCCGATCCGGATTGAATTGTCGCGCAATGTTGCAATTCCGTTGACCCTCATCCTGTTGGCCATGTCCGGATGGCTGGCCCTGACGCTGATTGGGCTGCCCGTCCGCGACGAATTCGGCGTGGCCGTTTCGGTGCAGGATCTGATAGCAGGTTATGTTCTCGGCGGCTCGCTTGCTTTGGCAATGGCAGCACCCGCCTACACAATGATCCGCGCCATGATGATGAACCGGCCATTTGCCTGTTTTGACGAAACCGGTGTGCGCGCCCTCAACTGGCCGCTGATGCGCAACAGCATAACCTGGCAGGATGTCGACAAACTCACCGGAAAAGGTATCTGGGTGGTGATGCTGGACCGGAAAAACCGGCGCCACAAGATGATTGAGAGCATGGTCGGAGCCAAAGGATTGTGGCTGCCAACAATCCTCGCCAAAGGCGGCACCGCGCCTATTGCCGAAGCGATCAGGACCTACCGGCCAGATCTGTTCAGCGTGGAAAAGCTTTCCTGAAACGCACGCAGCTTGAAGTGAGCGCGTTTTGAGTGTTGGGCCCAATGCATCCGGAAATCAGAAACTCTGTTCTGCGGGCCTGCCCGCACGGACAAATTATCCAGAATAAACAGGCAACTTCTGAATTTCGGTTGAGATGGTTGAAAATCCACAAGCCCGGCAAAAAAAAAGGGCCTGTCATAGTTAAATGACAGGCCCTTTCCTCAAAAAGGATAAACTGTGGATCAGTGCGCTATGTCATGAGCGAAAGAAACAGTTTCCCTATCCACCAAACTTCACGTTGAACAGTATCTTGCCAGTCCAGACACCATCGATTTTGCCTTTATCATCGCTGGCCGAGAATTTTCCGGTTTCGCCATAATACAGACCTTCCGCACCGATGGAGAGACGCTCGTCAAGGGCAACTTCAACACCAGCACCCGCAACATAGGTCAGTTCGGCAAAATTGTCCTTTTGGCTCGGCAGGGTCGAACTGAACCCGGCACCGACAACCAAGCCCAACCCGCCGGTTCCGTAGACCACGACTTTTTCGTCAAAGGCAAATCCGAGTTTGCCACGCAACGAGGCAAGATAGTCTATCTCGGCAAAGGCATAATCCCATTCGCCGACTTCCATGCCGGTTGCACTCGCCTCAGCCACGGCACCCCAGACAATATCTCCGGTTTGCCAATTATAACCGGCCTGAAGACCACCGATGAAATTGCCTTCGTTGAAAGGTCCGCCCGTTGCGCCATCGGAATCGAACCAGAAATCCTCAACCTTGCCGTATCCAAGATGTCCGCCTGCATACAGACCTTCCCAGCGGGCATAGCTGCCGCCATCTGCGGGACTCATTGGACCTGCAACAGATCCGTCTCCGCCGAGTTTCACATTCAGCGTAGTGCGGCCCGTCCAGATTCCTTCGATTTTGCCCTTGTCATCACCGCCGCCAAAGCTGTCGGTTTTGCCATAATAAAGGCCCTCGATACCGACGGAAATTCTATCATCAACGGCGTATTGCATGCCAACACCGCCAACCGGCACTGCGCGCGCGAAATTTTCCCGGTTCGTCGGGTTGGTGCTGCTTGCAGCAGCTCCGTAGACAACGCCGACACCGCCGGTACCATAGACCAGAATATCACCGAACGCGTAACCGAGTATACCGCGGAGGGAGGCAAGAAAATCAACTTCCGCCTGAATATAGTCAATGTCGCCACCTTCCATGCCGGTGGCGCTGCCATCCACCTGGAGGCCCCAGACGACGTTGCCGCTCTGCCAGTTATAGCCCGCCTGCAGACCGCCCAGAAGGTTTCCGTCGTTACGTGGCTGACCAGTTGAATCAAACCAGTAATTATCGGCCTTGCCATAGCCAAGGTGTCCGCCGATATAGAGACCAGCCCAGCGAGGCGATTCAAATACAAGCGGTTCCTCGACATACAAATCCGCAGCCAATACCGGACCTGATAGCATAAGCACGAGTGCAGAAGCAGACACACCGTTCAACAGGTTGCGTTTCATGATAGATGTTCTCCAGACAAAATTATTGCAATTAGCGATCAATAGGGATTCTCACTTGCAGTTTCGTTAAAATCCTCATGAAGTCAACGGCAGGTTTTCCACACTTTCCTGGAAAAGAAGCCCATATTTCGGTCTAACTTCCCGCCAGCGAGTCTTCGACGCCGACCTGTAAATCCTTCCCTTTCTTGGAAATCTCATATTCGAATTCGTGAATTGTGGCGATAATTTGATGTATTTCAACGAATTAACGTACGAAAGACTCTGTCCGCCGGGAAAAAGACTCGTTGGATGAGTTGGCACAAATCCAAAATCAGTGCGTCAATTATTTGGCTGTTGCAAAAATGCCGCAATTCATGAAAATTTGCTTGATGTTCGAGTCCTGGTGGAGATGACGGCAGCCTACAGCACAAAATACTACTCTTACGTGTGGGACTCGAACAATAACCGGTTCCAAACCACAGCGAAATATGACAGCAATCGGAGATCAGGAACAAAAGGACCAACAGTCATTGGCTAAGATCGGATCCAAAAACAAGCAACATCTTGTGCAGACATCTGACAACCCGTTCAAAGATGCCCGTGAGAGGCTGGAACAGGCAGAATCGTTTCGCAGGCAGGGTAAGTACAATCAGGCAGAGAAAATTTGTATCGGTTTGCTGAACCAGCATCCGAATTATTTTGCCGCGCTTCATACACTGGGCCTGACCTATGCGGACAAGAAAGAAAGCGCCCGCGCTTTGGGCCCGCTTTTTCAGGCTGCAACACTGAATCCCAACAGTTGGATAACACTGACGGCGCTGAGTGGGGTCTGCCTTAACCTTCACGCTGGAGAAATGGCCGCTCAAATTCTTGAGCGCGCGAGGCTTTTAAAACCGAATGACCCGACTGTGCTTGCAACGCTTGGATTGATTTACCGTCAGGAAAGGGAATATGAGCTCAGTCGCGATGCCTTTCTGGAAGCCCTCAAGCGGCAGCCGGAATTTCTCGATGCCAGTATGGGCCTTGCCCGGACCTATATTTCACTCGGCGACGACGCGGACGCGGCCAGAGTAATCAAACCCCTTCTGGCACGAGGCATTCATTCGCTTGATATGTTGACCACTGTCATTCATCTTCCCGAAGATCTGATCGACATCGATCTGATGGACGCTGTCAAAAAACCTGTCAGCCGGCACGACGGACTGAGACGCGACAAAACGGAAGAGCTGGCCTTCGTCAAGGCTCATGCCCATGACCGGCGGAGTGAATTTGAAGAGGCCTGCGAGGAATTGCGGGTTGCGAACCGAATTTACGCGAACCGTTTGCAGGACCAACTGGCGAAAATGAGGGAGCGGCAAAAATACAGTCTTTTGTGGCTTGAAAAACGCGCGCCGGGTACAGGGATCACGACCAGGGGTGTGCCTCTCACGCTGTTCATTTTCGGTCCCTCACGATCCGGCAAGACAACGTTGGAGAGACTTGTCTTCGGGCTTGATGGGGTCAAAAGAGGGTTTGAAAACAGTGGCCCGGAAAACGCCATAAATCGCACCTTTCAGGATGCAGGTCTTATCACCAGCTGGAGTCTGGAACATTTGCCGCCCCAATTCTATCCTCAGTTTCAGATGAATTATGTGGAGGAACTGCAACGCCGGGCCGGATCTGCGAAAGTATTTACCAATACACACCCGGCTTACATGCAAAATGCCGCGGAATTTGCAGATCATATTCCGAATTGTCGTTTCATATTCGTGAAACGAAATATCGATGACCTGACGTTGCGGATTTATATGAGAAGCTATCAAAGTGGAAATGCCTATGCCTACGATATTTCCACAATTCGCGAACACATTGCCTGGTATCAGAAAATGATGGACCTCATGGCAGAGAAATTCCCTGATATCGTTCGAATAGTCACCTATGAAGATATGGCGACTGATGCGAAGGGCGTTCTGAAAACCGCCGCTGCCCTGTGTGGTCTTCCCGCGCCCGAGGGCGAGATCGGTACGATATTCGATGATCGGAATTGCGCAGATCCGTATCGAGAATTGCTGGCCCTTTGATTATCAGCCCCCGTATCTGACGAGAAGGCCGTACCTGACAAGAAGGCCGGCGGACTGTTTCAAATCGTATGGTTCGCAGCCGCAGGAGGGCAGGGCACATCAGCAGTGCGTGTCAGAGTGTTTCGGTGGTGACCACCCACCAGTTCGGATGCGCCACTGCAATGGTGTTCGCTGCAGCCGAGGATTGTTCGCCATTTTCAAACAGCCCGAAACACGTCGCGCCGGAGCCTGACATGCGCGCCAGCAGCGCGCCCGACTTTTCAAGTGCGCCGACCACCTGCAGAATGTCAGGGCAAACTGTGACGGCAGGCTCGAACAGATCGTTGCGGGTCTCTTTCAACCAGGCAAGCCAGAGCGGCAGACTGGCTTCCTCGGGTAAAGCCGGTAGACCTGCATCGTCAGATTTGTTCAGCGCTGCAAACACATCCGCTGTCAGGACACCTGTTCCGGGATTGACCAGAACCATTGAAAAAACCGGAATTCGATCCGCTGTGACAGCGGTAACCCGTTCACCAATACCGCTCATGTGACAGGCCCGTGCACCGACACAGGCGGCGACATCGGCGCCCAAACCTGCACCTATCAGCTCCAGTTCCTGCAGTGTCAGCTCAAGATTCCACAATTGATTCAGCGCGCGCAAAGTGGCGGCGGCATCCGCCGAACCGCCTCCGATGCCGGCCGCGACAGGCAGATTTTTCTGCAAGGATATGGCGGCGTTGCCCGGTTCCTGGCCGCGCAGCGCGGCGCTTTCCTGTAGCGCATAGGCCGCCTTCAAGACAAGGTTGTCGGGCTCACCGGCAATCGCTGCAGCATGCGCGCCGGCAATCGTCAGTGACGTTGTTCCGGCCTTGCTGACTGTCACGACATCGGCCGCTTTTGCGAAGACCACGAGTGAATCGAGCAGATGCAAGCCATCATCCCGTTTGCCGGTGACGTGGAGAGCAAGATTGATCTTGGCCCAGGCGTTTTCGCAAACTACGCCGGGATCAAGCATAGGGGACATCAGGGTCCCGGCGCCTATTTGCGATCTGGAAGGTTCAATTCCGTGCCAGCCACCAAGGGGCCGTTTTCCGGCAACCGATCACGGTTCAAAGCCAGAATGTCGAGGAACGCATCGCCGTCACCCAGCAAAGCTTTCGCGATATCCCAAAGGCTTTCACCTTCTGCGACAATATGGGTCTGCTGCGCTTTTCCCTCATCATTGGCCAGATCCACCACTGTGTCGCCTGCATTTGCGGCAACTTTTGTCGGTGCCAGAGGCGGCAGCCCGTTTTCCAGCTTGGCGAGGATTTTTGCCAGTGCGTCCGCGTCTTCCGGTTCCAGATCGCGGGCATGAGCCCATTGGAACTGAGCCTCCAGAATTCGGCCCGCCCGCCAATAGGCATCACCAAGATGATCGAGAACCAGCGGATCACCGGCCATCTTGTCGGCGGCTTTCTCCAACTCGGTAACAGCCTCTTCATAACGTCCAAGCTGGTAGTAGGCCCAGCCCAGACTGTCGAGAATGAAACCTTCGTCAGGGCGCTGTTCAACCGCTTTCTGGATCATCGTCAGCGCTTCATCCAGATTGATCCCCTTGTCGACAAACGAATATCCCAGATAATTCAGCACAAGTGGCTGATCGGGAAACAGCTCCAGCGCTTTTCTGAAATCAGCCTCTGCAGCGTCCCATCTGTCAGTGCGTTCATAGGTGATGGCGCGGGAATAAAACAACGACCAGTGCCGCTGCTCCAATTCTTCAACGCCTTCAATTATGATGTCGTAGATTGCATTGGCTTCCTCGAAGCGTTTTTCAAACCGCAGCAGATTGGCCAGCGTAAGATTTGCAGAAAACGGATCTTCTGCGACGCGCGCCACATTGGTCAGGCGCCTGATCGCCTCATCGACCTGTTCCATGCGAGCCAGATTGCGCGCCGCTTCGACTTTTGCAGCATAGCTGAAAACCGATTCTTGCGGCAATGCATCAACCAGTTTGACAGCCTCGGCGTATTTTTCATCCTGATTGTAGATATCAACCAGTGCCATGATCGCCAGATCCGAGCGCGGATTGAGATACAGCGACAGCTGCAGATAGATTTTCGGCAGCTCGGTGCCGCCATCGCGGCCAAGCGCCGAGCCCAATCCGAACAGCACCTCGGCAGCGCCATTTCTGGCCGTCGTCGTCAGATCGACCTGCCTGCCAGCCTCCAGATCGGCTTCCACGCGGTCCATATAGGGATGGCGAGGCGCTTGTTGTTTGAATGCCCTTATCGCAGCCTGGCCTTTTTCCGGAGCGTTTTTCAACGCCTGCAGGCGGGCAAAACCTTCCACAATACGAAGTGCTGACTGATCATATTCATAGGCTCTGGCGATGCGCTGAAAGGCCTGCTCACGGTTTCCCAGGTGATCGGCAATCAATCCGCCATGAAATGAGCGGAAACTTTCATACCAGTCCGGGCCTTCCAGCATGTCGACGCGCGCCAAAGCGCCAGTCAGATCATCTTTGCCGGCTTCCGCCCAGGCTGCCAGCAGCTGGTTTGTCAGCAGCTCCAGGGGTGTTTTTCCCGAAGCTTCCTCAAATTCGTCGATCGCTTCACCGTAATTGCCCTGCTTCAGGGCCGAGATGCCGAGGACCGTGCGGGCCAGATCATTGGACGAGTCGAATTGCAGAATTTCCGCGGCGTAGGGCAGCGCGCTGTCAACATCACCGTTCATGAGATGCAGGAAAAACGCCTGCTGGATCAGGACCGGATTGGTCGGGTCTTTGCCCAGCGCGCGTTCAAAAAACTGCACTGCCGCGAGCGTGTCCTTGTCGTCGGCGGCAATCCGCGCGGCCAGGAAATTACCGGACAATCCGCGCGCAAAGCGCAGCGATTCGGTATCTTCGCGGGCTGATGAGGGCAGTGAGGGCACGATGATGGCGCCGGCCAGCAGCACCACTGCAGCCAGGGACCTCATTGTCGCTACGCCGCGGGACTTACGCCCGTTTGCAGAGGTCGAAAAATTTATAGCTGCTGTTTGTGATGCCATTTGTTCCATCTTCAATACGACTGGTTCTGCAGTCTTGGGCGCCAGACTCTCTCGTCATGTCCAGACTCTCTCGTCATGTGCTGCCGCAAATCCGGCAAGATCACCGGAAAGTTCAGCTGACATGCATTTCAGATCATTTTATGGCGCTTCTAATGGCCACGATAGATGCAGAATTCCACAGTCTCCAATAAACTTTTCTTCATGTTGCTGTCCGGAAACGCCGCAAGGGCATCTTTGGCAACTGCCCCGTAATGGCTGGCACGCTCCACCGTGTCTTTAAGCGCGTCCAGCCGGGTCATGGTGGCAATCGCGGTTTCCAGATCGCCGTCCTGCACCTCGCCCTCCATCAGCACCCGGTCGAAGAACGCCCTGTCGGCATCGCTTCCCCTGCGGTAGGACAGGACTACAGGCAAGGTGATTTTGCCCTCGCGCAAATCGTCGCCGACGTCTTTGCCAAGGTCTGCCGCCGAGCCGCCATAATCCAGCGCATCATCAATCAGCTGGAACGCCAGACCAAGATTGGTGCCATAGGAACGGAATGCAGAGCGGGCCGATTTAGGCGCATTCGCCAGCACCGGTCCGACTTCTGCTGCAGCGGAAAACAGCGCGGCGGTCTTGGCCCGGATGACATCAAGATATTCATCTTCCGTGGTGGCGGTGTTTTTGGCCGCAACAAGTTGCATCACTTCGCCTTCGGCAATTACCGAGGAAGCCGTGGACAGGATATCGAGCGCATCGAGCGATCCGACCTCAACCATCATCCGAAACGACTGGCCCAGAAGATAATCACCAACAAGAACGCTGGCCTGGTTGCCCCACACCATACGCGCAGATTTTTTTCCGCGCCGCATGTCGCTTTCATCCACCACATCATCATGCAACAGGGTGGCGGTGTGCATGAACTCGACACAGGCCGCCAGTTTGACATGGCCGCCGCCTTCATAGCCGCACATTTCGGCAGCAGCCAGTGTCAGCATCGGCCGCAGGCGTTTGCCGCCCGAAGAAATCAGATATTCCGCAATTTCCGGAATCATCTCCACATTCGCACTCGCCATTTTAAGAATCAGGTCATTGACCTGATTCATGCCGGGTTTGGTCAGGGCAACGAGATTTTCAATGCTCGGCGGCTGATCTTTTCCCGCGGCGAGGGAGACAACAATTCCCATTAAACTGCTTTCTGAAATTGAGACATGAGGGTGTCGGATATTTAGTGAAAAACCAGCCCTTAGGATAGAAGCTTGATCGCGCAATAACAACTGGTGCTTCAGTTATTCCTAAATCGCCCGGTTTCGCGTCACCTTGCAGAACCGCGACTTCCGCAAAGATTTTGTCGAACCGGGAATTCTGTGGTCATATATGGTTGCGACGGCGCGCACAATGGAGACCAGGGTGTGAAAGAAATCCTTAGAACAAACGATATGGTACTGATTTCGTTTGTCGAATCGCTTTTTGACGAAGCAGGAATCGATTACCTTGTGCTGGACCAGAATATGAGTGTGCTGGACGGATCGATTGGCGTTCTGCCACGGCGGCTGCTGGTGGCGGAGGGGCAGGAAGCTGAAGCTCGAAGCCTGTTCAATGAGGCCGGTATCGGTCACGAATTGCGCAGCGATTAGGGCAGGCCCGATGGGATGACGACGCCAGCATCCAAAGATCAGTTTATCGGCGGAGGTGCCTACGTTCTGCAGCCGCGTGCAGAAGGCCACCGCTCCGGTATGGATGCCGTGTTTCTGGCGGCAGTGGTTCCGGCCGACGCGACCGGGGTTCTGTATGATCTTGGTGCGGGAAGCGGAGCCGCGGGGTTTTGTGCGGCCGCCCGCGCACCTGGTCTCAGCGTATGTCTGGTTGAACGCGATGAAGACATGCTGGAGCTTGCGGAAAAAGGCCGTCAATTACCCGAAAACAAAGGCTTCGCAGACCGCATCCAAATCATCCAGGCTGACATTTTGATGCCGGCACCAGCCCGCGAAATGGCCGGACTTGCGGCCAATTCCGCCGACTGGGTGATCGCCAACCCGCCATTCTATCTTCAGGAGAAAGTCCGCAGTTCTCCACATCCGCATCGCCGCGAGGCGCATGTGCTGGGGGAGGGCGATCTGGAAACCTGGTTCCGCCTTGCCGCTATGTTGTTGAAGCCGGGCGGGCATATGGCGCTGATTCACACCGCCAATGCTCTGGTTGAAGTGCTTAAACTATGCGAAGGTCGGTTCGGTGGAATCCAGATCAGACCGATCCATCCGCGCGCCGGAAAAAAAGCCAACAGAGTGGTGGTATGCGGACAAAAGGGCAGCCGCGGCGAACTGACATTGCTGCCGGATTTTATCGTTCATGATGAGGCCGGAAACACGGCACAAGCCAAAGCGATCCTGCGGCAGGGTAAGGGATTTCCGGATTTGGAGTGACCCCTTTAAATCCGCTTCGCAATAGACCATCTAACAAGAATTGTTCCCCCTCTCTTCCGGAGTTCTCCCTTGTTCACTGCCTTTAAAAACCGAATTCGCGTTTATCTTCCGGAAAAGTACCGCACACCGCCCCCTGTTGTGCCGGTGATCCGGCTGAGCGGCGTCATTGCCTCGGGCAGCCATTTGCGGCCCGGTCTGAACCTGGCAGCCATTGCTCCGGCGCTGGAAAAGGCTTTTTCATACAAGGATGCGCCGGCGGTGGCGATTGTTGTCAATTCTCCAGGCGGTTCGCCTGTCCAGTCGAATCTGATTTTCCAGAGAATCCGGCAACTTGCTGAGGAAAAGGAGAAAACGGTTCTGGTGTTTGTCGAGGACGTGGCAGCTTCGGGCGGCTATTTCATTGCAGTGGCGGGTGATGAAATCATCGCCGATCCATCCTCGGTGGTCGGGTCAATCGGTGTCATCTCCGCCAGTTTCGGCTTGAACAAGGCGATCAGCAAACTCGGCGTTGAGCGCCGCGTCTATACCTCGGGCAAGAGCAAATCGACACTCGACCCGTTCCTGCCGGAAAAGAAGGAAGACGTCGCCCACCTCAAACAGCTTCAGGAAGAAATCCACGAAACCTTTATCGATGTAGTAAAATCCCGGCGAGCCGATGTGCTGAAGGAAGATGACGAAACCTTGTTCAACGGATTGTTCTGGACCGGCAAGACCGCGCTTTCATTGGGATTGATTGACGGCATAGGCGAAATTCGCTCGACATTGAAAGAGCGCTATGGTGAAAAAACCCGGCTGAAACTGATCGATACCAAGAAGGGCTTCAGCATGCGCAGGCTGTTTGGCGGAACAAGTCAGGATAATCTGGCGCGTCAGCTCAGCGATGGCCTGGTTGGTTCGCTGGAAGACCGTGCCCTCTGGGCACGCTTTGGTTTGTAGGATTTCCTCATGCTGGCAAAACTTCTGATTCTGGTTGGCATTATTGCGGCGGTTTATATCGCGGCAAAACGGCATAAATTTTTTGCCCATCTGACCAGCGGCGGTGGCGAGCCAGACCAGCCTGACAAGAGCGAAAACAACACGATTGAAGAACTGGATTACGACCCGGAAACCGGCCGCTATTCGGTCCGCAAAAACAAGCGCGACCAGAACTGAGCATCGCACTGCTTGACCCGTTGGCCGCGTCATGGCAACACCGCGCCACAATTGCCAATGCTTTCTTCCGGACAATCCAGGTCATTTCATGTTGCAACCAGACCAGCAGTTCCCGGCAGCCGACCTGCCGCCACATATGCGCCCGGAGCGGTCCTTTCAGGGCCTGATTCTGGCTTTGCAGCGCTTCTGGGCCGATTATGGCTGTGTCGTATTGCAGCCTTACGATATGGAAGTGGGTGCGGGCACGTTTCACCCCGCCACCACTTTGCGGGCGCTGGGGCCAAAACCCTGGCGGGCGGCCTATGTCCAGCCCTCGCGTCGTCCCGGTGATGGCCGCTATGGCGAAAACCCCAACCGGTTGCAGCATTATTACCAGTTCCAGGTGCTGTTGAAACCCTCTCCGCCGGATCTTCAGGAGCTCTACCTGAAAAGTCTTGCAGCGATTGGTGTGGATACCGCCCTGCATGATGTGCGTTTTGTCGAAGATGACTGGGAAAGCCCGACCCTGGGGGCCTGGGGGCTAGGCTGGGAGTGCTGGTGCGACGGCATGGAAGTCTCCCAGTTCACCTATTTTCAGCAGGTCTGCGGCATTGAGTGCAGCCCGGTGGCGGGCGAACTGACCTACGGGCTGGAGCGCCTTGCCATGTATGTTCAAGGTGTCGATAATGTTTACGATCTGAATTTCAATGGTCGCGATGGCGATGAGCGCATTTCCTATGGCGATGTGTTCCTGCAGGCCGAACAGGAATATTCGCGGCATAATTTTGAACATGCCGACACCGACATACTGTTTCAACATTTCAGGGATGCCGAGGCGGAATGTATGGCATTGCTCGCCGCTGGGGCGCGCCAGCGCGAGGAGGCTGGAGACGGCATCCACAAGGTTGTGCTGCCAGCCTATGATCAGTGCATCAAAGCCAGCCACATCTTCAACCTTCTGGATGCACGCGGCGTCATTTCAGTAACTGAGCGGCAAAGCTACATTCTGCGCGTTCGCGACCTGTCCAAAGCCTGTGGCGAAGCTTTTCTGCAGACCGAAGCGGGCGGTGCGCTCGCCGGGGAGGCCGTCCATGCCTGATCTCATGCTGGAGCTGTTTTCCGAAGAAATCCCGGCGCGCATGCAACAGCGCGCCAGTGAGGATCTGCGCAAGCTGGTCACCAACGAACTTGTCGAAGCCGGGCTCACCTATGAAGGCGCCAGGGGATTTGCCACTCCGCGCCGCCTGGCGCTGACCGTTCACGGTCTCACGGCACGTTCTGCTGACACGCGTGAAGAGCGCAAGGGACCGAAAGTCGGCGCGCCGCAAAAAGCGCTGGACGGCTTTATGCGCGCCGCTGGCCTTGACTCGATTGCCGCCGCGCAGATTCAAAGCGATCCCAAAAAGGGCGAGTTCTATGTCGCCGTGATCGAGAAGCCCGGCCGTCCGGCACAGGACATTATTGCCGCGATAATGCCGTCCATCATCCGAAATTTCCCGTGGCCGAAATCCATGCGCTGGGGCGCGCGCTCGACGCAACCCGACGCCTTGCGCTGGGTCCGGCCGCTGCGCTCCATCCTGTGTACCTTCGGGCCTGAAGCCGAGGACACGGAGATCGTCGCTTTTGAAGTTGACGGTATCGCATCTGGCGATCGCACCTTCGGCCACCGCTTTATGGCACCGGCTGCGATCCGCATCCGCCGCTTCGATGATTATACCGACAAGCTGAACGCCGCCAAAGTCGTTCTGGACGGCTCCCGGCGCGAGGAAATCATTCTTCAGGAAGCCAAGAATCTCGCCTTTTCGCAGACGCTCGATCTGGTTGAAGATGCCGCGTTGCTGCATGAAGTCGCCGGCCTGGTGGAATGGCCAGTGGTGCTGATGGGCACCTTCGATGAGCGTTTTCTGGCGCTGCCCGATGAGGTTATCCAACTCACCATCCGCGTCAATCAGAAGTGCTTTGTGCTGCGCGATCCGAAAACCGGCGCTCTGACCAACCGGTTTATTCTGGTTTCCAATCTGCTTGCCAGTGATGGCGGCCGGCAAATTACAGCGGGCAATGAAAAAGTTGTGCGCGCACGCCTGTCAGACGCGATGTTCTTCTGGGATACCGATCTGAAGACGCCCCTTCAAAACCGGGTCGAAAAACTCGGAAATATCATTTTTCATGAAATGCTGGGAACCCAGCTGGAACGGGTGGCCCGGATCAAGGCGCTGGCGAGTGAGCTTGCACCCATTGTGGGTGCCGACCGCGAAGAAGCGGGCCGCGCGGCAGATTTGTGCAAGGCAGATCTCGTCACCGAGATGGTTGGCGAGTTTCCCGAACTTCAGGGCCTGATGGGCCGCTATTATGCAAGCGCGCAGGGCGAAAGCGATGCTGTGGCCGCCGCCTGCCAGGACCATTACAGACCGCAGGGGCCGGGCGATACAGTGCCATCGGACCCGGTGTCTGTCTGCGTCGCTCTGGCCGATAAGCTCGACACGCTTGCCGGGTTCTGGCTGATCGACGAGAAGCCCACAGGCTCCAAGGATCCCTATGCCCTGCGGCGCGCGGCGCTCGGCGTGATCAGGTTGATCCTGGACGGTGATTTTTCCGTTTCACTTGCGCCTGTCATCCGCCAGGCCGGCCTGCGGCAATCTGGCGGCAGCGATGCGGGAGCTACGGCGATTGCCGACGACCTGCTGTCCTTCCTGCATGACCGGCTAAAGGTCTATCTGCGCGATCAGGGCCGCCGGCACGATCTGATCGATGCGGTGCTGGGCGAGGGCGCTGACGATCTGCGGCTGGTCGCCCGCCGGGTTGAAGCGCTTGGCGCGTTTCTGGAAAGTGATGATGGCGTGGCGCTGCTGGCGGGCAGTAAGCGCGCCGCCAATATATTGCGCGCCGAGGAGAAGAAAGAGCGAAAATCCTTCACAGGTGCCGTCTCCGCCAACCTGTTGCAGCTGGATGCGGAAAAGACATTGGCGAAGGCGGTCGAGAACGCTGTTGTACAGGCCCGCACCGCGGTAGAGGCCCAGGACTTCGCGGCCGCAATGACCGCCTTGTCGCAATTGCGCACTCCGGTTGATGCTTTTTTTGACGAGGTTATGGTCAATGATGATGATGCCGCCATACGTGAAAACCGGCTCAATCTTTTGAACCGTATTCGCGAGGCGACACTGACAGTTGCTGATTTCTCTAAAATCGAGGGATAATCACAACACTATGGTGAATCACATATTAGCGTGCTTTTTTGTGCCACATGGATTATTGGAAACGTAAAGATCGGCAGACGGTCACGATTCAGCTATAAAACAAGTCAGATCTACCCAGGGGATTACTCATGAACAAAGCAATTGTTGGAATTCTAGGCCTCGTAGTCGGCGCTGCAGGCGGCTATTTTGTCCAGGATGCGAATGTCAGAAAAGCTGCGGATGAAATTACCGTGCTGTCTGACAAGGCATCCGGTCTGGAAACCATGGTCAGCGATACCAAAACAGCTGCAGAAGCGGACGCCGCTGCGCTGACAGAAGCACAGGCTGCTCTGGAAGCCGCCCAGTCCGAAACCCAGGCCGCTGTGGAATCCGCGCAAGCTGAAGCCCGGACCGCTCTGGAAACTGCGCAGGCTGAAACCGAAGCTGCCAGGGCGGCTGCTGAAGAAGCTACCGCTGCGCTGGACGGAGTCCGGGCCGAAGCCGCCATCGCTCAGGCTGCGGCCAAGGCGGATGCAGAGGTCGCGGTGATGTCGGCAAAAGCTGAAGCAGAAGCGAGGGCTGCCAAGACTGACAGCACAATGACGACCGAGTTGAAAAACGAATTGACGGCCTATCAGGATCAGGTTGCAGCTCTGACCTCCGATCTTGCCAGCAAGGAAGTCATGGCGACCGATCTGGGCTCGGCGGTTGACGGGCTGAAGTCGGAACTGGCAGCCAGCAAGGAAATGACGACCAGTCTCAACGCCAAGGTGGATGAATTGCAGGCCGAAGTTGCGGCCAAGGAAAAAATCGCGTCGGATCTGAACGCGAGGGTCGAGACATTGCGGGCAGAAGTGGCTGCCAAGGAAGAAATGGCCGGCGGTCTCAACAGCACAGTTAATGCGTTGCAGAGTGAAGTTGCGGCGAAAGCAGACATGACAACAGGCCTTAACTCGACGATCGATGAGCTGAAGGCGGAAGTCGCGACCAAAGACCAGACCATTTCCGAGCTGCGCGCAACGATTGAACAGTTGCAGGCTGAGAATGCCGAAAGAGACGCAACTCTTGCAGAATTGGCAGCAACTGTTGAAAAGTTGAATGCTGATTTGGCAGAGGCTGCCAGCGACAATTGATCTGTTTCTCAAGAATTGCCGATTAAAACGGGCGGTCCCAAAGCGGATCGCCCCTTTTTTTATAGGCTCACCGGTCTTTTCCCGATCTGCCGGCGGGCTCCGATGAAAATCTGTTTTCATGCTTCTTTAAGTGAAAACCCGGCATAAACCTGCCGGTCAGGGAACATATCGGATGATGCATTGCAGGACTCTGTTGCTTCACAAAAATCGTTGAAAAGCAGACTGAAAGCAGTCCTTGCCCTGCTGCGGCCTGTCAGAAATCTGCCGTCAGGCGAGGATGGTTCAGACCCTGAAGCTGGCTCTGACACGGCTTCCGCAGGGCGCGCCAGCCTCTACGCCCTGATTATCCGCCTCGCAAATGCCGCCGTTGCCTATGTCACCCAGATCATTTTTGCCCGCCTTCTGGGCGAATTTGAATACGGGATTTTCGCTCTGGGCTGGGTCTGGATCGCCATCCTTGGCCATACAACGACCTTCGGCTTTTCGATGAGCGCCATCCGCTATCTCGCGCGCTACCGGACCACCGGGGAAACCCGGCTGGCGGCGGGGTTTTTCCGGTTTTCTCTCATCATTCCGCTGCTGTTCAGCAGCCTTGCAGCGGTTCTGGGTGTCAGTATTCTGAAGTCCGGCCTGTTGCCGATACCGGATTATTATCTCCTGCCACTGATGCTGGCAGCGGTCTGTGTGCCGCTGTTTGCGCTACAGGACATGATGGAGAGTTTCGCCCGTGCCCGTCACTGGGTTCTTCTGGCATTGATCCCGACCTATTTGCTGCGCCACGCATTGCTTGGCCTGTTTCTGGTTCTGGCGGTTGTTTCCGGCTTTGCCGCAACAGCGACCACTGCGCTGCTCGTTGCCTTTGCCGCGATCGGCCTGTCGCTGGCCATCCAGGCGGTGATCCTGGCGCGGCGGCTGTCTGCCGAGCGGCGCGCTCTGCCAATTGCCACTGTCCCAGCCTATGAGCGCCGCACTTGGTTCAGGACTTCCGCACCGCTGGCTTTGCAGGATGGTGCCTCGCTGCTGGTGTCCTACTCCGATATTCTGGTGCTCAGCTTTTTTGTCGGCCCGACCGAGATCGGCATATATTTCGTGGCGACGCGGATTGCTCAGATTGTCGGCTTCGTGCGCTTTGCTGCCTCTGCCGGAACCGCGAATGTGTTTTCAAAACTCAATGCCGAAGGAAAAACCGACGAGTTGAAAACATTGTCCCGGGCCACGATCCGCATTTCCTTCTGGCTGTCCGTCATCGCCTGTGCCGGTCTGGCCGTGGCCGGTCCGTTGCTGCTGAAACTGTTCGGGGCAGGCTTTACCAGCGGTTACCCGGTTCTGCTTGTGCTGATGGCGGGCCTGCTGGTTCAGGCGGCCTTTTCCTCCGCCGAGGATCTGCTCAACATGACCGGCCACCAGGGCATGACAGCGTCATCCTATTTCGGCGCGCTGCTGGTCAATCTGGTTCTCAATTTGGCGCTGATTCCCTATTTCGGCCTGCTGGGCGCTGCGGTGGCAACCTCGATTTCCATCGGTTTCCGGGTGATCTATCTGGCGTTCGGCGTGCGCGCACGCCTCGGCATCTCCCTGTTCGGCGCTCAGTTCGGCCGATGATTGGCCTCCGGGCTAATCCGCTGTCAGGAAAAACTGCCAGACACCGTCCGGTGAAATTCCGACGCGGAAGAAATTATAGGCCCCGAACGCCTTCATGCCCTCATAATCGCCAGCGGTAACAAGGGTGAACAGTTCAACCCGTTGCTCTGGCGTCAGCGTATCCAGAGGGACATAGGCAAAATACGGCCAGACATAAATTTCTGCCTCAGTCTCCGCATCGACCCGGGCATATCCCGCTTCCAGCATTTCCAGCAGAATGGCGAGGATTTCCTGCCCCTCTTCATCACCGGATAATTCCCTGAGATGCCCGACCGGATCGTCAATCTCGTCAAAAGCGACGACCGGTGGCTGGCCATTTGCTGAAATGACTGAGTTCAACGCGGCCAGATTGCCCGACCGGGCTGCGGCGATCAGAGCTGCCCGGGTTTTCTGCACTGCCTGCGGCAGCAGGCTGATATCGTAGGAAATTCGCGGGGCTATCCCCGGCTGACCCTTCTGGCCGGCGTCAGCTCCGGGAATGGTTCCCTGCTCACCGGCTGGCGGAACGGATTGCGGTTTCAGGGAAAAGGTTTCGGTCTCAACCGTTCGGGCGGCATGAAGCGCGGGTCCTGACAGGGCGAAAGAGAAGCTCAGGGCACAAGCCAGCAGATTCCGGACCAGCCGGACAGAGAGATAATTTATGATCATGGGTGACAGCTAAAGGTCACATGGCCTGATCTGTCAAATGTTTCAACGCAGCGGTGAACGGATTTAGTTCAATACCCGGTACAGCGTGAATTCGCCATTTTCGATGCGTTCCGGCAGTTTTGCGCAATAATCCGCGGCAGCACCTTCACTGCTTTGCAGAATAATCTGGGACAATGCAGCAAACAGGGATGTTTCGATCAGGATGTCCTGCTCAACGCCTTGTTCCAATGCCTCTTCCCAGGCGGCCTGAAGTGAATTCAAGGCAGTTTGCTGGCGGTCCGCCAGTCCGAAATCCTCTTCGAAATCTTCTTCGTCTTGCCACAGATCCTGCATTGCCAACCTCACTATCCGGAAACATTGTCGAGAATTTATCACAAAGCTGAACCAATTGGCGGAGTTAACGCCTTTATAGTCAACAAAGCCTGAAATGGCCTGAACAGCTCAATCAGTGTGGGCGGGTGCCGGCTCCGGGGCCGTTGCAGGGTCATTGATGACAGCTGCAGTTTCGGGCGCGACAGCTTGTGCCGGGCGGTAGGTGGTCGCCATAAGCCGTGTCAGTTCAATGGCTTCGGTTTCGTAACGCTGGGTGATCAGTTCGGCAGCCGGCGTGCATGTACGGTAGAGTTGCTCCAGCAATGCGTAAGCCTTGTTGTAGCTGGCCATCATCCTGGCGCGCCGCGCAGGCACCGGTTCTTCCGCCTCCAGAAGACCGGCCATTTGCGCCTTCCAGACCCCGCTTGGTTGCCGCTTGCACAGCGGATGCAGAAATTCCAGCGAACCGATGATGCTGACGAGCCTCAAAAGGTCAGTTTCGTAAGGCGGCTGCCCGTCACCCGGCCGTGCTGCCTGCCCATGCGCTGACATCATCAGCACAGGCAGCAGACAAACAGCAAAAAAAGAGACGGCGCGGATACGTTTGGAGATCATAAACGCACCGTGCCGCGAAGGCTTTCAAAATTCAAGAATCTTCTTGCTCTTGTTACCCCTATTTCTGAAGTATTTCTGCTCCGGGATGAAATGCCAGATAGGCAAAGGCGAAGGTCACGTCATAGACCACCTCGTCGCCCCGGCTACCATCGGCTTTGATTTCGTAAGCCGTGACGTTGCCCACATCGCGGCCTTCGGAAATTCGGTCTGTGTCCAGCGCGGAATTCTGGCCGCTTTCCCATGTCAGTTCCACATTGCCAAGCCTGACGGAAGCTTGTTCCCGCAAATGGGTCAGTGTGGTTGCCTTCGGCGCGCCGTCCTGTTTCACCACCACAACACGCAGCATCGGATCTATGTCATTTGGCAGATCACCGCGGAACAGCGGGTAGGGTGTGTTGCGGCTGTCATAACTGACATAAGGGTTGGAGCCGTATCTGCGCATTTTCGGATTGTTCGGCACCAGCACCTTGCCATCAGGGTTGGCATTGAGAAAACGCTCAAAGCTTTCCACGCGGCTTGGGATCATCCGCAGATCGGTGCCCAGCAGCTTGCCGACAATCGCGGTTCCGGTAAATTGCTGCCACCAGGATTCAGTCTGACGGTCATACATCACCAGATCGGAATTTCTGAGTTTTCCGGTCGTTCCGAATTCAAGCGTCAGCCCGTTGCTGGTGCGGTCAAACACCAGCGCCGAGTTGCAGAGCGGGCAATAGGTGACAGCCACGGGGGTGCCGCCAACGATGTCGTTGACGATTTCATGCCATGTCATCACCTGCAGGGGATAGGCCCGGATATCGCCATTTATCTCAACTCTGATGACCGGCTCCAGGGCTCCCAGATTGGAAATATCCTTTGCCGTAACGAATTTCGGATCGTCAATTGACGGAATGCCGTCCCGCGGCGGGCCGCCGGACAATATCTCGTCGAAAGTGATGCTGCTCTGCGAAAAATCCGTTTGCCAGCCCTCGGATCGCCACTGATCCGGATTGGCCAGCGCCTGGCTGGCAAAAACCGCCAGAAGCGGAACGATGGTCAGAGAGAGCCAAAGCCGCGAAGCGCTGATGGTTGCAGATTCATCCGGTGCCGCTGCCACAGCAGGTGTCGCACAGTATATGGGGGCAAACGTCAGATTCAGCATGCTGTCCTCCCTGAAATTCCTCCGAGAATTTTGGTAATTCCGTGTTCATGCGAGAGTGGCATAGATGCCTGAAATCACAAATCAATCCTGTTCACAGACCTGTGAGGAGCTGCGATGTTACGGGGCAGGAGGGCTGTCGGCTCTGCTGCGCCGAAGAATTTCGGTCAGTCCGGGAACCGTCTGCAGCGTTGCAATGTCGTCAGGGCTGTACCAACGCGCTTCGGACGCGTCATCTCCGGCCCGAAGTTCCCCGGCTGGATTTACTGCGCTGAGACAATGCAGTTGATAATGAAATCCGGCGCCGACGATCTCTTTCCTGTGAAAGATATCGTGCAGCTCTGCACGCAAATTGGTTTCCTCAAACAATTCGCGCTTTGCCGCTTCCAGGATTGTCTCTCCCGGATCAACCTTGCCGCCCGGCAAAGCCCACAAATCCTTGTTCGGCTCGCGGCCCCGGCGCACCAGCAGCACCATCTCGTCATGCCAGACAGCGATACAGACCGCCGGAACCGGGGGTGCTTCAGCCGTTCGGGTCATTGCTCAGCATTCATCGTCACTGTCCAGACATACCAGGTTCGCAGCCAGGGAATTTGACCGCAGTAAATCGCATCATCACCGTGATTTCCAGATTGAATCACTGTATAGCTGGCGGCGTTGCCGTTTCAGACCGGTCTGCTTCAGGAGGTTCATCGTCAGGTGTGCGGACGCTTTACACTTACCCATCCCAATGAGGCTGTGGCCGCACTGTTTGATTATCATCAGGAAGACCGGGCTGCGGAAGACTTTCCGCCGCGATACAATATCGCGCCGACCCAGCCAATTGCCACCATCCGTGTGGAACAGGCGCGGCGGGTTTTGCGTCTGGTGCGCTGGGGGCTGGTACCCGAATGGGTCAAAGAGCCGCAGACATTCAGCCTGCTGATCAATGCCAGAACGGAAACCGTTCTGGAAAAACCCAGTTTCAGGGGCTCGATACGGCATCATCGCTGCCTCGTCCCTGCGTCAGGCTATTTCGAATGGCGCCGCGATGGCGAGCGCAAGCAGCCCTATTATATCCGGCCCAGACATCACGGCGTGTTCGCCATGGCCGGTCTGTGGGCGGAATGGTCCGGACCCGACGGTAATCTGATCGATTCGGGGGCCTTGCTGACCCAGGCGGCAAATCAAACGCTTTCAAAAATTCATCACAGAATGCCTGTTGTGCTGCCGGCAGAGCACTTTGACGAATGGCTCGACGTCACCCATGTGGATTCCAAACAGGCCCACAAGCTGTTGCATCCCGTATCGGATGATTTCTTCGAAGCGGTGCCGGTCAGCACCCGCGTCAATTCTGTGCGCAATGACGATCCTGAGCTGGTGAGCGAAATCGTCATGGAAAATCCGCAAAAGCCTGAACCGGCCGCACCGGCCTCGCAAATGGATTTGTTTTAAAGGGTGGCGCAATGCTGCATGCCTTGCAAGTTAGCCAAATCGGACAGGCAGAGTAATGGAATTGAATGCTGTGACTGAAATTGATGTGCAACAGGCGTTCAATATTTTCGCCCTGATCGGTACGGCCGTGTTTGCCATCAGCGGTGCATTGCTCGGTCTGCGCAACCGGATGGATGTTGTCGGGGTTTCATTCGTTGCCACGGTGACCGGTGTCGGCGGCGGCACCCTGCGCGATCTTCTGCTCGGTGCGACACCGGTAAGCTGGGTCGTGCGGCCTCTGGAACTTGAAATCTGCATTGTCAGCGCCGTACTGGTCAGCCTGCTCAATTCCAGATTGCTGGGCCGCCGTATGCAGTGGCTGCTCTATGCTGATGCTGCCGGACTGGCGCTGTTTTGTGTGCTTGGCGCAGCCAAAGCCGAAGCGGCCGGGGCGCATCCGCTGGTGGCGATCCTGTTTGGAGCGATGAGCGCCAGTTTCGGCGGGCTGTTGCGCGATGTGATCTGCAATGAGGTGCCGGTCATCATGCGTCGTGAAATCTATATCACTGCGGCGCTGGCGGGCGCTTCAGTCTATATACTGCTGCCCGCGTCGCTGGGATTTGACGTGCGTGGCCTTGCCGGATTGATCGTCGCTCTGGTGCTGCGCGTCTCGGCAATTCACTTTGGTTGGAACCTGCCATTTCCCAAATATAAGTCTGATTAAGCCGGCGATCCGAAAGGGGAATGCCAGTTGATGTTATCCCATTGCCAGAGTTTGACGCAGTTAGTACCGTGAAAACCGCGCAATCAGCCATCCAGAAGCGATGATCGTCTGGTTGCCTCCAATAGCCAACTCGTTATGCAGGATGCATGCTCAAGGAAGTTATCTTTGCTCAAACATAAAACCTACAATCGTATCGCCCGGCTTTATGATATCCTGGATCTTCCATTTGAACATGGCCGCTACAAACCCTTGCGAAGAGTGCTGTTTGACGGAGTGAATGGCGCTTTGCTCGATGCCGGCGTTGGCACAGGGCGGAATTTCCCTTTTTACCCAAACGGGTCAAAGGTCGTCGGGATTGATCTCAGTTCGGCCATGCTGGCGCGCGCCAGGCAACGCAGGGATAAGCTCGGCACGCCGGTTGATTTACGTGAAATGAATGTGATGGAAATGGATTTTGCCGATGACAGTTTCGACGCTGTCGTCTCGACCTTTCTTTTTTGCGTTCTGGACGCCGAGCACCAGCTGCCCGCCCTCAAAGAACTGAACCGGGTTTGCAGACCGGGCGGCACAATCCACATTCTGGAATACGCATTGTCAGAAAATCCCCTGCGTCGTTCCATCATGAAGCTATGGGCACCTTGGGTGCGTTTCGCATATGGCGCTGAGTTCAATCGCAACACGGAACAATATCTCGAGGCCGCAGGGTTGGACCTGGTTGAAAAGAAGTTCCTTTATAAGGATATCATCAAGCTTTTAACGGTTCGGCCGAAAACAAGCTGATACGGCATCAAAGCCCGCCAGGCCCTCACAACTCTGGCGGCAACAGGGCCCCGGGATTGAACAGGCCGTCCGGATCAAGGCACTGTTTGACGCGGCGCATCAGGTCCAGTTCAACGTCCGATTTGATCTGTGGCATCAATTTGGCTTTGAGCCGGCCGATGCCGTGCTCAGCGGATACAGAGCCGTTATAGTCGGCGACAATGTCGTGCACCACAGTGTTGATCCGGTCCCATTGCGCCAGAAACGCCTCCTTGTCGCCGCCAATCGGCTGGCTCACATTAAAATGGATATTGCCGTCGCCTAGATGCCCGAAAGCGACCGGCCGGCAGTTCGCAATAATGGCTTTCACCGCCGCACTGGCCTCAACAATGAAATCCGGCATTCTTGACACCGGCACAGAGACATCATGTTTAATCGATCCGCCCTCATGTTTCTGCACTTCCGACAATCCATGTCGCATACGCCAGAACTCGGCCTGCTGGCTCGAAGAGGCGGCCAGGGCCGCATCGGCAACATGGCCCTTTTCGGAGGCCGCCTGAAAGGCTTCGAGCATCAGCGCTTCCGCTTCTTCCTCGGACCGGCCGCTGGAAATTTCAACCAGGGCGTACCACGGGTAGGAGCCCTGCAACGGGTCGCGTGCCCCTTCAAGATGCCGGATGGTAAATTCGACCCCGATGCGCGGCATCAGCTCAAAGCCGGTGAGATTGGATCCGGCAAGGCCCTGGGCGATATTCAATGTGGCCAGCGCCGCATGCGGCGAGGCGAAGCCCATGAAGGCGACCTGCCGCCCTTTCGGCTTGGGAAACAGTTTCAGGACGGCCGCGGTGACAAAGCCCAAAGTCCCTTCGCCGCCGATGAATAATTGTTTCAGGTCGTAACCTGTGTTGTTCTTGTGCAGGGCGCGCAGACCGTTCCAGATTCGCCCATCGGCCAGCACAACTTCCAGTCCAAGCACCAGATTACGCGTATTGCCATAGGCCAGCACGCCGGTTCCGCCCGCATTGGTGGAGATGTTTCCGCCGATCTGACAGGAACCCTGCGCGCCCAGGGCCAGCGGGAAAAACCGCTCTGCGGCATCGGCTGCCTGCTGTATCCGCTCCAGCACGACACCGGCTTCCACAGTGATGGAATTGCCGTCTGAATCCAGCTTGCGAATGGCGCTTAGCCGTTCTGCGGAAAGGATTATATGTGCCTTGGCATCATCCGGTATCTGACCGCCCACAAGCCCTGTATTGCCGCCTTGCGGGACGATCTTCAACTGGTGTCGTGCCGCCAGGCGGACGGCGTCTGAAACCGCCTGTGTGCTGGATGGTCTCAGCACTGCAAGTGCCTGGCCGTGAAACAGGCCGCGCCATTCGCTCAGATAGGGTGCCATCGCTTCAGCGCTGCTGAGAACAGCGCCTTTGCCAAGTGCGTTTTCGAATTCCTCTAGCATAGCTGCATTTCACCGGGCCTGACTGATTGTTGCAATTGCTTGATGCGGCAAAGCGGCTGTGGCATAAGCCGCTTCGATCCAGGGTCTGGACTCAGACCATAAACATCACAGACATTGCATCACCCGACGGCTTGCTTGCAAGACTATTCAAGGACGTTTTTCATGGCTGACCAACCCGCCACTTTTTCCGGTAATATCATGAAGGGCAAGAAGGGCCTGATCATGGGTCTTGCCAATAATCGCTCAATTGCCTGGGGCATTGCCAAAGCCTGTCACGAGCAGGGCGCGGATCTGGCATTTACCTATCAGGGCGATGCGTTGAAAAAGCGGGTGGAACCACTGGTTGCAGAATTGGGTGGCCATGTGGCCGGCCATTGTGATGTGACGGATACAGCTTCAATGGATGCTGTTTTTGCCGATCTGGAACAGCATTGGGGCAAGCTCGATTTTGTCGTGCACGCCATTGCATTTTCCGACAAGGGCGAACTGACCGGGCGTTATGTCGATACGTCCGAGGCAAATTTTCAGAGAACGATGCAGATATCGGTGTACTCGCTGACTGCCGTTGCCCAGCGGGCTGAAAAACTCATGAGCGATGGCGGCTCGATCCTGACCCTGACCTATTATGGTGCGGAAAAGGTAATGCCGCACTACAATGTCATGGGCGTTGCCAAAGCCGGGCTGGAAGCCTCGGTGCGCTATCTGGCGGTGGATCTTGGTCCGAAGAATATCCGCGTCAATGCCCTGTCAGCCGGGCCGATCAAGACACTGGCAGCCTCCGGCATCGGTGATTTCCGCTATATTCTGGAATGGAATGAAAACAACTCGCCCCTGCGCCAGACCGTGACGACCGATCAGGTCGGCCGTTCGGCGTTTTATCTGTTGTCGGATCTCAGCTCCGGTGTCACCGGCGAGGTTCATCATGTGGATTCCGGATATCATGTAGTTGGCATGAAGGCGGTTGATGCGCCTGATATCGTCGTCGACAGAAAGTAAGACCGCAGTGAAACACGTCATTTATTTCGTCCGCCACGGCGAGACGGACTGGAACCGTCTGGGCAAGCTGCAGGGCCAGCAGGACATTCCCTTGAATGCTCTGGGCCGGGATCAGGCGCGCCGCAACGGACGCACGCTCAAGGCGCATCTGCCCTCTCTGGACCTGCCATTTCTGGCCAGCCCGATGAAGCGCACCAGCGAAACCATGGAACTTGTGCGCGGCGAACTTGGTCTGCCGGTATCGGATTATGCAACTGACGAGCGGCTGAAAGAAATCCGCTTCGGAAAATTTGAAGGCTTTACGGCCGATGAAATTGAACAGCAGCAGCCGGAACTGGCTGCCAAACGCCACAAAGACAAGTTTCACTTCACGCCGCCCGACGGCGAGAGCTATGCCATGCTGATGCAGCGGGTCCGCGCTGTGGTTGAGGAAATCGACAGCGATATGGTGATCGTATCTCATGGCGGCGTCAGTCGGGTGTTTCGCGGCATTCTGCAGAATTTGCCTGAAGCCGATATCATCTCGCTGCCGACGCCGCAGGATCAGGTCATGCAATTTGTCGACGGGCGTGTCGTGCTGTTGTAAGCGCGCCGTGTCGTTTGACGAAAAGCCTGCACTCACATAAACACCGAACAACACAAATTAGCGGCGTAGTTCCATGTCTCACAACAGTTTCGGTCATCTGTTCCGCATTACTACCTGGGGCGAAAGCCACGGCCCGGGACTGGGCTGTGTGATCGATGGCTGTCCGCCCCGTCTCGTCATATCGGAAGAGATGATCCAGCAATGGATGAACAAGCGCCGCCCCGGCCAATCGCGCTTTACCACCCAGCGCAAGGAGCTCGATCTGGTGCGCATCCTCTCCGGCGTTTTCCCCGACGAGGAAACCGGCGAATTGCTGACCACAGGCACGCCGATTTCACTGATGATCGAGAATGTCGATCAGCGTTCCAAGGATTATTCGGAAATCAAGGAAAGCTATCGGCCTGGCCATGCCGATTTTACCTATGACGCCAAATACGGCATTCGCGACTATCGCGGCGGCGGCCGCTCTTCAGCGCGCGAGACTGCGGCGCGGGTGGCTGCCGGTGCGATTGCTCGCCAGGTGATCAATCCGATGCGGGTGCGCGGCGCTTTGGTCCAGATCGGGGAAATCGCGGTCGACCGCAACCGCTGGGACTGGGATGAAATCGACAATAACCCGTTTTTCTGCCCTGATCCGGTGGTCGCCAAGGAGTGGGAATCCTATCTCGATGGCATCCGCAAATCCGGGTCCAGTATCGGCGCAATCATTGAAGTGGTGGCCGACGCAGTGCCAGCCGGACTTGGCGCGCCGGTCTATGGCAAACTTGATCAGGATATTGCCTCTGCGCTGATGTCCATCAATGCAGTCAAGGGCGTGGAGATCGGCAATGGGTTTGAAGCTGCGCGTTTGAGCGGCGAGGACAATGCCGATGAAATGCGCATCGGCGCCGATGGCAAGCCGGTGTTTCTGTCAAACAAATCCGGCGGAGTTCTTGGCGGCATTTCATCGGGAGAGCCGGTCGTCGCCCGTTTCGCCATGAAACCAACGTCGTCAATCCTGACCACCCGCAAAAGTGTCACCCGCAGCGGCGAGGAAGTGGATCTGCGCACCAAGGGGCGTCACGACCCTTGCGTCGGCATCCGGGCAGTTCCCATCGGAGAGGCGATGATGGCCTGTGTACTGGCCGATCATCTGCTCCGTCACCGTGGCCAAAACGGATAGATTAACGGATAGATTTATGAGTGAAGACAATTTGCGTGTGCGTCAGGCTATCGAGGCCTTCAAAGCTGGAGAAATGATCGTCGTCACCGATGATGATGATCGCGAGAATGAGGGCGATCTCATTGTTGCCGCGGTGCATTGTACGCCGGAACATATGGCCTTCATGGTCCGTCATACCAGCGGCATTGTCTGTGCGCCGCTCAGCCGCCAGGAAGCAGCGCGCCTGCAGTTGCAACCCATGGTGGCGCATAATGATGCGCCTCACAGCACCGCATTCACGGTGTCGGTGGATTATCGCCACGACACCACCACCGGTATTTCCGCTGCAGAAAGATGTTCGACGGTTCGCGCTTTGGCCAATCCCAATGCCGGCGCGGCGGATTTCGTGCGTCCGGGACATATCTTTCCGCTGGTCGCCAAAGAGGGCGGTGTGCTGACGCGGTCCGGCCATACTGAAGCGGCGGTGGATCTGTGCCAGTTGGCGGAGCTGCCGCCAGTTGGCGTTATCTCCGAACTCGTCAATGATGACGGGTCCGTCAAGCGCGGACCGGACGTTGCCAAATTTGCCGCAGAGCACGGCCTGAAGTCGATTTCGGTCGCCGAACTGATCGCCTACCGGCAGCGCCGGGAAAAGCTGGTCGAGCGGGTCGGCGAGCGCCGTATTCAAACACGCTTTGGCGCAGCACTTGCGATTTCCTATCGCACGCCATTTGATCCGATGCAGCATCTGGCGCTGGTATTCGGCAATATTCATGATGGCAAGCCGGTGCCGGTGCGGCTGCATTTGGAAGATGTTCTGGGCGATGTGTTCGGCACCAATCAGGCCTTGCAGAGCGGCGTTGCCTCAATTGCCGAAGGGGGCAGGGGCATAATTGTCTATCTGCGTGAGGGCGCGGCCGGCGTAACCCCGGATTCCGAGCGCGGAGCGCGTGGACCGAGCCATTCTGACGATCAGGCAGAAAGCCACGCTTCAACGAAAATCCGCGAGGACAGTTGGCGCGAAATCGGGCTCGGCGCTCAAATTCTGCGCGATCTGGATGTCTCCGACATCCGTTTGCTGGCCTCCCGCAAACGCCATTATGTCGGCCTCAGCGGATTCGGTATTACAATTTCAGAGACTGACATCCTGGACGTTTGACGCCAGTGCAGGGTGCACCAGCACAAACCGCGTCAGCAAAAAGGCAATGATCGCGCAGATGGTAATGGCAATCACCATCGGTGTTGCGGTGCCATCGAAAAACGGTCCGGCGACGAGTACGGCAAGTCCGCCCGCCACCATTTGCAGCGTGCCACCAAGCGAGGACGCCAGTCCTGCAATCTCGCCATGCTCTTCCAGCGCCAGCACCATGGTTGTCGGGATCACCAGCCCGAGACAGGCATTGGCCAGAAACAGGAAGGTCACAATCACTGGCAGGGTTCCGTAACCGGCCAGTGTCAGCCCCACCAGCAGCAGCGAGAACACCATGAAACCGGCGACGGCAGCAGAGATGGTGCGCACCATGCCAAACCGCTCCGCAAACGGTGCCGCCAGTTGCGAGGCGGCAAAAAACCCGATTGCGTTGATGGCAAAGGCAATGCTGAAACCGGTCGGGCTGAGGCCGAACTGGCCAGTATAGACAAAGGATGCGCTGGCGATGAAAACGAAGAAACTGGCCAGTCCGAACGCGCCGATAAAGGTCAATCCTATAAAACCGCGATCGCGCAGCAACAGCGCTGTGCCGGAGGCAAGGTTGCGCACATTCACCGCCACGCGTTTTTCCACTGCAAGGGTTTCCGGCAGCAGAAAGCCGGTCATCAGCAGGCTGAGAACGGCGGCAACGCCCAGCACGGCAAAGATGGCACGCCAGTTGCCGATGTAAATCACACCACTGCCGGCCAGCGGCGCCAGCATTGGCGAGATGCTGACCACCAGCATGATCAGCGCCATCAGCCGGGTTGCTTCCGCACCGGTGTGCATGTCACGGATAATCGCCCGCGGTACCACCATCAGCACTGCGGCGCCCATTCCCTGGACAAAGCGAAACGCCACCAGAGCGCCGATGGAGGGCGCAAAGGTGCAGCCGATTGAGCCGAGGATGAAAACCGCGAGGCCGATATAGAGCGGCGGCTTGCGGCCAACCTGATCAGCCAGCGGCCCATAGATCAGCTGGGCCAGGCCAAATGCGATAAAATAGGCCGTCAGCGTCATCTGCGCTGCGGCAATCGGACTGCCCAGATCTTCGGCAACATTCGGCAAGGCAGGCAGATACATGTCGATGGCAAACGGACCGACCGCCGACAACAGACCGAGAATTGCTGCTGAACGAAAGAGTCCATGGGACATGATCTTGCCTTTTCTTAAACCGGAAACAAAACGACGCGCCCGAAAGCGCGCCGCTCTTTACCGGTTTAAAAGATGCCTGTCACATCAATAATAATGAATCGTCAGCTAGGGTCTGAACTCAATCTCCCAATTGAGTCCAGACCCTAGCCCAATGTCATCATGAAACGAGCTGATCAGCTCTTCTCATCGCGCGCCGCGTCAATGCTGTCACGCAGTTCCTGTTCGCCCACTGCGCCGAACAGCACTTTGTTGCCAACCACATAGGAGGGTGTGCCTGTCAGACCCAGTCCATCTGCCAGCATATAGACTTCCTGAATGGTTTCAGCTGCCAGATCGGATTTGGTCACCGCTTCCAGTTCATCAGGATCAATCCCCAGGCTTGTGGCAACCTTGATCGCTTTCGCCGCATTGGCCTGGCCTGGCCCCAGCAGGACCTGAAGGTGGAACTCGGCAAATTTCTCGGGTGCCAGCTCGTTAACGGCTATGCTGACGCGGGCAGCTTCAACCGAACCCTGCCCAAGCACAGGAAATTCTTTCAGGACAAATCGCAAGCCGGGGTCTGTTTCCAGCAGCGCCAGCATGTCCTTGTGGGCGCGTTTGCAGAAACCGCAATTATAATCGAAGAACTCCACCATCGTCACATCGCCATCAGGATTGCCCATCACCACCTGATAGGGAGAATCGAAAATCTGCTCCTGCAGATTGGTCACAGCATCCAGTCGGGCGGTTTCCTCCGCAAGTTTCTGGCGGGTGCCCAGCGCATCCAGTGCTTCCGTGATCACCTCAGGATTTTCCATGAGATATTCGCGGACGATGGTTCGGATTTCTTCCTTTTCCGCTTCCGGAAAAGTCTGGGCAGAGGCCGGCGCCATCAGAGGCACAAGCAGCAAAGCCGGCATGAATTTTCGGGCCAGATAGGAGAAGGTCAGATTAATAGGCATGGTGCGGTCCTGATGTAATGGATTTGAATTGAATGTAACGGTTTCTGCTGTGTTCTGCCAGCCTGTTCGCTAGCCTGTTCTGCCAGCCTGTTCGCCAGCTTGTTCGACAGGTCCCGGCAATGCTGGCGATGGGCGCGTCACGGCCACCATCGCATCAGCCATGGCATGGAGCCGCGCTGTATGCGATGCTACGGAGACAGGCGCGGGCAGGATGAGCGTCAGCTCCAATGTCTCCGGCCTATAAAGCTGGGCGCTGCCCATCTCTGGAGTGTCTCTGGTGTCTCGCTGATATGTTTCTGAAGTGTCGCCATCCACGTCAAATTCCCGCCGGTTTGAAGAGCGCCAAACCTAAATTTTGCCGCCAGCAAGGTCAATTTAAGCTTTTGTCATGAAACCATCAGGCGGGAGCACCCGACCAATTGATCCACCATCAACTGGATTTCACGACGGAACCAGCCAATCCAAACAAAAAGTGCAGCACTGCAAGTATCAGCGCAAGCTTGAGCTGAATACTTTACCAAACTATTCCGTCGCTGAGGATCACCCGGTGCATCGGGATGTCCCAGGGCATTGGAAATATGGTTTTCAGTTTGGAAAAATCATGACCGACGCCGATGCAAATGGTACCGGAGCGCATCCGCGCCAGAGTGCGGTCGTAGTAGCCGCCGCCATTGCCGAGCCGGAACCGGTTCTCGTCAACACCCAGCAGCGGAATGACAATAATATCGGGCTCGACAGAGTGCACTGTTTCGGGGACAGGAATGCCCCATATGCCACGCCGCATCGTGCTGTCGGGCGACCATCGGTGAAATGCGACGGGCTGGTCACGTTCAACCACAACCGGCAATGCGACAGTGGCGCCCTGAAGATGAACCTCGTTCATCCAGCCGCGCAGATCCAGTTCGCCGCGGATTGGCCAATAGACCGCTATGACCGCGCCTTCGACCTCCGCAATTTCGCGATCCAGACCGTCAGCAACAACAGCAGCCATGTGTTTGCGCTGTTCCAGCGGCACTGCCTTGCGCAGGGCGTAGAGACGCTGTCTCTCGCTTTTGCGGAACCGTGCGACATCTCTTGCCGTATCCGGATCGACGACGTGGCCATCCACCACCATGTGAGCAAAACACGGTTCTGAACCACCACCCTGTTCATCCTCATTCATCAGGTTTGCCCTGTCATATCTGCTCTGGAAGCGAGTTTACAGCCTCAACACCTATCACGCAAAGGCAAATGATATGATCTGGCGCACAGGCTGAAATGCCGTGCCTGACCATTGTAACACCTGGAAATCGGCCTTTGCCGGATAATGCCTACCGCTCGTCAGCCGGTATGGTTCTTGAACCTTCACCGATGGCGGTTTAAGAACCCGCTGAAGCTGTTTTGCAAAAACTCCAACCGGTATGATTCAACCTTCATGAAGCCTCCAATTCTCCAACATGCAGCGTCTTTGCGCAGCGCGGTCGATCCGTTTTTAGCCATGGATGTCATGGTTGCCGCCCAGTCGCGCGCGGCCGAGGGCAAACCTGTCCTGCGCATGGAAGTCGGCGAGCCTGGACATCAGGCCCCGATAATTGTGCGCGAAGCCGCCAAGGCGGCGATTGATCAGGACCGGATTTCCTATACGCCGGCCCTTGGGCTGCCGGCTTTACGCGAGCGCATTTCTGCGCATTATCAACTGCAATATGGTGCCACTGTGCCGCGTCAGCGCATTGCCATCACCACCGGTTCATCCGCCGGTTTTATCCTCAGTTTCCTGTCCGCATTTGACAGCGGGGCCCGTGTCGGTCTGGCCGCACCCGGCTACCCGGCCTATCGCAATGTCATGAAAGCACTTGGACTTGTTGCCGTTTCCATTCCGGTGAGGGCGGAAAACCGCTATGTCATCACGCCGCAGGATGTTGAAGCTGTTCATGCACAAGCGCCGCTGGACGGGTTGTTGATCGCCAGTCCCGCCAATCCGTCCGGGACCATGCTGATGCCGCAGGCCTTTACCGCCCTGATCAAAAGCTGCAACAGGTGCAATATCAGATTGATTTCCGACGAAATCTATCATGGGCTGGTCTATGAGGGGACCGCCGAGACTGCCTTGTCCCACACAGACCAGTCGATTGTGATCAATTCCTTTTCAAAATATTATTGCATGACCGGCTGGCGTATCGGCTGGATGATTCTGCCGGAAGATCTGGTGCGGCCAGTCGAGCGGCTGGCACAATCACTTTATATCTCAGCACCGTATATTTCACAGATTGCCGCCATAAAGGCGTTTGATGCGACCCCGGAGCTGGATGCAATCAGAGAACTTTACGCACGCAACCGGCAGAAGCTGCTGACCGCCCTGCCGCAGATTGGCTTTGAAAGCCTGCATCCCGCAGACGGTGCCTTCTATGTCTACGCCGATGCGCGCCGCTTCACCAACGATGCGCTCGACTTTTCCCGAACGCTGCTTGACAGCACCGGCGTGGCGGCCACGCCAGGGGTCGATTTCGACCCTGATAACGGCCAGACCATGATGCGGTTTTCCTATGCCGGTGATGCGGCGACAATCGACCGGGCAATTGCAGCCATGGCGCGCTGGCTGGAATAGATATTGATGGACCAGCTCGCACCTGCCGTGGCCGGCTTTTCACTGGGCAGCGGGTTGATCATGGCGATTGGCGCGCAAAACGCATATGTGCTGCGGCTCGGACTTTTGCGCCGTCACGTCTTTGCCGTCTGTCTGCTCTGCGCGCTGTCTGATGCGTTGCTGATCGTGCTCGGTATTGCCGGGCTTGGCAGCCTTTTGCAAGGCTCGGAAGTGTTGCTGTCAGCGGTAACCTATGGCGGCGCCGCATTCTTGTTTATCTATGGTTTGTTGGCCTTTAAGCGGGTTTTTTCACCTGGCACTCTAAAAGCGGCGACCCAGCAGATACCCACATTGCGCGCTGCATTGGCGACTGCGCTGGCATTCACATTTCTCAATCCGCATGTCTATCTCGACACAGTGCTTTTGCTTGGCGGTTTTTCAGCAAAATACCCGATGCCGGGCCGCATTGCCTTCGGGCTTGGAGCTGTGACGGCTTCGTTCATCTGGTTTTTTGCTCTGGGCTACGGGGCGCGTTTGCTCGCGCCCTTGTTCGCACAGCGCGGTGCGTGGCAGGTCCTCGACCTGTTGATAGGCAGCGTCATGTGGACGCTGGCTCTGTCTTTGCTGTTTGGCTAAGCGCTTTTGTACGGCTTTGCAATTGCCTTTGTCACTTCAACCGGCTTGGCCTTGCTGCAAAGTGCTTGTGCGGCTTGAACAGACCTGATGCCGATGGCACCATAATGTCTGGTGAGTTCAAGATCTTTTGCACGATCTTCCTTGCAGCGAAAACCTTTTGATTTCATCAATTGCATGACGCAACTCCACACTCATATACGGGTCACAAAATCGCTGACATCACACTCTATCAGCAGATTACTTTCAAGTCTGCGCCTGTTAGGTGAATCAAGTCTTAAACGAAAGCATCAAATTGTCTTGGTTGGCAGCGGCATGCAATTGCATAAATGCGTCAGACATCACAAAACTGATCAGCAGATTTTTTCTGCACAGGAAACCGGCTTGACCCAAACAGTTGCAAAAAGCACCCGGCCTGAGCTGCATCAGGCCTCCTGTGAGGACGAGCAACGCGGCGGCAGGGTGGCCGTGGAACCGGCCGCGAAGGATCTGGCCATGCTTGCGCTGCGCGGCATGGTCTTGCTGACGCTGACGCTGGGGCTGTACCGGTTCTGGTACGTCACGCGCCTGCGGCGTTTTTTCTGGACCCACACCCGGATCGGGTCTTATCCACTGGAATTCACCGGGCAGCCGGCAGATCTGATCGCCGGGTTTTTTATGGCTGTCGTTATTCTGCTGCCGCTCTATCTCAGCCTGTTTGTCATCTCGCTGGGTCTGCCCTACGGCGTCCTGGCGGCAAATCTGGTCGCAATCGGCATGCTCTGGTTTCTCAGCCAGTTCGCGCTTTACCGGGCCCGGAACTATCGCCTGAGCAGAACCTTGTGGCGTGGGTTGCGGTTCCGCCAGGGCGGGTCGGGAGTGGTCTATGCGCTCCTGTCGATGGTCTGGTTCAGCATTGGTGTGCTCAGTTTTGGCACGCTCTGGCCCATGCGCAGGCGGGCTTTGCAGAGCTACAGGATGCGCCATACTTTCTATGGAAATCAGAAAGCGGAATTTTCAGCCGCGCTCGGTCCGCTTTATCGTGCCGGATGGCCGCTGTTTCTGGGCATAGCCCTGATTACCACCTGGGCCGCCGTTGAAATTGCTGGTCTCTGGTCAACTGTCCCTGAAACCTTTGTGTTTGCGGACCTGCTCAACACAAGCTTTCGCAGACTTTTTGCATCTGATCCTCTATCCGGCGTGCCGCTTACCGCTCTGCTACGGATCAGTGGAATTTCGGGGGTTGCGATGATTGTCCTTCTGGCCTTCACCGTTCCTGCCTATCTTGCTGCTGAAACTCGGCATTTCGCCAATTCCACTACCTTCGGTTCAGTGAAACTCCATTCCAGCTTCTCCCGGCAGGCAATGATTGCGGTGTGGGGCAAATTTCTCATTGTGCTGACCGGTTTCGCTCTGCTCTATCTGGGGCTGGGCGCGGTTTTGTTCGCCGGGTTTCTGAAGTCCGGCCTGCCTGTTGGCGTGATTGACAGTGCCACGACGCGGTTCGGGTTTTTTGCAGCCCTTTTCCTGTATTACAGCCTTGGCATTATCTTCTATTCGGTGATCCGTGTTGTGTTCCTGCGCTACCGGCTTTGGCAGGCGATCGGTAATTCCCTGTCAATTACACCGATCACCCTGGTCTCGGCCATTGTGGCCGGTCCTGCGGAGCAGCTTCGCCGCCGTGACGGATTTGGCGAGGGCATCGCGGATGCCCTGGACGCGGGCGGGCTATAGATCGTCTCATGGCTACAACCAATCCATTGACGCCATCTGATGCGGCCGCGGAAGAAAACCGCTTCGCTGCGGTCTATTTCGATGGACAATCGGCGGAAGCGCTGCCGGTTATGGCGGAATTCGGCGACAGGCTTTGTCTGTACGACAGGGGCGGCAAGGCGATTGACGGCTTTGGCAGCGCGGATCTGCTGCGCAGCGAAACCGCTTCAGATCAGCTCCAGATCGCCCTTCAGGACCACCGTGACAATCGGCGCATCCAGATTGACAAAGCCGCAGTGCCCAGTGCCACCTGGGCCGCCTTGCACCGGCTTTCAAGCGTTCGGCGCCGGGCCGCGCGCCAGCCTCTGCGCGTCATTGCGGCCTGTATCGCTGTTGTGCTCGCCGGATTATCGATATTTGCAATCCTCATACCGGCGGCAGCCGACCGGCTGGCACCTCTGGTTCCGGCCAGTTTTGAGACAACTTTGGCCAACCGGCTTGAGACATATGTGATTGATCCGGAGGCGCGGAAAATCTGCGCCTCAACCGAGGATAATGCAGTTTTGGCAGGCTTCATCGAAGCCTTGCAGGCGGCAAGCGGATTTTCCGGACCGGTCAGCCTGCGCGTCATGGATATGCCCGGTGCTAACGCTTTTGCGCTGCCTGCTGGACGCATAATCATCACCCGGTCCTTGCTGGAGCTCAGCGCAACGCCTGAAGAACTGATCGCGGTCCTTGCCCATGAACTCGGCCACATTCAGGCCCGACATGCAGTGCGCCTGAGCCTGCGCATTGGCGGCACCTCCACGCTTCTGGGCTTTCTGCTTGGCGATTTCACCGGCAGCGCCGCCGTGGTCGCTGTCGGCCAGGCCCTGATCGGCACAGCCTACAGCCGCGATTTTGAACGGCAGGCGGATCGGCTGGCAGTCCGCACTTTGCGCAATATGAGCATTCCGCCCGATGATCTGATTTCTGTGCTGGAAAGGCTGGAAAGCACCAACGAAGGCGCCGGATGGCTGTCCACCCATCCATCAACGGCGGAACGCCGGGATTTTCTCATGCAAGTTGCTGCCGAAAATCGTGAAACACCTTCTGATTTACGTTTGGAAGAAGCTGCACAACAGAACTGGATAATGCCGAACTTGATTTGCGATTAATTGGAATCACTGGTAAAAAATCGGTAAATGTTGGGTTTAGGGGCAGTGTATTTGCCATGACTGCGGTCGATTTTGAGTATCACAGCTTTGGAAAAGCGGGGAGCGGTTATCAGGGAGCTTCTTTTGCACGCCTGAGCTCAGGGCAGGGCCCCGATGCCGATGTATCGCGTTCCGCAATCTGGGCCCGCAAATTTGCACCGCTGGGCTTTGCCACCGTCGTGCTCGGTGCCCTGCTGCACCGCTTCGGCTTTATTCCCGTTGACGAAATGCTGTCCGTCCTTGGTGCCGGTGCGTTTTTGGCGCTGTTGTCTGTGGGCATGTGCCTCAACGCATTCATTGACATCTGGCAATTGGGATTGCGCGGATTTTTTCGTGCGGCCAGCGCCCTTGTCATCAGTCTTGTGACACTTGCACCTTTTGTGCTTGTGGTCCTTGCCCTGCTTTATCTGCCGAAGGTCAATGGAGTCACCACGAATGCGCTGGACCCCCCCCTGATGCTGGCGGATATCGCCTTTGGCCGGGTCGATGGACAGGTTCTGGAAGTGCAGAAGGCTGCCTATCCGGCGTTGCGGACGCAGGAATTTCCCCTGCCGACACCTCAAACCTACGATTTGGCGCGCAGTGCGGCGCAGCGCTCTGGCTTGACCATCACCTTCGAATTGCCGCCGATCGTCGTTACCAAAGCTGCTGATTTCGAAGAGCAGTCTATCGTCAGCGTAGCCCGGCCGAAGCCCAAACCGGTTGTCCTGGCCGATGGGTCTGTGATGCAGCGCACCGTCGCCAAATTCTATACCGAAGCTTCGGCGGAAGGCGTGTTTGAAGCCGTCGCGAAAACGCCTGTCTTGGGCTTTATCGATGATTTTGTCGTTCGCGTGCGCGCAACAGATACCGGTTCAAGCGTTGATGTGCGTTCCGCATCCCGGATCGGCAATCATGATCTGGGCACCAATGCCCGCCGGGTGCAGGCGTTCCTCAGGGAACTTGATCTGTCCGTCAAAGCGACCACCGTTCAGTAAGATCAGCCAGCCGATCTGCCTTCATCGGCCATCAGCAACCCTGAATTTCGATTGCAGTGTGACTGGCCTATCGCTTGAGCTGATTTTGCCCGAAGCGATCAGGCATTCCAGATGCGCCAGAACAGTCATGGCCGCCGCACCGTGCAATTTCGCCGGCACCCTCCGATACAGAGCCGCAACGATGTCTGAAATGCTGTCTGTGCCATTGGCTATCTGCTCATAAATTGCCGTTTCCCGCATGATGCGGTGGGTTTTCAACCCTTTGACATAAGGAAGGGCATTTGCAATTGCATCGCCATGGCCGGGCAGATAATGCGCTTCCGGACGCGACAGCAAAATGTCGAGCGAGCGCAGATAATCGGCCATTGATCCGTCGGGCGGCGCGACAATTGTAGTCGACCAGCCCATCACGTGATCTCCGGAAATCAGCATCGGGGTTCCTGCAATTGCAAAGGCGGCGTGATTCGCCGTGTGGCCCGGCGTCAACACAGTTTCAAGCTGCCAGTCGGCACCGTGGATGATCTGGCCGTCAGTCAGTGTGCGGTCAGGAACAAAGGCCAGATCGGCACTGCGCCCCAGAAGCGCCAGCTCCTCTGCAGACAGATCCCGATAAGGCCGGTGCGGCCCGGCCGCATAGACCGGCGCTCCGCTGTGCGCTTTCAGCCTGGCAGTCAGAGGCGTGTGATCCAGATGGCTGTGGGTCAGGATGATGGCCTCGACTCGTCGCCCGCCAATGGCCTTGGTCAGAGCGTCAAAATGGTCTGTATCGTCGGGCCCCGGATCCACAATCGCCAGAGAAGCCGTGCCGATCAGATAGGTGTTCGTACCTTGAAATGTATACGGCCCGGAATTGGGTGCGGTAAGGCGCTTCACGCCGGACCCCACTTCAACGGTAGACCCATGCCGTGGGTCAAACCTTGTATTGAATGTCAGGGCCATCAACAACTCCGCCGGTTCGCAACCGCATCGGTATCTCCGACAGGGCCAGTTTTCTTGAGCGCGGTTTATCTGGGAACTTGTCTCAAAACAAGCAACCGGCTAAAAGCAGTCGTACCACAGCAAAGCTGGCCGCAGCAGCACCGGCTCGGCCAGGCCTTTACAAGACCTCGTAAGGAAAACATCTATGAGCGCCCAAAGTCTGACATCTCCAACACCCCTTGCCACCGCCCTTTGGCCAACAGGAGCGGACAGCAATACGCAAGCCATGTTGCGCTTTGTTGCGCTGACTATTATCGGAGCAGCTCTGCTGGCGATCTCGGCTAAAATCCGGGTGCCGTTTTTTCCGGTTCCAATGACGCTGCAGACGTTTGCGATCATGGGTCTTGGCGCGGCCTATGGCATGCGCCTTGGCCTGGCAACTGTGCTTCTCTATCTTGCCATCGGTGCCTTGGGCATGGATGTCTTCACCAGTTCAACCGCCGACAATAACGGTCTGAGCTACATGCTCGGCAGCACCGGCGGCTATCTGGTCGGATTTATTATTGCCATGGGGATTATCGGTTATTTCGCGGAACGCGGATGGGACCGTTCGCCCTTCAAACTGTTCGGGCTGATGCTGGGTGCCGATGCTCTGATTTTTGCCCTCGGCCTGCTTTGGCTGGGTACAATTGCCGGCTGGGACAAGCCCATTTTGCAGTGGGGTCTTTATCCGTTTATCGCCGGTGATCTGGTCAAGATAGCTCTGGCAGCAGCCGTAATCCCCGCAATTTGGGGCTGGATGAAACGCCGCTGATCGCGCCAGCTGAGCTGAATTTCGAAAAGCCCGGCCTCGTGCCGGGCTTTTCTTCTATAAGCCGGAATTGTCCGATCCAGCCCAGTTCAGCACGACTTTGCCGGATGCGCCCTCATTCATGACGGCAAATCCCTTTTCGTAATCCGCAATGTCGAATCTGTGGGTAATGATGCGCTTCACCGGCAGACCGCCCTGGATCAGCGCAATTGCCTTGTACCAGGTTTCAAACATCTCCCGTCCATAAATCCCTTTGATGGTCAGGGCCTTGAACACGATTTTGGTCCAGTCGACCATGGTGGGCTTTGGCGGAATGCCCAGCATCGCGATTCGGCCGCCCATAATCATGTGACTGACCATCTGGTCGAATGCGGCGGGCGCTCCGCTCATTTCCAGCCCCACGTCAAAACCTTCGCCGATATTCAGCCGGGCGCGGGCGTCAGCAAGCGTTTCCTCAGCGACATTCACCGGAACGATATCGGCGCAGCGGCCGGCAAGCTCCAGCCGTTCAGCATTGATATCCGTCACCACAACTTTGCGCGCACCGACATGCCGGGCGATCATCGCGGCCATGATGCCGATTGGTCCGGCACCGGTAATCAGAACATCCTCGCCGACCAGATCGAACGACAGGGCGGTGTGCACCGCATTGCCGAACGGATCGAGAATGGCGGCGGTTTCATCATCGATATCGTCCGGCAGCTTGATGACATTGAAAGCCGGCAGCGACAGATAGTCGGCAAACGCGCCGGGAATGTTGACACCAATACCTTTTGTCTCCGGGTCGAGATGATATTTCCCGGCCCGCACTGCCCGGCTGCGGTGGCCGACAATATGGCCTTCGCCGGTCACCCGCTGGCCAATTTCCAGATCGCGCACATGCGAGCCGAGCGCGACAATTTCGCCAGAATATTCATGACCCACGATCAACGGAACAGGCACTGTGCGCGCCGCCCAGGAATCCCAGTTCCAGATATGCATATCTGTGCCGCAAATCCCGGTCTTGTGGATTTTAACCAGAACGTCGTCGATGCCGATGTCCGGCACGGCAGCGTTCTGCAGGGACAGGCCGGCGGCAGCTTCGGTCTTGACCAGCGCCCGCATTGTACTGTTGGTAAACTTCATTTCATTGCCTTCACAGAATACCGAGTGATCGCCCGACTTTGGCGAACGCTTCAAGCGCTTTATCAAGATCGGCCCTGGTCAGTGCCGCATTCATCTGGGTGCGGATGCGGGCCTGGCCTTTCGGCACCACCGGAAAGAAGAAGCCGGAGACATAAATCCCTTCCGCATTGAGGCCCGAAGCCATTTGCTGCGCCAGCTTCGCATCTCCCAGCATCACCGGAATGATGGGATGTTCGCCCGGTAGAAGCTCAAACCCGGCCTTTGCCAGACCCGCACGCCAATAAGTGGCATTGTCGAATAAGTGTTGCCGCAGATCATCGCCCGCCTCGACAATTTCCAGAGCCTTGATCGCGGCCCCGACTACCATCGGCGGCAGAGCATTGGAAAACAGATAGGGCCGGGCGCGCTGGCGCAGCAAGTCAATTGCACTCTGGGGACCCGCTACATAGCCGCCCAGCGCGCCGCCCAGCGCTTTGCCGAACGTGCCGGTCAAAATATCGACCTGGTCGGCGACACCGGCATGATGAGGTGTGCCACGGCCCTGCGGCCCCATGAAACCGGTGGCATGACAATCATCGACCATTACCACAGCTTCGTACTGCGCTGCCAACCGGGTGATGCCTTGCAGATCCGCCAGATAGCCATCCATCGAAAACACGCCGTCGGTGGCGATCATGATGTGTCTGGCACCATCGGCTCGTGCCGCTTTCAACTGGTCTTCCAGGGCGTCCATGTCATTATTCGCATAGCGATAGCGTTTCGCCTTGCACAAGCGGATACCGTCAATGATGGAGGCATGGTTGAGGGCATCGGAGATGATGGCGTCCTGCGGTCCCAGTAGCGGTTCAAACAGGCCGCCATTGGCATCGAAACAGGCAGCAAACAGAATGCTGTCTTCCTTGCCGAGATAGGCGGCGAGACGCTTTTCCAGCACCCGGTGCAGTTCCTGTGTGCCGCAGATAAAGCGCACAGAGGCCATGCCGAAGCCATGGATTTCGATGGCCTCGATGGCGGCTTGTGCCAGCCGCTCATCATCCGCCAGGCCCAGATAATTATTGGCGCACAGATTGATCAGCCGCCGGGTTGTATCTCCGTCGACAACCTCGATATGGGCACTTTGTTTGGAGGCCAGCGGCCGTTCGATCTTTTCAAGGCCTTCACTGCGAATGTCATCCAGTGTCTGCTGCAACTGGCTGTAGAACGACGCGGACATGGCTGCCTCCAATGCTGTCTCCAATTTTCAGGCTGAAATTGCCTGCTTTGCTATAGCGCGGGGAGGGCGGAATTCCGACCTGTTTTTCACAAATTCTCACAACGCATCAAAACCGCAACGGCGAGCGGATTTTCTGTTTTTCGCGTCTTGCGGTCGCCAAAAGACATCGCTATAGACTGGTCGGCTTAGGATGTCTGCCCAACGGCGCGCATTCACCGGATGGGGCGTAGCCAAGTGGTAAGGCAACGGCTTTTGATGCCGTGTACCGTAGGTTCGAATCCTACCGCCCCAGCCACCATCCAAAACATTTTGAGTACCATGGAGAATTATCGGATTTCCGCCGTGTTTCCGGGGTTATTCTCAGTTGTCACATTACCCCAGACTGCCGATCTGCGCCCATATTGGCAGATTCTGTCAAAAGTCTGGGAACCGTTTTTCGGCGGTAGCAGTTTGACGGTCGTTGCTGGTAAGATTGTTGTGACTTTTGCAACAGCTTAGCACGTCTGGGTTGCTGCTCAGAGTGCCTTGAACAGTTCCCGCTGCTCGTTCCACATTGGGGTGAACGCATGGGATTTCAACCATTGGGATGTGAGGCCGACTGGCTGCCCGCCTTGCCAAACATCTCGGATGACGTCGGGAGCGAGAAACGCCAGTTCAACAAGATGCTGGATCCGCCGTTTCGAGGCACCTTCAGCTTGAGCGATTTCCGTATAAGTTTTGCCGGATCGGATCATTTCGAAGTATCGATGCGCCAAAGCAATGTTTCTGAACAGCGTGTCATCGCGCGCCCCGATCGCATCGGCCAGGACCAATTTTGTTTCGACACCGCGCTTGCGGTGGCGGAAGTCAGACTCGAGGCTCAGGTGTTCATCAGTGATGCGCTCCTGCTCGACGTTCAGATATTCGGCGATCGTTTTCGCGGCGATGGTGATCACGAGCTTTCCCGGCGCGATCTGCACACGTTCGATCAAGCTGAGAAGTGTCCTGTTTGTCTCTTCATCGGTGTTGCTTCCAGCAACGCTCAAACCCGTCATCCGTTGCGCGATTAATGCGATCTCTTCCGTTGTGGCCGGACTGACAATATCAGTTTGCACAGTCGGAACACCCAGGTGCTTTCTGACAAGAGTAGCAATCAGGGTTTCAAGTTCTGGTGCGGGCAACCGCCATCCACTGGGGTCTTTCGGGCCAGAGCTGCGGATCAGACGATGAGACACATAGTAGCGCAGCCTACGTCCCTTGCCGGTCTTGGTATGGCTGGGTGTCAGCCGGTCACCGGTTTCGTCAAACACCTTCCTGGCAAGGAGCGAGACCTGCTTTTTCTGACCATCGCTGTGGCGTCCTTGTCCCGCGCGCGACCGGATGGCACCGGCCATCAGTTTTTCCTGCAGCGCATCCCAACGAGCAGGCTCAATAAGTGCCGGGTGCTGACCAGGCCAGACCTTTTCCTTGTGCCTGATACGGCCTGCGTAGATCGGGTTGGTCAAGATGTGATAGATGTGGCCAAAACTGAACTGTGTTCCACCCTTAGGCCGCCCTGACGACAATGTACGGATCGCTGTCTTCAACCCTCGCTTGTCAGCCTCGGTTTTGACGATCCGGACATTGCGGTGCCTGTCATAGAGATCATAGATCATACGGATCGTCGCAGCATCTGCCTCAGTGATCTTCAGCGTTCGCCCATCGGGTTCATAACCAAGAGGCACATTGCCGCCCATCCACAACCCCTTCCTTTTGGACGCAGCGATCTTGTCCCGGATACGCTCCGCAGTCACCTCGCGTTCAAACTGGGCAAAGCTCAGCAGCATATTCAGTGTCAGCCGCCCCATGCTGGTGGCGGTGTTGAACGATTGGGTGACAGACACAAACGACGCACCCGTGTTATCCAGAACATCGACAATCTTGGCAAAATCAGCCAGCGATCGGGTCAGCCGGTCGATCTTGTAAACCAGGATATGATCGACCGCCCCGCGATCAACGTCGGCCAGAAGCCGCTGCAGACCAGGCCTTTCCAGAGTACCTCCGGAGATGCCGCCGTCATCATAGCGATCCGGCACCTGCACCCAGCCTTCGTTCTTCTGGCTGGTGATGTAGGCTGCACAGGCCTCGTGCTGCGCATCCAACGAGTTGAAGTCCTGCTCCAGACCGTCTTCCGAACTCTTGCGGGTATAGATGGCGCAGCGGATTTTTTTCATGCGCCGCTCCCTGTGGCTCTACACAATCCAAAGAAGCGGGGCCCCGACCAGCTTGTGCCGGTTATGTGCAGGGCAATGGCTGAGAGCGATTTGAAGCGCTCGCCGTTCAGCACAAAGCCGTTCTCCGTGGCATCAACCTGATACCGGCGACCGTTCCATTCCCGAACCAGCTGCGTTCCGGAGCGGATCGCCAGAGCCGAGCCACGCACGGACTTACCGCCTGCCGCTGCCTTTAGGGCGCGTTTAAGGTCCCGGGGCAGCCCTCCGAACCTGCGGCATTGCGCGTCCCAAATCAGCGCCTTGCGCATAAAGATCATCGACAGGAAGTGTGGGGGTACCTCCCCAAACCCTTTCGCCCACGCGACGCGCAGAGCGGAGCGGTCCATTACCTCCAGTTCCGCCCACCGTGACGCTATGACAGCGTCGGTTGCCATCAGGCAGTTTCCGCACCGGTCAGCCCGACTATCTGGTATCGCGAGGGCTTTCCATTGTCAGGCTTGACCGAAGTAATCTCATGGCCCGCCTTGCGGAGGCCTGTCAGGGCTGCCCGAGTTGTATGTGGTAACCAGCCGAGAGTATTGCTGAGGCTTGGCACATCAGCTCCGCCCTTCTGGCTTAGAAGGGCGATCAGCCTTGCCTTCTTTGTGACCTTTGCAATTGTAGAAACCTGTTTTGGCGCTCGTGCCGTAGCAGATTTTCTTGCACTCTCTCGTTTTGGATTTATCGTTTTGGTCATGATGTTCTCCTTCTTCATCAGATTGGGCCAACAAGGTCCCGGTACTGACGAGAGCCCGGAGTGCCGGGCGGAGAAGGCGGCACCTTGCTGCAGGGTGCGTCGGTCCGGACAGTACCGCTCTGTTCGGCAAGCAAGTCCAGTCGTATCTGCCATGAAACCCACAGGAGTTTTCTATGAACTGCAGGCTCATCAATCAATGTACCGATCGTTGGTATCCGATGCACACAGCCACACCATACCTCAAATTCAGACGTTGAGAGTTTGCGTTGTAATAGTTCCGTGTTTTAGGGGGCTTGTCGTTTTGTTGTGGGCGATTGTTCTCAGAGGGCTCCAAAAACGAACAGACGACAACCACCACCGACTGTTAGCACGCCCTTCGTCTGTTTCTAATTCCAAACCACAAGCAAGATTCACAAGTTTAATTTTACCGTCCACCCATCCATTAATGCGCGCGGTGCGTTCGCCCTGGGGAAAATATTTGAAATGACGATAAATGGGTGCAGTGGCCTCGTTGATTTACTGGCGCACGGCGCGCTGAAAGTTGCGCCAAAGGGAGTCTTTAAACCAGCCCAATGAGGACGAAATACGCGGAAATCCATCGGGTTCGCGGCGACGATATTTTGGGCCGCATTCACAAGCCGAATATACGTCAGCAACCGTGAAGCCAATCCAGCTGCCTAAGGCGTTGCAAAAAGCCGGGGTACATATACGTCCACACATGACAAAACCCCTCCAATCCATAGTTTGAAAGGGGCATGTGATGGCTAGAATTTCTTAGCCAAGGCAACCACCCTTACTGGGCTTGTGTATCCTTCCGCGTGATTGTCGGACAAATAAGGGACGATGGCGCGACGTTCGCGAAGAATCCGCTGGCCGTGGCCATCCAAACCAAAATCCATGATCACACCCTCGGACAGGACACCCTCTCTGGCCTCGATGAGAATGTTCTCGCAGTCGTTCCACTCGCTATCCTTTTCGTTCCCGACATACCGCATACGGCCAGCAAATAACGATGCTGAAGTGATCCGCGAGAGAATAAAGTCGCCAAAGCGATTTTTAGAATGATCAAATGCCCGCACGTGATACCGCCCCACAACGTCGACGAGTGTGTGGGGCGAGATACTGCGCTCGCGGCGCTCTGACCGGGACGAATAATCGATATGCACGATCCGCTGCGACGTAATTGCTCCGATGATCGTGCGCAGGATCGCGGGTTCGGGGTTGACGCGTAAAGCTGATTTCGGCTTCTCGAAGCAACGCCCCATCGCGTCCTCGAGCCAGCGATCCAGACCCGGCGTATCGAACACGTGGCGCTTGGGAATGTCAGCATTTTCACTCACCAAAAGTCGGCCACCTTTGAATGAGCCGGTTTGCGTCCTCCGGAACACCTCCTGCCCGCAAGCCGCCTCGAAAGCCTCTGCGAAGCGCAATTGATGCCGGGACATCGATGCTTCAGATACGCCAAAGATGCGCATGTACGCAGACTTTTCATAAGCTGCAAATGCACCGGCATAGCGGATAGCAGCTTCGATCCAACCAAACCTGACTTCATTGATACTCATCTAAAAATATCTTTCATTTTGCAATAATTTATCCTTAGGATTAGCTAGTCGCTTGCTTTCCACATGGCAACACCTATGGTTTATTTGACGTACATCGCAACACCTATGCTTTAGCTGAAATCAAGTGGAGACTACGGTGACAGAAGACGTTGAAGAGGGTAGCGAAGCCAAAAAGAACGACGTTCTGACCTTCAAGGTGCCAGGTCGAATTCTTGATTTGAGCGGATTGGAAGCAGAGTTCAGGGCCATTTCTGCTGCCTGTGGCAAGGTGCTAACGGCGGAGATCGCCGCGCGCGTCTGCACCAAGAGCGGTACACATTTGATCAAATTGGTCAGTCCTAGAACCGACGGTGATCACGCTGTGTTGCGGGTCGATGCCGAGGGCGAAAATGCCAAACAACAGCTCCTTCCATCAGTGAATGCGCCAGACATTCCCTTTGCGAAGATCCTGTTTCGCCCTCTTGAGGTCACCGGGTATCCGACGAAGTCCGTCATTCAACATGTGATGTATTCGGACGACATTTCGGAGATTGTTCTAAGGGCATTCACTTCGGTCTTCGGCGCAGATGTCCTGAAGTCGATCAGATCGGTCATTCTCGGACCGCCACCAGAGATCCTTAAGCTTTCACACGGAGAGTTTCCGATCATTTTCATTCCCTCCCCCGACGGAGGTGACTTGCAGATTACACCGGTTTCTCCGGCCGCGGCCTTCATGGACATCAAGGAGGTTTCCGGTCTCTATTTTCAGAAGCAGGTCAAGGACGCCCCTCGCGTGCCGCGTGGGCGCTGGCACAAGCAGGCCGTGAGTTCAAAGCCGCAAAACATCTCCGGCGCCATTGGTGGCCAACGTTTCCGCTTCTTGGCAGAGATGCCGCGGGGACTCGCGCAGTATGATGCGGAACTTTACCGTTACGTGAATGGTGGCAGCTTCCCGAGATGGCGCGACCCGGATGTCGCGGTCTGGGTGATGCGATATGCAGACCTCATCGACAGGGATAAGGAATACAACAACCAGGATACGCGCGCCGGCTTGGACCGCCTTGCCGATCGTCTGATCAATGACGCGCTGGCCTTCACTGAAGAAATCGTCCGCGAGGCCGCCTCAATGGCGAATGCTCATGATATTGCGGTCGAAAGCCTTGAGAAATCACCACGCCCCGCAACCGTTCTTCTGCGCCGCTCGTGGCAAAAGGACGGATTTGACAGGGCCCGGCTAGTTCTTGGCGGTGCTCACTTCGACTATCGCGAAAAACAGATCCGGAAGGATGTCTGAATCATGCTGTTTGCCTTGAAGAACTTGCGCGCCAGCCGCGTGAACCTCCTGATGAACGACTTTGCAGCGGGTCTGCCAAGCCCGCTTTCGTTTCTGGGCTTTGGCGATACAATTGTACGTCGGTTGGGTTTGACGCCTTGGAGTGCCAGGACCCTTCCGATTCTTCATCGTGTCGACGCCACAGATGGCCGGACCAAGCCAGAGATGGAGAACAAGACGAACATCTTCTCGCCTATCGAGACGATGGAAGATCTCACAGGCACCGTCGATGTTTCGCTGCTGCTCGAAATCCCCTATCTTGATAGCGAGGCCGCGCTGCGTGAGGTCGTGCCTCAGTTACGTATCGCCGGCGGCATTATTCAGAACGACGATTACACCGTAGAGCGTGTGACCCCGGATGGCTCTGCGTTCAGCAATATGCGCCGCGGCTATGCGATGATTCGACCTGAACAAGATGACCGTCGCCTTATCTGCAGCGGGGACAAGGACGGTCTCACCTCAATTGCTGCTACTCTTTTCCCGACTGTAAGAGCCCCAGGTTCTGGATGGATTGTGCCAGTCTCGGTTGGATACCACCTGATCGAAGACCCTAAAACGGCACCGAAACGGATCCGCACGCGAAGCCGGGACGTCCCGCATGTCTTCGCGGAGCCGGTCCTGGGCATCGCCGAGATGGTCTCGGTCCGCAATCAACGACTGACTAACCTGACAGAAGAAGAATTTTCAGCGCTGCTTTGGTCCTGGGAGGCGCGAGGCAAACATGTCCTTGGGCATCCTGATTATCATGCGAAAAACTCCGAAAACCGCAACATCGAGAAAGTTGAAAATCATGGCTAAGCCAACAACATCCAATATTTCATTTGAAACTGGCATGCTGGCTTACGCCCGCTCCATCCAGATCACCGAAGGTTTGTTCTTCGGCACCCGCAGCGAGAATGGCGAGACAGTACGTACGCCGATCGAGATTTTGGAAAAGGGCGTTCGCGGTCAGTCTTCGGAAGACAAGGCCAAGAACCCTGGATTGAGCAACCCGCAATCTGTCGAGTTCGCAGTGGTCCCCATGGGGTGCGACGGTGTCGAGCTCGCGTTCGTCATGCGTGTGATGCCCCTTGCGATGAAGCCGCACGCTTGTGGTAACACTGAGGTTGGTGAAACATATCGGCGCTTTGCTGAAAGCTACCGTGCGGCCGATGGGTTCCGTGTTCTGGCCGAACTCTACATCTGGAACATCGCGAATGCCCGTTTCGCCTGGCGCAACAGATTCCAGTCGGACGATATGAGCGTGACGATCAGCTTCGAGGGCCGGAAAATCACGTTCGATCCGTTCCGGTTGCGCTTCGACGCACCTGCGGGTTCAGGCGATCTGGCGCAGGCAATGACCGCAGGAACCGCGGAAGATCTCGACGCGCTGGTATCTGGTGTGACACGCGGGCTATCGGAGAACGCATTCAGTGCCGGAGTGGTATGGTCGGCCCGTATGCAACCCGGTCAAGAAGTCTTTCCATCTCAGGATTACGTTCGCGAAGAGAAGGTTGACAAGAACTTGAGCCGCGTCCTCGCGAAATTGCCGACGTTTTACGCTGGTCGTGAAATCAAGCAGGCCTCAATGCACTCGCAGAAGATTGGCGCGGCGTTGCGCCATATCGACGTCTGGCACGGCAGCGACGAATGCGCCGCGATTGCGGTCAACCCTTATGGCGGCGTCCAGGAGACGGGCGCGGTGCTGCGCAATCCGAAGACGAAGAATAGCTTCTATGACATCCGCAGCAAAGCAACAGATCTGCTGGAAGGGGTCAGCGCGGCTACGAATGCGTCGGAGATTAGCAGTGAGGCCCACTTTGTAATGGCGAACCTCGTCCGCGGTGGCGTTTTTGGCTCCAGCTCCAAAAAGGCCGAGGTCAACGGATGAGTGTAGATCTTAATATTGGAACGGGGCAGTGCCAAGGCACTACTCGCCTTCTCATAAAGCCGGTCGAGGCAGTGATCGAGCTTGGCGCATCTGTGGATGTCATGACAAAGGCGCTCGGCGCCGTGCATCATGCCAACAGGCACGCAGCCATCGACGATTTCATTGCGGTTGCCCTGCCCGGCATGCGGAAGGGGCGCAATTGCATGTTACCAGGCCATGAGATCGAATTGATCGGCTCGGAGGTGTCATTGATGAACCTGTTGGCCCTTGATGGCATCTCTTCGCTCAAAAAACGCGGCATGTTGACTGAAACGGAGATCTTCGAATGCTACAGTGACGCCGGCGAAACCGGCGCTGCCTATGTGCGTGATAACACATGCGCAAAGCATACTGCAGGATGGGTCAGACGGAGCATTGAGCGTGCCGAACGGCGAGGAAAACCTGTTGGTCAGCCCGTGAAGGTACGCGACAACGATCTCTCCGCCCTGAAACTCCAAATTGGAAGTGGGATCATTCATGTGCGGGAAGTGCTCGGCGTCATCGGGGAAGGGCCAATCATGGTCAGTACCTACGGCTTTTCTTCTCCAAACTCACTCGCCATCCTTCCTGTCATGCCCGACTCAGCGGGCGTAGTCATCAATGCAACTTAAAGGCGGTCCCCGTCTTCTGGTGACTGATCGTGAAGGCGCGCTCTATCTCGAGCGCGCCCGAATTCACGTCGAGGGTAACCGGATCGTTTATCACATTGCAGATGATGAAAATCGGCGCGAATACAACATTCCTCACGTAAACCTCGCGGTACTTTTTATCGGGCAAGGCACATCTATAACGCAGGATGCGATGCGCCTGCTCGGAGAAGAGGGCGTGCATCTTGCAGTCACTGGCACTGGCGGCACACCGTTACATATGGGAGGCTTGACACACTACAGCTCTACCCGGCATTTCAGGGAATTGCTGCCTGTGTACCTTAATCCTCAAATGTCCCTACAGGCTGCCATAGCAGCCATGCACGACAGATCCGCCAGGATGAAGAAGATCGGTGGCGCAGGTGCGCAGAGGTACCTGAAGCAGCGCGATACGGCGCATATTTCGAAGATTTGCGCCCGCTTTGAAGGAAGTCTGAAAGACTGTCGGGATACACAGCAGCTGCTTGGCTTCGAGGGCAACTTCTCCAAGGCCTGCTATGCTGAATTCGCAAGAATGTCCGGGGTGACAGGAGCGACGCCTTTCAGACGTGAAGCTGGCGAAGGGTCCAAAGCAAAAAAATCTGACATATCTGATCCAATAAAACAGATCAATCGCCTGATCGATCATGGCAATTACCTTTGCTATGGCATGGCCGGTGCGGCACTCTGGGCCCTTGGCATCCCGCCCCACATGTCGCTTTTCCATGGGAAGACCCGTGCCGGCGGCCTCGTTTTTGATCTGGCGGATTCATTCAAGGACGCGTTGGTTCTACCATTGGCTTTTAGTGCCGCGAGATTGAAGGACGAAAATCCAGAGAAGACATTTCGCGCCAGGTTGATCAGCACTTTTGATGACAGGGCCATCCTTTCCGAGGCAATCGGGACGGTGGAGCGGATGCTGGCGGCGGGGTCCGCCGGAGTAAAAGCTGATGCGTGAAGTCATTGTTGTCTGCAGGTCAGGAAAGAAGTCCCGCGTCAGAACTGCTCAGGTGCTTGATCGCTACTTTTGGCGTATCGGAGATCGAACGTGGCGCGGAAAAGCGACAAATGCCTGCCTCGACAGAGTTGCCAGAGAGCTTCGTCATCGCGCGACGCGCAACACGGCCGTTGCGATTCATGAAATCAGGAGCACTCACGAAAGCCGTATGCCACTGATCCGCATCGGTTCGAAAACAGCGTTTTCCGAAGATGGATTGACACCGGTCTCATCACACCCCGCTGCGGCTGCGCGCGCACAGAGCGCGAATTCTGCCCTATCAAGTGCTGGCGCTGCGGTCAAAATTGCTACCCTTTTTCACGATTTGGGAAAAGCGACCAAGCTCTTCCAAAAAAAGTTAAGCCGTGCGTTGAATGGTGAGGTGCCCGAAGCCGACGCAATCCGTCATGAACTGCACTCGGCTGTCGTTTGGGACACACTCTTTGGGTCGGCAAGTGATAACGACCTGATCGCCGCGCTGACGACCGTAGGGCCAGTGGCGATAGATGACGCTTGTTCTCACGCTGTCGACGGTCTCTTCCGCATGCATTGCCATCCAAATTCAAAGATGGACCTCGCTTTCTTGCAGCGCTCCGGAACACTGTCGCACCTCATCGGAATGCTCGTCCTGACACACCACCGGCTCCCCACAGGCGACAGCAACTATGTGGACATGTTGCCTGTCCGGCACATCAACGAAAAGATAGATTTCGATAGGGCCGATCTTGCGGTAGCGTCAGGTACCCCGTTCTGGCATGAGGGATGGTGGCTGAAGCGCTTGCAGCGTGACGCTGCACTTTTGCGCCCGGATCAGCATGTATCCAGCGTTGACATAGCGCTGCGCGCATCTCTCATGTTTGCGGATCACCTGGGGTCTGCAGCCAGTCGTGTTTCAGACGTAAAACCGGACCACCTCGCAAACACCCGCGCCGATCCTTCAGGCGGCAGTCGATCGGTTGCGGCCGATAGTCTTTCCAAACACGTTCAGCGCGTCTACGCGCGGACGGGCAGCTCGTTTGACATGCTGCATCGATACAGGAACCGCTTCCCTGCTCTCTCGGAAAACGACATACCTCTCGATGTGATGCTTCCTTCGACTTCATGCGATGCGAGGTTTGCCTGGCAGGCGGCGGCGGCGGATGCCGCAAAAGAGATGTGTGCCAGAAACGAAGGTGGTTTTTTTGCTTGCCTGATGTCCGGAACCGGAACGGGGAAGACGCGCGGCGCACCCACTATTCTCGCAAACGCGGCAATGGTAGATACGCGCCCGGAGCGGAGATATCTGCGGATGAACCTGGCGCTGGGGTTGCGGGTTCTCGCAACGCAATCCGCGCGTGAATATGTCGATGACCTGGGGTTTAGAGATGAAGACGTGTCTGTGCTTGTTGGGCAGGAACCCCTCGCATTTGACCCTGATACCTCCGAAAGCACAACCGGTTCGGAGAGTCTGATCACGATCCCCGACTGGCTGCATGTCGAGAAGGTAAGCGGAGCGATCCCGCAAGAGGGAGATGAGAAGGAAGCGGACTGGCTTCGCTCGCTTTCCCTCGACACCGACAGTGTCCTTCCTGCATTTTGCGATTTGGTCCTAGAAGCGGCCGGAAAGAACGGTGCGAAGGGAAGGCGGCTGATTGCCCCTCCCATTATGGTGGGCACGATCGACCACTTGATGGGTGTCGCATCGCCGGTAAATTCCAGATTCCTGATTCAATCCATCAGGACTTTGACGTCTGACCTCATTCTTGACGAGATCGACCAATTCGATGGCGAGGATATCGCGGCCATCGGGCGTTTGGTCTTTCAGGCCGGTGCCGCCGGGCGCAGGGTTATCATCATGTCAGCAACCTTGACGGATGATATCGCCCATTCACTACACGCGTCGTATAGCCTCGGCTGGTCAGATTTTGCGCGCTCGGAGGGCATTTCGGAACATGTAAACCTTCTCTGCACCGGAGATGCGCTGGGCTCGTGTTTCACAAATGAAAATGGTGCCAGCCTGCAGGATGTGGTGGCTCAAAGCCAGCGCGTTATCATAGAAAACCTTGAGTCCTGCCATCCGTTGCGCCGCGGTGAGATCCTTCCGGCCTGTGATGCCTGGGAAGATCTTGTTATGCAAGTCGATGTGGGCTGCTCCCGAATGCATGACGCCCATGCTGTCGAAATCGAAGACTTCCGCGTCTCTGTCGGCCTGGTCAGACTCACTCGGATTTCGCACACCTCCGCCATGGCCGCACAGTTGGCTTCCGGCAGTGTCCGGGGTCGGCTTCGTGTCATCCTATGTCTTCACTCGAACTTCCCGCTTCTTCACAGATCCTGGATCGAGACGCGTCTAAAGCGGGCACTGACCCGCAAAGGCACAGATCCCGAGGGTGGCGTGAGGGATCTATGCAGATCTGAAGGCCTTTTCGCGCGCGCCTCCGCGATTTCAGCCAATGACATCGAAATTATCGTGGTTACATCACCAGTCATTGAGACCGGAAACGACTTCGACTTTGACTATGCGATCCTCGACCCGATCTCTATGCGGTCCATCGTGCAGTCAGCTGGACGCGTATGCCGTCACCGGGCGCAGTCGGGCATGCTCCCCAATGTTCTCATTTTGGGGCGTAGTCCTGTTGCGATGCAGGGCGGCAAGCTTGCAAGGCCGGGCGTCGAGACGAAGCCTGCGGGCGATACCGGGGTGGGATGGAGATCGCTTGAACAGTTCGAGGGGCGTCACCTAACGGATCTCGCAGGGACGGAACGTTTTGCGGCAATTGACGCGCGTCCGATCATCTCGGAAGAACACGATATCCCACTGCGGACCGAGGAGAGGGCGCTGCGTGGTGCCATGATTGACGTCCGCGAAGGAGCCGCTCTCGGAAAATATATCAGGAAGCTCAATAGTCGTCTAAATTTAAGAATGACGGTCACTCGAAAATTCCGTCGCTCCAATCTATCCGAGGTTGTCTACTTTCTGGACGGCGAAAATCTTTCAGATGCGGAGTGGTATATCGATCTAGCACCGGGCAGGCGTGAAAGATCAATCGCGGTCGCGAGCCAGAGAGGACTCGAGGTCTCAAATGTCGTTGGGTCTCGTCTCTTCATCGACCTGACGTGTTCCGCCTGGCTCGACTACAATCAAGGCCGCTCAGACATGACATCTGCCGATCTGCGCTCTTTGATGACTACGCGGGTCACTGATTATGGCAATGATGTTGACCTGCCGATGGTCTATACTGAGTTTACGGGGTTCACTCGGGGCAAGTCAGATGATCTTTTTTCCCCTTTTGGACAATCCGTTGTTAATAAAGACTTATTAACGCTCTTTGAAAATTTAGCCTAAATGAAGTTTGGCACCTAAATTGCTGATATTTCTTTTCTTTTAGTGGAAAAGGACCAGCTCCCTGCCGGATAGGCAGCTGAGAGGTCATACGCGCAGTTGACAAAATCAAGACCCTCGCTCCCTGCCGGATAGGCAGCTGAGAGGTTATCTTCATACTCTTTCGCCCATTCCCACAAGCTCCCTGCCGGATAGGCAGCTGAGAGAACCACCACTCTGCATTGTTTACGTGCCTATCAGCTCCCTGCCGGATAGGCAGCTGAGAGAATACGACGAAGAGATGTGCCTCAGCGCCCGCGGCTCCCTGCCGGATAGGCAGCTGAGAGACCCGCAAGCCAGTCGGCTAGCGCTTGTTTTCGGCTCCCTGCCGGATAGGCAGCTGAGAGACGGACGTATGCACCGCCGTTGCTGGTCGACCCGCTCCCTGCCGGATAGGCAGCTGAGAGATATGGCCTTCCGCCACGAGCATAAACCTAAACGCTCCCTGCCGGATAGGCAGCTGAGAGACGAGGAAAAGCCCCAGGGGACGGACATCGCCCGCTCCCTGCCGGATAGGCAGCTGAGAGATCATAACCCGCTGACACCAGCTAGAAGGACTTGCTCCCTGCCGGATAGGCAGCTGAGAGACAATCACAAAAAGCTTCGTTCATTGCAGGCTCGCTCCCTGCCGGATAGGCAGCTGAGAGAAAGGGCGGCAAGCAGAAGGTGCAGGACGCAGCGCTCCCTGCCGGATAGGCAGCTGAGAGACGGATATAGCGCCGCCGTTCCCGCGCTTGCTCGCTCCCTGCCGGATAGGCAGCTGAGAGACGGATATAGCGCCGCCGTTCCCGCGCTTGCTCGCTCCCTGCCGGATAGGCAGCTGAGAGACCAGGCTGTGGCTCAAAACACGATCTCAACATGCTCCCTGCCGGATAGGCAGCTGAGAGAAACACGATCGATCCCTCAACGGGTGCGCCGTCGCTCCCTGCCGGATAGGCAGCTGAGAGAGACATGTTCACAGATTTGAACAAGGATTTGTCGCTCCCTGCCGGATAGGCAGCTGAGAGAAATTAGAGAAAGTTTCGTTCATGGCCGGCTCAGCTCCCTGCCGGATAGGCAGCTGAGAGATTGAGATCGGCGTCCACGAACACGTACCCGTCGCTCCCTGCCGGATAGGCAGCTGAGAGATGACAGGGCGGATGCAATGGTCTGGGCTATTAGCTCCCTGCCGGATAGGCAGCTGAGAGATCAGGGATGTAGAATTCTTTACCCAGAATCGAGCTCCCTGCCGGATAGGCAGCTGAGAGAGGGTCTGGACGGTTCCAGCGTTCCGGGTCTTTGCTCCCTGCCGGATAGGCAGCTGAGAGAACGTTGAGAACAGCACGGACACCGCCGTTCATGCTCCCTGCCGGATAGGCAGCTGAGAGATGGAAGGATCGGGTTACGCCAGCAGGGCGTTCGCTCCCTGCCGGATAGGCAGCTGAGAGAGGTTGGCGGGCGCGGTTCCCGACACACAAATAGCTCCCTGCCGGATAGGCAGCTGAGAGACGTACGGATGGCAGGTCAAACGCCCGGTTGGCGCTCCCTGCCGGATAGGCAGCTGAGAGATCACAGAATTAAACGCAGAGCGGGCCAGATCCGCTCCCTGCCGGATAGGCAGCTGAGAGAAGTAATCCGCGCCGCGCCAGCGATCCGAATGCGCTCCCTGCCGGATAGGCAGCTGAGAGAACAATAATCAGAACGATCAGATTGCGGATGTCGCTCCCTGCCGGATAGGCAGCTGAGAGACACGTCATAGAGTCGGACAAGCGCCCAATATAGCTCCCTGCCGGATAGGCAGCTGAGAGACGGTGTATAAGCCCAATACTGGCGGCGAAAATGCTCCCTGCCGGATAGGCAGCTGAGAGATAGAGTTGCCGCGAAAATGGGACGGTTTGATAGCTCCCTGCCGGATAGGCAGCTGAGAGAACAAAGCGCATGTGTGAGTATGATTCCTCATCGCTCCCTGCCGGATAGGCAGCTGAGAGAAATGTCAGAAACTCGCCATTACTTACGAAAAAGCTCCCTGCCGGATAGGCAGCTGAGAGAAAACGATGCCAGCCCGGCAAGGTTACCAGCCAGCTCCCTGCCGGATAGGCAGCTGAGAGAATTAGAGAAAGAACCCCGCTCCAAACGATGCCGCTCCCTGCCGGATAGGCAGCTGAGAGACTATGTTGAAAACAAGATCGCAGAGGCCTTGTGCTCCCTGCCGGATAGGCAGCTGAGAGAAGCAGAAACCATCGGTGCTGTGTTCAACTATGGCTCCCTGCCGGATAGGCAGCTGAGAGATCCAAAAAGCACTGCGAGCGAACAATGAGATTGCTCCCTGCCGGATAGGCAGCTGAGAGATTCTCCGCTGCAGAGATGTCGGCGCTGAAGGAGCTCCCTGCCGGATAGGCAGCTGAGAGAGGATCGAGTGGCAGCAGATTATTGAGCTTGCCGCTCCCTGCCGGATAGGCAGCTGAGAGAATTTGGCATGAAAAACAGACCCCTCCGCATCAGCTCCCTGCCGGATAGGCAGCTGAGAGACATTGATTCCGCGATTGCGGGAAGCGCGACAAGCTCCCTGCCGGATAGGCAGCTGAGAGAGGAAGTATGGATGGCTGGCGCGAATGACAAAGGCTCCCTGCCGGATAGGCAGCTGAGAGACTACGCTGAAAACAAGATTGCAGCGGCCTTGTGCTCCCTGCCGGATAGGCAGCTGAGAGAAACTGCCCCAGCAAAACGAACGCGGGTTTTCCGCTCCCTGCCGGATAGGCAGCTGAGAGACTCTGTTTAGGCGTTCATGGCGACCCATGCCAGCTCCCTGCCGGATAGGCAGCTGAGAGAATGAGGTGCCGCAAGGTAATCCAGTCACTCACGCTCCCTGCCGGATAGGCAGCTGAGAGATCCATTCATGCCCTGCGCATAGTGACGCTTACGCTCCCTGCCGGATAGGCAGCTGAGAGATCAAGGATCGCGAAGATTTTTTGTCAGTCGCAGCTCCCTGCCGGATAGGCAGCTGAGAGACTGTTCATGGTGGTGAGTGGTTAAAATTAAAAGCTCCCTGCCGGATAGGCAGCTGAGAGAAGAACCGCTGGCCATGAACAGGCTTCCGGATAGCTCCCTGCCGGATAGGCAGCTGAGAGACATTGGATGTTCGTCATACTCTGGCTTGGATATATCGCTGCCGGATAGGCAGCTGAGAGATCATTGAGCGCGGACAGGTCCTTGTTCAAATCGCTCCCTGCCGGATAGGCAGCTGAGAGATGGAGAACAAGGGTTACGCCGTCGCAGCGGCAGCTCCCTGCCGGATAGGCAGCTGAGAGATGGCCAGTTGGACCACAGCAGCGGCATCGGACGCTCCCTGCCGGATAGGCAGCTGAGAGAGTCTTTTGACCAGCCCTGTAACACCCGGTCTGGCTCCCTGCCGGATAGGCAGCTGAGAGAAACACGGCACCGGTTGCGGCGACTGATGAGGTGCTCCCTGCCGGATAGGCAGCTGAGAGACTCCAGCAAGCCAGGCGGCAAGAGCTTGTTTCGCTCCCTGCCGGATAGGCAGCTGAGAGAAAACTCATGTGGACATCGACAGAAGCTGCATCGCTCCCTGCCGGATAGGCAGCTGAGAGACTAGCGAAGATGTTTTCGAGAAGAAAACTAATGCTCCCTGCCGGCTAGGCAGCTGAGAGAAGAACGCGCTCGATCACCCGGCCATCAGATTGGAAAGCTTCTTGCATCAGGGGCGGCAACCAGAGAAGAACGATGCGGTGGACGCAGAAGCAATCTGTGAAGTGATCACCCGGCCCAGCATGCGTTTCGTGCCGGTGAAGGCCGTCGGGCAGCAGAGCGTTCTTATCCTGCACCGGGTCCGCGATCTCTCGATGCGCCAGCGCACGATGCTCCTCAACACCATCCGGGGACACCTGGCCGAGTTCGGGATCATCGCGACGCAGGGCCTGCGTCAGGTAATGGGTTTGATCGCGCGACTGCGGGACAAAGATGATGCCAGCTTGCCGGAGATTGCGCGGTCGGCCCTTCTCGCGTTGGGAGCTCATCTTGAGGCCTTGACTGGTGATATCCGCGCCTTGGAGCGTCGGCTCATGGTTTGGCACCGGGCGGATGCGATGAGCCGGCGGCTCGAAACGATCCCGGATATGGGTCTCATCACCGCCACCTCTCTGGCTGCCAGTGTACCCGATCCGTGAGTGTTCAAGTCCGGCCGTCAGTTTGCAGCCCTCCTCGGGTTGGTGCCGCGGCAGAACTCATCTGGCGGCAAGGACCGCCTCGGGCGAATTTCGAAAATGGGGGATAGGTATCTTCGAAAACTTCTTGTGGTCGGCGCTACCTCGGTGATCCGAGGAGCCGGGAGCAATCCCACAAAAACCGGAGATTGGGTGCGATCGCTTATGGAACGCAAACCCGCGAGGGTCGTCACGGTGGCGATGGCCAACAAGACAGCGCGCATCGCCTGGGCTGTCTTATCGAGCAGAGAAGCCTATCGGCCTGGCCAGTCAGTCACAGCAGCCTAAACGGCAGGAAAAAACAGACGAAGCGAAGGAGATCGCCAGAGAAATTGCAACAAACCGCCAGGAGATGGAAAAGGGATCACCCCAACCGCTTCTTAAACCTGATATGTGGATTGGCACGGCAATACCGATGCCTTGGGAGCAATGAGGAAGAAGCGCGCGGAAATCCATCGGGGCTCGCGGCGACGATGTATCGGGCCGCTCAAAGAGGCCGGATATACATTAGCATTCGTGATCGCCGAACCGGAACCAAACAGACCGTTGCAATCAGGCAGGTTCCATATACATCCACACAGGACTGCACTCTCTGGGGAGTTGGGTGAATGGCTGCAAGCTAAAGGCATGAAGAGCACCAGATGGAGGTAGCCTGAGCATGCCGATCCGGACGTACCTCGCGAACTGGAAGCCCACCAAGAGCGGCAAAGCAATGCCCGGCCAGATTTCCAGTAAGTCTATGCTCCTGCGAGGCACTGGCAGCGACACAGGTGGCCAGGAGCCGCAGTCTGCACCATCCAAGCTTAGCTCCGCAGCAACCGTGAGAATGGCTTCAGGGCACATCTTAGTCTCGTCTCTGTTGCCGTGGATCACATACGCCAAATCTTTCGTAAGCTATCTGCGGGACCACCCAGCTTTTCGAAAATAGCGATGGCTCTTTCCTTTTTCTCGCGTTCACGGTCTTCGCGATCATCCAAAACCGGCTGGACCTCAAGCATGATATTGATCGCCTTGATCAGCGACGGCACGTGACCTTTCAGTCCCTTCCGGCACAGGGCGAGATACGCCGCCTCAAGCCCGTCCAGGGAGACGGTCTGTCCCGCTGGCGTCCGGGCAATCACAGGCTCGGAAAGGATATCTGCCGCCTCCTGCACGATGTCGGACCTTGCCTTCGGCCTGCCTTTCGGGTTGCCGGACTGGCCCTTATTCCAGCGGGTGTGCTTTGGCGGGCAGCCGTAGCCGACCTTATAGTTTCTACTCACTGGATTCTCCTGCATCTGCAGTCAATCGGGCTACTCTTTCCTCATGGCGCCGCAAAATTTTCTTTACGTCAAGCCGCCGGTGCAGCTCTTCCCGTCCGGCATCGGCTTCGTCCAGAATGCGACGCTGAAGGTCGAGGGCGCGGCGATCGCCGGCCAGCGCATGATTCCGGAGTTTCCGGACAAGCGCCTCCTGGATTGGCATCGGTTCGCTATCTTCGCCGGCCCTGATTTTTCGCTTCAGAACCTTCTGAAGTGTGTTGAAGGCATCCGGCCTCTTTTTGGGCCGGCCCTTCGGGTTGCCGGACTTTCCTTTATTGAAGCGGCTGTTGACAGGCGGATTCATGTAGCCCATCGGCGGTGTCTCATGATCGCTCATTCCGCAGCCTCCGTCATCTCGGCCACAGGTTCGTCAGACCGACGCTCAGCTACTGTATTGAAGATCTCACCCGAAACCGCCAGCACCGGCTCCTGACCGGACAGCGCAGCATAGCGACGGCAGATGACATCGCAGTAGATCGGGTCAAGTTCGACAAGCCGGGCCACACGACCGGAGCGTTCGGCCGCGATCAGCGTCGTGCCGGAACCGCCGAAGCCATCCAGCACGATCTCACCCCGCCGCGACACATCCCGGATCGCATCGGCCACCAGCGCCACTGGCTTCACCGTAGGGTGCAGAGCCAGATCCTTCTGGTTTTTGCCGAAGCTGTTGACGCCCGGGTAGTCCCAGACATTTGTCCGGTAGCGGCCCGTTTCGCCAAGACCAAAGGTATTGGTGTGCGGTGCGGTCCCGACCTTCCAGACGTAGATCAACTCATGGCGTGAACGATAGAATGTGCCCATGCCACCGTTGGTCTTGGCCCAGACCACAAAGTTCTTGAGTTCGCTATAGACCTTCAAACCCGCAGTTTGGAGTTCGGCCATATGGCGCCAGTCCATGCAGACGAAATGGATCGCACCGTCAACACTGACGTCAGCCATGGCGCTGAGCGAGGTTTCAAGGAAGTCAGTAAAAGTGCCAGTATCCATTTCGCCTGAGGCCATGGCAAACTCCCGGTGCCTTACAGCGCCTGAGCCACAGACGTGGCCGTCGATCTTCACATTGTAAGGCGGGTCGGTAAAAACCACGCGCGCGCAGTCTTCACCCATCAGTGAGGCGTAGGTCTCTTTCGACCGCGCGTCGCCGCAGATCAGCCGGTGGCTGCCGAGGAGCCAGACGTCTCCCGGCTGGGTGACCGCAGGTCCCGGTTCTGGAACTGGCGTGTCATCTGCTGGATCCGCAACGCCATCTTCGACGCTGACGTCGAGCAACAGATCGAGTTCTGTGGTTTCGAAACCGGAAATTTCCAGCTCAAAGGCGATATCCATTTCTACAAGGGCCTGGAATTCGATTTTCAGGATGTCGCGATCCCAACCTGCCAGCTCGGCCAAACGATTGTCAGCAATGACGTAGGCGCGCCTCTCGGCCGCTGAAAGATGACCGAGCTTGACTGTCGGCACTTCAGCGAACCCAAGCCGCTTTGCGGCCGCCACGCGGCCGTGACCCGCGACGATCCCACCGTCCTTGTCGATCAGCACCGGGTTGGCGAAGCCGAACTGGCGGATCGACGTAGCAATCTGGTCGATCTGTTTGTCGCTGTGGGTGCGGGCATTGCCAGCATACGGGATGAGATCGTCAATCTTACGATAAACGATTTTGAGCCGGATCTTGTCCGGCAGAACATGGGGCAACGCCCCGGTCTTGTTATCAGCCATTTCAGGGCCTTTCTCGATCCGCGCAGCCGGCTCACCGTGAGAGGGACCTGGGCCCGCGTGTCTCGCGGAGCCGGTCTGCGCTGTTTCAGGGAGAGACCGGATCATCAGATCCTTGAGAAGGGCCAGGGTTCTCCGGCACCAGATCGGCAGGCCTCCCACCGATCACTTCGCTTTGTTTTGCAGAGCCGCGCTGAATGCGGGGCTCTTTCGGTCAGCTCATTACGATGCCTGTTGAGAGGCTTGGATTTCCATCGTGAGACGTCCGCTCACCGTGAAGGAAAGAATGTGCTGCACTTCGATCTGAAATATCTCCCGATCCAGATCGGCGGTTTTGAAGAATTGGTGCGTCATCCGGAAATAGATGCTGCGCTCCTCCGCATTCAGCCCCTCGAGCCTCAGCGCAGGAATATCATCCAGCCCAATCCGCACCGCAGCTTCCACAAGTCCCTGTCCGGCAATGATGACACCGTCGGAATCGACGAGAACCGGTGTAAGGAAGCCAAGTGTGAAGAGCGCCTTCACAATTTCAGAAATATCCTCTTCATCAAGTTCGCCCATCGGCTGAAAGTTGTGTGTCAGCTGCGCAGGATTCACCCGAAAAAGCCTGTCGCGAAATACCGGCGCAACCATGTAGGTTTCAAGATCGAGTTTACTCTCATGCATTTGCGGTTCCTTTCCCATATCGATCGTGCCCATACCGATCGTGTGTGTCAGAAGACGCGACACAGGTAGTCGCATCGCCAAAACGACACAGTAGTTCATGTGATGTATGGGAGGCCGGACTAACATCGGTAAGTCATCAGCGAAGGGCCGCTATAGCAGCGTGAGAGAGGAAGACCACCGATCCTTCTCACTTCGCATTCTTTAACGTGCGGATTACATAGAATACTTACAAGTCTGATGCAAGAAAAAATTCTCCTGAATTCAGAAAATACTCAATGATACTAAGCGTTTAAACGCCCTGCCTTCGGTTTTTAGAGCAAAATCAGACCCTTATCCGGACGGCATTTTTTGAGGCAACTGCGGTTGCGGGCGGGCAGCGCAATTAGGTTGAAACCCCGACCCGACTAGTCGAGCAGTTCGCCGCAGGGAACACCCAGAGCCACCGCAATTTTGTCCACTACCTCGATGGTGGGATTCCGGGCTCTGCGCTCCAGATCACTGATATACGTTCTGTGCAGCCCTGACTGATGTGCAAGCTCCTCCTGCGACCATTCCTTTGACTGGCGCAGCCGACGCATGTTTCCACTGAGGCGGGCTCTAACATCCATGCACCTTTAAGGGCGGCAATGTCGTCGATCCGTCTACAGTCGATCAGTGACATTTACGGTTGACTTTCCCTAATGAAGAAGCGTTTGTTGACGTCACTTATCGTCGACAAGGGCTATTAAAATGGTGAATTCAGACAAAACATTGGAAGAGCAGGCGCAACGTCTGGCGGACTACATAATCGCAATTGACTTGGAGCCGGTGCCTTTGCCACCGGAGTATTTCTACGCCTCCCTGCCGCTTTGTGTGATCGACGCTGTGTTTTCGATTGGCGTGAGCTATACCTCGACCCGAAACACCGTTGTCCGGTACTGCAAACGCCAGAACTGGACAAGAACACTGGCACCGGATGCGCCACGGGCACGGGGTGAACGTACGATCGTGGAATTCCTGGCCTTGTTTGACGGCCTGGCACCGGATCAGATGGCCGATGAACTCTTCGGCAACCGGCAACGCACTTCCACCCGATCCGGAATTCTGAAGGCGGAAGCGGTTCAGCGATTTGCTTCGGCGCTGAAAGAATTCGGGATTGATGACTTCGAAGATATGACCGGGGACCGGCCTGCCGCCGCAGAAAAACTGGTGCGTGGGATTCCCGGTCAGGGAAGCGGGATATCATTCGATTACTTCCGGATGTTGGCTGGTGACGATAACCTGATCAAACCGGACAGAATGGTCCAGCGCCTCATAGCCAGAGCGATTGACGTGAAGCCAGATCAGGTCACACCTGATCTGGCAAGAACCATTCTGAAGGGCGCAATCCCGGTTTTGGCCGAAAGGGGGGCTGGCTGGTCACCGCGCCAACTGGATTATGCGATCTGGGAACGAGAGAGTTCCGGTCCGGCAAAATGAGGCCACACTGTGAACGGCGAAAGCTATCGCCTGAACCAGAGCCAATCCCGGCTCGCAAAAGTCAACAAATAGTCACAACATAATTGGTCCAAGCCATTGTGATCTCCTTCGAATCTCCAAACTATCCGAATGAATCACAACCTGCTGATATCACTTAACTACTTTTAAAGCTATCGTCCGATGATGGCATGCTGGTGCTGCGCGAGATTGAACAGAGCCCGGATGGACAGCCCTTCTGCCGGAGATCAGACCGGCCAGATCGACTGCAATTTTTCGCCAGAAAGAATGCGATCACGGGCAGCGGTCTCGTTGGTGCCAAGCGCATCCGCCGCATTTGCAACATCGCGTGCCCGGCTTTTTGGAATGGCGACTACGCCGTCGATTTTGCCGAAAATGAAATCACTGGGCGACACTGTAACCCGGCCCAGCTTAAACGGCACCTGGCTCTCCCCGAGTTCCTTTTTGCCCGTCACGCCAACCGGGCTCGCCGAGGATCCGAACAATGGATAACCGAGTGTGCGCAGCTGGGCGAGATCGCGCACTGTGCCCTGGACAATAGTTGCCGCTGCTCCAGCTGTCTTGGCTCCCGACGACATCAACTCGCCCGAGCAGCTTCCTTCTGCGCATGATGCATCGCATACAAGAATGCCGCCAGTTGGACAATTGTCGATGGCGTTGTGATAGACATCCTGCGGCTCGCCCATGCGGTCCGTGGGTTTGAAGAGAACCGTTACCGCCGGACCCCAGCACCCGGCTCCAGCGCTCCCAACAGCGAAATACCCTCAAGGTACCCCCATAAACCAAGCGATTCCATACTGTCGTGAATGTCACCGGAATACCACTTTTTCAGCCGCTCTATGGCCACACAATCCGTGTCTGGCAGTACATGCGGGACAACTGGCTCTCCAACAGGGTCTTCAAATCCTATGACGACATCGTTGCCCTGTCCTGCGAGGCGTGGAACAAACTGATCCAACAACCATGTTGGATCATGACAATAGGAATGCGCAATTGGATGAATGAGTGGTGATTAGCGCTGGTTGGTATAAGTGGGAGCGACTTGGGGCGTGATGCTCGCCATAGCAAGCGCGGTCCAAGGCGCGTTGGCCGTTGGACCAACATGGTGATAGGTCAGGTTTTGGTGAGGCGGGATTTGCCATGGGTGAGCTGATTGCGGCTTAACTTGTATCTGATTGCGCTCTGACACCGACGATGGCCGTTGTAACAATCGTGCCAGTGGTTTTTTGTGTGACGGTGAGTGAGCAGCGGATGATATTGGTGTCATCAGCATCGTCTGAGGTAATTTCACCCGAAACTTCGTAGTCCTCATCAATGGGAGCTGTCGCGGTGTTACGGAATTTAAGCTCTGCAATTTCCGCCCCCGGCCAGAAGGAACGGGTGACTGTCTCGATGCACCAATTTCCCAGCAGAAAACCGGGGACGATGATGCCATGGTTGCCTTTGCTCACAGTGAACTCTTGATCATAGTGGAACCGGTGGAAATTGCGAATGGCCGAGCAAAACCGAACCACATCAACCTGGTTCGGACGCTTGGTGAGCGTCTCTAGCCTATCGCCGACACTGGCGCTGCCAAACTTGAGTGGAGATTTAGAAAAGTATCTGTTCATAGCGTTCGCGAACCTTCAGTCGACCACTAGAGTCTCGGTATTCGGTGATCCATTCGGCGATCACAAAGTCCCGTTTCCGGCCACTCTTTTCGTTCAGTGATGCAAGTGTGCGGATTCCGTTGAGCTTGTCGCCAAGGACCAATGGCTCATGCCATTCCATCTCGACACCGCCGCCCATCGTTTGACCTGTACCGACGAGCGGCCGCAGTTCTGTAACCGTGCCGTCTTCAGCGAAATCCTCAGATAGTGCGAACGGGCGGGTGGCTGCGTAATAAAGCATCGGTGGTACTGGAATGGATTGAAGCGGCTCCTCTCCAACACCAGGCAGCTGATACAGCGGATTGTCGTCACCGGATGCGGCAACAAATCCGCGTGCGTCGCTCAGCGAAATGGGATCGCTTTTGAACTCAAAGGAACGACCAACCCAAGCTTCTATCTCTGGTGTCAGGAGGCTCACGTCTTTGCCTTTCCTGACGTGAAATTGGGAGCTCGTTTCTCGGCGAAGGCAGCGAGACCCTCTTTAACGTCTTCGCCCTGGCCAGCTGCCATTGCCAGCCAGTATTCCATCGCATCGGCTGCTTCGACCCCTTGATAGAGGCTTTCACGGGAGATGCGTTTGTAGGATTCGACGGAAAATTGTGACATGCCCGTAATGTCCTTTGCCAAAGTAATCGCCTCGTCAAGCAACTGCTCGCGGGGGACAACGGCGTTCACAAAGCCAAAATGCTCTGCACGCGTAGCGCTCAAAGGCCGCCCGGCCATGATGACTTCGTTTGCGATCGCAGGCGGCAAAATTCGAGGCAAACGCGATGATTGGCCGGCAATTGGAACGATGCCGAGCCTCGGCCCGGGCACCGCAAACACCGCCTCCGGTGTGGCCAATCGGAAGTCACTCGCAAGAGCTAGACAGAAACCACCTGCAAAGGCCGATCCATTGACCGCGCAAATCACCGGTTTCAGAGTATCACGAGGAAGGAGGAACACCTTCATATGTTCTTCCCCGTAGAGGTGGCTCAGATCGCCTTCGGGTATATCTTTAATGTCGTGACCAGCACAAAATGCCTTGTCTCCAGCGCCGGTGATGATGATCACGCGCACCGCGTCATCCATATCAAAATCAGAAAAGGTGGTCTCCATGCGATCGACCATTTCTGGGGTCATGGCATTTCGTTTGGCGGGTCTATCGATGGTGATGAGGCCGATGCCAGGGCCAAGTATTTCTGCTTTAACTTGTCCATCCATTTTATGACTTCCCTTTTGGTGTCGCCATTCTTCCGTTGCGCATTTCGAGAAGGGCTTTTCGGTCTATTTTGCCACCGGCATTGCGTGGAATTTCGTCGGTAAACAGGAACTCGGATGGTACCTTCGGCGGTGCGAGTGTGTTTTTGCAGTGAACCATGAGCGTCTCGACGAGGCCTTGTTCTTTCGATCCGAGGCTGGGCACAACGAAGGCCGAAACGGTTTGCCCGAAAACTTCATCGTCCGGGCCAACAACGGCGACATCACTCACCCAGGGATGTATTGAGAGGACGCTTTCAATTTCCAATGGGGAGATATTGAGACCACCACGAATTATCATTTCCGATTTGCGTCCGAGCAGAAAAATATTCCCCTCGCCGTCTATGCGACCTTTGTCCTGGGTGTAGATCCACCCGTCGCGGACGCGGTCTGCGGTTTTGTCTGGATCCCCAAGATATTTCAACATGAGCGTAGGTCCGCGCAGAGCAACTTCGCCGGTTTCACCGATTGGGAGAATCTGGTCTTTTTCATTTCGGATTGTCACGCCAAAGTCCGGGCTGACCAGTCCCACGGAACCATGTACATGATCGTTTCCTGCAACTTCGACGGCAGCGCCTGGGATCTCGGTCATTCCATAGTTGCAAATGACAGGTGCTCCCGAAAAAGCAACGAACCGTTTGATATCCGTTTCACTTATGGGAGCAGAAGCAGAGTAGAGCATACGAACCGTGGAACGATCGAAGCGCTCTTTACCCTCCAAGTTCAGAATCATGATGATCATCGCCGGAACAAAGGCTGCGGTAGTGACTTTGTGCCGTTCTATCGCTTCCAAAGCGCGTTCAGGATGGAAACGATCCAATAAGACAAGAGTAGAGCCGGCATAGAGGGCCGAGGCTGCGCTGAAGATGAGGCCATATATAGTATGAAAGGGCAACGCTCCCAATACCACGTCATCGGACGACAAACGCCACGTCTGAAGCAGTGTTTTGTGCAAAGCCTGCATCGCATCACGGCTATGTACAATCGCCTTCGGAGTGCTCGTTGTGCCAGAACTGAACAGGATGAGAGCACAGTCAGCAGGCAGTACCGTGCATCCGTCATTGTTGGCACACGAGGCCGGATGCATGGTCTGCCAAACACCTATATCCTGTCCGGTGACTTCATCAACAATCGCCCATCGTGTCTTGTCTTCTGCCGTCTCAATATTGGTATCGGCGCGCGCGCCACACACAATGTTTTTGGCACCGCTCACATCAAGATAGTGTTCGATGTTGGACTGTGTGCCGGTGGGATCACCAATAACAAGAATCGCGCCAATGCCGTGCAACGCCCAATAGGCGACGACCGATTCTATACAGACATCAAGGAGGAGGAGAACGGGATCGCTGATTGAAATGCCTCCTTCTCGGAAAACCACCATTTGGTGTTCGATCATCTCTTTCAACTGTGCGTAGCTGACTGCCCGGGAATCCTCTTTGACGGCCCATTGATCCGGGCGATTGTTCGCATGTTCCCAAATAGGAACAATGATGTGCGGCAAGCTGTGATCCGCATCCGAGCAGTTAACATTGGACTGAGAATGCTGCATGTCAGTGCGTCGCTGCCTCCTGCTTTGTTTCAATGCCTGCACTTTGGACATTACCGAGATAGGCAGAACGGATACGATCATCATTCAGGACATCTTTTGATGGTGCATCAAAATCGTTCTCACCCATCTTCAGCACATAGGTACGATGGGTAATCTCCAGAACGCCGTGGACGTCCTGCTCGACGATAAGAACAGACATTCCCAGTTGTTCTTGAAGTAGAAGGACGTTCGCATACATCTCGTCAGTTGCCTTGGGGGATAGTCCGGCGGAGGGCTCATCAAGCAGGATAAGTTCCGGTGAGGTCATTATTGCCATGGCAAGGGCGAGAGACTGGCGTTCACCACCACTCATTGTGCCTGCGGCTTGACTCTTCCGGCTTTTGAATTGGGGAAACAAGTCCAGCATACGCGCGATCTGATCCCTGCGTTCACCGGCAGGTAGAAGATACCCTCCGATCTGCAGGTTTTCCATAACCGTCATCCCTGCGAATACATTCTCGAGCTGAGGAACGTATCCGATGCCTGTGGCAACGACTTTGCTGCTCTCCAAACCCAGAATGTCCGAACCTTTAAAACGCACTCCGCCTGTTGACCAGGGGGTCATGCCCATCACGGATCGCAGCAGAGTGGATTTACCGCACCCATTCGGACCGATGATCGACACGATTTCCTGATTGGCAACTGACAGATTGAGACCATGAAGAATCTCGCTGCCACCATACCCGGATTTTAAATTGACGAGTTCAAGCATCTTGTGTTTTTCCAAGATAGACCTCCAGAACTTTCGGATCCTCATGAATGAGATCCGGTGGCCCGGAGGCCAAATTTTTTCCTGCATCAAGCACGACCACATTGTCGCAAACCTCAGCGATAAACTGCATATTGTGTTCAATGATGAGAAAGGACGTGCCGGTATCTTTTCGGATGCCATTGATCATCTCGATTAACTCCCCCGCGAGGTCGGGATGAACGCCGGCGGCTGGCTCGTCGAGCAGGATGACATCCGGTTTACGAATAAGGACCAATGCGATTGACAAGAGACGCTGCTGGCCCCCGGAAAGAACCTCGGCATATTCATTTTCAAGATGCGAAAGTTTCACTGCAGCCAGCAATTCGCGTATGTGTTCAACCTGCCCGGGAAGTCTCGCCATCAGCGCACGTCGTCGAAAAACCGAAGACATCAGGGTTTCGGAAGAAGCAATATCTGATCCCGCCAGCATGTTCTCGATTAAGGTCATGCGCCGTGCGATTTTGGTCACCTGGAAGGTCCGCATGAGTCCATGATTGGCAATGATTTCGGGAGCCAGGCCGGTGATGTCTTTGCCTTTGAATTTTATCAATCCGAAGTTCGGCTTGAGATAACCTGAGAGACAGTTCAGTGCTGTGGTCTTACCCGATCCGTTGGGGCCAATAAGGCCCACAATTTCTCCGGCTCCAACTTGGAATGACACATCGTCAAGCGCCTTTAACCCGCCGAAGGAAACCGACATACCTGACACATCGATAGATATATCAGTCATCAGAACTCACTCTTTTGTTCGGGCATCAGGCCATCGGGGCGCAACAAAACGGTCAAGATGATCAGAAGACCGATCAATGCCAAACGGATATTTGCGATGATGACAGCTTCAATATCGAGGAAATCGCCAATAAAGCGGGTGCTGTTAAAGAGTACGACCATGATGAACGCGCCCAGGATTGAGCCTTTCAGGTTGCCTTTGCCGCCCAAAATAACCGCTGCCCAGATGATGAAGGTTACGATTGGCTCAAATGCCTGGGGCGAGATGAAAGTGGTCAAATGTGCATAAAGCGCACCTGCCAGCCCGACCATCGCTGCACCCACGGTCATGGTTTTGAGTTTAAACCCCGAGACATCTTTACCAAGAGATCGTCCAAAGTCTTCGTCTTCACGGATGATCTTGAGAATGCGCCCGAATGGCGAGCGGGCAATGTTGTTTGAAATCCAGAAACACAGAACCAAAAACCCAAAGGCGAATAGGGCAAAGAAGGTTGAATAAGCACGGACCGGGATCACAGTGGCAAAGGGTTGGGGGATGTCGCTCATTCCGAATGTTCCGCCTGTCAGCCATTCTTCATTAGTGCTGATCACTCGGATCAACTCAGAAATGGAGATCGTGACTATCGCCCAATAGTGAACAGACAGCTTCATCGTCGGTATGGCGACCAGAGCTCCGGCAATCCCCGCTATTACGGTGGCCAGGGCCATAGAGAACAGGATCGGAACTCCTGTTAGCGAAAAGTTTGCCGATGCATATGCTCCGATCGCGAAAAACGCTACCAGGCCAAAATTCAGCAACCCGCCAAACCCGTATTGCAGGTTCAAGGAAAGCGCCATGATTGCGTAGATCGCGATAAGGGTGCCGAAGTAAAGACTAAGCTCGATCATATCATTGATCTCCTGAGCTGCCTTTCATGATACCTTTCGGGAAGAACAACATGACAAGGATGAGAACCGCAAAAGACACCGCAAACTTGTAGCCGGTAGGCAAGAATAGTGATCCGTCGTAGCCAAACGGCGCAACGAGAAAGGACCAATCAATCGCCAGGGACCCGTTCTCGAGAAGACCGATCATGAAGGAACCGATTACGGCCCCATAGACGTTTCCGATTCCACCCAGAACAGTTGCCGCAAACACCACCAGGATGATGTGCACACCCATGTCGGGCCAAAGCTGTGTATCCATTGCGATGAGTGTGCCGCCCAGGGCCGCATAGCTGCCGACAATGAACCAGATCCACCGTATTGTGACCTCGACGTCAATACCGCGTGCTTTTGCAAGCGTCATGTTGTCGGACATAGCGCGCATGGCACGGCCGAGCTGTGTTCGGTTCAGCAGCAGATAGAAACCTGCCATGGCAAGGACTGAGACAACAACAATAACAATTTGTGTGTGAGTTATCACCGCATCACCGATACGATAAATTTTCTCCAACTCGTCGCTGTAGTTCCGGCCTTCGACGCCCCAAATGACAGCTATGATTGCTCGAAGGAAAATCGATAGCCCCAAGGATGCGATCAGAAGGACCACCCCGGGAGAGAGTCGTAATTGCCGGAAGATAGCGACATCGGCCAGCAAGGCGACGACACCACCGAGCACCGCGCCAAAAGCTGCAGCGATCCAGATGTTCATGCCCAAATCCGACACAAAAAAGTAAGTGAAATAGGCTCCAACCAGCGCAAATTCACCATGAGCGAAATTGGCAAAGCGGAGCAGCGAGAAGAGAATTGTGACACCAACAGCAAGCGTCGCAATCTCAGAACCCCGAATGACCGAGTTGAGGAGGACTTGTTCCAGCATTTCATTCTTTCAGAATATCGGCGGACGGCGCAACACTTGCACCACCCGCAAAATTGACAGTGAGAGGAAGATTTAATCTCCGGTATAATCGACGATCGCCCCATTCTTGTAGACACGACGGCCGAAGCGCTGGCTGACCTGAATACCATCTGCGTCAACCGAGAAATCCGACTTGGTGACACCACGGTAAATTTCCATTGCTTTCGGGATTGCAGCCCGGATCGCAGCCTCATCGTCAGAGTTGGCAAGGTTCAAAGCCAGCGCAGTAATCCAGACAACGTCGTAGCCAACGGAAGTGAACCAGTCGAGTTGTGCATCGGCACCAACCTGCTTTTGAATGCGCGCAATGAAGTTATCAAAGCGTGGCCCTGGCTCTGCGGCGATGTCGACACCTTTTATGCCTTCGCAGGCTTCAGGAATACAGCGACCGGCCGGGTTAGCCACATAGGGTTGATACCATCTGCCACGAACTTTCTCCATCAGCCCCAACTCATAGGCTTGTTTGAAGATTACACGTGCCGTCTCACCAAAAGAAACTGCGACGACAGCATCTGGGCTTGCTTGGCTTAGGCGCTGAAGTTCAGCGCGATAGTCTGTCTTTGCCGGCTCGTACGCTAGATCCGCGATAATCTCGATACCAAGCTCTTTGAGCGCTTCACCGGTGGCATTTGCCATACCCACACCAAAGGGGTCGTTCATATAAAACAGCGCCACTTTTTTTGGTTTAGAGTCTTCAGCAACGAATTGTGCAAGGCCTTCACCAAGAATGTCATTGGTCGCCAGCATTGTAAAAAGACCGTCACCGACCGCACGTTGTTCTTCGGAGGTCGCTGCGATTGTGATCTGGTTTTTGCCTTTGGACACCGTGTACTTCCCTGTCGGAATTGTCACGGCAGAAGAGATTGCGCCCAAAACCAGTGGCACGTCATTAACGTCCACCAGCTTGCGAACGGCTTCAATGCCAGCTTGAGGTTTGGATTCTGTATCCTCAATGATGAGATGGAGTTCGCGTCCACCGAGTACGCCGCCAAGAGCATTTATTTCTTCAAGTGCAGCATTGATGCCGTGCATTGTTTTCGCACCGGCAGAAGCATTCGAGCCACTGAGCGGCAAGATGACGCCGACTTCTACAGCTTCTTGTGCATGAACTCCGGCTCCTGACATCAGCGTGAATGCAAGAGCAGTTGCGGTCGCTAGATTGGCTGGTTTTATCATTGGTTTTCCTCCGATGGTTGCCGAAATTTCCCCGTTTCAGATAAGCGGGTTTCTCGTTGACAATTCTGTATAGCTCGCATTATACGAAATAACAAGCAGTCCAGACTGTTTTGTTATTGTAATATATGGATGAGAGGCAGCGCTGACTGTTTTTTCTTCCGCGCGGCAGGCTTTCATGGCAAAAGCCTCGGAAAGGATGAGAAGAATGACTAATTCAAGCGAAACGAAAAACAAGAACCATGTAAGGTCTGCGCGAACACGTGAAAAAGTTCTGGAAGCCACGATTGCTTGTATTTATGAGCAGGGACTGCAAAACACCTCAACGGTTGATATTACAAAGCGAGCCGGAATTTCCCGGGGCGCAATGCTCCATCACTATCCGTCGAAACAGGAGCTTCTCTACGCGGCCTATGAAACGTTGCTTACGAGGGAGGCAGAGAAGCTCCGGGTGGCGGCGGCAGATTATTCCAATGGTAAGATCACCGTCGACAGTTTCATAGATCAGCTATGGGGGCGCTTCTCCATTGAATCATTTTCAATTACGCTTGATTACTTCTCCGCTGCCAGAACCGACGACAATTTGAAGACCAAGGTTCAACAAGCCCGTAAACATTATGACGACGCGCTTGGAGAAATTTGGCATCAGTTTTTCTCGGATAGTGGGCTTTCCGAAGCAGAACTTTCCAACCTGTTGAAACTCACGATCAGCTTGTTCAGGGGCATGGGCCTTCAGTTGCTCATATGGTCTGATCGAGATTCGATGAATGAAGTGGTGGCTGAATGGAAAATTCATATCAAAGCGCGGCTTGCAACACCGCAACGGCTCGTCGAAAAAGGCGATTCTGACGGGCTGCTTGAAGGTACCGCTGAACATTCCGCGTGAACGGTGCGCTACGTTCGATCCCGAACTAATGGCCAGATATCAGCAGCGCTTTCCCGATTTTGACGACACGATCATCTTTGATATATGCGCGAGGGATGACGGTGCGCGAGATCCGCACGCATCTCCAAGGGATTACGCCATCGACGTGTCACCGAACCTAATCTCGCTCGTAGCGAACGCATACGTTCAATTTCAGGCCAAAGCGAAAAAGTCGACGCCTTCCTGATGGCTTGGCATCGAACTGACGAATGCGGCCGTCGTTTGAGGTAAATTCCCAAGCGTCGGGCCGGGTCGGCGCATTGTTGACGGTCGTGAAGAGCCCATCACCCGAAACAGTCCGGTCGGGAAGGCCTGTTTCTGCTTGACTGGCCCTGATTTGGAAGTATCTCGACAGCCGGCAAGGTCAGACTTCGCGTTCATCATTCGGGCGGCGATGAAATCAGCGACGTGTCCTCGTTGCCGGCGCGAACGCATTTTGCGCCACTTTTCAGTGCATCCATGTGAAACCCAGACCGGGAAACTCAATCCAATGGATTCATCTAAATCAATCCAGAACCACGCGCCCCTTAGGTGTGTCGAGCGCGAAGCTAAGGGCGGCCGGGCCGTTGCTGACATCTGCCAGATGATCGACTTGCAGGGCCTGAAGGGTCTCCGACAACTCAGCACTGTCGGGATAGCTGAGTAGGACCTTGTTCAACGTCACGCCGAGGTTCTGCTGTCCTTTGCTTGGATGGGGTCCGGGCGACCATTCGATGAACGCAGGCAGCATTCCGCCCATCGGCAGGCTCCCGTCTTTGGGTACGGTCAGCCGCCACGACCGGTCACCGCGTGTGAACAATACCACTTCGCCCAGATCGACGGGACTGTTCGCGATTACACTGTCCAGATCATCCGTGCTGACAACCCAGCAAAGCGCACGGGGACGTTGTGCAAGGCGCGCCTGCGTCGTTGGGTCGTCCAAAGTGAACCACCTGGCGCGACCGGGGTCGGAAGGCGCCTCGTGATCAATTGCAATCAGTTCGAAAAAGCTCTCATTGCCAGCTTGCATCACACAGTTATGCGTACTCATTGCGTCGTGTTTTCCACCTCGCGGCACGGTGACACCGATGGCAGCTTCCATCGCAACCACGCCCTGTTCGAGTGTGTCGGCGCCAATGGCAAAGTGATCAATTTTGTTGTGCATGAGCTTACTCCGACGCGGTGTTCAACAAAGGAAGGGCAGCGGCCAGATCGGCCTTCAGTCTGCCCAGGTCTTCCAGTCCGATGTTAAAACGCACCAGTTGGCACTGGATGTCCCAAGCGGTCGCTGTGCGCTGAGGTTTAACTGGAAGGACAAGGCTTTCGTATCCGCCCCAACTGGCCCCGATCCCGAAATGCTGCAGGGAATCAACGAAGGCGCGGATCTGATCGTCGCTAGAGGGATGGAATAGCACGCCAAACAGGCCCGCAGCCCCCGTGAAATCCCGTTTCCAGAATACGTGCCCCGGACAGCTGTCAAAGGCGGGGTGGAGCACGGACTTGACCTGCGGTTGTCCACTTAGCCACCTGGCCATCTCTCGGCCTGCCTGATCAAAATGGTGCATCCGCATCTTCAGCGTGCGTAGACCCCTCAGTGTGAGAAATACTTCTTGCGCGCCGGTTTTGTCGCCGATGGCCATAACTGTCTTGCGGATAGGTTCGACATATTCAGCAGTGCTGGCGACCATGCCCATCATGCAATCCGAGTGGCCGCTGAGGTATTTTGACATTGACGCGACAACCACATCGACGCCCAGGGCAAGCGGTCGGCAAAAGACCGGCGTGGCCCAGGTACTGTCGATGATCGAGGGCACGCCCCCATCACGCGCGACCTTGGCAATTGCAGGTATGTCGGGGACTTCGAACGTGCCGGATCCAGGCGCCTCAAACATTACGGCGCAGGTTGTCTCACGCATCCGATCAGACAAACCGACGCCAATCATAGGATCGAAATACTCGATCTCCACCCCCAAGCGTGTCAGCACATTGTCGCAGAATGCGCGCGTATTGCCATAGACATGATCCGCAACAAGCAAATGGGCACCAGGTACGCAGAACGCTATCAAAGTGGTAGAGATCGCGGCCACACCCGAGGAAGTTAGCGTCACACCATCGGCTCCCTCCAACTCGGATAGCATTGCTTCCAACTGGAAACCGGCTTGATTACCGTAGCGGCCATAATACAGTGTGCCTGTGGTGTAACGCGCATCGCGGGCCGCTTCGAAGCCTGCCAGAGTATCGAATATTATGGTAGAGCCGAGTTCAATCGGCAGGTTTACATGCCGGCCTTGCACCTTTTCAGGACGGCCGAGTTGAACCAGGGAATCGGTTATGTCATGGGGAATTTTGGGCATTAAAATCTCTCGCCAAGGGTCGAAGGGAAGATGACACCCCGCCAAAGATGTGTCAATATATGGGATATATGTTTCCTATATCAGCACAATAGGGTAGAACAATGCAGGAACCAAGAACCAAACTGACGTCGAGCCATTGGGGTATCGGCGTTGCGACAGTCCGGGACGGGCGGATTGTCAGTGTGCAAGGCCATTCCGATGACCCTGCAGCGTCTCCCATTAATGAAAATATTCCGGGCAGCCTGCATGGCGATGCGCGTGTGCGCCGTCCAGCCATACGCCAAAGCTGGCTTGAAGGCTGTCCGAAAGCCTGTGAAAGAGGCCGCGATGATTTTTTAGAGGTCGATTGGGACACGGCTCTGGATCATGTGGCAGCTGAGCTAAAGCGCGTCCGCGAGACCTTTGGCAATGCTTCAATTTTTGCAGGTTCATATGGTTGGTCCAGTGCCGGGCGATTTCATCATGCGCAAAGCCAGTTGAAGCGCTTCTTGAATACCCAAGGCGGATTTGTACGCTCCGAGGGGAATTACAGTTACAATACAGCGCTAGGTTTGATGCCATACATTGTCGGGCCTTATCGGACACATGTCACGCAAGCGACCCGCTGGAAGGTGATCGCCAAACACAGCGATCTGGTGGTGATGTTCGGTGGTATGGCTGAGCGGAACACGCAAGTCAGCGATGGCGGCGTTTCCAAACACCGGATGTCCGGCAATCTGGCTGCCTGCGCCGAAGCCGGTGTGGATTTTGTCAACATCAGCCCGCTGCGCAGCGACGCTTCGGATGTGCTGAACGCTGAATGGATGCCGGCAAGACCGGGTTCCGACACAGCACTGATGATGGGTCTTGCGCATACTCTGTTGATCGAAAACCTTCATGATCCGGCGTTTCTGGACCGGTATACTGTCGGCTTTGATCATGTTCGCGCATATCTGGAAGGCGAAAAGGACAGTCAGGTCAAGGATGCAGATTGGGCATCAGGCCACTGCGGCATTGACGCAAGTCAAATTCGCGCATTGGCCCGCCGCATGGCAACAGGGCGTACCATGCTTACCATGGCCGCTGGAGTTCAACGCGCTGACTATGGCGAGCAACCCTTGTGGATGGTTGTCACATTGGCGGCGATGCTGGGCCAAATCGGCCTGCCGGGAGGCGGCTATGTCATTGGCTATGGCGTGAATGGCAACATCGGCAACATGGAACGGCTCTTCCGTCCGGGAACTATCCGGCAGGGTACGAACCCCGTGTCAGACTATATTCCTGTTGCGATGATAAGTGAGATGCTCTTGCACCCCCGCGGTACCTACTCCTACCAGGGTCAGGACCGGAAGTTCCCTGATGCCAGGCTGGTCTGGTGGGCGGGCGGCAATCCGTTTCACCACCATCAGGACCTCAACCGCCTGCATGACGCGTTCCAAACGCCGCAAACGGTCATCGTGAACGAACTGAACTGGACCGCAACGGCCCGCCATGCGGATATCGTGCTGCCGGTCGCTGCAGCGCAAGAGCGGCTCGATTTTGGAGCCGGAAAGTCCGACAACGCCCTGATTCCGATGCCGCGCCTGATACCGCCGACGGCAGAGGCGCGGGTCGAATACGATATTTACGCCGACCTGGCAGAACGCCTTGGTAAGAAGGACGCCTTTACCGAGGGTAAATCAAGCGACGCTTGGATCAGAGACATCTGGGAAGACACACGCAGGAACGGCGACCTTGTTAGCGTCACTTTGCCGGACTGGGACACGTTCATCGCGGGAGATGTGATCTCGGTCCCGGACCCCGGCCCGGAGCAGGTGTTCCTTGCCGAGTATCGTGCTGATCCTGACGCGAACGCCTTGCCGACACCAAGCGGCAAGATTGAATTGTATTCAGAGACCATCGCCGGTTTTGACCTGACTGATTGTCCCGGCCATTCAACGTGGTTCGTGCCCCGCGACCTGGCGGAAGGCCAAGGGGAAAAACATCCCCTCTATATGCTGTCAGGTCAGCCCAAGACACGGCTGCACAGTCAGCTCGACAATGGCGCTTATAGCATGAGCCACAAGATCGCAGGGCGCGAACCGGTGTTGATCCATCCAAATGATGCCGGGAAGCGGGGCATTGTAACCGGTGACATTGTAGAAATGTTCAATGCGAGAGGCCGCTGTCTGGCGGGTGCGAAAGTGACGGAGGAGGTCAGCGAAGGCTGTGTATTTTTGTGGACAGGTGCATGGTTCGACCCTGATTTTGACGCGCCTCAGGCACGGGACAGGCATGGGAACCCGAACGTCCTCACTCATGATCGGCGGACTTCTGCACTGACGCAAAGCCCTGCCGCCCATTCGGCAATGGTTGAACTGGCTGTGTTCGATGGAGTGCCGCCATCTGTCACCGTACATTCACAACCCCGCTTTCAGAAAATGGAAACACCTGTTACTGGGAGTGAAAAGGATAGTTAGCGTATGGCAGATGGTGCGACAATCGAACCGAAAGTAGATTCGACCCTGTCCAAGGGCCTGTTGATCCTTGAGAACCTTTCAAACTCACAAAAAGCCAAAGGCGTTACTGAGTTGTCAAAAGAATTGGGCCTGACGAAGTCGAATACCTTTCGCCTGCTCCAGTCGCTGACCACACTGGGATATGTGAAACGTCTGCAAGACAAGTCCTATGCGGCGACGCTCAAGACGTGGCGGGTGGGCAGAGCTACTGTTGAGAATCTTAATTTGCGCGACATCGCGGCACCCGAGCTCGCGTTTTTATCCAGAGAGACAGGTGAAGCGATTTATCTGGCCGTGCAGGAAAATCTGTCAGTTGTATATATCGACAAAATTGACAGCCAAAAGCCGATCCGCTCGTGGAACCCCGTCGGCGGCACTGCGCCGTTGCACTGTGTTGGAACGGGCAAGGCAATTCTTGCTGCAGATTACGGGCGGTTGCGCGATCAGATCAAAAATTCATTGGTCCGCCACACTGCGCGTACATTGACCACGATCACGGCGCTGGATGCGGACATTGCAGCGACGATAGAACGTGGATACGCCTTCGATACCGGTGAATTCCGCGACCGAATTCTGAGTTTCGGCGCAGCCATCAAGTTGCCGGGGGGCGAAGGTGTCGGTGCATTGGGCGTGTCGCTGCCGGATATCAGTCTTCCCGAAAATGGGGTCGAGCGAATTGGCGCACTGATTTCCCACGCCGCCCGAAACGTATCTGAAAAGCTCAGCCAGCGCTGAGAGCGCGTTTAGGTTTTCCTGTCTGGAAACTCTATCGGACCGCCGTGCTTTTCCCACGTGGAAAATCCTTCTTTGAGGTGCGCTGCGTCGAAGCCCATGTCCTGAAGCGTTGCTGTTGTGATCGCCGATCGCCAGCCCGATGCGCAGTGGAACACAAATTTTTTGTTTTCCCCAAAAATAGCCTTGAAGTAGGGGCTGTCCGGATCGACCCAGAATTCGATCATGCCTCGCGGCGCATGAAAGCTGCCAGGTATGTAGCCGTTGCGCTGGCGTTCCCGAACATCACGGATATCGACGACGACCACATCGGGATTGTCCAGCATGGTGATTAGATCAGTCGATTCAATTTCTTCTATGCGGGCGCGTGCATCTGCGACCATTTTCTTGGATGAGAGTTTCAGTGGTGTCATAGTGCTATCTCGTGCTGTCATACAGAACATGAATTTCGTATATTGACACAGTCGGCAAGGTAGGGCAACCTTAAACCACAGCTTCGGACCATCAGATCTGACCCGTGGAGATTGGAATTGTGACAAGGCAGGATGCTATTTCGCTTTGGGATACTTCGGCCAGGGAGCCTGATTATCAGGCTCCGATGACCGGCGACGCGACCGTGGATGTTGCCATCATAGGTGGGGGGTTCACGGGGCTGTCCACCGCGTTGCATTGCGCGGAAAAAGGTCTTTCCGCGCATGTAATCGAGGGTGAGCAAATCGGGTTCGGTGGATCGGGCCGCAACTGCGGACTGGTGAATGCCGCGCTCTGGCTGCCACCTCAAAAGGTGCGCGAACAACTTGGCGCGACTTATGGGCCTCGCTTCATCAAGAAGTTCGGCAATGGTCCCCAATACGTATTCTCCCTGATTGAAAAGCATCAGATACGCTGCGAAGTAACGCGATCAGGCACTATTCATGCGGCTCATGCACCGAGCGGATTCCGCGATCTGGAAGGGCGTCATGCGGAATGGCAGCGCTTGGGTGAACCGGTTGATCTGCTTACGCGCGCGCAGGTGACCGAGCTGATTGGCACGGATGTCTTTCACGGCGGTCTTCTAGATAACCGTGCAGGCACAATAAATCCAATGGGCTACTGCCGTGGCCTGGCGCGCGCAGCACTTGCGGCCGGCGCCAAAATCAGCACCGGAGTGCGTGCCACGAAGCTGCGCAAGGATGGCGGGATTTGGAAAGTTGAAACCGATCACGGAACCTTGACGGCCAAGGCAGTTGTCCTGGGGACCAATGCCTACACTGATGACCTTTGGCCGGACCTCAAACGCATCTTTACGATGATCCACTATTTCCAGTTGGCGACACAGCCGCTCGGGCCGGAAGCGGCTCACATCTTACCTGGAAAGCAAGGCGTGTGGGATACAGGACCGATCATGTTCAATATTCGCCGCGATGCATTTGACCGCCTTTTGATTGGCTCCATGGGCAAGGTTGTCGGAAGAGTGGATCGCGGTCTGTCGCAGCGCTGGGCCAAAAAGCAGATCGCGCGCATTTTCTCAACACTGGGCCCGGTGGAATTTGAAGATGCGTGGCACGGTCAGATTGCCCTCACTCCCGACCATCTGCCGCGTATTTACGAACTCGATACCAACTTGTTCACACCCATTGGCTACAACGGTCGAGGGATCACCACCGGCACCATGTTTGGCGAAACCATGGCCGGCCTGTTGACGGGTACGGACCGTGCCGACCTGCCTTTGCCGATGACGAAAATGTCCACTGTGCCCTCGGCGCCCATCTTTTCCAAAGTGTACCAAACCGCCTTTACGGCAAATCAGATATTCAAAAGCTTATGACATCATTCATGAATCGCGTTGGCGTCGACATAGGCGGCACCTTTACCGATGTGGCGCTGGCACATGCTGGCGGGCTGTCCACCTGCAAGGTGCTGACCAATTACACGCATCCTGAGCAGGCGATCCTGGATGGGATGGCCAAAGCAGCTCAGCAAGCGGGCGTTTCTCTGAATCAGATCAGCCAGGTGATCCACGGAACTACCCTTGTGACAAATGCGCTGATCGAACGGCGCGGCGCGAAGCTGGCGTTCATCACCACCGAAGGGTTTCGCGATGTCATCGAGATGCGTTCGGAGAACCGGTTCGAGCAGTATGATCTGAACCTGTCCTTGCCCAAACCGATGGTGCCGCGTGAGGACCGACTGACGCTGAACGAGCGCATGGGACCCAAGGGAGAGGTTCTGTTGCCGCTGGATTCGGCAGAGGTGGATGCGATGGTCGCGACCGTCCTGGCAGGCGATTATGACGCAGTCGCGATTGGCTTGATTCACTCATATGCCAATGACGCGCATGAGGTTCTGATGGCCAAGGCGCTTCGGGTGGCGCAACCGGACATGTCGATCTCCCTGTCGTCGGTGATATCGCCGCAGATGCGCGAGCTGCCGCGTTTCAATACAGTCATCGCCAATGCCTATGTGCAGCCTCAGGTGGCCGAATATCTGGGACATCTTGTGGCGCGCCTGCGCGATGCGGATATCGGCGCGCCAGTCTTTATGCTGCATTCCGCAGGCGGTCTGATTTCGGTCGAAACAGCGGCGGAGCAACCTGTGCGTTTGCTGGAATCCGGCCCCGCAGGCGGTGCAATTTTCGCCGCTGATTTTGCCCGTGCACATGATCTGGACAAGGTCCTGTCCTTTGACATGGGCGGGACCACGGCCAAGATTTGCCTTATCGAAAACGGTGCACCCAAGACTGCGAACACGTTTGAGGTCGCCCGGACCTATCGTTTCAAGAAAGGCTCCGGCATGACCGTTTCGACTCCGGTGGTCGAAATGGTCGAGATTGGCGCTGGCGGAGGCTCCATCGCATCGATCGATGGGCTTGGCCGTATTCAGGTTGGTCCGCGTTCTGCAGCCTCAGAGCCTGGTCCGGCCTGTTATGGCCGCGGCGGAGAAGAACCGACAGTCACGGATGCAAACCTGCTGCTGGGTCGTTTGGATCCCGACGACTTTGCAGGGGGGGCGATCCCGTTATCCGTGGAGGCCGCCGAGGCTGCGATGACATCGAAGCTGGCGAACGCTCTGGGCATGCAGACCAGTGACGCGGCCTTCGGCGTTACAGAGATGGTCGATGAGAACATGGCCAATGCCGCACGTGTTCACACAGTGGAAAATGGCCGCGACATCGAACATTTCACCATGATCGGCTTCGGCGGGGGCGCGCCGCTTCATGCTTGCCGCCTGTGCGAAAAGCTTGGCATAAAAGAACTTCTCATTCCGCCCGGGGCCGGAGTCGGCTCCGCAATCGGCTTCCTCAAAGCACCGTTCAGCTATGAGGCGACACGAGGGTTGTTTCAGCGCCTCGACGCCTTCGACGCGCCGGCCGTCAACACCGCTTTGAAGGAACTGGAGGGCGAGGCACAGGCGTTTGTCAGAGCTGGTGCGAGCGATGCAGAGACACACACCCGGCTCACCGCTTTTATGCGTTACGCGGGACAGGGCTGGGAAATACCCGTGGCGCTGCCCTTCAAACCCTTTGTCGATGCGGATTCCGGCGACATTTTGGCGGCATTCGAAGCCGCCTATGAGACGCTCTTTGGGCGCACCATTGACGGCTTGTCGATAGAAATCACCAACTGGTCTCTGGTCGTGGCCTCGGTTCTGCCAGAAGTGGTGCGGGCAATCCGGCACAGCAGCGGTACTTCAGCGCCGGCCGAACGGGTCCGGCAATTCTATGACGCCGCTCTGCGCAAGACCGTAGATGCACACGAAGTCCTGCGCAGCGCGCTATCTTCAGGCCGGAGCGTGCAAGGACCTGCCGTGATAGTCGAAGATGAAACCACCACAATTGTCACCTCCGCTTTTTTTGCCGTGGGACAGGGCGACGGAAGTTTACTTCTGCGCCGAAAGGACGACGCATGATGAGCCCAACCGCGATTGACTATCAAATCATGTGGAACCGCTTGATTGCGGTGGTCGAGGAGCAGGCAACAACGCTAATCCGAACCGCTTTCTCCACATCCGTCCGCGAGGCTGGCGATCTGTCGGCAGGGCTTTTCGACCGCCAAGGCAGGATGATGGCACAGGCGGTTACCGGCACGCCGGGGCATGTCAACGCGATGGCGGAAAGCGTCACTCATTTTGTGCGTGAAATTGGCGTGCAAAACATAAATGAAGGCGATGTTTTTATCACCAATGACCCTTGGCTTGGCACCGGGCATTTGCATGACATCACTGTAGTCTCGCCAACCTTCCGCGATAGTCAGCACATCGGCTTTTTTGCCAGTACCGCCCATGTCGTTGACATCGGTGGACGCGGTTTTGGACCGGATGGAAAGGAGGTCTTCGAAGAAGGCCTGTTGATTCCGATCATGAAATTTGCCGTGCGAGGAGATGTCTCGCAGGGTTTAATCCGCATCGTGCGCGCCAATGTGCGCGAGCCGGATCAGGTCGTGGGGGACATGTATTCGCTGGCTGCCTGTAACGAGGCGGGGGACCGGCGTTTGCAGACCATGATGGGCGAGTTCGGCATTGCCGATCTTGAAAGCCTCTCCGACTTCGTGATCGAGACCAGCCGGAAGGCGACCCATGCTGCTATCGCGAAAGTTCCGGATGGGACCTTTCAGCATACGATGCAGGTGGACGGTTATGAAGCGCCGGTGCAGATGGTGGTTCAACTGGACGTCGCGGGCGACAAGATCAAAGCTGATTTTACCGGCACATCAGGGATGAGCCGCTTTGGTGTCAATGTTCCAGAGGTCTATACCCGCGCTTACGCCTGCTACGGTCTAAAGTGTGCAATTGCGCCCGACGTGCCAAACAACACAGGCTCTCTGGAGCCGTTCGATATTACCGCTCCGGAAGGCTGCATCCTGGCGGCCAAACGCCCAGCTCCAGTGTCCGTGCGCCATGTGCTTGGGCATTTGGTGCCGGACGTTGTGCTCGGGGCGCTCCATCAGGCACTACCCCATACGGTACCGGCCGAAGGGGCCAGCGCACTTTGGAATATCCAGATTTCAGCGCGGCCCAGCGATCCTGACACCGGATTGCGCAACGCGGAAGTGTTGATGTTCAACTCCGGCGGCACAGGCGCGCGCCCTGGTTTGGACGGCCTCTCAGCCACGGCATTCCCTTCCGGCGTGTCAACAATGAGCGTTGAGGCGACCGAGCATGTCGGCCCGGTTACCGTATGGCGTAAGGATCTGCGCGACGGCTCTGGCGGTGCAGGAGCGTTTCGGGGCGGACTAGGCCAGATCATCGAGATTGAGCCACGCGAGGGATACGACTTTTTCTTCAACGCCATGTTCGATCGCGTAGAAAACGCCGCGCGTGGACGCGAAGGCGGCAGCGCAGGTGCAGCAGGGCGCGTCGAACTGGCCGATGGTAGGCGGCTGCACAGCAAGGGTAGACAACTGGTGAAGGCAGGTGAGCGTCTGAAGCTAAGCCTGCCCGGAGGCGGCGGCTACGGCACACCGTCTGAGCGTGACAAAACCAAGATAGCCGACGATCTTAGAGCAGGGCTGATCACGCCCGAACAAGCCAAGACAGAATACGGATATGAAGGATAAGCTATGACAGGTAAACCCATCGCATTGGTGACCGGCGGCGCTCAGGGAATCGGATACGCCTGCGCTGAGGCTCTGATGGAAGACGGCTACGACATGATCTTGGCCGATATCAATGCCGAAGGCGTCGCGGCGGCGGCAGAGGCACTCGGCGCTGTGGCAGGTATTGTCTGTGACATGGAAAACGTTGGTGCCATTTCGGCGATGTTTGACCAGATAGAAGCGGCTCACGGTCCGGTCCATGCGCTTGTCAACAATGCGGGTATCGCCATGCCCGGTGATTTCCTGAGTTATAATCTTGCTGCCTTTGAGAAGGTGATCAACGTCAACCTGCGCGGTGTTTTCATTGCAATGCAACGTGCCGCGCAAGCAATGGTAGCCGCAGGTATCGATGGGGCTATTGTGAACATGTCCTCTATCAATGCGCAGGTCGCAATCCCGGCCATTCCGGCCTATTGCGCGTCCAAGGGGGGCGTCATGCAACTGACCAAGGTTGCAGCACTGGCGCTGGCCAGGAACAACATTCGCGTGAACGCCGTTGGGCCAGGATCTATCGACACTGAGATGATGGCAGGTGTGAATGCGAATCCTGATGCGATGAAGATGGCTATGTCGCGTACGCCGTTGCAGCGCATGGGGACCGCGCGCGAGATCGGCGATGTCGTTGCGTTCCTGTGCTCGAAGAAGGCGAGCTACGTCACAGGCGAGACGATCTATGTCGATGGTGGCCGCCTTGGCCTGAACTACACGTGCTAGGATGGAATTGATGTCTGGCTATGACGCAGTATATTCGGCATGGCAGGCAGACCCTGTTGGGTTCTGGGCCGAGGCGAGCGCAGAAATTGACTGGTTTTCGCCGCCGCGTCATATCTTCAACGCGGACAGGGGGGCCTATGGCCGTTGGTTTGACGGGGCCACCTGTAACACCTGTTACAACTGTGTCGACCGCCATGTGAAGGCTGGGCACGGCGGCCGCACTGCCTTGATCTATGACAGCCCTGTCACGGGCGCGGTACAAAGTTTCACATATGCCGAGCTTCAGGATCAGGTGAGCGCGCTGGCATATGTGTTGCGCGCGCGGGGTGTCGGGAAAGGGGATCGGGTCGTGATTTATATGCCCATGGTCCCACAGGCCGTTTTTGCGATGCTGGCCTCCGCCCGTCTGGGGGCGATCCATTCGGTTGTCTTTGGCGGGTTTGCGGCGCAGGAATTAGCAACCCGGATCGACGACGCGGCCCCCAAAGCGATCATTTCCACCTCTTGTGGGATTGAACCCGGGCGGGTGATTGCCTACAAGCCGCTGCTGGACGAAGCCATCGAGCTGTCACAAAACAAGCCTCAGACCTGCGTGATACTGCAACGCGACATGCTTACCGCTGATCTTACCGAAGGGCGCGATATCGATTATGAGCAGGTCGTTGCTACGGCCCTGTCTGCGGGTGATGGAACGGAATGCGTGGCCGTGGAGGCAACCGATCCACTCTATATACTTTATACATCCGGTACGACCGGCCAGCCCAAGGGCGTTGTGCGCGACAATGGCGGGCACATGGTCGCGCTCAAATGGACCATGCAGCATCACTACGGCATCCAGCCGGGAGAGGTATTTTGGGCTGCGTCAGATGTGGGTTGGGTGGTTGGCCATTCCTACATCTGCTACGGGCCCTTGCTGCACGGCGCCGCCACTGTGGTTTATGAGGGCAAGCCTGTCGGCACACCGGACGCGGGCGCCTTTTGGCGTGTAATACAAGACCACAAGGTCGTCGCGATGTTCACTGCGCCGACGGCGTTCCGTGCGATAAAAAAGGAAGACCCCAAGGGCGCGCTTCTGGGTCAATATGACCTATCCGGTTTCCGTACCCTCTTTCTTGCTGGTGAACGGTCTGATCCTGCGACGATCGAATGGGCACAGGACAAGCTGGATCGCCCAGTGATCGACCATTGGTGGCAGACCGAGACAGGCTGGGCCATGTCGGGCAATCCTGTCGGACTTGGTGCGTTCCCGATCAAACTGGGATCACCTGGCAAACCGATGCCGGGCTATGAAATCAGTGTTCTGGACGATAAAGGCAACCCTGTGCCGCCGGGTACCCTGGGGAATATCGTATGCAAACTGCCCTTGCCTCCCTCCGGCTTTCCCACACTCTGGAACGCCGAAGTGCGGTATCGCAGTTCCTATATGGAAGAGTTTCCGGGGTACTACGCGACGTCTGATGCCGGTATCATTGATGAAGAAGGCTATGTCTTCATCATGGCACGCACTGATGACATCATCAACGTCGCCGGCCACCGGCTGTCCACGGGCGCGATGGAAGAGGTTATCGCCGGTCATCCCGACATTGCCGAATGTGCTGTTGTCGGCATGGCAGATCCATTGAAAGGGCAGTTGCCGCTTGGGTTCTACGTGACAAACGATGGGGCGAACCGTGAGCCGGACGACATAGAAGCCGAACTTGTGAGGCTCGTGCGCGCCAAGATAGGTGCCGTTGCCGCCTTCAAGACGGCAGTTTCGGTAAAGAGACTGCCCAAAACGCGGTCGGGCAAGATATTGCGCAGCACCATGCAGAAAATTGCCGATGGTGCAAACTTCAAAATTCCGGCCGCGATTGATGACCCCGTCATCCTGACAGAAATATCCGAGGCGCTGGAGCGGCGTGACTTGATTGGAATACATCAGGATTGATCACACGCATAAGACAGACGCGACGAGAAAATTCGTCTGGCACAAAGGGCTTGTATCCCTGTGTGGCCGGATTGACATTGTCGGCAGCGTGAGCCGGGCAGACGGTCGATGTCCGGCCCGCCTTGACGCGCTGCCGAGCGAGGCGGGACAGGATAAAAATACATGCTCACGGCGCAAATCCGGCCGTTTGACAGAGCCGGTTTTGCAGAAATGAATGCTATTTTTGACAGCCGCGTGCTGCCAGGGCCTGCAAGCGGGAAGTGCTGCAAGTTGAGATCATTAGCACCGATGCTTTGCTGGATGGGCCGAGATTGCGAATTGAACCGCATCTACGCTGGTTGTTCTGTATATCAGTACACAAATGCTGCATATTGACACAAACGGCTTGTCTCTGCTAGAGTTGACGCGATTGCAGGCTAAAGGAGATAGCACTTTGGAGAATGGGGAATCTGTGGCGTCCAGTGTTCCGGTCCTTTCTGAACAGGATGTGGCTTCCATTTTGACTTATGCGCAGCTTATTCCGCTGATGCGTGAGACATTGATTGCCTTTTCCGCCGGGTCGATCCTGCAACCGGTGCGTCAGATGCTCGTCGTTGAAGAACAGGAACGCTACCTGGGAATTATGCCCGCTGTGACGCCTGATGCGATGGGTGCGAAGCTGGTGTGTTTCTATCCAAAAAATGCGCAATTTGACCGCCATACGCATCTTGCATCCATTGCGCTCTTTGATCCGGAATTTGGCACGCCGCTAGCGTTTCTGGACGGGCGGTTGATTACTGAAATGCGCACTGCCGCAACTTCAGCGGCAGTGACACAGGTGCTCGCGGCGCCGCAGAGCCGGTCACTGGCTCTGATCGGCAGCGGCGTACAGGCAAAAGCGCATCTGTACGCATTGCGTGAGATTTTCCCGATCGAAGATGTGCGGGTCTGGAGCCAGACAGCTTCTAACGCTGAACGATTTGCCGAAACCCACGGCGCGCGCGCGATGTCGGCTGCTGATGCAGTAGATGGAGCCGACATTGTCGTATGTGCGACAAGCGCCCGCACTCCGGTTTTGCAAGGCGCATGGCTTAAACCCGGTGCCCATGTCAACTCGGTAGGATCACCCCGTCCGGACTGGCGTGAGCTGGATGATGCGGTGATGGCGGAAACCGTAATCGTGGATTCATACGAAGCAGCGCAGAAAGAGGCGGGTGACGTGATACTTTCAGGGGCGTCCATCTTTGCCGAAGCCGGAGAGGTCTTAGGCGGCCGCAAGCAGGTTGACCGCGCAGCAACCACAATTTTCAAATCCGTAGGTATCGCGTGCGAAGACTTAGCCGCAGCACGCCTTGTTTTCAACCTGCACAAGCGGGCAGTCCGATGAAACACCAAAACCAACAGTCAATCAAAAACCAATCAGGAGAGACTAAGTGATGAAGACTTACATGAAGAATGTTGGCGCTGCCGTTGCGTTTTGCATTGCTGCATCGGGGTCGGGACTTGCCCAGGGTGCTGACCCGGCTCCGACCGTCGCTACCATCGTTGAGCGCGGCAAACTGCTCTGCCCGAGCCATAACGGGTCTTATCGCGGTTTTGCGGAAGTTGATGACAAGGGCGTGTGGCGTGGCCTCGACATCGATCTGTGTCATGCCATGGCTGCTCAGATTCTTGGCGACAAAGACGCGGTCGAGTTCATTCCCCTCAGCTGGGCACAGCGTTTTCCGGCGCTTCAGTCTGGGGACATTGATGTTATTATCAAGCTGACGGAATGGACAATGTCGCGTGACTTGGAGTTGAACTTGCAGTACTCGCGGCCATATTTCCTGGGCGGGACGCAGTTTGCGGCAAAGCGCAACCTTGGCATCACGTCTGCAAAGGAGCTTGAAGGCGCAACTATCTGCGGCGAAGCAGGCACATCGACGGTCCGTCATGCGGCCAACTATCTTGAGGGTCTGGGTCTGAAATACAACCTGGTCCAGTATGAAAAGCAGGAAGAAGCACAGGCCGCATTTGACGCCAACCGCTGCGATGCCTTCATCGGCTGGGGGCCAAATCTGGCTGTATTTCTGACAGATGCCGAAGGCGGCCTCGACGCGAATATGATCCTGCCTGAACTGGTTAATATGGGGCCTCAGTCCATTGCGCTGCGTCAGGGTGAAGACCGGATGGTCGACACCGCCAACTGGATGCTGACCGTTTTGCTTGCGGCTGAGTATTACGGCGTGTCGTCTGAAAATGTTGATGACATGCGCGCTGATCCGCCCAATCCGCAGATTGCGCGTATGCTGGGCGTTGACCCGGGCCTTGGCGATCGTTTGGGCCTGTCCAATGACTGGGGCTACAACATGATCAAGCAAGTCGGCAATTACGCTGAAATCTATGATCGGAATTTGGGCGAAAACTCTCCCTACAAACTTCCCCGAGGGATCAACAACCTATGGAACAACGGCGGCGTTTTGTTCCCATTCACGATCGACTGACGCACCAGGACCGGAGGCAAAAGCGCCTCCGGATCCTACGTTTGATAGGGGCTTCCCTTGACTAGATACATGAAGAAAAGGTTGCTTCAGACAGCCTTTGTATCCGTGCTGATTCTGATCTTTGGTGGCTTCATCCTGACTGCGCATAACAGTTTGAGCGAGCAGGGCATCACTTCGGGCTTCGGGTTTCTGGAACGAGGAACCGGGTGGGACATGGGCTTTGCCTTTCTGCCGACCTCAATAAGTGATCCGTACTGGTATACGCTGCTTATGGGATTTTTGAACACAGTCATCGTGGGCTATGTCGCGATGGCATTCGCAACCTTCATCGGCGTCGGATTGGCAGGAATGAGGATCTCCAGCAATCCTGTGCTGAACATGACTGCTCTCATCTATGTGGATCTGATCCGCAATATTCCCCCGATCCTTCAGGTTCTTGCTTGGTATGGTCTCTTCTCTACATTCCCAGCGCCCCGGCAAGCGTTTCAGTTTGGAGAGAGCGTGTTCATATCCGCTCGCGGTGTTTATATGCCCGCGCTAAATATTTCGGGCTATGCGACGGTCGCCATTGCCGTCATCATCATGGTGGCCATCGGCCTCACTCTCTGGGTAGGCTTTGGCAAGCGTTTCACATTTGTCAGTGTGCTCCGCAAAACGGCGTTTGCTGGTCAGATCGTTGCCGGCGCAGCTGCGCTTATCGCTCTGCACTGCATCGCGTTCCGCATCCCCGACACCGGGCTTTTGTCTTTTCCGGAGCTCAAAGGTTTCAACTTCCGCGGTGGCATGAGCCTCACGCCGGAGCTGTTGACAATCCTTGTTGCGACGATGATCTACGGCTCCGCCTATGTCGCCGAGATCGTGCGCGGCGGCATCCTGTCGGTCGATCCCGGTAAAGTCGAAGCTGGTCGCGCATTGGGGATGAGCAGCTGGATGATCTTTTCACGAATCCAGCTGCCCATCACCGTTCAAAACATTCTACCCATGATGACCAATCTTTACGTCTGGCTGATCAAAGCTACGACGCTTGGTATTGCGGTTGGGTTTTCAGACATGTTTGCGGTGTCTGTCTCATCGATCAATCAGTCAGGTCAGACGATTGAGTTTATTCTTATTCTGGCAGCATCCTTCTGGATCCTGAACAACGGGCTTGTGTGGATATTGAATGGTTTCGGTGCACGCATACACCGCAAACAGGCAAGGTAGGTTCATGACAGAGGTTGCCCAAACTCTTTGGAATAACCCGCCAAATGAAGACGGGCTTTTTGCGCGGATCGTTTCCTACAGCCGCAAGCATCCCGTCTTGACCATTCTTTCGGTGCTGCTGATCCTGGTCGTACTGCGCACACTCTACGGAATTTTCGACTGGGCGGTATTGCGCGGCGTCATCAACTCACCTGACTCTCAGCTTTGCCGTGTCGAAGGGGCAGGGGCGTGCTGGGCCGTCATCCAAGAGCGCTGGCGCATCATCATCTACGGACTTTACCCCTACGATCAACAGTGGCGTTCGTCCGTCGCCTGTTTGATCATCCTGGTGACAGGGGTATTGTCCTGCATGCCCGTGTTCTGGCGGTTTTCGCGCATAGCGCCACTTTGGATCTTGGGCTTTGGCGGGTTTACCATATTGATGAGCGGAGGTATTTTCGGCCTTCAGTCTATCCCGGTCCGCCAGTGGGGCGGGTTGTCCCTGACGTTTTTCGTGTTCTCCTGCGTGACGATCCTGACAATGCCCACCTCGATTCTGCTGGTACTTTTACGCCAATCGAGCCTGCCTTTGGTTTCGCACTCGGTTCAGGTGATCATCGACTTTGTTCGCTCGCTTCCGCTGCTGGTCGTGCTGTTCGTTGCGGCGGTTGTATTGCCTTTTGGCTTGCCGGACTTCCTGATCGGCGAGAAACTGTTTCGGGTGATCGCAGGCTTCACGCTCTATGTAAGCTGCTATCAGGCGGAGATTCTGCGCGGCGGTATTCTAAGCCTCCCATCTGGTCAGGACGAAGCGGCGAAAGCCCTGGGTCTGGGATACTGGCACCGGGTCAGCCGGATCATTCTCCCGCAGGCGTTCAAAGTGACCTTACCCTCAACCATCAATCAAATCGTCATCATCTTCCTTGAAACACCACTTATCGTCATCATTGGATTTTTCGAAGTCCTGGCTTCGGGAAGTGCCGCCTTTGGCACGGCCGAATGGGGAATCGCTTCCAAGGAAGTCTATATTTTCATCGGCGTCATCTTCTTCGTTTTCTCACTCAGCCTGTCCCGATATGGCGCGTATCTCGAAACGCGCCTCAGCAAACGCGATCGGACGTAAAAACATGCCAATAGACAGTCAACTCGCGGTTTCCATCGAACACCTTAATAAATACTATGGCTGCTATCATGCGCTGCGTGACATTAACCTCGGTGTTCGTGAAGGGGAGCGGATTGTCATCTGCGGTCCTTCGGGATCAGGTAAATCGTCGCTTATCCGATGCGTCAACCAGCTGGAAGAGCATCAGAACGGCAACATTGAAATATTCGGAACACAAATCAATGCGCAATTGCCCAATATTGACGCGATGCGGCGGCTCACAGGTATGGTGTTCCAGAACTTCAATCTGTTTCCCCACATGACTGTGTTGGAGAATTGCATTTTGTCTCCTGTTCTTGTGAACAAGACAGATCGCGGCACGGCCGAAGAGATTGCCCGTGAATATCTCGCCAAGGTTCATATCCCCGATCAGGCCAATAAGTATCCCGCGCAGCTGTCTGGCGGGCAGCAACAACGAGCCGCGATTGCGCGTGCGCTTTGCATGAAACCTCGAATCATGCTCTTCGACGAGCCCACCTCTGCTCTTGACCCTGAGATGATTTCTGAAGTGCTGGATGTGATGGTCGAAGTGGCCACCGAAGGGATGACCATGCTTTGTGTAACGCATGAGATGGCCTTTGCCCGAAAAGTTGCGGACCGCGTAATTTTTATGGATGCAGGTGAGATTGTGGAAGAAAGCGAACCACAGGCCTTTTTTGACGCGCCGCAGACGGATCGCGCGCGCAAATTCCTCGATCAAGTCCTTCAACATTAAGGCTGCGTCATGCGGTGGAAACGCACGTTACAATTGGTCGATGTTCATTGCGGCGGCGAAGTCGGTCGTGTTGTGATGTCTGGTGTCCTCGATGTGCCCGGTGCCACCATGGCGACCAAACTGGATCATATCAACACCGTGGACGACAGTCTGCGGCGCCTGCTGACGCTTGAGCCGCGCAGCGGGCCTGCCGGAGGGGTTGTTCTGCTTGTCCCCTCGACCAGACCTGATGCGGATGTCGGGTTGATTGTTTTGCTTGCAGACGCGGCCCATGCCATGTCCGGCTCCAACGCAATGTGCGCTACGACTGCATTGTTGGAAACGGGCACAATAAAGATGACAGAGCCGGAGACACAGGTCGTCTTTGACACCGCGGCGGGGCTGGTGACAGCCATTGCGAAATGTCGGGATGGCAGGGTCGAACAAGTCAGCATCGACATGCCACCATCCTTTGTTGAACGCACAGCCGTTCAACTTGACGTATCGGATCTAGGCAGCATAGCGCTCGACATCTGTTTTGGGGGCGTTTTCTACGCGATCGTCGACGCAGGGGAAATCGGACTGGATATCGTGCCGGAAAACGCCCGCGCGCTAGCGACCGCTGGCGTAAAAATCCGCAACGCTTTAGCCGTCGAAATTCCCGTCCAGCATCCGTCGATTCCTGAACTCAATTCTATCTCATATGCGATGTTCATTAAGAAAGCCGAAAACGGGGTCATTACGACATGCACCACGTTGCGACCGGGCCGCGCAGACCGCTCTGCCTGTGGGACAGGAAGCGCGGCTCTGATTGCGCGAGAATTTTCGCAAAATCACTTGGCGATTGGAGACACTTTGGTGACCAGGTCTATTATTGGTAGTTGCTTTAGTTCGACTATCACCGGGACAGAGCAAATTGGCCCTTTTTCTGCAGTTCGATCTCGCTTGACGGGACAATGCTGGCTGTTTGGTTTTAGCCAAATTGGGCTTGATCCGACAGACCCTTTTCCGACGGGTTTTACCCTTTCCGATACCTGGGGAGAGTCCCTATGAGATGTCGAGCACTACTTTAACAGGAATAAAACAAGGCGTCTGGAGCGGAAGCTGATGGTAGATCATTACCACCACATGACGGGACTGAACACCTAGGATCAGGACTCATTAAATCCACCATATGACGATTGCTGCGATAGTGATTGCAGCCATGAAAATGTCTGCGCCTCTGTCATAACGGGTTGCTATGCGCCGCCAGTCTTTGAGCCTGCCGAACATGTTTTCGACCTTATGACGCTGTTTGTATTGGCGTTTGCAGAATGTCGCAGGGTTGTTTCGGCCCTTGCGTGGTGGGATACATGAAGAAATACCTTTAGCCTTGAGTGCTGCACGATATTCATCGCTGTCATAACCCTTATCAGCGATCATGACTTTGGCATCTGGCAGTTCAGGGTAGATGATTTTGGCTCCGATGTGATCAGATACCTGGCCTGCTGTGAGTGCCATGATGATCGGTTTCCCCTCACCATTGACTACTGCATGCAGTTTAGAGTTCAGGCCGCCCTTCGTGCGCCCGATATGACGGGGTACATCCCTTTTTTTAAAAGACCGCAGGCTGTGCGGTGTGCTTTCAGGTGGGTCGCATCAATCATCAAGGTTTCAGGTTCTCCGTCTTCAGCCGACAAAGCACTGAAGATACGATCAAAAACACCCAATCGGCTCCACCGAACGAAGCGATTATACAGCGTCTTATGCGGGCCATATTCGGCAGGTGCATCGCGCCACCGAAGGCCATTTTTGATGACAAAGATAATCCCCGAAATCACTCGCCGATCATCCACACGGGGTGCGCCATGGGCTAGGGGGAAATATGGGCGCATCCGAGCGAACTGATGATCAGACAACCAAAACAAATCAGACATGACAAACCTCCATCTGTTGCCAGATTGAATCTGATTTTCTCAAGTATGAAAAGACGTAAATTAACGGGTCCTGAACCTAGCATTACAGTTGCGTTTTTAATTGTATATGTGCGTGTTTTGCAGCGGCTTGGTGCGCTCGTCGCCATATTGACCACGCGATAATGTGAGCGGGCTCAATGCGTCGTTGGCCGAGCCGAACCGCAATCCGCCGTACTTCCTGAATTGACCAGCGGATCAGTGTGGGGCCTGCGTGCGCATTCTTTTTGGGGGCGTTTTCTGGTTCGCCTTATGGCGGATGGCAGCCATCATCGCGAAGGCAAGCATAACGAGAGAGACGTGGCGGTTCCAGCCATGCCACGAGCGGGTTTCGTTATGATCAAGCCCGAGTTCATTCTTGGCCGTTTCAAAGCTGTCCTCGATTGCCCAGCGGTGACCTTCGACGCTGATGAGCCTGTCGATGCCCGTTTCCGCCGGGCACCAGGTCGTGAAGAACGCCAGGTCGCCATTGAAGATATGGCGCCGGATCAGCAGGCCTCGTGTCCATAAACCTGGGCGGCTCTCGTCGTACTCGGCCGCGTCAAGGTCGGCGAGTTCGAGATACGCCCAGTCGTGCAGCCTCGCCCCCTTGGTGCCGTGGCCCGCCGAGAGACGTTGCCATGCGGAAGGATCGAGATCCTGCGCGATCTCTGCTGCAGTGCCCGCAACCGCAGGCTTGCCAACCCACGAGCCGAAGTGATGGTTGGAGTTCACCCCCAGCACATAACCTTTGCCGGCACGACGCAGCGCCTGCTCGATATCGCCGACGCCGTAGACGCTGTCGGCGGCAACCCATGCGAACGGTGCATCTGCCGCGATTGCACGCTCGATCATGGTGAGCGCCAGCGCGGGCTTGGTCGCGAAGCCAATCGTCGTTGGAACATGCGCTTTGGTCAATCGGCTTGGATCACCAGTCCAACTCTTCGGCAGGTACAGCGCCCGGTCGATGAAGGCATGGCCGTGTTGCGAGACGTAAGCGGCAAAGACGCCGATCTGGCAATTGGTGATCTTGCCCGCAGAGCCGGTGTATTGACGCCCAACGCCACACGATCCCTTGCCCTGCTTGAGGAAGCCAGTCTCATCGATGACAAGCACCGCATCCTCGGTACCGAGCGATTCCACGACATAGTCGCGCACGATATCGCGCAATGCGTCGGCCTCCCACCGGCCCCGGCCAAGGATGGCCTGCTGTCGCCACGGTCCCGGATCACCCGCCGCTTCGGCGCGCATCCAGCCCGTCTTGCGCCGCTCGTCGCCCAGCAACCCGTCCAGAAACAACCCTGCCGATGCTGCCACGCGCTCCTGCGTGAACAATCCACGCATTCGTGCCTTCACATCGCGCAACGACGACGCCCAAAGCTCCAGCGTCGTCTCAATCGATCCATACGTCATCCACGGCCTCCTGACATGGAGACCTATTGATTCAGACTGTCAGACAATATGCAACTGTAATGCTAGCATTACAGTTGCATTTATTATCGTCTTCTGAATCTCTGGATCTTGATGATTCGGAGGTTGTGAATGACGGGTACATCGATAGAGGCGACGCTTGAGCTTTGGGCGTCTTGCTTGCGGGATGTAAAAGCGCGCATGCGTCCGCTTTTCAGTCAGGACCGGGTAGCAGCTTCGGCCGGCGCGTTTCTGGACGGTCTGCTTGGCGATGAGCGGCGCAAGACCGGCTGGATGCGGGCGGAGGCTGCGGGCGATCCGGGTCCTTGGCGTCAGCAAGCCATTTTGGGCCGCGGCCACTGGGATGCTGACGGTCTGCGCGACATCGTCCGGGATTACGCGCTTGAGAGCTTGGCCGACGCGGACGCGGTTCTGGTCATTGACGAGACCGGGTTCTTGAAGCAGGGCAAGGCCTCCTGCGGTGTTGGTCGTCAGTACACGGGATCGGCGGGCAAGATCACCAACTGCCAGATCGGGGACTTTGCCGCCTATGTCTCGCGTCATGGTCATTGCTTCATCGACCGGGCGCTTTATCTGCCGAAGGCATGGACGGATAATGCGGACCGTATGGCTGCGGCCCATGTGCCCTCGCAGGTTGGCTTTGCGACCAAACCCTCGATCGCCGTGGCAATGATCGAGCGGGCGCTTGCCGCGGGCGTGCCATTCAGTTGGGCGGCGGCGGACAGTGTTTACGGCGTCGGCGATATCGAAACCGCACTACGGCGTGCCGGCAAAGGCTACGTGCTCGGGGTGAACGCCAACCATCTCTTCAATTCATGGGCAAAGCCTCAGCCTGTCGGTGGAACCGCAAAGGACATTGCACAGGCCCTCAGTGAGACGGCATGGCAACGCCTGTCGGCAGGGAACGGCACAAAAGGCGCACGTTTGCATGACTGGGCCTATCTCGAACTGGCTGACCTTGACGCGGATGAATACGATGAACGCCGGTCTGGCTTATGGACACAGGGCCTTTTGATCCGCAGAAACATCGCCGATGGCGATCTGGCCTACTTTTCCACATGGTGTCCGGCGGCAACACCCATCGAAACATTGGTGAAGGTGGAGGGTCGTCGCTGGGCGATCGAGGACAGCTTCGAAACCGCCAAGAACGCGCTTGGCCTTGACCACAACGAAACCCGCTCTTGGCACGGCTGGCACCGTCACGTCTCGCTGGTCATGCTTGCCTTCGCTATGATGGCGACAATCCGCCATTGCGCAAACACCGGGCCGCCCCCTAAAACGATCCGCGCCATAAAGGGCAAAATCCGCAACTGATCCGCTGGTCGGTCCAGGAAATCCGGCGGATCGCCATTCGGCTGGCCCAACGACAAATCGAACCGGCACACATCATCGTATGGTCACTTTGGAGGCGGGCACATCAGGCCGCTGCACAACAAGCCCATATCAAACAAAAAATGCAACTGTAATGCTAAATTGGTGTGCGCCAATCTATCGTCAGGGGCGCAGTTGAACCGCGCTCGATCAGCATGTTCGGGATCAATAGGCGCATCGGTGCAAGTTTTAGCGAGGGGTGTCTCAGGCGGGTGTCGAGTCGTCGCACGGCCGCACGGCCAAATTCCTGTGCTTTTATTTTGACAGTGGTCAGGGTTGGGCTAACCTGAAGGGCGGGGCTGAAATCTCCGAAACCCACGACCGAAACGTCGCGCGGAATGCGCCAGCCACGCGACAGGATGTCAGAATAGGCGGTGATAGCCAGCCCGTCGTGACCGCAGAAAAAAGCGGTTGGATGGCCACCCTCGGCCAGAACCCGGTCGAGCCCTTGGGTAAACGTCGTGTCGCCACCCCATGTCACGTCATAGCAGGTCATGCCAAGTGTCGCCTCGACCACTTCCTGCAGGCCCAGCAGACGTTCCCGCCGACCGCGCAAATCGATGTCGCCATGGACAAAGACAATCTCGCGGTGGCCCAGATCATAGAGATATGTGCCGGTGGCAACGCCAGCCTCGCGGTCGGTGCCGCCGACGAGATCAACTTGTTCCAACGGATCGGCCCAACCAGACCGCACCACGGGTTTGGCGCTATTCATGATCTGCGCCAGTGAGGGTTTGTGCTGCACATTGACTGAGAAAATGGCGTCGCAGCCGTCAATGAACTTCTTGAGATCGCCGTCTCCGGCGGTCCAATGGGCGCGGATCGTGTAGCCAAGGCGCGCCGCCTCGCTTTGCAGGCCGTTTTGAATCTGGACGTTCATCTCGCCGTTGGCGTGATCTTCGACATCGAAAACCGCGCCGATGATGAAGGTGTTGCGCGTCGGGCGGTTGTACCCAAGGTTTGTAGCTGCCTCGATCACACGGGCACGTGTGGTCTCACTGACGCCCGGCTTGCCGGACAGCGCGCGGGAGACAGCGAACTTGGACAGACCGGTTTGTTCGGCGATGATTCGGAGGGTAATTTTACTCATCCGTGCCTCATGGTGTTGCCGCAATGCGGCGGGTTTTGGTCAACTTATTGATTTCCAACGATTGCGCTGTGTTTGCTAATTCAGAAACCTTTCTTTTACATAACGCTTTACCTAACGATATTCGATGTATGATGCTATGGGGGAACCAAAATATTGTTTTTTTCTGGGAGAAACAGCATGAACAGGATTGGCAGACGTAGCTTTATTATGTCCACTACTGCCCTTGTCGGGGTCGCATTGAGCGGCATTCCGGCATTTGCACAAGAGGTTGATTTACCACCTCAAGACGCAAGATTACCCGAAAACCCACTGATTATAACACCAACGGACCGGCCGGGCGCGCAGGGTGGCACTTGGAACCACGCACTTGTTGGTGGTGGATCCTTGTCGATGCTGATCCGCTATCAGGGTTACGAGCCACTGGTGCGTTTTACTCCGGACTGGTCTGGCCTGGAGGCTAACGTTGCAGAAAGTTATGAAGTCAACGCGGATTCAACGGTCTATACCTTCCACTTGCGCAAGGGGCATAAATGGTCAGATGGCGAACCTTATACGACCGAAGACATCCGTTTTTGGTATGAAGACATTTTTCAGGACCCCGAGGCCCCATCGACCAAAGGCCAGAGTTATTGGCAGGCCAACGGCGAAGTTGCGAAAATTGAGATTGTCGATGAAACGACCTTCCGCGTTGTCTTCGCTTCGCCCAATGGTTTTTTTGCCCAGGGTCTTGCATGGGCCAACCAGGATCAGCTGACAAAAGCACCTGCCCATTACCTCAAGCAGTTTCATATAAGGTATAATCCAAAAGCCAATGAACTGGCGCAAGAGCGAGGGTTTGAAAGCTGGGTTGCGCTGTTTGCACGCGAGCACGGTCTGGATGAGGACAACGTTCATTTCCAGAACTCGGCCCGTCCGACCTTGAATGCATGGAAATTCACATCAGCACCAGGCGAAGACACCGAGCGCGCCATCGCCAAGCGCAACCCCTATTACCACAAGGTCGATACCGAAGGGACACAACTGCCCTATTTCGATCAGGTGGTTTATCAGATGGTTGCTGATCCGGAGGTTCTGCTGTTGAAGACCCTTCAGGGTGAAATCGACATGATGGACCAATACATCGCCACGCCAGCAAACAAGCCGGTGTTGTTCGACGGTAAGCAGGATGGGGACTATGATTTCTATTCCCTGAAAGAAACCGCTGCGAATGTAATGGTGTTCCAGTTGAATCTGAACCACACTGATGCGGTCAAGAACGAGCTCTACAATAACATCGAGTTCCGTCAGGCGCTATCGGTTGCCATTAACCGGCAGGATCTGATTGACGCGGTGTTCGTTGGGCAGGGCAAGCCAGCGCAGCCTTCGATCAACGACAGCGATCCGCTCTATAATGAACGGCTGGCGACGCAGTTCACGCAGTACGATCCTGATCTGGCCAACAAGATGCTTGATGCCATCGTGCCTGAGCGGGATGGGGACGGTTATCGCCTTGATCCATCGGGGCGGCGCCTGTCGATTCTGTTTGAGATTGATCAGGTGCGGTCGACGTTTATCGACATGTTCGAATTGGCAATCCCTATGTTCCAGGCCGTGGGCATTGATGCACAAATCCGCACGATGGACCGCTCTCTTTGGGAAACACGGGTGCGCAATGGTCGCGACTTTGACGCCTCGGCGCATCAATTTGGCGCTAATGGTGGCATAGCTGCGATGCTCGATCCACGGTACTTCGTACCCTACAGCACCAACTCAATCTATGCGCCGGGCTGGTCGCTTTACTTCAGATCGCCCGACAACCCGGATGCGATTGAGCCACCGCAGGAGATCAAAGATCAGCAACAGCGCTATCGCGATCTGCTGGCCACCGGTGATCTGGCGGCGCAGCAGGCCAAGATGGCCGAGATACTCGAGGCTGCTGCGGATCAATTCCTTGTCTTTGGCGTCTCACTGCCGCCGAACGGATATGGTGTGGTCAAGAATGATATGGTCAACACCATGCCAGTAATGGCCAACAGCTTTGGGTGGCCAACACCGGGGCCGTCAAGGCCGGAGCAGTTCTTCAAGAACTGATCGTTTGATACCAATGTGCGGCCCGGTTTCTTCCCGACGGGCCGCACGCCTTTTCCCTGGAATTGAGAGTACGACATGCCCGACACGGCACATGATGCTGCACGTCTTTTGCGGAGTTCTGAATGGCATCGCGGGGCGACCCGCTGGACGCAGTTGACGCTGGCCGAGGACGATCCGGTAAAGTTCGATGTGAATGAGTGGATCGACGTGTTTCGGCAGACAGGATCAAACGCCACTTGCATAAGTGCAGGCGGGTATATCGCCTATTACCCGACAAAGGTGCCCTACCATTATCGTAGCAAATGGCTGGGCGATACCGACCCGTTTGGCGCGTTGGTCGATGGCGCGCGGGCGCGGTCTATGCATGTGATGGCGCGTGTTGATCCACATGCAATTCATAGTGATGCCGCCGAAGCGCATCCCGAATGGGTGGCCGTCGATGCCACGAGCAATCCGCGGCGGCACTGGGCGTTTCCCGATGTCTGGGTCACCTGCGCCTATGGCGACTACAACATGGAATATATGCCTGAGATCGTGCGTGAAATTGTGCGCGAATATGACATTGATGCGGTTTTCGCCAACCGCTGGCAGGGGCATGGTATCTGCTATTGCGAGGGCTGCGCCAAGCGGTTCCGCGATGCCTCGGGTCATGATTTGCCGCAAGGTAGCAATCCCGATGACGCCGCATGGCGGGCCTGGGTGGCGTGGCGGCGCGATCGGTTGACGAAATTGGTTGTCGATTGGGACCGCGCGGTGCAGGCGATCCGGCCCAATGCAAGCTTTATCCCCAATATGGGGGGTGCTTCGCTCATGGAATTTGATCTGGAAACGATCGAGGCTCATTGCCCGTTTCTGGTGGTTGATCATCAGGGTCGCCATGGGCTTGAGCCGGTCTGGATGGCGGGACGCAACGCCAAACGCATCCGCGCCACATTCCGTGACCGGTCTGTGGTGCTGATCACATCTGTCGGACCGGAAGAGCCGGTGCACCGCTGGAAGGATTCCGTTACCACCGGACCAGAAATAACCAGCTGGATCGGTGACGGAGTGGCGCATGGAATGCTGCCATGGTTTACCAAGTTTAACGGGGTCATTCCCGATCCGCGCTGGATCGCGCCGGTGGCCGAAGGTTTTGATCTGCACGCAAAGTTGGAACCTGCGCTGGAGGCGACGAAGCCCGCCTGCGAAATTGCCATTCTGGATGCGACCACGACCTTGCGTCTGTTTGATTGGACCAACCGCGATCAGGCCGAGGCAGATGAAAAGGGCTTCTGTCACGCGCTGGTCGAGGCTGGGTTGTCGTTCGAGTTTGTCTCCGATCACGCGATGACAGACGAGATGCTGGACCGGTTCCGTGTGCTGATCCTGCCCAATGCGCGGTGTTTGTCCGACGTGCAATGCGCGTTGATTACCGATTGGGTCGAACGCGGCGGCAATCTGATCGTTGCGGGCGAAAGCGCCATGGCCGGCGAGGACGGCGTGCCGCGCGCAGAATGTGGGTTGGCCAGGGTTTTGGGCACGCGGCTCACCGTGGCGCCACGCGGACCAGTCAAGAATACCTATGTCGAACTGTCGGGTGATCATCCGATAAACGCCGGTTATGAGGGCGCCGAACGGATCATCGGCGGCATTCGTCTTGTCGGGATTGAGGCAGACCAAGACACTGAGACGCCGTTTCTTTACATCCCTGATTTCCCCGATCTGCCGATGGAGGAGGTCTATCCTCGCGATGCGGCCACAGCGCCTGCAGTTGTGACGCGCCAGACACCATCCGGGGGGCGTACGGTACATATCCCATGGAACATCGGCGCTACCTTTTGGGACGTACAGGCCAAGGATCATCAGCGTTTGATGGAAAACGCGGTCCGTTGGGCACTATCCGGGCCCGCGATGGTCGAAGTGACGGGCAAAGGCGTTCTGGATATTGGTGTGCGACTGGGGGAAGGGGCGGCGCTTGTTACACTTGTGAACCTTACCAACCCGATGATGTGGAAGGCGCCGATCCATGAGATTTACCCCGTTGGGCCGCTGGAGGTGTCGATTGCCCTCCCTGTGGGTGTAACCGGTGTGGCGGCGCATCTGCCGATTACCGACAACGCTGCAGATGTAACCCTGCGCGATGGTCGCGCCATTGTAACCGTGCCGCATATTGATATCGTTGAGGCAGTTCATTTGACATGGAAGGTGCCTGCCTGATGTGGGGTTATTTTCTCAAACGGATATTGTTGATGGTGCCGACGATGTTCGGCATCTCGGTAATTTCGTTTTTCATCATTCAACTGCCGCCGGGTGATTATCTGACGTCGCTTATGGCGTCGATGGCCGACAGCGGTCAGACGGTTGATCCGGCCGAGCTTGCCCGGATGCGGGCCACTTACGGCCTTGATGATCCGATGGCGCTGCAATATTTCAAATGGATCAGCGGCATCGTGCTTCGGGGCGATTTTGGCTACTCGTTTGAATGGGGCCGCCCGGTCAGCGAGTTGATCTGGGATCGTATGGGAGCGACCCTGTCGATCTCGATGGCGGCATTGGTATTTGTCTGGGCAGTGTCGCTGCCCATTGGCATCTATTCCGCCGTGCGCCGTCATTCTATTGGCGATCACGTGGCAACGTTTTTCGGTTTTCTGGGTCTGGCGATCCCGAATTTCATTCTCGCGCTGACATTGATGTATGTCAGCTACAAATATTTCGGTCAGAGCGTTGGCGGGCTGTTTTCGCCGGAATATGTCGGGGCTGACTGGTCATGGGGCCGGGTCTGGGACCTGATGAAACATCTCTGGATTCCGGTGATTGTCATTGGCACTTCGGGTACCGCTGCTCTGATCCGCATTCTACGGGCCAATCTGACCGATGAGTTATCAAAGCCCTATGTTGTGACCGCGCGGGCCAAAGGTCTGTCGGAATACAAGGTGATCATGCGTTATCCGGTGCGCATCGCGCTCAATCCCTTTGTCTCGGCGATTGGCTGGGTGCTGCCGCAGTTGATCTCTGGCGTCACGATTACCGCGATTGTCCTGAACCTGCCAACGGCTGGACCGCTTTTGCTGCGGGCGCTGGTAAGTCAGGACATGTATCTGGCCGGTAGTTTCATTCTGCTTATGGGGGTGCTGACTCTAATCGGGATGTTGGTGTCCGATCTGCTGCTGGCCCTGCTTGACCCGCGCATAAGGTTCACCTGATGGAAAAGATATCACAGATACCAGAGGAAACCGGCCCCGCGATCAGTCCACTGCGCCCCGGTGAGGATGCAAGCAAGATTGCGGTGTCAGGCCAATGGACGCTGATCCGGCAGAAGTTTTTCGCCAACAAGGTGGCGGTTTTTGCCGGGATCGTCGTGCTCCTGTTTTATCTCGTCGGGCTGTTTGCCGAGTTTCTGGCGCCCACATCGCCCACGCTGGCACAGCCGCGTTTCACCTATGCACCGCCGCAAAGCATTGATTTCTTTGTAACAGATGAAAGTGGCGACCGGCACTGGCAGCCACACGTCAAGGGTTACACCATGACCGTGAACCAGGAGTCTCTGCGTCGCTCGTTTGCGATCGATGAAACAGCGGTGATCCCGATTGGATTCTTTGTTGAAGGGACGTCCTATCGGCTCTGGGGTCTGTTTGAGATGGATACCCATCTGATTGGGCCGCTGGACGCTAGTAAACCGATGAACCTGCTGGGCACCGACAGTCTTGGCCGGGATCTGATGAGCCGACTGATCTATGGAACACGGGTGTCGATGTCGATTGGCCTGATCGGTGTCATTTCGAGCCTGTTTATTGGCGTCGTTCTGGGGGCGCTTTCGGGGTATTATGGCGGTTGGACCGATATCGTCATCCAGCGTCTGATCGAAGTGACGAGCGCGATGCCGACAATCCCGCTTTGGCTCGGTCTTGCCGCTGCTGTGCCGATCACGTGGTCTCCGCTGACCGTCTATTTCATGGTGACGCTGATCGTGTCGCTCTTGGCCTGGACGAGTCTTGCGCGTGAAGTGCGGGGCCGGTTTCTGGCACTGCGTGACGAGGATTTCGTGACGGCCGCCATATTGGATGGATCCGGCCAGGCGCGTGTTATTTTCCGGCACATCTTACCCTCGTTGACCTCGCATATTCTTGCCGTGGTGACGCTGGCGATCCCGACGATGATCGTTGCGGAAACGGCGCTGTCGTTTCTTGGTATAGGGTTGAAATCACCGGTGGTCAGTTGGGGTGTGCTGCTTCAGGACGCGCAGAATATCCGCACGGTGGCGACAGCGCCCTGGTTGCTGGTCTGGCCCGCAGGAGCGGTGGTTCTGACCGTCCTATCATTCAATTTCCTGGGCGACGGGATGCGTGATGCCGCAGACCCTTACGCGACATGAGCGCCGAGATGACCCAGCTTGAGATGGCCCAACCAGATGTGGCGCAAGAGCCGGTTCTGACCGTGCGCAATCTCAGTCTGGATTTCCACCTGCGGACCCATATTCTGCATGCAGTGCGGGATGTGAGCTTTGATCTCTATCCTGGTAAAACCCTGTGTCTTGTCGGTGAGAGCGGCTCTGGCAAATCGGTAACGGCGCGGGCGCTTTTACGGTTGATTGATGCACAGGCGAAGGTGTCGGGCGGTGAGATCACTTTGCGTGGGCCCAAGGGGCCGCTGGCCCTTCATGCCCTGGCGTCCAACAGCCGCGAAATACGTGCTGTGCGCGGTGGGCGGATTGGCCTGATCTTTCAGGAGCCGATGTCCTCACTGTCGCCGGTACGGACCATTGGCACGCAGATTGTCGAGGCGCTGCTTTTGCACCGCAAGATGACCAAGGCAGAGGCCAAGGCCGAGACGGTAAATCTGCTGCGGCAGGTCGAGATCGCTCAGCCAGAACATATGGCGGACCGCTATACGTTCGAATTTTCGGGGGGCATGCGGCAGCGCGCAATGATCGCCATGGCGCTGGCCTGTGATCCCGACATCCTGATTGCGGATGAGCCAACCACCGCACTTGATGTCACCACGCAGGCCGAGATCATGGATCTGATCGCGCGCCTTCAGGCCGAGCGTGGGATGGCCATGCTGATGATCACCCATGACCTTGGCCTTGTCGCCGAGGTCGCCGATCATGTCGCAGTGATGCGCTGGGGAAAGATCGTCGAACAAGGGCCGGTGGACGACATTTTTTACGGTGCTCAGCACCCTTACACCAAGGCGCTGCTGGCCGCGACTGTGCGCCTTGATACAGCGGTAAAGCGCATTGCGCCGAATAGGGCTGGGCAGCCACTATTGCAGGCGCGGGGGTTGACCAAGGGGTTTGGCGCCACAAATTGGCGTGGCAAAAAAACTTATGAAATCAAAGCTGTCGACGCTGTCAGCCTTGATCTCTGGCCTGGTGAAAACTTGGGAATCGTGGGCGAGAGCGGTTCCGGAAAAACAACGCTTGGGCGGATGCTCTTACGGATTGTCGAGCCGTCTGAGGGCAGCATTTTGTGGCATGGCGATGAGGGTGCCGAGGAAGTCACGCAGATGCCGCGACCCGATCTGGCGCGCTATCGCTCGGCTGTACGCCTGGTTTTTCAGGACCCCTTCGCGTCGCTCAATCCGCGGATGACGGTAAAGCAAGTGATAGCCGATCCGCTTATTGTGGGCGGCGGCATGAGCGATGTTGCGCTCAATGCGCGTGTGGCGGAATTGCTGGAACTGGTTGGTCTGGAACAGTCCGCGATGGAGCGCTATCCGCACGCCTTTTCCGGTGGTCAGCGTCAGCGGATCAGCATTGCCCGCGCTCTTGCTTCGAACCCCCGTGTGATCATTGCGGATGAGGCAACATCAGCGCTGGATGTGTCGATCCGGGCGCAGGTGCTGGATCTGCTCCTTGACCTGCAAAAGCGGCTCGACCTCAGCTTTATCTTTATCGCGCATGACATTTCGGTGGTGCGGTATTTCTGTGATCGGGTTGCCGTGATGCATCAGGGCCGGATCGTCGAGACGGGATCCGCCGAGCAAATCTGCACCGCCCCTGCTGAACTTTATACCCAGAGCCTGATTTCCGCCGTGCCGAACCCTGATCCTCGTAATCGGCGGATGCTTCACCGCACGCGATTTAACGCCTGAGCCAAACCCGTTTCGCAAGAGAAGACTATAGAGGATATGATGCCCAAATTCTGCGCCAACCTGTCGATGCTCTATACTGAGTACGATTTTCTTGACCGCTTTGCCGCTGCGGCGGCGGACGGGTTTTCCGGGGTGGAATACCTGGGTCCCTACGACCATTCAGAGACGGAAGTTGCCGCTGCGTTAAACGGGGCGGGGCTGACGCAGGTCCTGTTCAATGTGCCTTCGGGCGATTGGGCGGGTGGTGAGCGTGGCCTATTGTGCCTGCCAGACAGGATCGAGGAATTCCGCGCCGGAGTGGATACCGCGTTGCACTATGCGGCGGCGCTGGATTGCAAGCAGATTAACTGTCTGGCCGGCATCGCGCCTGAGGGGGTGCCCACCGCCGAACTGGATGCGACGATGATCGAAAACCTCGCCTATGCCGCGCCGCGGATGGAGGCAGCGGGGATACGGCTTCTGCTTGAACCGGTAAACAACCGCGACATTCCCGGTTTTCATCTATCCCGCGTCGATCACGCGCTGCGGATCATCGAGCAGGTCGAGCATGCAAACCTCTGGCTGCAATATGATTTCTACCATGCGCAGATCATGCAGGGCGATTTGGTGCCGACGTTCGAGCGCAATCAAAATCGAATCGCACACATCCAGATTGCCGATCATCCCGGCCGGCATGAGCCGGGTACCGGCGAAATCCACCATCCCTACCTGATGCAAAGCCTTGATCGTCTTGGATATGACGGCTGGGTGGGCTGCGAATACAAACCCCGCGCTGGTACGTCTGAAGGGCTGGCCTGGATGAAGGATATGGGAGTAAAGGCATGAAAATCGGGTTTATTGGGCTAGGCGTCATGGGGCGGCCAATGGCGGGACACCTGATCGCAACGGGGCACAATGTGTTTCTGCACCGGGTGAAGGAGGTCAGCCAGGATCTGGTGACGGCCGGGGGTATTGCATTGGACAGTGCCGCTGCTGTTGCTGCAGCATCCGAGGTCGTCGTTCTGATGTTGCCGGACACGCCGGACGTTGAAGAAGTTCTATTTGGCGACCATGGCGTGGCGAGCTGTCTGCAAGATGGGGCGTTGGTGATCGATATGAGCTCGATCTCGCCGGTTGCAACCAGAGAGTTTGCGGCCCGGATCACCGCGCAGGGCGCCGATTGGGTTGATGCGCCGGTGTCTGGCGGCGAGGCGGGGGCCAAGAATGCTGCCCTGACGATTATGGCCGGTGGCACCGAGGCGGCTTTCGCCCGCGCCAAACCAATTCTAGAGGTGATGGGCAAACGCATCACCCATATCGGGTCTGCAGGCGACGGACAGGTGGCCAAGGTCTGCAATCAGGTCATTGTCGGACTGACGATTGAAGCCGTGGCCGAGGGGCTGTTTTTGGCTGCACGTGCCGGTGCCGATCCGGCGCGTGTGCGCGAGGCGCTGACGGGTGGTTTTGCCGATAGCGCCATTCTCAAAGTGCATGGCGAGCGGATGATTGACGAGGCGTTTGCGCCAGGTTTCCGCATCGCGCTGCATCGTAAAGATTTGGGTCTGGCGATAGATGCCGCCCGCGCTTTGGATGTTGCGCTGCCCAACACCGCGATGGTGCATCAACTGATGGGAGCCGCCATTGGGCGCGGTGATGGGGACCTCGATCACTCCGCCCTGATCCGCAATTTGCAGGTGCTCGCTTCTGGTGAATAGGCCCTGAACCATCGCAGGAGCGGGGCCGATAGTCGCTTTGTTCCTGTGCAATCTGACACTTCGGCCCCTGACCAGGGACCGGCTTCATTCCGCCAAAAGGACAAATCCATGCCCGCTAAACTGCCACAGGTGCCCTACGGGGCTGTTTACTTTCGCAAATCCAATCCCCCACGAGAGGATTGGGCCCGTGATTACGGCATAGCGTCAAGTGATGGCCTGAACACGTTTCGCCACTGGTTCATGTGGTCGGCGATTGAACGCGCGCCCGGCAAATACGACTGGGATGATTGCGATCGGCAGCTGGATCTGGCGGCAGAAAATGGCATGGCGACGGTGATCGCAGAATTCACCATGGCTTCGCCTGACTGGCTGCAACGCAAATTGGACTTTGCGCGGATGTGCAAGGCAGACGGAACGCTGATGGCGTCGCAGCACAGCCCCTCGGTTGCGGTTGGTGGCTTTGGCGATGGCCTGGGCGGCGCGGGACCGCTGACGTTGAATGCACCTGAAGTGCATGAGGCGGTGATGGGATTTCTGACCGAACTGTCGGGTCGTTATCGGGGCCATCCGGGCCTGATGGGTTATGACGTGAACAACGAGGTAAACTACAGCCCCGACTATGATTTCTCAAAACCGACTGCGGCCGCGTTTCGCGTCTGGCTGCGTGAAAAATACGGCACACTCGATGCGCTGGCAAAGGTCTGGCATCGCTATTCCTACGCCGAGTGGGACGACATCATGCCGCCCCGGCAAATTCAGCCCTATTCCGAATGTCTGGACTGGCTGAGATTCCGTGAGGATAATTTCTATGGCCATGTACAGGATAAAATCAACACGATCCGCGCTGTAGATCCCGATGCCACAATCATTTCGCATGGTATTGCGGGCGCGGTTACGGCGCTGGCCGGGCATGGTTGCAATGATTGGCGTGCAGCCGAACAGGTCGAGATTTATGGCTACACCTGGATCGGCGCGCGCAAGGGCAATCAACCGTGGCGCAACTTTTTTGCCGGTGATCTGATCCGGGGCGCGGCGCGCGGCAAACCGTTTTGGCATGCCGAACGACAGGGCGGTCCGCTTTGGATGCAGCCGCAGGTTCTGGGCCGTGACAAGGAAGATGCACGCGTTGCCACGCCCGAAGATATCCGCCTGTGGTCGCTGGCCTCCTTTGCCGCCGGTGCGCGTGGCATGATGAATTTGCGGTATCGTCCGCTGCTGAACGGGCCGCTCTTTGGGGCTTTTGGTGCCTATGGCATGGACGGTAGCCGCACACCCCGCTCGGAAATGCAGGCCAAAATTGGCCGTTGGGTCAATGCGCCCGAACAGACCGCCTGCATGTCTGCCAGTCCGGTGCGCGGCGATATTGGCCTGTTGATGATCCCCGAGGCGCAGCGGTTTGACCTGTTATTGTCCAGCCAAGGTGGGTTCAAGACCTATCAGGATGCCATGTGGGGCGCCTATCGCGCATTCTTTGACATGGGTGTGCAGGCCGATTGGGTTCATGACCAGGATATTGAAAAATATGACGTGATATACGCGCCTTACCCGATCATGATGCCCGCCGAGTTGGCTGGTCGACTGGCCAAATGGGTGGCGGATGGCGGGCAGCTGATCTCGGAAGCCTGTCCGGGATATTTTGGCGACGATGGCCGCGTTGGCGTGCAGCAACCGAACAACGGACTGGATGCCGTGTTTGGCGTGGTCGAGGACGAAGTGGAGTTCATGCCCGACATCGGCGACCGGATCTGTCTTTCGCTGGATTCTGACGCCGATGCGACATTGCGCGGTGGCGGGTTCCTTCAATCCTATTCTCCCAAGGGCGCTAAGGTTCTGGGGCATTTCGAGGGAGGTCGAGTGGCGATCACCACCTCAACCCACGGCAAAGGGCGCACTCTTCTCGTCGGCACGCACATGTCCGCCGGGCATTTCCGCGATCTTGAGACCAATGGCGCGGGAGTGGCGGCGTGGTTTCAGACCTGTCTGGACTGGGCCGGGATTACCCCAGCGATTCAAACCGGCAACAAGGCCGTGCAGGGACGTCTGCATCAGGATGGGGATCAGCGATATCTGTGGCTCATCAATCCGACTCCCGACGCACAACCAATCGCAGTGACGATCGATGGTGCGCCGCTTGCCGTTAAGGAAACACTTTGGGGCGATGCGGGTGCGACGCATATTCCGGGTCGTGACGCGGTGATCGTCGCGCTGTGAAAGTTTTCGCCCGCGCCGACAACGTTCGGCGCGGGCGCCAAGGCAGGCTTCCAAAGGTAGCTCCGACGGGTTATCAGCGGAATGAGCGAATGGAGATAAAAACGGCCAAGTCGCATTCAATCGTATTCCGCCAAGGAGAATCAGTGGGAATGGTATCTCCCTGTTCGCCTCAAATAATACCTTGTTATTCGACAAAAATTCCCTGTTAATTCGGCTAGGGAATTCAACAGTAAGTAGCTGATTTATAGCCATAAATCAGGGACGTAGGCGCGAGAAATGGCGAAAATAGCGTGATTTCCCTGTTGATTTCCCTGTTTTCAGGGAAATGTCGCTCAGACTGGTCAGCTCCGGACTGCCTGCACAGCCACCCACTTCCACGATTCCAGACGGTAAGAGTTTGCTGCGAAATTCGCCCGTGTTTTCTGGAGCTTGGCATATGCAGATTTCGGGTGAGACGCGGATATGAGTGTTATGGTGGCCAAATTACAGCCGAAGTCTCTGTTTACGATTCCGGCGGTACGAGTTTTGGGAAGGTTGGAGGGTTACGCCTCAGAGCGCTTCGAATTGGTTGCGCTGTTCTGACCAGATGGCTGGGAAGCCCTTCTTGATCAGGTAGTCCGTGGTAAGGCCATCAGGCTGATTACCAGACGCTATGGCGTCGAGAACGTTTGGCGCCAGCAATGCCAGATCAACGATATCCTGAATCCGCCGTTTGGATGTGCCCTCGACCATGGCGATTTCGCCAAACGTCTGGCCTTCTATGATCATCGCCAGCCAACGGCGGGCCTTAACGATATTCTGCACAAGCGTCCGATCGATCTCAAATGGCACGTCGCCCAGATGCAGTTTCAGTTCAACACCGCGCCGACGTATTCGAAACGGAGCTTCGATTCTCAGGTCCGTAGAATTGATCTGGTCGGACCGGCACTGAAGCAGCTCGGCAAGTTCATGCTGGTTCAGCAAGACCATCAGAGATCCTGGGCGCAGGTCTGCTCGTTCGATCAGTGCCAGGTATTCAGATGCCTGTCTTGGGTCTGCCAGGTTTTCGGCGGTTGTGTGTACGTCTGACGCGGACATACCTTGCGTCAATGAACAAGCCGCCTCTGGTCTCATCAGGTGTTGCTTCACCAGATCAGTCAGCAAACCCTCAACCTGTTCAGCAGGCAGTCGCCAGGCATCTGGATGCATCCGACTGCGATCAGTCACCAACCGTCGGGAGATGTAGTAACGAAGTCGCATGCCACTCTTCCGGCTGTGGCTGGGGGTCAGACGGTCTCCGGTTTCATCGAAGAGCTTACCCGAAAGCGGGGATCGCGTGCCCTTTTGCTTAGTACCACGGGACTTTGCGGCTCCACATTTCAACGTGTTCTGAACCTGTTTCCAGACTTTCGGGTCAATGATAGCCGGATGCTGCCCTTCATAAACCTGGCCCTTGTGCCGAATTTGTCCTGCGTAGATCGGGTTGCTCAGGATGTGATGGATATGTCCGCGATCAAAGGATTTGCCGCCGGAAGCGCGATCGCCCGAGCGTTCACGGCGACGGGATCTGAGATCAAGGTCTTCGGCCCGCTCCTTTACTTCTCGGATAGTACCATGTTCCAGATAGAGATCGTAAAGTGTCCTGATCGTGGCCGTCTCACAATCATCGATTTTCAGCGTCCGACCATCGGCTTGGTAGCCAAGCGGGACATTTCCACCCATCCAAAGCCCTTTGCGCTTGGAGGCCGCAATTTTGTCCCGGATGCGCTCGGCTGTGACTTCGCGCTCGAATTGGGCGAAGCTCAAAAGCACGTTAAGAGTTAGCCGCCCCATGCTGGTCGCGGTGTTGAAGGATTGTGTGACCGAGACGAAGGAGGCTTCGGCGGCGTCCAACCTGTCGACCAGCTTGGCAAAGTCCGCCAGCGAGCGGGTGAGCCGGTCGATCTTGTAAACAACGATGTGATCAACACGTTTTTCATCGACGGCCTGCATCAGCCGGTGCAATGCCGGGCGGTCGAGATGACCGCCCGATATCCCGCCATCATCATAACGATCTGGCAGCAGTTCCCAGCCCTCATGCTTCTGGCTTGCAATATAGGCTTCACAAGCCTCTCGCTGCGCGTCGAGAGAGTTGAAATCCTGTTCCAGCCCGTCTTCGGAGCTCTTGCGGGTATAGATCGCGCAGCGAACCCGGCGCATCATTGCACTCCGAAGAAACGGGGGCCGGACCAGTGAGCGCCTGTGATGTGCCGGGCGATGGCTGACAATGATCGCCAGGTCTTACCATCCAGAACGTAGCCGTCCTTGACCACTTCAACCTGATAGGTGCGCCCATTCCATTCTCGAACCAGTTGCGATCCTGGTTTCGCGGGAGTAAGTGCAGCCTTGCCTGATGCGATCTGCTTCAGCCGACGTTCTGTCTTGGTCGAAAGACCGCCTAGCGTCCGGTTATGCGCCTCCCAGATCAAAACTCTTCTTAAGAATTGCGGCGAGAGGTATTTGGGCGGCGATCGTCCGAACACCTCTCGCCAGCGTTCTAGGCACCCAGGCCGGTCCATTACGTCAATCGCAGCGATCAGCTTTTCAAAGCTGTCTGAACGGTCCGTCTTCATCATTTGTTGGCTTCTTCGACGATTCGGTAGACAGAGCCTTTGTCGCTCTCGCTTCGTTCAATCACGAACCCGGCCTTGCGCTGCGTTGAGATGGCTGCGCGCGCTGTGTGCGGCTGCCAGCCAAAGGCCCTCTGGATCTGTGCGATGGTAACACCGGACTTCCGGTTAAGTAGTTTGAGCAATTGTGTTTGTCGCGTAATCTTCGCCTTGGTGGGGTTGGATTCCACCTTCGCTGCAGTCAAAACAGTTCTATTAGCTCGACTTTGTACATTATGCGGCGAAGCAGAGAGCCTCTGCCATACGCACGAGACGGTCGGGAGGGATTTTGTGTCTTTCCCGGTGCGGCGGGGAGTGTTGATAAATGTCTCCGACCCATAAGGCGAGCCTTACGGCGCCGATGGCATCGGTGAAGGTGAGATGGGTCTTACGATACCAGGCTGCGGCATAAGGAATGCTCGACTTGGACAACAGATCGCACGCCCACAAAGAGATAAGGCTGTAGAGACCAAGCAGCGCCGGCGTGGTGCGGGCGATAGCTTTGTCGGACCATTGCCGTTGGGTTTCGACGCCAAGATGGGCGCGGGTTTCGGCGAAGGTGACCTCGACCTGCCAGCGGCGGACGAACAGGGCGATGATGTCGGCAGGATCGAGCGTTGTATCGGTGCTGAAGAAAGCTTGCGGAGCGCGCCGGCCGTCAGGATCCCTGACGAGGACCCAGCGAATTGGCTTGGGCGGCGTACCAGGTCGGTACCACAATGCGGTGCTCGAGGTAATTTCGAGTGCCTTATGGTGCTTGCGCCCATACCAGGAGGACGCGGTGATCCTTTTCCAGGGCGTGGTCGGGTTTGAAAGCAGCGTTTTCAGCTTGGGCAAGGGTGGCCCCTTCTGCGCCGGGCGTCCGAGGGTGTGGCCGTCACGTTTTGGAGGGGCCGCGTAGAGATTGGCGTCGAGCCGCAGTCGGCTGATGAGGGTTGCTCGGCCGCCGATGGCGTACGCCAGTTCATGGACAGCGAAGCCGCTATCGCCCACGAAGACGATGTCGCGCTCTGGCATCCAGCGACAGAGCTGGAGCGCCCCTTGGCGGGCCCAGTCGGTCAGCAGCTTGTGCCTGCGTCCGCGCTGGTGGTCGGAGCGCTCCGAGGGGGCCAACAGGGTGAGCACCGGGAGGGCCTTCACAACACCTGCCCAAGGGACCGGCGTCAGCACCATGAAGCTCAACCAGCGCAGCCCGCTGGCTTTGACGAAGTGGCCATGGCTGGAGCGGACAGGATCGCGATAGATGCCGCGCGCAGTGATTTTGCGCCCCCATCGGCGCTCGATTGTATCGTCCATCCCGATGACCACGGGACCCTCCGGCACGAGGCGGTCGATGATCATGGCCAGCAGGCGCCGAGACATATCGCGAGACTCCCAGCGGGCGCGGTTAAGGAGCTGATGGTAGCTCGAAAAGTTTTTCGCCTCGGCGCGCCCGGTCATCCGCAGGCAGGCGCTGACGGTGCGCTTGCCCGGGGCCAGCACGGCCCCCATGACCAGGACGAGCATGTGCTCCCAACTGGGCGCCGTGAAGCACGGGCGCAGCGCCTGCAGCCAATCGCGCAGGATCTGGGGAACGGGATCGCCCGGAGACGGCGGCAAGAAGGGGGCATGATGTTTCATCCCATGTTTCGAATCCCTTGTCGCTGACCATGCAAGCAGGCAAACCTGCGGCAAAGTGAATCACGTGCCCTGAGGTGTTCCTATGTATGATCGGCACATGCAGCATGACGAAATCGCCGTTCGCATCGAAGCCTTCGACGACGCCAATGGTGGTGGCGTCGGTTTTTACAAAGACAAGGGTGCCTACCATCTCTACCTGCTGGAGACGGAGGCGCCGATTGCCCGGCTGAAGCCGACCGGCAACGGCAACGAAGTCCGGCTCGGATACTGGTCACACCGGCGCAAATGGGAGGATGTCGATGACATCGGCGGCGTCGTCATACCCCTCGACGAGGCGCTCGAGTTCATAGCGAACGAGGGCATCTTCTGGCTCTGGACCTGACCACAAAAACGTACAAAGTCGAGATTAGAGCCCGACTCAAAATTAATACCTAATGATTTCAAGTCCTTGCGATAAGGCGGGTGGTGCGCCGGATGGATGCGATGAGCAGCCAGGCCTCGGAAGATGCGATGGTTGCCTCCCAGTCTTTTGCCAAGCGACGACACCTTCCAAGCCATGCAAATGTGCGCTCGACAACCCAGCGCCTTGCAATAACAACAAATCCTTTTGCGCCATCGGGGCGCTTGACGATCTCGATGGTCGGCCCATCCATGTTCTGAAGAACAGTTGTCAGCTTTTGCCCGGCATAACCGCCATCTGCGAACAGATGGGCAAGGCTGGGGAAGCTCTCTTTCGTATATGCGATGGCGTTCGGCGCGCCATCCCTGTCCTGTATATCGGCGGTGTGCATGATCGCACCCAGCATATTGCCTTGTGTATCAGTGAGGATGTGACGCTTGCGGCCTGTGATCTTCTTGCCCGCATCAAAGCCGCGCGGGCCGCCGCTTTCCGTGGTTTTCACGCTTTGGCTGTCGATCACACCCGCTGTCGGCTCTGCCGCTCGACCGGCCAAAAGGCGTGCGGACATGACCAGCGTTTCGTTGATGATGTCGAGCATGCCGCTGTCGCGTAATCGGTAGAAATAGTGCTGGACCGTTGTGAAGGGCGGGAAGTCTTTTGGCAGCATCGCCCACTGGCAACCCGACGCCGCTATATACTGGATCGCGTTCCATATTTGGCGCATCGGCCATTTGCGCGGTCGACCGACCTTGCTCGGCGCAGGCATGAACGGCGCGATCAACGCCCATTCCTCGTCCGTACAATCACTTGCATAGCGCAAGTGTCTGCGGTCATATTGCTTCCGAGTGATTTCAGTCCAAGCCATCCGATCCTCCATTGTCTTTGCAAACAACAGAGAATCACAACTTGCTGAAATCACTCAACATAATTTTCGGTTGGCCTCTTAGACATCTTGTTCTCCATTCATTAGGCACAGGTCTATCCCATGCCTGTACTGAGTGGAGCCCGGAGTTGCCGGGCGATATGTCTTTGCGGCCAGTAGTGCTTCCTTTTGACAGTAAGTCCAGCCAATTTCGGAGATGCGGGAAGCGGCCGTTCAGTCGTTTTGCGAAGTGGCGAAGAGCGCACCTTCAAACAGTCGCGAACAAGGCTAATCCTTTAGCAGAATTGAGATCAAAAAACCGCCTGCTCCGATGCGTTTGAGCACACGGAGAGCGAGAAGAATTTCTCGCTCCTGGCGAAGAATTTCATTCTCTTTGCGTAACCGCGCCAGTTCCTTGTTCACATCCTCATGTGGCCCGGCCAGCAATTCAGCTTCCCGATAAATCCGCTTCCACCGCGTCAATGTGGACAGACCGACGCCCAGTTCATCCGCAATCTGCGAAATCGTGCGCCCGCTGGTCTCAATGAGACGAACCGTCTCACGCTTGAATTCTTCCATAAATCCACGTCGTACTTCTTTGCTCATTGGAACCTCCTGAGTGTCAAAAACTATCAGAAAATCCCTCCACTTTTCACGGGCAAGTCCAGAGAGTTCCGGTCCCGCAAAATGAGGCCAAAGTCAGAAATCACTGACCCACATGAGCCCAGTTTCTCATTTCGATTGATGTGATGACTTCTGGGTGATGGATGAGATTGTTCCATGCATCGCATGCTGCATCGACGATAGCGGTGTAGTCTTTGAAGACGCAGTTTGAGAGCCAGTTTGCCCGAAGGTATTGCCAGATGTTTTCGATCGGGTTCAGCTCTGGCGACTTTGACGGCAGCAGGATGATGGTGATGTTTTTGGGAATGTTGAGTTTGCCGGTCGAGTGCCAGCCTGCGCGATCCATCAGCACCACTGCATTGGCCTTGCGGGTGACATATTTGCTGATCTCATCGAGGTGCAATTGCATCGCTTCGGTATTGGTGGAGGGCAGGACCAATGCCGCACCTGTTCCGCGCTTCGGACAAATGGCACCGAACAGGTAGGTGTTCTGGTAACGCTGATCGGCAGGCAGGCGTGGTCGAGTTCCTTTCTTCGCCCAGATACGGACGCGTCCGTTCTTTTGTCCAATACGGGCTTCGTCCTGGAACCACACCTCAATTGGCGTGCCATCCGGCAGGTCGGCTATGTGGGTTGCGAGCGTGTTGGCGAAGTTTTTTTGAAAGCCTCAATCACCTGTGGATCTTGAGCTGGATGCTGCGGACGGCCCGAGATATGGGAAAAGCCGAGTTCCGCCAGATAATCGGAGACGACACTTTGAGAGCATGTTACCCCGAACCGTTCGCTGATTATCCGAACCAGATAGAGCTGGCCGGGTTTGTTTGAACAGCTTTGCTGCGTCGTTAAGTGGATTCCTGCCAGGTTGGTTTTCGTTGTTGATGCGATTTGGGGGGTGACGCAGGCGCGTACCGCGAGGCAACCGGATAACGCCATGACGCTTGAGTATCCGAGAGACCGTAACGTCTGATATCTTGATGTCGTGATAGCGGGCCAGTTACCAGACGATGCGCATTGGCCCAAGATAGTATTTCTTCCGCAGATGAAGAACCTTCTCCTCGATCTCAATGGGAGTCCGATTGGAATGCCACTTCGGAATTGTGGGTCGATTAATCCAGCCTGTTTCGCCATGCTTTGATAGGCAGCGCGCCATCGATAAAAGCTGCTTTTGCCAACGCCAAAATACCGACAGGTTTATACTACAGAACCAACCTCTTCAGCATGGCGCAGAATACGAAGTTTGCGGTGAATCTCGCTTGATCCTTGTTCATGAACATCTCCTTCATCCCAGAACTGGGAGGTTAATGGAAATGTCCCGCGAGTAACGACATATCTACATGATTATTCATTTGCCGGTTTGAATGGCGGTGCTCCTGTTGGCTTGAGGCTGCTGAATGGTTTGCCTGTGGTCTCTTCGTATTCGGCCTCGTCCCAGAATCCCATCAGGATGCCACGTTCTGCTGCGTTTCCTTGCCTTGCCAGGACGTTTGCAGTTGCTGTGATCCGCGTGTGATGTTGCATTGACCAAGACAGGAGAGCCTGTTCCATGTCAGTACGAATCTGCTTGTGTTCGGGTGCGTCACTCCTACCCAAATTGGTGAACTCGTTTGGATCGGATTCAAGGTCAAACAGGATCGGAGGAAAGCCTTCGCAACGGATATATTTCCAGCGCCCGTCAAAAATCATGACCGTGCGAGCATTTTCTTGCGAGACCTTCAGGGTGCGGGCCATTTCAGAGCTGGAATAATCATGCTCGCTTATGGCGTAGCGTCGCGAAAAACCATCTGTTGCATGGAGCAGAGGGGTCAGATCACGGCCTTCAATGACATGTGGTTTGGGCGCGCAGCCCATCGCTGCCATGAAGGTGGGCGCAAGGTCGATCATCTCGACCAACGCGTTGGATGTCGTCCCGCGCGTTTTGTCTGCCTCGAATCGGGGATCTGCGATGATCAGGGGCACTTTCGCCGCGACGTCATGGTAGAAATCCTTGTCACCCATCCAGTGGTCACCCATGTAATCCCCGTGGTCCGAGGTGAAGGCAATGATGGTGTTGTCCGTCAAACCTTTTTCATCCAGCCACGCGAACAGCCGCCCAAGATTGTCGTCCAGTTGTTTGATCAGGCCCATATAGGCCGGGATCACGTGTTCGCGCACGTGGTCCCGGGAAAAGCTGCGGCAAATCCGGGACTGCTGATAGGCGCGCAACAATGGATGATCTGTGTCCCGCTCGGTCGGAGATCTTATCGGGTCCACAATGTGCTCGGGGCCGTACATATCGTGATAGGGCGAAGGCACAATATAGGGCCAATGGGGCTTGATATAGCTCAGGTGACAGAGCCACGGTTTGTCGCTCTCCACCGCCTGTTCCATAAAGTTCATCGCCCGGTTGGTCATGTAGGCCGTTTCCGAGTGTTCTTCGGGCACGTTGGCCGGCAGGCGCGAATTCTTGAGCAGCCATGCCGACATCAAATTGCCATCCGCGTCCAGGCCGGAATTAGCAAAATCCTCCCAAGGATTGTCGGACTTATATCCATGACTGACCAGATAATCGTCATAGGCTGACCATTGCTGGCCGGGACCGTCGGGATGAAGCCCATCGTCCCGTTCAAACGGTTCAAAGCCACATTCGGAAACACGCAATCCGATTTCGCTCGCCGGATCAATACCAAGCCATGCCATGCCCTCACGATCCGCTGTCATATGGGTTTTGCCCACCAGAACCGCCCGCGCGCCTGTTTCGCGCAGATGATCGCCGAGTGTCGGTTCGCCCACGCGCAGCGGTGTGCCGTTCCATGTGGAGCCATGGCTGCGGACGTAGCGTCCGGTATAAGCGGACATGCGCGATGGTCCGCACACTGGCGATTGCACGTAGGTATTGGTAAACCGTACGCCGCGCGCCGCCAGAGCGTCAATATGGGGAGTGTGCAGATGGGGGTGCCCGTAGCAGCTGAGATAGTCGAACCGCAACTGGTCTGCCATGATCCACAACACATTTGGTGTATCAGTCATTCTATGTGCTCTCTTTCTATTGTCGTCTAACGGGGCCGCGCAACATACCCTATTTCCTGTTCAGCAGATTGATAGAAATCGCGATTTCCTGCGCCGAGAATTCAGCCCGTAAAGCATTACACTTCTGCGTCAGCACTGCGGCAACAGTTTGCCACGCCGCGCCGGATCAGGGCGCGGATATCGGCGGACATAGCTTGTCGCACTATCCCAGTTCCGGCCCCGCGATTGCGAACAGCCGGCCTGGATCACCGGCGGGTGTCGGCGCGCCCAGATACATGCGGGTGAATGGCCGCTCGACCACGAAACCCCGAGCCTCCAACAATGCACTGAAACCAGAGTGGGCATCACAGGCGTCGATCACCAACGCCTCGCCGAATTGCGTCAGTGCGGTGTCCAGCAGGCACCCGGCGGTGGCCGTGTCGGTTGCACAAAGCGGGCCGATTTGGCGGGCGTTGCGCCCCATCCGATGCAGCAAAAAGCCGGTGTCACCGGCAATCCAGCCCAAGGGGTCGGTGCGGTTACACAGGTCCTGGATAAGTTTGGGGCGGGGCGCGCCGAAGATCTCTGCATCCAGCGCTGCAATCCGTGCCAGATCGTCTTGCCCTGCGATGTTGACGCCAGCCGCGACCTTGCCAGCGGGCGCACGGGCCGGGCGGCGCCAGCGCGAAATCCGCTCGGTGCCAGTAAATCCGAGGCGTTCATACACCGGCTGTCCCGCAGGTGTCGCGTCCAACCCCGCAACCCGGCTCGCATCGCGCAATTCAGCGATGCAATCGTCCAGCAGTCGGGTTGCGCAGCCGCGTTTGCGCCATTCGTCCGCCACAAGAACCATGCCGATCCAGCCGAGGCTGTTGCCATGAGGCAGGGTCAGAGCGCTTGCGACGATGCGTCCTGTCTCATCGGCCAACCCACGCCCGTTGCCGAGCGCCAACATCATCTTCCAGTCCTGTGGCGTCTGGTTCCAGCCGGCTTCATTGACCAGCGCCATAAGGTCGGGCAGGTCATCCGGCGTCAGCGCGCGCAACGCTGGGGCGTCAATATCTTCCATCCCGGACCTCAAATTTGGTCGGCTTGCCGTGGGTCGGCTTGTCGTGTGTCACCCAATCGGCGGTCCAGCGCATCATCCGGTCGAGTGGCACCCGGGGATAACCGAACAGCCCCAATGCGCGCGCCGAATTGTTGAGCCAGCCGGTCGGTGCCTCTTCCCCGACGATTTTGGCGGGCCGGTCCAGTAACTCGCCGAAACGCTTTGCCGCCCAGCGGATCGAAACCGTCTCGGGACCACTGACGTTCAGGGGGCTTGTGGGTGTCGTGCAATGCGCCAATGCGCGCAGCACCTGCGCGTTGGCGTCGCCCTGCCAGATCATGTTGGCATGACCCGTGGTCACGTCGATCTCTTCGCCCGCCGCGACCTTGCTGGCGATGTCGTGCAGCACACCATAGCGCATGTCGATGGCATAGTTCAGGCGGATCAGCCGTCCCGGCGTACCATGAAGGGCCGAGAAATACTGGAACATCCGCTCGCGTCCGACGCAGGACTGGGCGTATTCGCCAGGCGGATCGGGTGGCACGTCTTCGGTCGAGCCCTGGCTGTCGGTGGGAACGAAGGGATAGACGCAACCGGTAGACATGGCGACGATCCGCGCCTTGGCATAGCGTTCGGCGACGAGAGCGGGCAGGTGCACGTTCATGGCCCATGTCAGGCCGGGATTGTCGTTTGCCCCGAACTTGTGCCCGGCCATGAAAACCACATTGGCAGCATCGGGCAGGGCGGCCAGCGCGTCACGGTCCAACAGATCCGCCGCGATGGTCGAAACACCGTGGGCGTCGAGACGTTTGCGCTCATTTTTGTTCGAGTAACGCGACACCGCATAAACGGTCTTGTCCGGCGCCGCGTTTTGCGCCAGGCGCGCCAGGGTCGGCCCCATCTTGCCCCCTGCACCAAGAATTGCGATATCGCCGTCAAGTTTGGCCAGATCTGCGATCAATCCAGCGTCGGGGACGGTCAGAAACTGCTCCAGCGCCTCTATGTCTTCGAACATATCAGGCAGGGCGATGCCATCTGATTGTGTGTTCATATGATCTCCGCCGCTTGAATGGAAAGGACCAATGCGCTAATTGTGGTCTTTATCAACCATCTGGTTGAAAACTGCCACAGGGCAAGAGGATAGGCAAGCGTCATGACTTCGCAATATCAGATTCTCTATGGTGATATTCACAACCACAATGCGCTTGGTTATGGCGTCGGGTCACTGGAACGGGCCATCGATATCGCGCGTCATCACCTGGACTTCTTTTCGTTCACCGGCCATTCTCATTGGCACGATATGGAACCGATGGAAGGCGGACGCGAGGCGCATTGGCTGAACGGATTCCGCCGGCTGGAAGAGGGCTGGCCCGCCGTCCAGAATCTGATCGCCGATGCGAATGGCGTTGATGATTTCAGCGCTTTTCTGGGGTTTGAGTGGCATTCCAGCACGTTCGGTGACCAATGCGTCGTCTTCCCTGAAGATTACCGCCCGCTGATCCGCCCCAATGACATCGAGACATTGCGCGGGTTCTGCCGGCAAGAGCGCGCGCTCATGATCCCCCATCATCTGGCCTATCCCAAGGGACACCGCGGCGTGAACTGGGATGTCTTCAACTGTGACTGTTCGCCCGTGGTCGAGATTTTTTCGGAACACGGCAATTCCGAAGACGACCGTGGAGCGTTTCCTTTCTTTAACCACTCCATGGGCGGGCGCGAGACGACGAACACGGTCGCCCATGCGCTCGACTCCGGGTTGCGGTTCGGGTTCGTGGCCTCGTCCGACAGCCACAGCGGCTTTCCGGGGGCGCATGGCGAAGGACTGATGGCAGCGCTGGTCAAGGAAAACACACGCGACGCGATTCTGGACGCGATCCGCGCGCGGCGCACTTATGCGCTGACAGGCGATCGGATCGGGATCGACTTTGCCGCCGACGGAGCGCCCATGGGGACGTTCCTTGGCGCACGTGACAGTATCGAGATCGCCTATGATGTACGGGGGCGAGACGAAATGGACGTCGTTGAAATCATCTCGGGCGGCGAGATCGTACATCGCGAATTTGCTCCCCCCGCGCGGCTCGGCGGCGATACCTTTGCCGAACCTGTGCAACTCCGGTTGGAATGGGGCTGGGGGCCATGGGGCGATCTGGCGCTCGAACGAACCTGCGATTGGGAGATGGAAGTCGTGGTACAGGAAGGACGATTACTCAACTTCTGGCCTTGCCTGCAATCGGGGCCATTTGACGAAGATCGTCGTCACCGTATCACACGCAATGGGAGTGACGGTCTTTCGATCCGGTCTTTCACCTCGCGCCGGGATGCTTATCGAGGCAATCCGAACCAGAGCGCGATTTTGGAGATCGCCGGGGATGCGCAGACTAAGGTAGCCCTGTCGCTGCGTCAGCCAGTCGAGCAGAAAAGTGAAATGTCTTTGGCGGATCTCGAATTGACTTCGAAGAATTTTTTTACCGGGCCGTTTCCGAAGGAAGCCTATCAATGGCACCGATTGGTGCCTCTGAACGCCTCACGCATCGCGGGGCGTTGCAACATACCGTTGCAGGGTGGCCAAGGCCATGTTTACCTGCGCGCCCGTCAGGCCAACGGGCAATTGGCATGGGCAAGCCCCGTGTTTGTGGGTTAGAACCGACGTTATGGATGACGAAAGCCCCTCCGTGCCCCCGCGCACCAATTCCGCCGCTTCGGGCCGGGTGCGCGACCCCGAAGGCACCCGCGAGCGGATTCTGGATGCGGCGCGCGATGAGTTCTCGAGCGTGGGGCTGGGTGGCGGGCGTGTCAACATGATCGCCGAGCGCGCAGGGGTGAACAAGCAGCTACTATATTATTACTTCAAGAATAAGGACCGCTTATACGGTGCCGTGCTGGAACGCGCCTATCGCGACATCCGCAAGCGTGAAATGGCGCTTGACCTTGACGAGTTGTCACCGGTAGAGGCGTTGCGCAAATTCATCCACTTCAATTTCGATTACACCGTTGAAAACCGGTATTTTGTCCCTCTGCTGAACGACGAGAACCTGCACAAGGCGCGACACGCCAAGGCAAGCAAGGAAATCCCGGCCTTGCAGGACAGCATGAAGAGTACCCTGGGGCGGGTGATCAGGCGCGGGCTGGACGACGGCAGTTTCCGGCGTGACGCCGATCCGGTCGAACTTTACATCTCGATTGCCTCGCTGTGCTATTTCTTTCTGTCCAACCGCTACACCCTTTCGGTGATCTTTGAATCAGACCTGCTGGAAAGCGACAGGATCGCGGCCCGTCGCACCCATGTGAGCGAGATGATCCTGAGCTACCTGCGTACGGCGCCAGACCTTTCACCGCTGCAAGATTAAGCTTGACACAAACCGGGGGCGCGAGCGTAAACTGGTCTCAACCAAACGGTTGAAAGTGGTCTGACTCCAGGCCGTGCGCCACACGCCGCGCACTTTTGATCGGTGTCCGGCGCAGAACTACACCGCAGAGATTCACCAATGGGAGAAACCAGCATGAAACCGACCACGATGTTCACAAGCGCAATCGCTGCGCTGACAATGGCGACCGGGCTTGCCGGGGCGGCAGCCGCCCAGACTTATCCGGAAAAGCCAATCTCGATGATCGTCACATGGAATCCAGGGGGTAGCACAGACGTGCTTGCGCGTCTGCTGGCCGAGCCGTTAAGCAAGGAGCTTGGCACGCCGGTCGCGGTGACAAACATGGCAGGTGGCGGTGGGTCGCTGGGCACACAAGCCGCACTGGATGCGCCCAAGGACGGCTATACGATCCTTGCCACGACCTCAGGCAACCATGTTCTGACGCCTCTGAAGAACGATGTCGGCTATCGCTATGACGATTTCGAACCAATCGGTCAGCTTGTGGCTGCGTCTATTATTCTTACGGTGCGCGAAGATTCGCCCTGGCAGATGCTGGACGACTTCGTTGAGGCTGCAAAAGCCGAGCCGGGTAAATACCTGTTCGGTGCAGTGCCGGATGTGGCACCGCATTTGACGCTACTCGCTCTGACCGACACCGCAGGGATTGACGTGGTTCATTTACCCCAACAGGGCGGCGCGCCGGGCGCGACAGCGCTTCTTGCTGGCGATATCGACCTGCTTCCCGCCAATGCAGCTACGGTGGCATCCAGCATCAAGGCCGGAAAGATGCGCGGGCTCGCCGTGTTCAGTGCCGAGCGGGACAAAGCATTCCCCGACATCCCGACCGCCAAGGAACAAGGGTACGAGGTTTATGGCAGCCCCTTCGTTGGCCTGGCCGTCGCCAAGGGTGTGCCGGATGATGTACTTAAAACCCTGAGAGCGGCCTTCGACGCCGTTGCACAGGATCCGGAATTCCAAGCGCGTGCGCTCAAGTCGGCATCCGAACTGACCTATTTGCCAGCAGCTGAATTCGGCAAAGTCTGGGAACGCGACTGGAACACCTACGCGCCAATGCTGCAAAAGTGATGGCCGGACCGCACAGCAGAAGACAGCTCGACCCGGACGCGTGGGCGGCGCTGGTTCTTCTTGGCCTCTGTGCGGTCTTCCTCACCAACCTCCTGAGCAGCGACGCTACGGGAGCCTATGTGACCTCGACAACGATGCCCATCGCAGTTGTCGTCGTGATGGCGGGGCTGGCGGTGTTGCTGCTGGGCGGGTCAGTCCTGCGTATGGTCCGAACTGCGCCACAGCAAGAGGCCGCTTCAACAACGCTTGCCGCGCCCGCGCCGGGTCTCGACTGGCGCGTGCCGATGATGGTGGCCTGGCTGGTAGTTTACATAGCCGCACTGCCATGGCTCGGCTATCTGGTAGCCAGCGGGGCGTTCCTGATTGGTGCAGGTCTGCTTTACGGCAACCGTCGCTGGTGGGTGCTGATCGGCTCGGCAGTCGTGTTGCCCGGCCTGTTGCTACTGTTCTTTGAAAAGGTAATGATCGTGCTTCTGCCTGCTGCCAGACTCTGGAACTGACGCGCCATGGATTTCCTGCTTCAGGGGATTCCCGAGGTTGCGTCGATTCAGGTATTCCTGATGCTGTCGCTGGGACTGGTGGTCGGGATTGTTATCGGTTCGATCCCCGGTCTGAACGTGCCGCTGGCGGTGGCCATTGCCCTGCCGATCACATTCAACGTCGAACCCATTGCCGGTCTGGCGATGCTGGTCGGGATCTACAAGGGCGGCACCTATGGCGGGTCGCTGACCGCCGTGCTGATCAATGTGCCCGGTACGCCCGCAGCGGCGGCGACCGCCATTGATGGAAACGAACTGACACGGCAGGGCAAGGCGGGCAAGGCGCTGAAGATGTCGCTCTACGCCTCTGTGATTGCGGAGTTCGTCAGCGATATCGCCCTTATTGCCTTTGCTGTGCCCATGGCAGTCTTCGCCTTGCGCATCGGCCCGCCTGAAAGCTTTTCGCTGGGCATCTTCGCACTGACGCTGGTCGGTGTTTTGTCCCAAGGCAACATGGTCAAGGGCCTGATCGCGGCGGCCATGGGGTTGTTCCTGTCCACCTTCGGCGTTGATCCACTCAGCGGTGAATTCCGGCTGACCTTCGGCTTCCGCCAGCTTTCCGGAGGTTGGTCGTTCATCGCGTTGGTCATTGGCGTGTTCGCCATCGCCGAGGCGCTGAGCATTTTGGAAACGAGCCTGGCGCGCCGTGAGCGCAAGGGCGCACTGAAACTGAGCGATCCCGACCACTGTCTGGATCGCGACGACTGGCGCCGCTCACTTCCGGTGATCGGGCGCTCGTCGCTGATCGGGGTGTTTATCGGGGCAGTTCCTGGACTGGGATCAGCGGTCTCCGCCTATCTGAACTATGGGCTGAGCCGCAGCCTGTCGCGCGAACCTGAACGCTTCGGCAAAGGCGCAATCGAAGGTGTCGCGGCGGCAGAGGCAGGCAACAATGCTGTGACAAGTTCGACCTTCGTGCCACTGCTGACGCTGGGCATTCCGGGCGACGTCATCACAGCGATCATGCTGGGTGCCTTTATCGCTCACGGGCTTATACCCGGTCCCGCATTGTTCGAACAGCAGGGGCCATTCGTCGCCGGGTTCTTCCTGATGATCGTAGCGGCCTCGGCCTTGCATCTGGTGATCGGGCGCCTTGGCATGTACGCATTCATACAAACAGCACGGGTCTCGAACCCAGTGCTGTTTCCGGCCGTTCTGGTGCTGGGCGTGACCGGTATCTTTGTCTCCACAAGCAGTTATTTCGACGTCTATGTCATGGTCGGTTTCGGCGTCATGGGCTATCTGATGAACCGGTTGGGCTTTCCCATCGCGCCGCTTCTGATCGGCTTCATCCTTGGCCCGCTGATCGAGGTTGGGCTGCGTCAGGCGGCGATCATGGGGCGTGGCGATTTGACGATTTTCCTGACCCGGCCCATTTCCGCGATGTTCCTGGCCTGCGCGGTGCTGACCATCGTGGTGGTCGGATGGCGCGAATATGCGGACAGGCGAAAACGGATGGAACGGCAGAAAGAGGAACCGCTGACATGAAGATTGAACGAATTGAGGTGCTGCCGGTGCGTCTGCCGCTGAAAGGCGTGCTGAAACTGGCGCGGGGAGTGTCACGCTCGCTCGATGAGGGCAAGCAGATTGCGCTGGTGAAGATGACCGGCGACGACGGAACCGTGGGTTGGGGAGAGGCGGGACCGAGCAGGCGCTGGTCGGCCGAAACCATCCATTCGGTCACCACAACGATCCGGCACGTTCTGGCACCGGTCTTGATCAGGCGCGACGCCTTTGACATTGCCGGGCTGCATGCCGCGATGGACATGGAGCTAGCCCCCGGGTTCGATCCCGGCCAACCGATTGCGAAGGGCGCGCTGGACATGGCCGCACATGATCTGATTTGCAAGGCGCTGGGGATCAACCTTCAGACATGGCTGGGTGCCAAGCGGGCGGACCGGGTTGAGCTGGCCTATCTCGTCTCGCAACCAGGACCAGAGGAAACCGCCAAGGCAGTTGAAGCCGCACTGGCCGAGGGCTTCCGCGCCTTCAAGGTCAAGGTCGGCAACAGCCCAGCTTTTGATGCCGAAATTGTGCGTACGGTCCATCAGATGGCCCCCGATGCGGTGGTCTGGGTCGATGCCAATCAAGGCTACGATCTGGACAATGCCTTGCGCGCGGCAAAGCTGTTTGAGGCGGAAGGGGTCGAACTTTTCGAACAGCCGATCCCGATGGCGGATATTTACGGATTGAAAAAACTGCTCTCCGCCACGACCATGAACATCGCGCTGGACGAATCCGCCATGGGACTGCCGCTGATCATCGACTTGCTGCGGCGCGATGCTGTCGAGGGACTGGTCTGCAAGGTACAGAAAGTGGGCGGCATCCACTATGCCAGGCAACTCTGCGATCTGGCGCGGAATGCTGGAATGAAGCTGATCGGTTCGGGGCTCATGGACGCGCCCATCGGGTTTGCCGCCTCGGTCCATGTCTTTGCCGCCTATGGCATCGACTATCCCGTCGATCTGAACGGGCCGCAGCATCTGGCCGGAGATTACCTGCGCACACCGCTGCCGCGCGAAGGTCAGGCGGCGCTGGTGCCGCAGACCCCGGGCCTCGGCTGCGACATCGACGAGGACCGCGTGCGTGGCGAGTTGGCGCTGGAGCTGGCGATATAGCTCGCTTCACGGTTAAATTGAACCATTTCCTAAGTGGCATCGGAGACGCTTGAGGTCACGTGTGAGATCTCGAGCTAGCGTCAGCTCTCTTTAAGCTTTCCTTTTAGCGCGTGTCGGGTTGAGGCGACATCAGACCCCCACATCATCTGTCTGGCGGGCGCGAAGGCTGACCAAATTGTGGGTGTGAACCCAGTCGCCAGCCAGGATTGCCTGCGTTGCATTGCCAATGACAATTCCGTTTCGCACCACTGGCTCACCCGGTTGTGTTGGTCTGAGCGACAATTTGTGATAGCAGGGGATATCTTCGCCAGCGGTCACCGACAAAGCTGACCCGGGGCCGGTGATTGTCACCTTTACGCCTGTGCGGATGGATTGAACAACGACAGCAACCGTGTCGTCTGGGTGCAGCCTGACAGCCAGATAGGTCGGTTCATTTGTCGTCACAGAGTTTCTCCAAACCTGGCGATGACCTCGTCGTCTTCGCCGAGAATCTCACCAAAGGTCAGGGCACCTGAAGCGATTTCCATGATCCGCGCGGCAAGCGCGTCGGCGGCGGCGGTCATAGTATCGGGGCGGGCCAACACGTCAGCACAAGTGAAATCGAACTGTTCCGGCAGACGCGCAACGCTTTCGGCGTTCGCGGTAATCTTGAGCGTTGGTGCAAGGCGGTTGACGAAGGAATTGCCTGCACCGGTGGTGAACAACGAAATCTGCGCCCCGGCGGCGACAAGCCCTGTCAGGGATTCCGGTGTGTAGGACGGGCCGTCCATGGCGGCGAGCCCGGGTCCTTGCAGCCGTTCGCCATAGTCGAGAAACGTTGTGATCGGCGCTCTGCCGGTCTTGGCAACACTCCCGATGGCCTTGTCCTCTATTGTGCTGAGGCCAGACGCTATATTGGCCGCATTGGGATTGTTGCCAACAAGGTCCATACCGCTTTCCCTGGCCAATCGTTCCCGTCGCGCCACTGCCTGTTGCACCTGCTCGGCAATTTGCGACTTCGCGGCCCGCTCGATCAGAAATTGCTCACACCCCAGCCATTCCGTTGTCTCACCAAATACACCAGCGCCCCCATCGGCAATAAGCCTGTCCGTCACCAGTCCCACCAAAGGGTTTGCCACCAGACCTGAAGTCGGGTCGGACATTCCGCATTCCAGCGCTATCATCAGTTCACTCCAGGGGAAGTCTTCGCGTTGCTGGCGGGATATCTGTGAAATCAGCTGCGCGCCTTGCCGCACGGCGGCAGACCGGAACGCCAATGCATCGCGCTGCGTGTCATCAAGTGTGACGGCTTTAATCGGGCGATCATCATCGGCCAGCATTTGCAACAGGTCTTCTGCGACCTGACGATGCGCACTGAGAATGAGCACCGCACCGGCATTCGGGTGTCGTGAAATACTCTCAATGGTCTTTGATACGGGTGTCTCTCCGCGACCGTTGATCGCCTTGCCATGGTCCATTGACACCAGCTGGCTGCCAGTCAGATCGCGTGCCACGTGTCGTGCAGACGGCGCTGTCAAACCAGTGAGGTTGAGGATCAGCAGAAAATTGCGAACGCCCGGCCGCCCTTGAGCGCGGCGAAATCCATGAAATATCGGGGTCCAAGCTTGTGTCACTGAAACTTCCTAGATTAAGTACTTGAATGAGATATTAGAAACATCAGATGGCTGGCTCCGTGATCTGCCGCTTTTTGAAACATTGATGGACTCCCGATGACCGATGCCGCCACGCCCAAAGTGACTACTTTGCGCAACCTGGCCCACAACCGGTTCATGGACAGTTTGAAACAAGGTGCGCTTCGGCCAGCTCAGTTGGTCTCCCAGCGGGAGCTGTGTGCGATGCTTGATGTGCCGATGGGGCCGATGCGCGAGGCGCTCAAGAGGCTCGAAGGCGATGGCATCGTCACACTGATTCCGCAGCGCGGGGTCCAGATCCTCCATATCGACGAGAAAACCATCAACGACGCCTTTCAGATGCGTTTGATGGTTGAGATCGACGCTGTCCGTGCCTTTACCGCCGGCGGCGACAAGGCAGTCGCTGCTGACTTGCGCAGGCGGACCGAAGCGGCCAACCAGAGCGACACCGCACATAGCCCGCTTGATCTGAGCGAAATCAATGCCCGAACTGCACTCGACCACGAAATGCACCGGTTGTTTGTTTCGGCGCTGGTGAACGATTTTGCAGACGATTTGTTCGAAAAAGTGCTTGACCGGCTGCAACTGTCGCGGCTGGTATTTCGCCTGCGCAACTATACCGACAGGCGCGCGATCAAAGAGCACCTTGATATTCTCGATCACGTAATTGCAGGCGATGTGGAAGGCGCGGCCGAGGCTATGGAGGTCCACTTGAAAGCATCCTGGAACCGGGCGTTGGGGCTTGCAGACTGACATCAGCGCAGATTGACCCCCAACCAATAGGAAAAGCACAACCAGGTAAAGCCAGTGGTCGCAAGAGTGACACACGCGGCAGTGATCACACCCTTCAGTGTACTTTCCGGCATCAGAAAAACATAGCCGAAAAACAGAAACACCACCGTTGCAGCCAGATAGTTGACCGACATCATCAAACCATAAGCAATCAGGCCAGCGGCTGCGAGCACAATGGTTTTCATGCGGTTTTGCGGAATGCCTGAATCGGTCAGCGGTTGAACAACTGAACGCCCCAGAGCGAATGCAGCCAGTATGCCCGTGAGACCGCTTACAAACAGCGGAAAGGTCCGCGCCGGGGGTTTGATGCCGATGGATTGCACAACCAGAACGCCGCAGAATGCAATGACGATCGCCAGGATGATCTTCTCAAAAACCGCCATCTTCAACTCGACCTCGCAGTCTTGTCCTCGTCGATGCGTCGGGCCATCATGCGTTTTCGCAGCATCAGAAACATCGGTGTTGCGATCGAGAGCAGACATAGGAAAATCAGGACCAGAGAAATCGGCCGCAGCGCAATGCTCCAATAGCTTCCCTGTGCCTGTGCGATAAGCAGTGAACTGGTGAATTCACGCTCGGCGATCGGACCAAGTATCAGACCCAGGCCGATGGGTGCGGCTTCCATTTTGATCAGCCTCAGCGCATACCCGCCGATCCCCATGGCCGTCATGATGGCAACGCCATACATCGAATTTGTCACCGAAAATGCGCCGACCGAAGCAAACACCAGAATCGACGGCGCAAGGTAGGTTCGCGGGATTTTCAACACCAGTGTAGACACCCGGATGATCAGGAAATAGCCCAGAGGGGCAAGCAGGATGCTGGAGATCAGCAGTCCGATCATGAACGACATCGCCACGCCTGATCCGTCGGAAATCAAATTCATGCCAGGTCGCATCCCGAAGGATAACAATGCACCAAGTATGACGGCGGCGTTGACATTGCCAGGAATGCCGAGTGCCATCATCGGAATCAGGCTGCCGCCGACCATGGCATTGTTGGCGACTTCCGAGGCAAACACGCCCTCGATGCGGCCTTTGCCATAGCTGGAACTGTCGCGATCCCAGCGGCGCGTTTCATTATAGGAAATCGTTGATGCAATGGGCCCGCCAGCGCCGGGCAACATGCCAATTAGAACTCCGATGGCCGATGAGCGGATCATGACATCCCAGCGGCGCACCATGCTCCGCAGGACTATGCGCAGCGCATCCTGTTGGCGTCCGATTTCAGGGGCACGGCGCTCGCCGGCCGGGTCGGCAAGACTGGCCAGAACCTGAGCCACGCAAAACAGGCCCAGCAACGCAGGGATCAGGTGAACGCCTGCAATCAGGGAGGACTGGCCGAAAGTGAACCGTGGCGTGCCCCAATAGGAATCCAGACCGATCAGGCTGATCGCGACACCCAATCCACCCCCGGCAAGACCTTTCATAAGGTTGCCTTCAGAGAGTGCCGCGATGGTGGTTAATCCCAGGATCGTCAGCCAGAAATACTCCTGCGGTCCAAATCGCAACGAAAATTCTGCCAATGCCCCAAATGTCAGCATCAGCACCAGCACGCCTGTGATCCCGCCGAACACCGACCCGGCAAGGGCCGCCAGCAGCGCCTCGCGGGCGCGGCCCTGCAAGGTCATCGGAAACCCGTCAAATGTCGTGGGCAGGGATGAAGCTGTGCCGGGTATGTTCAGCAGGATCGCGGAATTCGCGTCGCCATACATTGCGCCCATATAGATCGAGCCGAGCACCAGCAGTCCCATCAATGGGTCCATCGGGTACACAACGGGCAGCAACAGGGAAATCGCCATCACTGAACTGAAGCCCGGCAGCGCACCGATGATCGCGCCAAAGACGGTCGCCAGAATGATCAGCAACAGGACCATCGGATCCATTGCAGCGGCGAGACTTTCGGAAAAGGCCATTGAAATGTGTCTCCGGAGAATGTGTCTCCCGTTTCAGGGCGGCCCGAAAGCAACCGGCCGCCCTGAAAATAATGCAGAACTAGTCGATCAGCTTGTACTTGCGCAGCAGAGCTGAGACGCTTCCTTCCATCGCCATGACGGAGGCTTCCAGAGCTTCGCCGTCCTGCCAGATGGCACCCTGACCTTGCTCGGCTGATGCGGTTATGAAGCCTTCGCTTTCAGTCACCGATTTCAGCGTGTCACGCAGGTAAGTCAGAGCATGATCCGGCAATCCTGCAGGGGCCACGATAATCCGGGCAGTCGCGAGCGAGATCGGAATGCCTTTTTCTGTGAAAGTCGGGACGTCAGCTGCAAAGCTGGACCGCTCTTCAGATGTGACGGCCAGAGCGCGGCCGCTTTCCTGATTGGTGAACAGGCCAAGCCCGATCAATCCAGCGCTCACATGACCGCCGCTGATACGCGCTACAGTGTTGGCACCGCCCTGCGTGGGCACCAGTGTCACTTCGATCTCGGCGCCATCCATCATCTGCAAGGCTGCGATGTGGGCAGCACCCAACGTGCCTGTGATCGCCAGGGTCATGGTTCCCGGTGCTTCCTTCGCTGCGGCGACAAAGTCTTCGAGAGTCTGGTAGGGGCTCGATTCCGGCACCATCAGCACAATTGGGTCAGAATTCACACGGCCGATATAATCGAAACCATCCAGCGAGAATGTGGCCGATCCGGACACCGGCTGAACCACCATATTCGGCAGGTTCACGATGCCAATAGTATAACCATCGGCATCGGCCCGGGCTATGGCGTCCGTTCCCACGGCCCCGGCAGCGCCGGGTTGATATTGAAAGTTGAAGCTTTCGCTGGTCTGTTCCTGCCAGAAGCGATCAACGGTTCTGGCGACACGGTCTGAACCGCCACCAGCACCAAATGGAACTATCAAGGTTATCTGACCATCAGGAAAATCCGCCGCCTGTGCGGCCCACGACCCAAAAAGCGCTGCCACCAGTGCAGCACACCGAACAATTTTTTTCATATCTTCTTACTCCCATATCACTTCGGCGCGATGGCCAAATTCGAAAAATAATATGATAACTCAACTGAGATATCAGTTTAAGTAAAGGGGCATATGAATCTGCAAGCTGTCAAGTGATATGTAAAACTGAGCGGCCTTCAAAATTCAACACTGACGTCAACAGCTATTTGTTGCCTGTTGCTCTGCAACACGAAGAATATCAAGGATGTTGAAAGGGAACCGACATCGCTTTATCACAGCGGGTTGCGGTTCCGCAGCAACCAAATGGCCATGTTCGTATTGCACTTCACTCGTGAGAATGGGGCCCAAGCTTGTGGTGCAGCCGTGCGTCATGGCGCGAAAAATGACCGGTGAACCATTCCTCCAGAACTTCTGTTAGTCGGCGCGCCGAGCGCTCCGAGGTATCGCGCTCGCCATCCATGATGTCGCGAAGCGAATCGATCAGACGCTCATGATCGTGCTTGTGCACGCCGATCTGGTCATAAGCGGCGGCCCGCATCTGATGCTCCTCATGCGCGAAATGCGCCGAAATGGACCGTAGCAGATCGCCGAACGCCCGGTCGATATCCCAGATCGACGCCGGCATCTTGCCGCGTGCGTTGAACAGATCGACCTGAAAGATACACAGATCTTCGGCGGACCGTTCGTCATAGACATATTGCAGCGGCGTATTGGAAACCAGACCGCCGTCCCAGTAGAGCGCGCCGTCGATCTCGACAGCGGGAAACCCCGGCGGCAGAGCGCCGCTGGCCATGATATGATCGGGCGTGATCGTCTGTTTCGCGCTGTCGAACCACGTCATGTTGCCGGTCTCGACATTGACCGCGCCGATGCAAAGGCGGACCGGACCGGCGTTGAGATAGTCGAAATCCGCAAGCTCCAGCAGGGTTTCGCGTAGCGGCGAGGTGTCATAGAAACTATTGGCACCGATGCTTCCGGCGGGCATCATCGCAGCCGGCGGAAAGCGTGGCGAAAAGAACCCCGGCACGCCCTGCGCCATCGTCGCGCTTGCGCTTAGTTCATTGGCAAACCCGCGCGGGATCAGGCCCGTCAGGAAAGGCATGGCACCACCGCTGGACGACACCAGATCCCAGAAGGCCCGAAGCCTCTCGACACGGCGGTCGGGCGGATTTCCCGCGATCAGCGCGGCATTGATCGCACCGATAGAGACGCCCACCACCCATTCCGTTCGCCGCCCGCTGGCAAATAGCGCCTCGAAGGCGCCAGCCTGGTAGGCTCCGAGCGCGCCACCGCCCTGCAGCACCAGCACGTTTTTTTCGGTTTCCATGGGATAATGCACTCCACGCGATCATTGTGATTACATCTTCAAGTTATTGAGCGGCAGGCAATATCAAGTGATACGCTAGGTACACGGCCAATTCTTACTGCGGGTCCTGAATTATCGATCCAAATTCATACATTTTAACAATGTTGTTTTGCACACTAAACTACAAGGTCGCCGCAATGACCAACACGACGTCTCCACCAGATATGCCGGATATGCCAGACTTTCACGACACTGAGATCGTGACTGCGCCGGTCCGCAACGGCAATCCGTTTCTGACGTATCAGGCTCGCCGTTTGCATGAATTGTCCGAAGTATAGTTGCAACGATTACGCCTGCCATTCGGACAAAATGCACATTCTGACCAGGATTGGTGCGAACTGAGATCCTCCGATAATCGGTGATCCGAGCGATCGCAGGTGATCGCGCCAGATCCTGCGCTACAGTAATGTTCTCGGATGAACAGCGTCTCCAATATATTCGCCCCAGGTAAGCATCTTGATCGGTGTGCCCGCGCGGAGCGATATTTGTCAGAGAGTGTGCGATGCAATGGATTGTTGACAACTGGTTTCTGGTCCTGCTGATCGGAGGATTTATCGTGATGCATCTGTTTCATGGTCACGGCGGCGGTCACAGAAATGGATCGCGCCATCGCGAGCCCGAAGACCAACGCGACCAGGATCTACACGAAGATCAGAGGCGCTCTAACACCGACGAGACTGCGGCCGATCCGAACGCTGACCCACCGCGTGACGAGCAGCGCTGAGGGGCGGCGGGATGCTCAGGTACAGCAAGGACGTAGACGACAGAAGCATAGCATGAACCTCGACATGCGCCGACTGGTGAAACGGGATGCCAGGGAACTGGGCCTACCGGCTTTCGCTGCCCAGGCACCTGTTGCTTCCGTTCGCTCGGCGCCGGTATCGCGCGCCGTTGGCCGATCCAAGCTGCAGCCATGCCGACTGCGAATGAGTCTGGTGCACGCACGACGAGCACGAAAGCACGGTCGCCGTTGCGCCGTGATCCAAGAGCGAAAACTGAGACGAAAGGAAATTGCCATGTTGGTCAAAGACGTCATGACGAAAAAGGTCGTCACCGTGACACCCGAAACCCGGATTGAGGAAATTGTCCGCCTGTTTCTCAAACACCATATCAGCGGCGTACCCGTAGTGGATGAGGCGGGTGCCGTCGCAGGACTGGTCAGCGAGGGTGATCTGATGCGCCGGGTCGCCGATGCCGATGCGCCGCGCCGGTCCTGGTGGCTTGAACTTTTCGCTGGTGACGGGACCAGCGCAGCCGACTATGTGAAAGCCCACGGTCGGCAGGCCCGTGATGTGATGACGCGCGAAATGATCACCCTGCCAGAGGACACGCCGGTCGGCCGTGCGGCGGCGGTGCTTGAAAAACACCGGATCAAGCGGATTCCGGTTCTGCGCGACGGCAAGCTTGTCGGGATCGTCAGCCGGAGCAACCTGTTGCAGGGCCTGTCGGTGGCTTCTGTCATTCCCGAGCCCAGCGCCGATGAGCGCGTGATACGGGCCCGCATCCTTGAGGCTTTGGCTGACGTGCCGGGAATTCAGGTGTCTTTGGTCAATGTGGTGGTCAACGACGGCGTCGCCAGCATTTACGGCATGGTCGAAAACGATTTCGAGGCCAACACCATCCGCTTGGCCGCCGAAGAGGCCGTGGGCGAAGGTAAGGTCGACATCCAGTTGGGCCGCCTTCCGGCGTGGGGCTACGGCTATGGCATTTGACGCTTAAAACTACTGTGTTCCGCCGAAATATGCTGGTTTTTAAAAAGTGAGATTATGTAATGACGATGACTTCACAAAGCCCGTCAGTGTCCCGGCCGCTCGGGCGCCGCACCTGGTTTTCCGAAGCGGTGCTAAAAACCGCTTTGGCGCGGATCATCCGGAACGGAACGATGACTCTGCGGCTGCCCGATGGCCGTAGTCTGAGCTTTGGCAGCGGCAATCCCGTGGTTGTCGCCAAGATACAGGACTGGAAAACCTTGCGCCGGCTTGCGTTCAATCCCGATCTGGCATTGGGCGAGGCCTATATGGATGGCACACTGAATGTGACGCAGGGCGATATCTATGACTTTCTCGCGCTCTGGCTTGGCAATATCGGGCTGGGCCGCGGCCACTGGCTGCGGCAGATGCAGCAGCGCCTGCGCTGGCTGGGTCGGCGATTCACGATGTACAATCCGATTGGTCGCGCGCAACGGAACGTGGCACATCATTACGACCTGTCGGATGATCTTTACGAGCTGTTTCTCGATGCCGAACGGCAGTATTCCTGTGCCTTGTACGAGACCCCGCAGGACAGTCTGGAAGAAGCACAAGCCCGCAAGATGCGCCATATCGCTGCTAAGCTGCGGCTGGAAGAAGGGCTGAAGGTGCTGGACGCCGGCTCGGGCTGGCGTTGTCATTGGTCAGGGTCTCCGGTGCCGATGTCACCGGTGTGACACTGTCGGTCGAACAGCAACGTTATGCCCAAGCGCGCGCCGCACGCGAGGGACTATCAAATGCTGTCCGCTTCCTGCTCGAGGATTATCGACTGGAAAGCGGCCGCTACGACCGTATCGTCTCGGTCGGCATGTTCGAGCATGTCGGCGCCGGGCATTACCGTGAGTATTTCGAAAAACTGGCCGACCTTCTGGACGAAGACGGGGTCGCGTTGGTTCATACGATCGGCAGTGTCGGCGAGCCTGCCGCTCCGCATCCCTGGATCCGCAGATACATATTTCCCGGGGGATATATTCCGACTTTGTCGGAAATTACTCCTGAAATCGAAAGAAGCAGACTGATCGTCACCGATCTTGAAATCTTGCGGCTGCATTACGCCGAAACGCTGAAGGCATGGCGAGAGCGCTTCATGGCCAATCGTGACAGGGCCGTCGAAATTTACGACGAGCGCTTCTGCCGGATGTGGGAATTCTACCTGGCAGCCTGTGAAGCCGGATTTCGTCACAACGGCCTTGTTGTGTTTCAGCTTCAGCTAGCAAAAAAGGTGACGGCTTTGCCGATTATGCGGGACTATATCGCGGAAGACGAGAGCAGGATGATGACGCAGTCACGCGACAGAGCTGACAAAGTCGTCGGGGCGCCCTTTATGCAATGGCAAAGTTCCCGGGCTATCGTAGCTGAAGGGCCGGCTCCGGTTAGTTGAGATTGGGTCCCGCGAGCACCACAATGGCGGCTACAGGGTTGCCGCAGTTTAAGGCCTAAAACAAGGCCCGGAATGTTGTCACTTGGCCACAGGCATTCTAAAGATGCTGATCAATCTCAAAGACCAGTTCAGCCGCTCGTTGGGCTGGTACGGACGCATACTGACCCTCCATAGCAAGAGTGACCGCATCTGCCATGATGCAGGGAACTGATCATCTGATTTGGCGAAGGCCGCTGGAATCTGTTCCCGGGTCGTGTCCTTCTTGCATCCAGCTGAGCTTGCGTGGGCCGGGAAGTCGAGGGGAAATTGCAAATCTTCCGGGCCACCGCACGGTTTTGGTGCGGATTCAATACCTGTAAAATGAGCTCTATGAGTCCTACCATTACCGGCACCTCGCGCGATGCCAGCGTGACCGAGACCAGAGACTGGAAGTTGGCAGTCTTTCCAAGAGCGGAGGAATATTGTGGTGCAACGCCAACCGAGTAACAGCCTTTCTTCGGCAATGCGGTGTCGTCAATGATTAGCCAGGCACTGTCGCCGCCAACCAATTTGTCAGCCTCGGCGAGTAGCGTCGCTTCGAGCTGGGCTGCATCCCAAACGCTGCTTCCGATGAAATGTTGAAGCTGGTGATAGCTCACGCCGCTATTACGTGCCGCCATCGGCTGAATGCTCTTGCGATCGCCAAGATCGATCAGCCCCGCAACATAGGCAGGACACATCCGTGCCCGCATCTTGTGCCGCAGCGCTGCGGAAAACGGCGTCACCCAGCGCTCCAGATCAGCTTTTGAGCATGCTTGATCTGTGCGGCAGTGAGGGAAAGGGGACGCCCAACACCCACCCCACGACTTCGCACCGCCTTGAGGCCTGCCTGCGTCCGCTCGACGATCAATGACCGTTCAAATTCGGCCAGAGCCCCCATGAGATGGAAGGTGAGGCGACCTTGCGCCGTTGTTGTGTCGATGCCTTCGGTCAGGCTGTGCAGGTGAGCGCCCTTGGCTTCGAGATCGCGCACGACCTCGATCAGATGGGGTAGGGAGCGCCCGAGGCGATCCAGCCGCCAGACCGTGAGCACGTCACCCGCTTGCAGACTTGCTAACAGCTTGTCGAGTTTCGGGCGCTTGGCCGAGGCTCCCGACACTTGGTCAGTGACAATTTTTTCGAATCCCGCAAACTTAAGGTGTCGCGCTGCGAGTTGGCGTTTTGATCGACGGTTGAAACGCGGGCATATCCGATTTTCATGCAGATATTTAGCGACAGGGTTTCGCGACAAGAGTTATGACTGAATCTGGTGTTTTGGGGATTTGAAGGTTGGCGGCGTATCTGATTGGTTTGTTGTTGCAAGACTTCAACATTAACAGGATCCCCAAACGCCTATAGGTCTCCCAGCACGCGAAAATCCGGTCGCATTAAACCAGATCAAGTTCGCAAGGACAGGTTGGTCGTTTTCCATCCTGAAGCTGGTTTCTTCTGCCAGTGTTTCCCTGTTCGCCTCAAATAATACCTTGTTATTCGACAAAAATTCCCTGTTAATTCGGCTAGGGAATTCAACAGTAAGTAGCTGATTTATAGCCATAAATCAGGGACGTAGGCGCGAGAAATGGCGAAAATAGCGTGATTTCCCTGTTGATTTCCCTGTTTTCAGGGAAATGTCGCTCAGACTGGTCAGCTCCGGACTGCCTGCACAGCCACCACCCAAAACATATTCAGTACAATGGAAATTTATCGGATTTCGGCCGTGTTTCCGGGGGCATTCTCAGGTGTCAGCTTGCCCCAGACGGCCGGTCTGCGCACATGCTGGCAGATTCTGCCAAAAGTCTGGGAACCGCTTTTAGACGCTAGCAGTTTGAGGCTGGTAGTATCAGGACACGCTGCTTGAATATCGTAAAGGTTTGAAGGGGTTTCGGGACGGTCAGAGGGTTTGAAACAGGTTACGCTGTTCCTTGCAAATTGGCGGGACCGAATGGCGGGCAGGCCATTCAGACGTCAGGCCGGAAGCATGGCCTTGTTCGCATTGATGAACCAGAAATCTTCCCTTATGCAATTCGGATAATTTGTCCCATAGGCGCTGACGTTAGACAGCTTGCATCAACAAACGACTCTCAACGAAGATCAATTCTTATTTGATACGGTCAGTTTATATACAAGACGGTTGTTTCAATTCGGAACCTCGGGCCGGCATCGCGATCAGAGTTGCAATTCGCTTTCGGCGGCGCTGCCCTGCAGTCTGACATGAGGAGAATAGGCTTCCAGCTCGGTGGCAATTTCCGCGCAGGCGCGGGTCTGACGCGCCAGGATTGCTTCAAAATTCTGCTTGGCATCGCGCCGGCTGACGGCGACGACGGTGATGCAGGCCAGCGCCTCGCCCTTGTTGGACAGGATCGGGCTGCAGATGTCGGTGACGCCGACAATGTCTCGGCTTTCATGGACGATGGATCCGGTTTCGAGCACCTCCGTCAGTTCCGCCCACAGGCTGGTCCTGTCCGGCGGGCGGTTCATCAGGGTCAGGCTTTCGGTCATCATGCGGTTGCGCACCGTCTCGGACTGGAACGCCATCAGCACCAGCCCGGAATGAGAATCGGCCAACGGCCGGTGATAACCCAGCTTGAGGGAAAAGTTCATGTCGGCACCGCCGGAACTGGCGGCGAGGATGACGGCTTCGCCGCGATTGGGCACAACCAGATGCGCCGCCTGGTGCACCTCTTCGGCAAAATGCTCGATTATCGGGGCGGCGACGCTCACCAGATTGCGGGCGCGGGCCGTCTGCATGCCGAGGGCGAACAGCTTGTTGGAGAGGCTGAGAAATTCGGTGCTGGGGTCGCGGAAAATATAGCCGCGCCCAAGCAGCACATGGACCATGCGGAAGATTTCCGCCTTGGAGCGCCCCAGTTCGGCGGCGATTTGCCTTGTTCCCATCGGCTGGCCTTCGCGGGCCAGCAGTTCCAGAATGTCCAGACCCTTTTCCAGAGCCGGAGCGGCATAGGTGGCTTGTCCATCGCTCATGGCAGTGCTCACTTCATTGGCAATTCTTGACTTCATATATATATACATGGATAGTGCGCTTAAAGCCAACAGAATACGGTGCTGTAGACCACCCCGCCAGAGCAGAATAGCCGCGTAGGGAGGGTTTCAACAGCACAGATGCGGTGCTGGCGTATTGCAGGGTTATGGTCGGGAGGGATCAGGGCCGGGTGGACTACAATTTCAAATTCTCGGCAATTTGGCGTTATCGCGATCTCATTCTCGATGGTTTGTTGCTGACGCTGCAACTGTCGGTCGCGACGATGGTGATCGGGCTGGTGATAGGGCTGGTCGTCGCGGTGATGACCACGGCCGGCAACGCGCCGCTGCGCGCCGTCGCCCGCACCTATGTCGAGACCATCCGCAATACACCGCTGCTGGTGCAGTTGTTCATCGTGTTTTTTGGTTTGCCGTCGATTGGCATCAGGTTAAGCGCCAATGAATCGGCGCTGATCGCCCTGTCGATCAATATGGGCGCCTATGGCGCCGAGATCATTCGCGCCGGCATCGAATCCATCCGTCACAGCCAGGTCGAAGCCGGCCGCGCCCTCGGACTGAGCGGCGTGCAGACCTTCCGTTATGTCGTGCTGTTCCAGGCGCTGAAGGCGATCTATCCGGCGCTGACCAGCCAGTTTGTGCTGCTGATGCTCACCACCAGCATCGTCTCGGCGATCGGCGCGACCGAATTGTTTCACCAGGGCGCCTTCATCGAATCGCGAACCTATCGCTCGTTCGAAGTCTACACGCTCATCACCCTGACCTATCTGGGGCTGACGCTGCTGCTGAGAGCCATCTTCGCTGCCTTCTACTGGGCCGTGTTTGTGCGGAGGCCGTCGCGATGATCCGTGAATTTTCCAGTGGCGACATCGTCTATCTGTTGCTGGCGGCCCGTTGGACTATCGGCCTGGCGGTCATCGCCGCCCTCGGCGGCGGCCTACTGGGCCTGATTCTGGCCTGTGCGCGGATCGTCCCGTTCCGGCCGCTCAACTGGCTGGCCATCGGCTATATCAACCTGATCCAGGGGACGCCGCTGCTCGGCCAGCTCTTCGTGCTGTTTTTCGGGCTGCCGCTGTTCGGGTTTTCGGTCGATGCCTGGACCGCAGCGGCGCTGGCCCTTTCGCTCTATGCCAGCGCCTTTCTCGGCGAGATCTGGCGCGGATCGTTGCAATCGGTGCCGTCGCGTCAATGGGAGGCCGGCGCCTCGCTCGGCCTGACCTATGTGCAGCGTTTCGCCTATGTGATCATCCCGCAAGCGGTGCGCATCTCGATCGCGCCGACGGTCGGCTTCCTGGTGCAACTGGTGAAGAACACGTCGCTGACGGCGCTGATCGGTTTTGTCGAACTGACCCGTGCCAGCCAGATCATGACCTCCGCTACCTACGCGCCGCTGCGGGTCTATATCGTCGCCGCGCTGATCTATTTCGTCATCTGCTTCAGCCTGTCGCAGCTTAGCCAGGTGCTGGAGAGGAGAATTCATGTCGCTCGTTAAAATGGAAAATGTTGTCAAGCGCTTCGGTAATCTTGAGGTCCTCAAGGGAGTGTCCCTGACCGTCGAAAAGGGCGAGATCGTCGCAGTCATCGGCCGCTCGGGTTCGGGAAAATCGACGCTGCTGCGGTGCATCAATGCGCTCGAGCCGGTACAGGAAGGCACGATTATTGTCGAGGATATCGAGGTGACGGCGCCCGATGCCGATCACAACGCGCTGCGCACCCGAGTCGGCATGGTGTTCCAGAGCTACAATCTGTTTCCGCATATCAATGTCGAACGCAACGTGATGCTGGCCATGCGGTTAGTGCGCAAAACGCCCAAACAGGCGGCCCGCGAGACCGCCCTGAAAATGCTCGAAAAGGTGGGACTTGCCGACAAGCTGCTGGCCTATCCCGATGAACTGTCCGGCGGCCAGCAGCAAAGGGTGGCCATTGCCCGCTCGCTGGCCATGCAGCCGACGATGATGCTGTTCGACGAGATCACCTCCGCGCTGGACCCGGAATTGGTCGGTGAGGTGCTCAAGGTGCTGGAGAGCCTCGGCAAGGACGGCATGACCATGATGCTGGTCACCCACGAGATGAATTTCGCCCGCAATGTCGCCGACCGGGTGATCTTCATGCATGAGGGCCGAATTCACGAGGACGGACCGGCCCGCCAGGTCCTGCAGGAGCCGAAGACCGCCGAATTGCAGAGTTTCATCAATGCCGTCCTTCACTGACCCGTCGCGAAAGCCCTACCCAAACCAACAGAGGAAGCCGACGCAGAACCGCATTCCACGCAGATGACTGCAACCAACCAAGGAGAAGTAAGATGAAGAAGATGTTATCCACATTCGCAGGCGCCGTGCTGGCGCTCGGCACGGTATTTGCCGGACCGACCATCGCCGCCGATCTGCAGGACATCCTGTCGGCCGGCAAGGTCCGGATCGGCGTGCCGATCGATGTGCCGCCCTTCGGCTATGTCGACAAGGACAACAACCCGATCGGCCTCGATGTCGACGTCGCCAATCTGATCGGCGAGGCGCTCGGCGTCGAAGTCGAACTGCAGCAGATCACCGGCGCCAACCGCATTCCCTATCTGGTCACCGACCGGCTCGATATGGTCATCTCGGCCATGGGCGCGACCCCGGAACGGGCCCAGCAGGTGGCGTTTTCCTCGCCCTATTCGGCGCTGTCGATCGGCGTTTTCGGCCCCGACTCCATTGCCGTGACGTCGCCGCAGGAACTCGGTTCGCAAAGCATCGCCGTGGCCCGCGGCACCACCCAGGATATCGAGCTGACGGCAGTTGCGCCGAACGCCAATATCCAGCGCTTTGACGATGATGCGACGGCCGCCGCGGCTTTCCTGTCGGGACAGGCCGAACTGCTGGCGACAGCCAATGTGGTTTCGCAGAACCTGATGGCCAACAATGAGGGCGTCGAGCTGAACGCCAAGTTCATCCTGCGGCTGGCGCCCACCCATGTCGGCATTCAGCAGGGCAATCCGGAACTGTTGCGCTGGCTCGATACGTTCGTCTTCTATCACAAGACGACCGGCAAGCTTTCCGAGATCACCGAGAAATGGCTGGGTCAGCCGCTGCCCGCCAATCTGCCTTCGCTCTGAGCAACAGGCGGGCGGGGTGCTGCACGCCCCGCCCGCCCGGTCAATTTATCCGTCTGATCACAAGGTTTTTCATGGCCCGCCCGACAACCGTTCATACCGCAATCGACTTCGACAAAACCGGCAAGCAGGTCGGCCATTTTTCCATTCCCCATTCGCCGCAGGACGACGCCTGGGGCGCCGTCGAGGTGCCGCTTTGCGTCATCCGCAATGGCGAGGGGCCGACCGCGATCCTGATGGGCGGCAATCATGGCGACGAATATGAAGGTCCGATCGTCCTTGGAGAACTGATCCGCGGCCTGGATCCGGCAAGGATCAGCGGCCGGCTGATCATCATTCCGGCGCTCAACCTGCCCGCGGCCCTGGCCGGACGGCGCACCTCGCCGGTCGACGGCCTCAATTTGAACCGGACCTTTCCCGGCGATCCGCTGGGCACCCTTACCCAACAGATAACGGCCTATGTCAGCGACTATATCTACCCGATTGGCGATGCTATGCTGGACCTGCATTCGGGCGGTTCATCGCTCAACATCCTGCCGAGCGCCATCGTTGAACCGGCCCCGGACGCCGAACACCAGCAACGCAATATTGACGCCGTGCTGGCCTTCGACGCGCCGCTGACCGTCGTCATCGACAATCTCGGCGATCCGCGAACCTCGACCGCCACCTCGGTGCGCGCCGGCATGACCACGGTCGGCACCGAAATGGCCGGACAGGGCGCGGTGTCGCCGGAGGCCGTCACCATCTGCCGCCGCGGTGTCCACAACGTCCTGTCGCATCTCGGCATTCTGCCGGAACCGGTCACAAAGCCGGCCTGCCGGTCCGGCCAGAAGATCCTGCGCATCCCCGGGCAGCCGGGCTATGTCTTCGGCGCGACGGATGGCGTCTTCGAACCGTATCACGCGCTGGGCACGATGGTGCGGGCCGGCGAGGAAGCCGGACGCATCCACAATCTGGGCGATCCGTCGGTGCCGCCGCGGATCCTGCATTATGCCATTGACGGGCTCGTCTATGGCCGCCGTCAGCCCGGACGGGTGGTCAAGGGCAATTGCTGCGTAGTCTTGGCAACACCCTATGAGGGACAGCTTTGATGATCAATCTCGGCGATATCGAACAGGCCGCGGAGCGACTGCAGGGCAAGATCCGGCAGACACCGGTGATCCGGGCCGATCAGCTCAAGAGCGGGCTGGGTCGCGATTTAGAGGTGACGCTGAAACTGGAACTGTTGCAGGTGACCGGTTCGTTCAAGGCGCGCGGCGCCACCAACAAGCTGCTCAATACCGATGCCGGCAGCCTGGCCAGGGGCATCGTCGCCGCCTCAGGCGGCAATCACGGGCTGGCCACGGCACGAGCCGGGTTCATTTCGGGGGTCCCGACGGTCATCTACCTGCCGGACAATGCCTCGCCGGCAAAGATCGCCAAGCTGCAGGAATGGGGCGCGCGAACCGAAATTGTCGGCTCGGTCTGGCACGAGGCCAATGCGGCGGCACTGGCCCATGTGGAAAAGACCGGCGCGGCCTATTTTCATCCCTTCGCCGACCCCCATGTGGTGGCCGGACAGGGTACCGTGGCGCTCGAGATCCTGGAACAAATCGAGGCCATCGACACTGTCCTAATCGCCATGGGCGGCGGCGGGCTGATCAGCGGCATGGCCACGGCGCTGAAGGCGCTCAAGCCTGAAATCCGCGTCATCGGCATCGAGGCCACCGGCTGCCCGGTGCTGCTGAAGGCGCTGGAAGCCGGCGAAAACCGGGGGTTGGACAAGGTGACGACCTCGGTCGCGACCATGGCCTGCGCCAAAACCGAGGATTCGATCTTCGAGATCGTCCGCGACCGGGTCGACGACATCGTGCTGGTCGATGACGACGAAATGCTGCAGGCGGCCAAATGGCTGTGGTTCGAGATGGGCCTGGCCGCCGATCTGAGCGGCGCCGCAGCGCTGGCGGCGCTGCGCCAGAACCGCATTGCACTCAGCCCCGGCGAACGGGTGTGCGCCATTGTCTGCGGCGCCGGTCCGGAACCGATCATCCTCTAGCAACGATGCCTCCTCCGAGAAAACACCAAGCATATCAACGACCTTCGGGTTTTTCAGGGGAACCCATTAACAGGATACCCCAATGCCTATGGGTCTCCCAGCAGGCGAAGATCCGGTCGCATTAAACCAGATCAAGTTCGCAGGGACAGGTCGGCCGTTTTCCCTCCTGAAGCTGGTTCCTTCTGCCAGTGTTTCCCTATTCGCCTCAAAAAATACCTTGTTACTCGACAGAAATCCCCGGTTTTCAGGGAAATGTCGCCCAGACTGGCTAGCTCCAGACTGCGGGCACAGCCATTACCTATAACGTATTGATATAAATGAAAATTCATCGAATTTAGGCCGTGTTTCGACGCTAGTGGATTGCCCGAGACAAAAGAGTCTTGAAGGGGGATTCCGGTTCGCCTGTTTTTGTGCGAGTATTGTGGATGCTTTGAGGAATATCATTCACGGTTTCTGCCGCCGAGCGCAAGCGGCTTGAGCGGATCATGCCGATCCGAGATCACCACAGAAACACGTTTGGCGCGCCAGGATCATTGTGGTGTGTGCCGATGGTCTTGGCAGCAACGCTATTATGGCGGTGACGGGGAAGTCCAGGACCTGTGTGTGGCGTTGGCAGGAGCGGTTCATGCAGGAAGGTGTTGACGGCCTTTTGCATGACAAGACACGCCCGCCGGGTACACCGCCGATCGCACCTCATCGTGTCGAGGAGATCATCGCGCTGACGCTCAAGCCGCCACCGCATGAAGCAACGCACTGGACGGTGCGGGCGATGGCCAGGGTGGCAGGTATTGCAGCCTCGAGGGTGCAGACGATCTGGAAGGCCCACGGTCTTGCTCCACACCGGTTTCGCCAGTTCAAACTGTCCAACGACCCGCGGTTTGTCGAAAAACTGCATGATATTGTTGGGCTTTACGTCTCCCCACCGGCCCATGCGGTGGTGCTGTCAATCGATGAGAAGTCGCAGATACAGGCTCTTGATCGCACCCAACCGGGATTGCCGATGAAGAAGGGGCGAGGTGCAACGATGACGCACGATTACAAACGCAATGGCACAACGACCCTGTTCGCCGCCCTCAACGTTTTGGATGGAACCATCATCGGGCAGAACATGCAGCGCCACCGGCATCAGGAGTTCATTCGGTTTCTCAACCAGATCGAACGGTCTGTCCCAAAGGAAAAGGAAATCCACGCCATCGTGGACAATTATGCAGCCCACAAGAAAGACAAGGTGCACCAATGGCTGCAACGCCATCCACGCTGGACCCTGCACTTCACCCCGACATCAAGCTCATGGCTCAACGCAGTTGAAGGTTTCTTTGCAAAGCTGACCCGCCGAAGGCTCAGGCATGGCGTGTTCTACTCACTCGTCGAGCTGCAAGCCGCGATCAACCGCTTCATCAAGGAATACAACGCCAACGACGCCAAACCATTCATATGGAAAGCAGACCCTGACAAGATCATCGCAGTCCGAAACCGAGGGTTCCAAACGTTGGAATCAATCCAGTAGGTGTGAGTGCGCCGACATTATCGTCAACAATGACATGGAAACAAACATACTGCACACCAAGGTGGTTTCGCGCCTGTAGAAGCTGGCGCTGCCAGTCCGCGCAGAGCCAAAGTGGCGTGTCCGCTACCAATGGTGGGCTCCCCGAAATGCAGACTTTCTATGCCGTAATGTGAACTGTCACAGGCAAAACTTGCGGTCATGTCGCTCTCCGGTCTGCTGTGAGTGGTCAATCATTCGGACAGATCAAAAGTCTCGTCAATAATCTTTCCATTGATGCGTATTTTTAGTTTTCCAGGCTTTTCCTGTTTGACATCTATGGCGAGCACCTTGCCATCAACCCGAAGGTGAGCTGAGTAACCTTTCCAGGTCGAAGGAATGGCCGGGTTAATGTGCAAGGTTTTTCCGGTTTTGCGTATTCCCAGGATTGCTTCAACTGCAACGCGGTAGAGCCATCCTGCCGAGCCGGTATACCAGGTCCAGCCGCCCCTTCCTGATTTTTCGCCCTCGCCGTAAATATCAGCGGCAATCGCGTAGGGTTCCACGCGGTAATGTTCTGCAGCTTCCCTGTTCAAAGCGTGATTGACCGGATTGAGCATTTGGAAGCACCGCCAAGCATCATCCACTCTGCCTTGCTCTGCCAGCGCATAAACAACCCAGGTAGCAGCATGAGTATATTGGCCACCATTCTCTCGAACTCCTGGTGGATAACCCTTGATATACCCTGGGTCTTTGTCGGTATGCTGGAAGGGTGGTGTGAACAGGCGGACGATCTTGTGTTCGTCGTCGACAAGCTGTCCCATCACCGCATCAAGCGCCATATCCCGCCGTGATTTTCGACCCGCACCCGACAGCACGCTCCAGCTTTGTCCCAAAGAGTCGATGCGGTCTTCTTCACATGCTTTCGATCCCAGTGGCGTGCCGTCGTCATAGGTTGCGCGCAGATACCACTCGCCGTCCCAACCTGGACCTTCGATGGATTTCTTCAGTGCAGTGATATGCGTCTGCCAGACTTTAAGTCGTTTGTTGTCCTTGCGGTCTTCGGCAAACGGAATCCAGTGCTTCAAAGTACGCAGCAGGAACCAGCCGAGCCAAACGCTTTGTCCTTCTCCTCCCTCGCCGACCCGATTCATTCCGTCATTCCAGTCTCCACCGAGAATGAGTGGAAGACCGTCCTTGCCCGTCCGCTTGATGGCAAGATCAAGCGCGCGCGCTGCGTGTTCGTACACGCTTGCTTTCTGTTCGCTCGCCTCCGGTGTGAAGAATGCGTCGTGCTCACCGACTTTTAGTTTCTGGCCTTCCAGAAACGGCAATTGTTTGTCGAGAATTGCCTTATCGCCTGTCACTTCAATATAATGTGCAACAGCATATCCGAGCCAGACCACATCGTCGGAAATCATGGTCCGAACACCTGCACCGCTGCCCGGCAACCACCAATGTTGAACATCGCCTTCCTTGAATTGCCGTCCGGCGGCGATCAGCACTTGTTCACGTGCAATAGTGGGATCGTGGAGCATCAGAGCTAGCGAATCCTGCAACTGATCGCGGAAACCGAACGCACCGCTCGCCTGATAGAAGGCTGATCGTGCTTTCATGCGACAGGCATAATTCTGGTATGGCAGCCAGGTATTGACCATCGCATCAAAAGACGGGTCGTCCGTTTTAACTTGAAGTGTGTCGAGAAAGTCCCGCCAATACCGCAAAGTCTCAGCCAGTTCTGCCGCAATATCGCCGTTCTGCAATTGATCGAGCAGCGATTCCGATTGTATCCGGTCCTCGCAGTCACCGAAGAATACGTTGATCGTTTTCGATTCCTTTGGACCGAGTTGGATATCAATTGCCAAAGCCGCGCACGGGTCGCCGGTAACGGCGAGGTTGCCGGACAGATCAGCCCCTGAGTAAACCGATGATGGAAAGAATACGTCACCGGTGGATTGGCCCAGAAATTCGCGTCTGTCGGCTGTGAAGGAGCTTGCCCGAATATCTGCAGCAAGAAACGCGGTCCGTCCGGCGAAGTCGACACTGTATGGATTGGTAGCGAGCAGGCCGCCACGTTTCTCGTCCCAGGATGAGAGAATGGTTGGACGCGATTTTACTGAATTGTTTCCGAGCACCCATTCTGCATAGGCGTACATGCGCAAGTTAACCGGTTCGTCATAACGGTTGGTCAAAGTCAGTCGAGACAATTTAACGGGTTTGTCCAGGGATACTGATTGTTCGAGCAACAATTCCAGTCGGTTGTCGATGCTTTTGAACGTCGAAACTCCAGGCGCGTGTCGTATTTCGAAATTGGCACTGCTATCCTCGCTCAACGCTGCAAAAGGCGTCGACACGGATCCGCTGTTCAGATCTGTCACAAAGAAAGCTTCTCCGGGCCGATTGATAACCGGGTCGTTGGTCCAGGGCGTCAGTTGATAATCGCGGGAATTGTAACTCCAGGTAAAACCTGCCCCCTCGCTCGATACGTGGAAGCCGAAGCTGTCATTAGAAATCACGTTAATCCATGGATGCGGGGTGGAACCGCCTGCACGCAATCGAACAACATAACTGTGGTCTTCTGCAAAGCCGCCGAAACCGTTCCAGAAGGTCAGGTCGCTTCCGAGCCCATCCGGAATGGGCTTAATCATTCCGCGCAGTTGGGGGCGGTTTGAAGGTGTTGAGGTGGTGCCTGTCTCACTTTGATGTTGCAGCACGCGGTCCAGTTGTTCGGTAATGTCGCCGTTGCGTGTATGCATGACGATGGCGGCGACGGACAGCAAGCCCCGATATGCCTCGGTTGCCGTCAAGTCTCGACGAACGGTGAAAATATGCTGGCGTGGTCCCTTCGCATGGCCACGCGCTCGCGCATTTTCGCACATCACATCGAGTGCTTGCTGCAAATCCTGAGTATAAGATGTGGAACGTTCATTGATGACAACGAGATCGCACAGAAGATTGTGGGCGCGGAGATATTCTTGCATTAGCAAGGCGCGGCGAACGATTTTTAAATCGGACTCATCATCAATACGCAGTACGAAAATTGGAAAATCGCCAGAAATCGAAAGCGGCCAAAGCGAGGATTGACTCGTCAGACCCTTTCGAATCGTCTCCTGCTGAGCGCGCAGTCCGGTATCGGGATAAATCAGAAAACGCGCAATCTGCTGGAAGGCAGCAGCGTCCTGAGAGGTAATGCCGATATGAAAAAATTGGACCTGAGAACGTGTCCAGGAGAGCTCTGCTTCATGCAAATACGTCTCGGCATGCCGATATCGATCGACGGCTTCTTGGGCCACTTCTCGGGTGGGGGCGGCAACGGTCCAGAAAATCACTTTCACCTTCTTGCCTGCTGGCACCCGCACGGTGCGGCGCAGAGCAAAAATTGGATCGAGAGTGTAGCCGTGCGAACCACTTAATTCCTTGCCCGGATCGAAGGCAGCAGCGCGGTTCAGCGTCCGACCGCGACCTATGAAATTCCTGCGATCGGTTTCGGCTTGGGTAGGTCGATTGACGTCCGAACTGTCTGTCACCAAATGCGCCAGATGCATGTCCGGCTCTCCAGGTGTTCTCTTATTGCGCCAGGCATGGATCACGCTGTTGTCCGGCGCAATTTCTGTTCGAACAAACATTTTGGCAAACAGGGGATGGGCACTATCAGCATCTTCAGACGTCAGCACGATTTCGCTGTAGGACGTAACCTCGATCAATCGGTCGGTCTTTCCATCATTTCGTAGTGTAACCTGACGTGCTTCGGCATCGGCCTCCGATGCGACGATGCACTGCACTTCAGAACGTAAGGTTCCCACAGTTTTGTGGAACTCGGCCTTGTCTTCTGAAAATATGACCCGCGTTATTTCCCCATTTGCGCGGCGGGGCTCAGCGGTAGCCGACCACCATTGACCATCTTCAATATCGCGCAGGAAAATAAAGAGCCCCAATCGATCTTCGGTAGGATCCGGCGTCCAACGACTGACTGCAAGGCCATTCCATCGGGATCCGCCAGCACCAGTTGCTGTCAGAATCGAAGAATAGTGACCGTTGGATAAAACAATGGTTTCGCGATCGGCATTGAGAGGATCGGCAATTTTGCGATCGGCCAACTGATGCAGATCTGACGTGTCGTCACTGCGAGGGCGCGAATCGTCCTTGGCCGAAAGCACACTGATGTCCCGCGGTGCTTTTTCCTGCAACAACAATTCCGCTGCTTCTATTGTCGGATCAGCATGGAAACGGTTGCGCATCCGGCCGTGGAAAACGACGTTGTCAACTGCAACAATCGACATGCCATGGTGATGCGCCATGAAATTGCGGACAATCTCGAATTTTTCGCCTACAGGTACGCGGTTGGGCGTGAAATCGACCGCATCATAGAAACCATACTGCCCAAGAGCGCCAAGGGAACGCAACCGATCAAGATTGCTCACTGCAGCTGCGGGTTGATACTGGCTCGCCAGAAGGCTGGCATACGGTGCAACCACGGCATCCCGCGAGAGCCCTCGTTTAAGGCCAAGCGATGGAACCCCGAAATTGCTATATTGGTAGGTGAGCTGTGGGTCGCGAGCATTGTAGGCGGATTCGGAAATGCCCCACGGAATGCCACGCCTGTTGCCGTAGGCAATCTGGCGTTTAACGATCAGTTGATTGGTCTGATTGAGAATGCCTCCAAGCCGCTCGTGCATGACAAGAGGTGGCATAAGATACTCAAACATCGAACCGGACCAGGAAAGCAGTGCTGCTTCAAATCCAACCGGCACAACAGGTCGACCAAGCCGGAACCAGTGCTCTTTTGGCAGATCGCCCTTGGCGATACCGAAAAGACTGGTAAGTCGAGCCTCCGATGCCAGGAGGTCGTAACAGGAGTCGTCAAGTTCATTGAGATCAGCACGGTACCCAATGCTCAGAAGTCTGCGATCACGGTTATACAGAAACTCGAAATTCATGGCGAATGCGAGCAATCGCGCTCTTTCAGCAAGCTTGTTGAGATGATCTGATGACGTCAGAGCTTCGTTCACTGAACGTTCACGATCAACAAGTCTTTGTTCGCAGGTCTCAACAAGCGTGAGGCTCCAAGCTTCCAGCTGCCGGGTTTCGGCAACGTCGTGCGCGCTTCGTAGATCGCTTGCGAGTCGCGAAATGTCCCATGCAAGTGTAGATAAATCTCCCGAACGGAGGCTGGCGGTTTCCGGCTCCGCGTTCATACCTTGTGCGATCCTTTGAAATCCCGCTAAACGTTCGTGCAGCCGTTTCCTCAGTGGTTCCAATGACCGCCAACCTTCCGGCACCGCCGCAAGGTACTCCTGCGCGATGCCTGCGACATCAATCACGCCATCCACATGTGTCTGTCGGTGGACAATAGGGGTATGTCCCCACTCGCGGCAGGTGCTGGCGAGTGTGATAAGGTGACCTGCAAGATTACCGCTGTCGACCGTTGAAATATATCTTGGGTAGAGCGGTTCAAGAGATCCGGTATCGTACCAATTGAACAGATGACCTTGCAACTTTTCCATGCGTTCAAGCGTGCACAGTGTTTCCTCGATGCGCTCAATTGCTTTAGGAAAACTGATCCAGCCGAAATCCCGCGCAGTTACAACCGAAAGCAGGTAGAGGCCGATATTTGTGGGTGAAGTCCGATGTGCGACGACTTCAAAAGGTGTCTCCTGCACGTTGTCGGGCGGCAGGTAATTGTGCTCAATCGTCACGAACGTCTCGAAATACCGCCACGTTCGCCGCGCAATTCGTCGAAGGTTCGCTCGGTCACTGTCGGAGACAACAAGCCGATCCTCAGTTGGAAAAGATCGACTGGCAAGATAGGCGATGACGGGCGCGACGATCCAGGCTGTCGATAGCAGAACCACCGGCGAAAGCAGACTTGCGCCTGACGCCAGGACGAAACCAGTGCTCGCAAATCCAGCGACAGGAGACATCCACATAAGCTGGAAATAAAACAGCAGGCTGTCCGAAGCAGTCCGTTCAACCTGCGCTGCGGTACGCCATTCCAGCAGTTTTTTCCTGCTGACAAACAAACGGTAAAGACTGCGCAGGATCGCGTCCCCCATCACCCACGCGAAGTGTGCGATGAGAGTGACGCGCAGTAATACTTGAGCCGTTGCCAATGAAAAATCACTCACAAGGCTATGGAAATGAACGCTCGGAACGAGATCTTTGCGAGACGGGACGATTTCACTTATGAGGCTTAGCGAAGGCGCGATGAATAGACTCAGGACGAGCATAGCCTGCCAAATCCACGCAATGTCGACCGATAACACACACCATCCGGCCACGGATGCGATCATCCAGAATATAGGCGTGAGTGAACGTCGCAGATTGTCGATCATCTTGAAGCGGCCAAGTCCGCCAATACCTGATGCCGTGCTTAGAATATAGGGCAACAACTGCCAGTCACCTCTCACCCAACGATGCTGGCGGGATACTTCAACCTGATATCGGGTTGGGAAATCCTCAATCAGCTCGGCGTCGGTAACAAGCCCGGCACGAGCGAGTATTCCTTCAAGCAAGTCGTGACTGAGAACAGCGTTGTCTGGAACACGGTTGGCAAGAGCGCTTTCGAAGGCGTCTACATGGTACAGACCCTTGCCGGTAAAAGTGCCTTCATCGAAAAGATCCTGATAGGTGTCTGAAACAGCAAAGACGTAGGGATCTAGACCGCGGTTAATCGAAAACACGCGCTGGAAGAAAGAGGCGTCAGCACCGGTCGTTAACGACGGCGTGACGCGAGGTTGGAGAATGGCATAACCCGATGTGACCAGTCCGGTTCGCTTATCAACCTTTGGTCGATTGACAGGGTGATGCATCTTGCCTGCGAGTTTGGTGACGACGTCGCGGGTAATCCGGGTATCGGCATCGAGAGTCATGACATACTGGATATTGTCTGGCAAAGCATGCTCAAGAGGAAAAAATGAAGTATCTTTGTCGCCGCGCAAGAAAAAGTTCAACTCGTGCAGCTTGCCACGTTTTCTCTCCCAACCGATCCACGCATCTTCACTTTCATTCAATTGCCTTTTGCGGTGAAGCAGGAAAAACCTACGCCCTCCGTCGTGGCGATATCGTGCAGCAAGTTCATCAATTTGCGTTTGGGCGTAAATGAGCAAATCGGCGTCGTCGGCTTTTTCTTCGGTTGCTGCATCAACAAGGTCTCCCAAGAGGGCGAAATAGATTTCTCCTCTCGGATTGGAGAGATAATGAACTTCCAGATTGCGCACCAAGTCATCAACCGTGTCGCGATTGGTGAGCAAACATGGCACCGCAACCAACGTGCTCGCCTCTGCAGGGATCCCTTGCTTCCATTCGTATCCGGGAAAGCGAGTCGGGGTAACGAGCATGGAAGTAGTCCAATGGAACAGACCATTGGCAGCCTCCATGGCGGGAAACGAGGCGAGCACCAATAGCAGAACCAGCAAGGATGTGGGGATAGGTGCCGAAGCCAGTACAAACAAACCAGCAGTAACGGCGATCAGTGTGCCAAGTACCATCGGCAAAGCTGCCCCGAGCCAGCGCAATTTGCTGTAACCCTCGAATGCCAATTCTCGCCATGTTCTCTTGTAGCCGATCTGCCTTTCAAGCTTCGTTTTTTGTAAACTCAGAAAATAGAACCCTACATCGCTGTGGTCGCTGGATTGTTCGGCCAAATTAACTGCAGCTTGGGCGATCTCCGTTTCGCTGTACCGGGATCGCCGCGCAAGTCGCTCTACTCGATCGCGATAACTGTCTCTCGTATGAAAATCGAGATCTTCGAAATTAGAATGACTTCGCAGGATAGCATCGACTGCAGAAACGTTTTCGAACCAAAGCGTCCAGTCTATATCGTCGAGTATGCGCAGGCTGCGCACGATACTCCCTATTGTCACGTTACCGGACGACAAGCGGTTGTGTTCGGCCACGAGCACTTCTTCGGAATCGCTGTCCCGTGCTTCAAGACGCTTTTCCAGCCACGTAATTGCCTGCCCGGCACCGGTTGAGCCATCCCTCAAACGATAGAGCAATTGCGATGCAAAACTATTATCCCCAGCGTCATCGAAATAGTGCGCCAGCAAGGGCAACATTTCCATATCGTCAGGAGTAAGTTCGGCGAGACGATCGGCCAACTCGTTTGCCCGTGTTCGCATTTTTCTCGACTGCTGCAGACGGATCGATATCCGGTGCAGATTTTCAATCAGCACGTATCGAAGCACCGATGGCAACGCCCACAATTCTCCGATCTTCAGCGTGTCGGAAGTCTGAAATCCTTGAACGAAATTGGTGAGTGAATGCTCGGAGACGACGCTTTGGGTATGAGCAACGTAAAGCCATGCCAGCGCCACGATGCGCGGAAGCGGGCCGCCCTCGACATTGTCCAGGATTGGAAGCTCACGGTAAAAACGAGGCGGCAAAGCCCGTCCAACCTGCCGAATATTCTCCTCCACAAGATAGTGATTGTCGAGAAGCCATTCAGCTGCTGGCGTGAGGATTTCTCCATTATTCGACGCCTGCATTGTCGACTTGAAGGCTTCCAGAATGCCCCGTTCGTTAATCCGCAACCGTTGCTTGAGGACGAATTGCTTGTATCCTGGCAAGATGAGAGTCTTCTGGCTCTTCAGATCGGACGCGAGCGCGAAGAGTTCTTCATTGGACAGGTAGGGTGCGCGAATGGCATCATTATGGTCAATTACGCTGGCAGTCATTCTTTGTCGTGCCGAACCCAAGTCCATTTTATGCTGTCCCGTCCTTCATTCAATAGTTGAAAACATGATAGCGAAGGGATCGCGGAAACGTTACGTTGTTTTAACAGTGCCGCACTGCTGAAAACATAGAGCCTCTTCTTTGACTAAGTTTTCAAGCACCTTGTTGGTTCCATTATTTTTTTATCGGTTTCAAACCCATACCCGGCTTGCTTTGAAAAGTGCCAATACGCTTTGGCTTGTTGAACGATACAACGCTAATTACAATTTGGTCGAGCAGACAATTCATTGCGGACTCGCGAAATGTTTGAGTCGGTTGCAGCGACCGCTAGGGCAGTCCAGGAGAGTGTCAGGTATTCTGTGTAACTTGGCTTTGGTTCCCGCGTGAATTCAGGTTCACAGCACAATGCTGTAATCGCCACATTCCCATTCTCCCTTCATCTGGCAGCAACAGTTGAGCTCTTTTCGACCAGCAAGCTCGGAGACATCCAACCGAACGCATCACACATCAAAAAAATTCTGTTGTGACTGGATTTCGTTTACGGTTTGCCAATTATGGAAACCGAAATTCACTAAAAACCCGTACACATTCTGAATTTCTCGATTTCGTCCCTGTGAAACACTTTTGCCCATTGGCCTATCCTGTAACCGGCCTATCCTGTAATTGGATTGTAGCTGATTGCTGACGCGAATTGCCATACCGCTTCTCGACAACACTCAGCGTGGAACAAGCTTGCCCCTATTAGTGCACCATCAGCAGTTTGAAGTAGTCTGCATTGGTTAATAGCACACCGCCACTGTTCTCGATGTCGAGATTTTGAATACCTCGTTCAGCACACATTTCAGCCCGTCGAAGATTCTCGATGAAATTGGCCATCCCGGGCAAGAAGATCATCAGTCGCCGGAGGTCTGTTCGATCCAATTTGCGAGGTATTGCCAACTTCGCCTTCCACCAATCATCTCACAGCAGCCCTTGTCGAACCTTCTTTTGAAAGCGGCCTCGCCAGGCACGCCAATTTTCTCAGCCTCCGGAGGCAAATCCGGGAAACAGCGTCATGCCGCCATCAACGAAAAGGCTGATGCCGGTGACGTAATCCGACTGATCCGAGGCGAGCCAGAGAGCCGCCCGGGCTATGTCACTGGGTTCCCCGATGCGGTTATACGGAACTAGTTTCATCAATTCTTCATATGCCTCGGACGTTTTCCATGCCGCGGTATTGATCGGCGTTCGAATTGCCCCCGGACAGATCGAATTGACCCGGATATGATGCGGCGCGAGTTCCTGGGCCATCGATTTCGACAGCATGTCGATGCCACCCTTGGACGCCGCATAATTGACGTGCCCGGCCCAGGGGATGATCTCGTGAACGGAGCTCATGCAGATGATTTTGCCAGCGGCTTGCGAGATTGCGGGATCAATCCCGCGCTGCAGGAATTCACGCGCGGCCGCGCGTGCGCATAGGAATTGACCGGTCAGATTGACGGATATGACCGTGTTCCACTGATCCAGCGTCATATCGACCAGGGCCGCATCCTGTTGCAAACCGGCATTCGCCAGTAGAATGTCGATGCTGTCCCATTCAGCGACAACCTTGGCGAACATCCGTTCCACCTGGTTTTCGTCTGAGACATCGCACAAGACCGCCAAAGCCGTGCCGCCTGCGGCTTCGATCTCGCTGACCACTACGGCTGCATCGTCTTTCGAGTCGGCAGTGTGATCCACAGCGACCCTGGCACCCGCCTCGCCAAAGGCGATGGCGCAAGCCCTGCCGATGCCCGAAGTGGCACCTGTGACGATGACCCGTTGATTTTTCAGATCGGGAAAATTGAATTGGGGAACTTTTGCAGTCGCACAAACTTTATTGTTCATCGCTCGGCCTTTCGGTTGAGATGCAGTAGAGTTCGGTCTGTGCAGATCAAATAAGCCGACACAAGGAAATCTCTCTATGAGCGCCAGTTTCAAAGTCGATTGTGGCTCGCCAACGACGCCTTTCCCGCATTACTGGGAGACTGTGGTCGGCAGTGGCCACGCGCCGCTCGCGCTCAGAGCGGATTGGCAGGCTCATCTTCGGCATTGCCAACAAGACCTGGGTTTTCGCTATGTTCGCTTTCACGGCATCCTCAGTGACGATATGGGAACGCTCATCGACCAAAACGATCAACTGCTCTATTCGTTTCATAACGCCGACACGATTTTTGATTTTCTCATGTCGATTGGCATGAAACCGTTTGTTGAACTGAGCTTCATGCCTCTGGCACTTTCATCCGGCGGCGAAATAGTTTTCCACTACAAGGGCAACATCTCGCCACCGCGCGACTTCGGCCAGTGGGAAACGCTGATCTCCAAACTAGTGGGCCATTGGGTGGAGCGCTACGGGCTGAAGGAAGTGTCGAGCTGGTTCTTCGAAGTGTGGAACGAGCCCAATCTGGACGCCTTCTGGACCGGCTCCCAGGCCGATTATTTTAAGCTCTACGCAACCACGGCAAGGGCGGTGAAAGGCGTTAATGAAAGCCTACGCGTCGGCGGACCGGCAACGGCTGCCAGTGAATGGGTGGACGCGTTCGTCGAATTCTGCCGAAAACACAAAGTGCCGTATGATTTTGTCAGCACCCACCATTATCCGACCGATGCCTTCGGAGATCCGGGCGACGATACGCTTACGCAATTGTCGAAAAGCCGCATTGGTGTGCTCAACGAGCAGGTCGCTGTCGCGCACAGACAGGCTGGCGGAGCGCCGCTTTATTACACCGAATGGTGCACGTCCTCCAACTCCCGCGACACATTGCACGACGATCCCTATGCGGCGGCGTACATCGTCAAGACCATCATGGACATGGGCAATTTGGTCGAAGGTTACAGCTACTGGACATTTACCGACATTTTCGAGGAGAACTATTTTCCTTCCTTGCCATTTCACGGTGGTTTCGGGCTGACGAACATTCACGGCATTCCAAAGCCCGCTTACCGCGGTTACCAGTTGATGCATGCACTGGGCGATCGTCAGCACGCGGTCGAAGGCAATCACCATACGGTCAGTGTCTGGGTCATATCGAGAAAGGACAGGACGACGGTCCTGATCACCAATCTCGCACTGCCGCGTCACGACATTGAACAGGTCGGAGTTTCCGTAGTGCTGAAAGACCTGGCACCGTCGCGGGCGGCATGGATTGCCCGCATTGACGACAGCAACGCCAACGCCAAAGCCTGCTGGGAAGCCATGAAAAAAATCGACTATCCCATACCGGATCAGGTTGCGCAGATGATGAAAGCGTCGGAATTGCAATGGACAGAACAGCAACTTGATTTGGAAGATGGCGCGCAGATTCTCAATTTCATGGTCCAGCCGCAATCGGTGACAGCCATCGAACTTCACCACAGTGAACTCCAGAACTGAGACGGCCGCACCGATGGGGTTCAACAGGGAAGATATCGATAGCACGCTCGACCGGCTGCAAAAGGCGGCGTTCGAGTATTTCCTGCACTACTCCAATCCGGCCAACGGACTTGTTCAGGATACCTCGCGCGAAGGGTCTCCGGCATCCATTGCTGTCGTCGGTTTCGCCCTGTCCTGCTATCCGGTGGGTGTGGAGCGTGGCTGGCTGGAGCGCGACAAGGCCTGTGATCTGACGCTTTCAACCCTGCGGTTTTTCGCGCAAAGCAGACAGAATTCCGCAGCCGATAAAGTGACCGGTTACAAAGGATTTTATTACCATTTTCTCGACATGAAGAGCGGCGAACGGGTCTGGAACTGCGAATTGTCGGTCATCGACTCGACGATGCTGATTGCGGGCGTGCTGACCGCAGGGCTGTATTTTGATCGCGATCAACCGCAAGAGCAGGAATTACGTGATCTGGCGCAGCAGCTTTACGATAAGGTGGATTTTGACTGGGCACAGGATGAACGGGGCACCCTGACCCAGGGATGGACGCCGGCCGGTGGCTTCATCCATTACGATTGGGAAGGCTACAGCGAGGCGATTTTGCTCTATGCTCTGGCCGCTGCGTCGCGCGACATGCCGGATATGAATCGAGCCTACAATGCTTGGACCAAAACCTACCAGTGGGAACAAATCTATGACCATGATTGTCTCTATGCTGGCCCGCTTTTCATTCATTTGTTTTCCCATGCATGGATCGACTTTCGCGAAATCCAGGATCCGTTCATGCGGGTGCGGAACACCGATTATTTCGCCAACACGGCCAGTGCAGTCGCCATTCAACGAGATTATTGTCAACGCAATCCGGGCAACTTTGCCCATTACGGTACGAACAGCTGGGGCATTACTGCCTGCGACGGACCGGTTGGTGAATTGAAGACGCGCGACGGCAGCAAACGTCAGTTTTTCGGTTATGCCGCACGCGGCGTTCCCTACGGCCCCGATGACGGCACACTGGCACCCTGGGCAGCGCTTGCGACCTTACCTTTTTCGCCAGACACCTCCATCGCCTGCCTCTTCAACATGCTGGAAAACTATCCCGGCGTGCTGGAAGCTGATCGCTTCACTGGCAGTTTCAATCCCTCATTGCCAGGCAAGGGCCCCGAGGGCTGGGTGTCGCCAGGATGCTACGGCCTCGACCAAGGACTGGTCGTCATGATGATCGAGAATTTCCGCTCCGGCATGATCTGGAAATTGACCCGCGGGTCGCCAATTTTCAGGCGCGGATTGACCGGAGCCGGTTTCAGCGGCGGATGGCTTTGATGACTAGGCACGCACAACAAACTCCATGGCAGGAATTTCGGCAAAATGTCCGACCCGCAGAATGGACCAATCCGGTTCCTGCCGGGCAATACAATCTGGTCGTCGTCGGCGCTGGCCCGGCAGGCCTGGTTGCAGCACGGCTCGCAGCAGGCATGGGCGGCAGGGTTGCACTGGTCGAGCGCAATCTGCTGGGTGGCGATTGCCTCAATGTCGGCTGCGTACCGACGAAAAGCTTGATCAGAACTGCCAATGTTTGCTGGGAAATCGATAATGCTGAAAGCTTCGGCACTGCGAGGCAGGGGCCGCACAAGCTTGACTTCAAGGCAACGATGGATCGCCTGCGGCAAATTCAGGCCGAAGCGAGCCGCAACGATTCAGCAGCTGCTCTCACCCGTGACGGCATCGACGTCTATTTCGGCGAGTGCCGTTTCGTTGGCCGGAACTGTCTCGAAGTCGATGGTCAGACGCTGACTTTTGCCAAAGCGCTGATCGCCACCGGTGCAAGGCAAATGCCGCTCGATATCGAAGGTGCGGAGGAAGCTGGCTATCTCGATATTTCCGGTCTGTTGGCCCTCGATGAGCTTCCTCAGCGGCTGATGGTGATCGGAGGCGGACCGCTGGGAACTGAAATAGCTCAAGCCTGTTGCCGAATGGGCAGCAAGGTTATTCTGGTTCACGATGAACCGAAATTCCTGCCCCGCGAAGAGCGCGATGCGGCGGTGTTGCTGTCCGACTCGCTGGCGCGGGATGGTATCGAAATCCGATTGAACACGACGGCAACCCTCATCGAAAAAAAGGGCAAGATGCGCGAAGTGACGCTTTGTTCGTACAGCGATTCCTGGACAACGCAGGTCGATGCGATTCTCGCCGGGATCGGTCGCATGCCCAATGTCGACGATCTGGGACTTGATGCGGTTGGCGTTGAATTCAACAGGAAAACCGGCATTCAGGTCGATGATTTTATGCGCACATCCAACCGGCGAATCTTTGCCGCAGGCGATGTTTGCCTGTCGCACAAATTTACCCATGTGGCCGAGGCCTCGGCCCGCATTGCCACCTTGAATGCTCTGACCGTGCCGGTGCATCGCATGAGCAAATTTGTTTTGCCATGGTGCACCTATACACAACCGGAAATTGCTCATGTCGGCATGCATGTGCCGCAAGCCAACGCGAGCGGCATGGACGTGAAAACCTACACCGTGATGATGCATCAGGTTGACAGGTCGATCACCGATGGCCAGCATTCTGGCTTCGTCAAGGTGCATACGCTGATTGGCAGCGACAGTATCGTCGGCGCGACCATCGTTGCCAATGAGGCCGGTGAGATGATCAACGAAATTACATTGGCCATGCAGCGCGGTATCGGTCTGCGGAAGATCGCGGATGTCATCCACACCTATCCGACCAAGGCTATGGCCATCAGGCTGGTAGCGCAGCAATGCCAGAAAGACCTTGTCCTCCCCTTGCTGCAACGCCTGGTTGGACAATGGTTGAGATGGCGTGCGGGCTAACGCGCCGCGCTTTCCGTAATTGAGGACACATGAAACGATCTAGCAGCCTGTCAGCCGCCCCGATTACAAGAGCTGATCGGTTCGGGTTACCTGCCCGGAGGCTTGTCAGAGGCGGGCCCGAGATGCCGACCGAGTTCGACGATGACATCGCTCGCGATCTTGGGCAGGACGTCGCCGGCGCGGGTCAGGATCGCCGTCTTGCGATCGCGGCTGGCGAGTGTGTCCAGCAGGACGACGCGGTCGCCGTGGTCGATGCCGATCATCTGCGCGTTGGCGATGGCCAGGAAATCCGTTCGCGCCAGGACATCCAGCGTCAGCACGTTAGATTCGATGGTCATCCGCGGCATTGGCGGCACCTTGCCCGCCGCCAGAAACAGGCCGGTCACATAGCGCCAGGAATACGTCTCGGGGCGGGCGCTGATCCACTCCCACCGGCTTAGATCGTCCAAGCCGATCCTCTTGGCCCGGGTCAGCGGATGATCGCGCCGCACCGCCACGCCTTGCCGGTCGGGGCGAAAGTACCTTGCTTCGACCCCGGTCAGATCATCCAGCTCGCTGGGCGTCGCCAGCACAAGATCAAGGTCGCCATTGCGAAGATTGTCGATCATCTGCCAAGACTGGTGATCGGAAATCAGCGTTATCCGGGAGCCCCGCGCGTCCCCGGCAAATGCGCTAAGCACCTGAGGAACGACCTGTCGCAGCGCCCAGCGGATCGCCACCCCGATCCGAATCTCGGCGTTGCCCCCTTCGATCTGGGCCCGTAGCGCACCGGCGGCCCTGCTCAGCTGATTATCCAGCAGACGGGCATGGCGCAAAAGAGTTTTGCCCAGTCGGGTCAGCCGGACGCCCTGGGGCTGCCGCTCGAACAATTCACCGCCTGCCTGGCCTTCCAGGGCGCGGATACTTTTGGTCATGCCGGCCTGCGAAATATGACATTGCGCGGCGGCGCGGTTGATGCTGCCGAATTCCACCACAGCCAGAAAATGCGCCAGTCTTCGGGTGTTGAACGGCATGCCTATACGCTTCCTCTTCGCTCCCGAAGCCGAGGCTTGGGGGATAGCTTTCTGTTATACCTCTAGTCGCATCCCTGTACTACTCCGGGGGCCAAGGGCATGCTAATCCGGGGTCAAGGGCATGCTCAACTCACTACAGAGATTTGAAAGGATGAAACTATGAGATTTCTGACGCGTATCCTAGGACTTTCACTTGCGGGCTTGATTTCGACGGCGGCGTACGCCCAATCCGATTATCCCAGCGAACCGTTACGGATCATCGTACCGACCGATGCCGGCGGCAGCGTTGATGCGTTGGCGCGCATCTTTCAGCGCGGCATTGAAAAACAAAAGGTTTACCCCTCGGTTGTGGTCGTCAACCTGCCCGGTGCCGGCGGCACGATCGGCACTCGCGCGCTGCGCGAGGCGAAACCTGACGGTTATACCATCGCACTGTGGACATCGGGGGTCATCACATCGAAGGCGATGGGCGTAGTGGATTACGATCACACCGCCTTTACCGTTCTGGGCGGCACTGGCCAGACCGAAATCGGCATGGGTGTGCTTGATTCCTCACCGATCAAGACACCGCAGGATCTGATCGAGATGTCCAAGGCCAATCCCGGTAGCATCACGGTCGCGACCAACATCGGCCTGCCGGTGTTTTTCATCCCGATGATGTTTCAGGAAGAAGCCGGAATCGAGATGAAGTTCGTCCAGATCGGTGGTGGCGCAAAACGTCTGGCGTCGATCCTCGGCGGCCATACCGATATCGCGCAATTCTCGGTCTCGGAATTTCAGCAGTACAAGGAAAGCGGATTGCGGCCTCTGTTCCTCTATTCGCAAGAGCGCAGCGCTGAGCTTCCGGATGTACCGACAGCCGTTGAATCGGGAGTGAACCTGTCGATCACCGAACCGCGAATCTGGATTGCCCCGGCCGGTCTGGGAGACGCCGAAGCGGCGAAACTGCGCGAGGTCCTGTCGACCGTCGCCGCCGACCCCAATATCGTTGCCGAACTGGAAGGCCAGGGCATCGACCCCACGTGGTATGGCCCGGAGCCGACCAAGGAGCAACTGGACGACGCTGCGGCCCGGACCGAGCCATTGGCCGCCGCCGCCCGCGGCATGTCAGGACAGTAAGGTCGCCGTGACGAAAGATACTGCATTGCGCGTCGACAACGCGGCGTGGTTCGCCTGTGGTCTCGGCCTTGTGGTCGCAGCCGTGTTGCTGGTTGCGGCGCGCAATATCGCACCGCCGATTTTCGACCCTGTCGGATCGGCGGCGCTACCGCGGGCCTGCGCTGTGGCGTTGATCGGCACCAGCATCGGGATCCTCATCGAGGCCGCGTTGCGGACGCGGCGTGGTCTGACCCCGCCGGTGGCCGGGCGGATTCGACCCGGCACCGTCGGCACCTTTGCCCTGATGACGGCCTATCTGGCGGCGATGCAACTGGGTCTGGGCTTCACGCTTTCGACCATCCTGTTCACCGCGCTGGCGATCCCGTTGGTCTCGCATTCGCTTCGCTCGATCCCCTTGGCGATCGGAACCGCGCTGTTGATGGGGTTCGGAGGCAACTGGGTGTTCACTTCGGTCTTCTTCGTCGATCTGCCGGGGTTCGGATGATACAGGGCCTGATCGACGCACTGACGCCGATGGCGCTGTTCTGGACCTTTGTCGGAACTTCGACCGGGATTTTGGTCGGCGCTATCCCCGGCCTTGGCGGCGGCATGCTGATGGCGCTGGTATTGCCATTGACCTTTGCGATGGCGCCCCTGTCGGCGATCCTGATGCTGATCGGCATCCATGTCGGTTCGGTCAGCGGCGGCCTGATCAGCGCCACACTGTTGAAGATGCCCGGCACGCCGTCTTCGGTGATGACCACGTTTGACGGCCATCCCATGGCATTGAGCGGCAAACCCGAACGCGCCCTGAGCCTTGGCATCGGCAGTTCCCTGATCGGCGGCTTGTTCGCGGGCGTGGTGTTGGCGCTGCTGGCGCCGCCGCTGTCGTTCTGGGCGTTGAAGTTCGGCCCATGGGATCTTGCTGCGCTGATCCTGGTGGCGCTGGTGCTGGTGGCAGCGATCTCGCAAGGTTCGATGTTGAAGGGGCTGTTCTCGGCCACGCTTGGCGTCGTCGCGGCGCTGCCCGGTCTGGCGGAATCCGATGGCCAACTGCGCTATACCTTCGGGTTCGACGACATGGCGGCCGGGTTCCGGTTGCTGCCGGTGCTGCTGGGCGTGTTCGTCGTCAGCCAATTGTTGAATGAAACCGACAAGGCATTGGGAACGGGTAACCTGATCCGGCTGGGCAAACGCACCGCCTTTCCGAAACTGAAGGTCTGGCGCGCCCAGACCGGCAACATCATCCGGTCTTCGGCGATCGGCACCTTCGTCGGCATCCTGCCCGGAGTCGGTGCCAGCATCTCGGCGATGGTTGCCTATGGCATGGCGCGCACATTCTCCAAAACGCCGGAAAAGTTTGGCACTGGCCACGATGAAGGCATTGTCGCGTCCGAGGCCGCCAATAACGCCAATGTCGGCGGCGCGCTGATCCCGCTGATCACGCTGGGGATCCCCGGTGCGCCGGTCGATGCCCTGTTGCTGGGGGCGATGGTCATGCACCAGATCCAACCCGGACCGCTGCTGTTCACCACCAATGGCAATCTGGTCTGGGCGATGATCGCCGCCTATTTCATCGCGAATATCATGATGTTTGTCATTATGGCGGGCAGCTATCGCCAGATCGCCCGCGTCATCACGATCCCGACGCATTATCTGGTGCCGGTGGTCTTTGTGTTTTGCGTCATCGGGTCGTTTTCGACGGGCAGCCGGTTGTTCGATGTCTGGGTGATGCTGGGGTTTGGGCTTTTGGGATACGTGTTGGACCGCGCGCGGGTGCCGCTTGGGCCGTTCATCATCGGTCTGGTGCTGGCGACGCCCTTCGAATCCGAGTTGCGCACGGCGTTGCAATTGTCCGACGGTTCGCTGCTGGCGATCGTGGATCATCCCGTGGCGCTGGTCTTCGTCGTGCTTTCCTTCGTCATGCTGATGATGCCGCTGCTGCGTCGCCCCGGCCGGGCGGTGGTGATTGCGGAGGAAGAAGAAAGCTGATGGCGAACACCCTGATCTTGATGTCGGACGAACACAGTCGCAAGGTGATGGGTGCCTATGGCAACACACTTGCCCATACCCCGAACCTCGATGCGCTGGCGGCGCGCGGCACACTGTTCACCTCGGCCTATTGCAACAGCCCGATTTGCGTGCCCTCGCGCGCCAGCCTGCACACCGGCCTGTTCCCGCACCAGATCGGCCATTGGGACAACGCCATGCCATATGACGGGCGGGTGAAAAGCTGGGGCCATGCCCTGCAGTCGGCGGGGCGGCCCGTCACGTCGATCGGCAAACTGCATTTCCGAAATGCCACGGATGACACCGGGTTCGACCAACAGATCCTGCCGCTGCACGTCCAGGACGGAATCGGTGATCCCACGACGTTGCTACGCCGCGATCCGCCCGAACGCCCCGGCACGCGGCAGATGGCAGCGATGACCGGGCAGGGGGTGACGCCCTATTGGGACTATGACCGCTCGGTCGCTCTGGCGGCGGCGGACTGGCTGAGGGCACAGCGCAAGGGGTCTGGCTGGACGGTGTTCGTCTCGCTGGTGATGCCGCATTTCCCGCTGAACGCGCCCGAGAGGTTTCGCGCACTTTTCGACCGCGACACCTTTCCGTTGCCAAAGCTGAACCGGGATTACAGCGCCGAGAATGCCAGTATCGCGGCGATGCGCCGGTTGCAGAACTTTCAGGACCACTTTGACGGCGACGACGCGGTGCGCGAAGCGCTGGCCCATTACTACGCACTTTGCGCCGCACTGGATGAGAATGTCGGGCTGGTTCTGGACGCGCTGAAGGACAGCGGGGCTGAGGACGACACGGTCGTGATCTATACCTCGGACCACGGCGACAATCTGGGCGCGCGCGGGTATTGGGGCAAATCGACGCTGTGGGAGGAAAGCGCCGGTGTGCCGATGGTGATCGCCGGGCCGGGCATTCCCGAAGGGCGGCGCAACGATACGCCAGTCAGCCTGATCGACCTTTACCCAACCGTTCTGGATATCGTCGGCCTGCCGAAGGCGCCCGACCGTCCGGGCGACAGTCTGGTCGAGCTGGCGGGCGGCGACGATCCCGGGCGTCCGGTGTTTGCCGAATACCACGCTGTCGGCTCTCCTACCGGGATGTTTATGCTGCGCCTTGGCCGCTTCAAGCTGATCGAATGCGCGGGGGACGATCCGCTGCTTTACGATCTGGCCGACGACCCCGAGGAAACCTGCAACCGCGCCACCGATCCCGCCTTTGCCGAAGCTCTCACGATGTGCCGCGCCGCGTTGCATCACTTTGCAGATCCGGTGTCAGTGAGCGACGCCGCCTTTGCCGATCAGGCCGCGCTGGTCGAACGGCTGGGCGGTGAGGGTGCGATCCGCCGCATCGTACCGCTGGCCTACACCGATCCCGGGGCGGCCCGGCCGACTTGACGCCAACACGCCCCGATAGGAAATTCGCTATGACCGACAGCCCCGCGCCGCAGAACCTGCTGTTCATCCTTTCGGACGAACACAACCGCAAGCTTTCGGGCTGCTATGGGCACAAGTTGGTGCAGACCCCGAACATCGACGCCCTTGCGGCGCGCGGAACCCGCTTTACCGATGCCTATTGCAACAGCCCGATCTGCGTTCCATCGCGCGGTTCGCTGGCGACCGGGCTATATCCGCATCAGATCGGATGCTGGGACAACGCGACACCTTACACCGGCGCCGTTCGCAGCTGGCACCACATGCTTCGCGATGCCGGGGTCGATGTGGTTTCCATCGGCAAGCTGCATTATCGCGGCGGCGATGATTACGGTTTTACCGAAGAGCTGATCCCGCTGCATGTCGTCGACGGCAAGGGCGATCTCAAGGCGTTGTTTCGAAAGGACCCGTTGCCCAAGGGCGGAACCGGCGATATCGCAGCCACCGCCGGGCCGGGCGACAGCAGTTATGGCCGCTACGATCACCGGATCGCCGACACCGCCGCCGAGTGGCTGAAGCGGCGCGGCGCGGACCCAAAGGGCCGCCGGTTTGCCCTGTTCGCCAGCTTCGTGATGCCGCATTTCCCGATGATCGCGCCGCAGGCCGATTACGATCTTTATGCCGATTACAGCCTTGACCAGCTGCGCGAGGGGCTGACTTCGCCACCGGCGGATCATCCGTCGCTGAACTGGATGCGCACCCACAAGGATTACGACAGCCATTTCAACGACGATCGCCGCGCTGTCGCCCTGCGGGCCTATATGGGCATGCTCACCTGCCTGGATCGTTTGATCGGTCAGGTGCTGACGGCCCTCGAGGATGCGGGGCTGACCGGCTCGACACGGGTGATCTATACTTCGGATCATGGCGATAATCTGGGCAATCGCCAGACATGGGGCAAGTCGGTGATGTACGAGGATTCGCTGGGTGTGCCGATGATCATTGCCGGTCAGGGCGTGCCCGAGGGCAGGGTTTCGGATACTCCGGTGTCGCTGATCGATATCGCGCCGACAGCACTTGCCGGCACCGGCGTCGCGGGGGGGGATGCGTTGCCGGGCGACTCACTGATTGCGTTGGCCAACACGCCACGGGACCGGCCGGTGTTTGCCGAGTATCACGCCGCCGGTTCGGATACCGGTGTGTTTGCGCTGCGTAAGGGGCGCTGGAAATACGTCGAATATGTCGGCGCGCCACCACAGCTTTTCGATCTTGCCGCCGATCCCGAGGAAGATCGCGACCTTGGCACCGACCCGGCCCAAGCCGACGTCCGGTCCGATCTTGCCACCGCCCTGCGCCGGATCTGTGACCCCGAGGCAGTGAACGCACAGGCGTTCGCCGATCAGGCGGGGGTGATCGCCGCTAATGGCGGGCGTGCAGTCATTGCGGGCGTCGGCGACATTCCCTTCACGCCGGCCCCGGACTGAGGGGCGTCAATCCCTTGCGGAGACTGGTTCGCATTTGTCTGACAGCACCGGCCGTTTCCCTCCTGAAGCTGGTTTCTGCTGCCAGCGTTTCCCTGTTCGCCTCAAATAATATCTTGTTATTCGACAGTATGCAGCTGATTTATTGACCTGATTGGGGAACTACGGAGGCAGGTTGGCGCGCGTGACGCGTGAACTTTGCCGCGCAGATTGCGGGCACTTTGATCCAAATCTCCGCGAATCTGCCCTGACCTCATATTGCACGCAGCAAAGCTCCAGATTACTTGAGCCATCGGGATCAATTCTAATTTTGGACATGGTGTTCTGCTTTGCTTCAGGCTGCTGCAGGTTCGCCGGACCAAGCACAATCGGCGACTGTTGATCGGTCCAGTTCTTTCAGGAAAATTTCCTGGGCGGCCAAAAGGCGGGGCTTCAGACGGCAGCGCGACTTCATCACGCAGGCCCCGCCGTCCTCCTTACAGCATTCGACGAGGGCGAATCGGCGCTCCAGATGGCGGACGATTTCACCCAAGGAAATATCATCCGCATTCCGCGCCAGATTGATGCCTCCGCCGGCGCCGCGCTGAGTGGTGACGAAACCGCCGCGCGAAAGATCCTGCACGATCTTGGTCAGATGATGTTGCGATACTCTGAATTGGGATGCCAGTTCGGCGGTACTGAACCGCTTTTCGGGATCGCTCGCAAGACGCATGAGAATCCGCATACCATAGTCTGTGAATGATGCAAGACGCATAGGCACTCCTTCAACTGGCCCTTAACCAGTATTGACGATTCCAATTATATCGCGTCATATTCGACAATGCAAAATTCCGGTCTACATAGATTGGAAAAATGCTGGGACTGGAGGGCTGAAACAGACGACAGGCCGGAGGATCACGTCGAATATTTGCCAACAGGATATTCCGCTGCGTAGCTGCGTGTACGTGTCAATGCTGCTTATACGTGTAAATGTTGCGTGTACGTGTAAATGCTGCTTATACGTGTAAATGCAGTGCCTGCGAAATGCCGTTTACCTTGCCGACTCATTTGTTTGCAATTCCGGACGCGCACAGCGGAGCATCAACGTCCTTATGCGTTGATGGCGGGCGAGGGCGCAGGGAGAGAGCGACGACATGGTGCTGATATGACGATCGCGCTTCAGGCGAAGGGCTTGACGAAGGAGTTCAAAGGCTTTGTTGCCGTGAACGACGTCGATCTTTCGGTCGAGAAGGGTACCATTCATGCGCTGATCGGCCCGAACGGTGCCGGAAAGACGACCTGTTTCAACTTGTTGACCAAGTTCCTGCAACCCACGCGTGGCACGATTGTCTATGAAGGGCGCGACATCACGCGGTTGAAACCCGCCGAGATCGCGCGGCTGGGCATGGTGCGGTCGTTTCAGATCTCCGCCATCTTTCCCGACCTGTCGGTGTTGCAGAACGTGCGCGTCGCGCTGCAACGGTCGCGGGGGGAAAGTTATGATTTTTGGCGGTCCGACAAGGTATTGTCGCAATACGACGACAAGGCGCGTGGGTTCATCGAAGAAGTCGGGCTGACGGCGTCCACCAATGAACGCGCGGCCGTCTTGCCCTACGGGCGCAAACGTGCGCTTGAAATTGCGACGACGCTGGCGCTGAGCCCCGACATGTTACTGCTGGACGAGCCGATGGCAGGCATGGGCCGCGAGGACGTGGACCGTATTTCCGGCCTGATCCGCCGCATTGCCGAAAATCGCACCGTGCTGATGGTCGAACACAACCTGTCGGTCGTGGCAGACCTGTCGGACCGCATCACCGTGCTTGCGCGTGGCGAAATACTTGCCGAAGGAACCTATGCCGAGATTTCAAAGGCACCTGAGGTGATCGAGGCGTATATCGGAGCGAGCCATGACTGACACGGCTGTGATGAAGCCCGCCGCAAGCGGGACGACAAAGGTGTTTTTGAAGATCAGCGACCTGCAGGGCTGGTACGGCGAAAGCCACGTCCTGCACGGGATGGATTTCGAGGTCCGCCAGGGCGAGGTCGTCACACTGCTGGGCCGCAATGGCGCAGGCAAGACATCGACGCTGTTGGCGATCATGGGGATACTGGCCAAGCGGGCCGGGTCGGTCATCTTTGGCGGCACCGAGATCATCGCCATGCAACCGCGCCAAATCGCGAGGCTGGGCATCGCACTTTGCCCCGAGGAACGCGGCATCTTTGCCTCGCTCACTGTCGAGGAGAACCTGCTGCTGCCGCCCCGCATCGCCAAGGGAGGACTGAGCGTCGAACGGATTTATGATCTGTTTCCCAACCTGCGCGAACGGCGTAAAGGCAGTCAGGGCACCAAGTTGTCGGGCGGGGAACAACAGATGCTGGCCATCGCGCGCATTCTCCGCACCGGTGCCAAGATGCTGTTGCTGGATGAACCGACTGAAGGGCTGGCACCCGTCATCGTCCAGCAGATCGGCCACACCATTGCGGCGCTGAAGGACGAAGGGTTCACCATCGTATTGGTGGAACAGAACTTCCGTTTCGCGGCATCGGTCGCCGACCGGCACTATGTTGTGGATCAGGGCAGGGTCGTGGACATGATTCCGAACGACCAGCTTGAAGAAAATACCCAGAAACTTCACGATTATCTGGGTGTTTGAAGTCACTAATCGGCGCATCCGCGCTGCAATCAGGAGGAAAGTAATGATCAGGAAATTTGCAATCAGTACGGCGGCACTGGCCGCTGTGATCGGCGCTCCGGCGCTGGCGAACATCGAAGTCAAGCTTGGTGTACTCAACGATCGCTCGGGCGTCTATGCGGACTTGTCCGGCGAAGGGTCAGTCGTGGCCGCGCGCATGGCAGTCGAGGATTTCAAGGCAGCCGACAAGGGCATGAACGTCGAAATCATCTCAGCCGACCACCAGAACAAGCCTGACATCGGGTCCAACATCGCGCGCCAATGGTACGACGAAGAAGGTATCAACGCGATCCTTGACGTGCCGACATCTTCGGTCGCTCTGGCCGTTGCGGACATCACAGCCGAAAAGAACGGCGTGCTGATCGATTCCGGCGCGGGTTCTACCGCGCTGACTCGCGAGCAGTGCCGCCCGACGACGATCCACTGGACCTATGACACCGCAGCCCTGGCCAATGGCACCGGTGCCGCGATGACGAATGCGGGCGGCAAGAAGTGGTTCTTCCTGACCGCCGATTATGCCTTCGGCCACTCACTGGAGGAAAACACCGCCAAGGTCGTCGAAGCGAACGGCGGCGAGGTCGTGGGCACTGTCAACGTGCCGTTCCCGGCGCAGGATTTCTCATCGTTTCTGCTTCAGGCGCAAGGCTCGGGTGCCGATATCATTGGCCTGGCAAACGCCGGGGGCGATACTGTGAACGCGATCAAGCAGGCATCGGAATTCGGCATCACCCAGGCAGGTCAGAAACTGGCCGCGCTGCTGTTCTTTGTGACCGACGTGCACGCACTGGGCGCGCAAACGGCGCAGGGTCTGTCACTGACCGAAGCGTTCTACTGGGATCAGAACGACGATACCCGCGCATGGTCCAAGCGGTTCATGGAAACCCACGGTGCACAGCCGACGATGGTGCAGGCCGGGGTTTATTCCGGCACTATGGCCTATCTGGCGGCTGTCGAGGCACTGGGTGACGCCTCCGATGGCAAGGCCGTTGCCGCCAAGATGAAGGAGATGGATTTCGACGATCCGCTCTTTGGCAAGGTCACGGTTCGTGGCGACGGGCGTGCAATCCATGACATGTACCTCTTTGAAGTCAAGTCGCCGGATCAGTCCACAGGCGAATGGGACCTTTACAACCAGGTTTCCTCCATCAGCGGCGAAGAAGCGTTCCTGCCGATGCTGGACGAGTGCGACTTTACCAAGAAGTAATCCTGGCAACCTGTCCGCCCGGATGTTCATGCCGGGCGGACGCAGCTTGACCAAACCGCACAACAGGGCCGAAACATGTTCGAACTATTGGGAATACCGCCGCAGGTTCTGCTCGGCCAGCTTCTGCTGGGGCTGATCAACGGCTCGTTCTATGCGGTTCTGTCGCTGGGGCTGGCCGTGATCTTTGGCCTGCTCAACATCATCAATTTCGCTCATGGTGCACTTTACATGACCGGGGCATTCGTGGCTTGGATGCTGCTGAACTACGTTGGCATCGGCTATTGGCCCGCATTGATCCTGGCACCACTGATCGTGGGTATCTTCGGCATTGTGTTGGAACGCACGATGCTGTCGCGGCTCCATCACCTTGATCACCTTTACGGGCTGTTGCTGACCTTTGGACTGGCCCTGATCATTCAGGGTCTCTTCCGCAATTATTACGGTATTTCAGGGTTGCCTTACCAGATCCCCGATCTGCTGTCGGGAGGGCATAATCTGGGTTTCATGTTCCTGCCCAACTACCGCGCCTGGGTCGTCGTCGCGTCGGTTCTGGTGTGCTTCGGGACCTGGTTCATGATCGAAAAAACCCAGTTGGGCTCCTATCTGCGCGCTGCCACCGAAAATCCGACACTGGTGGGGGCATTCGGCGTGAACGTGCCGCTGATGATCATGCTGACTTACGGGTTCGGCGTGGCGCTGGCCGGGTTCGCGGGGGTTCTGGCCGCACCGATCTATTCAGTGAACCCGAACATGGGTGAGCAGCTGATTATCGTCGTCTTCGCGGTGGTCGTGATCGGTGGCATGGGCTCGATCATGGGTGCGATCCTGACGGGATACATGCTCGGCATCATCGAGGGTCTGACCCGGGTGTTCTATCCCGAAGGATCGGCCGTCGTTATTTTCGTCATCATGGCGATCGTCCTGATGATCAAACCTGAAGGACTGTTCGGGAGGCCCGCCTGATGGCTATGGCAGACAATACAACCAACACTGCGCCCGTGGTGCAGACCATCGGCATGCCGACACTGCATAAAGTCATGTTCACAGTTCTGTTGGCCGGATTGATCGTGCTGCCGTTCCTAGTCTATCCGGTCTTCGCGATGAAAGTAATGTGCTTTGCACTGTTTGCTGCGGCCTTCAACCTGCTCCTGGGCTTTGGCGGACTGTTGTCGTTCGGGCATGCCGCCTATTTCGGTGGGGCCAGCTATATTGCCGCCTATGCAGCGAAGGTCTGGGGCCTCACCCCGGAACTGGCCGTACTGAGCGGTGCGGCCGCGGCGGGCGTGCTGGGGTTAGCCATCGGATCGCTGGCGATCCGCAGGCAGGGCATCTATTTTGCGATGGTCACGCTGGCCTTTGCGCAGATGGTGTATTTTGTCGCCCTTCAGGCAGAATTCACCGGCGGCGAAGACGGTATCCAGAGCGTGCCGCGCGGCGACCTGTTCGGGCTGATCTCGCTGGCCGACAACATCGCGCTGTATTTCTTCGTACTGGTCGTGACCTTCGGCGGCATCCTGATGCTCTACCGTATCGTGCATTCGCCGTTCGGACAGGTGCTGAAAGCGATCCGCGAAAACGAACCACGTGCTATTTCGCTGGGGTATGACGTGAACCGCTACAAGCTGATTGTGTTCACACTGTCAGCTACCATGTCCGGTCTTGCGGGTGCCACCAAGAGTCAGGTGTTCCAACTGGCGTCGCTCACGGATGTGCATTGGTCGATGTCCGGCGAGGTGGTGCTGATGACCCTGTTGGGTGGAATGGGCACGATATTCGGACCGCTGGTCGGGGCCGGTATCATCGTGACGATGCAGAACTACCTGGCGACCTTCGGAGCCTGGGTCACGGTCATTCAGGGGGTGATTTTTGTGATCGCGGTGCTGTTGTTCCGAGAAGGGATCGTCGGCGTTTTGGCCAAATGGTTCAAGCGGCCGCTCTAGCACTGTTTGCTTCGCTATTCCGGACATTTTTCAGAGTTGCGATGTGCGTATCCCATCAAAGAGCACTGAATTTGCCGATCGTAAATGGGCCAAATATTCCGCTTGATCAATACGGAGACTCTTAGCTCGACTTTGTACGTTTTTGTGGTCAGGTCCAGAGCCAGAAGATGCCCTCGTTCGCTATGAACTCGAGCGCCTCGTCGAGGGGTATGACGACGCCGCCGATGTCATCGACATCCTCCCATTTGCGCCGGTGTGACCAGTATCCGAGCCGGACTTCGTTGCCGTTGCCGGTCGGCTTCAGCCGGGCAATCGGCGCCTCCGTCTCCAGCAGGTAGAGATGGTAGGCACCCTTGTCTTTGTAAAAACCGACGCCACCACCATTGGCGTCGTCGAAGGCTTCGATGCGAACGGCGATTTCGTCATGCTGCATGTGCCGATCATACATAGGAACACCTCAGGGCACGTGATTCACTTTGCCGCAGGTTTGCCTGCTTGCATGGTCAGCGACAAGGGATTCGAAACATGGGATGAAACATCATGCCCCCTTCTTGCCGCCGTCTCCGGGCGATCCCGTTCCCCAGATCCTGCGCGATTGGCTGCAGGCGCTGCGCCCGTGCTTCACGGCGCCCAGTTGGGAGCACATGCTCGTCCTGGTCATGGGGGCCGTGCTGGCCCCGGGCAAGCGCACCGTCAGCGCCTGCCTGCGGATGACCGGGCGCGCCGAGGCGAAAAACTTTTCGAGCTACCATCAGCTCCTTAACCGCGCCCGCTGGGAGTCTCGCGATATGTCTCGGCGCCTGCTGGCCATGATCATCGACCGCCTCGTGCCGGAGGGTCCCGTGGTCATCGGGATGGACGATACAATCGAGCGCCGATGGGGGCGCAAAATCACTGCGCGCGGCATCTATCGCGATCCTGTCCGCTCCAGCCATGGCCACTTCGTCAAAGCCAGCGGGCTGCGCTGGTTGAGCTTCATGGTGCTGACGCCGGTCCCTTGGGCAGGTGTTGTGAAGGCCCTCCCGGTGCTCACCCTGTTGGCCCCCTCGGAGCGCTCCGACCACCAGCGCGGACGCAGGCACAAGCTGCTGACCGACTGGGCCCGCCAAGGGGCGCTCCAGCTCTGTCGCTGGATGCCAGAGCGCGACATCGTCTTCGTGGGCGATAGCGGCTTCGCTGTCCATGAACTGGCGTACGCCATCGGCGGCCGAGCAACCCTCATCAGCCGACTGCGGCTCGACGCCAATCTCTACGCGGCCCCTCCAAAACGTGACGGCCACACCCTCGGACGCCCGGCGCAGAAGGGGCCACCCTTGCCCAAGCTGAAAACGCTGCTTTCAAACCCGACCACGCCCTGGAAAAGGATCACCGCGTCCTCCTGGTATGGGCGCAAGCACCATAAGGCACTCGAAATTACCTCGAGCACCGCATTGTGGTACCGACCTGGTACGCCGCCCAAGCCAATTCGCTGGGTCCTCGTCAGGGATCCTGACGGCCGGCGCGCTCCGCAAGCTTTCTTCAGCACCGATACAACGCTCGATCCTGCCGACATCATCGCCCTGTTCGTCCGCCGCTGGCAGGTCGAGGTCACCTTCGCCGAAACCCGCGCCCATCTTGGCGTCGAAACCCAACGGCAATGGTCCGACAAAGCTATCGCCCGCACCACGCCGGCGCTGCTTGGTCTCTACAGCCTTATCTCTTTGTGGGCGTGCGATCTGTTGTCCAAGTCGAGCATTCCTTATGCCGCAGCCTGGTATCGTAAGACCCATCTCACCTTCACCGATGCCATCGGCGCCGTAAGGCTCGCCTTATGGGTCGGAGACATTTATCAACACTCCCCGCCGCACCGGGAAAGACACAAAATCCCTCCCGACCGTCTCGTGCGTATGGCAGAGGCTCTCTGCTTCGCCGCATAATGTACAAAGTCGAGCTGAGAGCCCGACTCTCAATTAATACCGATTGATTTCAATTCCTTGCGATAAGCCGGATGGAGGCGATGAGCAGGCATGCCTCAAAAGATGCCATTGGCACTTTTCGATCTTGATGTTTGGTTCGAGGAAGCTCAAGAAAACCGGCAATCATGCCATGTCGAAAGGATCACCGGGCGGTGATGGCCTCCTGCGTGATTTCGAACTGAGCCAAGTGGTCTGTGAATTGCTGTAGTGCCGGCTGCAATGCCCCGGACAACCATCCGCAATGGGTGGGGACCCGGTCACTAATGTCCAGAATCGGCCGCGCAACAAGTCGTTTGTCAATGGTTTGAACCTGGCATTCAGGGAGGATCGATACTCCGAGACCGCAAGAGACCAGCCCTATAATCGCGCGGGATTCCGGGACCCTCAGCACGATTCGGGGATTGATGCCCGCTTTATCCCAGTGGCGAAACAGATGCGCGTTGAATGTTCTCCACGAAGCCGTCTCACCTAAAATGAAAGGCAAGTCGGCAAGATCAGCAAGCCGGAGTTGGTCAGGAACCCCAACAGGGTGATCGACGGGTAAGATCGCCAGCAATCGGTCGGACTGAATGTCGATGGTGCGGACGTCGGCGCGAAGCGACGGTCCGGTCATAAAGCCGACATCAAGACGTCCTTTGTCCAGCATATCAAGCTGTCGTTCCGTATGGGCCTGAGTGAGCCGGATATGAATTTCTGGCGCGAGACCATGGAACGATTTGATGATGTCGGGCAAGCGACCGGAAACCACGGTGTCAGTATAGCCGACATTCAGGTGCCCCGCATATCCCTGTGCAACCTTCTGTGTCAGGTCTATGACGTCGCCCAGATCCCGCAGCACACGTTCGCAACCTGTGGCGAAAGCATGGCCAGCGACGGTAAGTTTTACGTGCCGGTTCGTCCGTTCGAGCAGCTTTACGCCCACCTCTCCCTCAAGCTGTACAATAGCGCGGCTCAGCGCAGGCTGGGTGATATTCAACTGCTGCGCTGTCCGCCGGAAATTCAGTTCCTTGGAGAGGCTCCAGAAATACCGCAACCTCCTCAAGCCTGTCTCCACTGTTCCAAACCCCTTCCCAGTGATGCACGCCAGGCATCAATAAGGCGAAAACTTTACATTATACGAACCATTGGCGTCATGCTAGCGTCGTTTTGCATCTAAATCGCTACGGCACGGGGAAAATATGACATGTCCAGATTCTCGAAAAGTACAATTGCAAGTCTAGCTTTCGGAATCGCACTTGTGGGATCAGGTCCCGCACTGGCGGCTGAATTGACCATGAACCTCGGCTGGGAAACCCCGCTGGACTCAGACTATGGCGTGCTTGCTGAAGAGTTTAAGAAGCTGGTCGACGATTATTCCGAAGGTAGTATTGAGGTCAAGTTGCGCCACTCGGGCCAAATCGGGGGCGAGGATAATGCGTTCAAAGCGTTACAACTTGGCACTGTCGACGCCTACTTCATCTCTCCGGGCAACGTCTCGCCCAGCTGGCCTTTGATGGACGTAATGGTTTTGCCTTACACGTTCGAAAACACCGATCACTTGCGCGCGGTCGCAAATGGTCCTGCGGGAGCGTCCCTGAAGCGGCAACTGCAGGAGCAGACCGGTGTTCATCTGCTGACATTTGGCGGACCCAGCTATCGTGACTTTTTCAACTCGGTGCGGCCGATCAACACCATCGAGGACATGGATGGTCTGAAGATTCGCGTTCCAAAAAACAAGGTGATGCTTGCAACCTTTACTGCATTCGGTGCTGAGCCTGTGCCTCTGGCCTGGTCCGAAACCCCTACGGCATTGCAGACCGGGACCATCGACGGAGGCGACAACGGGACGAACATCATCCAGGAAATGAAGTTCTATGAATACGCCAAGTATCTGACCGTACTTGATCATTTTGCCGGCTTCACTCCGATGTTTGTTTCTGACGCGTTCATGAAAAAGCTCTCTGAAGATCAGGTGGAGGCGGTTCAACGTGCGGCGGACGAAGCTGGAGAGTTTCACATGCAGTACATGATAGGCCGCATCGAAGAAGTTCGTACCTGGCTCGCCACGGAAGGCGGCATGGAAGTAACGCGCCCCGATCGCACCGCATTCATTGCAGCGGCAGAAACTGTTCAGCAAGAAGTCGCAGCTGAGCGCGGCGAGGCTTTTGCCGCTCTGCTCAAAGAGATCCGGGACGCCGCAAAATAACGCAGGCATCTTTTTCTGATCGCACGGAGCCACTTAAGCTCCGCGCGCCATCTGCCGCTTGCCCATGCGACAGGAGTCCCGCAGATGTCTGCTATTCCACGGCTTATCGAACGTCATACTGAAGAAGTTATCTGTGCCTTGGCGCTCAGCATAATGGCGATCTGCGTTTTTCTGCAGGTTGTCATGCGCTACGTCTTTCATTCCGCGCTGCCATGGAGTGAGGAAGTCGCGTCCATTGCCATGGTATGGGCCGTGTATATGGGTGCGTCTCTCTGTGTGCGGGAACGGTTTCACATCCGGATCATGGCAGGAATACTGCTCTTTCCACGAACCATCGCCAAGTGGTTTGTGTTTCTCGCTGATCTGTTTGCCGCAGTCTATTGCATTTTGATGCTGATCGTGTCGGTCGAGTATCTCGGTGTGCTGGCGCGCTATCCTGCGCACACCCCAAGCCTGGGTATCGACGAATTCTATCCGCAATCGATCCTGGTGATCGGGCATCTGCTGATCTTGCTCCGTCTGGTTCAGGTTTACGTGATCTGGCTGCGCCTGGACGGCAAGGGGATTCCAGGCATGCGCGCAGAACACGAAGTGGAATCTTCGCATGAATGAACTTGTCATTCTGGCCCTGGTGTTTACCGGTCTCACCTTGATCGGCGCGCCGCTTTTTGCGGCGGTCGGATTGACGACCTTCCTGGCGCTGTTTTTGATAGAAATCCCGTCTACCTTGATGGCGCAGATCGGCTACACGGGGCTTACACCGTTTCCTCTGCTGACCATTCCACTGTTCGTCCTCGCCGGGCGCTTGATGGAAGTCGGTGGCCTGGGAACACGGTTGATAGCCGTGGCAACCAACCTCGTCGGTGCCTATCGCGGCAGTCTGGGCCTGGTAACAGTGTTCGCATGTATGCTGTTCGCAGCGCTTTCCGGGTCGGGTCCCGCCACCACTGCGGCCATCGGTTCCATGACTGTTCCGGCAATGCAGCGCGAGGGCTATCATACGCCGTTTGCCGCCGCCATTGCCGCCGCAGCCGGTGCGCTCGGCAGTCTGATCCCACCCTCCAACCTGATGATCATTTACGGTCTTGTCTCGGAAACTTCGATTCCGCGCCTGTTCCTGGCGGGCTTCATTCCCGGCTTCGTAGTCACTGCCTTCCTTATGATCACCACCTATATCATTGCGCGGCGCAAGGGTTACGGTGGATCCGGCGACCCTTTCTCCTGGGCCCCCGCACTGCGTGCAATGTGGGATGGGAAATGGGCAATTGGCGCCCCGGTGCTGATACTCGGCGGGATTTATGGCGGGGCATTCACCCCAACCGAGGCGGCTGCAGTTGCCGTGTTCTATGCCCTGTTCGTTGGTGCCGTCGTGCACCGCGAACTGACTGCGCGCAAGCTGTTCGAAAGTCTTCGCTTCACGGCGTTAATGACCGGACTTTTGATCCTGCTGGCTCCCACCTTGGCCTTCGGGCAGCTCTCGGCCTTCTATGATGTGCCGGCTGCAGTTGAAGCCTTGATCACCAGCATGACCGTCAACGTATATATCGTGCTGATACTGATCGGCATATTCTACATTATTATCGGTACCTTCATGGAGTCGCTGGCACAGATTATTCTGTTCACCTCGGTGTTTCTGCCGCTGGTGGTTGGACTGGGCGTCGATCCGGTTGTGTTTGGTGTGTTCACCGTCATCACCTGCGAGATTGGCTTTCTGACGCCGCCATTGGGCGGAAACCTCAACGTCGCGGCCCGAATCTCGGGCGTCAGTATTGAACAGGTTTCGGTCGCTGTGCTGCCTTTCATCGCAGCGTACTGCCTGGGTCTTCTGTTGATTATCTTTTTTCCGGAAATGTCGCTCTGGCTTCCAAATCTATTCTATGGGCCAGCCCGCTAGCCCCAATCCAAGGAGCAACAACGATGCTTGATACACTTCTGACAAATGGCGTTATCTATGACGGGTCCGGACGCGACCCGTTGCGCGGTGACATTGGCATCAAGGACGGACGAATTGCAGATATCGGCAAGCTTGCGGGTTCCCAGGCCGAGCGGCACGTCGAACTGGACGGGCTGGCTGTGGCACCGGGTTTCATCGACCTGCACACCCACTCAGATTTCACCCTTGCTGCAGACGGACGGGCGCAAAGCCAAGTACACCAGGGCGTTACCACCGAAGTGATCGGCCAATGCGGCTATTCATGCGCTCCCGTGCACAGCGTCCGCGATGTCGAAATCATGGCGCCAGGGTATGCCGATGGTATGGTCGACGTCGACTGGCAGAGCTTTGGCGAGTACCTGGATCATCTCGACAAAATCTCGTTGGGCGTGAACGTGGCCGCATTCGTCGGACACGGGACCATTCATCGAGCCGTCCTGGGTGATGCGTTGCGCGCTGCGGACGACGCAGAGCTGGACAAGATGAAGGGGTTGCTGAGTGAGAGCATCGACGGTGGTGCCTATGGCTTTTCCACCGGACTGGAATACTGGCCCGGAAGTCTGGCCTCGCCCGACCAGCTTGCAGAAATGATCGGCATCGCAGCAAAGCGGGGCGTGCTCTATGCCACCCATGTGCGCAATCGCGACTTGTTCTATGACATCGGTTTTGGAGAAGCGATTTCCACCGCCCGGGCGGCTGGCGCACGACTGCAGATTTCGCATATCCAGCCCAAGTATGGCGCTCCCGCTTACGCGATGCAGCATGCCATCGATATGGTCAACGAGGCCAAGGGCCATGGTGTCGATGTGGCCTATGATGTGATCCCGCACGATTGGTCGCACACCCGGGTATCAGCCATTCTACCGCAGTGGGCGCAGGAAGGCGGCGTTGCAACTGTGCAGGCGCGACTGAAGGATTCAGCGACAAGGCTGCGAATCAAGGGCAATCGGCGACCGATGTGGAGGCTTGTGAATGATGGGCAGTGGCACAAGATCGTGCTCATGCAATCGACCATCAATCCCGAACTCGTCGGCTTGACCTTTGACGAGATTGGTGCCCGCCGCAATGTCGACCCCTACGATGCTGCGCTCGATCTGCTTATTGAAGAGGGGGAGCATATGAACCACCTGATGTGGACTTCGCAATCCTTCTCTGAGGATGATATTCGCCTGGCGATTTCGCAGCCCGATTGCGCGATCATCTCGGACACGTTGGCGCTGGCTCCCGAGGGATGTCTCAAACACCACGTCGGCTCGCTCAGCGGCTATGGCTGGGCGGCACGGTTCCTGCAACACTATGTCCGCGATCACAAGGTGTTGTCGCTGTCCGAAGGCGTACGGCGTCTGACATCGCTGCCGGCAGAGCGCCTGGGAGTGGCGGATCGGGGTGTGATCAAGTCCGGGGCCTGGGCCGACATTACCGTTTTTGATGCTGACCAGATAGCCAGTCACTGTGACGTGGAAGAGCCACGGCGTTTTGCGACCGGGATCGCTCATGTGCTGGTCAATGGTGTGTTCTCGATGTTCGAGGGTGCACGAACCAAGCACGACAACGGGCGCGTATTGCGCTCGCACTGATCGCGTTGTCTGCGTGAACCCACCGGTTGTTCAATATGGGACGATGGGCCGACGTCTGAAAATGCATCTTGCGTTGGTGGAGCGTGTCGTTAACGACGATCCGTGCCGATTTTCCCTGGAGTCGCAAGATCACGCCGGGACGTACATGGATGCGTATGAAAAATCACGCCAGACGCATTGTCGGCACTGATATTGGAAGGAAAAATCTATGGGTTCGTTGAGGTGGGGTATTCTGGCACCAGGGGGAATTGCAGCATTGTTTGCCCAGGACCTTGGTTCGGCTGGTCGGACATTTCTGGCTGTTGGTTCACGCAGTCAGGAGAGGGCGGACCAATTTGCCGCCAAATATGGCGCGGCAAGGGCCTATGGGAGCTACGAGGCTCTGGTCAATGACCCGGATATAGAGGCGGTTTACATCGCTTCGCCCCATTCCGAGCATGCAGCCCATGCTGAACTGGCATTACGCCACGGCAAGCATGTTCTCGTTGAGAAGCCGTTCACGTTGACCGGAGAACAGGCGCGCCGGGTTCGCGACGTGGCACGTGAGACGGGCTTGTTCGCCATGGAGGCGATGCGGACCCGCTTTATGCCGCATACTGTGCGCAGCCACCAGCTGATTGAGGAAGGAGCGCTGGGCGAAATTCGGGCGCTGACCGCAGACCATTGTCAGCGGCTGGACTCTGACCCTGTGGGGCGTCTGTGGAACCCGATCCTGGGCGGCGGGGCTCTGCTCGATCTGGGCATTTACAATGTGTCTTTTGCCTCCGATTACCTGGGCGCGCCCGAGCACATCAACGCAGTGGCTACAATGACTTCCACTGGCGTTGATTTGTCGACTTCCATGATTTTCCGATATGCCAATGGCGCTATTGCCAGCTTGCAGACGGCCATGGACGCGCGTGGACCCAACCGGGCGGCGATCATTGGCGAGAAGGCCCGCATCGAGATGGGCTCCGTGTTCTACAGGTCTTCCAGGTTCAAGCTGTTCAACGGCAAGGACGAACTGATTGAAGATTTCTCCGAGCCCTATCCCTTCTGGGGCAAGCAATATGAAGCCCAGGAAGTGGAGCGCTGCATTGCCGCCGGCCTCACCGAGAGTCCGCGCATGAGCCTCGATGAGACTGTTACAATCATCGAGACCATTGATAAAGTCCGCCAGCAGATCAACCTGACATATCCAGAATAGGATTCACCTGAAACAGCCTCCGGCAATTCCGCGAAGTGTGTGGATACCCGGATTTGCAAGTTGAGAGGCGGATTTCAAACTTGCAATGCAAAATCGCATTTCTAATGAGCATAGTGTTCGACTTCCAGAACGGGCGGGTTGCCGCCCCAGCGGCGGAGTAAGATGATGATGAAACCTGTCTTCAGCGGAAGCTTTACCCAGCAAGCAAAAATCCCGGACGCTGCGATCGCAGCCGCGCTGGAGGTGCTCAGGCACGGTCGCCTGCATCGTTACAACACGGTCGCTGCTGAACCCGGCGAGACGGCGTTGCTGGAACAGGAATTTGCACATTGGCAGGGTGCAAGATACTGCCTTGCCTGCGCGTCGGGCGGTCAGGCGATGCAGATTGCGCTGCGCGCGGCAGGCGTTAAATCCGGCGATCCTGTCCTGACCAACGGGTTCACGCTCGCTCCGGTTCCAGGTGCAATAGCGGCGGTGGGCGGCGCGACGGTCCTGGTGGAAGTCACGGCTGATCTGGTGATTGATCTTGCCGATCTGGAACAGAAGGCCCGAAATGTCTCCGCCAGATACCTGCTGCTTTCGCATATGCGGGGTCACCTGGTAGACATGAAGCGTCTGTCCGATATCGCCAAGCGTCTCAATTTGACGGTGATTGAGGATTGCGCACACACCATGGGGGCTAGTTGGGCAGGGACGAAAAGCGGTAATTTTGGCCATGCCGGATGTTTTTCCACCCAGACATACAAGCACATGAATTCTGGCGAAGGCGGGCTGCTTACCTCAAACGATCCGGATTTCATGGCACGGGCGACCATTCTGTCGGGGTCCTACATGCTTTATGGCCGGCACGGTGCCGGGCCCGATTCCGAATATTTTGAAGGCCCGCGTCTGAATATGCCCAACATGTCCGCGCGGATGGATAACCTGCGTGCCGCAATCCTGCGCCCCCAACTCAGAGAACTGGACCACTCTATCGAGTCATGGAACGAGCGTTATGACATCATTGCAAAACATTTGAAGGAATGCAGTGCGGTGGCATTGCCCAAGCGCCCGGATGATGGAAAATTCGTTGGCAGTTCAATTCAGTTCAGAATTCCAGACATCCATCCGGATACCGCCAACGCGTTGCTTGCAGGCCTTGCGCAGCGGGGTGTCGAGGTCAAATGGTTCGGGGGTGCAACGCCAATTGGGTTTACATCGTCGCATGACAGCTGGCGCTATTTGCAGCGCCAGTCCTTACCCGTTACCGACAATGTGTTGGCAAGCCTGTTCGATATGCGCTTGCCTCTGGCCTTTTCACTCAAAGATTGCGCGTTGATTGCTGATATCCTTGTGGATGAAATCTCAGCCGTGACCCGTGCCGCGGCATGAATGCCCCACTCAGAAGTGGACTTGCTCCGATAACGCAGAGAGGTTTTCACTCTACCCGTGCCACTGCGGTTTTGAATTTTATCGGCGATTTATAGCCCAATGCTGAATGGCACCGGACTGGATTGTAGATCCCCCTATGTATCGGCCAAGGGCCTTTGTGGAAAGCTTCAACGGCAGCTTCAGAGACCAATGGCTAATGAAACACTCTTCTCATCGCTTCCTAAAGCGCGAGAACAGATCACCGTATGGAAGGGGGACTACGACGTGGAAAGGCCGCACTCATCATTGGGCAATATTACGCCCAGTGAATTCTCCGAACAACCGTAAGTAAGTTGGGTCTCAGGTCACGACTGTGACGCTGCCAGGGCAGCGTCACAGTCGCTTTCGAAAGAGCGATCAAAATAACCGCTCCACAAGTTACTTATTCAACGCTGTTGCAATGCGCGCGCCCAGATCCGCATCGACATTGCGCCAATATTCCAGTGCCCGCTCCAGAACGGGTGTGGAAACGCCGGCTTTGAGATGGCCCGCGATGTTGTTGACCAGGCGCTCGCGTGCGGCATCGTCCATTACCTCACGGACAAGTATCCCGGCCTGACTCCAGTCATCGTCGTCTTCGCGCAATGTATAGGCTTGACGCACCATGTCGCCATCGGCGTACCACAGGCCGGCATCGTCGGTGAGAGATGGGTCCGCAGCAGGCCCGCCTTTGGAATTTGGCGCATAAACCGGATCGGACACATTCTCGGTTCGCATCGCGCCATCCTTGCTGTAACTGTGAACAGGCGATCGTGGCTTGTTGACTGGAATCTGCTTGTAATTCACACCCAGCCGCGCCCGATGGGCATCTGAATAGGCGAACCCGCGCCCCAGCAGCATCTTGTCCGGGCTCAAACCAATGCCGGGCACCAGATTATTGGGTTCAAACGCAGCCTGTTCGATTTCGGTGTGAAAGTCCGTTGCATTTCGGTTCAACGTAAGTTTGCCGACCTCAATCAGTGGATAGTCCCCGTGCGGCCAGACCTTGGTCAAATCAAACGGGTTCAGGCGATATGTTCTGGCTTCTTCAAACGGCATAATCTGCATCGATAGGGTCCAGCTTGGAAAATTGCCGTCCTTGATCGAATTGAACAGGTCGCGACGATGGTAGTCTCCGTCTTCCCCGGCCATTTTATCGGCTTCGGCTTGCGTCAGAAATTCATTTCCCTGGTCAGTCTGGAAATGATATTTGACCCAGAACTTCTCACCTTGCGCGTTGATCCACATATAGGTGTGGCTGGAAAAGCCGTCCATATGCCGCCAGGTTTTAGGAATGCCGCGATCTCCCATCAGCCAGGTAACCTGGTGGGCCGACTCCGGTGACAATGACCAGAAATCCCACTGCATATCATGATCGCGCAGGCCATTGTCTGCACGCCGTTTCTGTGAACGGATGAAATGCTGGAACTTCATCGGGTCGCGAAGGAAAAAGACCGGCGTATTGTTGCCGACCATGTCGTAATTTCCTTCGGTCGTATAAAACTTCAGCGAGAAGCCGCGTGGGTCCCGCCAGGTGTCCGGGCTGCCGCGCTCGCCAGCGACAGTGGAAAACCGAATCAGGGTGTCGGTTTTTGTGCCAGGTTGAAATACCGCTGCTCTAGTGTATTTGCTGACATCCTTGGTGACTTCGAAATGGCCGAATGCACCGCTGCCTTTGGCGTGGGGCTGGCGTTCGGGGATGCGCTCCCGGTTGAAATTCGCCATTTGCTCAATCAAATAATGATCATGCAGCACAATCGGGCCATCCCGCCCGACGGTTAGCGAATGTTCATCACTGGCAACTGGAATTCCGGCATCCGTGGTTGTGGGAGGTACTTTTTTGTCGGTCAAATTCTTGGCTCCTTGTCTTGTCATATCGCAGATGGCCGCAACGGATCATCCTGCCCGTCGAGCTGGATTTATCCGCCATGGTCATTTCGCCTGTTGTCGAATGTGGCTGCTGTCATCGTACCCAAATACAAACTGAATTGAAAGCGTCCGGCCACACCGATCTGTCGCAGCCAGCCGGGTAGTCCTGTGACCGGCAATACAGCCGGGGTCGTCAGTTGGCCAGGCCTGCGGATTGACGCCGATGAAGTGAGCGATCCCATGCTGACAGGGAAACCGAAGAGCCGGGAGCAAACGAAAGCCGGGTGAAACCGGATTGCTGGTTGTCGCAGGAACTGCTTGTGTCAATTGCGGTTTTTGCGCGCTAATTCAACCGATGTTGCGACAGATGCTCTTCAATTCGGTGAGTTCGTCGATCCACACATCTGCCGGTAATCCGGGATTTTTATACGCAACCAGCGTCAGTCCGGCCGCCTGTGCACTTCTGGCGCCGGAAGAGCTGTCCTCGACGGCCAGGCCTTCAGATGGCGCGATGCCCATTTGACTCAAAGCCTGTAAATAGGGCGCAGGTGAAGGTTTGGCTTCGCTGACATCATCAAGACTGATGCTGAATTCGAAAACTCCGTTGATGCCAAGGAAATCAAGGTTGGTATCAACCACCCTGCGTCCCGAGTTGGAAACGGCCGCTTGGCGGTAACCAAGCCCATGCAGGCTATGGATGGTGTCAAGCGCACCCGGCATGATATGCAGCATTTCACAGTGTTGCGCGTAATAATCGTCTATAAATGCATTCCATGCGCTCACGGTTAGATTTTCCGCGAATCGGTGCTTGAGCGCTTGCCACACACCAATGATATCGACACCTATGAAGGTCTCATCGGGCAAGTCTGAAATATCGACATTGAACCGCTTGCAAACCGCCAGCAAGGCTTGCAAATGCAAAGGTTCACTATCGACCAGGGTACCATCGATATCCCAAAAAACCGCCTTAATACTCATCCACTGCCTTCCTTGCGGCGCGATGGGCGGTATAGGTTTCACGAAACAATTGATACCCCTTGTCGTACAATCCGGCAGTCTCGGGCCTGGGTTGTAGCAGTTCCCCGTATGTGACGTAGCGGTCGATCCCTGCCCAGTCTTCACTGAGGCCAACCCCCATAGCTGCTACCCAGGCTGCTGCCAGACAGGAACCGGGATGCCCTATCAGCAATTGGACAGGTTTTTGCAGAACATCGGCACAGATCTGCATCCAGAACTGCGAATTCGCTCCCCCGTCAGATGCAAGAACTCGTCGCGCCGGATGTCCCATTTCGGCAAAGACTTCGACGTGATGGCGAAGCGCATAAGCATATCCTTCCAGCATCGCACGCCAGACATGGCGCAAATCGTGACTGAGGCTGAGCCCATGAATGATGCCACGGGCATCGGTATCGTGGATCGGCGTTTTCTCACCGAGAAAATAGGGAATGATCTGAACGCCGTCAGCACCCGCAGGCGTGGTTGCAGATATGATGTCCAGATGCTGGTGCAAGGTGAGACCGGCTTTTTGTGCGGCCGGCAACTCACCGCCGGCAAATTTGTCTGCAAACCAGTTGAGCGATGACCCGCCTGACGCCATGCAGCCGTTTGGCATGAACATATCGGGGATCAGGTGATAGTCGAGGAACATTCTTGGGTCCGGCGATACTGTCTGGGTCGCTATCAGAACATCTATCGACCCGCCAAACTTCAGCAGCATATCCCCCGGCTGCGTGACGCCTGCTGCCAGCCCCGAAGCGATGTGATCAGCAGCGCCGCCGACAACGGGCGTGCCAACGCTCAGACCTGTCGCCTGCATTGCCGAGTGCGTGACGTGTCCAAGAATTTTCTCCGATCGAATTTTATCGGGAATACAGGCGCGCGGGCAGTGCGCCAGTGCTATGAGATCGTCTGAAAGCTCATGATTTGCCAGATCGACAAAGCCTGCCTCCAGCGCCCAGTTTTGTTCAATGGCCTTTTGACCGGTCAGCTTCCAATTGATAAAATCATACGAGCCGAACACAGTGGCGATGCGTTTGAAATTGTCAGGTTCATTCTGTTCAAGCCAGCGCAGCTTCGCAGCAATGAGCTGCTGGTTTATTCCATTACCAGCGGTCTGCGTGAACTCTGCCTCGTCGATTTCACCGGCAATCTCAGTGACCTGTGCGCCGCAGCGGCCATCACTTTGTTGAATGGCAGGCCGAATGATCGTGTCGTTCTGATCCAGGATAACGAGAGCAGGAAGCATTCCCGTAACACCAATTGCCTTGATCGCCTGCGGTGGGACGCCCGACTGCTCAAGGAGTTCCGGTATGATTTCGGTGACATTGCTCCACCAGTCTTGCGGATTCTCCTCTGCCCAGCCCACTTTCGGTGAAGAAAGAGTGACCGGGCGGGATGTTTTAGCAAGCACACGATCGGGAAGTCCGATCAGAATGCCGATCGTCGAAGTTGTGCCAATATCCAGACCCAGGACGCAGTCGATGCTATCGCTCATGCTGGACTCAACGCAATCCGTCCACCTTATCCATGAAACGTTTGACCCGGCTCGCGTCAACCGGGTTCCACGTATTGCCATCCACCTTGAAATGCGTACCGATGATGCAGCCTGACGCCACCGACATCACGTCGTCTACATTGTCGATATTGACACCGGTATTGGCGAATACAGGAACGGCTCCTTCAATTGCCTCAACAGCTTCACGCAGTTGAGACCCGTCGGCCGGTTGGCCCGTTATCGGACCGGAGACCAGAATTGCATCAGCCAGTGACGAGAATACTGCGGACTTGGCCCGCAGGCCAATAGGCCGCAAATCCAGCGAATGCGCAAACTCCGCATTGATGTTGAAGAGCAGCTTCAAATTGTCACAGCCAAGATTGCGACGCATGCGCAGAGGGGTGGCGCAATCCGGCGCCCATACACCCATATCGGATGCAAACACGCCTGTGAAAATCTCGCGGACAAAAGACGCGCCGACAGCGGCGGCAATGGCAACGCTTGCGGTCGGATCCCACAGATAATTGACCCCGAACGGGACTTTCAGGACGGGCTTTACGGCAGCGACGATATTGGTCATGGCCGCAACGCTTTCCGTGCTCGCTTTCAGAAGGTATGGCCGATCATTTTCATTGCCGAACATGATCGCGTCGACACCACCATCCTGTAATTTTTCGATATCTGAGAGGACATCTGAGACAAGCTTTTCCATGCCGCCATCGGCGTCGTAAAGCGGTGACCCTGGCATCGCTCCGATGTGAGCCATGGCAATGACGGCCTTTTTCTTCTTGTCAAAAAAGTCGAATATCATGAGGTATTCCTTTTACAGTTGTAAGCTATTTGGCGAGTTGGACGGTGACGCCAGCGGCCTTGAGTGTTTCTAATAGTGGTTGCGGCGGCTCTTCATCCGTCACCAGCAGGTCAACCTCTTTCAGCGCGCATACTTTTGCGACTGACATGCGGTCGAATTTGGTGCTGTCGATAAGCGCAACGACCTTTTGTGCGCCCTCGATCAGGGCCCGCTTGATGTGGGTGTCTTCGAGCGAATAATCATAGAAGCCGGCATCCGTCACGCCAGACGCGCCGATGAAGACAAGATCAAAACACAGATCATTCAGACACCTGACGGCCTGGGGTCCGACAACCGATGGTTCAGAACCGAATATCCGGCCGCCCGGAACAAAAACACTCGGCTGTTTGCCTGCAAGCAGGCCGGCAATCTTGAGGCTGCTGGTGTAGATATTGATGTCGCGATCCAGCAAGATACTGGCAAGGCTGAGGGTGGTGGTTCCGATATCAAGCGCGATTGTCTGGTGGGGTTGTATGAGGTCGGCTGCGCTGCGCGCTATAGCGGACTTGCCCTCACTATTGACGACAGATCGAGCATCGATATTCGGCTCCACCAGATCAACCATGACGGCGCCTTTGGAATCCAGTCTGGCAGCGCCACCATGCGTTCTCTCAAGTCTCCGGTTTTCTGACAGAAAGTCGAGATCGCGCCGCATCGTCATCTCTGACACATTGCATGCGGTCGCCATTTCCGGAACTGTCACAAAGCCGGTTTCATCCAGCGCCTGGAGAATGAGTGAATGCCGCTGCGTTGCATGCAATTTCGCCGCTGCCCTCATATTGCTCGCCTCTCAATTTAGCCGGTGCTCACGCTCAATTTGTTTAGATGTGTGTATATCGGAAACAATTCAAACATAAAAGAACATTTTTCCGTTGTCACGGTATTTTTTTCGTGTTTTATTGTTGGAAATTGTTATAATTTGGGCGTGTTGATGAAGACAGTTTTGATCACCGGGGCGGCAGGCGGCATAGGTTTGGCGTCGGCGCGTGCGTTCCACAAGCTGGGCCACGCTGTCATGCTTGCGGATCTGGATGAAGACCTGGCGAAAAAGGCTGCCGCATCAATCGGTGACCGGGCCCGCTACTGTCGGGTCGATGTGCGGAGCAAGGCCGACATCGAAACAGCTTTCAAAGAGGCTGAGTCGGCATTTGGCCCTGTTGACATTGTCCACGCCAATGCCGGTGTATCAAATATGAAGCGTGCGCTGGATTTGTCCGAGGAAGATTGGGATTTCAATCTGGATGTGAACGCGAAGGGCGTTTTCTTCACCAATCAGTGCGCCGTTCGACATTTTCTCGACCGCAAGCGACAGGGCGTGATTGTGAACACTGCATCGCTCGCTGCGAAAGTCGGCGCGCCGTTGCTCGCGCATTACTCCGCCAGCAAATTTGCTGTTGTCGGCTGGACTCAGGCGCTGGCTCGCGAGCATGCCAGGGATGGTATCCGCGTCAACGCGGTGTGTCCCGGTTTTGTCAGAACGCCGATGCAGGACCGTGAAATTGCCTGGGAAGCCGAGTTGCTTGGGACGACGCCTGAGAAGGTGCTGCAATCCTACATCGACCAAACGCCGCTCGGGCGGCTTGAAGAGCCGGAAGATGTTGCCGACGTCGTGGTGTTCCTCGCCTCGGAGGGTGCCCGGTTCATGACCGGCCAGGCCGTCAATGTGACAGGCGGCGTTTACATGACTTGAACCATAAGAAGACCAACTGAAGCAGGAGTACATCGAAATGAAAAAATTCAACTCTCTACCAACAATTGCCACCTTTCTGTCTGCGACGTTCTTGAGTACGGCATGGGTCAGCGCTGCAGAATTGAACATCATCATCGAGGAAGTGCCTGACTACGAAATCATCAAAAAACTGACGGAAGAATACACCGCCGCCAATCCGGATGTGACGGTCAATTTTGACGCCATGCCCTTCGACGCCATGCGTGATAAAATCCTGACTTCGTCGCTGGCTCCAAAAGCGACTTATGATGTGATCATCATCGATAACCCGTGGATGGAAGAGTTTGCCAAAGCTGGTTATCTGGCACCATTGGATGATTTTATTGCGTCCAGCGATGGCTATGATTTCGATGATTTCGTCGGTGCTATCAGCTCGATTGGCGTTGTGGATGGCAAGACCTATGGCGTACCGTACTACAATTATGCGCTGGGCCTGATTGTCCGTCAGGACATCTTCGACAAGGAAGGCCTGGAAATCCCCACGACAATCGAAGACTACATGAAAACCGTAAAGTCGCTGACGACTGACGACTTTTTTGGTGCCGCCATGCAGCCTCAAAAGGGCTACAAGATCATGGAAGAGTGGAAAAACTGGCTTTACGCAAATGGCGGTGAGGTGTTCGATGCCGACGGGAACGTCATCATCAACAATGAAGCGGCCGTCAAGGCACTCAACCAATACATAGAAACATACAAAACCGCCGCCCCGAAAAATTCGCTCAACTGGGGTTTCGACGAGGCCCTGCGCGCTATGTCGTCGGGAAAAGCAGCAACCATGCTGTCCTATAATTGGATGCTTCCCACTCTGAACGCACCAGGCGGCATGTCGGGCGATCTTGCAGGCAACTTCACGCTGCACGAGGTTCCAGGTGGTAAAGCTGTCCTGGGCACCTGGTCGTGGGGTATACCCGCAAATTCTGAAGACAAGGATGCGGCCTGGGACTTTGTGTCCTGGATATCCGGTCCCGAAGTCGCCAAGCGGCGTGCCATCATGGGCGGTGCACCTGTTCGCACCAGCGTGCTCGAAGATGAAACGGTCTGGAAAGAGGGCTATGGTGAAGCTTACTACAAAGCTCTCACGGGCATACTTGAAGATGCAGCGCCATTGACATCAGGCACCAATGCTGAGGAACTGATCGAAATCATCGGCACAGAACTCAGCGCGGCCGTCTCGGAACAGAAGACACCGCAAGAGGCACTTGACGATGCCGCCGCGGCCGTGAAGCGGGCCAATCGCTAAAACCAAAACAATCGGCGGTGCCTGGAATTCCGGGCACCGCCGAAGTTTCAGCCGTTTCTGAGAGGCCTTGATGCAGTTGAAACACCGTTTAGTCCTGCCGCTGGCCCTCGTTCTGTCGGCTGTGATGCTATATCCGGTGGCCTTTTCGGCCTGGATTTCGCTGCATGATTACCGCCTCACACGCCTCAACGATGTGCGCTGGGTCGGCTTCGATAATTACACCTTCATTGCGACAGATCCCGGTTTCCTGAATGCAATGGGCAACACCATCACATTTGTGATAGGGGCGGTCACTCTGGAACTGGTCCTGGGCCTTGGCCTGGCAATTCTGCTGCAACGGCTGGTTCGTTATCAGAATTTTATCCGCTCAACTTTATTGGCGCCTATGTTCATAACGCCAATTGCCGTTGGCCTGATGTTTCGCTTCCTGTTGAACTCGGAACTTGGCGTGATCTCCCACTATCTTGGCGTAATCGGGATAAGTATCGATTGGTTTGGCCCGCAACTGGCACTTTTTTCAATCATTCTGATTGATGTGTGGCAGTGGACGCCTTTCATGGTGTTGATGTTTCTGGCCGGCCTGGAATCGCTGCCAAAATCACCCTTCGAGGCAGCTCGGATCGATGGCGCAAGCGCTTGGCTGACCTTTCGTGCGATCACCTTGCCGATGCTGCGCCCCGTGATCACCGTTGCGATCATAATCCGGGCGCTCGACGCCTTCAAAGTATTTGAATATGTGTTCGCGATTACCCGTGGCGGTCCCGGCGATGCCACAGAGACCATCATGTATTACATCTACCAGGCAGGCTTTCGATTTTTCCGTATGGGGGAGGCGGCGGCCGCAGCCTTCATGCTTATTGGCGTTATTCTCGTGCTCGTCATCGCACTTGTAAGAGCAACCAGGGGCAGCAGCAAAGCGCAAAACGATGTTTAGTTTTTCAACGCGCCCGGCCCGGATTGCTGCATTCATGGCGATTGCTCTGGCGCTTGTGGTGGTGCTGTTCCCATTTGTCTGGGTTTTTCTGGAATCCATCAAGCCCGCCTCGTTAGGTGGCAAACCGGATGTCTGGCTTTTCCCCCCTACAGGTGACAATTGGAACAATGTTCTGCTGCAGTCGGACGTACCGGGCAACATTTTGAATTCGTTTGTCGTGGCATTTGCAACCGTCGCCATTTCACTGTTGGTCGGCTGTCCGGCTGCTTATGCGTTTTCCCGCTTTCGCGGCTACCAAGGCGCGCGATACGCCATACTTGCAGCGGAGATGATGCCGCCAGCAATCCTCATACTACCGTTTTTCCTGGTCTTGTATCACTTGCAGATGATTGACTCTCTGGCCGGAGTCATCGCCGCCCACCTGTCATTCGTCGTGCCTGTGGTCACGTGGTTCCTGATCGGCTTTTTTGATGAGGTGCCCAGGGATCTTGAAAATCAGGCAATGGTTGATGGCTACACGCGCTTTCAGGCCTTCCGCAAAGTCATCCTGCCCGCAGTGCGGCCGGGAATCGGCGCTGCCGGCGTATTCGGGTTTGTCCTGTCCTGGAACGATTTGTTCTACGCGCTGCTTTTGACCGGTGGCGAAAGCCGCACACTGCCTGTTGCGATTGCGGGCTATTGGACATTCCGGGGTGTGGATATGGGCAAGATGGCAGTTGCCATCCTGATCGCAGTCATTCCAGTCCTTATCCTGTCATTCTTCATTCAAAAGCATCTGGTCCGCGGCATTGGCGGTGGCGCGGTCAAATATTAGGGTTTTACATGAGCTACGTTTCACTGATTTTCGTGAAAAAGCAATTTGGCGATTTCGAGATTCTCAAGGGTATCGACCTCGATATCGAGCATCATCAGTTTACCGTTTTGGTCGGGCCTTCCGGTTGCGGAAAATCCACGACGTTGCGCCTGTTGGCAGGGCTGGAGCCGATCAGCAGTGGGCAAATCTTCATTGACGGGCGGGACGTTACCGCGCTGGAGCCCCGTGAGCGCGATATTGCGATGGTCTTTCAGAACTATGCGCTTTATCCGACAATGACCGTCGAACAGAATATGAGTTTTGGCCTGAAGGCTAAGAACATGCCCGCTGCCGACATTCGCACCGCCGTTCACAATGCCGCTGAATTGCTGGACATCACCGCGTTGCTTGGCCGCAAACCAGGTGCACTTTCGGGAGGCCAGCAGCAGCGTGTCGCCATCGGACGCGCGATTGTCCGCCAGCCCAAGCTGTTTCTCTTTGATGAGCCACTGTCAAACCTCGATGCGAAACTGCGGGTCGAAACCCGGGCTGAGATTCTGGGTCTTCATAAACGTCTCAAAGCGACGACCATCTATGTCACCCATGATCAGGAAGAGGCCATGACCATGGCCGACAAGATCGTGATCATGAACCAGGGACTGATCGAACAACAGGGTACGCCCGAAGAAGTGTTCTTCCGCCCGGCCAGTCGCATGGTGGCAGGGTTTATCGGTAGCCCGGCGATGAATTTTTTCGATGGGGTCGGCGTGGCAAATGGAGAAATAGAAACCGGGATCGGGACTTTCAAAGGCTTCCCGCAAATCCGCTCGGGGCAGCAGGTCGAAATTGGCGTCAGACCGGACGATTTAATGCCCGCCGCGCCGGGCGAGAACGCGATCACAGGACAGGTTCAACTATCTGAACTGCTGGGCGTCCGCGCTATCATTCATTTGAGAGCGGAAAATGGCTCAGCGTTCAAAGCCGTCGTTGACCATGAAGTCTATCGCGATATGAAGCGGGCAGATCAAGCATCGTTTACCGTGCGTGAAGAGCGCCTGCACATTTTCGACAGGCAAAACGGTGCTCGCCTTTGAAGCTCAATGCCGCCCTAGGCGGCTTCGAACCGCCTGCCACCATTCGCAACAAATGCGCGCCAAACTTAAAAAGCTCCAGAAGATCATGCGATTGCAAGAATTTCCGGAATCAGTTTCTCCATCTTTCGCGGGCGATAAACAATTTCGTTGAAAGCCTCAGCGAAGCCTCCGGCGCAGTAGCCGGACCAGCGACGTTAAGACCGGACCGAACAGAACAGCCAGAGCGATGACGATCAATGTCAGGCTGATCGGTCGCTCGAAAAACACGCTCCAGTCCTTGTGGATCATCAGGGTCCGGCGCAGGTTCTCTTCGAGGATCGGGCCAAGGACAACGCCAAACGCAAGTGGCAGGATCGGCACGCCGAGCCTGACCAATGCGTAGCCCAATCCGCCTGACAGTACCGCCACCCAGACATCAAAAAAGGAATTGCGCACGGCAAATGAGCCAAGCAGACATAATAAAATGACCCCGGTAAACAGCATGCGCCGGGGCAGTTGCAGGACGCGGTTGTAAAGCCGGATACCGAGCGTCCCGGCAACGACCGCCGTCAGGATGATGGCAAACATCAGGGCGACATAGATCGTCAGGACGAATTCCGGCTGATTTGCAAACAGCATTGGCCCCGGACGCAATCCGTGCAGCAACAGGACCCCGATCAGCACCGCGGTGATGCTGTCGCCGGGTATGCCAAGCGTCATCATCGGGATCAATGCGCCCCCGACACAGGCATTGTTGGCCGCCTCCGGGGCGACGACGCCGCGCGGCAACCCCGTGCCGAATTTCTCGGGATTGCGCGACAGGCGCTTTTCGATGGAATAGGCAACAGCGACGGCCACAGCTGAACCGGCGGCCGGAATGGCACCGACGAAGGCGCCGACTGATGAACTACGCAAGGCGGCTGGCGCTTCGCGGATGAGTTCGCGCCAGGGCGGCATCAATCCACCTAATGGCATCGCCACGGGCTTGAGTTTCGGAGGCGTTTTTTCAATCGCCGCCAAAGCTTCACTGATGCCGAACAGACCGATGGCCAGCGGGATAATGTCGATCCCGCTTTCAAGGTTGGGAATGCCGAATGTGAATCTCGGCACGTCGGTGACGGCATCGCGCCCGACGACCCCCAGCATCAGCCCCAGCACACCTGCCACAACGCCGCGCAAGGTGTCGCCTGACGACGCATAAGCGACCAGAGCCAGCCCGAAGAATACCACAGCGGCATATTCGGGGCTGCCGAATTTAAGCGCATATTGTGCAATCACCGGGGCTGTCAGCGTCAGGAAAACCCAGCCGAATAGCCCGCCTGCGATTGAGGCAATCAGCGCGTAGCTCATGGCGTGACCGGCACGGCCCTGTTGTGCCATGGGATGACCGTCAAGCAGCGTCATCATCGCGCCGGGTGTGCCGGGGATGTTGAGCAAAATCGCCGACACCGACCCTGCATAAACACTGGAAAAGAAAACTCCGAGCATCAGCATCATCGCGTGCTCGGGTGTCATGCCGTAGGTCAAAGGCAGCATCACCGCCAGCGCCATCGTGGAGCTGACCCCGGGGACTGCGCCGAACACCAGGCCGGCGACCACGCCAGCCAGACACAGCCCGAGTGCCAGAGGATCCAGTAAAACGGCGAAAAACACGTCCAGCATTGCGGATGCCCTTGGATTGAAAAATTCAGGTCAACGGGACCGACAACACATACCGGAAGATGCCGTAGAGCACGGCAGCAACGGCGACACCCTCGGCGGCAGATCGCAGCAGCGGCCTGCCTTCACGCATGGCCAGTGTGGCGCACAGCACTGCGCCCAATGCGGCAGCTGCAATGCCAAAGCCAAACACCGCCTGAAGAAGACCAAAGGCGATCGTGATGCCAAGAACGAAAAATGCCCAGCGAGGCTGGCTTTGCTGATCGGCACTATCGCCATCACCGCGGACCGCGCTATCAAGGCCGCCCGTTTGGTTGATCCTGCGCGGCGCGACAGCGCGCCGCGCAGGATCAACACGACCCCCGCGGTTCCCAGCACCGCCAGCAGAAGTTCTGGCAGGAGGGCAGGGCCCGGCTCTGAGCCATAGTCGGCGTGCAGACGCCCGCCCTGGCCGAAATGGCTGATGGCCAGAAGGCTGGCTGCGCCAACCGACAGACACCCTGTCACGAGATCGCGAAAGACCTCGTGACTTTGTTCGGGCACCGTGTCGGGTGCCTTATTTGCGGGGATTGGTGACAAGGCCCGCTGCCTCCAGCACCGGATATACCTGCGTGTCAAATGTCGCGATCCGCGCCGCTGCGGCCTCGGCACCCAGCGGCTCGATCATATAGCCTGCGGCGTTGGCCTTTTTGACAAACTCCGGCGACGACAGAACCGCGACAAGTGCCTTCGACAGGATTTCCAGACGGTCATCAGGAATTCCGGCCGGGCCTACAATTGCGCGAAAATCGCCGGCCACGACATCGAAGCCCTGCTCGGCAAAGGTGGGAATGTCAGGTGCCAGAAAATGCCGTTCGGCGGCCATCACACCCAGGATGCGAACAGCGCCGCTGGCTTGATGTTCAAGAACCTGTGGCACCGGTACGGTGGCACTTTGGACTTCGCCGCTCAGCAAGGCGGTCACAGTTGGCGCATAGCCTTTATAGGGAATCTTGTTCAGTTCCAGCCCCAGCGCTGTTTCCATGATAGCAGCCGAAATGAACGATGCGCCGCCTGGCGGGTCATTGCCGTTGATCACACTGGCGGGTGCCTCTTTGGCCTTGGCGACATAGGTTTCCAGGCTGTCAAAGTCGGTTTCACCGCCGACGGTCAGCGCGCCGGGGTCCGGCCCAAAGAACGAGATAACCGACAGCTGATCCATCATCACCGGGGCGTCGGTGGTATATTGCTGGATCACGCTGGACGAGCCCAGCATGCCGATGGTGTAACCGTCAGGGTCTGCATCGGCGAGAACGCGCATACCGGCAAGACCGCCCGCGCCGTCGTAATTCTCCACGGCAATCGCCACGCCAAGTTCTGAGCTCAAGCCTTCTGCAACCAGCCGGCTGGTGGTGTCCTGTCCGCCACCGGCTGGCCAGTTGACAACCCATGTGATGGGACCGTCGGGGAAGCTCTGGGCCGTCGCGATGCTCGCAGAGCAAACCATTGCGAGGGCACTGAGTGCAAGTCGGATTTTCATTTTGCCTATCTCCATGTTGGACGTAGGCCGGAGCTCGGACCGTCAGGGGCCGAGTACGACCCGATGTGTCGTTTCGGTTTCGGGCCAAATTCGGATGGAGCCCTTTTACTGTCGACATCTTGTTTTAATATATATAAATTAATTAGAACATCATGTATACATGAAAAAAGCGTTGATCGCGCAGCACCACACTCGCCCGAATGATCAACGCCGCTTCGTCCAGAATACAGGGCCCAGAATACAGGGCCCAAAATACACAACCTAGAATACACGGCCCAAAATACAGGCATCCGCGCAAAATGAACCAGTCTGCGACAAAAACCGACATGACCCTCTCTGAATCTCTCAGCATTCAGATCGAAAGGGATATTGTTGAAGGCAAGCTGTTGCCCGGTGACAAGCTGGATGAAGAAGTCCTTGCGGCGCGCCTGAATGCTTCTCGCACGCCGGTGCGCGAGGCATTGCGTTCGCTGGCCTATGTCGGCCTCGTTCGTATCCAGCCCCGCATCGGTGCCACGGTGAACAAGCCCACTGTCTCGGAAGTTATCGAGCTTTTTGAAGTTGTCGCCGAAATGGAGGCCACCGCGGCGCGTCTTGTTTGCCTGCGGGCCAGCGACATCGAAATTGCCATGATCGCTGAACGCCATGAATTTTGCGAAGATCAGGCTCGGACCGGCACAGCCGAAAGTTATTTCAATGCCAATATCCAATTCCACAGCATGATATGGAGTGCCGCCGGCAATCATGTTCTGGAGGATCAGATCGTCCTTCTGGACCGCAGGTTGTCGCCCTATCGGCGGTTTGTCACTTTCAACCCGGGCCGCCAGCAAACGGCGATTGCCGAACACGCACGGATCGCAAGCGCGATTCAGCAGCGCGACGAGGGGGCTGCTACTGCTGCGATGCGCGAACACGTTGCCATTCTGGGAAGTGACGTCGTTCGGCTGGCCCGGAACCTTCGACTATGAGCGGCGCGGATGGGGAATACAATCTTACCTGTCCCGCGTGGACGAGATCAATCTAGGAGAGCGATATGGATCTGAAACTCAGCGGCAAGACCGTTCTTATCACCGGTGCATCCATGGGGATTGGAGAGCACCTGGCCGAGACATTCGCGCAGGAGGGTGTTGATCTGCATCTTACTGCCCGCAGCGCGGAAAAGCTGGCCGCACTGAAGCAGCGCATCGAAGAGAAATTCGACGTCACCGTGGCGCTTCATCCCATTGATCTGAGCGAACCGGGCGCGGCAGAGACCCTGTCGGAGGCCGTTGGGCCAGTCGATATTCTGGTTAACAACGCCGGAGCCATTCCAAGCGGCAGCCTGTGGGATGTGGACGAGGCCGCCTGGCGCAAGGGCTGGGACCTTAAGGTCTTTGGTTACATCAATTTGTGCCGGCTGTTCTATGCGAAAATGAAACAGGCGGGCGGCGGTGTGATCCTCAACAACATCGGCAATGGCGGCGAGGTGTTCGATCCCAAATACATCGCCGGCACGTCCGGCAATGCCAGCCTGATGGCCTTTACGCGCGCGCTTGGTGGGCACAGTCTTGACGACAATATCCGCGTGATGGGGATCAATCCGGGGCCGGTCAACACCGACCGTATTTATAACATGCTGAAGAAACGCGCCGCCTCCGATCTGGGTGACGAGAGCAGATATACCGAACTGGAAAAATCCTATCCACTGTCACGCCCGGCCCACAAGCATGAAATCTCGGATCTGATCGTGTTCCTTGCATCCTTTCGCTCGGGCTACACGTCCGGCACGATCTTTACCGTTGATGGCGGCATTTCATCGCGCCGCTCGATCATCTGAGAATGCCAAAATCCGAAATACCAGTATCCAAAACATCTGACCTGTCCGGCAAGCGCCTCGGTATCGTGCTGCCTTCGTCCAACACCGTGGTGGAGCCCCTGGCTGCACAAATGCTTGTGGGCACCGGTGTGACGGCGCATTTTTCGCGTCTTGAGGTGATTGATGTGGCGCTGGATCGCGGATCAAGGGCGCAGTTTGCGCTGCAGCGCCATGTTGAGGCGGCAAAACTTCTGGCAGACGCAAAAGTTGATGCAATCGTCTGGGGCGGGACGTCAGCAAGCTGGCTGGGCCCAGAGCATGACCGCGCCTTCTGCGACGCGGTCGAGGCCGCCACCGGAATCCGGACAACAAGCTGCGTGCTGGCCATGAACCGCCTGCTCAGGCCCGAGCCCAAGTTTCGGCTTGGGCTGGTGACGCCCTATACGGACGATGTGCACGCCCAGATCGTTGAGAATTATCGTGCTATGGGATATTCCTGCGACGCCTCTGAGAACCATGGCGGCGCGCTCAGCAGTGATTTTGCCGATCTGTCGCCGCAGGCGATCGCAACCATGGTGCGTAAAGTGGCAGCCGCACGGCCGGACGTGATTTTCATCATGTGCACCAATCTGCGCGGCGCTGCGGTCGCGGCGGCGCTGTCAGCCGAACTGGGGCTGACAGTCACAGACAGCGCAGCGATCACCATCTCGGCCGGCCTTGAACTGCTGAACCGGAATTCTGCAACCCAATCCATCTGCTGATCCCGACCTTTGCCTCCGAGTCGGTTTTTTCAAGGGGCGGAAACGCGTTCGCCGGGGGCCTTGGATCACTTTCCGCGAACGCCCGGCAGCGGCCTGCGCCGACAAGCAGAACGGTCTGCATTACAGAACCCCCTTGCTGGCGCTGCGCAGCGTCTCCATCAATGCGGTATCCTTGTAGCGTTCCAGGGAAAATCCGCTGGCATAGTCCGGTAGCTCGGCACCGGCGATCGTTGCGGCGCAAAGCTCTCCGGCAGCGCCGGCGGCCATCGTGCCGAATCCGGAAAGGGCGCAGTTCATGAATGCGCCTTCCGGCCCCATCGGACCGATCAGCGGCCAGTTCTCGCCGGTCATCGTGTACCAGCCGCCATAATGGTGCATATTGCGGGGCAACCGTCCGTAATAGGCTTTAAGCGCCGGATTGAGCCGCGACGCACCACGCAACACGATATCGGGAAAATTATCGTCCAACTGCGGCTGCCATGTCGCAGTGGCCGGGGTTTCGTTATAGGCCCAACCAAGCTTGATCCATTTGCCTTTGTCTCCGCCATCGGGACGGCAGTGGATGGCACCGGGCATGGCCTCTGCCAGCCACGCGAAATCCGGGTCTTCAAGCAGCATCTGACGCTCTTCTTCCGTCCAGTCGATTTTTTGCCCGTCGAGGTCGATGGAAAATGGCATAGCGCGGGGAATGGCGGCTTCACGATCCTCAAATGCGATTTTCTGCTGGAACGTATTGTAGACCGGCAGATCAACGCCCATCATCTTTGCGATATCGCCGGCAAACGGGCCTGCGGCGTTCACCACCCGATCCGCAGCAAGGGTAACGATGCCATTTGAGGTCTCGAGTTCGACCCGGAAGCCATCCCCCGTCGTGATCGTACGGACCTCACCTGTGACGCGCTGCACGCCAATGTCACGCAAATAGTCGAGCATATACATGCCCAACTGCTGGCCGCTGATGTCGCCCCCGCGCCGGATATGGATGATCGTCCGGACCTCGGGATCATAACTGGGAAACCGGTTGCGGATCAGCGCCTGATTCTGCAGGATATCTACGCCATCCGGGACGCCCTCCCAATGCGGCTTGTCGAAGGGCGGATAGCTGCCGGCGGCCGCATCGGCATGGTAGCGCAAAAGCTCTCCTGCGCGCTCTTTCAACCCATCATGCAGCTGCGCGACCAGCGCATCGATATTCTTCTCCCGCGTGGCAAGAGCGTAGCCGCGTCGGTTCATATTGATGCAGTTGTCGCTGTCGCGGGCGATCTCTTCCATCAGGTCGATGCTACGGTCTGAGAACGCCACCATCGCCGGATGCGGCCACCAGTTGCGATAGTTCTCACCGGACTGCGCGGAAGTGAAAGCCATTGGCTGATCACGGTCGACCAGGGTGATGTCGCTCTGTCCGTATTTGCGCGCCAGATAATAGGCCGTGGCAATTCCGACGATACCGGTTCCAATGACAATGGTGGACGATGCTTTCATCGACGCAAACTCCTTGAGTCTGAAGGCAAAACATACGGGCTTGTCGAAAAATTCGTATTCGTTGTTGACATGATCGTATACTATTTGCAAGGATGAAATCCGAAAACTGCGGTCCAATGGGGAGCCGATATGACGTCCAATGCTGCAGACCCGATCTACGAAGACCTCCGCGCATTGATTCTCTCCGGAAAAGTCAAGTCCGGTTCTCCGCTGCGGCAGGACGAGATTGCCAAACGTTTTGGTGTCAGCAAGATCCCTGTGCGCGAGGCGCTGCAGCGGCTTGAGGTTGAAAACCTCGTCACCTTTGAACGCAATAAGGGTGCAACCGTGCGCCATTACACGGTAACCGAGATTCTCCAGCTGATGGATATCCGGATCGCACTGGAATGCCGCGCGCTGGAACTTGCGGTGCCCCATATGATCGACGCCGACCTGCGCGAAATGCGCAAACTGCTGTCTGACTACGCGCAACGCACCGAAGCTGCGGAGTGGAGCGACATGAATGCCAAATTCCACCACATGCTTTACGAGCCGTGTGGCAACGCGCAGTTGCTGCGGATGATCAACGATCTGCAGGAAAAACTGGGGCAATATCTCAGGCTGCTGGTGTCTGAGGCAACCGGGCTTGAGCGCCCTATGCGCGAACATGACGAAATCCTCGACGCCTGCGAAAACGAGGACGCCGCCACCGCTGTCCACAAGCTGCGTGATCATATTCAAACGACTCAGAAAGAAGTCGCCGCCTTTCTCAGACGGGGCGCATGAACCCCGTCCAACCCAATTCAATCGAACCGAACAGGGAGTGTACTATGAGCAACATCTTGAAACTTGCGGGTGCTGCGTGCCTTGCTGCGACCCTTGCCAGCGGTGCCGCCGCACAGGAGCGCAAATTCGTCAATATCGGCACCGCTGGCATTGGCGGTGGCTATTACCCGACGGGCGGTTTTATCTGCAACGTTCTGAACAAGAACCGCAAAAATCTCGGCCATAACATCCGCTGCACGGTTGAATCGACCGGCGGCTCGGTAGCCAACCTGAAATCCATTCAGTCCGGTGAAATGGACGTTGGCATCGTGCAGTCCGACTGGCAATACCATTCCTATCGCGGCACGTCGAAATTCGAAGATGATGGTGCCAACAAAGACTTGCGTTTCCTGTTCTCGCTGCATCTGGATACGGCGCATTTGGTCGGGCGTGCGGATGCGGGTCTGAGCAGCTTCTCCGAACTGGAAGGCAAGACGGTGAATATCGGCAATGCCGGTTCCGGCACCGAAGCCAGCATGACCTTTGCGATGTCGCGCTACGGCACGACGCCTGAGGATTTTTTCGGGCAGGCCACCCGCCTGACCTCGCGAGAGCAGGCACAGGCACTGTGTGACGGCAAGATCGACGCCTTCTTCTATACCACAGGCATCACCGCTTCTACGATCACTGAGGCGACCAACACCTGTGATGCAGCGGTTCTCGCCTGGTATGACGACACCATCGAGGCCATGATCGCGGAATTTCCCTATTACGCCAGATCGGTGATCCCGGCGGAAACCTATCGCGGTCAGCCTGAGGAAGTCATGACATGGGGTCTTGCAGCCACGCTCGTCGCCTCTGCTGACACGGAGGAGGAGGTGATCTATAATCTGGTTAAATCCGTGTTTGACAATTTTGAGGATTTCAAGGCGCAATCGACGCTCTATGTCGGTCTCACGCGCGAGGGGATGGTCAATAATGGCCGGTCCATTCCGTTCCATCCGGGCGCCGAGCGGTATTTCCGCGAAGTCGGCCTGTTGGAATGAATGCAGCAACACAAGGTTCGGGCGCATTTCAGGACAGAAGCGTCCGAATTTCATCTCGAGTGAGTGCAGATGGCCGAAGAAACGCATCAGCAAAAACTTGAGGATCTCATCGCCGAGAACGATACCGGCGCGCGTGACGCGTCCGGGCTGGCGCGAAAAGTCGTTCTTGGTGTTGCGCTGCTGTGGCCGCTTTATCAGCTCTACATGGCCTCTCCCTTGCCCTTCGTCACGGGATTCGGTCTGATCGACGACAGCCAGCAGCGGTCGATCCACCTTGCCTTTGCCCTGTTTCTGGGTTTTCTGACATTTCCGGCATTTCTTGCTGCGCCCCGCAAATACATCCCGCTTTACGACTGGTTTCTTGCGATCTTTGCGGCAGGATGCTCGCTCTATATCCTTGTATTCTACCGGGATGTGGTCGAGAACGCCGGCGGTCTGCGGACCTCCGCTGAAACCATTGTCTCGGTCCTGGGGATCATTCTGGTGATGGAAATCACGCGGCGCGTGCTTGGCCCGTCTCTGGTCATCGTCGCCGCAATTTTCTCTCTCTACGTCTTTGTCGGTCCGATGTTGCCTGATTTGATCTCGCATCGCGGCTTTTCGCTGAACCGCTATGTCGATCATATGTGGCTGACAACCGAGGGAATCTTCGGCCTGCCGCTGGGGGTTTCAAACAGTTTTATTTTCCTCTTCGTTTTGTTCGGTGCGCTGCTGGACAAGGGCGGCGCGGGCAATTTCTTCATCAAACTGTCATTCTCGATGCTGGGCCATCTGCGCGGAGGACCGGCCAAGGCAGCTGTGGTGTCCTCTGGCCTGACCGGCCTCATTTCCGGGTCGGCCATCGCCAACGTCGTGACCACCGGCACCTTCACAATTCCCTTGATGAAGCGGATCGGCTTTTCCGCCGAGAAGGCCGCCGCGATTGAGGTGTCGGCCTCAATCAACGGGCAGATCATGCCGCCGGTGATGGGAGCAGCTGCGTTCCTGATGACCGAATTTGTCGGTATCTCCTATTACCAGGTGGTCGTGCATGCTTTTGTACCGGCCATCGTCAGCTATATCGGCCTGTTCTACATCGTCCATCTGGAAGCGGTAAAAGCGGATATGCCGGTGCTGGCCAAACTTCGCGAAAGCTCGCTGTTGCGCATCATCTGGAATTTCCTTTTCGGTTTTGGAGCCGTCGCGCTGGTTGCGGGGATTGTCTATGCCGTGGCCATCGGACTGCGCATGGCTGCAGGCGTATTTGCCGTGCCGCTTGCTGCGGTGTTGCTGGTCGCGCTTTATATCTGGCTTCTCAGCATTGCGGCGCACTACCCCGAGCTTGAGATCGATGACCCGGACGCGCCTCTGGTGACGATTCCCGAACTCAAGCCTACGCTGATGGCCGGGTTGCATTTTGCGCTGCCCATAGGTGTGCTGATCTGGTGCCTGATGGTTCAGCGCCTGTCGCCTGGGCTGGCGGTATCCTGGGCAATCATCGTCATGGTCGCGATCATGCTGACCCAAAAACCCGTCACGGCGTGGTTCCGCGGTCAAAAAACCGCCGGTTTTGGCGCGGAGTTTCGCGAAGGGTTCGGCGATCTGATCGACGGCTTCATTGCCGGTTCGCGTAATATGGTGGGCATCGCAGTGGCAATGGCCGCAGCAGGTATCATTGTCGGCGTGGTTTCGTTGACCGGGCTCGGGCTGCTGATGACCGAGATCATTAACGCTGTATCGGGCGGCAACGTGATGATGATGCTGCTGTTCACCGCGATCATGTGCGTTGTGCTGGGCATGGGCCTGCCGACCACGGCTAACTACATTGTCGTGGCCAGCATTATGGCGCAGCCGCTGGTGACCATCGCGGCACAGAACGGTCTGGTGATCCCGCTTTTTGCGGTACATCTGTTTGTCTTTTATTTCGGACTGATGTCGGGCACGACTCCGCCGGTGGCAGTCGACAGCTTTGCCGGGGCGGCAGTGGCCCGTTCCGATCCGATGAAAACCAGTGTGCAGGCATTTTATTATTCGCTACGCACTGCGATCCTGCCTTTTATCTTTGTCCTGAACCCGGAAATGCTGTTGATCGGCGTCGAACACTGGTGGTCTGCCGCGCTGATTATTGTTTCAGCCACAATCGCCATGTGCATTTTCGGGGCCGCGACGCAAGGGTATTTTCTGGTTAAAAGCTACCGGCTGGAAAGCGCCCTTCTGATCGTGATTGCACTGTCGCTGCTGCGTCCGGGATTCTGGCTCGACAGGGTGCAGCCACCGTTTCAGCCGGTGAATCCGGACACCATCTATGCCGTGGTCGAAACCGCTCCGGATAATGCGCAGATCCAGATGTCCATGAATGGCGAAAATTTCAGCGGTGATAGGGTCCAACGCCTTGTCGCCATCGCTCTGGGACCGTCAGGCGCGTCCGGCGCGAACCGGTTGCGGGATGCCACCGGCATGGATATGCGTTTCCAGGATGGCGGGCTTTATGTAGACAATGTGGCCTTCAACAGCCCGGCGCAGAAATGGGGTGTCGATTTTGACTGGCAGGTGTTGGAATTGAACAAGCCCAACGCACGTGCGGCGAAGGAATGGTTTTACCTTCCGGCCTACGTCTTGCTCGGCCTTCTCATGTTCCGACAATTGTCACGCAGACGCCGGAAAGCGGGGCCGTAAGGTGTATAATCATCTCCTCGTCCCTGTCGATCTTGACCATCCTGCCTGCAGCGACAAAGCCATGCGGTCCGCCAGGCAGATCGCCGCTGCCTGTGATGCAGTGCTGCACGTCATGACTGTTGTCGCTCCGCTGGACAGCTTCACCGCAACGCTGTTTCCTCATGGCTTTTCCAGACAAGTGACCGAGACCGTCCGCGAAAAGTTGCACGCTTACACCGAAAAGGCCGCCCTGCAGGGCCTGAATGTTCAACATATTGTAGCGCATGGAGCGATTTACGATCAGATCCTCACAATCGCAAAAAGGGTCGATGCCGATCTGATTGTCATGGCCTCGCACCGCCCCGAACTCAGCGATTATCTGCTTGGTCCCAACGCAGCCAAAGTCGTGCGCCATGCAAACTGTTCCGTGATGGTGGTAAGAGACTGAAAAAGCTGAAAAACCTTCCGCCTTATTTTTCCGTTCCGCGTAACACTATTTCACCGCTGAGAAGACGCTTTGCCGCATCCGGCGTGGCCGTTATCATTCAGCGAATCGAAACAGGACTGGCGCCTAATGAAAATTGTTGAAATCCGCGAAATGACCGCCTCAATCGCCTCGGAAATCTCCAACGCCTATATCGACTTTTCAAAAATGAACTGTTCGGTCGTGGCGGTGGTAACGGACCAGATGCGCGGCGGCAAACCAATTATCGGCTATGGTTTCAACTCCAACGGGCGCTACGCCGCTGGCGGCCTGATGCGCGAGCGCTTCCTGCCCAGGCTGGAGGCGGCGGCAGCGGATGATCTGATCCGCGATGACGCAACCAACCTTGATCCATTCAAAATCTGGGACTGTCTGATGCAGAATGAAAAGCCGGGCGGCCATGGTGAGCGCTCTGTTGCCGTCGGCACCATCGACATGGCGGTCTGGGATGCGGTGGCGAAAATCGAGGACAAGCCGCTCTATCAGGTGCTGGCTGACCGCTATCGAAACGGCCAGGCCGACGACCGGGTCTGGGTCTATGCAGCCGGTGGCTATTACTATCCGGGAAAGGATAATTCGGCGCTGCAGAACGAGCTGAAGGGCTATAAGGACATGGGCTACGATGTCGTCAAGATGAAGATCGGCGGCGCGTCACTGGATGCCGATCTGGCCCGCATCGAAGCGGCGCTTGAAGTGGCCGGAGAGGGCAATCTGTGTGTCGATGCCAATGGGCGGTTCGATCTGGACACCGCGCTGCTTTATGCCGAGGCGATGGCTGACTACAATCTGTTCTGGTACGAGGAAGCCGGCGATCCGCTGGATTTTGAAATCCAGGCCCGCCTCGCCGAGGCCTATTCCCGCCCGATCGCAACCGGCGAAAACCTGTTTTCCCATCAGGACGCACGCAATCTGCTGCGTTATGGCGGCATGCGGCCTGACCGCGACTGGTTGCAGTTCGATTGCGCCTTGAGTTATGGACTGGTCGAATATCTGCGGACATTGGAAGTGCTGGACGAGATGGGCTGGTCGTCGCGGCGTGTTGTGCCCCATGGCGGCCACCAGATGTCGCTTAACATGGCGGCCGGACTGCATCTGGGTGGCAATGAATCCTACCCGCATGTGTTCAAGCCCTTCTGCGGATTTGCCGACGGGATTGAGGTTGAAAACGGCTATGTCGGCCTGCCGGACATTCCGGGCATCGGCTTTGAAGCCAAAAACCAGTTATTCTCGGTTATGCGGCAACTCGCCGATTGAACCATAGTCTGCCCTGCGGCACCGGCTGAAACTTGCAATGTCTCTAACTGCCGGCACCTGTGGTCGCAACGGAAATGGCATAGACCGAGGTTGTCGCCGTGATCACCATTTGCCGGCCATCGCGCCCGCCAAAGCTGAGATTGGCCACGGTTTCGGGCACCAGAATTGCACCCAGCGGCGCGCCGCCACTGTCAAAACACTCCACGCCAATGGCGCTGCTGGTCCAGATGTTCCCGCCAACATCGATGCGCAGACCATCCGGCACGCCCTGTTCGATATCGATCAGCACATCGCCGCCGGACAGCGTCTCGCCATGACAGGCAAAAGCGCGAATGTGATGCGGCGCTTCCGCATCGTGCGACCGGCCGGAATCCGCGATGTAAAGCACGGATTCGTCAGGCGAAAATGCCAGCCCGTTGGGTTTGACAAAATCATCGGCCACGATCCGGGTCTCGCCGCTGTCGGGATCAACGCAGAACACATGGCAGCCATCCTGCTCCTGTGCGGCGATTTTGCCCTCATAATCGCTGATGATTCCATAGGACGGATCAGTAAACCAGATCGAGCCATCGGATTTGACGACAGCGTCATTTGGCGAGTTCAGCCGCTTGCCGCCATGGCTGTCGGCGATCACCGTCAGGCTGCCATCATGTTCCGTGCGTGTGACGCGGCGGGTCAGATGTTCGCAACTGATCAGCCGCCCCTCGCGGTCACGAGTGTGGCCATTGCTGTTATTGGCGTCACTGTCATACAGGCGCACGCCGCAGCCGCGGATCCATTGCAGCACCTGATTGTTGGGAATATCGCTCCACAGAAAATAGTCGCCATGGGGAAAATACACCGGCCCTTCAGCCCACAGCATGCCGCTGTGAATGCGCTCCAGCGGCGCATCGGGCACCATCAGATTGCGGAACCGCGGATCGTGAATGACAATATGATCTGACATAGTGTGATCTGACATAGTGTGATCTGGCATGGTGTGGCCCCTGTATATTCTGCCCTTATTTCGATAAATCGACCCGCGCTGCAAAAAAAGGTGGGCGCGGCGACATGTCATGCGCAAATAAACACAATGAATGCGGAAATCCGTGACAGGCTGCGCGGGAAACTGAAGTTGAAGCCCGCAGCCGTCGATTTCCCGATCGATCATAATATGATTTGCTGGACACTTTCCTACGGACCGTGAATGGGAACCCCGGTCGCATGAGAGAATGCAGATAGCCGATAGGAACCGAAGGATGCACGGCAAGATCGACCACACTCTGGAGCACTATCTGGCTATTTCCCGCGCTGTCGCCGGGCAGATGGATTTCAAGGCCGTGCTGCACCAGATCGCCGGTGAAGTCCAGAAGATGGTGCCCTATGACCATATGGATGTGGTTATCATCTCGCCGGACAATGCTGACTGTCATGTGTCTGTTGAAGTTGGCGTGGCAACAAAGTGGGGTGTCGATGATGGAGTCCGTCCTATCAGCGAAAGCCCGATCCGCGATCTGCTGACCGGTGATCTCGATTATATCCTGTCTGGCGATGCCTGGGAGGACCCGGTCTTTCACATTCACGGACATTTTTCAGCACCGATTTTTGAGGCCGACCTGCATTCCCGCATCCATGTGCCATTGCTGGTGCATGGCAGGCTGCATGGCTCGCTGAATATTTCGAGCCACCAGAAGAATGCCTATGGTGAGCCCGACCTGGCTGTCGCGAAAAATATCGCAGATCTGATTTCACCGTATTTTTACGCGCTGTCGATGGGCGAGCGGGCGCGCAAGCTTGCCTTGTCCGAAGGTTCGGCCCGCGGCCGCGAAGAGGCGCTGCGCTCTGGCGCGCTGCGTCTCACCGAAGGTATGGAATATCAGCGCAAGCGTCTTGGCATGGAATTGCACGACCAGACACTGGGCGATCTGTCGCGGATTTACCGGCAGGTCAAGACCCTGGCGCGGCGCAGCCAAATCCCCTCGGCCGAATTCGCCGGTCTTGGCGATGCCATCGGCAAATGTATGGCGGAGTTGCGCCGGATCATCGAAAACGCGAAACCCGGCGTACTCGATCTGTTTGGCCTGCAGCAGGCAATTGAAGCACAGCTTCAGCAGGCGGTGGAGGGCGCAATACCCGCTGTCGTCTACACAGTTACGGACGAAACCGGCGGTGCCCTCGACCAGGCCCCGGAAATGCTGCGCACATCGGTGTTCCGGGTTTGTCAGGAAGCCATCAACAATGCAGTCCGGCACAGCCGTTGCGGTCAGATTTCAGTTGCCATTGCAGGCCGGTCCGATGCCATAGATGTGACGGTTTCCAATGACGGCAAGGCACCGCCGGAGGGTTGGGACCGCTCGACAAGGGGCATCGACAATATGCGCGTCCGTGCCGCCCTGATTTCCGGCAGAATTGCTTTTGAGCGCAATCAGGGCTTGACGATTGTCCGTCTGACTGTTCCCAATCCATCCGCCGCGCCGGGCGCTGATCCCGATGCGGATGTCCAACGCAGGAGTTCCGATGAACCTGTTGATAGCTGAAGATGATCCGTTTCACAGATCGTTTCTGCGCACCATCGTCTCCCGGGCGCTCCCCGAATGCGGCACGATTTTCGAGGCCGTCAACGGTGAAGAAGCTCTGGACTTCATGGAGCGCGAGGTGATTGGCGGCGTCGTCATGGATTTGCAGATGCCCAAGGCCAGTGGTGTCGCGGCTGCAAGTGTGATCTGGAATCATCATCCGACGATGCGCATTCTGTTCTGGTCGAATTATGCTGATGAGGCCTATGTGCGCGGCATTTCGCGGATTGTTCCGCCCGATGCGGTCTACGGCTATCTGCTGAAGACCGCCTCCGAGCACCGGCTTGAACTGGCGGTACAGGGGGTTTTTCAGGAAGATCAGTGCGTCGTTGACCGCGAAGTGCGCGGCGTTCAGCAGCGCAGCCAGAATATTCACGAAGGGCTCAGTGATGCGGAATTCGAAGTGCTGCGCGATATTGCCCTGGGCATGACCGACAAGGTGATTGCTGCGCGCCGCTCCATTTCCACGCGCGGGGTCCAGAGCCGTCTGAAAAGCCTGTATGACAAAATGGGCATTGATCCCACGCCCGTCACCAGCGAAATCGGGCCGGCCTTCAATTCGCGCACCCGGGCAGTGGCGGTAGCCATGTCACGCGGTCTGTTGAATGCCGAAGGACTGGCGATCGATGAGGAACGGTACAAAGCCTGGCTCGACAAGGTTGGAGTGTGAAGATTCTTCTCGGTTTGCGGAGACCCGCAAGTTGAGCCGTGCATTTACGAAGCTGAATTCGCCCGAACCACGCTGACCATTGACCTTGCTTGCCTGTAATTCATTACAGTAAGCTCAAACCTCATGCCGCAGGAAATTCGCGGAAGACGTTTGGCGGAAGATGTTTGATTGAGACCACCAGAATATGGTGGTGGTGAAGAAATCTACTCACGAACAAGAAGCCGAAAACGGCTCGCAACATTTGTCCATGGAGGAACTAATGAAACTCACTAATGTGACAGCCGCTGGTGCGGCGCTTGCCTTTCTTCTCAGCACGGCTGCAATGCCTGCATTCGCAGAAACCACAGACAAACGCATTGCCTTGTCAAATAATTATGCCGGGAATTCCTGGCGCCAGGCCATGCTGACCAGTTGGGAAACAGTAACCGGCAAGGCGGTTGCGGACGGCGTGGTTGCCGCTGCGGATGCTTTTACCACGGCAGAAAACCAGGTTACCGAACAAGCTGCCCAGATCCAGAATCTGATCCTGCAGGGCTATGACGCCATCGTTATCAATGCCGCGTCCCCGGAAGGTCTGAACGGAGCGGTGAAAGAAGCCTGCGACGCCGGAGTTGTGGTGGTTTCGTTTGACGGCATCGTCACCGAACCCTGTGCCTGGCGTATTGCTGTCGACTTCAAGCAGATGGGTAAAATTCAGGTCGAATATCTGGCGGAACGTGTGCCTGACGGTGGCAATCTGCTGGAAATCCGGGGCCTCGCCGGGGTTTTCGTCGATGACGAGATTTCAAGCGGTATCCATCAAGGTGTCGCCGAAAACTCGCAATTCTCCATCGCAGGATCGGTTCATGGCGACTGGGCCCAGGACGTCGCCCAAAAGGCCGTTGCCGGCATTTTGCCAAGTCTGTCCGATATCAAGGGTGTTGTGACCCAGGGCGGCGATGGCTATGGCGCGGCGCAGGCCTTCAAGGCAGCCGGCCGTGACATGCCGATCATCATCATGGGCAATCGCTACGACGAGCTGAGCTGGTGGAAAGAACAGAAAGACGCCAATGGCTATCAGACCATGTCGGTGTCGATTGCCCCTGGCGTCTCAACTCTGGCATTCTGGGTTGCCCAGCAGATTCTGGATGGCAAGGAAGTGCCGAAAGACCTGACTGTGCCGTTCCTGTCGATCTCGCAGGAAACCCTTGAAGAAAGCCTCAAGACCACCCAGGAGGGCGGTGTTGCCAATGTTGAATATAGCCAGGAAGAGGCACAGGACGTCGTATCCGGCGCGATGTAACTGCAATTTCAGCGACAGGCTTTGCTGAATGACAAACGACGATCTCCCCGTCGTTGAGCTTCACGGCGTTGAAAAATCTTTCGGCGCCGTGAATGCTCTGCGAAACGCCAATCTGGTTGTCAGATCCGGCGAATGCATAGGACTGGTCGGCCACAATGGGGCCGGCAAATCCACTTTGATGAATGTCCTGTCCGGGGTTCTGGCACCCGATAGCGGAGACATCCGGTTTGGCGGGACAGTCGTAAGCGCGCGCTACAATGTCAGCGAAGCCAACCGCTTCGGCCTGCGCTGCGTGTTTCAGGAACTGTCTTTGTGCCCCAATTTGAGCGTCGCGGAAAACGCCCGCATTTCACATCCGCAAATTCGCGGGTTTGGCTGGCGCAGGCGCGCATCCGCTCTGATCCGCTTCTGGCTCGACGAGATTTTTCCCGGCAACCGTATCAAGGGCGACGATATTGTTGGTGAGCTGACTATTGCGCGCCGCCAGATGGTGGAAATTTCACGCGCCTTTTCATCTCTGGATGAAACGGTGCGTCTGGTCATTCTCGACGAGCCGACATCGTCTCTCGACAAGAGTTCGGCAGATCAGTTGTTGGCCTTTGTGAAGAAATTCACCGGGCAGGGCGGCAGCGTCATTCTGATTTCGCACATGCTGCGCGAAGTGCTGGAAACATCGGATCGGATTGTGGTGATGCGCGACGGCACTGTAGTGGCCAATGATGACACCGCCAATTTCAACCGCGCCCGGCTGGTCCGCGAAATGGGCTCGGTGCTGGCCGAAGACGCCAGAGAGGAGTCTGCCGTCAAAGCCCGCGCCAGCGGTGAAGCAGTGGTTCGCATTGCTGCCACTGACGGAATTCAGCTCAATGTTTTCAAAGGCGAGATTGTCGGCTTTGCCGGCATCGCCGGGCAGGGCCAGACCGAAAAGCTGGTGCAGATTTTTGCGGCCTCGCATGGCAGCAGGAACGGCGTCGAGATCGAACATCAGGCAGCTTTCGTGGCCGGCGACCGGCAGGCCGCAGGGATTTTCCCGGGCTGGTCGATTGAGAAAAACATCTCGATAGCGTCGGCCCGCTTTATGGTCCGAAACGGGCTGATTGACCCGGACCGGGAACTTGACATTTCCCGGCAATGGCAGAAGCGCCTTGGCATCCGCACCGATGATTTATCCAACAATATTCTCTCCCTGTCCGGCGGCAATCAGCAAAAGGTGCTGTTCGCCCGCGCTCTCGGATCGCCTGCGCCTATTGTGCTGATGGATGATCCGATGCGCGGCGTCGATATCGGCACCAAGCAGGATGTTTACGCGATCCTGAAGCAGGAAGCGGAGAACGGTCGGACTTTTGTCTGGTACACAACGGAAATGGATGAGTTGAAACATTGCGACTATGTCTACGTTTTTCGCGACGGGCTGGCCGTGGCCGAACTGCCCCGCCATGAGGTCACGGAAGCTGGAATTCTCAATGCCTCCTTTGAAGCGGCGAGCGCAGCCTGATGTCCAGATTTCTGACAGCCAACGCCATGCGCACTCTGCTGCCAGCCCTGTCGCTAGCGGCACTTCTGGCGGCGATTTTCTATCTGCAGCCCCGCACCATGAGCTATTTCGGGCTCAACCTGCTGCTCAATCTGGCGGTCCCGATCGCGCTGGCGACCATCGCGCAGATGTTCATTCTGTGCGTCAATGATCTCGATCTGTCATTGGGTGCCTTTGTCAGCCTGACCGCCTGCATCACTGCCACCTGGCTGTATGACACGCCGGTACTGGGTGTTCTGGCACTGGCCGGCTGTGTGCTTGCCTACGCTTTGCTGGGCGCGCTGATTCATTTGCGCAACCTGCCGTCCATTGTCGTCACCCTTGGCATGTCCTTCGTCTGGATGGGCATTGCCGTTCTGATCCTGCCGACACCCGGCGGCAAGGCTCCGGAGTGGATCAGAACGCTGATGACCCTGAAACCGGCTTATGTGCCATTTCCCATTATTGCCTCGGTTGTTCTCGGGCTGGTCGTGCATTTCGGTCTGATGCGTTCTGCCGCCGGTGTGGTTCTGCGCGGTGCCGGCGGCAATCCGCAATCGGTCGAGCGCGCCGGATGGTCGCTGCTCAAGGTCAAGGTCAGCATGTTTGCTCTGGCCGGGTTTTTCGGTGTGCTGTCGGGCATGGCGCTGGTCGGTCTCACCACATCCGCCGATGCCAATATCGCGCTGCGCTATACGCTGCTGAGCATTGCCGGGGTCATTTTGGGCGGCGGCGAATTTGTCGGCGGCCGGGTCTCGCCAATCGGCGCGGTGATCGGTGCCATCACCCTGGCGCTGGCCGGGTCCTTCCTGTCATTTCTGCGGCTCAATCCGGACTGGCAGATTGGCGCGCAAGGGGCGATATTGATCCTTGTTCTGGCACTGCGGGTGCTGATCGACAGATCGGACCGGCGCTCGTGAGCGCGACCGACAGACCTTGGATCTGGGCCTGGATCGGTACCGTCTCGATCTGGCTGGTGATTGCCGCCCTGTCCGGTCTGGCCCCGGGAATGGAAGTGTTGTCCGCTGCGGCCTCGTTCGGGACGTTTTTTGTTCTCGTCGCCATTGGCCAGATGTTCGTCATCACTCTGGGACCGGGCAATGTCGATCTGTCGATCCCCGCCTGCATGACCCTGGCAAGCACCGTTGCAATGAAAGTCATGGCCGGATCTGAGGCCATGCTGCTTCCTGGATTCCTGATTGTGATTGCAATCGGTCTTGTTATCGGCACCATCAATTTCGCGCTGATTTTGCTGCTGCGCATCCCGCCGATTATCGCAACCCTGTCCTCCAGCTTTCTATTTCAGTCGACCGCAATCTGGTACAATCGCGGATTGCGGGTGAAGCCGCCGGAAGCGCTGGCAGATTTTGCCACCGCCAAAATCTATGGGGTGCCAACTCTTGCGATAGCGGTTCTGGTTCTGACCATCATCATGCATGTCGTTCTGCACCGCACTTATTTCGGCAGATCCATTCTGGCCGTCGGCCAGAATTCGCAGGCTGCCGGTCTGGCCGGCGTTCCGGTGCAGCGCACCCGGTTTCTGACCTATCTGCTCAGCGCGGTTCTGGCTGCTGTCTGCGGCTTCTTTCTGGCCGGATTTTCCGGCGGCGCAGCGCTTAATATGGGCGCCGAATATCTGCTGATGTCCATCGCCGTTGTGGTCATTGGCGGCACCTCTGTTGCCGGCGGCTTTGCCAATCTGCCGGGCCTGTGGGGCGCAGCCCTGTTCATGTTTCTGCTCGTCACCATGCTCAACACCCTCGGCCTCAGCGCAGGCTACCGGCTGATCCTTACCGGCGTCATCATTGTTGCTGTCATCGCCATTTCCGGCAAGCGGCGGTAATCTACCCCAGGTGTCGATTTTTGCGCGGCAATGGTTTATGACGCGCATCGGAAACGCCGACGAATCCTCCAGATGAGATCCTTATGACCCCTGATATCCTGTGCCTTGGCGAACCGATGCTTGAATTCAATCAGCAGCCCGACGGCATGTATCTGCCCGGCCATGGTGGCGACACTTCCAATTGCGCCATTGCTGCCGCACGTCAGGGTGCGCGCGTGGGCTATGTCAGCCATATTGGCCGCGATGCCTTCGGTGACAGTTTTATGGCGCTTTGGATCTCCGAAAGCGTTGATACATCCAATGTGGTTCAGGTGCCGGATGCGCCGACCGGGATTTATTTTGTAACTCATGGCGAACAGGGCCACGATTTCAGCTATTTTCGTGCCGGATCGGCGAGCAGCCTCATGACGCCCGGGGATCTGCCGGCCGCAGCGCTTCGCAGTACCAAAATCCTGCATCTCTCCGGCATCAGCCAGGGCATTTCCGACAGCGCTGCCGATACCGGGTTCGCCGCAATCGAGATGGTCAAAAAGGCGGGCGGGCTGGTGTCCTATGACACGAATTTGCGGCCAAAACTCTGGCCCGTCGCCCGTGCCAGAGCCATTATTCACGCCGCCGTCGCGCAAAGCGATGTCGCGCTGCCCGGCCTTGATGACGCAATACTTCTGACCGGCCTGTCAGAGCCGGAAGAGATTGTTGACTTCTATCTTGCACTTGGCGCGAAAATCGTTGCCCTGACGCTGGGGCCAAAAGGAACCCTGGTAGGGACCGCAACGGAAAGCCGGCTGATTGCGGGCCGCAAGGTCAAAGCGGTGGACGCGACCGGGGCCGGGGATACGTTTGACGGCGCCTTTCTGGCGCATTTCGTGGAAAGCCGCGACCCGTTCGCCGCCGCGCATTTTGCAAATGCTGCTGCTGCCCTGTCGACACAGGGGTTCGGCGCTGTCGCACCAATGCCTTATACGTCCGATGTGAAAGCTTTTCTTGCGTCAGACCAGCCGGGTTGAAGCGCAAATCCTGTTGGCACGATTCACAGCTTGGCTGCGGCTTTGGCAAACGGCATGAAGGTGCGGATCAGTTTGCTGTCGAGCCGCTCACGCAGGCATATCAGGGCCTCGTCCATGGTAATATTGGCATCCTTGATCATGATTTTGCAGAGCCGGTGATCGCCCCCGAATTCGGCTTCTGACACCACCCCCACTCCGGCACCGGCGGCAACGATTTCGCGCACCGCCTCGCGGCCTTCCGCCTCAATCCGGACCTCCAGCTTGATGTTGTTGGCACTTGCAAACTCTTCCAGTTTGGCACGGGTTTTGGAGCCCTTTTCCCGCAACACCAGAGGCATTTTTGCCAACTCGCTGAAGCTGATGCTGGCTTTGCTGGCAAAGTTGCTGGTTTTGGGTGCGAAAGCGATGATCGGTGTCGAGTTGAGATGCACAACTTCAAAATCCCGGCCTTCCGGCACGTCACCGAGAATTCCAATATCCGCCTCATACGTGTTGAGCGCGTCGATCACCGCTTCGCTGTTGCCAACGCGTATGGACACAAAAATATCCGGATAGTTGATTCGGAATGAACCGAGAATATCAAGCATATGGTGGGCTGAATCCGCCATGATATTCAACCGTCCCGATTTCAGCGCGCGCGATTCCGACAGCAGCTCAAGGGCTTGGGATTCAACCTCAAACATGCGGCGCGTCAGTTCAAGCAACTTCTGACCGGCGCTGGTCACAGTGACCTGTTTGCGGTTCCGGTTGAAAAGCCGCACATCATATTCTGATTCAAGCTTGCGGACCTGATCGGATATGGCCGGTTGTGTCAGGTGCAGAGCCTCGGCAGCGCGGGAAAATCCGCCATGGGTCGCCACATAATGAAAGGCGCGGAGTTGCACGTAACGCAATGGAATCGTCCTGTACTATCAATAAAACAGATACAACAATAAGAACTATCATTTTGTTTAACGCAATACAGTTCTACCAGTTTTGGCTGTTATTGTTTATGTTAGCCGTCAAACAGAATGGCATCCAAGACCATCATGGGAATCGATATGCAAGTTTCAGGCTTTCTGGTGCACCTGGCCGGTGCGGTAATGCTTCTGCTCTATTCGACACGAATGGTACGAACCGGTATCGAGCGGGCCGCAGGTCCATTGCTGCGCACCTTGTTCATCAGTCTCGGCAAAGGCTGGGTTAAAAGCGTCCTTGCCGGCGTGATCGGAGCCATTTTCCTGCAAAGCGCGACAGCGATTGCCCTGTTGGTGTCGAGCTTTGCTGCCACCGGCGTGCTCAGTGTTGCGGTGGCGCTGGCGATTGTTCTGGGCGCCGATCTTGGCACGGCGCTTGTGGTGCAGTTTCTGAGCCTTGATCTGAACTGGCTGATGCCGGCATTGCTGGCCATTGGCGGCTTCATGTTCCTGAAAATGGATACCAGACTGGCGAAGCAACTGGGCCGTGTGATCATTGGCGTCGGGCTGATCCTGATCTCGCTGAGCATGATCGGCACAGCCAGCGCACCCTTGCGCTCCGCCAGTTGGATGCCGGGCTTCATCGGCTTCTTGAGTGAAGATATTCTGATTTCATTTTTCGGCGGCGTGTTACTGGCCTTTCTGTTTCACTCCAGCGTCGCGGCGGTGTTGTTGTTTGCCACTTTGGCGGCCAAGGGCATTCTGCCCATCGAAGCCGGCCTGCCGCTGGTGCTGGGTGCAAATGCCGGCGGCGGACTTGTCGCTGTCTGGCTGTCACGCGATGGCAAAACACCGGGACGCCATGTCACCGGCAGCAATCTCCTGTTCCGTCTGGTCGGCGGCATGGCGATGTTGGCAGTTATGTCCGGAGTGGATTTGCCGTTGGAACGGCTTGGTGCCACTGCCGACCGCCAATTGGTGAATTTCCATCTGCTCTTCAATGCCGCGCTGGTGCTGGTGTGCCTGCCATTCATACGGCCGGCCCTGGCCCTGATGCGCGGCCTCATTCGCGATGAGCAGGAAGAGCTGGACCTGCTGAAGCCGGCCAGTGCGCTGGATACCGCCGTTCTCAAAATGCCGCATCTTGCTCTGGCCAGCGTCACCCGCGAATTGCTGCGCATGAGTGAGATCGTCGAGGTGATGGTCACCCCGGTAATGGATTTCTTCAGCGTATCCAATCCCCAGCAGGTACAGCGCGTCCGCCAGCTCGATAAGGATGTCAACCGGGCCCACACTGACATCAAGCTCTATATCGCTCAGCTCAGTCAGGGCGAATTATCGTCAGAGGAGGCGCAGCGCGCCGTTGAAATGACCAGTGTGGCTATTAGCCTGGAACGGGTCGGGGATATTATCTCCAAGGAATTACTGCCTTTGACGATTGAAAAACACCGTCGCAACCTGGAATTTTCCGCAGCTGGCTGGAAAGAACTGACCAATTTTCATGCCCGCGTCATCACCAATATGCAACTGGCCCTCAATGTCCTTGTATCGGAAGATCTGGAGACGGCCCGAATGCTGGTTGAGGAAAAGGCGGTGATGCGCAGGCTGGAACGGGAAAGCCACGACAAGCATATGGCGCGGCTGAGCAGCGGCACCGTGGAAAGCCGCGCCAGCAGTGATATTCATCTTGAAACCATCAGAGCCTTGAAGGAAATCAACTCACGGTTTGCCACATTCGCCTATCCGACCCTGGAAAAACGCGGTGTGCTGCTCGACAGCCGGCTGAGTTAGCTAAAATCATTCATATGTTAAATCGATGTCTTGATACATATTATCGATTTAACATATGCAAGTTCAGGATTTATCCTGCTCCCGAACCAGTCCTGCACGCTTATTCGGGAATGCCTGCTCATGACATCACATTCTGAAACCGGCCATTCTGAAACCGGCCATTCTGAAACCGGATTCGGCAAACCGCCTTTGGGCGAGCCGTTTCTGCTGACACCCGGCCCTTTGACCACTGCCTATTCCGTCAAGCAGGCCATGCTGCGGGACTGGGGGTCGTGGGATAACGATTTCCGGGCCATGACTGCGCAATTGCGCACCCAATTGCTGGCACTGATTGGCGATGATAAGGGCGCGTTTGACTGCGTTCCCATTCAGGGCAGCGGAACATTCGTTGTCGAAGCCATGCTGGCCTCTTTCCTGCCACGCCAGTCGAAAACTCTGGTGCTCGTCAACGGTGCCTATGGCAACCGGATTGCGGAAACCCTGAGATATCTCGGCCGAAATCATGTTGTCATGGACAAGGGGGATTACCTGCCGCCGCGCGGCCGCGAGGTCGCCGAAGCTTTGGCCAATGACGCGGAAATCAGTCATGTCGTGGTTGTGCATTGCGAAACCAGCTCCGGGATATTGAACCCGGTCGAAGAGATTTCAAAGGTGGTGTACCAGGCTGGTCGAAAGCTGCTGATCGATTCCATGAGTGCGTTTGGTGCATTGCCCGCTGATGTGAAAACCGTGCGCTATGAAGCCATCGTCGCCTCCGCCAACAAATGCATTGAAGGCGTTCCCGGTTTTGGCTTTGTGATCGGCCGCAAGAGCGAACTGGAACTGGCGAAAGGCTGCAGTCATTCGCTCAGCCTCGATGTCCACGCCCAATGGGCCCATATGAACAAAACCGGCCAGTGGCGGTTTACGCCTCCGACCCATGTGGTAGCAGCCTTCATGGAAGCATTGCGGCTGCACAAGGCTGAAGGCGGCGTTGCGGGCAGGGGGCGGCGATACATCGAAAATCGCGATTGTCTTGTTCAGGGGATGCGCGAAATCGGCTTTGAAACCCTGCTCAAAGAGCCGTGGCTCTCGCCGATCATCGTCACATTCTTCAATCCGGCTGACGCCGCCTTTGACTTCCAGACATTTTATGATGCGATGAAACGGCGCGGCTTCATCATCTATCCCGGCAAGCTGACGGTCGTCGACAGTTTTCGCGTGGGCTGCATTGGCCACATGGACGCAGCAATTATGCGGGACGTCGTTGAGGCTGCGCGCTCTGTGCTGGCCGAAATCGGGGTCAAGGATGCGCGGCCGCCGGAAGCGGCTTTGCTGGAGCGCTCAAAACTGGCGGCCTGACACCCTGTGAACGCCAATCAAACAGAACCCGGACTTGAGGCCGGTCAGTTTAGGAAAGACAAGTAATGAATGATCTGTCACCTGTGAGCATCACAGCCAATGGCCGCGATTATGCCAGGCCGAAAGTGCCTGCCATCGCGATTTGCCTTGATGGCTGCGAACCGGCCTATCTGGACGCGGCGATTGCCGCCGGGTTGATGCCAACCCTGAAACGCATCAAGCAAAGTGGCACTGTGCGCATGGCACACAGTGTGATTCCAAGCTTCACCAATCCCAATAATCTGTCCATCGCGACCGGCCGTCCGCCATCGGTTCACGGCATTTGCGGCAACTTTCTTTACGATCCGGAGACCGGCGAGGAAGTGATGATGAATGACGTCAGATTCCTCCGGGCACCGACCGTATTCCAGGCCTGTTTTGATGCCGGACTGCGGGTCGCCATTGTCACTGCCAAAGACAAGCTGCGTGCGATGCTTGGCAATGGTCTGTCCTTCGGCGATGGAGCCATAACCGGTAATGGCAGGGCGATTTGCTTTTCCGCCGAAAAATCCGACACCACGACCATTGCCGAACATGGCATTGACAACGCTTCGGCCTATTTCGACCTTCCGGTGCCCGAGGTCTATTCCGCCGAGTTGTCGGAGTTCGTGTTTGCCGCCGGTGTCCGGCTTTTGAAGGATTTCAAACCGGATCTGATGTATCTCACAACCACCGATTATGTGCAGCACAAATACGCGCCCGGCGTGCCCGAGGCGAATGTCTTTTATGAAATGTTTGACAGATATCTGACTGAGCTCGATGCAGCAGGCGCAGCCATTGTGGTGACGGCTGATCATGGCATGAAGCCGAAACATCTCGCCAATGGCGAGCCTGCCGTGATCTATCTGCAGGACCTGCTTGATGACTGGCTTGGCGAGGCTGCCGCCCGTGTGATCCTGCCGATCACCGATCCCTATGTTGTGCATCACGGCGCGCTCGGCTCTTTCGCCACCGCATATCTGCCGGCGGACACAAACGTTGAGGAGATCATCTCACGGCTCAGCCAAGTGGACCAAATTCTGCTGGTGGTCGACAAAAAGACCGCCTGCGAGCGGTTCGAACTGCCTGAAGATCGTATTGGCGACATTGTTGTCATTTCCGGCGAAAACATGACGCTTGGTACCAGTGCACATCGCCACGATCTGGCAGCGCTGGATGAACCGCTGCGCTCTCATGGCGGGCTGACAGAGCAGGAGGTTCCCTTTATCGTCAATCGTGTGCTGCCTGATTTGCCGGACGCGCCGGTTCTGCGCAACTTTGATGCCTTTCACTTTGCCTGCATGGCAGCCGCGTTGTAGAGCGCGCAGTTTCGGGACCAGATTATGCTGAATACAAATTTTGAAATCCGTAACGAGGCCATGCGCATTGGCGGCGAAAAAGTCTTCACAAAGGATCTGGTCGAGGTGCGCTATCCATACACCGATCAGGTCATCGGCACCGTGCCGGCCGGCACTGCGGAACATGCCGCCCGCGCCTTCGAGATTGCCGCAGCGTACAAGCCGGTCCTGACCCGTTATGAACGCCAGCAGATCCTGTTTCGTGCCGCCGCGCTGATTGTCGAGCGGCGTGAGGAAATCGCCCACTGGCTGACGCTGGAGCTGGGCATCTGCAAACAGCATTCACTTTATGAAACCGGGCGGTCTTACGACGTCTTCATGCTCGCCGGCCAGCTTGCGATACTTGATGACGGGCAGATTTTCTCCTGTGATCTGACGCCCCACGGAAAAGACCGGAAAATCTATACCAAACGCGAACCGGTCAATGCCATTTCGGCGATCACCCCGTTCAATCATCCGCTGAATATGGTGGCGCACAAGATCGCTCCGTCGATTGCCACCAACAATTGCATGGTCTGCAAGCCGACCGAACTGACACCGCTCACCGCGCTGACCCTTGCCGATATCCTCTATGAGGCCGGATTGCCGCCTGAAATGTTTCAGATTGTCACCGGCATGCCGGCGGATATCGGCGATGAAATGATCACCAATGAGCATATCGACATCATTACCTTCACCGGTGGTGTGAAAGTCGGCAAAATGATTGCCGGCAAGGCGGGCTACAAACGCACCGCGCTGGAGCTGGGCGGCAATGATCCGCTGATCATTCTCGACGATCTGTCAGATGCCGATCTTGAAAAGGCGGCCACCATTGCCGTGGCCGGTGCCACTGGAAATTCCGGCCAGCGCTGTACTGCGGTGAAACGCATCCTGGCGCAGGAATCCATTGCTGACAGGCTGGTCGAACTGATTACGCAGAAAGCCAAGGCGATCCGCTTTGGCGACCCGCAGGACCCGGAGACGCAACTGGGCTGTGTTATTCACGCGGCGGCAGCGGAAACCTTTGAGCGCCGGGTCTATGAAGCGGAAAAACAGGGTGCCAAAGTGCTCTATGATCCTGGCCGCAAAGGTGCGCTTCTGCCGCCGATTGTGGTCGATCATGTGCCTCACGACAGTGAACTGGTGTTTGAGGAGACCTTTGGTCCGATCATTCCCGTCGTGCGTGTTCCCGGCAATGATGAAGAGGTGATGCGGATTTCCAATTCCACCGAATTCGGTCTGTCTTCAGGTGTCTGTACCAATGATCTGAACCGGGCAATCGCTTATATCAACGGTCTCGAAGTTGGCACTGTCAACATTTGGGAGCAACCCGGATACCGCATTGAAATGTCCCCCTTTGGCGGCATCAAGGATTCCGGCAATGGCGTCAAGGAGGGTGTATTGGAAGCCATGAAATTCTTCACGAATGTCAAGACCTATTCGCTGCCATGGCCACGCTGACATGATGCGCCCGCTGTGGCGCTGGACGGTGGCGTAGCCCGACCATGACGGGCCCGCCATCCTTATTTGCGCTCAGTCTTATTCTCACCGCTGCGGTCCTGCACGCCTCGTGGAACGCCATCATCAAGGGCTCCGCCGACCGGGCTTTGATGATGGGGCTGATCAATATGGGCCATGGCGCCCTCGGCCTTGTCCTGATCATGCTGTATCTGCCACCGGTTGCTGCGGCCTGGCCCTTCATCATCGGCTCCACCTTCATCCATTTTTTCTATTACTTCTTTTTACTGCGGGCCTATCGAACCGGCGATCTCAGCCAAGTCTATCCGATCGCACGCGGGGTCGCGCCGGTGTTGGTGGCCATCGGCGCGCAGATATTTGCCGATGAGGTCCTGCCTCCGGTCGCCTGGGCCGGGATATTGCTGGTGTCTTTCGGAATCAGCATTCTGTTTTTCGGCCGCAGACACGCGCACGCCAATCCTCAGGCTGTCGTCGCCGCAGTTCTGACAGGATTTGCCATCGCCTCCTATTCGGTTGTCGATGGTCTGGGAGTGCGGGCCTCGCAAAGCCCGCTGGGTTATATTGGCTGGCTGTTTCTGCTGGAATGCATTCCCGGTGCCTGGTTTATTCTCTACCGCCGCCGGGTGCTGAGTGCGGTGCGCTGGCGAACCATTCTTATCGGTTTCGCCGGCGGGCTCGTCTCGGCCGTTGCCTATGGACTGGCGATTTATGCAAAAAGCCTGGCCAGCCTTGGCACCGTGTCGGCCATTCGCGAATCCAGCGTTATCATTGCTGCGCTGATTGGCGTGATCTGGTTCAAGGAGCGCCCCTGGCAGTTGCGCCTGCTGGCTGCCTCTGTCGTTGCAGGCGGGGTGATCTTACTGGCTTTGGGTGGCAGGCCTTAGCCCAGGGAATTCTCCAGGCAATTGAAGCATCTGACCCAAATAACTGATAAACTACGAATGTCCGCCCGCCGACGATGTTGACCGTGTGTCGGTTCGCGATGCCGCCTGAGTGATCGACCGAAACAGCGCGCAAGGCACCGGTGGTTCCTCGTTGCCTTAGGCGCGCTGATGCGCAGTGCTACGGCGTGCCTTCGGGCGCATTCCTCAAGCGCGGCGAAGATAATCGGGCAGGGGCTCATTGCCGTTCAAAATGGCCGCGATTTTCTCTGCTTCGATCGGTGGGAAATGCGGCGCTACTACATCGGCGCGGGGAAGTCTTGCGGCCGCCTTGGTGCCGTCGACGCCTCCGGAGCCGATGCGGACATAGCGCTCGCCATCATTGGTGCGCGCCCGGAAGGCCCAGTCTGATTTTGCCCCCGGAGTATTTTTGACGAAAAGCCGCTGCGACTGGCTTTCAAGCACCCGCATCGCAATATCATCTGGATCCCAGCCGTCCAGACAGATGTCAAGCAAACGGGCGAGAACCTGGCCTTGTGCCGGATCGTCAGCGAGGTTGGTGCGCTCGTCTGGATCCTCCACCATATCGAACAGAAGCGGTGGTTGACCATGCGTGTAGATCAGTTTCCATTGCCCTTGCCGCACCATCCGCGCCGGAACACAGGGGCCGATTCCGGAATAATCCGAAATGGCTACATCGCGCCCGGTCCCGCCTTCGAGCAATGGCAGCAGGCTGACCCCGTCGCAGGGCAGATTCACCGTGCGGCTCCCGATGGCGGCAAATGTGGGCAGCAGATCGACGAGCGACACGACTTCGTCCTGCCGACCTGCGGGTATCCCCGGCCCGGCCATGATCAGGGGGACGCGAGCGGACCAGTCGAAGAAGCTCTGTTTGAACCACATGCCGCGTTCGCCCAGCATCTCACCGTGATCGGATGTGAAGACGATGACCGTGTTTTTGTCCTGTCCGGTCTTTTCGAGCGCCGAGACAAGTCTCCCGACCAGATCGTCGATGAAGATGATCATGCCGTAATAAGCGCGCCGGGCATGACGCAATGCATCTTCGGTCACCCGATGCCGATGGCGGCCATGGGCAAAAAACAGCGCTTTCGAGAAGTAATCGAGATCCTCGAATGGAATCTTGCCCACCCGGGGCAGGTCCGGCTCGCCGGCTCGATCCCAGTAGTCCACGGCGCAGACGAAGGGTGTGTGTGGCGAGGTGAAGGAGGCAATCTGGAACCACGGACATCCGTCGTCGCGACGGGCCAGGTCAAAGATAGCCTGCTCCGCATTATAGCCCACTTCTTCGTCGTAATCCTCCTGCAAGGTGCGAATCGCGGAGCCGGCTTCCACGACACCATTCATTGCAGTGGCAGATGGCACGAACGACGCGCCTGCGGTCCAGTCGGCAACCCACTCGATTTCGGCCGGGTAGACATCGGTCGTGCGCCGTTCGTCAAAGCCGTGCATCTGGTCCGGACCGATGAAGTGCATCTTGCCGGTCAGCACTGTGTGATAGCCAGCGTTACGCATGTGATGCGCCATGGTTGGTTGCTGCGAAGTCAGTTCAGATCCGTTGTCCCACACGCCGATCGCAGGCGTAAGCCGGCCGCTCAGCATCGAGGCGCGCGACGGGACGCAGAGCGGATAGTTCGAATAGCAGTTTTCGAAGACAGTCCCTTTGTCCGCAAGGCGGTCGAGGTTCGGAGTAATCGAGGTCGAATTGCCATAAACCGCAAGCGCCTGTGCGGCCAGTTGGTCGGCCATGATCATCAATATGTTCGGTTCGGTCGTCATCTCGGCGGTTCCTTTCGGCAGGCCTCATTCCGCGGCAGAAAGGCCGTTCCCCCTGGAAGGCTGGGAGCGGCCCTTCGTTGTCGACGGGAACCCGTGTCGTCACGGCTTGGATGTGCGGGTCACGAATTCCTCGATGCCGGAGGCGCCAGCCTCGCGGTAGTAGCGCAATGCTCCAGGATGCAGAGGGGCTTCGAATCCGGTCAGGATCGTGTTTAAGCTGACGCGGCCCCATGCCGGGTGGACGCCGGCCATATGGTCGAGGTTTTCCATGATCAGCTTGGTTGTCTCGTAGACGATATCTTCAGAGACGTCGGCGCGCACGACGAGGACATTGCCGAGCTGGTAGGATGGGATAGCCTCGATGTGGCCCTTGTAAGTGTTGGCAGGAATTTCTCCGCTCTGATAGGCGCCGCTGACCTTCTGTATGCGGTCAACGACATCCCCGGGGATAGGCAGGATCCGGATATCAGACGTCGATTGCAGTTGCAGGAGCGGCGGCAGCGGATGCGTCCCGTTCCATACGAGGGCATCGATCTGGCCGTCCCCCAACATCTGTGCCATCTGACCGAGCGGCACGCGGAAGGCTTCGAAGTCAGATTCCGGGTTCAGCCCAACTGCCCCCATCAGGATTTCGGCATCGAGCATCGAAGTCCCCCCCGGTTGGCCGATCCCCACGCGCTTGGCGCGCAAATCCTCGAGGCTTTGAATGTCGCTCGACGCGGGGACAACGACATGTTGAAGGATCGGAGCGACCGAGAGCCAGGACATGATCTGGCCCGGCTCCTCGTCTGCGAAATCGCCAAGCGCGTTATATGCTTCATAGGCGAGTTTTGAGTTCGCGAATCCGGCCTCGATCTGCTTGTCCATCATCAGAGCGACATTGGCGAGATAGCCCTTGGTGCCCTCCGCCGTGAACTCCACATTCTCCAGGTTGCGATTGGCGAGATCTGAGATGCCTGCGGCCCACTGATAGGCCGTATTACCGATCGGATTGGAGCCGATCGAGATATAGGTCTTCTGTGCAAGCGCCGCAGTACCACTGGCGGCTGTGATCACCGCAGCTGCGGTCAGTCTGGTCAGCAGGTTCATGATGTTCCTCCCTTTTTGCTGAGTTCTGGGTTTCGAATCGATTCAGTGTCCAGTGCGGGGCTTCGCGTCATCGCCTGCCATGTGAAGGACAGGGCCATCAGAGCAAGGCCCGCAATATTGGTGATCCACCCCGGCTGGATCAGAAGCAGCGCCCCCACGAAGAGGATGGCGCGTTGAAACATGTTGGCCTTACCCCAGGCCCAACCCTGTACGGCACAGGCGAGCGCCATAGCGCCGATACAGGCGGTGACGGTCGCCAGAACGACAGAGCCGAGCGGGCCGTCGCCGAGCAGCCGGGCGTCGAAGACGAAGAAATAGGGTACGAGAAAGGCGACCAGGCCGTATTTGACGGCCGTCATCGCGATCCGCATCGGATTCTCCCCTGACAGCGCGGCGGCGGCAAAGGCAGCAAGTGCAACCGGCGGCGTGATTGCCGACAGCATCGCCGAATAGAACACGAAGAAATGCGCGGCGATGAGGCTGACGCCCATTTCCACCAGTGCGGGCGCGGCGAGCGTCGCGACGAGGATATAGGCCGCTGCGGTCGGCAGGCCCATGCCGAGGATCAGCGACGCAGCCATTGTCAGCAATAGGGCGATCATGAGATTGTTACCGGATAAAGTGACGATCAGTGAGGAGAATTTGAGGCCGAGTCCGGTCAGCGTCACAACGGCGATGATGATGCCGGCTGCTGCCGTTGCCATGGCGACCGGAAGCACGGCAGCGGTCGCGCTGCGGCAGATCGCGATGGCCTGGTGCGGCCCGATCCATGTGTGACGGCGCAGGCAGCTCAGCACGAACAATGTCACGATTGCCCAAAGCGAGGCGAACATCACCGAATATCCGACCGCGAGAAAACCGATGAAAGTCGGAATCGCGACCAGAACATGACCTCGCTCGATCAGCGAGGCGCGGGCATCTGGCAATTCGGAGGTTGGCAGAGCCTTGAGTCCGGTGCGAAGCGCCTCAAGATGTACGGCCGAGAAGACGGCAACGTAGAACAGCAGCGCCGGAATGATTGCCGCAACAGCAATTTCGCCATAGGCGGTTTCGGTGATATCGGCCATGAGAAAGGCTGCGGCTCCCATGATCGGCGGCATCAATTGACCGCCGGTCGAGGCGACGGCCTCGATCGCGGCAGCGACGCGCGGATGGTAGCCGCCGCGTTTCATCAGTGGGATCGAAATCGTGCCGGTGGTCAGCACATTCGCGACGGCGGTGCCCGAGATCATCCCCATGAGGCTCGAGCCGACGACGGCGGCCTTCGCTGGTCCGCCGCGCGAACGTCCTGTCAGCGCCACGGCGATATCCATTAAGACACCGGTTGCCCCGGTGCCTTCCAGCATCGCACCCAGAATCACGATCAGGATGACGAAGGTGGCCGAGACGCCCAGGGGCGTGCCGAAGATCCCGTCGGCCCCCATATAGACCTGGCTCAGAACCCGCGGAAGATCGTAGCCGCGATGCGCGAGATCTCCGGGCAAAACCTGGCCGAAGATCGCGTAAATCAGGAAGACAAGTGCCAGAATCACCATTGACCAGCCGATTGTGCGTCGTGTGGCGTCGAGCAACAGAAATGTTGCCGCCCCGGCAATCCAGAGTTCGAACGGCAGGATCGCACCCCAGCGCGCTACGATTTCGTCGTAAAACACGACTTGGTAGTACACCGAGGAGACCGCCGCGACGCCGAAAGTCAAAGCCACCCAGCGTTTCCAACCGGTCGTGCGCGCGGCCGCCACGATATAGACGGCGGCAAGTGCCAGCGCCAGATGTGTGCCGCGCTGGATGATGTCTACAAAGACTCCGAAGAATGCCGTCCAGAGCGCGAAACCGACGAGGCCCGCAGCGACGAGGTTCAGCGCCCAATCGAAGCGGCGGGGCAGGGACGCCTCGGGGGCATCATGAATGTCGGTCGGAAGGCTCACCTTACTGCCCTTTTCTGCTTGGTCGCTGTCAGCGCGGCGATGTCAAATTGTGGCACCGCGACGAAGCGCTGGAAGGCCAGTCGCGCCGCAGCAGAAGCAGAATGCACGGTGTCGTGGCCGATCACGATCTCCACTTTGGAAGCTGATCGTTCCAGTTCAGCACAAAGCGCCCGGCTGTAGCGCTTGTCGCGCCCTAGCTGACCGGTGAGCAGTAGTTTCTCGGGCATGAGAAACTTCAGCAGCGGCGCCAGATGCTGCCCAAGGGCCTTGCCCGCATCGGAGATGGCCGCTGTGATTTCCGCCCTATCAGATGCAAGTGCCTCGCGCAGATTCGCCTCCTCCTGAGGAAGCGTGATCGCATCCGTCGAAATCGGGTGAGCTCGCCCGATGCGGCGCAGGACAGACCGACCCGACGCAACGGTGTTCAGACACCCCGATTTCCCGCAGATGCAGGGAAGATGACCACCCTCCGCAGGCAGATGCCCGATCTGCCCCGCAGTATTATCATGTCCCGCGAGAATCCTGCTTCCGGTCAGAACCGCGCTACCGAGATTCTGGGCCGCGCGCACGATGAAGGCGTTCTGACAGCCAGCAATTGCGCCGTACCGCGCCTCGGATAATATGATGGCGCGACTGGAGTTTTCCACATCGACCGGCCATGGCAGACGATCCGTGAGCCCGGCGAGCACATCGACGTTCGACCATCCCAGATACGGCGCATCGACCATGACGTGCCCGCCACTGTCGAAATAGCCGGCGAGGGCAACCACAGCGCCCAGCACGGGTACGCCGGAGGTGTCCTCCGCAATCAGATCGCACGCGGCCGCCGTGCATTCGTCGAGGACCCGGTCGGCGTCAGCGATGTTGCTGAAGTGTAACGGCGTTCGCACCACCTCGTCACCGCAAAGATCCGAGAGCTGGACGCTGGCATTGAAGGGCAGGATCGAAATCCCGACAAGTCGCCCGCCCGAGGGGTTGAGTTTAAGCTGCGTGCGGCGCGGTCCGCGCACGCCCTTCTTGGCAATGGCCGCGCCTTCGACCACCAGACCCGCTTCGATAAGTTCTGACACAATACGGCTGACCGCCGCGACGGTGAGCGCCATACGCACAGCAAGTGTGGTGCGGTCCAGCCCCGGTTCGCGGGACAATAGATCAAGAATGCGGGCGCGATTTACGCCACCGCGCAGAAGGTCTTTGGATACACCCGAATAAGCCATTTAATGTTCGCTCTTGACGTTGGCATAAATAATTACTTAAAGTAAGCAAATATAAAACCCGATGTCAATGAGCTAAAGTGAAAGCGGGTGATACGCACTGGTGAGATTTAGTTCGCACGTGCCTCCAGAGTGACCTGCCCAGCAACGATTACGACTACATCGGCGTCGGATCGGGCTCCGCCCGTTCGCTTCTGGCCGCACGGTTCGGCGAGGGCGGTGCGTGTGCTCTGGTGATCGAAGCCGGGGGGGCAAGATCGCGGATTCTGGCTGAGATTGGCAGTCGGATACTTCAAGACGATCTACAATTGAGCTATCAGCAAGGAGACCATCTACCATGACGCGCCAGCCCAACATTCTTGTCATTCAGGCCGATCAACTGACCGCGCTCTGCCTTTCGGCCTATGGCCGACCTCTGGCCAAAACACCCAACATCGACCGGTTGTCAGAGGAAGGAACCGTCTTTTCACGGGCCTACTGCAACTATCCGGTCTGCGGCCCCTCACGCGCGTCGATGATGACAGGGCGTCTGCCCTCGCAGATTGGCGCTTTCGACAATGGCGCTCCGTTCGGCTGCCACGAGCCGACCTATGCACACTACCTGCGTCGTCTTGGTTACGACACGACGCTGATCGGCAAGATGCATTTCGTCGGCCCCGATCAACTGCACGGGTTCGAGCGGCGGCTGACGACGGATATCTATCCCTCGGATTTTGGCTGGACGGCGGACTGGCGGCAAACCCGGGAACCCTATTCCCCGTCACGAATGAGCCTGCAAGGCGTGGTCGAGGCAGGCACCTGCGTGCGCAGCCTGCAACTCGACTATGACGAACAGGTCTTCAATTCGGCGCGGCAAGAGCTTTTCGACCATGCCCGTCGCCCTGACGCGCGGCCTTTCCTGACCCATGTCTCATTCACCCATCCGCACAACCCTTTCGTCATCACGAAGGAATTCTGGAACCTCTACGAAGGCGTGGACATTCCGGATCCCGAGGTGGAGCATATTCCTGTCGACGCGCGCGATCCGTGGTCGCAACGTTACGCGAAGACAATCCGCGAGGACGAGTTCGAGATCACACCAGAGCGGTTGACACGGGCGCGTCGCGCCTATTTCGCGATGGTTACCTACTTCGACAGTCTTGTCGGCGGCCTGATCGATGTCCTTGAATCCACAGGCGCACTTGCCGACACGGTCGTCATCATCACGTCGGATCACGGCGAGATGCTGGGCGAACGGGGGACGTGGTTCAAATTTCTGCCATTCGAGCCCTCGGTGCGTGTGCCACTCATCGTTCGCGGCCCTGGGTTTCGGGCTGGGCACAGCGAAACGGCGCTGGTCTCGCTGGTCGATCTGCTCCCGACATTTACGGACATCGCCAGCGAAGGCAGTTTTGCAGATTTTGCCGCGCCGCGCGATGGCCGAAGTCTTTTCGCATTGCCATGCGCTGGAAGCACAAACGACCACGTGTTTATCGAGTTCACCGGAGAAGGCGTCTACGCCCCTGCACTGACACTCGTGCAGGGATCGAAGAAGCTGGTCGAATGTCGCACTGATCCGCCGATGATGTTCGATCTGGACGATGATCCCGGGGAGCGGCGCAATATTGCCGGCACCGGCGACAGCGACGAGGCCGCCATGCGGGTGGTGATGCGATTGCGCTGGGACGCAGAGAGATTGGACAGTGCGGTTCGGACCTCGCAGGAAAAGCGGCTCGATCTGCAGAAAGCGATGAAAGCAGGTCAGTTTCCCACATGGGACTATGCACCGCCATTTGACGCCTCACGCGCCTTCGTCAGGGGCGCAATCGACCCCAATACGACCGCGACCAAATCGCAGAAACGGTTTCCCTTCGTTCCACCGACACCGCCGCAATTTCCAAGGTCACGATAATTCGCAATCAGCGATATTGGGGCAGGGCGCTTCAGTCTTTCGCTGTCGAGCGTTATCTTTCACCGGATCGGTTTGGCAATGATTTGCTGATGGCTTGTCCCTCTCGCGCTACCAGCGAAGGAAATGCCTGAGCTCGGTCAACAGGTCGCAACTTGAGACATATGCATTGCGTTCTCGGCTTTCCCTTCCCAACACTCTGGCGACCTGTCAGACGAACGGATGATTGAAGGCTTGCGCATCCGTGGCAGGGGCGAACGAGCGCAGGAGGCCAGAGTCGCTATGATCAAGGATTGCGCCGCCCTTTGGGGCGGACGAGAGACGCGGACCAAGTCCTGACCCTAGCAATCCAGCTTGGATGTCTCGACACCGTGTTGCGGCGCGCTGTTGTTCTCAACCGAAGCCAAAAGGGCACTGACCAGAACACGCCCGGCCTCTGTCACATCTTAGCGGAGGACGATGACTTCCTTTGTAAAATGTTTCAAAAACGCGATGGCCTCTACGATCGCCACCACTGCGTTGGTCGAACCGGTGATGAAGCCATAGGGCGGATGGGTCGGGATATTGCTGGTGTCCTTCGGAATCAGCATTCTGTTTTTCGGCCGCAGACACGCGCACGCCAATCCTCAGGCTGTCGTGGCCGCAGTTCTGACAGGATTTGCCATCGCCTCCTATTCGGTTGTCGATGGTCTGGGAGTGCGGGCCTCGCAAAGCCCGCTGGGTTATATTGGCTGGCTGTTTCTGCTGGAATGCATTCCCGGTGCCTGGTTTATTCTCTACCGCCGCCGGGTGCTGAGTGCGGTGCGCTGGCGAACCATTCTTATCGGTTTCGTCGGCGGCCTCGTCTCGGCCGTTGCCTATGGACTGGCGATTTATGCAAAAAGCCTGACCAGCCTTGGCACCGTGTCGGCCATTCGCGAATCCAGCGTTATCATTGCTGCGCTGATTGGCGTGATCTGGTTCAAGGAGCGCCCCTGGAAACTGCGCCTGCTGGCCGCCTCTGTTGTTGCAGGCGGGGTGATTTTACTGGCGCTGCGGGTCTGAAGCGGCAGCGATAGAGATACTGCTATCTCGCACCCGCAGCTTTCGCCGCAGATACGCCATATCCTCGGCTTCCCTTCAGGAAATCGTAAAGCCAGCGGCTTCTTCGATCTTTGCCAGGCGATCCATGCTCTCGGGCGACCAGGTCTCTTTGAAAATATAAAACCTTTCAACCCTGCGCTCTTCCCCTGGCAGAATGACCCACGGCTGTTTTGAGCAGGTGTATATATGCACATCTGGCGGTAATTGGTCCGGGTCATCAAGCGTGCCAACGCGAATGAACCGGATACGTTCACGTAAACCGCCCATATTGTAGTTGCTCCAAAGCGCGACTTTGCATTTGCAGCATCGGGTAATGATCTGGCCAGTGCCACTGGGTGTGGGAACCGTAATTTCCTCAACTTCACCCGAAATCAGCTCCACCCGATCAGCCTCAAAAAGGGCGTTCAGTGCAAAGGACGAACCGGAGTTTTTCTGACAGCCGCGGCAGTGGCAGCAATGTACGATCAAAGGTTCTGAAATTACCTGATAACGCATATAGCCACATGTGCAGCCACCATCCCTTGTTTGGGACTTGTTGTTCATGGCCTCCTCGATTTTTTGGTTTCCGCTGAAAGATGGTGTGCCGGGTTGCAGGCTCTTTGAAAGGAACCTGCCGAAGTTTCCTGACAACCAGTTGGGCTATGCTGTCACGATATCCGCTTTGAGGCCATCGAGGAAGCCCATCACCTCGCCGCCTTCGGTTTCGCCAACGCCAAGCTCGCCCGCAACACTGACGACGATCTCGATAAATCGCGTCCAGTCGGTTTGCGTTATCCCCATTCCGTGGTGCGCAAGCGCCATGTCGCGCCCGGTATAATACATCTGCCCACCGGTTTGATTGACCAGATAGTCGATCAGAATTTGCAGATCACGGGCGTTGCGGTCGGAACTGCGATTTTCCCAAAAGCGTCCAAGAATGTCATCCTGTTGTGCCTGGTCGATCAGTTTGGTTGCGAACATTGCAATTGCATCATAGCCGCCAAGGCGGGAGTAGAGAGAGTTTGTCATTCTCGATATCTCCTGAATTTGAGTTGAGTTTCAGCTATCGCGGTTTTCTAACCGAGGTGTCCGGGTCTGTTACCTGCGCCGACAGCCACGCGGATTATCAACAGTTTGATCGAGGCAAAGATGGTGCCGCACTTGAAGAGACGAACATGGCGAGCGGCACCAAAATATTGCTCTTTGATAGGGAGCGGTCAGGCAATCCTGACTTCTACCTTTGAAGGCGTTTCACGGCGACAGCCGTCAGCGACCGGGGAATGCGCCACCGCGAAATCAACAATCTCACGCAGAATTTTTTGGTCCACTCCCGCAGCACCAATAGTAACGCGGGTTCGCAAGCTCAGAGGGCCGGCACGAACCGATTTGTCCAGGCCGAGCAAGCCCCGGTCGTCAGAAACGCTGTCGGTTGTGACTTCAAGCGTGTCCAGCGTTACCCCTGACTGTGCAGCATGCAACGCTATTCTGGTGGCGTCACAGGTTGCCAGAGCTGCGCGTGACAGCCAGCCCGGTGACGGCGCCGAACCGCCGCCTCCGATGGCTTGGGGCATGTCGGTTACGATCGTGTTGCCGTCCTCGTCGGTGGCCCGGCAGCGCAGGCCATCTTCCATAACCGCAGTGATCGGAGGGTCGTTGCTCAGCGCGTCTTGCGGGTTTTCATTCAAGTAGGCGATAACATCTTTAACTGAATTCTGGATGTGTTCGACAGACATCTTATTCTCCCTTTATGAAGTCCTGTTCCCCTTCAAGGCGTCGCAGATGCTTGTATGTCTGCACAAGCAATGCGCGAGGATTGTTCGCGCTGAAGCTGGATTTCGTTTGCCAGTGTGCAGAGTTCAGGCCTTTTTTACTTGCCAAAATGGTCGCACCGGATCACGTTTTTGGGAATTGGAGAAAAATCGACAGCCGTTTTGCAAAAATGCACATGGCGGGGGAAACCGGATGCAATGGGATGATGCGCGCATATTTCTGACCGTAGCCCGTGAGGGTTCAATCAGCAGTGCGGCCAAGCGGTTGGGCGTGCAGCATTCCACCGTTTCGCGCCGTATTCGCGCGTTAGAGCAAAAACTGGCGACGCCTTTGGTTGAACGCAAGGCATCCGGCTATGTCCTGACCGAGGCCGGAGAAGAATTGAAACAATCCGCCAGCCGGATCGAGAACGAGCTGTTGTTCTCGATCCGGCTGGCGGTCAAGCCGAAGACGTCGCGGGGGAGTTGCGGGTCACAGCAATTGCCAACATGGCATCGACTGTGCTGATGCCGTATTTTGCGCGGTTCAGTGCCGCATACCCAAGGATCGAACTGAGCGTTCAGGTCACCAATGATTCCGTGCGCCTGTCAGAGCGCGAGGCCGATGTGGCAATCCGGCAGACCAACGAACCGCTGGAAACCTTAATCGGTACGCGCCTGACAACCGTTGCTTCGGCCGTCTATGGCGCGCGCGATTACTGTGCGGCGGTCAAATCGGGTCGGGCGGCGGAAAAATGGATTGGAGTTGATTGCTGCGAATATCACAGAGCCTGGACCAAGCAGGCCTGGCCGCAAGCTGAACACGAATTCTACGTCGACGAAACCTCGCTGACACTTGGGGCGTTGAAACAAGGGCTGGGTGTCGGTTTTCTGCCCTGCTTTCTGGGTGACAGCGACCCCGAGCTGGCGCGGTTTCGCGAACCTGAAAAGCAACATGAACTTGGGCTATGGCTGTTGTATCACCGTGATCTGCGCAACACCAAACGCGTGACACTGTTTCGCGAGCATATGCAGCGTGAGATCAAACAAGCCGCCGCGCTGTTCGAAGGCGCGGCACCAGCGTCGAACTAGTCAGGCGCGCCGTTCAGGCTCAGGCCCCATCAATTTCAATGGTGCCGAATGACGCCGGAGAAACGTCGCGTCTATTCAAGCGGCAGAGGTATGTCCGGCCAATCTTTTGTGATTTCTGCCTGAACGGGGCGATCGAGATAAGTCGTCAGAACGACATAGCTCTTTGTTCCACGCACGCCGGGCAGGGCATAAAGCTGGGCGAGGAACTTTTCCATCGCATCGGCATTTTCCGTTCTGATTTTCATGATCACGCAGGTATCGCCTGTCACCGAATGCAGTTCCTCCACTTCTGGAAAAGCGCGTAGTTTCATCATCCGTTCGCTCTTGCCCCAACCATTTGCGTCAACATGCACAAAGGCCAGAAAGGGCTTGCCAATCGCCGCGCCATCAATGGCAATCGATGTACCTGTGATGGTACCGGATGCTTTCAGCTTCTTGACCCGTTCGTGCACTGCTGGAGCTGAAAGCCCTACGGATTGACCAATGTCGGCGTAACTCTGACGGGCATCGCGCGCCAACTCGCCTAATATTGTTCGGTCAAAAGGGTCCAGGGGGCGGTCAATTGCATGGCTCATCTGAATATCCTCTGTTTCTTCAATCATTCAGCAATAAAGTCTTGAGCAGAATTTTATTCAGCTTAACCTAATATATACAGAACGTCATTCGGATATATTCGGTTTCGGTCTACATCGCTACGCCGCTTGATGCGGTCGCCTGGGTGCGATCGCTCAATCTGGAGAAATGGAGACTTTGTGATGACGTTAGAAATTTTTGCAATTTTTCTGGTAACCACGGCCGTCGTCGTCTTTTCACCCGGCGCAGCAGCCATTGCCGTTGCTTCACAAGGAGCCGCAAACGGAGGGCGAAAAGCCCTGGCCGGAGCCGTTGGAATTGCTGCAGCCAACGTTGTCTATTTTGTGTTATCGGCCACTGGTATTGCCTCACTCATCATCGCTTCCGGCACAGCTTTCATGATCATCAAGTGGGTCGGCGTTGGGTATCTGATCTGGTTGGGCCTCAACGCGTTTTTCAGTCCAGGCGGTGCCATTCAAATCAGACGCAACCAAAGCCCGTCGAGTACCCGGAGGCTGTTTAGCCAGGGCTTCATCATCGAGTTCGCAAATCCCAAGGCCCTGCTGTATTTCTCGGCGATCCTGCCTCAGTTCATCGATGCGAATGCCCCGATACTCCTGCAAATTCTTATTATGGGCGCTACTACACTGGTCATCGATCTGATATCTTACACGTGCTACGCCTTTCTGGGTGATTTCCTCACGCGTGGCGGATTAAAGCGCTGGGTGATCGGCGCGGTTAACAAGTCCGCTGGCGCAGCATTGCTGTTTGCTGCATTCCGGATGGCAAGCGTTAGCGCAACCAGATAGTTCGAGCACCTGAAGACCCTGATTTAGAAGCTGGTGACGGCAATCCATGGAGAAGGCGACATGACCGGATTTTCATATCAGTTGTACAGCTCCCGCAATGTCCCGGCTTTGAGCGACACTTTGACCATGCTGGCACGTCTGGGTTATACCGCAGTGGAGGGCTATGGCGGGTTATTTGCGGATCGTTCTGCCGTTGACAATCTGGTTGCCAGTCTGGGTGACAGCGGTCTGAAAATGCCAACTGCTCATATGGACATCGATATGGTGGAAAATCAGTCAGACCGGGTGCTGAAAATTGCCAGATCCGTCGGCATTGAAACTGTCTTTGTGCCGTTTTTGCTGCCCGAGGAGCGCCCGTCATCTACGGTTGGCTGGCGCGAGTTCGGCAAAAGGCTGGATGCAGCCGGTGCACCCTTGCGCGCTGCGGGCCTTGGCTTCGGCTGGCATAATCATGATTTTGAATTCTGCCCCGTCTCCACCGGGGAGATTCCGATGGATCTCATTCTTGAAGCCGCGCCAACGCTGGCATGGGAAGCAGATATTGCCTGGATTGTGCGCGGTGGAAGCGACCCGTTGGAATGGATTGAAAAGCATGGAAACCGGATTGCGGCGGTCCATGTCAAAGACATTGCGGCTGAGGGGCAAAATACCGACGAGGATGGCTGGGCGGATGTCGGTGACGGCACTATGGACTGGCCCGCCATTATGAAAGCCTTGCGCGGAAAATCAGTCACCCATTTCATCATGGAACATGATAATCCCAGCGACGACAAGCGATTTGCCGAGCGCTCGCTGAGTGCTGCCAAGAGTTTCTGAAGGGTCCGAAAATGAGCGTATTGGGAGTTGGAGTCATCGGCTGTGGAAACATTTCCACAACCTATTTTTCGCTGGCGCCGCTTTTCAGGAGTATCGAAATTCGGGCCTGTGCGGATATCAATAGGACGGCGGCAGAAGCCAGGGCAGCTGAATATGGCCTGCGCGCGGACACGATTGATGCGCTGCTGCAGGCCGATGATATTGATCTGATTGTCAATCTGACGATCCCGGATGCCCACTACCGTATCACCAGGCAAATTCTGGAAGCGGGCAAACATGCCTATTCGGAAAAGCCGGTGGTGCTCAGCCTCGCGGAAGGCAGAATGCTGCAGGATATCGCGGCACAGAAAGGCCTGAAGGTCGGCTCGGCCCCGGATACGTTTCTGGGCGGTGCACACCAGCAGGCTCGAGCCTTTATCGACAGTGGCGCGGCAGGAACGATTACCTCGGGCACCGCGATTGTTCTCAGCCGCGGTATGGAACACTGGCATCCCAATCCGGACTTCTTTTTCCAGCCCGGTGCCGGCCCGGTGCTGGATCTGGGACCTTATTATCTTGCCAATCTGATCAATCTGATCGGACCGGTGAAACGCGTCGCCGCGCTGACCTCCATGGCCTCAAAAACCCGGACGATTTCCAGCCAGCCGCGAGCCGGGGAAACGGTTCCGGTTGACACGCCGACCAATGTCCATGCGCTGCTGGAATTCGAGGAGGGCGCGACAATTACCATGCTGTCCAGCTGGGATGTCTGGGCACACCGGCATTTTGATATGGAATTATATGGCACCGGGGGCTCGCTCTATGTGCCCGATCCGAATTTCTTCGGCGGCACGGTGATGGCCGGCGGAAACAATTTTTCAAAGGTTGAGCCGCTGCCGGCTTGGGACCATCCTTTCGGCAAGAATAATCAGCAGCAGGATGGCGAAGCCTGTGCCAATTACCGGACAGCCGGACTGGCTGACATGGCCGTTGCCATTATGCAGGGAAGGGATCATCGCTGTTCGCTGGAGCGGGCGCTGCATGCAGTGGATGTGATGACCTCGATTCTCAAATCCGGCGAAACCGGCGAATTTGTCGCCATGACCACCACCTGCAGCAGACCTGCTGCTCTGGGCGTTGACGAAGCCCACACACTTTTGAAACAGGACACCCACTTTTGAAATAGGCCTCCCACTTTTGAAACAGGACAGATAATTATGAATTGGCATCCCAACGAAAACCGTTACGATAAAATGCGCTACAACCGTGTCGGCAACAGCGGTTTGAAAATTTCGGCGCTGTCACTGGGGCTGTGGCACAATTTTGGCGATGACACGCCGCACACCACCAAACAGGCTATCTGCCGTCAGGCGCTCGACAGCGGTATCACCCATTTTGATCTGGCCAATAATTACGGACCGCCTCCCGGATCGGCTGAAACTGCATTTGGTGAGATTCTGAAAGATGATTTTCACGGTCTGCGCGATGAGCTGATCATTTCTTCCAAGGCTGGATATCTGATGTGGCCCGGACCCTATGGCGAATGGGGCAGCCGCAAATATCTCATTGCCAGTTGTGACCAGAGCCTGAAACGTATGGGCCTCGATTATGTCGATATTTTTTATTCCCATCGTTTCGACCCAAAAACGCCGTTGGAAGAAACCATGGGCGCGCTGGATCATATTGTGCGCTCCGGCCGGGCGCTTTATGCCGGAATTTCCTCCTATAATTCCCAGCGCACACGGGAAGCGGCCAAAATCCTCAATGATCTTGGCACACCTTGCCTGATTCATCAGCCGAGCTATTCCATGCTCAATCGCTGGGTTGAGGAGGATGGATTGCTGAATACGCTGGACGATCTCGGGGTTGGCTCCATTGTGTTTTCTCCGCTGGCGCAGGGCATGCTGACCGACAAATATCTGGGCGGTGTTCCAGATGACAGCCGGGCGGCTCAGGATAAATCTCTCAACCCGGATTTTCTCAATGAGAAGACTCTGGCCAACATCCGTGCACTGAACGAGATCGCACAAAGCCGTGGCCAGACACTGGCACAGATGGCGATAGCCTGGGTTCTGCGCGGTGGCCGAGTCAGCACCGCGCTCATAGGTGCCAGCCGTCCCCAGCAGGTGGTGGATTGCGTTGCCGCGCTCGATAATCCTGAATTCAGCGATGAAGAGCTGGCCCGGATCGACAGCCACGCCAAGGATGCTGACATCAATCTGTGGGCAGCCTCCGCCGAGCGCAAAGGACCGCAGCGCAAGAAATAAGGGTGGGTCCGGCGCAGCATGGAATTGAGCGTCGTAGACCCGTTCAAGCAAGCAACCAGCCCGGCTTGGACGTCGGGTTCGAGCCCAAAATTGCCCTTCTTTCCAATTTGTGTGAGCGTAAATCCTTTCATCCAGGGTTGCCGCGAAAGAAGTCTTCGTAGACCATCTGCAATTACAGATTTGAGGACTGGTTTCACGTCATGCGCAGTTTGTTTGTCGGATTGGCTTTTGTGTCCGGCCTCTTCGTCGTCGTCGGATTCAGCGGCCCAATACACCGGAGCATTGACACCATTTCGATGGGACTGCCGGTGTTTGGATTAGTCTGCATTATCGGCATATTTGCGGCTAAACAGGTCTGGCTCAGGCTATTCTTTGCAACCACGGCAATTGCTGCCTGTCTTACAGTCGCAAGCTTCTTCTTGCCGCAAAACCCTGGTGGAGATCTGCGGTTATATTCAAAAAACCTATGGTATGCGAACTCGCAACTCCCGGCCTTGGTCGCGGATATAGAGGCAGCGCAGGTTGAGGTCGTTATGCTTCAAGAAGTTTCTGACCGAAATAAAGTAGTGCTTGAGCTGCTTCAAAAGAGTTTTCCTTTCCAGCATCTTTGCCGATTTTCGGGGTGGAGCGGGATCGCTCTGGCGTCGCGATACCCTTTTGATGGTGAGCCTGAATGCTCAAACTGGCGCGCTGTTGCTGTTGCGCCTATTCGGCTCGAAGGCAGAAGGGTATGGTTGGTATCAGCACATATCCCATGGCCGTGGCCATATGACAGCATCAATAACGAAACAGAAGCTGAACGAGTGCTCGCAGGGCTGGAGGGCATGGTGGTGATTGGTGGTGATTTCAATATCATGCCCTGGACAGGACGAGTCAGAAGAATAGCCTCGATAACAAATACCAAAATCGCCGGGCCTGTCAGACCCACGTTGAAATTTCGTAATTTACCGCTGCCCATTGACTTTGCTATGGGACCAAAGGGAGGTTCACTGGAAGTGCGCCCCTTGCTTGGTTCAGATCATGCCGGAATTGTCGCAAACTTAAAACTATGGTCGCCTTAAATCCAGCGAGCGGCGTATAGCGCTGCCCATCGGGCACCACCTTTGTGGTGCAATAACCGCAGCGCCATATTGGCACGGGTCGCCGCCTGTGCCATAGGAACGTCCACACCTTTCCAACCCAACCGGCCCAACCCGACCGGTTTACCTCAACAGACACAGTAAAGGAGCGGCACATGAAACTCGTCAGATACGGGGCGCTGGGCGCTGAAAAACCAGGCATGATTGATCAGGACGGCGCATTGCGCGATCTGTCAGGCCACCTGAATGACATTGAACCCTCTACGCTGACAAAGGATCGCCTGAGCGCTCTGCGCGCGCTCGACCCGGGCAATCTCCCGTTGGTGGACGGCCAGCCACGGTATGGCGCCTGCATCAGTGGCGTTCCGAATTTTTACTGTGTCGGTCTGAATTATGTAAATCACGCCAAGGAAAGCGGCATGGAACCACCGGCGGAGCCGATTCTGTTTTCCAAGGCAACGTCTTGCATTCAAGGACCGAACGATGAAATCATTATTCCCAAAGGCAGCGTAAAATCGGATTGGGAAGTTGAACTTGGAGTGGTTATCGGTGCTGTGACCGAGCATGTCAGCGAAGCAGACGCGCTCAACTGCGTCGCAGGTTATTGTCTGATCAATGACATGTCTGAACGCAGTTTCCAGATTGAACGTGGCGGCCAGTGGATCAAGGGCAAATCCGCACCCACTTTCGGCCCGATCGGACCATGGCTGGTGACGACGGACGAGATCCCCGATCCTCAGGTGCTGCCGCTCTGGCTGAAGCTGAACGGCAAGACCGTGCAGAATTCCAACACGTCGGATATGATTTTCTCGGTGGCCACCATTGTCAGCTATATGAGCCAGTTTATGCGCCTGATGCCGGGTGATGTCATCGCCACAGGCACCCCCGAAGGGGTTGGCATGGGCATGAAACCGCCTCGTTATCTGGTTGATGGCGACCAGTTGGAACTGGGAATTGACGGTTTGGGCGTGCAGAATCAGAATGTCCACGCATTCGGTCACTAGACGGATCTGAGACTTGGATTGCTGAATTCGTTGTGAATCAGCCCGATTGGATTTTTCCGGTCGGGCGTTTTCAAGTGTTTGAAAGAATTGATAAAACAACGCCAGCAGCACAAAAAGTGGGCCCGTTTGATCTGAGTCAAACGCTTCGAATCCAGGATATGACACGGTCCACATGACAGGCAGAAGCGCCCATGCACACAAAAGGTTGAAGCTTCAAAACCGACGGAAAACTTCATTCCGGTTGAATTTGACGGTGTGGCTGCTAGATTGGAACGAGTAAAAAGTGGAGATCTCCATGGACTATAACGCGCTGTTCAGACAACAACTCGACAAGTTGCGTGAAGATGGTAATTACCGCGTTTTTGCCGAACTGGAACGTCACAGCGGCGGATTTCCAAAAGCCACGCGCCACCGCGATGGTGGCACCGACGAAGTTACGGTCTGGTGTTCCAATGATTATCTCGGCATGGGGCAGAATCCTGCGGTGATTGCAGCGATGAGCGATGTGATCGCAAAATCCGGAGCCGGAGCCGGCGGAACGCGGAACATTTCCGGCACCAATCACCATCATGTTTTGCTGGAACGCGAACTGGCCGATTTGCATCGCAAGGAAGATGCGCTGATATTCACGTCCGGCTATGTCTCGAATTGGGCGGCGCTGAGCACGCTTGGTTCGAAACTTCCTGGCTGCATTATCTATTCTGACGCCCTCAACCATGCCTCCATGATTGAAGGCATTCGCCACAGCCGGGCTGAAAAACGGGTTTTCAAACACAACTCTCCTGATGATTTACGGCGAAAACTGGCAGCAGATGACCCTGCAGCGCCGAAACTTGTGGCGTTTGAGTCGGTCTATTCGATGGATGGCGATATCGCACCAATCAAGGAATTGTGCGATGTCGCTGATGAATTCGGTGCCATGACCTATCTCGATGAAGTTCACGCAGTCGGTCTTTACGGACCGCGCGGCGGCGGCATCGCCGAACGCGAAGGTCTGATGGATCGGTTGACAGTGATCGAAGGCACACTTGGCAAAGCCTATGGTGTAATGGGCGGATATATTACCGGCTCAACCGAACTGTGCGATTTCGTCCGCAGTTTTGCCTCCGGCTTTATCTTTACCACCGCCATTCCGCCTGCTTTGGCGGCCGGTGCCGTTGCCAGCATCAAATATCTGAAAAACAGCCAGGCCGAGCGCATTCAGCACAAGGAACGCGTTGCCACATTGCGGGCCAAGCTAGATGCCAAGGGCATTCCGCACATGTCCAATCCCAGCCATATTGTGCCGGTAGTTGTCGGCAATGCGGCGAAATGCAAATGGATCAGCGATCTGCTGCTGGACAATTACGGCATTTACGTCCAGCCGATCAATTATCCAACGGTGCCGGAGGGTACCGAACGACTGCGCTTTACGCCCACACCGTTGCACACAGATGACGACATGGATCAACTGGTCCGCGCCCTGTCCGATCTGTGGTCACAGTGCGCGCTGTCGAGAGCTGTCGCTTAAAATTCCTCTGCAATTACCCTGATGCTTGCAGCGAAGCCGGGAAGCCGCCCGCCAGGGAATCACTCTCCGGGGAATCACTTGCCGCCCGGGGAATCACTTGCCGCCCGGGGAATCACTTGCCGCAGAGCCACTCGCTGCAGAATTACGGGCTCTATTGCGGACAGGTGGCTTCAATCCGCGGACCATTGTTCCGGTCTCCAAAAGCGCAGTTTTGGCTGATTAAACGGCTTCCTGCAGATTGAGCAAAATTTCAACTTGGCACAGATTTGCCTTATTCTTTATCCGGTGTAATCTATGCCAGATGAAAAGATGCTGATCAGTCAATGATTTGCCATCATCTGCAAGAGCGGATTATTTGGTGCCGACAGACAACCCGAGAGACAGCAAAACGCCTTTGCCACGGGACCGCGAAGGTGGTCTACGCTCGGACGATGCATCGTCATTCCGGCATGGCGGGGCTGCGCCCGCAACGGGCGGCCCGGACAACACGGGTTCCCCCAGCATCCAACCGGTTCGCCCGCAATCGAATGTTCCGTTCACAGAACAGTCTCAACAGGGCCTGCCGTCCATATCGGATGGCCCGTTTGGGGGCGTTCAGCACGACCATGACGCAACTCGCTCACCGCCGGCTGGCGAGCCGCGATCTTACTCCGATGCAGGACTTGACGGGTGGTCGCAAAATGAGGCCGGACCCGGTCTGCAGCCAACTGTGCCGCAAACGATGCCACCCCTTCAGTCTTCCGCTGTCCCCGAACCAGAATACAGCGAGGCTCCACACTACATTGCGGCACCGGATGCCGATGAGCCGCCGGGCACCGGCGAGCCGCACTGGGAGGGCGCATATCAGCAGCCTTCCGGAGAATCAGCTTCGGGACCTGATTTTCAGGCCACACAGTTCCAGAATTTACAAGGCCAATACTCTCAGGACCCGGATGTATTAGCGCCATCAGGCGCAGCGGCAGTTTCCTCCGGCCAGAACGAAGCCACAGGACAGGCTGCCGGAAAAGCTGGCAACAAGCCGGGTCCGCGCCGGGTGAAACGTGGTTCAGCGCGCAAGCCTTTGATCATCAATCCCTGGATGCGGCAGCTTGCCTATGTCGGCGGCGGAATCATCGGAGTGTTTGTGCTGGTAGTTTTTGTGCTGCCGTTTTTTCTGCCAAGCGGGACCATCGCCCGGGAAGTGTCCCGGCAGGTCGAACAGGCCACCGGGCTGCAATTAAGTATTGAAGGCCCGGTTTCTGTCGGCGTGTTTCCCTCGCCCCGCTTCAGCGCCGCAGATGTGATGATTTCAGCAGATGGCGAAAGCAGCATTTTGCGTGCCGATAGCATTCGGTTCGGCATCAATCTGGCTGCCATTTTTACCGGGAATGTGCGGTTGGATGAAGTAACTCTGGATCGCCCGAGCGTCGATCTGGTGGTCGATGAGAGAGGCCGTGCCGGTTGGCTGCAGGCCAGCACTGCAGCCGGCCTGAGACCAGGTTCCGACCAAAACGATGCCGTGGTCGTGGAAGATACCGGAAGCGCACTTCAGGCCCTGGACCGTCTGCAGATCGATGCTGTGACGATTCGCGACGGATCGATCCGTTATCAGGATTTGCGCGACAGGACGGATCATCTGGTCAGTGGGATTGAGCTGAACACGGCACTGACCTCACTCGACGTGCCGATGGTTGTGGATGCTTCCTTTGTATTTCAGGACCAGAAATTTGCCGTCAAGACGCAACTCGATGAACCACGCGCCGCCATTGAGCGTGGACGCTCGGCGCTCGATATGTCTGTAAATGGCAGCGTACTGGAAGCATCGCTCGGCGGTACAGTGGATTTTGCTCTCGGTCCGGCCTTCGGAGGCCAGTTTGTCTCCAGCATCCCTTCTGTCGCCGCAATGGCGGCCTGGCTTGGAACGGAGCTGCCCGAAGATACCACAGGTCTGGACAGCATCCGGTTGTCCGCCGAACTGGCCGCGTCGCCGGTTTCCGTTGAAGTCACCGAATTTGCCCTGATGGTCGGCGAGGAAACCGTTGAAGGAACGCTGCGTGCGGACTTGACCAGTGACATTCCGGCGCTCTCTGGCGATCTTGTGTCACAGGGCGTCGACGTCGGCACCCTGATGTCGGCCGTCGGCCTGGCGGGAAAAGGCCAGCCGTCGCTGGACGGTTCCCTGATCATCGATCTGCAATTCGCCGCGCAGGGCATGGCTGCCGATCAACTGATGACAAGTCTGAACGCCAGAGGCTCGCTGGGATTGCGCAGCGGCTCCATCTCCGGCACCGGCCTTGGCCTGGCGTTGGGCGAAGCGCATGCAGACACCATCAGCAACATCACCGCAAATATCACCATCAACACGCTTGATACGCCGATTGGCTTGCTGGGTCAGGCCGACTGGCGTGATGAACGCTTTGAGATGAGTGGACAATTTGGTGCCGGACAGATGCTGTCAAACGGGATGGGTCCGGCCCAGTTTGGCATTAACTCCCGCAGAGTGTCCGCCGGCATTGAGGGGACTTTTACCCAGACCGGGGATTTCAACGGCAATGTGACGGTGGAAACCCGTTCCGTGCGCAATCTGCTGGCTTGGTTGAACCAGCCGATAGGCGAGGGCGGGGGGCTCGGACCATTCAGTTATACCGGCAAATTATCGCTCAGCCCGGGTGCCGTCAATTTTGAAAATGCCCGTATTCTGCTGGATGGAACTGAAGGCACCGGCAATGGCACAATTTCGTTTTCCGGAAGACCGCGTCTTGAGGCCCGGCTGGCACTGCAACAACTTGATCTCACGCCCTATCTTTCGAGAGGTCCGGCTGCTACGCGCCACCCGGTGCCAAATGGCAGTAATCTTCCGGGCATCGACCAGGAGGTAGATCCAAGCTGGAGCAACGCCCCGATCGATCTGGCGGCTCTTTCCGGCATGGATGCTGATCTGACGATCAGCGCCCGCGAGTTGATCTGGGACGACATCCGCACCGGTGCCACTAATATGGTGGTAGCGGTCAATGATGGCGTGATGACCGCAGATCTGACGGAAATGCGGCTCTATGGCGGTCGCGGTGCCGGTCGTTTACGGATTGACGCCTCCGGCGAAATTCCTGTTGTTGCGATTAATTTTGATCTGTCCTCGCTTGATGCCTATCCCTTCCTGCGCGATGCGGCACACTTTACCCGGCTGGAGGGTATCGCGGATTTCAGCATTGCCTTGAAAACCCAGGGCCGCAGCGAATTGGGACTTGTCTCCGGCCTTGATGGCGAAACCCGGATGATGTTTGCCAATGGCGCGCTGCGCGGCGTCAATATCCCGAAAATGGTCCGCACCCTGTCAGCACGCACATTACTGGGTTGGCAGACCAATGAGCAGGAAAAGACCGATTTCAGCGAATTTTCCGGTTCATTCCAGTTTGCCAACGGGCTTGGACGCACCAGAGACATCAGGCTGATCGGACCCCTGATCCGTGCCACCGGAGCCGGTTCCATCGATCTTCCGGCGAAGCGGCTGGAAATGCGGTTTGATCCGCGCGTTGTCGCGTCTCTTCAAGGCCAGGGCGCAGCCCAGGATTTTGCCGGTCTGGGCGTTCCCATCGTCGTGGAGGGCGCGCTGGACCAGCCGCGCATTTATCCCGATATTGCCGGTATTCTGGAAAATCCTGATGCGGCTCTGGAACAGTTGCGCCAGTTTGGCGGTGGCCTGGCAGCCCTCAGCGATGACGGCGATGCGCTGCGCGATCAGGTGCGCGAGCGAACCGGTCTGGATGTCAATCAGATCATGCGCGACGGGCAGCTGGATCGTGACGCCGCCATTGGTCAGGGTGCAGATCTGCTCGGCCGGCTCATTGGCGGAAATCAGAGCCAGACCGGTCCTGGTTCCGATACGCGGCAGCTGGGTCCAGGCGGCACTCCCGTGCCCAGACCCGACCCGCGCGGATCGCTGGTGCGCACCGCCACACCGGTCAATGCGTCGCCACGCTTCATGACACCGGCGGAAGCGCGCAGAGCAACTGGAGGCCGCGCCACAGTGTCCGGCGGCGGAGCCAGTAATACCAGCACGACAAGCACTGGCAGAGCTGCAGGCACGGCACCGGCACCATCCGGCAATGGCGGCCCGATAGACCTGCTCAATTCGGGTCGGACATCAACACAGGACGTCTTGCCCGGCAGCGGCAATCCGCCCGGACCCGCGCCCAATCCGGTAGAAGGGCTTTTGCGCCGCGTATTTGGACGTTAGATCAGCAGGGACCGGGCTGCAAATGCCGACAACAAATACAATCTATAGCGCAATTCCAACCACAATCTTCGAGGTCATGAGCCGTCTTGCCCAAGCCCATGATGCGGTCAATCTGGGGCAGGGCTTTCCCGATGTCGATGGGCCTCTGGAATTGCGCGAATTCGCCGCCGAAGCGCTGATACGCGGCCCAAACCAGTATCCGCCCATGCTTGGCCTGCCGGCGCTGCGCCAGGCAGTCGCTAAATCCTATGCCCGCTTTCAGGGACTGGAAATTGACTGGCAGAGTGAAACCATCATCACCTCCGGTGCGACCGAGGCCCTGTCGGATTGTATCAACGGTCTGATTGAACCGGGCGATGAAGTGGTGCTGCTGGAACCGCTATATGATTGCTATGCGCCTTTGGTGGAGCGCGCCGGCGGGATTATCAGGCTGGTGCGGCTGGAGCCGCCGGATTGGGAATTGCCGTTGCAGGCTTTGAGCCGGGCGTTTTCCGGCAACACCAAGCTGCTGCTTCTCAACAATCCGATGAATCCCGCAGGCAAAATGTTTTCACGCGCTGAACTGGACGCGATTGTCTCGCTCTGCCAAACACATGATGCCTTTATTATTGCCGACGAAGTCTATGAACATCTGACATTCGATGACCGGCGCCATATATCCATTCTCGCCGTGCCACAGGCGCGGGAGCGGTCTGTTGCCATCGCTTCGGCGGGCAAAACCTTTTCCATGACCGGATGGAAGGTCGGCTCGATTACCGGCGCTGCCCATCTGATCGAGCCAATCGCCAAGGCGCATCAATTCACCACTTTTACAACGCCGCCGCATCTGCAACTCGCAGTGGCGAAGGGGCTGGACCTGCCCGACAGCTATTTTGCCGGCATCAAGGCGGATCTGGCGGCAAAACGCGACCGAATGGCGGCGGGTTTGAGCGAACTCAAATTCAAAGTCGGCGCATGCCAGGCGGCGTATTTTCTCAACGCCGATTTTTCAGCGCTGAATATCGCTGAAAATGATGTCGATGCCTGCCAGGCTATGGTTCGCGATGCAGGGGTGGCGGCTGTGCCGGTGTCGGCGTTTTACCGCGGTTCCAATCCGCCGCTCAGCTTTGTCCGCTTCTGCTTTTGCAAACAGGATGCGGTACTGGATGAAGCCCTGGAACGTCTGGCCGGATGGCTGAACGGCGCGGCATGACAGATTTCACACACCAAGCCGGCCGAACCCCGGTAGTTTGAGGGCCGGGTGTTGCCAGTCGATGCCTGCCACGAGGCCGAGGATATTCACTTCAAGTCCTTCAGGTCCGCCAATTGAAAAGCCGAACAATCCCTTGACCGAAAACTTCAATCCGTTTTCGCTGGCGGTAAACCAGCTGCCATCTGCAAGATAATCCTTGCCGACAGCCGTCGGCGGCAGGCTGAGATTAAGCTCCGGTGTTTCGCGCAAGATAGTGGCAACAAAGGTGTTTGAATTCGGCCCCGGCCAGATGCTGTAATCGCCGCGCGCACCATAAGGATAGCGCGCCACTGCCGCGCGCACTTTCGGGATCAGCGCCTCTGCCTCATCGCCGCTGATGGTTCCCACCAGCATGGGCTCATTACCATACCAGCGGGCATCGGCGGCATAGGCATTTTTCCGGATAGGCGCACCCCAGCCGACAACTTCATAGCGCTCCCAGGAACGTGCATCGCGATCCTTGACGACAATCCAGCTGTGAACCGCAAAAATGCCTTTCCAGCGGCCGGTCCGGGCAGCATAGACCGAGATCGTCGCCTCCGGACTCTCATTGGCATTGGGCAGAATGGCAGCACTCGACCAGTCGGCATTGCGCCAGCTTGTCTCCCAGCCCTTGGACCAGAATACGGCACCATGTACGCTGAGCGGCAGCAAAAACAGAAATGCGAAAAACAGCGACAGATATTTCGTTGAGTTGCCGAGAAATTTCAACATGGTAACGCTAATTCGATTACTGACCGGTACTGCCGAATTTTATGCTGGCCAATTACGCCGATTTGAAGGTGAGCTGATATGATCCGGATTGACGAGATACGCGGTGACCGGGTTGAAAGCACGCATCATTGCTCGCTTGCCGTGGTCGATGCCGACGGCCATCTGGTCGCCGAATTCGGCGATATATCCCGCCCGGTCTATCCAAGATCGGCTGTGAAGCTGATTCAGGCCTTGCCTGTGCTGGAAAGCGGAGCCGCCGACGCATATCATTTCTCTGAAGAGGATCTGGCCTTGTGCTGCGCCTCGCATTCCGGCGAAGACCGCCATGCCGCACGCGCTGCCGCCATGCTTGAAAAACTCGGATTGGATGAAACCGCGTTGCGCTGCGGCCCGGACTGGCCATTTGATCCGGCAATTGCAAGATCCTACGCGGCAGATGGAGGCGTTCCACGTCCCTTGCGGCACAATTGTTCCGGCAAGCATTCCGGGTTTCTGTGCCTCGCCTGTTTCCTGAAATGTGACAATAAGCAGTATCAGTTGCCGGACCACGAGGTGCAGCGCCGTGTCACCGCAGCGCTGCAGCAGGTCTGCGGATTTGAGTTGACGGCTGCACCGGCGGTCGATGGCTGCTCGATACCGACACATGCCATTCCCCTTCGGGCGCTGGCGCACGGCTTTGCGCGCCTGGCAACAGGAAACGGGCTTGGTCCGGAGCGGGCTGCTGCAGCAAAACGCCTGTTTGCCGCCTGCATGAACCACCCGGAACTGGTTGCCGGAGTGAACCGCTTCGACAGCCGCATCATGGCCGCAGGAAACGGTCGGATACTGGCCAAGATGGGAGCGCAGGGGGTTTATTGTGGTGCCTTGCCCGACAAGGGGCTGGGTTTTGCGGTGAAATGTCATGATGGCGCAGTCGTGCCGGCGGAAATCGCATTCGGAGCTGCCATTGCCGCGTTCCATGGCACGGTGATGCAGCATCAGGACAGGCAGCCTGTCCTCAGCGCTGTCGGCAGAATGGTCGGACAGATTGCTCCGGACCGTGATTATTTCAATTAGGCCCGTCGCTTGCTCATGCAGAGATGCGGTTGCCGGTGGCTTTTTCAAAAAAGTGCAAATGATCGGGATCAGGTTCAAGCATGAGCGCAGCACCGGCTTCGGGACGATAATTGCCAGCGACAATGCTTGTCAGCAACTGCTCTCCTGCCTGGGCAAATATATGGGTCTCGGAGCCGAACAGTTCGGCATCTTTGAAACCGGCGGCAAACCCTGTTTGTCCCGGATGCAGGTGTTCCGGCCTGATTCCGAGCAGCAGTTGCTGCGCGGGCTTCAGATGCGCGGTTACGGAATCGGGCAGGTCAACGATACTTCCGTGGTCGCTGCGGAAAACCAGACCACCATTGCCGGCTTCAATCCGGCCCTCAATGAAATTCATTTCAGGAGAGCCGATAAACCCTGCGACGAATTTATTGACCGGCGTCTGATAAAGCTCCAGCGGGGTTCCAACCTGCTGGACAATCCCGCCATTGAGCAGCACCACACGGTCAGCCAGTGTCATCGCCTCGACCTGATCGTGGGTGACATACACCGATGTCGCGCCCACTTTGCGGTGCAGATCGCGGATCTGAAGCCGCATTTGCACTCTGAGTTTTGCATCAAGATTGGACAGCGGTTCGTCAAACAGAAAAACCTGCGGACTGCGAATGATGGCACGGCCCATCGCCACCCGTTGACGCTGCCCGCCGGATAATTCTCCGGGCTTTCTGTCGAGAAGATCGCTCAGTCCGGTCATTTCAGCAACGCGCGCGACATCCTTCTTGATCTGCTCGGGATCTTGGCGGCGAATTTTAAGCGGAAATCCGATGTTTTTGGCGACGCTCATATGCGGATAAAGCGCATAAGACTGGAACACCATGGCGATGTCGCGTTCCCTTGCTTCCAGATTGTTGATCACCTTGTCATTGATGGACACTGTGCCTTCGGTGATGGATTCCAGTCCGGCAATCATCCGCAGCAGCGTGGATTTTCCGCATCCCGATGGACCGATCAGGACGATGAATTCGCCATCGGTGAACTGCAGATCGACACCGCGCAAGACGTTGAGATTTCCGTAGTTCTTGCCGATATTCGAAAGACTGACATTTGCCATGAGCGGCTCCTATTTGACCGCGCCGGCGGTCAGGCCGCGCACAATGAATTTCTGACCCAGAAACATGAGAAGGATGGCCGGTACCGAAGACAAAACCGCCGCTGCCGCCATCTCACCGTGAAGGATTTCATATTGCCCGGCATAGGAGGCAATCGCGACCGGGATGGTCATGGTGTCCTTTGCCGTCAGATTCAGCGCAATGCCGAATTCACTCCATGAGAATATGAATGCCAGAAGGCCTGATGCGATGAGACCGGGCGCACACAGCGGAAGCAGGATCAGCCGGAATGCCTGGGTGCGTCGGCATCCATCGATCATTGCAGCCGCTTCCAGATCGCGCGGGATATTGCCAAATGCGGTCATCATCAACCATATCGTCATCGGCAGATTGATCACGATATGGGTGAGGGTCAGCCCGGTCAGGGTATTATACAATCCCCATTCCCTGAAGATCAGGTACCACGGTCCGACAAGCGTTATGGGAGGAATAATGCTAAATATCAGGGTCCATGCCAGGAAAATCCGCTTGAATGTGACGGCCCAAGTGCGCCATGCGAGCGAATAGGCCGCCAGCGTGCCGACCACCAGCACAAGAGCGGTGCTGGCAATCGCGACCGTAACACTGTTGCCCATATTTCGGATGAAATCGGAGCTTTTGCCAAACAGCACCTGCTGGTAATTTGCCAGCACCGGAGTAAAGGGAAACTGCGCCGTAAGAATCGTAATCTGGTATTTCAGCGAAATCGTTATGATCCACAGAAACGGCGCGATGATGAGCGTCAGGGCGAACCCAACAATTGCCCATAATGCGACGGTTTTCCAGGGCTTCCTGACCATCAGCTGCTCCTTAAATAGCGACGTTGGGCAAGCGCAAAGACACCGAGATAGACGCACACAAGCGCTATTGTGATGAGCGCCAGCAGCGCGCCATAGCCAAGCTGGTTTTGCTGGAAGAACACTTTGTAGACATAGAGACTGACAACTTCAGACGATGTGCCTGGCCCGCCTGACGTCAAAAGGAATATCTGGTCAAAGACTTTGAATGCGACGATTGAGCGGAACACAAACGCCACAATCAATGCCGGCCACATCAGAGGAACAATAATGTATTTCAGGGTCTGCCAGTAGCTTGCGCCATCAATATTGGCAGCTTCCACAACATCCGTTGGCAACGCTTCAAGGCCTGCAAGCAGGATCAGAAATACCAGCGGTGTCCAATGCCATATATCAACAATGATCACCGCCAAAAGGGCAGTGCTTGTCGAGCCCAGCATGTCCAGAGCCGGCAGGCCCAGACTGGTGATCAGCGAATTGATAATTCCAAAATCCGGATTGTACATCAGCCGCCAGATATTGCCGATAGCGACCGGCGGGATCAGGATCGGCAAAAGCATGCCGGTGCGGACCAGGCCACGGCCTCTGACCAGTTCGCTTACGGCGAGGGCCAGGGCAAACCCGAGGAGCATTTCGAAGCTGGTTGAGACAATCACGAAGATCAGCGTATTCATCAGTGCCCTGCCGAAAATCCAGTCTTTCGAGAGTTTTTCGACATTGTCCCAAAACGCCGGTTCGCGAACGATTTCGGCGTTTTCAAAACTGATCTTCGACGTGCTCATATAGCCAAGTTCGAACGCGGGATAGATGGTCAGCGCCAATAGCAGGATCGCAGCAGGAACAATCGCGAGCAGCTTGAAATTCCTGTCAACAAAGGCCCACAAGGGTTCAAGGCGAAATTTGGTGTTGGTCACAATGCAATCCAGATCGCTGTAAAAATATAGGGATACGCCGGAATCCTGTGGGGGGATGGATTCCGGCGTATCGCAGGAGCCGATGGGAGTTTTCGGCTTCTGTTGCTGGCCGTTAGAGTGGCGGCAGCTTACCGGTCTTGCGGCCGGTGCCGTTCAGGATTTCAAAAATATCATCCGCCGCCTGATTGAGCGCTTCCGTTGCCGTCAGTTCACCGATCAGAGCCTGATTCAACCGCAGACCGATCACTTCCTCAACCTGGGCGCCTTCAGCATATTGCAATACCTGTGAGGCTTTTTCGGCGGTGTCCGCATAAGGCTTCATCCAGCGAAAACGGTCTTCGTCAGACAGCGGCCCTCTGAGGACATTGGTGTTGACCGGAATTCCGCCGCCCCTGGCATATTCGGTCTGCGCCTGTTCTGTCAGGAAGTATTTGATAAACTCCATGGCAGCCTGTTGACGGGCGTCCGAAATGTTGCGTGGAACCCCCATTTGCCACGAGCCGAACACCGGGTGATGCTCGCCATCCGCCGGCCTTGGAAAGATCGTGAAGCCGATCTTCCCGACGACGGCAGATTTCTGGGGATCATCCATCTGGGCCTGCGCGGCAACTACGATCCCGGCCTGGGCCGCCTTGCCGGTGAGCACTGTCTGGATCATTTCGCCCTGACCAACCGAGCCCGGGTTCTGAGTGCTGCATGAATTCAACAGGTTCAGGAAATTGTCGAGAGCCTTCTTGTTTTCAGGGCTGTTGAAGGTGACCGTAAAGTCGCCGTTCTCCGGGTCCTGCAAAATCGATCCGCCATAGCCGAGCATATGCGGCATGAAGGCAAAACGGATCGGATTTCCGCGCTCGCCCCGTTGCACCGCGCCGTATGAGTCGGGCGGATTGTGGTTGGCCTTACAGGCGGCGAACACATCGTCCCAGGTCACGGGCGGTTTCTCGATCAGATCGGTGCGATAATACCACAGATGGGAGTTGGCATTTGGCGAAAAAGCCATCAGCGTGCCACCATCTTCGGTGGGCCAGTTCTTTTCCGCATTCCAGTAGATCAGACCGTCATTGGTGATGGTGCCATCCGGCAGGGCAAAATTGGCGTCGATTTCGTTCAATGGTTTCAGGAAGCCGCCGGCGTAGAATTCGACGACCCAGGGTCCATCAAGATTTACCAGATCATACGAGCTTTCACCGCCGCGAACCGCATTGCGTGCTTTTTCCAGAACACCCGGATAAGGCGTGCGCTCGATATTCACAGTATTGCCGGTATCAGCCTCATATTTCTCGACGACAGCTTCAAACCCGCCATACCATGGCGAATTATTGATCAGGATTGTTATCGGTTCCGCCGCGAATGCGGAACCTGCCAGCATGGCTGCGGTGATTGCAGCCAGGCTCGTTCCGGTAAGTCTGGTGATAAAACGTTTCGATGTCATGTTTTCCTCCCTTTTGGAATTTCAGTTGTTTCCCCGAATATCCTTTGCGGCTTCGGGGTGGTTCAAGCCAAACCAGTCGTAGAAATCGGCTGGGCATTCATGGCTGGACAAGATGCGCAGAGCGGCTGCTGTCATTCGATTTTCGATGTCAGGATCGTGGATCGGATGTTGCTGCAAAGGGTCCTTCTCCGTGTGGTAGAGTTTGGTCCCGACATCCTGAAAAGCATTGCCGTCAACACAGGGAATCCGGCGCGCATCTGTCAGCGCGTCGATACGCATTACCGGTGCACCTTTGGTAAACCCGAAACTGCGATCCAGCTCCGCGCTTGCCAGTTCCTTCGGCTCCATCAGGGACCTGAGATGCGTCGGCATCAGGGTATATTCATGAAGTCCGGGCGCCTGAATGTCTCTGGGGTAAAGATAGAAATCATAGGTCCCGTCAGAGATGCCCATAGGGCCGCCAAACATCGAAAACAGCGCATATTCCGGCTCATCGGACTGGCCGGCGTCGAGGTGGCTGAGAGCGGATCTTCCCTGAACTTCCTCCGGAACGGCAACATCATGCAGGTCAAGTATTGTCGGCATCAGATCATAGGTCTGGGTGATGTTTGACACCCGGTTTCCTGCAGCGGAGGCGCGTCTTGGATCATGGATGATGAGCGGGATATGCGAGATTTCCCGATAGTAAGGTTGCAGATTCTTGCCCCACCAATCATGTTCTGAAAGCAGCAATCCATGATCTGTGGTGACGATGAGCGCCGTGTCTTCCCACATTTCATGGGCGTCCATATAGTCGATCAACTCGCCGAAATAGGCATCACACATGGCAACAAGCGCTGCATAATTGGCCCGAATTTCCGCGATTTCCTCTGGCGATTCCGTGACTTTCCCGTAATTCGGCCAATTCAGAACCTTGCCGTCCCAGCCTTTTGAAAAATGCTGTTTGAAACGTTCGGGCGCGTCAAACGGCTCGTGCGGATCAAAGCATTCTAGATGCAGAAGCCAGTTATCTTCGGTTCGATTTGTATCGAGAAACTCAAATCCGGCTTCAAAGCAGCGCGGGCCGGGCATATCGGTTTCTTCGGGCATCCACTGTTTGTTGATAACGTGCTGCAGACGCAGCCGGTGGGGATCATTGACCCGCCCGTCACCGGACAGATTGTAGCTTTTTTGCGACATTTTTTCGCGAAACCGCTCCATCGGCGGCTGCACCATCGCTTTCCAGGGATCGTTCTCCTGCCCACGGATGAAATCATAGCTGGTAAATCTGGAATGATAGGTCAGCCCGCCATCTTCGAAATAATGCAGATGATCCGTGACCAGATGAGAATAGACACCGGATTGTTTCAGCAATTCCGGGTATGAATTGTCAAAAGGCTCCAGCGGGCCCCAGCTTCTGTGCATGAAATTCAGCCGGCCGGTATGCAGGTCCCGCCGTGCCGGCATGCAGGGCAGGCTGCCGACAAAGTGATTGTCATAGGTAATGGCGCGGCTGGCGAACCGGTCGAAATTCGGGGTTGGTATGTCGGTTCCGCCATAGCAGCCGAGTGCAGTGCGGTTGAGGGAATCAAACAGACAAAAAATGGTACGCATTATTCTCCCCGGGTTGGGAGATGTTTGTATCGAATTATGATATAGATGAATAATTGAAATTTGCGAAGTGATATAGGAATGGCAAATATATCGGATCGTTATCTGATTCTGGTGAAACGTTTCGTGACGGTTGCTGAAGTCGGGTCGATCCAGAGGGCGGCAGTTGAACTGGGCCTGTCGCAACCCTCTTTGACGCAATCCATCAAACGGATTGAAGAAATTTTCGAATGCAAATTGTTTGAGCGCACCAAGCGCGGCGTGATTCTCACTTTGACCGGCGAAAAGCTTTTTCACCGGTCGAAATCAATTCTGAAGTACAGCAACCTGGCGCAGGAGGAAATTTCCGACATTGTCGACGGCAGAACCGGGTCACTGAAATTATCGGGAGGTACGGCCTGGGGAACCTGTTTCCTGCCCTCAATCATTCGCGATCTGCAGCAAAAATATCCCGAACTGAAAGTGGAACTGGACATCACACTGACGCATCTGGGCCGTGAAAGGCTTTACCGGGGCGAGCTGGACCTGTTTGTCGGTGCCATTTTCGGAAAACTCAATTCGCCCGAAGGTTTCACCCATCAACTGCTCTGCAAACAGCATTATGCGCTGGGATGCGGACCAGGTTCACCGCTGGCGAATGCCAAATCGGTTTCGTTCAGGGACCTCGCGAAATTGCCGGTTGTGATTTATCATGATGACGAGCTTTTAATGTCGAATGTCATCAACCGGATTGAGAGCGATCATCAGGTCCGTCTGAATGTCGCGGTCCAGACCAAGTCCCTTCTGGCTGCCCTCCAGATCGTCCGCGAAGGACCCTACATCTTTTTTATGGCAGAGACGTTTTTGCAACAATATTCGTCACTGGGCATTCAAACCGTAAAACTGCAGGAACCTCTCTATGAATTTGATACGGCGATGTTTTACAGAGAAAGTCTGCGTCAGACCGAGCCGTTCAAGCATCTGCTGGCGGCCTTGCGCCAGTTCCAGCAGTAAGGTGGGGTTGCGCAACCGGGATCTGGTCACTCGTCCCAATTGACCGCACCGTGGTCTGTTTTCACGGAGACCGAGTGTGGCGAAACACGGTCGCAGAACACGATGACATTGAGGCAGTCGTGACGGGCACTTGGCACGACAAGTCCATCATACTCCAGAAAATGCGCGACCTCACCAATGTCCTGAGATCGAGGATATTCAACTTGCCGGTCGTGATAGGATAATTGGCCGTAGCGGCTGGTGTCCAATCCGACTTTGGCAAGCGCTTCGAGATCAAGCAGTTTTAATGCCCGGTCCATGGCGATCTCTATTTCGAAAAGCCTGTATGACACAAGCGAGGGGAACACCGGTTGGCCGCGCATAATGTGAAATTTTAGTTCACTAATAGCGCCGCGGCGCGCGGCAGACGTATAGAGAACATCGAAAGTGCCATCGTCCCAGCGGCCTCCGGAACGCGAACATTGTGTGGGATTTCGGCCCGCCCGAGTGACCCGCCAAACTGTCCCGTGAAAGGCAAGCGGTTCGACACCTTCAATCGCATCAATGACAGCGCTATCGCGACGTTTGCGGGTCCTGGTCATAGACTACAGAAAAACTTCATTCTCGAGGCGATCAATGACTTTCAGAACGTCGATCGCGCGATCATCATGGATGAGATCAATTGCTCTTTCGCCGTCAAGCTGAGGATGCCTGGCATAGAGCCAGGTGCGAATATCTTCCGAGGTATAATAGTCCCGCAAACGGCCGACGACATAATGCAGATCAGACAGGATGAGTTCGTTGCGCGGTTGCGGTTTGATATCTCCGGCCTTCCAGCGCGATACCGTTGCTTTTGACACTTCAGTTATATTGGCGATATCCGTTCCCTTAAGTCCGCCATCGGTGTTTAGCTCATCAAGAAATCTTGGAACCGTTTTGAGGGACGTATTCATTGATTTGCTCTCCGTATCAAGGTCCAGACGTATTGGGAGGCTGAACCGGCACTGCACGATTAAATGTAATTTATCTGATCCCCGATAGTGTCAGCCCACTTGCCCGATGTGCGGCATCGCGCTGCATTGACTGCTTCGCTGGAGGACCTGATCTGGATCATCAAATTGTTCCATGGAACCACAAGGAATTTCGCATTCATGTTCCATCAAAAAAATATATGAAACATGAATGCAATAATCAAGGAAATTAACCCGGTAACCAGCGCCTCGCTCAAACCTCTCGCGAAAGCAACGCCTCAAACAGCCGGTCAGCAGCACTGCCGGGCTGGAGCTGGCCGGACCGGACAGCGACTTCCAGCTGGTGCGACAGCGCCTGCAATTCGGGCCGGTCCTGCAGCGCGGTCCGCAGCCGTGTGTCGAACATCGACCACATCCAGCCGACCCGTTGTTGCTCGCGGCGCTGCTGCCATTCGCCGGAGGCGGTCATCCGGCTCTGAAACAGCAGAACCTGGTCCCACAGCGCATCAACGCCTGTGTCCTTCAACCCGGAAAATGTCAGCACCGGCGGCGACCATGTCGGACTTCTCGGCGAGAGGATATGCAGGGCGCTGCGATAATCTGCGGCGGCCCGTTCGGCGGCCATCCGCCCCTCGCCATCGGCTTTGTTGACGGCAATAATGTCGGCGATTTCCAGAACGCCTTTCTTAAGGCCCTGCAGATCGTCGCCGGCACCGGGCAGCATCAGCACGAGAAAGAAATCAACCATGTCGGCCACACTTGTTTCCGACTGTCCGATGCCGACGGTCTCCACAAGAATGACGTCGAACCCGGCCGCCTCGCACAGCAGCATGCTTTCCCTGGTGCGCGCCGCGACGCCGCCCAGCGTTCCGGCGGCGGGCGAGGGGCGGATAAAGGCATCCGGATTGGCCGCCAGAGTGTGCATGCGGGTTTTGTCACCCAGGATCGAGCCGCCGGTCCGGCTTGACGAAGGGTCGACGGTCAGAACCGCGACCCGGTGTCCGGCAGATGTCAGCCGGTTGCCAAGCGCTTCAATGGTTGTGGATTTTCCCACCCCCGGAACACCGGTAATGCCCACGCGGATCGCATCGCCGGTTTTTCCGGCCAGCCGATCAAGCAGTGCGCGCGCCGATTTGCGGTGGTCGCGGCGTTTTGACTCAACCAGCGTGATGGCCCGCGCCAGCACCATCCGGTCACCGTCCAGAATGCCAGTCTCCAGGAGTTTTATGTCGGTCATTCAATCTGCCGTTTCGGCTTTTCAGTTTGGCGATGGAAGCACAAATCCTGTGCCGGTTCGGTGGCAAAAGTCACTCAGGAAGCAGCCCTGCCATATCCGCGCCGTTTGTTCAAATCGGTAAGAAGTTTCTCCGCCGCCTCGGCGATGATCGTGCCCGGTGGAAAAATGGCGCTGGCGCCGGCCTCATACAGGGCGTCAAAATCCTGCGGCGGAACGACGCCGCCGACAACTACCATAATATCGTCCCGACCGGCTGCGTTGAGTGCCTCGCGCACCGCCGGAACCAGCGACAGATGGCCAGCGGCGAGGGACGAAACACCGATCACGTGAACGTCGTTTTCCACCGCCTGACGGGCGGCTTCCTGTGGTGTCGCGAAGAGCGGGCCGACATCCACATCAAAGCCAAGATCGGCAAAGGCGGAGGCGATCACCTTCTGGCCCCGGTCATGGCCGTCCTGACCGACCTTGGCCACCAGGATACGCGGACGCCGCCCGTCATCGCTTTCAAATTGGGCGGTCATTTCCAGTACGGTGCGGACCTGTTCGTTCATAGCTCCGACCTCCTGCCGGTAAACCCCTGAAATGGTTTTGACCTCGGCGTGGTGACGGCCAAAGGTCTGCTCCATCGCATCGGATATTTCGCCAACTGTGGCCCGCGCCCGCGCCGCCGCGATGCAGGCCGCCAGCAGGTTGCCCGATCCTGCCGCCGCAGCTGCCAGATCGTCCAGTGCCGCCTGCGTTTCAGCTTCATTTCTGTTGGCGCGCAGCCGGTGCAGTTTTTCAAGCTGCTGGGCGCGTACGGATTTGTTGTCAACCTTCAGCACCTCAATCGGCGGGTCGCTTTCGGGACGGTATTTGTTGACGCCGACGACAATCTGCTGCCCGGCATCAATCCGCGCCTGCGTTCTGGCGGCGGCTTCCTCAATGCGCATTTTCGGCAGACCCTGCTCAATCGCCTTTGCCATGCCGCCGAGCTCTTCAATTTCGCGAATATGTGCCAGCGCCTTTGCGGCCAGATCATGGGTCAGCTTTTCTACGAAATATGATCCACCCCAGGGATCGATGGTTCGTGTCGTGCCGCTTTCCATCTGCAGCAGCAATTGCGTATTGCGCGCAATCCGGGCAGAAAAATCCGTCGGCAGGGCCAGCGCTTCATCCAGCGAATTGGTGTGCAGCGATTGGGTGTGGCCCTGGGTGGCGGCCATCGCCTCGACGCAGGTTCTGGCCACATTGTTGAAAACATCCTGTGCCGTCAGCGACCAGCCGGAGGTCTGGCAATGGGTGCGAAGCGCGAGCGATTTGGGATTTTTCGGTTGAAATTTTTCCGCCAGCAATTGCGACCACAACAGGCGTGCGGCGCGCAGCTTTGCAACTTCCATGAAAAAATTCATGCCCACCGCCCAGAAAAACGAAAGCCGTGGCGCAAACACGTCAACATCCATGCCGGCGCTGATCCCGGCATCGATATATTCCAGACCATCTGCCAGCGTATAGGCGAGTTCCAGATCAGCCGTGGCTCCGGCCTCCTGCATATGATAGCCGGAAATCGAAATGGAGTTGAATTTCGGCATCTCCCGGCTGGTATAGGAAAAAATATCAGCGATGATCCGCATCGACGGTGCGGGCGGATAAATATAGGTGTTGCGCACCATGAACTCTTTCAAAATGTCATTCTGAATGGTTCCGGTGAGGTCTTTTTGGGCAACGCCCTGTTCTTCAGCGGCAACAATATAAAGCGCCAGAACCGGCAGAACGGCACCGTTCATGGTCATTGAGACCGACATCTGGTCCAGCGGAATTCCGTCGAAAAGCTGTTCCATATCGAGTATGGAATCGATTGCAACACCGGCCATGCCAACGTCGCCTGCCACCCGTTCATGGTCACTGTCATAGCCGCGATGGGTCGCCAGATCGAAAGCGATCGACAGGCCCTTCTGACCTGCGGCCAGATTGCGCCGGTAGAACGCATTGCTTTCCTGGGCTGTGGAAAATCCGGCATATTGCCGGATCGTCCAGGGCCGCTCGACATACATAGTGGGGTAGGGGCCGCGCAGATAAGGCGGCAGGCCCGGCCATCCATCAAGATGGCTCAGTCCCTCGATGGAATCCGGCCCGTTCAGCGCAAAAATGTCGATGCCTTCCGGCGTGGTCCAGATGCTGTTTTCAACGGCCGGCACTTCATCGGGAATGTCAAAACTGATTGCGGTAAAATCGGGAAATCTCATCGCACCCGCTCCTCCAGCAGCGACAGGGTGGTGTCGAGCACCGCAACTGCATTGCAACCGCTGAAAATCCTGTCATCGACGCCTGCCAGATCATGCCGGCCTGCGAGCAGAATGTGTTGCGCCCCTTCTGTTCTCAAGCCGGATACCAGTGTGCCCGCCGCACTGTCATAGTCATCATCTGAACCGCACAGGCAGACGATGGGCGTCTGATCGGCCTGATAGGTATTGATGTCGCCATCCACTGAGAGTGCCAGACTTGTTGTGTTCAGACCGCCGGCGGTAAAAAAATCGCTGGCAAATCCTTCGCGGGGCTTGTGGCGTTTCGGCTCTCCCAGACAGATCAGCAAAACTGCTGCCTCCCGGTTGAGCGACAGAGCCTGCGCCCGGCAGCACAGATGCTCAAACAGCAGGCTATCACGCAGATCACCAAAATCTTCATCCGCAGGCTCAAGCGGACGCGACATCAGCGTATCGAGTACCGGTTCATCGAGCCTGGCGAAATGGCTGTTGCCGATAGACACGATTTTGCGTGATGCCATATCCGCCAGCCGGACGGTCCGGCTGGATTTAATCATCGCACGCGCGCCGCCGCTGTCGGTAAAGGCGAAAAATCCGCCTGCCGCTTCGATGCTCTGGAAATGGTTCCAGGCCTGTTCCGCCAGGGAGCGGGACAGCGCGTCATAGATGCCGGCTCCGGCCGCCGGGTCACTGACTTTGCTAAGGTGGCTTTCTTCCTGCAAAATGAGGCTGATATTGCGTGCAACCCGTCTGGCAAACCGGTCCGGCAGCCCCAGCGGCTGGGTATGCGGCAGCACCGTCACACTGTCCGCGCCGCCAATGCCGGCAGAGAAGGCGGCCACAGTATTGCGCAGACTGTTGGTCCAGGGGTCGCGCCGGCTCATCATCCGCCAGCTGGTCGTAGCATGCAGGTGGAGCGGGATGCTGCCGGTATTGAGGACTGCGGTCAGCTTGCGCCACAGCAGCCGCATGGCGCGGAATTTGGCGACAGTCTCGAACTGGTCCGCATCGCAGCTCAGACCAGCGCTCCAGCGCGTGGCGGACAGGCCTGTGTCCGGATGGACCTCGCTCGCCGTCCGCATCATGGCCACGAGCTGGCCCAGCGCCAGACCCAGTTCTACTGCGGCGCTTGCGCCTTTATTGTGCCATCGGGTGGCATCGGCGATCAGGCCTGCCTGCGGCGCAACCGCTCCCTTTACGCCAGGCAGCGCCAACTGGAAACTGAACGCCGCATCCAGCTTTGCCGGGTCATAGCCGCGTTTTTTACAAATCCCGGTCCAGCGGTGGAACTGCTCCAATGTCATTCCTTCAAAGCGAAGGCTGGTGGCATCGGCAAGGACATTCTGCAACACCATTTCCAAGGCGGCATCGTCGTCGATTTCGATGCCGAAACCATGGGCCGAAGCCGCACCGGCCAACACCAGGACAGCGCCGTCGGCTCCCTGTTCCAGATCGCTCAGCAATTGCCTGTTGGCCTGTTGCGGCGAGGGATGATCCACGCGGGTAAATGTCTTCCAGGGCCGGCCGTGTCTGCCGCAAATCGACGGTGCCATGTTCGAATGGTCGGTCAGGGGATAGATCGGTGGAATGACAATCCCGTCGGCAGTGCACGCGCTTAGGTGTTGCAGGGCTTCTTCGCGCGATGCGGCAACCGTGCTACGCGTCACAAGGTCCAGCCATTTGCGGCCCTGCGGCTCGGCTTCGATGATCTTGCGCAGAGAGGAATCTGCATTCGCCATATTACGCTCTGGGATTGTCAGCTGGAGGAATTTGTGCGGTCACGATAAAGCCGCCGACGAAGCCGGGCAAGCCCAACCAAGGTCGGGTCGGTTATCAAAAATGCAAGGGCGCGCTGCGACCGGCAAGAAGGCGCCGCCGCAGCGCCGCCTTCGGTGATAGCAAGCAGGGAAATCAGTAGGTCATGGTTGGTGGCAGCGCTTTTGCCTGAGCCACCCATTTCTCGACAGATTTTTCGCTTGGCACCAGCCGCACAAGTTTCTTTGCCGCATTCACTTCGGCCATCTTGGTGGCCAGGTTTGCCGCGTTGCGGTTGCGCAATTCCTTGACTGTGTCGACGCCGGCCGCTTCCAGCAATTCGGAATATTCCTCGGCAACACCCTTGATCCGCATCAGATCGCACATATTCGCCCATTTCAGGATCTGCGATGCATCAAGACCGGATTCTTCCGCCACCGCCTTGCGGCCTTTCGGATCCTTGGCCCGGTCGAGCAGCGCTTTGGTGGTGCGAATACCAATTCCCTGCAGCTTCTTGGCGTAGGCCGGCCCAATGCCCTCAATGTCGATGATGGAATACGATGACATGCTAATCTCCCTTGGTAGTACGCCGAAGTGGAATCGCCCTTATCGGCATGAATTAATCGCTATCAGATAAATTGGCTGAGTCCTGGAATGGAGCGGACAATTTCGTCCACCGTTTCACGCCCTGCCTTTTCTCTGGAATAGTCCAGAGTTTCCTTGGCGACGGTCTGGACTTCGCCCATTTCAAGGCCAAGTCCGGTCAGTTCATTGAACACCGCCATCACCCCTCCGCCGCCGAACATACCGCCCAGAAGTCCGCTTCCGCCAGCGCCAGAATCGCTGGTATCCACCATTTCTCTGGCACCGGGAACCGCATCCAGCAGTTGTTTGATTTCCGGCTCGGGTCCTTCTTTTGCGAGAAAACTTAAAATGATGGAGACCGCCTGCCGGGCGATATCTTCGTTGATACCTGCCTTTTCGGCTATTCGGAGAATCAGATCCTGCATATATACTCCTGGTGGTAAACCGATATGCGCCGGTTGCCGGTGAATCTGTGAAGTATGACACTATTTGGCTACAGAATCAGCGCCATGACAAGGGGCTTTCACCGGCAATTTGGTCAAAGCTCCGGGATTGCTGCAAGATTGGAAGTTGAGGCGTGAAGGTGTCTGTGTCAGAAACAAAGCCACACGGGCTGCCGGCCCTTGGACCAGGACAATTCGGAGAGCCGCAAATGTATCAAGAAGGCCAAGTCTATCTCGGCACCAGCCGACACCCGGATGACAGCATCAACAATCCTGAATATCTGCAGTTGAAGCTGGCTAATCGCCACGGGCTGATTACCGGCGCCACCGGCACCGGAAAAACCGTAAGTCTGCAGATTCTGACAGAGGGGTTTTCGCGCGCGGGTGTTCCGGTGTTCTGTGCCGATGTCAAAGGCGATCTGTCCGGACTGTCGATGGCTGGTGAGAGCAAGGATTTCCTTGAAGCGCGCGCCGAGACAATCGGATTTGCCGAGGCCTATGACTATCAGTCCTTTCCGACCGTATTCTGGGACCTGTTCGGCGAACAGGGACACCCGGTGCGCACCACCATTTCAGATATGGGACCCCTGCTTCTGGCGCGGCTGCTGGAATTGAATGCGACTCAGGAGGGCGTGCTGAACATTGCTTTCAAAATCGCCGATGAGGAAGGCCTGTTGCTGCTCGATCTGAAAGATCTGCAATCGCTGCTCTCCAATCTGGCCGAGCGCGCGCAGGAAATTTCCGGGCGTTACGGCAATGTGACGAAAGCCTCGGTCGGTGCCATCCAGCGGCAGTTGCTCGTGCTTGAACAGCAGGGCGCGGAGAATTTCTTCGGCGAGCCGGCGCTTGCCATCACCGATTTGTTGCGCACAGCGCCGGACGGACGCGGGCTGGTCCACATTCTGGCAGCCGACAAGCTGATGATGGCTCCGCGGCTGTATGCAACCTTTCTGCTGTGGCTGCTGTCAGAGCTGTTCGAGCAATTGCCGGAAGTCGGCAATCCTGACAAGCCGCGCCTGGTATTCTTCTTTGATGAAGCGCATCTGTTGTTTGATGAAGCGCCGAAAATTCTGCTGACAAAAGTCGAGCAGGTGGTCAAACTCATCCGCTCCAAAGGGGTCGGCGTGTTCTTTGTCACGCAAAACCCGCTGGATGTTCCCGATAGCGTACTGGCGCAATTGGGCAACCGCGTGCAGCATGCTTTGCGGGCCTATACACCGCGCGAGCGCAAGGCCGTCAAAACCGCAGCTGACACATTTCGGCCCAACCCTGAATTCGACGCTTTTGAAGTCATCACCAATCTGGGCGTTGGTGAGGCGCTGGTTTCCACATTGATGAAGAAGGGCGTGCCATCGATTGTTCAGCGCACGTTGATGCGCCCGCCATCCTCGCGCATGGCACCGATCACGCCGCAGGAGCGGAAAACAATCATTCAGAACAGCCCGGTATTCGGTCAGTATGACGAGACGGTCGATCGGGAATCCGCCCATGAGATCCTGAAAAAACGCGCTGAGGATCTGTTGCAGAAAGAACAGAAAAAGCGCGAGCTGGAAGATGAAGAGCGCGAAGAGGGTGGTCGCATGCGGCGCTCGCGGACCGGGTTCACCCTGCCGGATTTTGATGGTGACGATGAGGACGGTCGCTCAACTTCAAGCCGCCGCCGCCGCACCTATCGCGATGACCGGCCAACCAAACGGTCACGCAGCAAAACCGCGTCAAAGCCGCGGCGCCGCTCCAGCAATCGCCAGACCGTGACCGAGGCCGCCATGAAGTCGGTGGTGCGCTCGGTCAGCACCCAGCTTGGCCGCGCTCTGGTGCGCGGCATTCTGGGCTCGCTGAAACGCGGATTCTAAAAGCAGGAAATAATCAAATGACAAAGCTTGACGTGGTTCTTGACCGCATTGACGCGGATTTGGATGCCAGTGTTGCGCGCTGGTTCGATCTGTTGCGGGTGCCATCCATATCAACCGATCCGGCCTATGCAACAGATTGTGTCAGGGCGGCAGACTGGTTGGTGAGCCAGCTGACTGACATGGGATTTGAAGCCTCGCGCCGCGATACGCCCGGTCATCCCATGGTGATTGCCCGCAATCACGCAGCCGGTGATGATGCGCCCCATGTGCTGTTTTATGGCCATTATGATGTCCAGCCGGTCGATCCGGTGGAGTTGTGGGAAACGCCGCCCTTTGAGCCGGAAATCCGCGTCGTCAATGGTGTCCGGCAGGTCTTTGCCCGAGGCGCGGCGGATGACAAGGGTCAATTGCTGACCTTCCTCGAAGCCTGTCGCGCCTTTATGTCTGAACATGGTCAGCTGCCGTTGCGCATCACCATGCTGTTCGAGGGCGAGGAAGAATCCGGCAGCCCCAGCCTCGACGCATTTCTGAAGGCCAATGCCGGTGAATTGCGTGCCGATTTTGCCCTGGTTTGCGATACCAATATGTATGATGCAGCCACCCCGGCGATTGATACGATGCTGCGCGGTATGGTTTATGAAGAAGTTGTCGTCACGGCGGCGCGCCGTGATCTGCACTCCGGCCTGTATGGCGGTGCGGCACAGAACCCGATCCGGGTTCTGTCGAAAATCCTGGCTGGTCTGCATGATGATGATGGCCGCATCACTCTGCCTGGATTTTACGATGGTGTGAGTGAACTTGCACCGGATATTGCCGCAAGCTGGGATGCACTGAATTTTGATGCCGATGCGTTTCTTGGTGCCGTCGGTCTGTCGCAACCGGCGGGCGAGAGCGGCTATCCGGCCCTGCAACAAATCTGGTCGCGGCCAAGCTGTGACGTCAATGGCATCATCGGCGGCTATACCGGTGCCGGTGCCAAGACGGTGATCGCGTCAAAAGCCTCTGCCAAAGTCTCGTTCCGCCTGGTGGGCGAACAGGATCCAAAGGCCATTCAGGCTGCATTTCGCGCCTATGTGAAAAGTCGATTACCGGTAGATTGCAGCGTCGAGTTCACCGGTTACGGCAATGACCGGGCGTTCTCTCTGGCGCGCGACATGCCCGAGATTGTTAAAGCGCAGCAGGCATTGACCGATGAATGGCCCAAACAGGCGGTTCTGATGGGTATGGGGGGCTCGATTCCGATTGTCGGCGAGTTCAAGCGCGTGCTGGATATGGACACATTGCTGATCGGCTTCGGGCTTGATGACGACAGTATTCACAGTCCCAATGAGAAATATAATCTGACCAGTTTCCACAAGGGTATCCGCTCCTGGGCACGGGTCATGGAGGCTCTGGCGAAATGACCACCAACGCTTTGAAACGCATCTGTGTGTTTTGCGGGTCAAACCCCGGCAATGATCCGGCCTATCTGGAGGCGGCGGCCGCTCTGGGCCGCAGCATCGCCGCCCATGATTACGAACTGGTTTATGGCGGAGCGGCCGTAGGCCTGATGCGCGCGGTGGCAGACGCCGCGCTGCAAACCGGTGGCCATGTTATCGGTGTGATGCCGAAGGCACTGCTCGACAAGGAAATCGCTCACAAGGATCTGTCGGAATTGCATGAGGTCTCCTCAATGCATGAGCGTAAGGCGCTGATGGAGGATCTGTCGGATGGCTTTATCGCAATGCCCGGCGGTGTCGGCACGCTGGAGGAGATTTTTGAAATCTGGACCTGGGCGCAGCTTGGCCATCACGCCAAGCCTCTCGCGTTTTTGAACGTCGCCGGTTTCTACGATCCGCTCTGCGCCTTTCTCGACCATCAATCCTCTGAGGGCTTTGTCCGCAAGGGACATCGCGACATGGCCATTTTCAGCGACGATGCCGACGACATATTGCGGGCCTTTGCCAGTTACGACGCGCCGGATCTGCCAAAATGGGTCGAGCGGGAAGAGACCTGATCGGTTTGGCGATCAACTGACGATCTTGCAATCGATGCTCACGACTTTCGTTTTTCCTTGAAAACCCGTGGCAGCAGAGCACGGTTTCCGGCATTGCGCGGTCTGTCCGGATCTCTGATAGCAGCGACAGAGTGCAGCGTTTCCAGATGCGATGCCGGCAGGCCGCATTCGCGGGCTCCGGCCACGACAAACGCCTTGTACCAGGCAAACGGTCTGGCATCGGGGTCGGTTGTCAGCGCTGTGTAATAACTGGCCTTGAGGACAAGCGGGTTCTGACCATTCTGCAGGCACTCAATTTCAGCATGTTTCTCATCATAGCCGCTGCCAAGCCCCTCCACCCTGTCCAGCAGATGCTTGTCTGAAGAGGCAATTTCAAACACGCCGCCCCACAGACGATCTGCAGGATCACCAGTGAAAAAAGCATCACATTTGCCGGAGCCGTCCTGGCCCGCCTTGTGCCAGCGCAGTGTGTGGCCGGCCAGGGTGCCCCTGGCGATAAACCGCGCCGAGGGAACGCGGACCGTGAGCCGCGCCAGCAGCAGGTTTGAGCCATAGGAGAAAATATGCTTATGCATCATAAGTGCCGAAATAGGTGCCGAAAATGTGGTTCAAACAGCCCCTTTTAACACACTTCCCAGCCGCTTGATGCCTTCATCAATAGTCGCTTCATCGATCCGCGTGAAATTGAGGCGCAGGCTGTTGGCGCCGGAACCGTCAGCAAAGAAAGCCTGGCCCGGAACAAAGGCCAGCTTGTGTGTCCGCAGCGCTCTGGCCAGCAAGTCTCCACCATTCAAATGGCCGGGCAAGGTCAGCCAGATAAACATCCCGCCTTCCGGTCGCGTCCATTGAACCGTGTCCGGCATGTGGATTGCCAGTGCCTGCAGCATTCGATCCCGCCGCGCGCCATAGACCGCGCGCACCTTATCAACCTGGCTGCTGAAACAGGCGCTGGCCACATCGGCGATTGCCATTTGATTGAGTGTTGGCGTGTGAAGGTCCGATGACTGCTTGATCAGTACAAGTTTTGATATCACCGGCTGGGCCGCACAGACCCAGCCCACGCGCAGCCCCGGCGCCAGTGTCTTGGAAAAGCTGCCGCAATAAATTGTACGGCAGGCCTCGATTGAGCCGCTGCGCGCAACATCCAGCGCAAGGATCGGCGCAACTGCCTCACCATCGTAGCGCAGCGATTGATAGGCCGCATCTTCGATAATGGCAATGTCCAGATCTTCAGCCAGATTGAGAATGTCATTGCGTGCCGAAAGATCAAGTGTTTCGCCGGTGGGATTGGCAAAATCGGCCGAACAATAGGCGAATTTGACGGCACCGCCTCTGGCGCTGGCAGCCGCCCGGTAATCGTCTGGAAGCCGATTGCTGTTCGCCAGCAGCCGGTCATATTCCGGCTCATAGGCGTTGAACGCACCCAGTGCGCCGAGATAGGTCGGCCAGTTGACGAGCGCCGTATCGTGCGGTGACAGGAACAGTTTGCCAAGGTAATCAAGCGCCTGCTGCGATCCGGAGGTGATCAGAATATTGTCCACGCTGCAGGGAATGCCAAGCTGCTGCATTTGCCCGGCAATCCAGGCCCGCAACGGCAGGTAGCCTTCAGAGACGGAATATTGCAGCGCCTGTTTCTGGCGTTCGGCGGAGAGAATGCTGGTGAAAGCGTTCTGGAACGCTTCGGCCGGGAACAGCGCGGGGTCAGGAATGCCACCGGCAAATGAGATGATGTCGGGCTGGTCCAGCAGTTTCAGCAATTCCCGAATTTCCGACGCCCTCATCCGCTGCGACCGCGAGGCCAGTATATGTTCCCACTCCACTGCCGCATTCCTCCTGGCTTTAGGCTGGTCCAAAAGGACACGGAAGCTGATATATGTCAATATTACTGACTTAAATTTGGTGCGGCTGAATTATGTGTGCCTGGACCGGCAGGTCAGCAAATCAAGTGTCGCACAGATTATCCGCAAAACCAGCATCTGAAGCGCCTTGCCTGTGATGGTGCGGATGAAATAGGGAGGGCTTTGCCAATGTGCGGTGCGCTTGTCATGCCCATTTTCGTGACGAGAGATTTACCAACACTATTCAGGTTTTCTCGCCTGCCTTGAAGACGGTCGTCTGAACGTGCCGGGCCAATGACGGATCGCTTGCCGTGGTTAATTCATATGCCCGTGTGATCGATATTCAGCTTTGCCGGCCTTTGGAGCCATCACAAGGATTTCGGCACTTCCTGTACAACCATCACTGCACCACCATAGACCAACAATGAGTATTTACACCACCGTATGCCTGTGATCCTGAAGCCAGATAATTATGCTGCATGGACCTGTGCCGATCCAACAACTGATGACGCTCTATCGCTGCTGGACGATCACAATAACAGCGAACCGGTGTTTCACCGTGCTTCAAAGGATTTGGTGAATATGCAAAAGAACGTTCCGGAGATATGGACGAAATTTCAGGATAAAATCGCCAACTGTAACGAATTTGCATATGTCCTTGTTTTCATTTCGTAAACGGCCCCGAACGGTCTAGACCCGTTTAAACGCACTCCACACCTGTGTTGACTTCCACACTTGTGTTGACTAAATCACCTTTATGAACGCTCAAGAACTGAGAAAATAGCTTAAAAAACAAGGCTGCTCATTCGAAAGCCACCATGGCGGCAGCGGCCACTTGACCGTAAGGCGTGAGAATTTTACGTCTCAACTACCAATGCACGGGTCCAGTAAAGAGTTAGGAACCGGTCTCGTGAATAAGATAAAGAAGGATTTGGGACTTAAGTGAACGGAGTTTGATATGTGGTATGAAGTTGATATTCGCCCAGACGACAATGATACCTGGCTTGTTACGGCGACTGCCTTTGATGAGGTTGTTTCCTTTGGTGATGATACAGAATCGGCGCTCCGAAACGTTCGTGATGCGATTGAAGAAGCTATCGCCGGTAGAATTGCGCGTGGTGAAGATATTCCTTTTCCTATGCGTGAGGCCCCAAGCAAAGGTCATTTCGTGCAGATGCCCGTTATGGTGATACTGAAGGCCGGTCTTCATATGCAGCTGCGTTCGCAGGGCTGGACCCGTGCCGATTTAAAGCGCGCCCTTGGCTGCCAGCGTGAGCACGTTGATAGGCTCTTTAGGCTTGATCACAATTCCAAAATGGATTCCATAGAAGCTGCTTTTACGGCTCTAGGCGTGACACTGGAAGTGAACGTGCCCGCACTGAAAGCGGCATAAGCTACACTGAGCTACTCCCCATCGTTTGGACAGTTCTCGGCGTGAATTAAACTACTCTCTGCACCTGCTGATCGGGTTGGGTTGTTTCATTTCTGTGCCAATAGACCACGGCTGGCGACTTGCCGCCAAGTGTGGAGTGCGGGCACTTATAATTGTAGAATGCCATCCTCTTTCTGACGCCAGCCTTGGCCTCTGACCAGGTCCCCCAGGCATGCATATAGACGCATGCATATAGACACATTTGTATTTCAGGACCGCCGTGACGCTTCATGGCGGTGTCGCTCAATCACTGCGGGCAGAAATTCCGGCAGCATATGACGGCCCAGTGGCGTGAGTGTCCAGCATGCACAGAAATCGAACTCCTTCAATTGATCCGGCACCGGTAATTTTTCTGCCCAATCCAGTGCCTCCAAAGCCTGATAAAAAACATCATGAGGACTGCCGATTGTTGTCATCTGTTTGGAATCTTCATGTTCAATGACACCTGCCACGCAGGATTTATCACCGTCAGACAGAACCAGATAGTTGTCACCGGCCAACCGCATTTCGCTTTCCGTCATGTTGAAGTCTCCGCTTTTGATCTAAAATCCTGTCAGTTTCATCCGCCATTTGCCCGCGTCAGCGCCTGTTCCAGATCATAGATCAGGTCATCCGCATCCTCAATTCCGATCGACAATCTCAGCAGACGCGGGTGCACCGGGAAACCGGGACCCGACACCGTCATCCGGTGTTCGATCAAGGATTCCACGCCGCCCAGCGAGGTCGCAGGATAAAACAACTCGCAATAGCGCGTCACATCAATCGCCGTCTGCTTCGACCCCTTGACGATAATCGACAACATACCGCCGAACTGTCCTCCTGTCTGGCGCTGCGCGACCGCATGACCGGGATGGGAAGGCAGGCCGGGATACAAAACCTTTTCCAGCCTGGGATGATGTTCGAAGTGACGGGCAACCGCCAGTGCATTTCGGGTTGCCTTTTCAACCCGCAAAAACAGGGTGCGCATGCCGCGGATCAGCAGCCAGGCATCGAAGGAGTGCAGCACGGTGCCATGTAATTTGCGCACCATACAAATGTCATCCCAGAGCGCGCCGGTCTCGCGGACCGACAACACGCCTGCTGTGATATCGGAATGGCCGTTGAGATATTTTGTTGCGGAATGAAACGAGATATCGGCACCGAAATCCAGCGCCCGGGTGGAGCAGGGCGGCGTGCCGGTACAATCGGTCAGCAGCAACGCGCCGGCGTTATGGGCAATCTTTGCAGCAGCTGCGATATCGGTCACCTCCCATTCCGGATTGTTGGGGGTTTCCACCCACACCAGACGGGTTTCACCCTGGCGCATGGCTTCTTCCAGTTCCACCAGATCGCCGGCGGCATAGTAACTGACCGACAGCCGCTTCAGCGCGTCATATTTCTGAAACTGGGCCAGCACACCGTGATACATCACACGAGGCACCACAACATGGGCTCCGGCAGGCAATTGGTCGATCACTGCCGTGGCAGCTGACATGCCCGAAGCAAACAGCAAGCTCTCGGCGGCGCTCTCCAACTCGGCAATAATGGCCTCCGCATGGGCCGTGGTCTGGTTGCCGTCGCGTCTGTACCAGTAGGGTTTGCGAGTTTCGTAATTCTCATCCCGCGCATAGGTCGCAGCCGGCTGAATGGCCGGTACGACCGCGCCGGTTTCCTCGTCAATAAACCGCAACGCCTGAGCAATGCGGGTCGCCGGAGAGAAGGTTCTGTTGCGTTTTGATGTCATAGGGGGCGTCCGCGGTGGTCGACTGATTGAAAGCAAAGTCACATCTTGCATATCCCGCAGAATTTTTCTGCATGCAAGTTTTCTGAATGTGACTGCCAAAGTCAGCCCGTTGCGGATGCCTGACCGTGCACACCGGGAACCGCTGCGCAGCAATATCGATCAAAATCACCCGCCCGGACAGGCGGTGTCAAAGCCCAGCCAGCCTGATATGGTCGCTCCCTGACATCGCCGTCCCTGACTCAGACGCCCGTGAGTCCGTTCATTCAATTGCCACAGAAAGCCGGGTTTCTGGCTACTCTTGCGCATTTGATAGGCGCTGATTGGGTGATCTGGAACCTCCAGAAATGACCAGGCCGGCAAGTGTGATGCCGCGCATCGCAGCCATTATTGGGATTGCCGTTCTGCCAGTGCCACCACGCCCCGTTCTTGGTCAGGTGATGACCGTAAAAACACCAGTTCTGCGCCTGGAGTTTTGGATTTTCCTCTGGGAAACCTTCCTCAGATTCCTTCATGGCTTTGGGATCTTTATCCTTGGACTGCTTCTCATAGGTCTCAATAAGTTCAGCAGTTATATAGGACAAATCCAGATCGTCCGGCATGTCATCGCCAAACAAGTCTTTCATGCCGGCAAGCGTTTCCGCCCGAACGCGCTCAACATCCTGTTGCATAACATCAACCCTCCTTAATGTTTGCGTACAATCTAACAGAGCGCGAGTTCTATAGCATAAAACCCGCCAAAATTGAATTTTAGTTCCCGTTCGGTGTCTTGAAACGAACACCGGTTCGGCAACATCCGGTCAGACGGCTCACCAGTCATGAAACGCTCCGGCCCCTGACGCGCTGCAATAATCGCGCTGATATTCTTGTCAGTGAAGCGTAATGTCCGGGTGAGGCAGGGCAGGAGCGATAGACTTCAGTTGGTTTTTGAATTCTCAGTTCGGGTCCGCGGCGCTGGTCTCTTTGAAAGTTCTTACGTTCAAATCTGCAGCCCGTTTCGATGGGCAAATGCGGCACTTTCTCTGCGTAATTCCTTTACCAGATCATCCAGCAACTGATAACCAAGCCCGGCTTTTCGATGCATAATTCCGGTCTTGATAATCCATGGGCTTTCTTTAGTGCGTATAGCCGCTGCGCCGAATGCAGATGCGATATCAGCCAACGGGGTGGGCAGACATGTGATCATCGGTGAAACCTTCAATATCTCCATGACACCGGAGATTGAGTCGGACACAAGTGCCGCGTGCGGCTGCATTAATCCATGATGTGCGAAATAGCGTCCGACCCGGCTTTGCAATTCACGATCCTGGCGGAAGGCCGCATAGGGATAGGCATTCAGATCTTTCGGTTGCGCATATGGCAATTTATGCAGCGGGTGGTCGCAATGGGCAAAGAACGATGTACTGACCTCTGACAGCGGTTCGCAGACAAAATCAGCTGAATTCGTATCGGAGTAATCCATAAAGGCGTCAAACGCACCGACGCCAATATCAATCTCGTCTTTTTCAAACTGATCTGCGAAGCGTGCGCCGGAACTCCGCAGAACCGTAAACTGTGCCCGCGGGCGTTCGGTGTATAAACGGGCCAGCACTCTGGGCAGGAACATTGATGACCAGACCGAACCGGCACCAATCCTAAGCTGGCCGCCGTGTCCGCTGGCCATTTCCGACAATTCTTTTTCAATCAGGTCACATTCCACTTCGACGCGTCTTGCCCGGTCGTAAAGTGCCTTGCCATACAGGGTGGGCGTGACGCCTCTGGACGTTCGGACAAGAAGCTGAACACCCAGATTGCTTTCAAGCTGCCGGATACTTTTGGTAATGGCTGATTGAGACAGGCATTGCGCTTTGGCCGCTTTATGCAGGTTTTCACTCTGACAGGCGGCCACAAAGTGCCGCAGCATCCGGATTGATCCGATTGTCATGATTACTTTCTCTCATCGGTTTTGTTCATTAATTCATTTTTCTTTCATCATGGAAAGCCCTATTCTGACTCAGCTTCAAATCGGGAAAGATGCGACACCGGGGAGGGACAGCATTGCAGCGATCAAATGTGTCTGCGTGGATGAGTTTAAGCCGATTAACAGCCATCGGTCTGTTCATCATCGGTGCGTCTGTCGCGTTCAGCGCTCTGTCTTACGAAATCGGCACACTCCGCCGCATGGGGCCAGGCTATTTTCCAATGCTGCTCGGGATAGCACTTTGCCTGATTTCCGGCATGATGCTGTTCGAGCGGCCCGCGACAGACAAACAGGACGACGCCACACCCCGTGCCAGTGTGGGACGTCATCTCCGCGCACTTCTGTTTCCCCTGGCCGGTATTCTGGCGTTTGCCGGCCTGATCAAATTTGCAGGATTTGCTCCTGCGGTGTTTGTCGGCGCTGTTCTTGCCGGCCTTGCGGAGCCGAAGAATCGGCTGTTTGAGTTGTGTCTCATCGCATTGCTCATCACTGGATTTGCAACACTTGTATTCGTCTATGCTCTGGGTATTCCGGTTCGGCTGGTGGCATTCTGATGGATATCTTTGACAATGTAATTGCCGGATTTTCATCCGCTCTGTCAGCTACAAAACTGATGTATTGTTTCTTTGGTGTCTTCATGGGCATGATGATGGGGGTCTTGCCCGGCATCGGGGCCATGGCAACCATATCAATGCTGCTGCCCGTCACTTTCTACGTCGCGCCGGATGTCGGACTGATAATGCTGGCAGGGATTTATTACGGCGCGCAATATGGCGGATCGATCTCCTCAATCCTGCTGAATTTACCCGGCACGCCCTCATCCGCTGTGATCTGCCTTGACGGCTACCCCATGACAAAGGCCAACCGGGCAGGGCCGGCAATTTTCCTGACAACGATGGCCTCCTTTTTCGGCAGTATGTTTGCCATCCTGCTGCTGTTCACAGTCGCGCCCCTGGCGGCAAAACTCGCACTGAGCTTTGGTGCGTCAGAGTATTTCGCGCTGATGATCCTGGGGCTGGTGGCCGCCGCCTCGCTGGCCCAGCACGGCATCATGCGCGGCCTCGCCATGGTTGTGGTTGGTCTGATGCTGGGACTTGTCGGCTCCGATGTCACCAGTGGCACATTCAGAATGACCATGGGCATTCTCGATCTGGCCGATGGGTTCAGCATCATCGCCATGGCAATGGGTTTGTTCGGGGTCGCAGAAATTATGAGCAATCTGGCAGGAACCACCGGTGCCACGATGCTGACCAGCAAAATAAAACTGCGGGATCTGGTGCCGACACGGCAGGATTTGCGTCAGTTCTCAGCTCCCGCTGCAAGGGGCGGAATCATTGGCGCAATTTTGGGAATTCTTCCTGGCACCGGTGCCTCCATCGCGTCATTTGTCTCCTATGGATTTGAAAAGCGCATATCGCGAACGCCGCATAAATTTGGAACCGGACATGTTCCCGGAATCGTAGCCCCGGAAGCGGCCAATAATTCAGCAGCTCAATCAGCCTTTATTCCGACCCTGACATTAGGCGTACCCGGTGATGCTGTGATGGCATTGATGATGAGTGCGCTAATCATTCACGGTATCCAGCCGGGCCCGACGGTTATTACCGACCACCCGGATTTGTTCTGGGGGCTGGTTGCAAGCTTTGTCATCGGCAATGTGATCCTGCTGATCCTCAACCTGCCGTTGATTGGCCTCTGGGTCCGATTGCTGCTCATTCCCTACAGGTTTCTGTACCCGGTGATAATCGTATTGATATGCGTTGGGGTCTTCTCGGTCGGTAACAGCCAGTTCGATGTGCTGCAGGTGATTTTTTTCGGCTTTGTCGGCTACGGCATGAAACTGGTGCGGCTGGAGCCTGCACCTTTGGTTCTGGGATTTGTGCTCGGCCCCTTGCTTGAGGAGAATTTTCGCCGGGCGCTCATTCTGTCGCGCGGCGATATTGCTGTCTTTGTCGAGCATCCGATCAGTGCATCTCTGCTGGTGGCATGCCTTGCCATAATCCTCTTTTCAATCAGGGGCGAACATGCGCGGCCGAAACGGGAAAACGAAACTCCGGCGCCGGGTGATACATGAGCACACAGCGCCCCAATTTTCTCCTAATAAGCACTGATCAGCAGCGCGCGGATCATCTCGGTTGCTATGGTGCGAACCTGTTGAAAACGCCGAATATTGATGCGTTGGCTCTACACGGAACCCGCTATGAAAATGCCTATGTCGCCTCCCCGGTCTGCATGCCTAACCGTGCCAGTCTGGTTACCGGTCGCATGCCCTCGCTGCATGGCGTCAGACACAATGGCCTGAATCTGGAACTTGGCACGCTGACCTTTGCCGAAGCGTTGCGCAGGGCAGGGTGGCGCACATCCCTGTCCGGCAAACCGCATTTTCAATGTGTCACGCAAAATCCGGCGCGCCTGGGCAATCGCTCGGGTGAAGAGCCGGTCATCGAAGCCCGGTGCCGCAAAAATGGCCGCTATGATCAGGAAATCGGGCAATTGTGGCATGATTGTCCGGAACGCAGCCTGCAACTGCCCTATTATGGCTTCGAGTCCGTTGATCTGGCCGTCGGGCATGGAGATCAGGTCGACGGTCACTATACCGGTTGGCTGCGCGCGCAAGGTGTCAGTCCGAGCGAACTGAGAGGGCCTGAAAACGCGCTGGCCGGTTCACCACGGCAGACCATTCAGGCGTGGCGGACAGCGGTTCCCGAGGAGCTATATCCCACAAGCTATATTCACCGCGCAACGATTGATCATTTGCGCTCCTATGCCCAAACGCCCGGGACGCCGTTTTTTCATTGGGCCAGTTTCTGCGATCCGCATCATCCGTTCACACCGCCCGGAAAATATTGGGATTTGTATAAACCGCAGGACGTTGAATTGCCTGCCTCCTTCAATGCCGCTCCCGGCTCCGAGTTTGTCAGAACTTTGATGCGGATGCGCCAGAATGGCCAGGCCAACCTTGCCGGAACATCTGCCATTGCAGTCAGCGAGGATGAGCTGCGCGCCGCATTGGCGCTGACATATGGCATGATTGCCATGATCGACGACGCCGTGGGAGAGATTATGTCATCGCTGGGCTCTCTGGGGCTGGCGGACAACACCATAGTCATTTTCCTGTCAGATCATGGCGATCTGATGGGCGAACACGGGCTGATGTTCAAGGGCCCATACCATTATCGCGGCATGACCAGAATCCCATTGATCTGGTCTGATCCCCGCTCACCGCGCGGTGCCGTTGTCACAGCGCCGGTCAGCACAATTGATCTAGCAGCCACAATCCTGGAAACAGCGGCCGTCCCGCCCTTCAACGGTCTGCAGGGCCGTCCGTTTAAGGACCGTGCCGGCGCAGACACTGCCACCCGCAATTCTGTTCTGATCGAGGACGAGATTCAATCCGAAGTCGCAGGTCATGACGTTCGCGGACGGGTCAGGACATTGCTGTCGGAGGGATGGCGCCTGACAATTTATGACGGCCTCAACCATGGCGAATTGTACAATCTGAACCACGATCCGCATGAACTTGAAAATCTTTGGACACAGCCGCATGCGGCAGCAAGACGCGCCGAAATGACCGAGCAATTGCTGCGTGAGATGATCTTCCACTCGGAGACCTCACCGCTACCAGTCTACGCGGCCTGATCTGCAATCCGATATTAAACCAGAAGGAGGAAGAAAAATGCGATTCATAAATCTACTGAAAAAATCAGCTCTCGGGGCATTGGCAATTGCCGTTGTGAGCAGCCCGGTAACAGCTGCTGAATATCCGACCCGGCCTGTAACACTGATTGTTGGATCCTCGCCCGGATCCGGACCAGATGTGCTCGCCCGGTCCATGTCGGAGGAACTGTCGGCAGCGCTGGGTCAGCCCGTGGTGGTCCAAAACCGGCCTGGCGCAGCGGGCAATGTCGCCGCTGAGGCCGTCTCCCGTGGCGAACCCGATGGATACGAAATTTTTATCGGCACCATCAATATGGCGATTGCGACCTGGCTGCCCGCAACGCCACCTTTTGACCCAGCGACTGATTTCGCAGTTGTTGGACGTGTCGCATCCATCCCCAATGTGGTTGTTGTCTCGCCGGACCTTGGCGTCAAGACGATCGAAGAGTTTATCGATCTGGCAAAATCGAAACCCGGCGAGTTGAACTACTCCAGTCCGGGTGTCGGCTCCCTGCAGCATATGGGCACCGATGCAATGGCAAAATTGCACGGCATTGATATTGTGCATGTTCCCTATAAGGGTGGCAAAGCCTCAACCACGGCGGTTCTGGCCAGTGAAGTTGAAATGTTCATGGCGGGCATGCCGCCGGCACTTCCCCAGATCAAGGCAGGCGCATTGGTCGCCCTGGCGGTCAGCAGCGCCGAGGAGTTTCCACTGCTGCCAGGGGTGCCGACGCTGGCGGCAACGGTCATGCCGGGCTATTCCGCAGAAGCCTGGTACGGGCTCTTTATGGCCAAGGGTACCCCCACTGAGATCGTGGAAGCGGTCAATGCGGCCGCAAACAAAGCGCTGGCAGCCCCTGCCGTTGCCGAACGTTTCGCAAATGCAGGTGCCGTCGTACAGACCAGCACACCCGCAGATTTTGCGGCGTTCGTCGCAACAGAATCTGCACGGTGGAAGAAAAATCTTGAAGAACTGGAACTGGCCGGCACGCGCTAGAAGACAATCTGCCGGGAAGGTTCTGCCTTCCCGGTGGTTTGCAATCACAACCCGGATCAAGAACTGAGCAGCCATGCGCAACAAAGTGGTTTTTATCTGGATGTGTGGCCCATGGCTTTCGGTCTGATCGAAATTCCCCTGTTGCCCGAGGTCCGGGAAACATTCGCGGGCACCAGCTGGTTGCTGGAATCGCTGGACCCGGACAGGCCCCACCAGTTAAGCCAGTCCGTGTCCTGGCACGGTCGGTTGATGGTGCTGGCATGGAGCGTATTATTTCCGGCCGGGATTATTGCCGCGCGGTTTTTCAAAATAACGCCGCGTCAGACCTGGCCAGATGAACTCGACAATAAAACCTGGTGGTATCTTCATCTCACGCTGCAATATCTGGGCGGCACAGCCATGCTGGCAGGTTTTTTGATGATCTGGCTTGGATCAGGTGGTAACCCGGCGGCCCCCTATCATCGCATGTTTGGTTACGGGGTCATCACATTTGGCCTGCTGCAATTTGTGGCGGGCTGGTTGCGTGGCACCAAGGGCGGACCAACAGATCCCGGTCCCGATGGCTCCATTTCAGGCGACCATTATGATATGACACCCAGACGGCGCATTTTCGAGACCTGCCACAAACTGGTTGGATATGGCGTCTTGTTGGTTGCGTCTGCAACTCTATGGAGTGGTCTGCTGACGGTGAATGCACCCAATTGGATGTGGGGCGTTCTTGCGGTGTGGTGGAGCGTGTTGATCGCCGTGTTTGTCATCCTGCAAAGACGCGGTTATGCGGTCGAAACATATCAGGCCATTTGGGGACCGCGCGAGGGGCGCAATATTACCCGGTAGCAGACAGGATGCGATCCGGTGGCATCCGGAAGTGACCTGTTCCGGCGAAAGCTGAATTTCCGAACCGTCAGATATCCCGCTCGCCCAGCGCGTCCCGGATTGCGTCCAGATGGGACCGCGAGCCCGGATTTTGCGGGCTGATCTTGAGGACCTGTTCATAGGCACGGGCCGCCTCACGCAGTCTGTTGCCCTGAATATGCACCAGCCCGCGCCCGGCAATGGCACCGAAATGACGTGGCTCGCGTTTCAGGGTTTCAGCGATATCGGCAAGGGATTCCGGCCAATTGCGCAGCAGATAATACACCGTGGCGCGCTTGTTCCAGCCTTCCGCATAGTCGGGGGCAAGAGCGATCATCTGGTCAAAAATATTTAGCGCCAGCAGCAGGTCAGCCCGGTTCATCGCTTGCATACCGGCTTGCATCAGGCCCTGCAATTCTGAGCTCGGAGCAGTTTGCCATATGTCCCAGATCTGCTGTTCTATCAAGGCAGCCTGTTTTGCGGTTGCGGCTTGTTGCAACTCGTCAAACAACCCGGGCAGACGCAGATCGCTTTGATCGGCAGAACCGCCGGCAGGCAGCAGCGCCATAAAAATCAGCAACAAAAGGCTTCGAGCAAGTGCCATGGTCCAAAATACGGCGAAGCGACCGGCTTTGGCAAGAGACTGTTGCGGGCGCGGATACTCCCGAATGGTATCTTTTAATTAGCCGGTTGACGCCATGGCATGCCGATTTTTCGGGGATCAGCCTGGACTTCCTGCCCGGAACTCAAAGGGTGCCGGTCAAACAGGCTTTTGCCATCGGCAAACGGGTCTGCGACCGTGTGGGTATGGACATGACCCAGATAGGGTTCGGCGATCCGCAGAATAAAATCCGTATCCAGATCTTCCGGCTCGAGCAAGCCTTCCTGGGGGTAGGCCATGACATACAGAATGGATGAAATCAGTCCGGCGATGACCTGAAGGCTTGTCGCATTGGTGGTCTTGTAGGCGCTGGCGATTTCTGCAGAAACCTCCGAGCCGTACCACACCACTTCCCTGGTCGTACTGCGAAAGGCCATCACGCCAAGGGAGTCAATGCCCTGATCGATCTCTTCCAGCATAACCCGCACCGGGCCGTCCGGGTGCCAGTCGTTCCGCGAGGCATTGATGATCGTGTCCAGCGCCGCCGGACAGGGCTGGTAGCAAAAATAGGATGTGGGTTGATAAATCCGCTTGCCGCCATCATGCAGCGAAAAATAATTGGCAATCGTGAAGGCCTCCACATGGGGAATAATCATGCCGCTAAAAACCCCGAAAGTTGGGGAATAGCCCAATGAGTGATAATGCGCAGAGCGGGTACCGACCTCCAGATAGCGCACACCTTCTGCCTCAAAAACAAAGGGCGAAATCGACTCACGCACGGTTTCATGGGTTCCGAAGGGGACACAGATTTTCTCCGATGCTTCTTCAAGCAACCCGTAGATCGACCAGGTGTTCAACGCCATCTTTTCACATGGCGGGCTAAGCGCGCGCTGACTGTCCATTTCGGTGATAATCAGGGATGTAATGCCAAGTTGCTGCGCCAGCTTAGCCCAGTCGCTCCGGGAGCGGGGCGGCGTGAAGGCGGCACCCAGCTCATCCTGGGCGAGCATGCTGACGAGGCGTTTGGCAAAATGACTGACAATGCCCGGATTTGCGCCATGACAGGTGATAGCAGTCGGTCCGCCGGCAAACCTTTTTTTGGCCAGCTGGATGTCGCGGAACCGGCCAGCATTGTTGATCATGCCATCTGTACCGACCTGATCCGCCCAGATTTCAAAGCTGGTATCGACATAGAGAATGGACCGGCGCTGGCAATACTCGATCAGCGCCTTGCTGCAGATATTGACAGAAGCATTGACCAGAATCCCCGGTCCCTCTTTGAAGAAACCATCAAGGACTTCATCAAGATTCTGCTCTGTAATCCGGTTTTCAACGAATGAAACCCCGTGATCCTGATGCATGGCGGCCCGGTCAAAGCCATCTGACACGACGAAGAATTTCTTTGCGTCCAGATCGATATGCTCGAAAATAATGTCCAGTCCGGCATTGCCAATGGAGCCGAAACCCAAAAGTACAAAAGTACCGTCAAAGATTTGTTTTTGCGACATAGAAACTTTCAAGCGGGAATGACAATGGGAGGTTCGTCAATGCAACCTAACAGGAATTCTGGCTCTGAAGTTCAAACAACAACTGCTTCGGTTTGCTGCGCCTGTGATGTGTCCAATGCAGCATCGCCGCACTGGTGCTCTGGTTTACCCCAGGGCTGGAAGACCATCCAGTGTGGCCAGCACTGCGGACGGGCTTAAGTCCCGATATTCGTCTTGCTGGCCAGTGCGGTTGACCCACACTGTACGGAAACCGAAGGCTGTTGCGCCGGCGACATCCCACCGGTTTGAGGATTGAAACGAGATGGCTTGCGGAAAGACGCGAAAGGACGTGGTCGCCATTTCGTAGACCGGCTCGGCGGTTTTGTAGGTCTGCAACTCGTCGACGGACAGAACCGCATCCAGCAATGTATCGATCTTGGCTGAGCGCACGGCACTGTCGAGCATTGCAGGAGAGCCATTGGACAGGATGGCGGTCCGTGCACCATGCTCTTTCAGCGCCCGCAGCACGGCAGGGACTTCCGGATAGCAATCGAGTTCCCGGTAGGCATCCAGAAGAGCAGCGCGATATTTGGGATCGGCGCTGGGAACGCAGGCAAAAGCGTGGTCAAGCGCCTGTTCTGTCAGCGCCCAGAAATCCTGGTAGCGGCCCATCAATGCGCGCACCCAGGAATATTCCAGTTGCTTCGCGCGCCAGATCTCGGACAGGCGCGCACCATCAGGCCCGATCGTGTCAGCATGTTTGCGCACGGCGGCATGAACATCAAAAAGTGTTCCATAGGCGTCGAACACATAGACAGCGTAAGGCATGTTAACTCATCTGGTGAGAAGGATGGGATCCGTGTAGGGTGCCAGCTTAACGCAACTTCGGCAGATTGAAAGAGCCGTTGCCAAAAAGCCTTGTGCCGCTGTCCCGTGCCGGCATCAATTCAGGCCGCTCAACCGGAAAACAGCGATATTGGCCGGAGTTGACGCCATACATTTGCAGTGCGTACAAGGCCCATCCGACCTGTCGAGCGGATCAGGAGTGTCAGTTGAGCGACAAGAAAAGAACGGATTATCCGGACGATGGTGTGCCGGAAGACGCTTTGTCGCCGGGTGCGCTCTCGCCCCGGTCAGCCAAAGGGCGGGCGGAACGGCAAGCAGGGCAGGCAGCACGGCCGGAAAATGATCTGGATGCGCCATCTTCGGGCCGCGCAGCTGACCATATTCGGTCCGCGCCAGCCAAAAGGCGCTCTAATTGGGGGGGCTGGCTAGTCAGCTTTTTTGTTGCAGCAGGACTGGGCGCAGCGGGCGTTCTTGCATTTCAGCAATGGGGCCCGAAACCCGCGCGTGAAACCGCTGAAGCCTGTCTTGACCGCACTTTGCCAGACCTGATCGACACCGAAAGCCAGCAACTTCAGGTTATTCTGGTACCCCTGTTCAACGATGTGGACGATGTCCAGCGTTTGCTGGTCAGATCGGCCCTTGAGGATTTTCAGGGAACAGATCAACCGTTGATGCAACTGCAGATGCTGGACTGCTCAATCGCGCCCGACAACACTGGCATGCTGCAACAACTGGCAAAGACCCGAGCGCTGAGCCGGGATATTTTACGCAGAACTGGCGCGGATGTGCTGGTCTGGGGCGAAGTTTCTCCCGATGTGCAACGGCTGGACTTGTTGACAACCTATCCCGTAGGAGTGGACCGCGGCCTGTTTGATATCGATGCGATTTCGCTGCCTGCAGATTTTGACGCGGATTATGCTGGTCTGCTGGCGGCAAAAGTCTGGCTCTCCTCCGATGTTACAGCGAGCCTCGATACAGAGCTGATTGCAGCGGGCATGCAGAACACAGTGGATCTGCTTTCGCCAATGTCCGAAAATGCCGCAACGTCCTGGTCGGAGCAACAACAGGGAACCCTTTATCACTCAATTGCCGGTGCGGGTTTTCTGCTTGGTTTACAGGCAAATGATCCCCAGCGCATGGAGAGCGCACTCGGTAATTTCCGCAAAGCAAGCGAAACCTTCGGCCGCTACAACCTTTCTGATGATTGGGTGCGGGTCCAGAATGACATGGGTGTCGCACGGTCCACATTCGGAAAGCTGACCAACCGGTTTCAGGAAATCGGTTTGGCCATAGATGCATTCCGGGCAGCGCTTTCAGAAACGCCGCGCAGCCGGTACCCCGAAAAATGGTCGATGATTCAGAGCAATCTCGCCGAAGCTTTGAACGCATTGGGCGCACGGCAATCTGATTCGCAATTGCTGGCGGATTCTGTCACGGCCTATCGGGAAGTTCTGAAAGAGCAGGCCCCGGAGCGCTTTCCCCAACAATGGGCCGCGGTACAGCATAATCTGGGCGCAGCCCTCCAGTCGCTGGGGCAAAGAGACAATGATCCTGCCATTTTGCAGGCATCCGCTGTGGCCTATCACGCCGCACTGGAAGTGCGCACGGCCGAAGATCAGCCGAATGCCTTTGCTGTGACGCAGATCAATCTTGGTGCGACGCTGATGGCACTGGGCACGCGGCAGCGCAGCGTTGAAACATTGCGCGAAGCCGCTGCTGCATTCAGCGCGGCGCTCAGCCAGTTGGAGCGGGATACGTCTCCCGTTGAATGGGGAACTGCCCAGCACAGTCTGGGTAATGTGCTGGTCGCTATCGGAGAACAGGAAGAGGGCACTGAGTCTTTGAAATTGGCACTCACTGCATTCCGCTCGGCGCTCGATGAATTCGACAGGGCAAAAGACCCCACGCGCTGGGCAGTAACCCAGAATAATCTTGGTAATGTCCTGCATATGCTGGGGGACCGGGAACAGGACGCTGCGGCTCTGACCGAGGCTGTTGTGGCCTATGAGGCAGCGCTCGGAGTGTTGTCTGAATCTGCTCCGGCCTATGCAGAAAGCGTCGTTCAGAGTCTGGCCCGTGTCCAGGCATTGCAGCAGAGTATCAGCAAGGCAGAATAGTCTCGCCCGGCAATACGTCCATCCTTCGGAGAACATATGGCAAACTGGTCGCAAACTTGGACATGGCTGGACGGAGAATGGCTAGACGGGAACCCGCCGATTCTGGGCCCGCGCAGCCACGCCATGTGGCTTGGATCATCAGTGTTTGATGGCGCGCGTGCTTTCGAGGGGGTCATGCCCGATCTGGAGTTGCATTGCCAGCGGGTCAATAATTCTGCCGCAGTCCTTGGTCTGGCCCCAACCATGAAGAGCGGGGAAATCGCTGACTTGTGCCATGAGGGCCTTGCCCGCTTTGGCAAAAATGCAGAGCTTTATGTACGGCCGATGTACTGGGCGGAGGAGGGTGGCTTCATGTCGGTGCCCCCTGCGGCGCACAGCACCCGGTTTGCCCTGTGTCTGTATGAGACGCCGATGCCGCCACCCAACGGCTTCACTGCCACGGTCACCGAATTTCAGCGCCCAACTCTCAATTCCATGCCGGTGAATGCAAAGGCGGGCTGTCTGTACCCGAATAATGGCCGCATGTTGCGCGAAGCCGAGGCCAGGGGATTTCAAAATGCACTGTGTTGCGACATGCTTGGCAATGTTGCCGAATTTGCCACAGCCAATGCATTTCTGGTGAAAGACGGAAAAGTCGCAACGCCGGTGCCAAACGGCACATTCCTCAACGGTGTCACGCGTCAGCGTATCATCGGCTTGTTGCGCGGGGCCGGACTGGACGTGTTTGAAACCACATTGTCCTATGATGATTTCCGTCATGCCGATGAGATTTTTTCGACCGGAAATTACTCCAAAGTCATGCCGGTAACACGGTTTGAAGATCGCGAGTTTCAACCAGGACCGGTCTCGGCACGCGCGCGCCAACTGTATTGGGAATTCGCGCACTCATAGAAATTAGCGACAAAGGCCGGACCGTGGGCCCGGCCTTTGTCAGTTCAATCAACTATATGGCGAATTACACCGTTTGCGTGCGCCGTGATACGGCTGGAACGTGTCGCTATAGACGTCATAGCTCCGGTAACGGTTCTGACACCATCTCACATGGGCTGAGGAACCGCGATTGCGGTAATGCCGCGGAGCAGTGTACCGGGGCGCGACCCAAATATGGCGGTAACCGCGGTGGTAATATCTGCGGTCGCCATGTCGGTGGACCCGGCTGGGGTAGCGGCGATATTGATCATAGTGGCTTGCCGAGTACCCGCCACTACTGAAACCGAAGGTAAAACTGGCACCACTGTTGGAGCGGTATCGTGAGCTGTGTGCGTCTGCAACCGTCGAATAGGTCGCGATCATGAAGACCGCCACCATAAGGCTGCTGAAGGTTGAGATAAAAGAGTGTTTACGTTTCATCCGAAATTCTCCCGAACTGAATTCAGGCACCCGGATGAAAGTTAACACTTTTTCTACGCTTGTGTAAAACGCAATTTCGGGTGGAGTGACCACAGTTTTGTGATCATGAATCCGGGCCGGTTTTGGGCAGCGGCGGCAGCGATTTCAGATAGGCTGCAATTGCCTCTCTGTCTTGCGTGGTTAACTGCGCGGTATTTTCCACTACAGCGACCATGGATCCGCCGAGGCTGTCAAAATCCGGGGTGAAGCCGGTTTCCAGCGCATAGGCGATATCTTCTTGCGACCAGTTGCCGATACCGTCCGGATGGGGCGTAATATTTGGAATGAAGCCCTTGCCGTCCGGATTGGGTGCTCCGGCCATAGCTCTTGCGGTGTCAGAGGCACCCAGATGATTGCGTGGCGTGTGGCATTGTGCACAATGCCCAAGGGTGTTGACCAGATAAGCCCCGCGATTGATTTGGGGCGTTTGCGAAGGATCGTCCTCGAAGGCGGACTGATCCATGAACAGCATCTTCCACAGGCCCAGTCCGCGCCGCATATTGAAGGGAAAACCGACTTCACTTGCAGGCGCTGCATCGGCGACCGGCGGCAGCGTATCCATATAGGCTTTCAGATCCAGAATATCGGTGATTTTAGCCTGTCTGTAGGACGTATAGGGAAACGCCGGATAATAATGTGCACCCTCAGGACTGACACCTCTGGTGACCGCATTGACGAAATCAAGCGCACTCCACGACCCGATGCCGGCTTTCGGATCGGGCGAGATATTGGACGCGATAAAAGTCCCGAACTGCGTTTCAAAACGGCGTCCGCCACCAAGGATCAGCCTGTCATCACCCTTGGCCTTTTCCGCGGCATGACAGGAAGAGCAGCCGCCAGCGGCAAATATATAGGCACCTTGCTCTGGATCGGGCGTATGGGCAGGCAGTTGATCAGCGGATAATTGCTGCGGCATTGTCAGATACCAGAATGCACCAAAGCCAAGAAGACCCAGCACGAGTCCGATTTTAATCAGATGCCGCAGCATTTTAGAACTTTCGAAAAATCAGTTGCTTTTTATGCGGTAGGATTCGTGGCAGCTGCTGCAATTTGACGCAACCTGGCCGAATTGTGCTTTGAACGCGTCCAGATCCGTTGCCGGCGCTTCTACTGCTGCCGCTGTATCGGCCTGAAACTTGGCGAGTGCGGCAGCAAAGCCGTCCGGATCGTCCCAGACTTTCTGTGAAGCCTTGGATGGGCCACTGCCTTCAGAACCGGCGGGGAATTTTGATCCATAGCCCAGAGATACCGCATTCATGGTACGGTATGCGAGCAGAACGACGCGGGGATCAAACGGCGTACTGCCCTTGATCATTGCGGCGGCAGCACCGGCAGCCGCTCCGCTGGATTTCATCATTGCCTTGCGTTCGGCAACGGGGTCGCCTGACGAATAGGCAAGACTGCTGGCGCTGGCAAGACCCAGTACGACAGCTAGTTTCAAAAGTCTCTTCATGCGCAACTCCTGTTGAGGTGGGGTATTTCAGCTGCAGTAAAACACACGATCAACATGCTGTCACCGCTGCAGCGGCCTATCTGCTATCACAGATGCGTGAGCAAAAATGGCCCGGCTTTGCAGCCGGGCCATCCGCGTGTCATACAATCTTTGGTGGTCAGGAAGCGTCTTCGTACAACTCGGCGACATGATCCCAGTTCACCAGGTTGTCGAAAAATGCCTCAAGATATTTGGGCCGCAAATTGCGGTAATCAATATAGTATGAATGTTCCCAGACATCGCAGCCCAGCAACGGGGTCGCATTGTGAATCAGCGGATTCTCGCCGTTCGGTGTTTTCATCACTTCCAGCTTGCCGCCTTTCAGCGCCAACCAGCACCAGCCGGACCCGAACTGGGTCTTGCCGGCATTGATAAAGGCGTCGCGGAACTCTGCGACAGAGCCCAGATCATCTATGATTTTCGCTTCCAGATTACCGGGGATTGACCCGCCACCATTCGGCTTCATCCACTGCCAGAAATGAATGTGATTGAAATGCTGACCGGCCTGGTTGAACAGGCCGGGCTTGTCGGAGTGGCTCTTTTTCACCACCTCTTCCAGCGACATATCGGCGTATTCGGTTCCTTTGATCAGATCATTACCGGCAGTCACATAGGCGTTGTGATGCTTGTCGTGGTGAAATTCCAGCGTCTCGGCAGACATATAGGGTGCCAGCGCGTCATAGGCATATGGAAGGTCGGGGAGTTCAAAAGCCATCGGGTGTCTCCGGTTGTTGAGGCGGGGCCGCCGCCGGAAGCCACTCTATTTACAGAATGGCAAAGGCGGTTTGGATGCAACATAATCAGCTGTCCTGATATCGGCAATGGTTTTTCCGGGCTTTCCGCAAATCCAGGCCTGCGCCACGCGTTTCACCGGGTCTGGACTGATACCATCGATGAATTGAGGTCCGAATTTCCTGCCACGGGATGAAAATCCTGCTTTGCCATCCCATTTGGCCAATGATACACAGCACTCAACTTGAACCATCTTCGGCCCGGCCAGGGAGCCTGCCTCACATGTCTGCTGCGGAAAAACCGCCATTAATGCTGTATCTGGCCGCCCCGCGCGGATTCTGCGCGGGTGTCGACCGCGCCATCAAAATTGTCGAGCTTGCCCTTAAAGTCTATGGCCCGCCGGTCTATGTGCGCCATGAAATCGTGCACAACAAATATGTCGTTGACGGTCTGCGCCGCCAGGGCGCGGTTTTTGTCGATGAGCTGGATGAAATTCCGCAGACGGATCAGCCGGTTATATTCTCCGCTCACGGTGTGCCGAAAGCTGTTCCGGAAGACGCTGCGGCGCGCAACATGCTGTATATCGATGCCACTTGCCCACTGGTGTCCAAGGTTCACAAGGAAGCCAAGATTCATCGCAAGCGGGCGCGCGACATTCTGCTGATCGGCCACAAGGGCCACCCGGAAGTGATCGGGACAATGGGGCAGTTGCCGCAGGGGGCCGTGACGTTGATCGAAACCGTAGCAGATGCTGAATCGATCCGGCCGCAGGAGCCCGATAATCTGGCATGGATCACCCAGACCACACTATCGGTGGATGATACAAGCGACATCGTAGGCATTCTGCAACGGCGGTTTCCATCCATTGTCGGACCGCACAAGGAAGATATCTGTTACGCCACCACCAACCGGCAGGAAGTCGTCAAGGTGATTGCCGCCAAAAGCGATGTGGTGTTTGTTGTTGGTGCGCCGAACTCTTCAAATTCGCAGCGCCTGCGCGAGGTTGCCGAACGTAGCGGTGCTGCCGCGTCTCATCTTGTGCAAAGAGCCGCTGATATCGACTGGCGCGCATTGGAAGGCGTGCGCAGCGTCGGCCTGACCGCTGGTGCCTCAGCCCCGGAAGTACTGGTTGACGAGGTGATAGATGCATTCCGCTCGCGCTTTGATGTGACAGTTGAACTGGAGCACACGGTCGATGAAGATGTCGTCTTCACGCTGCCAAGAGCATTGCGCGAGAAAGTCGCCGAGATGGAGGCGGCGGTTTAGCAGTCATGGCGGTCTATACGGATGTCAGCGATGAGGCGCTGCAGCAATTCCTCACATTATACGATATCGGCGATCTGACGTCGTGCAAGGGTATTGCCGAGGGGGTTGAGAATTCCAACTTCCTGCTTGGCACGGATCGGGGCCAGTTCATTCTGACGCTTTATGAAAAACGTGTGGATGTTGACGATTTGCCGTTTTTTCTCGGCTTTATGGATCACCTGGCCGCCAAGGGTCTGGCCTGTCCGGTGCCGGTCCATGACAGAAACGGCGGCACCCTCAACAGGCTCGAAGGCCGCCCGGCAGCAATCATCTCTTTTCTCAATGGCATGTGGGTCAAGCGGCCTCATGTGGAACACTGCACCATGGTGGGGCAGGCGCTTGCCGAACTGCACAAGGATGGCCAGGATTTTGCCACTGTGCGGGCAAACAATCTGAACCAGCAAAGCTGGCGGCCCTTGTTCGAGCAGTCGCGAGAGCGAGCTAATGAAGTGCGCAGGGGCCTTGCACAGACCATAGATGCGGAGCTGGAATTTCTTGATGAAAACTGGCCGGTGGACCTGCCATCGGGCGTCATTCACGCCGATATGTTTCCCGATAATGTGTTCTTTCTCAACGACAGGTTTTCCGGCCTGATTGATTTCTATTTTGCCTGCAATGATATGCTGGCTTACGACCTTGCGATCTGTCTCAACGCCTGGTGCTTTGAACGCGACAATGCATTTAATGTCACCAAGGCGCGCGCGCTTATCGAGGGATATAGCTCGGTCCGCCCATTGACGCGGGAAGAACTGCAAGCCCTGCCGGTTCTGGCGCGCGGCGCGGCGATGCGCTTTTTGCTGACCCGCCTGCATGACTGGCTGCGTGTTCCGCCCGGCGCGCTGGTGGTTCCAAAAAACCCGTTGGAATATATGAAGAAACTCGGCTTTCACATGGATGTGGACAGCGTTGGCGCCTACGGCATTGATTTATGAGCGACACCAAAGTGACGATTTATACCGATGGTGCCTGCTCGGGAAATCCCGGTCCCGGCGGGTGGGGGGCCATCCTGACCTGCGGCGCTTCCAGCAAGGAACTGTATGGCGGCGAGCCGGACACAACCAATAACCGCATGGAATTGACGGCGGCAATCGAAGCGCTCAATGCCCTGAAACGGCCGACCCGCGCGGAATTGTGGACCGACAGCCAATATGTCAAGGGTGGCATCACCGGCTGGATTCATGGCTGGAAAAAAAACGGCTGGAAGACCGCCAACAGAAAGCCTGTCAAGAATGTCGATCTGTGGCAGGCGCTCGATGAAGCCCTGAACCGCCACCAGATCAGCTGGCACTGGGTCAAGGGCCATGCCGGTCACGACATGAACGAGCGCGCCGATGAACTGGCCCGCATCGGCATGGCTCCCTTCAAGGATTAAAAATTATCCCTACCCCGGGCGGGTTCCGCAGCCTGGCGCAAATCCGCTCAAACGGGTCAATGTAAAGACGAAACGTCTAGACCCCATGATCGTGTGGTGAGCTGACTGGGTGCATCCGTGGCTGTTTGGGTGAGCCCGCTGGGGGGTGAAAGCTCAATCAGTTTTGTCCTCGATCCAGGTTTTGGCCGCCACCGCGCGCGGCAGACCCAGCGGGCCGATCGCCAGAAGTGCCACCTGTACGAGAGCGGCATCCTCAATGCCCTCGGACCTTGCCCGTCGGCTGTGCGAGTGCACCGCCCCTACGGAATTCGCCCCAATTCCAAGGGCCAGTTTAACAAGGCGTTTCTCGCGGTCGCTCAAGGGCCCTGCATTGGCGCAGGCATTGCCAAGACTGGAATAGGCGCTCCAGATGTCGGGGTGTTGCTCTGCAAGGTCAGCGGCAGCGGCGGGCAGGGAGTTCGTCATGATTGTATCCTTATGCTGAATAATCGTCGATAAGCGGGTTCGGCTTGGCATAGCGTGTCAGGTCTTTGAGGTCGGTAATCACGATGTGGTTGCCCTCGACTTTGACGCCATAGGGTTCCAGACCCTTGAAAGCGCGGCTGAGGTTTTCAGGTGTCATGCCGAGAAAGGATGCCAACCGTCTTTTTTCCATGGTCAGATCAAACTCCAGGGATCTGGTGCGAGCTTTTTGGCGCAATAGGTAGTTCGCCAGCCGCTCAAGCGATGTGCGCAGCTTGAGATCCTTGGCGGTTTTCACGACAGACCGGTAGTTCTGCGCAAGTTCGGAAACAATTGCCTGAGCAAAAGCACTGTCCGTCGCAAACACAGTTCTCACATCCTGGGATGGAATGAGCGCAATGCGGCTCTTCTCCAATGTTCTGGCAGACATCAGATAAGGCAAATCTCTGACAGTGGCGGCAAGAATGAATGTCGACACGGGCCTGGCAGTTGCCATGCTCGTTTCCTTGCCGTTCCACGCCGAGAATAGATCTACCGACCCTGAAAGAACGACATGCAGAAAGTCCGGCGGTTCATTTTCATGAATCAGATCGATCCGGGGCGGAAAATTCTGGACATAGGCGCCGCGCATGAGGGCATCGAAATTCGTCTCTTCCATGTCGAAGAAAAGCTTGAGGCTTCGAATGTCTTCCCGGTTCGACTCAGACATGTTCACGCCCGTCTCCCACTTGATTTGAAATATCTAGTAGAGTCACATGACATTTGTCAAGTGGTGGATTGACCTCAGCTACCTCTGCCTTGATGCGTCGCTGGATGCGGGTTGATATATATGCCTAAGCTATTTGTTTCGTTATGTAATTCTCTTTTCTTGATCCAGATCAAGGATCGAGAGCCCGAAGCCCTCCACCTCTGTCGGCAGGCCCGCAGTGGGCGTATCGCAGGCACAGACGCAAGGTGGACATATCATGGACATTGCCGGAACGGTCCGAAAAGCCGATCAGGACCGAGCCCTCGCGCTCAGCACCGTTGCCTTTACGGCCTGCTTTGCGGTCTGGACGATTTTTTCGATTATTGGCGTGGGGATCAAAGCCGAGCTTGGTCTCAATGAGGCACAATTCGGCCTGCTTGTTGCAACGCCTATTCTGACTGGTTCGGTCACGCGCCTGTTTCTGGGTGTCTGGACCGAAAGATACGGGGGGCGACTGGTCTTTACTGCACAGATGCTGTTGACCGCGATGGCTACCTGGGCGCTGACCTTCGCCTCGACCTACACCATGTATCTTGTCGCAGCGCTTGGCATTGGCCTGGCCGGCGGGTCCTTCATCATAGGCGTTGCCTATGTATCGCGCTTTTACGACGCGGGCCATCAGGGGACGGCGCTTGGCATTTTCGGCGCTGGCAACGTTGGCGCGGCCGTCACCAAATTCGTCGCGCCCTTCGTCATGGTGGCCTATGGCTGGCAGGGTGTAGCTCATGTCTGGGCGATCGGCCTTGCGATTATGGCTGTCGTGTTCTTCCTGTTTGCCAAGGATGATCCGGAACTGGTTGCGCGGCGGAAATCCGGCGTCAAGGCCCCGGGCTTTGCACAACAATTCGCGCCTCTCCAGAATCTTCAGGTCTGGCGCTTCTCGCTCTATTACTTTTTCGTTTTCGGAGGCTTCGTCGCGCTGGCGCTGTGGATGCCACACTATCTTATCGAGGTTTATGGCCTTGATGTGCGGACCGCAGGTATGTCTGCGGCAGCGTTCTCGCTGTCAGCCTCCTTGTTCCGCGCCTATGGCGGTCACCTGTCGGATCAGGTCGGTGCCCGGAAGGTGATGTACTGGACCTTCGGTTTCAGCCTCGTGCTGCTGTTCATGCTGTCCTATCCGCCGACTGATTACGTAATCCAAAGCAAGAACGGACCGATCTCCTTTTCGACCCAGATGGATGTCGTACCCTTCGTCATCGTATTGTTTGTGCTTGGTTTCTTCATGAGCCTCGGCAAGGCGGCCGTGTTCAAGCACATTCCGGTCTATTATCCGCACCATGTTGGTGCAGTCGGTGGGCTTGTAGGCATGATCGGCGGGCTGGGCGGGTTCGTTCTTCCTATCGGCTTTGGTGCCCTTCTGGAACTGACCGGCATCTACACAAGCAGCTTTGCGCTGCTGTTCGCTGTGGTGGCGATCTCCCTGGGCTGGATGCACTTTTCTGTGCGCGCGATGGAGCGAGCTGCACATGGTCCCGCGCTTGACGAGCTTCCGGAACTCCCGGAGATGCAGGAAATACACTCGCCCGAGCGGACAACCATGCCTCGGACACTTACAGAGTGGCAACCCGAGGACGCGACTTTCTGGTCCGACAAGGGGCGCGCGATCGCTCGTCGAAACCTCTGGATCTCGATCCCGGCGCTGCTTCTGGCCTTCTCGGTCTGGATGGTCTGGTCAATGGTGGTGGCACGTTTGCCGGCCATCGGTTTCGAGTTCACATCGTCACAGCTGTTCTGGCTGGCGGCGTTGCCGGGCCTGTCGGGTGCCACCTTGCGCATTTTCTACAGCTTCATGGTGCCGATCTTCGGTGGCAGGCTCTGGACAACGCTTTCAACCGCTTCTCTGCTACTGCCAGCCATTGGCATTGGTTACGCGGTGCAAAATCCTGAAACGCCGTATCTGATTTTCCTCACCCTCGCACTTCTGTGTGGTCTGGGCGGGGGTAACTTTGCCTCCTCCATGGCCAACATTGCCTACTTCTTCCCGAAGGCAGAAAAGGGCAATGCGCTCGCACTGAACGCCGGGCTGGGCAACCTTGGTGTGTCCGTCATGCAGTTCCTTGTGCCTATCGTCATCACGGCGGGCGTCTTCGGGGCGATGGGCGGCGCGCCGGTCACTCTGGACGATGGCGGCCAGCTCTGGATGCAGAATGCCGGCTTTGTCTGGGTGCCCTTTATTATCCTGGCAACTGTCGCAGCATGGCTTGGCATGAATGATATCGCAGATGCCAAGGCGAGCTTCCGCGATCAGGCAATCATCTTCAGCCGGTTCCACAACTGGGTGATGTGCTTGCTATATACCGGCACCTTTGGCAGCTTTATCGGTTATTCAGCAGGCTTCCCGCTGCTGACACGCCTGATGTTCCCTGAAGTGAATGCGCTGCAATACGTGTTCCTTGGTCCACTTGTCGGTGCGTTGAGTCGTGCCGGTACAGGCTGGGTCAGCGACCGCTTCGGCGGTGGACGGGTCACCTTCTGGGTCTTCCTGGGCATGATCCTCGCTGTCTTCGGGGTTATCACCTTCCTGCCTTCTGATGGGGCCGGTGGCAGCTTCCTGGGCTTCTTCGCCAGCTTCATGGCGCTGTTCCTGCTGACCGGTATCGGCAACGCTTCAACGTTCCAGATGATCCCGGCGATCATGGGCCGCGAAATCCCACGTCTTATGCCGGGGCTCGATGCTGCGGCCAGCCGTAAGCAGGCCGAGCGCGAGAGTGCCGCGATCATCGCTTTCACATCGGCGATCGCAGCCTATGGAGCATTCTTCATTCCCAAGCTCTACGGCACCTCCATGACAATGACCGGGGCACCGAACGGCGCACTCTGGACTTTCCTTGGCTTCTACGTGCTCTGCCTGATCGTGACCTGGGTTTTCTACACCCGGCGCGGTGGGCTTCTCCATGACATCGAACGTGATCGCAGCGCTGCCACCGCTGCCCAACCCGCTGAATAAGAAAGGAAATGACATGAGCCATCTGCTTGACAGATTGAACTTCCTCCAGACGAAAGAACTGGAACAGTTTTCGAACGGCCATGGCCAGGTCACCCGCGAAAACCGCGATTGGGAAGACACCTACCGCAACCGCTGGCGGCATGACAAAATTGTCCGCTCGACCCATGGAGTGAACTGTACCGGGTCGTGTTCGTGGAAGATCTACGTCAAATCCGGGATCGTGACATGGGAGACGCAGCAGACGGACTATCCGCGCACCCGTCCCGATCTGCCCAACCACGAGCCGCGTGGTTGCGCACGCGGCGCGAGCTACAGCTGGTATCTTTATTCCGCCAACCGGGTGAAGAACCCGCTTGTGCGCGGGCGCCTGATGAAGGTCTGGCGCAAGATGCGCGAGACGATGGGCCCGATCGAGGCCTGGACCAAGCTACAGGCCGACCCGATCCTGCGCGCCTCTTACGTCGAAACCCGTGGCAAGGGTGGGTTTGTACGCGCCACCTGGGATGAGGCGACCGAAATCACCGCAGCAGCCAATATCTACACGGCCAGGAAGTATGGGCCTGATCGTGTGTTTGGTTTCTCGCCAATCCCGGCGATGTCGATGGTGAGCTATGCCGCCGGGTCGCGCTACCTGAGCCTGATGGGTGGCGTCTGCATGTCCTTCTACGACTGGTATTGCGACCTGCCTCCAGCATCACCGATGACATGGGGTGAGCAGACCGATGTGCCGGAAAGCGCTGACTGGTATAATGCGGGCTATCTGCTGCTCTGGGGCTCGAACGTGCCGCAGACGCGGACACCTGATGCGCATTTCTATACTGAGGCGCGCTATAAAGGCACAAAATCAGCTGTTATCTGCCCCGATTATTCGGAAGCCGCGAAGTTTGGCGATGTCTGGCTGAACGCCAGGCAGGGCACCGATGCCGCACTTGCCATGGCCTTCGGTCACGTTATCCTGCGCGAATTCCACTTGGATAAACAGACAGAGTACTTCGAGGACTACACACGCAAATACTCCGACTTCCCGATGCTGGTGAAACTGGACGAGAAAAACGGTCGCCTTGTGCCGGGCCGCTTCCTGCGTGCCGACGATCTGGATGGCAAACTGGGGGAAGACAACAATCCGGAATGGAAAACCGTGGCCTTTGACGAGTTGTCGAAGGGCTTCGTTGCACCCAATGGCTCGGTCGGTTACCGCTGGGGTGAAGACGGCGAATGGAACCTTGAAGAAAAAGCGAAGGATGCTGAAACACATCTCAAAATGTCGCTGGTTCTGGGAGAAGATCACGACGAAGTTCTGCGCGTCGATTTCCCTTATTTTGGCGGCGAGGCTTTCGGACAGTTCAAGACCGATGCCGACCACCCCGATGTCCTGACCCGCAATATTCCGGTCAAAAAGATTAAGAGCGCCGCGGGCGAGATCGCCGTCGCGACGGTGTTCGACCTGTTCTGCGCCAACTATGGTCTTGATCGTGGGTTGGGCGGTGACTGGGTGACCAACGACTATGCCAACGACATGCCCGGCACACCCGCATGGGCCGAAAAGATCACAGGCGTCTCTGCAGACAAGATTATCCATGTGGCCCGTGAATTCGCGGACAATGCCGAAAAGACGAATGGCAAGTCGATGATCATTATCGGCGCTGCAATGAACCACTGGTTCCATATGGACATGAATTATCGTGGTGTCATCAACATGCTGGTTATGTGTGGTTGCGTCGGTCAATCCGGTGGCGGCTGGGCGCATTATGTGGGGCAGGAGAAATTGCGCCCGCAAACCGGCTGGCAACCGCTGGCCTTTGCGCTCGACTGGAACCGCCCGCCGCGGCACATGAACTCCACCAGTGCGTGGTATGCGCACACGGACCAGTGGCGCTATGAGACACTGACGGCGAACGAAATCCTGTCTCCCACTGCTCCCGAAGGGGACTGGGATATCAGCCTGATCGACTACAATATTCGTGCTGAACGAATGGGATGGCTGCCATCGGCACCGCAGTTGAAAACAAATCCGTTTGATGTCGCCAAAGCAGCGAAGGCAGCGGACAAGGAAATCCCGGCCTATGTCGCGGAAGGCCTGAAATCCGGTGATCTGGAAATGTCCTGTGAAGATCCGGACGATCCGGCAAACTGGCCGCGTAACCTGTTTGTGTGGCGGTCTAACCTGCTGGGATCAAGCGGCAAGGGCCATGAATACTTTCTCAAACACCTGCTCGGCACTGACAATGGCGTCATGGGCAAAGACCTTGGCGAAGAGGGCCGGCAACTGCCCAAAGAAGCCAAGTGGCATGAGGATGCGCCGCGCGGCAAACTGGACCTTCTGGTGACCATCGACTTCCGGATGTCCACGACCTGCGTTTACTCTGACATCGTCCTGCCAACGGCCAGTTGGTACGAAAAAGACGACATGAACACATCGGACATGCACCCGTTCATCCACCCCCTGCAGGCGGCCGTTGACCCAGCCTATGAAAGCAAATCCGACTGGGAAATCTTCAAGGCGATCGCCAGGAAATTCCAGGAAATCGCACCGGGCTATCTGGACAAGGAGACCGACATCGTCGTGCTTCCGATCCTGCATGACACCCCTGCCGAAATTGCGCAGGATCAGGTAAAGGACTGGAAGAAGGGCGAATGCGACCTGATTCCGGGCAAGACCGCCCCGGCCTTTGTCACGGTCGAGCGGGATTACACTGCGATCTACGACCGCTTTACCGCGCTTGGCCCGCTTCTGGACACGCTCGGCAATGGCGGCAAGGGCATCAACTGGGATACCCAGACCGAAATCGACAACCTGTCAGCCCTGAACGGCGTCCATCTGGACGGTCCGGCTGCGGGCCGGCCAAAAATCGAAACGGCTATCGACGCCTGCGAAGTCATCCTCATGCTGGCGCCGGAGACCAACGGTGAAGTCGCCGTCAAGGCGTGGCAAGCATTGGAGAAGGCCACCGGGCGCAAACATGCCCATCTGGCTGAAGGCGAGCATCACAACAAGATCCGTTTTCTGGACATCGCCGCCCAGCCGCGCAAGATCATCTCGTCGCCTACCTGGTCGGGGATTGAGTCTGAGAAGGTCAGCTATAATGCCGGCTACACCAACGTGCATGAGCTGATACCGTGGAGGACCCTGACGGGCCGACAACAGCTCTATCAGGATCACCTGTGGATGCGGGCATTTGGCGAGGGCTTCATGTCCTACCGGCCTCCGGTCGATCTGAAGACGATCACCAAGGACGTTCAGGACGAAGGCGATAACCTGGTGCTGAACTTCATCACGCCGCACCAAAAATGGGGCATTCACTCCACCTATACCGATAACCTCTTGATGCTGACGCTCAACCGCGGCGGGCCGGTGATCTGGATTTCCGAGGTCGATGCGAAGTCTGCGGGCATCGTCGATAATGACTGGGTAGAGCTTTATAATATAAACGGGGCTCTAACAGCGCGGGCAGTTGTTTCCCAGCGGATTAAGGAAGGCACGACCTTCATGTATCACGCGCAGGAAAAAATCGTGAACACGCCGGGGTCTCAAAAGACCGGGCTTCGCGGCGGTATCCACAACTCGGTGACCCGGACGGTTCTGAAACCCACCCACATGATCGGTGCCTATGCCCAGCAATCCTACGGCTTCAATTATTACGGCACCGTGGGATCGAACCGGGATGAATTCGTCGTCGTCAGGAAAATGAACAAGGTCGACTGGCTCGATGCCGAAAAGGCATGGGAACCGACCACCAAGGAGGCTGCAGAATGAGAATCCGCGCACAAATCGGCATGGTGCTGAATCTCGACAAGTGTATCGGGTGCCACACTTGCTCTGTCACCTGCAAGAACGTCTGGACGAGCCGTGAAGGCGTTGAATACGCCTGGTTCAACAATGTGGAAACCAAGCCTGGCACCGGTTATCCGACCGACTGGGAGAACCAGGCGCGCTGGAATGGCGGCTGGGAACGCACCAAGGCGGGTAAGCTTCAGCCCAAGCAGGGATCGAAATGGCGGATTCTGGCGAATATTTTTGCCAACCCCGACCTGCCCCAGATCGACGACTATTACGAGCCGTTCGATTTCGACTATGACCACCTGAAATCCGCGCCAGAAATGGAGGCGTTCCCCACGGCGCGCCCCCGTTCCAAGATCACCGGTGAGCGGATTCAGAAAATCGAAAAAGGCCCGAACTGGGAGGAAATCCTGGGCGGCGAATTCTCAAAACGCTCGCAGGACTACAATTTTGAGGGCATCCAGAAAGAAATCTACGGGGAATACGAAAACACCTTCATGATGTATCTCCCCCGGTTGTGCGAGCACTGTCTCAATCCAACCTGCGTCTCCTCCTGTCCGTCGGGCGCGATCTACAAGCGCGAGGAAGACGGCATCGTCCTGATCGATCAGGAGAAATGCCGCGGCTGGCGGATGTGCGTCAGTGGCTGTCCATACAAGAAGGTCTATTACAACTGGTCCACCGGAAAATCCGAAAAGTGCACGCTGTGCTATCCGCGCATTGAATCGGGCAATCCGACAGTTTGCTCGGAAACTTGCGTGGGCCGGATCCGGTATCTGGGTGTTATGCTCTATGACGCCGACAAGATTGAAGAAGCGGCAAATATGGAGGATACGAAAGACCTTTATGATGCGCAGCTTGGCGTTTTCCTTGACCCCAACGATCCGGTGGTGATTGAAACCGCGCGGGCCGATGGCATCCCCGAGGACTGGATCAAGGCGGCCCAGGAAAGTCCGATCTGGAAGATGGCGATGGAGTGGAAAGTCGCCTTCCCACTGCATCCGGAATACCGCACGCTGCCGATGGTGTGGTATATTCCGCCGCTCTCACCCATCCAGAATGCTGCCGAAGCGGGCGCGATTGGCATGAACGCCGGTATGCCGGATGTGAAAAATCTGCGCATCCCGGTCAAATACCTGGCCAATATGCTGACAGCAGGGGATGAGGCACCGGTGGTGACAGCGCTCGAACGGATGCTGGCAATGCGCTCCTACATGCGGTCCAAGACCGTAGAGGGCGTCATCGACGAAGGCATCGCGGCGCGAGTGGGTCTCACAGGTCGGGTGATCGAGGACATGTACAAGATCATGGCTCTGGCCGATTACGAAGACCGGTTCGTCATTCCCACGACACACCGCGAGCAGGTTGAAGATGCCTATGACCTGAAGGGCGGTTGCGGTTTTACCGACAGCAACGGATGCTCCACCGGTATCTCCAGCGGCTCACTTTTCGGCGGGTCCAAGAAGCCCCTCAAAATGCCGACGGAGGTACAATGAAATGGACCGCACATTAAAAGCCTTGTCGCTCATCCTGAGTTACCCGACGCGCGAATTGCAGCAAGCCATGCCCGAGATCGGAGCCGTTCTGACCTCGGACACGCGTTTGACAGCGGCGGCACGCCGGGCGTTGCGCCCGCTGGTGGAGGAACTGACAGGACGCGACATCTATGACCTTGAAGAGCAGTTCGTACTGCTCTTCGACCGCTCGCGCACTCTGTCGCTCAACCTGTTTGAGCATGTGCATGGCGAAAGCCGTGACCGCGGTGGTGCGATGGTATCGCTGGTCGAGACATACCGGGCAGGCGGGTTCGATCCGGTCACTTCGGAACTGCCCGACCACTTGCCGGTGCTGTTGGAATTCCTGTCGACGCGTCCTGCACCCGAGGCGCAGGAAATTCTGGCGGACGCGGCCCATATCTTTGAGGCATTGAACGCCCGGCTTGTTCGGCGAGAAAGTCCTTATGGTGCCGTGTTCGCCAGCCTGTTGCAGCTGGCTGGTGTGCAGGCAGATAGTGAGGCCGTCGCCGAGATGCTCGCACAACCTGACGACGACCCCACCGATCTGGAGGCACTGGACGAGGTTTGGGAAGAAAGCGAAGTGCTTTTCGGCCCTGACCCCAATGCCGGGTGCCCACAAGTGCGCGACATGCTTTCGCGCATGGATACGCCCGTAAACCCCGCGCCGCAGCATACGGCCGAATAGGGAGAGACCGCCATGTTCTGGAACTTCGACATCGACTACTTTATTTTTGGGATCATGCCCTATATCGCGCTAACCGTGCTGATTGTCGGATCCATCGCCCGATACGAACGCGATCCGTTCACCTGGAAATCCTCATCCAGTCAATTGTTGCGCCGCAAGCAGTTGATCTGGGGTTCGATCCTGTTCCACGTAGGGATCATCACAGTCTTCGGCGGGCACCTGATTGGCCTTTTCACCCCAATTTGGGTGCTGGACACGCTTGGCATTCCCTATGCACTCAAACAGTGGGCGGCCGTGCTTTTGGGCGGAGTGGCGGGCGTCGCGGCGCTTATCGGTGCGACGATGCTGATTCACCGCCGGGTGACTGATCTGCGTATTTGGCTACACACCAGCTTCGCAGATATCGGCATTCTGGTCCTTATCTGGCTGCAGCTTTTCATTGGTCTGGGCACCATCTTTCTGACGCTGCGGCACATGGACGGATCGGAAATGGTCCGCTTCATGAACTGGTCGCAAAGCGTGGTCCTTCTGAACCTGAATGCCTGGGCGACGGTTGTGGATGTGCATTGGCTCTACAAGATACATATCTTCCTTGGCTTGCTGATCACCATCCTGTTTCCGTTCACACGGTTGGTGCACATGCTCTCGGGATTTGCAGCACCGTTCCGGTTCCTGCTGCGCCCGGGCTATCAAGTGGTCCGCTCGCGGCGTCAAGTTGCTTTGCCAGATCGAGGGGTTTCCCGCTCCGCATCTGCGATGGTGACAAATATCAAGCCTGCGGAGTGATGGAAATGAGTTGTGACGCAAAACATAATGCCAGAACTGTCATCACCTTTGGGGGCAAGGTGGTTGCCGGGGCGCAATCTGCGCCTCAACCCCGCCAGGAGCCAGCAATAGGAGCGGCCGCTGCCCCCATCGTGGTAAATGGAGAAATAATCGAATCTGAGATTATCAGGCATGAAACTCAGAATCATTCTGCTCCAAAAGGCAAACCACAGGAAGCCTGGCTTAAGGCCACGAGGGCGGTCGTGATACGCACGCTTCTTTTACAGGAGGCAAGACGTCAGCACATCACATCCGAGCCAGCTGAAGTTGGGCCAGGCCGCTTTGAAACAGAAGATGAAGCCTTGATCCGCAGCCTGCTTGAACAGACACTTGATGATGCAAAGCCAAGCGCTGAAGATATTCGTCTTGAATGGCAAAAGGACCCGGCGCGTTTCAAAACGCCTCCGCTCTGGGAAGTCTCCCACATTCTTTGCGCTGCAGATCCGCGCAATGAAGAGGGGCGGGCCAAAGCCCTGGAGCGGGCAAATGGTATTCTTGCGCTCGCTCTGAATAACGCAAAAGCGTTCTCATCTCTTGCTGCTCGCGAAAGCGATTGCGGCTCAAAAACCTCCGGTGGCGCGCTTGGACAGCTCGGGCCGGGTGACACGGTTCCCGAATTCGAGGCTGCACTGCGCAGTCTTTCCGAGGGTGAAATAACATCTCAGCCCGTTTTGACCCGCCATGGCTATCACATCATCCGGCTGGATGCGCTCGCCGAGGGGCAGGTTCTGCCGTTCGAGGCCGTGCGTGAAAAAATAGCAGAGGCCCTGGAGAAAACCGCCTGGGCAATACAGGCCCGGCATTTTGTCGACCGGCTGGTCAAAGCGGCAGATATAAAAGGTGCCGACTTCAGCGTGGTCTGATCGGAGGAGAGGCCGATGACGAGGCATACCGAACGATTGTTAAGCAATGCGCGCAGCGAAACAGGTTCTACCGGCTCGCTTGAGAATCCGTTGGACTTTATTGCCGACGATCACATGCGGGAACGCGAGGTTTGCGCCTTGATCGACAGGCTGGTTGCCACTTTTCCCGTCGACAACGCAGAACGCCAGATGATGCTTACCTTCTTGAAGGAACAATTGCCGCAACACCTTGCAGACGAGGAAATCGACCTTTTTCCACTGCTGTTGAAACGCTGCGACCCCGAAGTGGAAATCGACTGTGTGATTGACAAGCTGGAATCTGATCATGTGCATGCCCTAGCCGACGCACCTGCCATAGTTGCTCTGATCGAGGCAAACGAACCGGGCGACGCGGCGTTCGCAGACAGTGCCTGCGCGCAGATGACAGAATTCGCCAATCATGCGCGGCGTCATCTCATTCTCGAGAATGCCATTATTCTGCCAATCGCGCGAGCCCGCCTGACTAAAGGCGATCTGGAAATCATGAGATCTCATATGCTGGAACGGCGGCGCCCTGACCGTCTGCGGGAGAACGAGACTTAAATCTCCGGACCTGCGACCTTACGCATCCGCCCGGCCGACGATTTTCAGCGCAAAGGCGGCGGTGAAGGCGGTTTCTTTAAGCCGGTCGAAACGGCCTGATGCACCGCCATGGCCGGCATCCATATTGGTTTTCAGCAACAGCAGATTATCGTCGGTTTTCAATTCGCGCAGCCGCGCCACCCATTTCGCCGGCTCCCAATAGGTAACCCGTGGATCGGTCAGGCCACCGAGCGCAATAATTGCCGGATAATCCTTGGCCGCCACATTGTCATACGGGCTGTAGCTTTGAATCGTCAGGAAATCATCGTTGCTTTTCAAAGGATTGCCCCATTCCGGCCATTCCGGTGGAGTGAGGGGCAAGGTGTCGTCCAGCATGGTGTTCAGCACATCGACAAACGGCACGTCCGCAATAATGCCGGCAAACAGTTCCGGCGCCATATTGGCAACAGCTCCCATCAACATACCGCCGGCGGAACCACCCTCGGCTATGATGAGCCCTTCTGACGTGAAGTTTTCAAAGGCCAGATACCGTCCCGCTGTGATGAAATCCTTGAACGTGTTGATTTTCTTGTCGCGCCGTCCATCGCGATACCAGCGGTCGCCCTTATCCTTACCACCGCGAATATGGGCAATGGCATAGATGAAGCCGCGATCCACCAACGACAGACGCGTGACGGAAAAACCCGCAGGCATGCTGATACCGTAAGACCCGTATCCGTACAGCAGGCAGGGTGCCGTACCGTCCAGCCTGGTGTTCTTGTGATACAGAATGGAAATCGGAATCCGTTCGCCATCGGCCGCCCGTGCGAAAATCCGGCGCGTTCTGTAATCTTCCGGATTATGTCCGGAGGGCACTTCCTGGGTTTTGCGAAGGGTCCTGCGGCGATCGTCCAGATTATAATCATAAACCTGTGCCGGCGTCGTCATTGAACTGTAGGAGAATCGGACATTGTCTGTTTTGAATTCCAGCCCGTCAGACATGCCCAGCGCATAGGCCTCTTCGTCGAATTCTATCGAATGCTCCGCGCCGGAAGACAGCTCCCGCACAACGATGCGCGGCAGACCTTCAAACCGCTCCAGCCGCACCATGTGACGGGAAAACAGCGTCAGCGACAAAATCAATGTGCCGGCAACATGAGGCACAAAGTCGGCCCAGTTTTCAGGCGCAGGATTGTCAACCGGGGCAGTAACTATCTTGAAATCCTCGGCCCCGTCACGATTGGTCAGCAGATAAAACCGGTCGCTGTGATGTTCCAGTGAATATTGCACGCCCTTGGTCCGGGCGGCAATCAGCTGTGGCGCTGACAGCGGCGTGTCTGCCGGAATGACACGGACCTCCGATGTTTCATGATCGTGGCTGTCCAGCAGGATATAGTCTCCCGAGAGGGTCTTGCCGATACCAAGGAAAAAGCCGGCATCCGGGTCCTCGTAAATCAGCTTGTCATCGGCCTGATCCGTGCCGAGTTGGTGATAATACACCTTGCAGGGCCGGTGATGATCATCCAGCACGGTGTAGAAGATACCATTGCTGCCGGCGTCCCAGACAGCGCTGCCGGTGGTCTCCTCAATATGGTCGAGCATGTCTTCGCCGGTGCTCAGATCGCGCACATTCAACCGGTATTTTTCCGATCCTGCGCGGTCTGCGGACCAGGCCAGTTTGCTGTGGTCCGGGGCGTGACTGGCACCGCCAAGCCTGAAATAGGCCAGGCCGTCAGCTTCCACATTGGCGTCCAGCAGGACGCTTTCCGCACCACCATCACGCGGTGTACGCACCAGAAGCGGATGTTGTGCGCCGGTCAGCTCACGGGTCAGATAGGCATATTCGCCATCGGGCGTTGGTACCGAACTGTCATCTTCCTTGATGCGTCCGCGCATTTCTTCAAACAGGGTGTCCTGAAGCTTCCTGGTATCCGCCATGGCCATCTCGGTATAGGCATTCTCAGCTTCCAGATGCGCTCTGATATCGGGCGCCAGAAGTGCCGGGTCGCGCATCACTTCCTGCCAGTTATCGTCCCGCAACCAGCCGTAGGAATCTTCGGTTTCAATGCCATGATGGGTGTGTGTGGTTGGCCGTTTTTCGGGCGATGGGGGTGTGGCGGTCATGGATGCTCTCTTGCGTGCTAGCAGCGTTCTGAATGGTGTGGCAGGACCGGCGTCAGCGAAGCAGGAGCCTGCCGTGATAGGTTATTCGGCAGTGTCGGCCTCGAATGTGAGGGCATGCCCGTTCATGCAATAGCGCAATCCGGTCGGTTGCGGCCCGTCCGCAAACACATGACCCAGATGCGCGTCACAGGTGGCGCACCGGGTTTCGGTGCGTTTCACGAAAAATTTGCGGTCAACAAATTCGTTCACGGCCTGCTCGTCCACCGGCGCAAAAAAACTCGGCCAGCCAGTGCCGGAATCAAATTTGGTTTCCGAGCGGAACAGCGGCTCATTGCAAGCCACGCAGCGGTAAAGACCTGGCGATTTCTGATCCCAATTGGGTCCGGAAAAGGCGCGCTCGGTGCCGTGTTTGCGGGTGATATGAAACTGCTCCGAACTCAGTGCGGCACGCCATTCCTCTTCGGATTTCACAACGGTGGGAGTGCGATTTTGTTTTGTCATGGCAAGCTGCTTTTTGAATGTATCAGGAACCACTTCAAATAGGACGTCTGCAGGGATGCAGCAAGGGTGCCATTCCAGGAAGGCTGGCTGATGCTCCGGTTCTGTCGCTGCATCGTGTCACAGAGCGCGCCGGTTGAAGTTTCACCGGCCAGAAAAGTCGGCAAGACCACTTGTCCACGGCGCGAACGCAGCAGCTCTTGATTCGCCAACCCATCCGAGCCAATTGAAGCTTGTCAGCCGCGCGGCAGACAGGACACCTCCGTGGTATCAAACTCGGTGTGGATGAATCAGATTTTGAGGAAACAGTGCTACACCTGTGGGAATTCTGTTGAATCGACAGCAATATTGCTGATCTGTGGCAGTGGTGGGTGTGGATCAAATGGCCGGCGCATCCGATTTGGAACCTGGCAGCCAGCCTGCGCCTGCCAAATGACACCGCAAGGTTTGCACCTTGACCGGTTTTGTTGCAAATGGGTAAGACGCTGGCTTACCGTCAGATCGGAATAACAGGGGTTGGGAATTTTGAACGCAGCAATTGATGGCACTTTCATTGCCATTCTGGCTCCCTTTGTAGCCGCAGCTCTGGCGCCCTTCATCGTGCGTGTGGCCGGCCACCACGGAGCCTGGCTCCTGGCGCTCGTTCCGGCTGGAATTTTTGCTCACTTTCTGGGGTATATCGGCCAGACAGCGGGTGGTGCCGGTTTCGCCAATGTCTGGGACTGGTGGCCGGGCATGGGGTGGCCGCTATCTTATCTGATTGATGGTCTGAGCCTGATGTTTGCCTTGCTGATCAGTGGTATCGGCACGTTTATTATCCTGTATTCCGGCGGTTACATGAAAGGCCATCCGCAGCTTGGCCGGTTTCTGTCTTTCATGTTCCTGTTCATGGGTGCAATGCAGGGCCTGGTGGTCTCCGACAATCTGATTACTGTGTTCATTTTCTGGGAATTGACCTCGATCACATCTTTCCTGCTGATCGGCTTCAACCATACCAAGGAACGCTCGCGCCGCGCAGCCCTTCAGGCACTGGTGGTAACGGGCGGCGGCGGATTGTCGCTGCTGGCCGGTGTTATCATGGTGCAACTGGTCACCGGCACATCTGATCTGTCGACGCTTCTGACCCAGCCCGGCCTGCTGCAGACCAGCCCATATTATGTACCCATTCTGCTGCTGTTTCTGGGCGGCGCATTCACCAAATCGGCGCAATTTCCGCTGCATTTCTGGCTGCCCAACGCGATGGAGGCGCCCACGCCGGTTTCCGCCTATCTGCATTCCGCAACCATGGTCAAGGCCGGTGTTTATCTGTTGATGCGGATTCAGCCGATCATGGGTGATACGATTTTGTGGTCAACCATCCTGCCGATTTTCGGTGGCATGACGCTGATCTTCGGCACTATGCTGGCGGCGCGCCAGACCGATCTGAAGCTGATGCTTGCCTACACCACCGTTGCCTCGCTCGGCCTGCTGGTCATGCTCACCGGCACCAGCAACGAGATCGCAATTCAGGGTGCGGTGCTGTATCTGTTCGCCCATTCACTGTTCAAGGGCACTTTGTTCATGGTGGCCGGGATCATTGATCATGGCACCGGCACTCGGGATCTGACGAAACTCGGCGGGCTGGCCCGCGCCATGCCGGTTACTTTTGGTGCGGCCGTTCTGGCGGCTTTGTCGATGGCCGGCCTGCCGCCTTTCATCGGCTTTGTCGCCAAGGAAGAAATCTATCTGGGCATCTGGGGCACTTCGCCGCTGTTTCTGGCCCTCACTATCACAGCGGTAATCGGCAATGCGCTGATGTTGGTTATGGGCTTTGCTGTGGCTTTCAAGCCTTTTGTGGGGGCAAAAACCGAAACGCCGAAAGCGGCCCATGAAGGGTCCGTCCTGATGCTGGCGGGACCTGTTGTTTTGTCGATCTGCGGCCTTGCATCGGCTCTGCTGCTGCAATGGACCGCTACCAATCTGATCGGACCGATGGCCTCCAGCGTGGCTGGCACGCCTTTGGATACTGAACTGCATCTGGTGCCGACTGCCATAAAGATGAATCTGATTCTGTCGATAATTACAGTAGGTCTTGGAATCATACTGTTTTTCCGCCTGGCGGCGATGCGCGCGGGTATGAACCGGCTGCTGACTGCAATCGGCTGGGGTCCGGATCTGGGTTTCGACCAGTTTATCAACGGTTTGGTATTGCTGGCGCACAAGTTGATCCGCTTGGTGCAGCCGGGACAAATGGACCTTTATATGAAGGCCGCCTTTATCGCCACTGCCGCCGCTCTGCTGGTGCCGCTGATATTGCTCGATGAATTGCCAGCCTGGCCTGAAATGCCGCAGATGCTGTTTTATGAATGGGGCATCATGGCGATTGGGGTAATTGGTCTGATTGCGGTGCTGAGTGCCAAAAACCGCCTCACCGCCATTGCGGCTCTCGGCATTCAGGGTTTTGCCGTGGCGCTGCTGTTTATGCTGTTCGGCGCGCCGGATCTGTCCTTCACCCAATTCATGGTGGAAACGCTTTCAGTGGTTATTCTGGCCCTGGTGATGACGCGGCTCAGCCTTTGTCAGAATGACCATCGTTCATTCGGCAAAACCTTGTTTGACGGCACGCTTGCGGTCGCTGTCGGGGGCGGTTTCTTTTTACTGCTGCTGGCGGTGTCACAACAGCCATTCAACACTGAATTGTCAGACTTTTTCCGTGAACACAGCGTCGAAATCGCCCATGGCCGCAATATTGTAAACGTTATTCTGGTGGACTTCCGCGGTGTGGATACTCTGGGCGAAATTTCGGTGGTGGCAATTGCCGGTCTGGCTATTCTGGCCCTGGTCAGGGTGCGCTCAAGAAAGAAGCCCCGCGGAGAGGCCGTGCCGGAGGCTGCTGCCGCATCCACTCCCGCCGCCATCACAGACAATGCTGCAGCGCGCGCACAGGAGACATCGATATGAGAACAGTGATTTTCCGGACAACTGCGCCCTATCTGACAAGCCTGATGGTGCTGTTTTCGATCTTTGTGCTGCTGCGCGGCCATAATGAGCCCGGCGGCGGGTTTATCGGCGGGCTCATCGCGGCCTCGGCTTTTGCCATTTACGGGGTCGCCTGCGGTGTTCCGCCGGTTCGCCGAGCGCTGGTGTTTCATCCCATGTCGATAGCAGGCACGGGTCTGGTTCTGGGCGTTCTGTCGGGCATTGTCTCGCTGTTCGCAGGCGTGCCCTTTTTTACCGGCCTGTGGTTCTATCCGACGCTGTTCGGGGTCGAGTTTTCGCTGTCGACTCCGCTGGTGTTTGACATTGGGGTCTATCTTGTGGTGCTCGGCACCATTGCCTCGATAGCACTGGGACTTGAAGAGCGGGAGAAACTGTAATGGAAGTTGCGTTTGCCGCTCTGATCGGCATCTTTTTCACCGCGGCGGTCTACATGATGCTGTCGCCCCATGTCATCCGCATCCTTTTGGGGGTTGTGGTGCTTGGCAATGCAGTCAACCTTCTGATTTTCAGCAGTGGTCGTCTCACCCGTGAAGTGCCGCCGATTGTGCCCGACGGACTGACTGTGGCCGAACCGACGATTGCAAATCCTTTGCCTCAGGCTCTGGTTCTGACGGCGATTGTGATTTCCTTTTCCTTCTTCGCCTTTCTGTTGACCCTGGCCTATCGCGCCTATCAGGAACTGGGCACGGATGATACGGACGATATGCGTATCGCGGAACCGGCTGATGAAGCCGCTCCGCCGACCGGATATTAGAGCGTTTCATGTTTGGATTGAACCATGTGTTGAACTGGATCACCAAAGGGCGGGCGGGCAACCCCGCCCAAACGATACAATGCAAACAGGCAATGGTTTAGGGCAGAGAGCGCACTATGGCAAAACACGCAATACAGGCCGCCGATATCAGCCGGGCGATGGTGATAGACTCACCAGCGCTGGCGGACTGGCTGGTGGTTGCGCCGATTATCATCTGTTTGCTCGGCGGGGCATTTTTGCTCACTCAGCGAAAAAACACCGTGCTGCAGGGACGCACGGCGATCGCCATACTGGCATTGCTGGTGGCTGCCTGTATCGGGCTTTTGGTGCATGTCATCAATAACGGGCCGATTGTCATGACGATGGGGCGCTGGTTGCCGCCCTTCGGCATCAGCTTTGCAGTCGATATCTTAAGTGCACTCCTGGCGCTTGTCGGTGCCCTGGTGGCGTTTTTCTCCGGTCTCTACGCATTGACCGAAATAGAAACCCATGAGCGGCGCTACGGGTTCTTTCCGTTTCTCGTCCTTTTGATGGCTGGTGTCAGCGGGGCTTTCCTGACCGGCGATATTTTCAATCTTTATGTCTGGTTTGAAGTGTTGCTGATTGCCTCTTTTGGTCTGCTGATCCTGGGCAACGAAAAACCTCAACTCGACGGCGCGGTCAAATATGCTTTTCTGAATCTGATTGCGACCACCCTGTTTCTGATTGCAACCGGCTATCTTTACGGACTGGTTGGAACACTCAACATGGCGGATATCGCAATTCGGGTGGCGGCTCTGCCTGACGGGGCTCCGATCCATACCATTGCCGCGATTTATCTCGTCGCATTCGCCATGAAAGCGGCTGCGTTTCCCCTGTTCAGCTGGCTTCCGGCCGCATACCATACGCCGCGCATCGTCGTATCCGCTGTGTTTGCCGGTCTGCTGACAAAGGTCGGCGTCTATGCACTGCTGCGCACGCTGGTGATGCTGATGCCTGGCTCACTACTGATCTTTTCTGATGTTCTGGTCTGGATTGCCGCCGCCACTATGCTGATCGGCGTGCTTGGCGCTCTGGCTCAAAACGACATTCGCCGCACGATGGGATATCTGGTTATTTCCGGGATCGGTTCCATGCTGGCTGGTATTGCGCTGACGTCGGATCTGGGCCTGATGGGGGCAATTCTGTATGCGGTTCATTCCATGATTGTAATGACAGCGCTGTATATGGTGTGCGGATTGATGATCCGTCAGGCCGGCTCCCATGATCTGCGCCAGCTTGGTGGGCTTTATGGGCGCGACCCGTTTTTGTCCGCGCTGTTTCTGATCCTGGCCTTTGCCGTGTCGGGTCTGCCGCCCTTTTCCGGCTTCTGGCCGAAACTGACCCTGGTTCAGGCGTCGCTGGCAGGAAGCAATGGCTGGCTCGCGGCCGCCATATTGCTGACCGGTCTTTTCACCACGATTGCGGTGGGCCGGATCTGGATCATGAGCTTCTGGCGCGGCGGCCCGGTTGGAACCCCTGATGGCGAGTCCATAGCGCTTCACACCATGCCGAAACTTGATCCGGCAAACCGGCGCGATCTGCTGTTTCCGATCATCGGCCTGACCGCTCTGGTGGTCGCACTTGGTATTTTCCCCCGGCCTTACCTCAATATTGCGGCAGGAGGTGCCGGTGGGCTGCTGTTTGAGCAATCCTATATCCGGGCTGTTCTGGGCGAGGCTGCTGTAGCACCTGAAATGCAGCCGCAGGCGGAAACGGAGAATGAGCCGGAAGTCGGGTCTGGTGACAGCCTGTCACAGGACGATAATTCAGGAGATGGGACATGAATTCGCTGTTTCTCATAAACATTCTGATGGCCCTGGTCTGGGCGGCGATCACCGGCTCATTCAGTCTCCCAAGCCTGTTGTTTGGTTTTGCGCTGTCGGCGCTGGCATTGTCGCTGATCCGCGAGCAGGTCGGGACGGTCGGCTATATGAGTCGTTCGCGACGGGTTATCAGTCTGTTCCTGCTGTTCCTCTATGAATTGGTTCTGTCCGCCCTGTCTGTGGCAAAGCTCGTCCTGTCACCGCGTATGGCGATCAATCCGGCTTTTATCGCCTATCCGTTGCGTGTGGATAAGGATTTTGAAATTACCATATTGGCCAATCTGATCACCCTGACGCCGGGAACACTGTCTGTTGATGTCTCGCCGGACCGCCGGACCCTTTATATTCACGCCATCAACGTCACAGATGAGGAAGCCTTGAAGCGGGATATCGCTGAAGGCTTCGAGATGAAAATCATGGAGGCATTCCGATGATTTTTGCTGAAAGCTTTCTGGATATCTCGATCAATATCTCGCTGGCCATGCTTGTCTCGGCATTTCTGCTCATCATCGTGCGGATTGTTCGCGGTCCAACTTTACCGGACAGGGTTCTGGCACTCGACATGCTGGTTGCGGTTGGAATTGGTTTTATCGCTGTGATCGGCATCAAAACCGGTTTTTTTCTGTATATCGACGTTGCCATTGCGCTCGGCCTGATCGGGTTCCTGGCCACGGTCGCTTTCGCCCGCTATGTGTTGAGCCGCGGCTCGACGGTGGACGAAGCGCCCGATCCTGAAGGGGATCTGAATATTATAAATCAGGAAACCCGGCACAGTGCAGCAGGAGAAGAATGATGCAGGATATTATTTTTGTTGTCACCGGCATCTTCATTCTGATCGGATCCGGCTTTGCAGTTATCGCCGCTATTGGCCTTGTTCGATTGCCGGATCTGTATACCAGAACACACGCGGCCAGTAAGGCTGGCACGCTCGGCTCCGGTATGATGTTGCTGGCCCTGGCTGTGTTCTCCCAAGAACTGGACGTGGTCACACGGGCGATTGCCGCCATTATTTTCTTTCTGCTGACAACACCCATTTCCTCGCACCTGCTGGCCCGCAGCGCCTATATTGTAGGGTATCGGCCGGAGCCTTCGACTCGTTGCGAAGCCATGAATGATTTTCTGAGCGATGAACAACGCCAACCCAGTACGTTGGAATGAGGTCGCTCGATACACGGTGAATACACCAACACAACTATAAATATGCAAATTGGTTATTAGCGCATCGAAGTTGAACTTCGGTGCCTCTGTCCATGCGTCAAATTGAAGCAGATTTGGAATTGGTGCTTTGATTGAGACCACTCAATCTATTTTACACCGTTAGCGGTGGGTCAAATAACGAGCGCTGCTTCAATACATTTTCAGAGGATATTGTTTTTCCATGTTTTTGGTTGTTATTTTACAACACTTGCCCTAGATACATCCGATATAGTGTTAGATAAAGACATACATGGAGTATAATTCGATGAGTGAAACAAGTTCAGCTGGTTTGGTGGAGAGCGATCTGATTGACCTTACCGCTGATATTGTTGCTGCTTATGTTAGCAATAATGCGGTTGCAGGTTCAGATCTGCCTGGAATCATTACCAATGTACATCAGGCATTGGTGAATATCAGTGAAAAAGACAGTGAGCCGGAGCCGGAGCCTTTAGTACCTGCTGTTTCTCCGCGCCGGTCGATCACGCCGGAATATCTGATCTGCCTGGAAGACGGCAAGAAGTTTAAATCTCTGAAACGTCATCTGCGCACGCATTACGATCTGTCGCCGGAAGAGTACCGGGAAAAATGGGGTCTTGCGCCGGATTATCCGATGGTTGCGCCAAGCTATGCGCGGGCACGATCCGAGCTTGCCAAACAGATGGGCCTTGGTCGTGGCACCCAGAAACGTGGACGCCGTCCGAAGAAATAAATGGCCAGTGCTGGCTGAACAGCCGAACTGCACACAAACCGAAAGCCCGAAGATCATTTCTTCGGGCTTTTTGAGTCTGATCGCGGGCGGTTGGCTTGCGGTCCACCGGGCCAGGGTCAATTGGAAGCGGCCTCAAATCCGGCATCATCGCTCACAGCCGGCAACTTGGCTCACAGCCGGCATCATTGTTCAAAGAATGTGTTTTGCCTCTGCACGAATCCTTTGCAACATGGAATTCAGGCCATTTGATCGTTGTGCGGAGATGTGTTCGCGCAACTGGATTTCGTCAAAAATGGCTTCCGCATCCAGATCGGAAATTTCGCGCGCGGTCTTGTCATTGAAAATCGCAAGGGTGATGCAGACCAGTCCACGAACAATATGCGCGTCGCTGTTGCCCAGAAAATGCAATATTTTTTGACCGTCCTGTTCCCTCACTGAGGACGAGAGCCAAACCTGGCTGGCACAGCCTATGACCTTATTGGCATCGACCTGAAGCGCCTCCGGCATGGGTTCCAGTTCCTTGCCCAGCTCGATCACATATTTATAGCGGTCTTCCCATTCATCCAGATAGGAGAAATTTTCAACGATTTCCGTGATGTTCATCAGACCTGTCTTTGGCAAAGCTGTATTGCCCAGAGATATAGTGGCTTTCGCCAATGAGTAAACGTCACTTTTCAGCAGTGGCCCGGATTTACTGCCGCTGGCTAAGTGAGTGGTTCAGGTGACGGGGCGTGCGCGTGGTGTCGGTGTGCCAAAAACGGGAGTTGTCTCACTCTGTACTTTACCGGGGTCCGATTTCGTCGTCAGGCTTGCAGGTGTGCTGTCAACATGTGGCACGACAGGCACTTTTTCGGACTCCTCAGGGGCATCTTCGTCCGAGGAAGTCAGCAATTGCTGCGCCCCGTATTTAGCCTTGTAGCCAAATGCGACCGCCGCCTTGCCTCCGGTTGCACAGGTTTCCGGGTTGCGCGCACAGAAACCGGATAAGTCACGAACGGTTGCAGCCGCAGCCCCGATCGCTTCAAACGGAGAAATCGGTTCAATTTTGTTCTTGTCTTCGGGTGCCACTGGCAACAACACAAAGACAACGGAGAGCCAGAAAATGGAACGTATGAAAAACATACAGAAGAACTCGACGATCTGTTCCGGGGTTAAAGCGCAATTATGCGGCAGGCAAATTGAAAATACATAGAAAACTGGTTTTGAAATTGAATCAAATTGTAATGGATGTATATGGCGAAGAAAAGGAGAACTGTGGAAGCCAGCTTTATGGCAGGGTCTGTCCGCTCTTCACAGGCTGTTAACCCTGTTTTCCGGTTTTCTGCAGATTGAATGCAAATTCCGGCTGTTACGGCACCTGACGGGAGTGTCTTAGCCTTACGGTAAACCTTGACTGCGATGGTAGGTCCCAATCACATAAACCGTGAGCAGAGACCTTTGAAAATCGTCGAGAAAACCCGTTCAAATCCTGTCCTGTCACTTCTTCCCGGTGGTCTGGAGACACGCATGCTCACAGGCGCACTGATCGGTGCCGGCCTGTCCATGCCGGCCCTTCTGGCCGTCTCCCGTGTCACAGATATGCCGACAGTGCCTTTGCTCGGCATGGCTATAGGCAGTTCGGTTCTGGGGGCGTTCGCCGGTCTGCTGCAGTCATTTGCCAAAAGCCGCGGCACGGAAATTCCGGTGGCTTCAAAGCGCTCAGGGAATGCCGGTTCACCAACCATACGTCCGCTGACAGAACTGACGTTGCAGCATGACAGCAATGGCGACATCGTATCGCAGTCAGGCTCGCTGCATCCACTTTTGCAGAATCTCGGCCACGCCGTGTTGGGGAAGGGGCTGTTGAACCGGATTCGTATCAGCGACCGGCCGGCCTTCCTGAAAACCGTGTCGGATGCGGCGCAGGGCAGGCCCGTTCTGCCGGTCCGGCTTGCGGTCTCTCTCGATCAAAGTCCGGGCGTCTACCACCCTTTTGCATTTTCAGCCCATTGGTCCAAAGAGGGTTGCATCAGTTGCCTTCGGGACGTTCCCGACACAGCAGCACCGGATCAAGAACCGGCTAACCCGGTGCGCAAAGGCGGAGACGAGAATCAGCTTATCGTCACGCTCGGTTATGTGGCCCATGAAATGCGCTCGCCGCTGAATTCCATTCTTGGCTTTTCCGAATTGCTCACCCGGGAAGCGAAGACACCGCGAACTGCTGCACAAAAACAGGATTATGCCGGGCGGATCAATTCGGCAGGTCAGCATTTGCTTGGTGTTGTCGAAAAAATGCTGACTGCAGGGCAACTTGAGGCCGGACGGCTGGAGCTGTCCTGCGACTTATTCGATGCTGCCCGGCTGTGCCGGGAATGCATCTCATTTCTGGAACCGCAAGTGCGCGACAGGAGCATGAAAATCGTATTCGACTGCCCGTCTGACCTGCCTGCGCTGTATGCCGATCAGAGATACTGCCGTCAGATGCTGTTGAATATCCTCGACAATGCCGTCAAATTCAGCACTGCCAATCAGGAAATAGTTCTGACTTTGCGGAAATCTGACGGACATATGGACTTTATTGTGAGAGATGCCGGAAAGGGTATCCCGGACGAGGCTTTGCCACGTCTTGCCAGACCTTTTGAACGGGTCAATGGCACCTGCGGCACCGGCACCGGATTGGGTCTGGCACTGGTCGATCAGATGGCATCGCTGCACGGCGGTGCATTGAAACTGGAAAGCGTGCTCGGCGAGGGGACGACGGTCACCATCTCGCTGCCCTGTGTGCGTGTAACGCCGGCCGACATCAACACGACTGATGATGATAACCTGTTTGAGACGAGCCTGCTGGAACCAGCCGGTGGCTTCAGGAGAAGTGCCTGATGGCAGCCCGAATTACACAAAAACTGCTTGAAAAGCCGGGTCGCAACAGCGCCATCGGTCTGTGCGCGGCCATTGCTCTGCTGGTTGCAGTCAATGCAGCTTATCTTCAACCCGGAAATCATCCCGCTCCGTTGTTCCAGACCCGTGCGCCTGGCGGTCAATTGGCAGCTTTGATGCAGCGCGAAATACGGACGGTTTCTTCAGGCGCCGATCTGCGCTACCCCCCATTGGTTGCTGACCGTGCTATGGTCAGCGAGGTGCAGAGCCTGTTGGCAGTGAAAGGGTTCTATCATGGCCGGGTTGACGGAGTGGACGGACCGGAAACGCGCGCCGCCATTGCAGATTATGAGCGCGGCATCAATGTGTCGCCAACCGGTGAGCCCTCGGTCAAGCTTCTGGCACGGATGCGTATGGACCAACTCATCAGGGATGAGGGCGGGATACCGTTGCCGATCCGCTCGCCGACAATTATCCCGCATTCTGATCAATCGCCAGCATCCGAGGCGTCACCTCAAATTCTGTCGGTTCAACAGGCTATGAACAATTTTGGTTATGGACCGGTCTCTGCGGACGGAATGTTCGGCGGTGAGACTTCAGCGGCTATTCAAAGGTTTGAAATGAACCAGGGAATGCCGATTACGGGGCAGATGAGTGATGATCTGATGGTCCGCCTGCTGGCGATCGGCGCTTTGGACTGATTGCCCGCCATGGCGCAGCGAATTTCCAGTGAACTATGGGTTCAGGCCTATCTCAGACAATGTCGGCTGAACGGGTCCTTCGGCTATCTCGTCAGACGTGGCGCTACTGAAGCCGGAGCGATCTTTGTCAAAATCATCGTGGCTGGCGGCAGTATCAGCCTGTATGCCCCGGCCCCGCAGGCGGAACTGTCTGTCGAGCTGGATGGCAAAGACAGTCGGATGTTCGAACTGATCCTGAGTGCAGACGATGCACAAATTGATGCGCGGCTCAGCCGGGAACGGGATTTCGACCCGGATATCTGGATTGTCGAAATTGAAGACACCGCAGGCAATCATCACCTGCCTCTGGCTGTTTGAAGCCTGATCTAGCCGGCTTTGCGCTTTGCAGAACTGGCTGCATCCACAGTGTAAATGGTGTCGGCGGGACGGCTGCGATCCTGTCCGCTTGGAACATAAAGCGGCTGATGGCCCGTTCTGCTCCTGGTCATCTGTGGTCTGCGTTTGGTCAGGAATGCCTGTTCCCAGTCCATGATCCGTTTGCGGCAAGCCTCTGGATCAAGCCGTTTGAAGGATTCGAACGGTTGCGGAAGGCCGGTTAGACGGCTGCTGTGCATTGCCTGGCAGGCCAGCAAAATGGTGCGTGCCACCTGGTCTGGCATGCGCAGGGCGCGAAGCGCTGTCGCCAGTGCAAAACCGTCGGGCTCGCTCAGGAGATGTTCGGCAAACGGACGTGACACCGTCAAATGTGTGGCAAGAACGGTCCGCAGCGTATTGCGATCATCCCGCATCGCTGCCAGAGCCGCAACCCGCGCGATTTTTCCCGACACCTGGAGCGGCAGAATGTCGCGCAGTTGTTTGAGCGTATAGCGCTGTTGTCGGCGCGAAATCTGCGCTGGATCATGGATTAAAGGCATTTTCATCTGGCGGCTCTTTACGACAAATTCGCTCGCAAGCGCTGTGCGGACCTTCTCCGGTGTATGCGGATGCTCCGCCAGCAGCACCATCAGCTCCTGCCGGGTGGCGCTGTCAACGACCGGCAGAAAATTGAGCATCAGCTCCTGAAACTGGCCGATTTCCCACAGCGTGGGAGCCGTATTCTGTATGAACAGTCCGGTAAGCGCGCGCAACAGTGCCTGATCGGGATGCTTTCCCGACACGCTTGCCAGAGCACGGAATTCACCGTTCCCGGTCAGTCCGGCGACTAACCGGTGTTCGACTTGATACTTGCGATTTGACATTGACCGTACACGTTACAAAACCGGTCTGGTTCACGAACTGTAAATGTCGCAGCAATTCGTTAGCAGACTGTTAACCTCGGCGGCGTTATGGCTATAGTGTTGACACCGCTCCGGGGAGTTAGGGCGTATATCCACTCCGGTTTAACAACAGACGAACGGAGTATGGCTATGGGAAGGATTTTGGCCTTTCCGGACTTGAAATCTCACACTGAATATCCTTCGGGCCGCGCACATGACTTTGCTGGTCCGGTTGGTCGCGGAACATCCGACAATGTCGTGTTATTCGATGGAATTTTTGTTGAATATCATGATAGGACCGGCGCAACAGCCCGGACCGCCGGGTCACTAATCGGCGAATCTGACACTGCCGCTTTCCAGCGTGAGAGGCCGCAATGGTCTTCGGCGGATGAAGCAGTGAAAGGCGGGATTTCAGAACCGGAAGACACACCACGGCTGCGACGGCGCTGAACCAGAGCATGAGAAATTGCTTACTGAGGAATTCCGTCGCCAGAGTTACAATTCTTGCCTTGATGGCAGGGTACGCAGCGTTTGCTGGCGGGCCATCGTCTGCCGCTGATCTGGGTCGCGAAGATCGCGGCATAATCGAGACCAGGGTGCTGCCCGTTCTGGGAGGCTTTGTCGCCCGCTTCCGCGGCGCACCGGTTTCCTATTTCAATCTGACCGACGATGAAGAATTGCTGCGTCAGCAGGCCAGCCATCTTGTGGCCCCGCCGCATGCAAGAGACTGGCTGCACCAAATTGCGGCGCGCGTTCAGCGCTACCGGTTGACGGGATCTGTGGATCGATATCTCAGCCCGGATGCCTATTATTCCTATTTACGGTCTGACAGGTTCAGATCCACCGCCGGGCGATATGGTCGCATAAGTGCAGATATTGCTGCCGATGCGGCATTGATTCCGCCTTTTTTTGCACGCGCTGGCCAAGTTATGGCAGCCGATGTAATCCGGCTTGAAGCCGCCGCAGTCTACTATGAACCGGATTCCAGATGGATTACGGTTCAGGGTCCGGTGCCGCGTCCCCTGGCCTCTGTGCAGGCCGCAGCTGAAGCGCGGGTCGATGAAAATCGCGAGTTGATCGACTGGGTGGAGCGCGCCGTCGCCTATCGTATCGAGAGTTACCGCCGCGCCATTGAACGGTTGCTCATCGAAGAACCTGACGGCCGGGCCGGGCTTGCCGACGGCGAATTGCAGCGTCTCGAGCTGATTTTCAGAAAGGCCCAGATTGCGCATCTCCAACCTGCCGGTCTGGAGAACAGCGGCCGCCGCTCACGCTATATCAGCGGGGCGGGAAGTGGCAATCAGCCCGAGGATCTGTTCAACGCACCGGTTCCGCAGAAATAAAACTGCCCAACGGATTCTGCTGGAATGGGGTGCAGAAAAACACGGTTTGCAGTTCCGATACCGTGTCCGGCAATGCTACCTGATGCTCGCGGTAAACCCTGAACAGGACGGCAGCATCTTCAATGTCTGTTTCGACCAGCACCAGATTGTCGAGGCTTGCGCTGTTATTTGTGCGCATGCTGGCGACTTGCTGAGGCGTGGCGACCAGCAAATTCAGGGGTTTGCCGGCATTGACCTGTTCATTGGTGCTGAAAAAACTGATGCCTCCTGCACTGAATAAATTGAGTGTCCAAAACCCTTCCAGCCCCTCTGTGCGCAGATGGACTGGTCCTGTGCGCAGATCAAACCGGCAAATTGCATGGGAAAATTGCGGGTCCAGATCCTTGATCGGAACTTCCAGAATCGGGTTGTCCTCAATGGTCTCGATATGCAAGGCGTCACCCGGCTGCATCGGTCGCGCCGGGTACGCCACAAAGGTGTCTAACGGCATCGCAAGCGCATCCCAGGCGTCATTGACCGACAGGCGCGGCGCGAACAGCAAAATGCCGATATGGATGATCGCTGCCAGAAACAGACCGATAATTGCAACAACCAGGAGAGAACGTCTTGTCACGGACACTTGACCTTCTCCACGCTCGGAAACGTCACCGCACTGAGGGAGGCTTCAGATGAGAGGCTGGCACCATAGAGCCGCAAGGTAAGCAGAAAACTCTGATCCTGATCGCGGCCTTCGATCGGCACCTGTTCATTCAACGTGTAGGGGTCCTCTGGCAGGTCTCCCAGTGAGATCCAGTTTCCGGGCTGCACATCCCGCGCCAGCCAGATATCGAATTTCCCGTCCGCCGAGCGCAGCAGCTGGCGCGAGGTGATGCCGTAGCGCAGGGACGGATTCGGCAGAACCCGGCCAACATCGTCCGTCACCGTCAGTGTCCACAATTGTGAGCGCGGAACCTCGCCTGTGAACCGGTAGAGGCAATTGCGCACGAGCTTGTCACCTGCACTGTCGCGATAGGTTTTCAACAGAACGCCTTCATTTGCGCCAAGCGGAATTGTCCCGTTGCGTGCGGTATGGGCCTGAAGATAAGGATTTTCCGCATTGACATCGGTGCCAAGGCCCGTACTCGGCCACCCGGTCCACATCTGGTATCTGGTGGTTCCCAGCGGTGCTTTTGCGCGCAGAAAGAAATCCGTAGACCCGAGGCCGACGACAACAGCAAGCCCCATGGCTATACTGATTCCAGACAGCGATGCCATAAATTAACCTGCCTGATCCGGGGCCGTTTTGGTCGTCAGAATTGCACTATCGGAAGGGTCGAGAGCAACCGGTTCCACGTCACTGTCAGTTTCATCCAGACCCAGCTGAATCTGAATTCCCTCGCCCCCCAGCAACAGATGAATGCGCTGCAACGCAAGTGCGGTTGCAGGAGACAGACGTGCCGCCTGATCACTCGTCGCCCCACCATCAAAGCCGGCGGTTTCAGTCACATTGCCGGGAGTTTTACCTGCGTCCGCTCGGGCGATCAAAGCCTCCGCCACAGGCATATCCACACCGGGCATAGGTAAGGTAGTCTTGCCTTTGTGAGCCTCGGACATGATCTGTTGCCAGGCCATAGCCGGCAGGTTGCCGCCGGTGAGGCGGTTTGTACCGGTGAAATCATCATTTCCGAACCAGACGGATGTGGTGAAATTCCCGGTGTAGCCCACGAACCAAGCATCTCTGTAGTCTTGTGTTGTCCCGGTTTTACCTGCCGCATTAATGCCTTCGATCAGCGCTCTGCGGCCAGTACCCTTTGTTGTCACCTGATTGAGAATGCCGTTCATATTGGCCACTGCCTGTTCCGGCAGAACACGTTTGGGAGTCGCCTCGGAATCCCGTTCATACAACACCGTGCCATCGGTGCTCGAGATTTTGAGCACCGTATAAGGCGTCGCCAGAAAGCCGCCATTGGCCATGCTCGCATAGGCAGATGCCATATCGATGACCCGCACCTCGGCCACGCCCAGCGGCATGGGCGAGGATTCAGGCAGATCAGTGGTCAGTCCCATGGCACGGGCGGTGTCGACAATTTTCTTGCGGCCAATGCTGTTCGCCAGCCGGACCGGAATTGTGTTGATCGACTTCACCAGAGCCGTGGTCAGCGAAACCCGGCCAGCATATTTGCGGTTATAATTCTTCGGCTGCCAATTGCCCATGCGTAATGGCTGATCAACCACAATGCTGTCAGGCGTGTAGCCGTTCATCATGGCCGTTGCATAAACGAACGGCTTGAAGGCCGATCCGGGTTGGCGCAAGGCATCTGTGGCGCGGTTGAACTGGCTGTCGCCATAGTCGCGGCCGCCAACTATTGCCAGCACCCGGCCATCATTTTCGATCGTCACCGAGGCTGCCTGTTCAACTTCTTTTTCATCACCAAATTCGCGCAGCATGTTTACAATTGTTTCAGTCGCAGCCTTTTGCAGACGCTGATTGTAGCTGACGGTGACATTCAGAACCTGCTCGGGCCCCGGGGCAATACGCTTGATCTCCTCAAACGCCCAGTCAAGATAGTAATTGCCATAGTCCTGTTCGGAAATATGTACCGGGGTGGCCGGATTCTGCCGGGCGGCAAGGACTTGTCCTTCGGTGTAAAATCCTGCCTGGACGAGATTTGTCAGAACCTCGTTGGCCCGGGCACGGGCGCGCGGAAGGTTGGTGTGCGGAGCATAGGCGGTCGGTGCCTTGAACAGACCCGCCATCATGGCGGCTTCCGCCAGTGTCAGATCTTTGACCGATTTGCCGAAATAAAATTGCGCAGCCGCGCCGACACCAAATGTTCCACCGCCCATATAGGCCCGGTCGAGATACAATTTCAGAATCTCGCGTTTGGTGAAATTCACCTCCAGCCAGAGTGCCAGAAATGCCTCGTTGATTTTGCGCTGCAAGGTCCGTTCATTGGACAGGAACAGATTCTTGGCCAGTTGCTGAGTGATTGAAGAGCCACCCTGGACGACGCCACCGGCGCGCACATTTTCCATCATGGCGCGTAAAGTGCCCATAACATCGATGCCGAAATGGGAGAAGAAACGCCGGTCCTCGGTGGCAAGGGCGGCTTTCACCAGATGGTCCGGGATCTGATTCAGCGGCACAGCATCATCAAGCAGTATGCCGCGGCGGCCAACTATGTTTCCGCCCGTATCGAAGAAGGTGACGGAGTAGTCGTCCTGAGCTTTCCAATTGCCGCGGGTTTCTTCAAATGCAGGCAGCGCAAGGGTGAGCATCAACACCAGCCCGACCAGTCCGACTGTCAGGGCTTCCGAGGCAAGTTCATTCAGGGAACGCGCTACTCCGCGCAGTTTGAAACGAATGAAAAACCGCCGGATTCCAGCATAAAACCGACTGATTGCAACCAACCCGCTATGGATACTGGCTTCCAGCCACGCATCCACTTCCCGATACGTCAGCCGGGGAAGGGGCTTTTTCCGGTTAACGAAGGGGTCCTGCATGCGCTTTCAACTCTCCGATCGCAGTCTTTGATGGTCTCAACCACACCGTTAAACATGATCGCCGGACCCTGTCTATACAACCCGGAGCCAGTCGATACAACGATGTCATATTCCCCGGATCGCGACCATAAGGAAATCCATAAATAGCCTCATTCTGCCTAATTTTCCAGCTTTGATCCGCTGCTTTCACGAAACTTGTTGTGACAGGACGCGCGCGTAGATGTCATGCCCGAGCGGAGCGGGCGATCTGTATTTGAGTCTTCATTTCATTCGTGTCAGAAGCACTTCGCAATTAACTTCGGGGACGATGTGGGCAAGACTGCAAAAACCGTGCGGGGAACTGATACCGGCGCTGAACGTTTCTGGGAGCATACATCGCTGTCGGAAATGACAGCTGCGCAATGGGAATCGCTGTGCGATGGCTGCGGACGCTGTTGCCTCAACAAGGTCGAAGATTGGGATACCGGCGAAATTATCTGGACCGATCTTGCCTGCCGCCTGCTGGATCATGACAGCTGCCGCTGCATGGATTATCCGAACCGGCTGGCCAAGGTTCCAGAGTGTCTGCAACTCACGCCGGAAACGGTCGGTGAATTGTCATGGTTGCCGCCAAGCTGTGCCTATGCCCGCCTGCGCGACGGAAAGCCTTTGCTGTGGTGGCACCCGCTTGTGTCAGGCGATGCGGATACTGTCCACGCAGCCGGAATTTCAGTGCGCGGCCGTATTAAAACCGAAATCGGCGTGCCGATAGAGGAATATGAGGAGCATCTCGTCAGCTGGCCGGTTACGGACACCGGAAAATAAGGCTCCAATTTCATGCCTGATCATAAATAAAAGATATTTTTCAATGGATTGCAGTGGCAGCCACGTGATCTTGAAATGCCGGGATTTCTGCTACATTTGAGCGCAGGCTGTGGCCATTCATTTCCCATTCAGGAACAATGCCTTAAGAAAGGCAGTATGATGATGGACACACTTAAAATTCTGACGGTCTCGCTGACGATGGGTATCGCCCCCCTGGTGGTCCAGGAATCGATGACGGGAGCCTATGCACAGGACTGCCTCAGCAATGCTCAGGCGAGTGATGCTGTACGCAGCGGTTCGGCAAAGCCACTGTCTGAGATCAGGAGACGCGTGACCCAGGATGGCGGAAAGATCGTCAGCGCTCAATTGTGCCTCCAGGGTAATGGTTATGTCTATGTGATTTCAGTCTTGCAGCCCGACGGGCAGGTAAAAAATATGTCAGTGAGCGCGGATTAGATTCTGCCTGTCGACCATAAATCATGTGACGGGGCTGGCATGTTGTGCCGCCCGGCCCGGCTTCCCGGGAGCTTGGCCGTGTTGCTGATGTCCTTATCTAAAAAGGTGTGAGTTGCCGTCGGGCAGACGCGTAAATTTGATGCGCAGGTGAGCCAGACCAGCGACGCCTTCCGGCAAAAGCTTCTATATGGAGAGGAAACGATCTAGAGTTTGACCCGGGACCAATCCCGCACCGGGCGGAACAGGATCAGAAGGGACCTATGCGTGTTCTCGTAATTGAAGATGAGCCGGATCTCAATCGCCAGTTGAAACAGGCTCTGGAAGACGCCGGCTATGTTGTGGATGCTGCGACAGACGGTGAAGATGGGCATTTTCTCGGAGATACAGAACCTTATGACGCCGTGGTGCTGGATGTCGGACTGCCCACGATGGATGGTATCAGTGTATTGGAAGCATGGCGGCGCGATGGCCGGACAATGCCGGTTCTCCTGCTGACGGCGAGAGACCGCTGGACTGACAAGGTTCAGGGCATTGATGCCGGCGCTGATGATTATGTTGCCAAGCCATTTCACATGGAAGAAGTGCTGGCGCGTCTGAGAGCGTTGGTCAGGAGGGCCGCCGGTCATTCCTCCAACGAGATCACCTGCGGTCCGGTTCGGCTCGACACCAAGGGCAACCGCGTGACGGTTGAGGGCATGTCACTCAAACTCACGGCGCATGAATTTCGCACTCTGTCTTACCTGATGCATCATCAGGGCAAGGTGATTTCCCGAACTGAGTTGACCGAGCACTTGTATGATCAGGATTTTGACCGCGATTCCAATACCATCGAAGTCTTTGTCGGCCGTCTGCGCAAAAAGCTTCCGGACGGGTTGATCGAAACGATTCGCGGCCTCGGTTACCGGATGGGGCAGGCTGAGTGATTCGGCGCGCGCTGCCAAAGCCCGACTCGCTTGCGCTGCGCTTGTTCCTGTCGTCAGCGGTGCTGATGGGAATTGGTCTTCTGGCCGCCGGCCTTGTTCTCACGAACCTCTACGGCAGATCCGTGAGGACCGCCTTTGACGGGCAGTTGGAGGCCTATGCAAACGCACTGATTGGAGCTTTGGCGACACAAATGCTGGGCCAGGGTGATGCAGTGTCTTTGTCGGCACCGGAAAATATCGGCGAAGCGCGCTTTCTGGAGCCGCTGTCCGGCTGGTACTGGCAGATAGGAGATGACCAGGGATCTATCCTGTTCACGTCGGATTCATTGATAGGCAGCAGTCTGGATTTCGTGCAATCGGATACAGCGCCGTCAGCAGATGATACGCTGCGGGGCCCCGGGGGAGATGCCATCAGGCTGTTTCAGCGCAGCTATGTCCTGCCAAATGAGGCTGAGCTGGTGATTGCGGTTGCCGGAAATGTATCGCAACTGAATCAGGATATTGCAGATTTCCGCTCCAGTCTGATGGCCACATTCCTTGTATTCGCGGCGTTTCTGGGCTTTGCGATTTATCTCCAAGTGCGTCTGGGGCTGCGCCCGCTGGAATCGATTCGCGGTGCCCTGCTGGACGTTCAGGCTGGGCGGAAGCAGAAAATCACCGGGACATACCCCTCGGAAATTGCCCCTGTCGTCAACGAGATCAACGGGCTGATTGACGCGAATCACGGAATTGTGGAGCGGGCCAGAACTCATGTTGGCAATCTTGCGCATGCACTGAAAACGCCCTTGAGCGTCATCACCAATGAAATGTCGGGCAACACCGCCAGGGACAGGAAAATTTCCGACCAGGTTACCGTAATGCGTGATCAGGTAAATCATTACCTATCTCGCGCCAGTTCTGTCGCAGGTCTGGCGGCCGTTGGAACCGCCACGCCGGTAAGGCCGGTCATCGAAAGTCTGGTGCGTGCAATGCAGAAAATCTATCGTGACAAGGGCCTGACCATCACGGCGACATTCGAAGACGATATTGTGTTTCGCGGTGAAAAACAAGATCTTGAAGAAGTCAGCGGCAATTTGATCGACAACGCCAGTAAATGGGCCCACTCTAAAGTCGCACTTCGCGTTTACAAAGTCACGAAGGCCAACTGGGCGTTGTGTGTCGAAGACGATGGCCCCGGTATGACGTCCGAGCAATCCAAGCTTGCTTTGAAACGCGGCAAACGATTAGATGAAACTGTTGCAGGCAGCGGTCTTGGCCTGTCGATTGTCCTGGAGACTGCGAATCTGTATAGTGGAACCATAAAATTGGAACGCAGTGCGATGGGCGGATTAAAGGCGAAACTGACTCTTCCCTGTGTCGCGAATGACAAATAGATGGAGTTTTACAAAGGAACAGAAAAATGTTGTTGTTTGGCACAATTGCGCCATTTTGCTGTGAAAACAAACCAAGTGAACATGCGTATGCGGTACGGCATTAGTTTCGGATCGCACAGGAAGGAAAAAACGAAATGAATCTTAAAGTATTGGCGACCCTCACTGTGTTCAGTCTTGCATTGGCAGGCTGTCAGAATGTCGGACCTAAACAAGGCGTAGGAACCGTTGCAGGCGCAGTTGCCGGCGGCGTAATCGGAAATCAGTTTGGCGGAGGCAGCGGCAAGGTTGCCGCGACAGCTCTCGGCATCGTCGCCGGTGGTCTTATCGGAAGTGAGCTCGGTCGCTCCCTCGACGAACAGGATCGCCGCCGCGCTTATAATGCAGAATATCAGGCTCTGGAAAGCGGTCGTATCGGCTCTCCTGTTGTCTGGCGTAATCCGGATAATGGCCATTACGGTGAAGTTGTGCCGACTCGCAGCTATCGCAGCAACAATCTGCAGTGCCGCGAATACACGCACACCGTCTATATTGACGGTCGGCCGGAGACTGCGCGGGGCACTGCTTGTCGCCAGCCTGACGGATCATGGCGGATATAACGGCCTGATTGCAGGATCGCGCATCCGCTGACAAAAGCGGATAACGATATTTTGAACGGAAAGGGCTGGCATTGTTCAGCCCTTTTCATTTTTCTGAACGGGTCTTCAGTCGGGTTTTCCTTGCGGCCTTCGCCGTCAGGGCTTACATCCTGAATCTGATAGATATGCATTTATTTGAATTTGTAATTACGGGCTGACCCTCAATGCTGTTCTGGATTGTCTTAACAATCATGTTGGGAAGCGCAATTTTTTTGGCCATTCTGCCATTGTTGCGCAGCGCCCGAAATGACTCTGCAACTGCCGAAACCTTCGATAATGATATTGCAGTGTTCAAGGATCAACTGGCCGAAATCGAGCGCGACCTGAAACGCGGCGTGCTCAATGAACGGGATGCGGAATCCGCACGCTCGGAAATAAGCCGACGTCTGATCGAGGCCAACGCAAAGGCCGAAAACACTTCAGAAACAGCAGCATCCGGGCAAAAGGCGACTCTGTTTCGTAAGTTTTCTGCAGCGTTTGCGTTTGTCGTTGTTCCTGTGATCGCCGCGTTGATGTATGTGACACTCGGCAGTCCTGAACTAAACGATCAGCCTCTGCAGGCACGCGTGCAGAATCAGCAGCAGAACTCTGATCAGAGTCAGATTCTTGGTCTGGTGGAGCGTGTCGAAACCCATCTTGCCGCCAATCCCGATGATGATCAGGGCTGGGAGGTTGTCGCGCCGGTCTATCAGCGAATGGGTCGCTATGACGACGCTGTGCGGGCATTCGAGAACATAATCAGGTTGCGCGGAGACACCGAGCCGCGCCTGTCAGATCTGGGGGAAGCGATCGTGCTCAGCCAGGAAGGCGTGGTGACCCAGCGCGCCGAAAAACTGTTCCAACGTGGCATTGCACTGGATGCGACGGCCATCAGGCCGCGCTTCTTTCTGGCCATGGGCCTCACTCAGGAAAGCAAATTCCAACAGGCAGCTCAGGCTTGGGAGGCACTGCTGGAAGAAGCAACCCCGCAATCCGCCTGGGCACCCGGCGCCTTGGATCAGTTGAATATGGCGCGCAGCCAATTGGGTCTGCCGCCGGCCGAGCCCAGCAACAGCGCCGCTTCTATCATGAGCCTGTCTCAGCAGGAACAACAGGAGATGATTTCCACAATGGTTGCCGGTCTGGCCGCAAAACTGGAGGAGGAGCCCGGCAATCTGGCGGACTGGTTACGGCTGATCCGGTCCTACGTCGTGCTCGAGCGCCCTGATGATGCCGTAGAGGCGTTGAGAAAAGCTGAAACGCAGTTTGCGTCAGATCAAAGAGCGATGACAGAATTGAATGATATGGCTGGCAGCCTGGGTCTGACAGCCCAAAATTGAGAATCGTCCAGAACTGACACCAAATTCTGAGAATGGCGAAGTGAAGATCTCAAATTAAGTACAGAACGGTAAGGATCCAATGACCAGAAAGCAAAGACGTCTGACCATGATTGCGACGGCTGGCAGTATTCTGGCGATTGCGGCCGGATTGGTCCTGTTTGCCCTGACTGATCGTATTGTGTTTTTCAATTCGCCCAGTGATATCGTGCAGGGCGGGGCAGCGCCGGGCGAGCGGATTCGTCTCGGGGGACTTGTGGAAGAAGGCAGTGTTGTGCGCACTGAAGGATCGGTCATCACCTTCCGCGTCACGGATACCGGCAACAGCGTAAATGTGGTCTTTGACGGCATTTTGCCGGATTTGTTCCGCGAGGGGCAGGGTGTTGTTACAGAAGGTTCATTAGGTGACGACGGGGTTTTCGTGGCAGACATTGTGTTGGCAAAACATGACGAAACCTATATGCCGAAGGAAGTTGCTGACGCGCTGAAAGAGCAGGGTGTCTGGCAGGGAGATGATGCTCCTGTCACGAATTAGAGCATTTCCTGATTACATCTAATCTTTGAAGGGGTGAAACTGTGATTTCGGAACTTGGTCATTTTGCGCTTTTGCTGGCACTTGCCTTATCCGTAGTCCAGGCACTGGTTCCCCTGCTTGGTGCCCATCGCGGCGATGCCCGATTGATGGCGGTTGGCAGCTCGACGGCGATCGGAGTATTTGTCTTTATCGCGCTTGCCTTTGCCGCACTGACCTATGCCTATGTGGTCTCTGATTTTTCTGTGCGCAACGTCTGGGAAAACTCGCATTCGCAAAAGCCGCTGCTGTTCAAATTCACCGGCGTTTGGGGCAATCATGAAGGTTCCATGTTGCTGTGGGTCGGCATACTGGCCCTGTTCAGCACTCTGGTGGCATTGTTCGGACGCAACCTTCCAGATCAGTTGAAGGCCAATGTGCTTGCGGTGCAGGGTTGGATTGCCTCCGCCTTTCTTCTTTTCATCATCCTGACGTCGAACCCGTTCGCGCGGATGTCGCCGGCCCCTTTTGAGGGACGCGATCTGAATCCTATTCTGCAGGATATCGGCCTCGCGATACACCCGCCGATGCTGTATCTCGGCTATGTCGGGTTTTCGGTGGCGTTTTCCTTTGCTGTAGCGGCACTGATCAGCGGACGAATCGACGCCGCCTGGGCGCGCTGGGTGCGGCCCTGGACTTTGACAGCCTGGCTGTTTCTCACATTCGGCATCGCGATGGGGTCCTACTGGGCCTATTACGAACTTGGCTGGGGTGGCTGGTGGTTCTGGGACCCGGTCGAAAATGCCAGCTTCATGCCGTGGCTGTTCGGCACTGCTTTGTTGCACTCAGCTGTTGTCATGGAAAAGCGCAATGCCCTGAAAATCTGGACGATTCTGCTGGCGATCCTGACCTTTTCAATGTCGCTGCTGGGAACCTTTCTGGTGCGCTCGGGCGTCCTGACCAGTGTCCACACATTTGCCTCCGATCCGGCCCGCGGTGTTTTTATCCTGATGATACTGCTGCTGTTTATCGGTGGTGGTCTGGGATTGTTCGCGATGCGTGCCGGCACATTGAAGCAAGGCGGAATTTTCGCCCCGATTTCCCGCGAGGGCGCTCTGGTATTGAACAATGTGCTGCTGACAACGGCTGCAGCCACCGTTCTGGTCGGGACGCTTTATCCGCTCGCTCTGGAAGCCCTGACCGGTGAAAAAATTTCGGTGGGCGCGCCCTATTTCAACCTGACTTTCGGTCCGTTGATGCTGCCCCTGCTACTGGCCATGCCATTCGGCCCGTTTCTGGCCTGGAAACGCGGTGATCTGAAGGCGGTTGTACAGCGCCTGTCCTGGGTATTCGGACTGGCTGTCATAGCCATACTCGCAACATTTTCGTTTCAGACAAAGACCTCTTTTGCAGCGCCTTTCGGGATGGCGGTCGGGGTCTGGCTGGTGTTCGGTGCCCTTGCGGAACTGATTGATCGGGCCCGGTTTTTCCGTGTTCCCTTCATGACGGCAGTCTCCAGGCTTATCGGCCTGCCGCGCTCGGCCTTTGGTACCACCCTGGCCCATGCCGGCATGGGCATTACCGTGCTTGGCATCGTTGGTGTCAGTGTTTATGAGCACGAGGCTGTGGCCGTCGCAAGCCCTGGCGACACAATCGAAATAGCCGGTTATTCCATAACACTGGATGGGATTCGTCCCAATAGCGGCCCCAATTTCACCGAGCAGGTGGCCGATATGACAGTACGCCGCGACGGCGAGATTGTGGCCGTGCTGTCACCGGCCAAACGCCTGTATCAGGCGCGTAATTTTCCCACAACGGAAGCCGGCATCAAGACCTTCGGTGTCTCTCAGCTTTACGCAACACTGGGTGATTTCAACGACGATGGTGCAGTGGTTGTTCGCGTTTACCACAAACCGATGATCCTGATGCTGTGGTTTGGCGCGCTGTTCATGGGCGCGGGCGGCATCGTATCTCTCACCGACAGACGCTTGCGGGTGGGCGCTCCCAAACGCGCAAAAGCCGCGTCTGTCATGGCACCGGCGGAATAGTCTATGCGCAAACTCCTTATATTCCTGATGCTTGGTCTGCTCATCACACCCGCTCTGGCGGTGGAACCGGACGAGGTTCTGGATGACCCGGTAATGGAAGCCCGTGCCCGTGATTTATCGGCAGAACTGCGCTGCATGGTGTGCCAGAACCAGTCGATTGATGAATCAAATGCACCCTTGGCCAGAGATCTGCGGCTTCTGGTGCGCGAGCGCATCGTTGCCGGTGACAGCAATGAAGATGTGCTGACGTTTCTCGTCGCCCGCTACGGCGAGTTTGTTCTGCTCAAACCGCGCTTCAACATGGCCAATGCGATCTTGTGGATCGCCCCACTCGCGCTGCTGATTCTGGCCGCCGGAATTGCCTTTGCATCATTCCGCACCAGGCGTAATCAGAACATTGAAGAACAGCCGCTCAGTGACGCGGAACACGAAACTCTCAAGAAAATTTTATCTGCTGACAGTTGATACGTGATCATTCCGGGCGCATCTTGCCGGTATTCCTCGGCAAGAAAGGGCGTCCATGGCTGGAGTTCAAAAAGTCACATTTACTGGCAGCAAGGGCGAAGCCCTGGCCGCACGCATGGATATGCCGGCGGGCCTGATCCGCGCCACAGCGATTTTTGCCCATTGTTTCACCTGCTCAAAAGACATTCTGGCCGCCAAACGGATTGCCGGCGAATTGTCCACAAGGGGCATTGCGGTTCTGCGCTTCGATTTTACCGGTCTTGGCGCGTCTGATGGTGATTTTGCCAACACCAATTTTTCTTCCAATGTGGGTGATCTGGTGCGCGCGGCGGATTTTCTGCGGCAGAATTATGAGGCCCCGAGCATCCTTGTCGGCCACTCCTTGGGAGGAGCTGCAGTGCTGTGCGCGGCAGGCGCAATTCCTGAAGTCAAAGCAGTTGCGACCATAGGTGCGCCGGCCGATGCGGACCATGTGATCCAGAATTTCGGTGCAAGTCTGGATGCAATCGAGCGCGACGGAGAGGCCACTGTTACCCTGGCAGGCCGCCCCTTCAAAATACAGAAGCAGTTTCTGGAAGATATCCGTACCCAGTCTATCGAGCAGCATATCGGCAAGTTGAAGCGCGCCTTGATGGTGCTCCACTCGCCGATTGACCAGACAGTGGGGATCGAGAATGCCGGCAGGATATTTGCCGCGGCTAAACATCCAAAAAGTTTTGTGTCACTGGATTCCGCCGATCATCTTTTGTCGAACCCGGAAGACGCTGCATACGCAGCTGAAGTGATCTCGGCCTGGGCCGGTCGTTTCATTGCTGCCGACCGGCCGGTTGTTACATCACCTGACCGCGAAGGCGTGCTCGTCGCCGAAACCGGCGAGGGCAAGTTCCAGAATTTTGTGCGCAGCGGCAAGCATCGTCTGCTGGCCGATGAACCCATCTCTGTCGGCGGCCTGGACAGCGGGCTTTCGCCTTATGATTTTCTCGCCGCGGCGCTGGGTGCCTGTACATCAATGACATTGCGAATGTATGCCAATTTCAAGAACCTCGATATCGGGCCAATCTCAGTCACTGTTCTGCATGAAAAAATACACGCCGCAGATTGTGAAGCCTGCGCGGAAGAGCTGAAAAGCACCTCCGGTAAAATCGATCAGTTTGAGCGGCGGATTTCTGTCGGCGGCAGTGTTGACGCAGCGCTTCAGAAAAAATTGCTGGAAATCGCCGATAAGTGTCCGGTTCACAAGACCCTGGAAGGCAAAGCCGGCATCGTAACCCGAATTGTTCCGGAACAGGCCTGATCCACGAAAACTGCAAGCGGTAAGCGCAAGCGGGTGATTTCATTGCGATTTCAAGGGCATCAAAATTACAAAAGTTTAAGTCCTCTGAAACAGCGCGGTAAGGTGACTGGTCTTATCTCTCTCATCAACGGCGATTGTCGCCAAATCGTTTTTGATGAGGAGAAACTCAAACCATGTCTCTTGGAACACCTACCGGACAACTGAAAATCAGCAAGCATCGCGGCAATGCGCTGCGCGCTGGCGTCGCAGCCTTGGGAATATCGGGTATCGTGGCAGCGGGCGGCTATTTCACCGGCACTTCGCCGGTTCTCGCCGCGCCTGTGCGCGTCGAGTCAGCCTCTCCGCTTAACTTTGCTGATGTCGTTGAACAGGTTCAGCCTGCGGTTGTCAGTGTTAAAGTGCGCGGCAAACTGCAGACAGTTGCAGCGCCTGCTGAACATGACATGCCCCGCGAGTTCCGTGATCTGCCCGAAGGGCATCCCATGCGGCGCTTCTTTGAACGCCGGTTTGGCGATCAGGGCAATGAGCGTGCAGCCCCCCGGCGTGCCGAATCCCAGGGATCGGGCTTCTTCATATCCGAAGACGGCCTGCTGGTGACCAATGAACATGTGGTCAATGGTGCCGAAGAATTTACCATCGTCCTCGACGACGGCACTGAATTTTCAGCGAAACTGATTGGCGCCGACAAACGCACCGATCTGGCTCTGTTGAAAGTCGATGCAGACCGCGAGTTCAAATATGTGAGCTTTGCCGAACAGCCGTCCCGCGTTGGTGAATGGGTCGTGGCTGTTGGCAATCCCTTCGGCTTGGGCGGCACGGTCACCGCCGGGATCGTTTCGGCAAATGGTCGCGACATCGGGGCTGGTCCATATGATGATTTCATCCAGATTGACGCCCCGGTTAATCGCGGCAATTCAGGCGGACCGGCCTTCAACATGCGCGGCGAAGTGATCGGCGTAAATGCTGCGATCTTCTCGCCCTCCGGCGGCAATGTCGGGATTGCATTCGCAATTCCCGCATCGACTGCCAAAGTGGTGATCGCCGACCTGCAGGACGATGGAGCCGTCGAGCGCGGCTGGCTTGGTGTGCAGATCCAGCCTGTTAGCGATGAAATCGCCGAAAGTCTCGGTCTTGAACTGGCCGAAGGTGCACTCGTCACTCAGCCGCAGGATAACAGTCCTGCCGGGAAAGCCGGTATTCGCGCCGGTGATACCATTCTCGCTGTGGACGGCACGCGGATTGAAGGCCCGAAAGAGCTGGCCCGGCTGATCGCCTCTTATGCCCCGGACGCAAAGGCGTCGCTGACGATCTGGCGCAACGGCAAAGAGCAGGACATCAGTGTCACGCTCGGCAGTCTGAATGAACTGGACCGCCGCGCTGGTGCGGAGCCCGGCTCAATGGTCAAACCGGCTTCAGCCGCAACTTTGGGCCTGACCCTTGAGAGTGCCGAAAATGGTGTGGTGATTTCCGAAGTGGACGCCGACAGCCCGGCGGCAGAAAAAGGTCTCGTCCGTGGTGATGTAATTCTGAATGTTGATGGCGAGCCCGTTACCAGCGTCGAGGATGTGACGTCCAAGGTTGAAATGGTCAAGAAAGATGGCCGCAAGGCTGTACTCATGCAGGTTCAGAGTGAACGGGGTGTCCGCTTCGTCGCGGTGCCTTTCGCCAAAGCCTGATCCTGTCTCGAAATAGGGTGACCGTCCCCTCAGTCACCCTATGCGACGGTGAAAGACAAAAATCGTGTCGCCCCGATTGTCTTTTGCCTATTGGTGGCGGGGCGCTTAAATGCCCCGTCGCCAAGCCTTTCCCGCAGCTTCTTTTTTCTAGAAACAGCTATGCAGCCGCTTGGTAACCCAAACAGGATGCGCTACCGTCCCTGAAGTCCATAAGAAGCTTGAAGCACATATGAAAATTCTCATCATTGAAGACGATCAGGAAGCAGCCCGGTATTTGGTGAAAGCCCTCACCGAAGCCGGCCATGTTGCCGATCATGCGGCCGATGGGGATACAGGGGCCCACAAGGCCCTGGTCTATGATTACGATGTACTGATTGTTGATCGCATGCTGCCCAAACGTGACGGGCTTTCGATCATCGAAGACCTTCGAGAACGGGACAAACAGACACCGGTGATGATATTGTCGGCTCTGGGACAAGTCGATGACCGGGTCAAGGGGTTGCGCGCGGGCGGTGATGACTATCTGCCAAAACCTTTTGCTTTTTCCGAACTCCTCGCCCGTGTTGAGGTTCTTGCAAGACGCCGCAAACCGGAAGATGTCGAGACCATCTATACAGTCGGGGATCTGGAACTCGATCGGCTGTCACATACGGTTGTGCGTGCTGGCCAGAACATCACGCTGCAACCGCGAGAATTCAGGCTGCTGGAATATCTCATGCGCCATGCGGGCCATGTTGTAACCCGAACCATGCTGCTGGAAAATGTCTGGGATTATCACTTTGATCCGCAGACCAATGTCATTGATGTGCATATGTCCCGATTACGCGGTAAGGTTGACAAGGAATTCGACAAACCGCTGCTGCACACTGTCCGCGGCGCAGGATATGTAATTCGTGACGACGATCGGTAAGTTCTTTCGCACCACAGCAATCAAATTATCGCTTATCTATCTGGCGGTATTTGCCGGGTTCGCGGTTTTTCTCGTTGTCTATCTCAATACCAATACATCGGCTTTGTTGACCCGCCAGCTGAATGAGACCATCAACGCCGAGATCAAGGGCCTTGCAGAACAATACGGCCAACGCGGTCTGCCTGGCCTTGTCACACTGGTGGAACGCCGCTCAAGGCAACCCGGCGCCAATTTGTATCTGCTGGTCAACAATAGCGGCAATGTGCTGGCCGGCAACATTGCACGGATTTCGCCCTCATTATTTGAAAATGTCGATTCTGAACCCCGCGAGATACGCTACCGCCTGATCGAGGAAGGCGGAGTTGCGGCCGGTCATACCGCCGTGGTCCGGGTGTTTGAATTGCGCGGCGGCTACAAAATCCTCGTTGGCCGCGACGTCGGAGAACGCAAGGCCCTTCAGGAGATTGCACGTCAGACCTTTATCATTGCCGGCGGCATGCTGGTGGTGCTGGGCCTGATCTCGTGGGTGTTCGTCTCCAGCCGCGTGCTGAAGCGCATTGATGCGGTATCCAGCACGACCCAAAGCATCATTTCCGGCAATTTGTCGCGGCGTCTGCAAGTCACTGGCAGTGGCGACGAGTTCGACCGGCTCGCGGTCAGTCTCAACGCCATGCTCGGCCGCATCGAGGAACTGATGCATGGTCTGAAAGAAGTGTCCGACAATATTGCCCATGATCTGAAAACGCCGCTGACACGGTTGCGCAGCCGTGTGGAATCCGCGCTGGCGGAGGATGGAAACGACGGTGCCTATCGTGACGCGCTGGAAATGACCATTGATGAAGCCGACCAGCTGATCAAGACATTCAATGCGTTGCTGTTGATCGCCCGCGTCGAGGCGAGGGCGCCCGGAGAGGTCATGTCAAATCTCAACCTGTCGCAGATCGTCGGCGATGTCGCTGAATTGTATGAGCCGCTGGTCGAAGAGCAGGGCATGACGTTTGATATCGACACGCCTGAAAGTGCACCGGTCTTTGGCAATCGTGAGCTGATCAGCCAGGCGTTGGCGAATCTTTTGGACAATGCCCTTAAATATGCACCCTCACCTGATGAGGGCGGTGATGGCCCTGACCCGAAAATCACAATCTCTGTGGCTAGGAATGACGACGAAACCGTGCTGACTGTCGCAGATAATGGTCCGGGAATTGATGAAGAAGCCCGCACCAGAGTGCTGCAGCGCTTTACCCGGCTGGACGGCAGCCGATCACAGCCGGGCTCAGGGCTGGGCCTCAGTCTGGTATCCGCTGTCGCCGGGCTGCATAACGCAAAGATCGACTTGCAACATACACACCCTTCATCCGAAGATGCTGTCGGGAATCCTCCCGGCCGGGGATTGAGCGTATCGCTGTATTTTCCCGGCTGCCAAGAAATGAAGGGCGATGTCGTTGATCTGGCAGGTGCTAAGCAAGCAGCATAACACTCTGGCAGACGCCATGTTACCACTTGCTGCCGAGGCATCTGCCGATGCAGCTTGCCCGGTTGATTTTGCCGATCGGTCCACGGACTTCCCGCAGCCGCTCAGAGAGTTTCTCCAGCAGGTCGCAGTTCACGCGCCCCACCTTCGGCACCTGATGCAACAGGATGAGGAGCGGCTTCAGAATCTGTGCAACAGCGGCTTCGACGCTTTTCTGGAAAGCGCCACGCAACGTCTTCATGCCAGCTTGTCCGATGCCTTGGATGATGCTGAAGCGATGAGTTCTCTGCGCCACTACAAACAGAACACTGCATTGTGCATTGCGCTCTGGGATATTGCCGATGCCGTGGCGCAAAGTGCTATTTTGGCAGCCCTGTCCCAGGCTGCTGAACTCTCGGTGGAGGCCGGGCTGCGCTATCTTGTCGGCCGCGAAATTGAATCCGGCAAATGCGTTTATGACTTGCCCGAAAATGGTCTTGACGGGCTCGGCTTTGTTCTGCTTGGCATGGGCAAGCTGGGCGGCTGGGAGCTGAACTACTCCAGTGATATCGACCTCATAGCCTTGTATGACCGCAATGCCGCTGTTCTGTCGGAAGGACAGGAGCCATCTGTTTTCTGGGTGCGGTTGGTCAAGCGCCTTGTGCGGCTGCTGCAGGAGCGCACCGGTGACGGCTATGTCTACAGAATGGATCTGCGACTGCGTCCGGACCCAGGTTCCACACCGCTGGCTGTCTCTGTCGCCGGTGCTTTGCAATATTACGAGGGAACCGGGCAGAACTGGGAACGCGCGGCGCTGATCAAAGCGCGGCCGATCGCTGGTGACAAACCGGTCGGCGATGAATTCCTCGTCGATGTCAGCCCGTTCATCTGGCGGAAATATCTCGATTACGCGGCCATCGAAGACATTCAGGCGATCAAGCGGCAGATCCATGCCCATAAGGGGTTTGGCAAAATTTGCAGTGCTGGTCACAACATCAAGCTCGGGCGCGGCGGAATACGGGAAATCGAGTTTTTCGTCCAGACCCAGCAATTGATTGCCGGCGGGCGCAATCCGGAATTGCGCCACCGCATGACGCTGAGTGGATTAACCAGACTGCAGCAGATCGGCTGGGTTGAAGCGGAGGTTTGCCGCGATATGTCGGAAGCCTATGACTATCTGCGCCGTGTCGAAAACCGCATTCAGATGATGGACGACGAACAGACTCACATCGTGCCGTCTGATCCGGACAAGCGCAGATCGCTGGCAATCCTGGCCGGGGCAACCGATCTCGCCGATTTTGACACGGATCTGATTGCCACCTTCACCCGGGTTCAGCAGCATTATGCCCGTCTGTTTGAAGAAGAGAATGTATTGGCGCCGGCCGCCGGTAATCTTGTGTTCACCGGCGATGAGGATGATCCGGGCACGCTGGAAACCCTGTCCGACATGGGATTTGAGAATCCCTCCAATGCCATTTCCATCATCCGCGGCTGGCACTATGGACGCATTCCGGCGACCCGGTCACAACATGCCCGCAGGGTGCTCACCGGACTGATGCCGACCTTGCTGAAACAGGTTTCAGAGAGCGGCCAGCCCGATTTGGCCCTGTCCGGGTTCGACCGTTTTCTCAGTGGTCTTCCCGCCGGACTGCAATTGTTCAGCCTGCTCAAATCCAATCCTGAACTGCTCAGCCTGCTGTCGCTGATTCTGGGTGCCGCCCCGCGATTGGCGGGCACCATTACCCGGCGGCCTCATGTGTTGGATGCATTGCTGGATCCGGGTTTTTTCGGTGCGGTTTTTACTGTTGATGATATGACAAACCATCTGGAGCAGACACTGACACAAGCGCGCGGCTTTGAGGACGCTTTGGACCGGGCGCGCATATTTACCCAGGAGCAGTTATTTCTGATCGGCACACGGGTTCTGACCGGCACGCTCAGCGCCAGTGAAACCGGTCGCGCATATACGGCACTGGCCGAGGCTGTTGTCTGGAAAATGCTGCAGGCGACGCTGGACGATTTTGCCTCCAGACACGGCTATGTGGCGGATGCCCGGTTCTGCATCGTTGCCATGGGCAAGCTTGGCAGCAGAGAGATGACGGCAACTTCCGACCTTGATCTGATGCTGATTTATGATTTCAAGGACAGCGCACAACAATCTGATGGTGCCAAGCCCCTGGCGGTATCGCAATATTTCACGCGCCTGACGCAGCGCCTGATCACCGCCCTGTCCGCGCCTACGGGCGAGGGGCTGCTTTATGAGATAGATATGCGTTTGCGGCCGTCCGGAAATGCCGGGCCGCTGGCGACGCAGTACCAGACCTTTGTCAATTATCAGAAAGATCAGGCCTGGACCTGGGAGCGCATGGCGCTGACTCGTGCCCGTCCGATTTGCGGGGACAACGGACTGTGCGGCCTGATGCGCACGACAATCAATGATGCAATCAGCGATCAGGATGCTGATGTGCTTAAATCCGACGCTGCCGACATGCTGGAAAAAATTCATGATGCCAAGCCGCCTTCTCATATCTGGGATGTGAAAACCGCCGCAGGTGGTGTGGTCGATATCGAATTTATTGCGCAGGTTCTCCAACTGCAGAATGCCGGCACCTTTCCTGACATTTTGCTGGGAAATACCCGTGCTGCACTCTCCAAGGCGGTAGAACTGGAGCTGATCCCGTCGCTCGACGGTGAATTGCTGGTGCAGGCACACCGGTTTTACGAGGGGCTGCAACAGCTGATCCGGATGGCGTTTGACGGAGGAGAAAGCCGCACTGACTTTCTGCAGCAGCCCGGCTTTCTGCCAATTCTGACCCGTTCGTGTGAACTGCCGGACATTGCGCAGATTGAAGCGCAGCTAAAAGCCTATCAGAGTGATGTCGCAGCCGTGGTTAAAGAATTTTTCGCAGCTTAAATCACCTCAGGTATTTCACACCAGACAGTGCGGCACTGTCCTGGTTTACTTGTCGTGCAAGTCCTGAACCAGCGGCAGACAGACGGTGACAGTGGTGCCGACGCCCTCTTTGGAGGTGATCTGCATATGTCCGCCATGCATGCCCACCAGGCTTTGGGTGATGGCAAGGCCAAGTCCTGAGCCCTTGTGATCCTTTGTAAACTGGTTCTGCACCTGTTCAAATGGTGTGCCGAGCTTGTTGATGGCATCTTCAGGAATGCCGATGCCGGTATCCCTGATCGACAGATAGAGACCGTATTCTCCAATCTTGGGCTTGACTTCGATCGTGCCACCATCGGGGGTGAATTTGACCGCATTGGTCAGCAGGTTGAGCATGATCTGCTTCATGGCGCGGCGGTCGGCTTCAAAGCTGATCGGGCCCGTCGCGGTAACCAGCAGCTGGAGGTCTTTTGCCATGACTTCCGCACCCATCACCCGCATCGACTCGCGGACAATTTCGTTGATCTCGACCGTTTCGAAATTGAGCTGCAGTCGCCCGGCTTCAATCTTCGACATCTGCAGAATATCGTTGATAACGGCCAGCAGAAAATTGCCGCTTTCGTGGATGTCATCGCAATATTCGAGATATTTCTCAGAACCCAGATTGCCAAAGACGCCGGTGCGCATAATTTCGGAAAACCCGATAATCGCATTCAACGGGGTACGCAACTCGTGCGAAATATTTGCCAGAAATTCGGATTTTGCACTGCTGGCCGCTTCGGCATTTTCTTTTTCATAGGCATAGTTTTCTGCCAGTTCCACCAATTGCTGCGCCTGGATTTCCAGTTTCTGACGGGAATTGCTGAGATCCCGGATCAGGGCAGTCTGGCGCCGTTCATTTTCGACCAGCTTCTGCTCGTTCAGTTTCAACTCGGTGATGTCTGTACCGACAGAAACAAAGCCGCCATCCTTGGTGCGCCGTTCGCTGATCTGGAGCCATCGACTGTGCGCCAGAGCGGCTTCATAGGTTCGGGCAGCGGTCTGAAACGTATCCCCGTCATGTGGTGTTGGAAGCGTGATCGTGGAAACTATATCCGGGTTGCTCTTGGCTGCAATTTCATCATAGGAGGTTCCGGATCTCACATCTTCGGGCTTGAGTTTGTGAAGTTGCTGATACTTCGTGTTGCACATGACAAGGCGGTTTTGATTGTCCCACAGCACAAAGGCTTCCGAGGTAGTCTCAATGGCGTCGCGCAGGCGGATATCAGCCATGCGGGTTTGTTCGGCCAGAAGATGCTGTTCGGTCACATCGGTGGCAATACCAACCAATTGGCGGTTGCCATTCTGATGGTTCAGAACTTCGCCGCGCAACCGCAGCCAGATCCAGTTGCCATTGGCGTGACGGACTCTCAGTTGCTGATCGAACTGGGGTTTTCGGGTAACCAGAAGGGTTTCCTGAAGTCTGTGCAGATCAACATCGTCGGGATGAATGAGGCCGTTCAGATCGTCCAGAGAGAACAGCAGGTCCCGGTTTTTACCGCGCACCGGATAACCCAGCAATTCACTCATCGAGTTTGACCAGATCATCGAACCCTGGCTCAGATCCCAGTCCCACAGGCCGGAACGACCGTGAACGAGAGCGGTTTCCTGGCGCCGGTAGGCGTTGGCATAAATCGCATCGGCTTCGTGAGCTCGGGCCGACTGGGCGAAAAAACTGTAGACCAGAACCAGTGACAACAGCAGCATGGCGACGAAGATCAGCAGATCCTGCGTCCGTTTTGCGTACCAGTTGCGCAGGGCTGCGCGATGTGGCTGGATAATTGCCAGAGACATCAGAGGATTATTCAGATGTCGCACCGTTGCCATAACATCTTCGCCATCGGGAGATTTGATGCGCAGCACACCGGCTTCTCCCCCCATAACGAGCAATTGTTGATTGTCGCCCAGCAGGGTCGCAATATTGTCCGCCTGCACCGTTGGCGGTTCCAGTGCAGCGCGGCCCAATATCTCACCGCGCTGGTCGAGCAGATAGAATCTGCGGCCGTTACGCAGGGCACCATGCGGCAGCACATTGTTCAGCAGAGCGTTGAAATCGGTTGTGCTCGGTTTGCTCGCCTGTTTGTCGACACTGGCAGCCGTGGCGATGGCAAGCGACATCAACGTCACTTCCACTTCTTCCATGGACGCCTTGAAGTCCTGGGTAAGACTGTCGATCCGGATTGTCGCGACAATACCCAACGACAACACCACCATCACAGGCATCAGAATTTTCAGTATAGGGTCAAGTCCTAACAACTTGCGATCTGCCGGCCGTGCCAGGCTTTTCAAGCTGTTAAAGAGATGTGTTCGCCCTCCGCCGGTCGCAAATGGGCGACCTTCAGCAGGCGCCCTGGCGGTCACCGCCCGCGCCATAGAATCCCTCGAATTTCAGTTAATTTCGGCCACTCAACCCTGCCGAATCACTTTCATTTGAATCGATGCGAATCAGCATGTCTAGAGTCAAAATAAAAAAAATGGTTAACGCGGAATCATGGTTCAAATGGCGTTGCGCTCAGTCACTACCGATCAGGCGATTGACGATGTCGGCGACATTTGAAGAAAGCCCGGACTGCTCACGAAGTTTTTCAAGAGCAAGCCGCGCCAGCCGCTGGCGGCCGGGTTCCAGTTTGCGCCATGACCTCAATCCTTCCAGCAAGCGCGCTGCGATTTGTGGATTATGCGTGTCGAGCGCACCGACCTGTCGCGTCAGAAACTGGTAGCCGGCGCCGTCAACACGGTTGAATTGCTGGAAATTCGAGGCAAATCCACCAATCAGCGAGCGCACCCGGTTGGGGTTTTCCATGCTGAAAACCGGATCGTGCAGAAGCGCGCGGACAGTGCTCAGCGTTTCATCGCTGTTCGTCATCGCCTGCAGCGTCAGCCATTTGTCCATCACCAGGCCATTGCTGTCGAACCGCTCATACATATCGACCAGCGGCTCTGCGCGTTCTGTCCGGCCCTGGCGGCAAAGCGCCATCAGGGCAGCCATTCGGTCCGTCATGTTGTCAGCTTGCATCGCCTGCCGCGCAGCAAGGGCGGCATATTCGCTCTTGTCGGTTGCCACAAGCAGGCGCAGCGCCGCATTTTTCAGAGCCCGGCGTGCCGCATTGGTCGCATCGGTGGCGGTATCATTGGCCTTCACGAAACGCTGATAGAGCCCGGCCAGATCATCTTCCAGGCTAAGTGCAACATAGGCATCAATATAGGCATGGGCATGGGCGATTGCATCCGGATTGAACCCGGTTCCCACGGCTTCGGCCACATCCTGCAACTGGGGAAGCTGAACGCATTGTGCCTTGAAACTGTTGTCCAGGGCGTCATTGGCAAGCAGCGAGGCCAAAGCGGCAACCAGCGGCAGCGGCGGTTGTGGTTTCTGTCCGGTCAGAATGGCAGTGTTCGCAGCCTTCAGAGAAGTCATCGCCAGATTCTGCACCGCCTGCCAGCGATTGAACGGATCACTGTCCCGCTCCGCGATAAAGACCTGATCTTCCGGGCTTTGTTTTTGCTCCAGCACAATCGGCGCAGAAAAGTTGCGGTTGATCGAAAGCCGCGCATCTTGCGGCACATTGTCAAACCGGAAGCCCTGGGCTTTGTCGCTCAACAGCAACATGTCTGTTTCACCATTGCTGCCAACCACCGCGACATCTTCCCCGTTCGGGCCGACATAGCCGAAGGCAAGGGGGATCGTCAGGGCCGGGCGCTCGCCGTCGATATGCGGAAGCTCGGAGAATCTCTGCGAGATTGTCAGCCTCCGGCTGCCATCTTCATGATGCATCTCATCAATCTTGACCACCGGTGTCCCGGCCTGATGGTACCAGTGCGAAAAATTACTCAGATCGGTGTCATTGGCATCTTCGAAACTGGATAGAAACGCTTCAATGGTGGTGGCTTCGCCATCATGGCGTTCAAAATACAGATCCATGCCCTTGCGAAATCCGTCGCGCCCCAGAATCGTATCGATCATGCGCACCAGTTCCGCGCCCTTATTGTAGACCGTTGCGGTGTAGAAATTGTCGATCTCTTCGTAGACTTCCGGGCGCACCGGATGGGCCAGCGGGCCCTGGTCCTCGGGAAACTGCCGCGCCAGCAGTGAACGCACATCGCCGATGCGCTGCACCGCCGCAGAGCGCATATCGGCAGAGAATTCCTGATCGCGATAGACGGTCAGACCTTCCTTCAGACAGAGTTGAAACCAGTCACGGCAGGTAATGCGGTTGCCCGTCCAATTGTGAAAATATTCATGGGCGATCACCCGCTCGACGCCATAATAATCAGCGTCCGTAGCGGCTTCCGGGTCGGTCAGGACATATTTGTCATTGAAGACATTGAGGCCCTTGTTTTCCATCGCCCCCATGTTGAAGTCGGACACTGCGACAATCATGAAAATATCAAGATCATATTCCCGGCCGAAGCGTTCCTCGTCCCAGCGCATGGAGCGTTTCAGTGCATCCATGGCGTAGTCGCACTTGCCCTCATTGCCATGCTCGACAAAAATCCGCAGCACGACCTTGCGTCCGCTTTGTGTTGTGAAACTGTCTTCGACACAGGCCAGATCGCCAGCCACCAGAGCAAACAGATAAGACGGTTTTGGAAAGGGATCGTGCCACACAGCATAATGCCGGCCGGAGCCATGAAACTTGTCGGCGCCTGCAAGCGGTCCGCTTTCGATCTGGTTGCCATTGGACAGCAGCACCGGCGCTTCAACCAGGTCTGCCTCAATGCGCACCGTGTAGGTGCTCAACACGTCGGGCCGGTCATAGAAATAGGTAATGCGCCGAAATCCCTCGGCCTCGCATTGAGTGCAATAGGCCGACCCGGACCGATAAAGCCCCATCAGTTTCTTGTTTGCCCTGGGATTCAGTCTGGTGACAATTTTAACAGTAAATTCGCCGGCTGGCGGGTGGTGGATTGTCAGTTTGTCGGGCGTTGCAGAATAGGCGGTTTCCGCCAGTGCGGCACCATTGATCTCGATGGCCTGAAGTACCAGACCATCGCCAACGAAGTCGACAATGGCATCATCTGCGGCACCCGGCCGCTTCGATAATGTCAGGGTTGCCGTAACATCCGTGACTTCGTTCCCCAACTCAAACAACAGATCGGTATGCTCAATTGCGAACGGCGTTGGCTGATAGTCCTTGAGGCGGATGGCCTGCTTGCGACGGTTTTGTGTTGTCATGAAAAGTCCAGCTGATGAAACGGGTGGCGGGGCCAGTGCAGGGTAGGACGGCCTGATCGTGACTGTTGATATAAAGCTTCCAGGCCGCACCGCAAAGCCGCCGCAGGGAAAAAGTCAGCCGGGCACACATTTATCCGGTTTCTGCCAATCAGGTTTCTGCCGTGTCCATCACGAGATCGAAACCTTCAGGCCGTCATCCAGTAATCAGTAATGATCTGCGATAAAGGGCTGTAAGCACCTTTTAGGCTGGACTTCGGCAAATAAAGGATGGTGCCCTGTCGGCTGGAGGGGTCCATGGGGTCCGGCTGAAAAGGGCGATCAGAATTTTCTGCATCTGCGGCCGGCATCATGACAATCACCGGGATTTTCTCAAAACCCCGCACGTCGCGGAAAGCTTGCAGAAACTGCCCGACATCCACACTGGCCTGCGTCGCATCCAGCAGAATCAATTCCGCCGGAGGCTTGGCATTCGTCGCCTGCAGCTTGAAGGATTCCACACACGCCAGAGCGTCGTCATAGGTCACAATGGCGATTTTTTGAGCCAACTGTCCAAGAGAATGACGGATGTCGGATGCGGCGCCTATCAGCGCGATCACAAGATCGGCATGCTTCTGGTCAAAAATAGGCATGAGATTTTTGGCCTTGCCGGAACGCTGTATCGGATGATCCACCTTAAAGTGCAAAGACCAATAAAGAGTGAATCGCGGCCAGGCAGCGGGTGCTGCCCCCTTCGATAACCTACCTCGACCGTGCCGCCATGCCCGCAGCTGTCTCAGTCGTGGAAGGTTTGCAGCGAATATTGGTCACAGATCGACATGTTGAAACGCGTCCACATCAAAAAGGCCTTTATCGGTGATTTTAAGGTGAGGGATCACCGGCAGCGGTAGAAACGCAATCTGCAGAAACGGCTCCGGCAGGCGGCATCCAAGGTCTTTGGCGGCTTTGCGCAACGGGATCAATCCCGTGTGAACCTGTTCGTGCGGCAACTCACTCATAAGACCGGCAATCGGCAGCGCAAATTCGGCGAGTATGTTGCCATCCGCCACCACGACAAAGCCGCCCTGAAGGTCAATCAGCCGGTTGGCGGCTATGGCCATGTCGGCATCATTCATCCCCAGCACGGTGATGTTGTGGCTGTCATGGCCGACGGAGGAGGCCAGCGCGCCTTTTTGCAGGCCGAATCCTTCGACAAAGCCGAGGCCGGACAGCGGCAGCGATGCTGTGGATTTGCCATGGCGTTCAATGACGCCAAGCTTTGCCAGATCAGTCTGCGTATCAGCTGTCAGAAATCCGTCTGCCGCCGGGGCGTTGCGGCGCAGATGTTGGGTCAGAATCAGACCGGCCTCAACGCCAATGACGGAAATCTCACGCGATGGTCCGGGCATCTGAAAATGCGCCGCCGTCACCGCATCGGCTTTGACACTGTTCTGTCCGACCGCGGCAATGCTGCGGCGTGTGCGAAACAGGGCCTCATTCACCGGTCTGCCTGCTGATATGACCTGGTCCACCCGGCAATCTTCCAGCGAGGACAACAGCGCGATATCGGCGCGATAGCCCGGTGCAATCAGACCCCGGTCCCAGAGGCGAAAGGCCTTGGCGGCGGACCAACTGGCAAGCCGGTAGACATGATGCAACGGCCGGCCAAGGCCAATCGCCGTGCGGATCATGTAATCCAGATGACCTTCTTCGGCGATCTCCATCGGATTGCGGTCATCTGTGCAGAACGCCACAAAACTCGAGGTGTTTTCATCGATGATTTCCGCCAGGGCATGAAGATCCTTGGAAACCGAGCCTTCGCGAATCAAAATGGTCAGGCCCTTGCGCAGTTTTTCGCGCGCCTCTTTGGCAGTGGTCGCCTCGTGTTCCGTGGCGATGCCGGTGGCGGAATATGCGTTCAGCTGCTTGCCGGAGAGCAGCGGCGCATGCCCGTCCTTCGGCCGGTCGGCAAACAACACCAGCTTTTCCAGCATGTCGGCCTCACCGGCCAGCACACCGGGAAAATTCATCACTTCCGCCAGACCGATGACCTTCCTGTGGGTCATGAAGGGTTGCAGATCATTGGCCGCAAGTGTTGCGCCGGAGGTTTCAAATGCGGTTGCCGGAACACAGGACGACAATTGGACCCGCAAATCCATGATGGTTTGCTCTGCGCAGTCGAGAAAATAACGAATCCCCACGGCACCCAGCACATTGGCGATTTCATGCGGATCACAAATAGCGGTCGTGACACCATGCGGCAGGACACAGCGATCAAACTCCAGCGGTGTGACAAGCGAGGATTCCACATGCAGATGCGTATCAATGAAGCCCGGCACCGCCGTCAGGCCGCTGCCGTCGATCTCGGTTCTGCCCTGATAGCTTTCGGCAATCCCGACAATCGTATCGCCGGTGATTGCGATATCGCCGTCGAACAATACCCCGGTTATGATATCCAGCGTGCGGATATTCTTGATCACCAGATCAGCCGGTTCATCACCTTTGGCCTGCTCGATTCTGGCCTTCAGATTACTTTCCATGATTTTGTCCTTTGCCGGATCATGCCGTGTCGCATTGGCATCCGCAAGACAGCGCTGCATTGCAATACTTATTCGGGCGTGATTTGTATCTCATTAAATCGGAAGCGGGCTGTTGCCCGGCAGAATCAGGAAGCTTTTATGTCGCAAGCGCAGATCATCAGCGGTAAAACCCTTGCCGCAACCGTGGTTGAAACCGTCAAACAGGCGACCGCCCGACTGATTGCGCAGACCGGCATAATTCCGGGCATTGCGGTCGTTATTGTCGGCGAAGACCCGGCCAGCCAGGTCTATGTCCGTTCCAAGGGAAAAAGGGCCGAGGAGTGCGGGTTTCTGTCGCGCACCCACCGGCTCGATGCCGGCACCAGCGAGGCCGATCTGCTGACGCTGGTTGAAAGCCTCAATGCCGACGCTGCGATTCACGGTATTCTGGTGCAATTGCCGCTGCCTCAACACATCTCTGAGGAAAAAATTGTTGAAAGCATCTTGCCGGAAAAGGATGTCGACGGCTTTCACCCCATCAATGTCGGATTGCTCAGTTCGGGAAACCGCAGCCGGGCGATGATCCCCTGTACCCCTGCCGGCAGCCTGATGCTGGCAAAACAGGCACTTGGCGAGAACTTGAGCGGGCTCAATGCGGTGGTCGTCGGCCGTTCCAATATCGTCGGCAAGCCGATGGCGGCGTTGCTGCTGCAGGAAAGCTGCACCGTGACCATTGCCCATAGCCGCACCCGGGAAATTGAGGCGCTGTGCCGCAATGCGGATCTTCTGGTGGCGGCGGTCGGGCGGCCGCAAATGATCAATGCCGGTTGGATCAAGCCCGGTGCAACAATCATCGATGTTGGCATCAACCGCGTTGATGCACCGGAAAAGGGCGAGGGCAAGACCCGTCTCGTCGGGGATGTGGATTTTGATGCCGCGCTTGGCGTTGCCGGGGCAATCACACCGGTTCCCGGCGGTGTCGGCGTGATGACCATTGCCATGTTGATGGCCAACACCGCAATTGCGGCCGCGCGCGCTGCAGGACGGGCGGACCTAGAGCCGGATCTGTCGCTCTAACGCACAATGGTCAGGGTTTTTGCGGCGCGTGTGACGGCAGTATAGAGCCAGCGCTCGCGATGCTCGCGGAAGGCAAAGCTTTCATCGAACAGCACAACATCGTCCCATTGCGAGCCCTGCGCCTTGTGCACCGTCAGTACATAGCCAAAATCAAACTCGTCGGATTTGCGCCGTTCCGGCCAGGATAATTCAGATTCCCGCCCCTGAAAGAACTCAGGCCGCACCCGGACCCGGGTCTGGCGCGATTTGACCCCCTGAATGATCGGCGGCGGGTCGGGCAGAAGACGCAGATCATACAGTCCGACGCGGCTTTCTTTGGCGCTGGCCACCACCCACAGGCTGCCGTTCAGCAGGCCCTTTTTCTTGTTGTTGCGCAGGCAGATCAGCCGCTCTCCCGGATGTGGCATCGAGCCGTCATAGGATTGCAGCGCACGCATGCGGGCATTGTAATTCATCCGCGTGACATTGCGTCCCACCAGAGCCTGATCTGCAGCCATCATCAGCTCTGAGTCTATATCGCGGCGCGAAATCACCTGGCTTTCGCCATACTGGCCATACTCCAGTTTCTGGCCTTCGCGGATGCGCATCGACATCTCGATGATCGGATTATCGCGGGCCTGGCGATGCACCTCGGTCAGCAGAAAATCCGGCTCATGCTCGGTAAAGAAACCGCCGCCCTTGACCGGCGGCAATTGCGCCGGATCGCCAAGAACCAGCACTTTTGTGCCGAACGACAGGAGATCGCGCCCCAGATCTTCATCGACCATAGAGCATTCATCGATGATGATCAGATCCGCCTTGCCGGCTGGACTGTCGCGGTTCAGGGTGAATGTCGGATCAGCGCCGGTTTCCTCGTCGGGCCGGTAGATCAGGCTGTGGATCGTGCCGGCGTCCTCGCAGCCCTTTTCCCGCAGCACCTGGGCCGCCTTGCCGGTGAAAGCGGCAAATTCCACCGGGCCTTCGACACCTTCGGCCAGATGCCGGGCCAGCGTGGTTTTGCCGGTCCCGGCATAGCCGAACAGGCGAAACACCTGGGAGGCGCTGTCAGTAATCCATTCCGATACCAGAGACAGCGCCTGATCCTGTTCCGGCGACCACTGCATCAGGCGGCATCCCCAGTTTCGATCTCCTCGCGCAACAGCTCAAGTTCGAGCCATTTTTCCTCATGCTCAGCCAGCTTTTGCTGTGTCGCTTCCAGCTCTTTCACGGTTTTTGCAAAAGTCTCCGGCTGCTTGGCAAATAGCTTGGGATCGGCCATCACGCTTTCCAGCGAGGCAATTGTAGTGCCCAGCCGGTCAATTTCAGCGGGCAGGGTTTTCAAGGCATGTTGCTGGTTGAAACTGAGCTTGGCTCTGGTCTTCGCGGTTCCGCCCAGCTTGTTGGCTTTGCGGCTTTTTGATTTGCCTTGCGGCTTGTTCTCGGGGCGTTTGCCACGCTGGGTCAGCATGTCGGAATAGCCGCCGGGATAGTCCTGCCAATTGCCATCGCCCTCGCTCGATAGAGTGCTGGTGACGGTGCGGTCGAGAAAATCCCGGTCATGACTGACCAGAATGACCGTGCCGGAATAGTCGGCAATCAGTTCCTGCAACAGATCAAGCGTATCGAGATCCAGATCATTGGTCGGCTCGTCGAGCACCAGCAGATTGGACGGCTTTGCCAGCGCGCGTGCAAGCATCGCCCGGGCGCGCTCGCCGCCGGAAAGCTTCCCGACAGCCGTTCCAGCCTGCTCCGGTGTGAACAGGAAATCCTTCATGTAACTGAAAACATGGCGTTGCTGATCTCCGACCATCAGCATGTCGCCAACACCGCCGGTCAGCACGTCTTTCAGGCTTTGCGTGTCATCAAGCTGCTCGCGCTTCTGGTCGAGTGTCAGCATTTCCAGATTGGCACCCAGCTTGATGCTGCCGCTGTCCGGCTCGATCTGCCCGGTGAGGAGCTTCACAAGGGTGGTTTTGCCGGCTCCGTTCGGCCCGACAATACCAATCCGGTCGCCCCGGTTGATGCGCACGGAAAAGCCGGAAACCACGCTGCGCCCGTCATAGGATTTGGCAATCTCCGTCGCCTCAATGACGCGCTTGCCAGAGCTTTCTGCCTCTGCCGCCTGCATGTCGACAGAACCAGTGCGCTGGCGCAGATTGCGGCGCGTGTCGCGCAGGGCATGAAGCCCGTCGAGACGCCGGACATTGCGTTTGCGCCGTGCGGTTACCCCGTAGCGCAGCCAGTGTTCTTCGCGAACAATCTTGCGGTCGAGCTTGTGGCGCTCGGTTTCCTCTTCTTCCAGAACCTTGTCGCGCCAGCTCTCAAACCCGGAAAATCCCACGTTGATGCGGCGGGTAACGCCTCGGTCAATCCAGACAGTCGCACCTGTCAGACGCTCCAGAAAGGCGCGGTCATGGCTGATCAGCACAAAGGCGGAGCGCATCGACTGCAGTTCACGCTCCAGCCATTCAATCGTCGGCAGGTCAAGGTGGTTGGTCGGCTCATCGAGAAACAGAATATCGGGTTCCGGCGCAATGGCCCGGGCCAATGCAACGCGGCGTCCCTCGCCCCCGGACAGGGTTGCCGGGTTTTCCGTGCCATCCAGACCCAACTCGCCCAGCAGATACAGCGCACGGTAATTCTCATCACCTTCGGTCAGACCGGCCTCGACATATTCCAGAGTGGTGGCATAGCCGGAAAAGTCCGGCTCCTGCGGCAGATAGCGCGTTGTTGTGCCGGACTGCATGACCGGCGTGCCCTTGTCGGCTTCAACCAGTCCTGCAGCGATTTTCAGCAAGGTGGATTTGCCGGAACCGTTGCGTCCGACGAGAGCAATCCGCTCACCCTCATGGATCAGCAGTTCCGCTCCTTCCAGCAGCGGCGTGCCGCCAAAGGTCAGGTGAACGTCTTGCAGTGTCAGAAGGGGAGCGGCCATTGTTTTCCGGGAATGATTCTCTGTGAACGCTCTATATGTGCGATCAGCAGACCGGATGCAAAGAGAATGGCGACAAAAAACGCCCGCTGGACAATCAGGAAGCCGGGCGCACAAGAAAAAGGGCGGCCCGCAGACCGCCCTTCGTCAGATCAGAAGCGCTGGTGATTACATTGCCATGGCTTTGTCGATCACCACATGGGTCCACGCGCCTTCGGGTTCTTTGGAAATCACCGGATCGGAACCGCCGGCCAGCAGCGTGTCGACGGTGCGCTGATAGTCAGCCGGATCCAGCTTGCCACCACTGTCGCCGAGAAGCTTGACGATTTCGCTCATCATGCGTTTTTGATGTTTTTCGGTCTGAGCACCGGTCTCGTCGTAATCGAGCACGATTTCCGCCGCCGCATCCGAGTTTTCTCTGGCCCATTCCCAGCCCTTCATGGAAGCTGAAACAAAGCGTGCCATCTTGTCGACGAATTCAGGGTCTTGCAGTTTGCCTTCCAGCGCATAAATGCCGTCTTCCAGAGTAGAAACGCCCTGATCTTCATATTTGAACACAACCAGTTCGTCTTCTGGAATTCCGGCGTCCAGAACCTGGCCAAATTCATTGTAGGTCATGGTCGAAATGCAATCGGCCTGCTTTTGAATAAGCGGGTCGACATTGAAGCCCTGTTTCAGAACAGTGACGCCTTCCGGACCGCCATCTGTTGAAATACCCAGCTGTGACATCCACGACAGGAAGGGATATTCATTGCCGAAGAACCAGACACCGATGGTCCTGCCCTTGAAGTCTTCCGGGCTTTCAATCCCGGTTTCCTTGCGGCAGGTCAGCATCAGGCCGGAGCGTTTGAAGGGCTGCGCGATGTTGACCACTGGCACCCCGCGCTCACGCGCTGCCAGGGCGGACGGCATCCAGTTCAGCATCACGTCCGCGCCGCCGCCGGCCAGAACCTGCGGCGGGGAAATGTCCGGCGCGCCCGGCTTGATGGTGACATCAAGATCGACGTCAGAATAAAAGCCCTTTTCCAGCGCCACATAATAACCAGCAAATTGCGCCTGCGTGACCCATTGCAATTGCAGCGTCACACTTTCGGCGGCAAAGCCACCGGTTGCAGCAAGGCCCATGCCGGCTGCAACCCCAAGAGCAAGTGCTCCTTTAAAAAATGTTTTCATTGTTGTCTCCCTGTTAGAGGCGCCGCACGTGGCGCTGGTTTGCTTCTTCAGCGATTAGTCACAGTTCAAAGTCATCGACCGCGTGCCGAAGGATGCCAGAAGGTTATTCTGCGCTCTACGAGCGCGATCAAACCATAGAACGTCGAACCGGCCAGAGCCGCAACTGCAATGGTGGCCCAGACCAAATCCGTATTCAAGCGGCCAAATTCGGTACTGATGCGAAAACCCATGCCAACCGTCGGGGAACCAAAGAATTCCGCGACAATTGCGCCAATCAGGGCCAGTGTGGAGTTGATTTTCAATGCATTGAAAATAAACGGCATTGCGTTGGGCAGGCGCAATTTCAACAGGGTCTGTCCGTAAGACGCCGCATACGTCCGCATCAGATCTTTTTCCATACTGCCGGCTGAGGCAAATCCGGCGACACAATTAACCAGCATCGGGAAGAAAATCATGATCACGACGACGGCGATTTTTGAAGCCGGGCCAAATCCGAACCACATCACCATAATCGGAGCCACACCGATGATCGGCAGCGCCGAGGCCATATTGCCGACGGGCAGGAGACCGCGCTGCAGAAACGGCACCCGGTCGACCAGAACCGCAACCAGAAATCCGGCACCGCAACCGATGATATAGCCCGGCACCACGCCGAGAAGGAATGTCTGCTGAAAATCAGCCCACAGCACCGGCAGGGATTCTGCGATGCGCAATCCGATCTGACTGGGTGGCGGCAGCAGGACAAAGGGAATGCCGGCTCCGACCACGATCATTTCCCACAACAGCAAAAGCCAGAAACCGAACAGGATGGGAATGCCAAGATCAAGTGCGGTCTGCGCTCTGCCTGAGAAAGTGCGGGTGGAAATACGCGCCACTGTCTGCCAGGCCAGCAGCCAACTGCCGGTCAGAAGCAGCCAGAAGCCCCAACTTGCGGCACCGCTATAGGCCGGCAGCATGAACAGCAGCACAGCGGCGGTCAGATGGGCGGCAAGAAACAGCAATAAATCACCCAGCCAACCCTGCAGGCGAACTGAAATCAGTGCGCCGGCAATGAGCAGTACGCAAAGACCGCCAGGCGTGCGCAGAGGCTTCGGGATGCCATCATTGCCAGCCAGAAATGCCAGCGGCAGGAACAGGGCTATGATTGCAGCCAGAATGGCCAGCCAGATCAGCGGTTCACGCCATTCCTCGGGCAGAGAAGGGATTTGGTAAGCGGTGCGCGTCTGGCTCATCAGCCCGCCTCCGCTTTTTCGCCCATGCGTCGGCGCACCCATCTATCGGCCACTCCAACCAGTGCGACCAGCATGGCAGCACAAAATGCCGCCATCAGCAGGGCCGACCAGATCAGCACGGTCTGGCCATAATAGGATCCGGACAGCAGCCTTGCGCCAAGCCCGGCGACAGCTCCGGTCGGCAACTCGCCGACAATGGCGCCGATTAGAGAAATCGCAACCGCGACTTTCATACTGGTGAACAGATAGGGCAGGGCAGAGGGCCAGCGCAGCTTCCAGAAGGTCTGCCATTGGCTGGCATTGTAGGTGCGCAGCAGATCAAGATGCATCTTGTCGGGCGAGCGCAGCCCCTTCACCATGCCCACGGTCACCGGAAAGAACGACAGATAGGTCGAGATCAGCGCTTTTGGCAGCAGCCCGCGAATGCCGACAGCATCGAGAACCAAAATCACCATCGGCGCAATTGCGAGGATTGGAATAGTCTGGGACATGATGACCCAGGGCATAAGGCTTTTTTCCATGGAAACCACATGGACAATAATGGTGGCCAGCAGAATGCCAAGGCCGGTGCCCATCAGGAAACCAAGCAATGTCGGGGCCAGTGTCACTCCGGCATGGTAGACCAGTGAGCGCTTTGACGTGATGTTCTTGTTGACAATTGTGTCCCACAGATTTTCAGCAACCTGATGCGGAGAAGGCAGAACAGGCCGCTCCTGATTCAGGGCCGACACAATAAAATCTACGGTCGAAGGACTGACCTCAGCACGGGCGTCGAGGCTGCGTTGAAATTGCGCATTCAGCCCGACGGAAGCCGCGTACCAGATGGCGATAATGCCAAGCACCACCACCACAACCGGAAGCACTGTGCCGGACAGAGCGCGGCTGACAAGGCCGGGGCGCAAAATGGTTACCGGTGGAGCGGTCACGTCAGTCATCGTAGGAATGCCCGGCCCGCAGCCCTTCGCGCACCCGGTGTGCGATATCAAGAAATTCCGCAGATTCGCGAACATCCAGACTGCGCTGGCGCGGCAGATTACAGTCAATCACATCATGCACCTGTCCGGGCCGTGGCGACATCACCACAATCTTGGTCGACAGAAACACGGCCTCTGGAATGGAGTGGGTGACAAACACCACGGTCTTGTCGGTTTTTTCCCATAGTTTCAGCAATTGCTCGTTGAGGTGATCGCGCACAATCTCGTCGAGCGCGCCAAACGGCTCATCCATCAACAGAAGTTTTGGCTCCACCGCCAGAGCACGGGCAATCGAGGCGCGCTGCTGCATGCCGCCGGAGAGCTGCCAGGGAAATTTTTTCTCAAATCCGGTCAGGTTGACCAGTTCAAGATTTTTGGCGATGCGGCTGTTCCGCTCGTCTTTTGACAGCCCCATGATTTCCAGCGGAAGTGCGATGTTGCGCTCGATAGTGCGCCACGGGTACAGCGCTGCGGCCTGAAAGACATAGCCATAGGCCCGCTGCAGCCGGGCTTCTTCCGGCGACATGCCATTGACGGTGATTGCGCCGCCCGTCGCCCGTTCCAGATCCGCGATGACGCGCAGCAGGGTAGTCTTGCCACAGCCGGACGGGCCGATGAAAGACACAAACTCGCCTTCCGATATCGACAGATCAATATGCGACAGGGCATGGACCGGGCCGTCATTGGTTTCAAATGTGAGCGACAGATCGTCAATCTGAATGACAGATTTCTCCGTCACCTCCGTTTCCTTCAGGGCCGGGTCACTGCTCATTCAAATACCAACATTGTTCGGCTCCGCGATCGCCCGTCCTGCAATCACACACCTGCTGGTATGCCACTGCGTTCAACCTTGCGCGGCGAGGTCAGTTCTTTCCATTTCGACAGGGCCTGATTGACCGGTGGGTTGGCTTCGCGCTTGATGAAACGGCCACGGCCCGTCTCTCCGGTCACGTCGCCTTCCTTGAAAACGATCTCGCCGCGATTCAGCGTCATCACCGGCAGACCGGTAACTTCAAACCCTTCGAACACATTGTAATCAATAGCTGATTTCTGTTTTTCAGCCTTGATTGTTTTCGATGCTTCCGGGTCCCAGATAACAATATCGGCATCTGCGCCGGGCATGATGGCACCCTTTTTGGGATACATGTTGAGGATGCGGGCAATATTGGTCGAGGTGACAGCCACGAATTCATTCATGGTCAGGCGGCCTGTCCGCACGCCTTTGCTCCACAACACCGGCATCCGGTCTTCCAGGCCGCCTGTGCCGTTCGGAATTTTGGTGAAATCACCAATGCCGGACCGCTTCTGCGCGGTGGTAAAGGCGCAGTGATCGGTCGCCACAACCTGCAGGCTGCCGGCGGCCAGTCCGGCCCAGAGCCCATCCTGATTGAGCTTGTCGCGAAATGGCGGCGACATGACGCGGCGTGCGGCATAATCCCAGTCCGGATTGAAATATTCGCTTTGATCGAGTGTCAGGTGCTGGATCAGCGGCTCGCCATAGACCCGGATGCCCTTCTGCCGTGCCCGGCGGATGGCTTCATGGGCCTGCTCGCAGGAGACATGGACAATATAAAGCGGAACGCCGGCCTGATCGGCAATCATGATAGCGCGGTTCGCAGCTTCTCCCTCAACTTCAGGCGGGCGGGAATAGGCGTGCGCTTCCGGTCCGTTATTGCCCTCTGCCAGCAGTCTTTGCTGGAGTTGCGCGACCACATCGCCGTTTTCGGCATGCACCAGCGGCATCGCGCCGATTTCCGCACAGCGCGAGAAGGACGCGAACATTTCATCATCATCCACCATCAAAGCGCCCTTATAGGCCATGAAATGCTTGAAGGTATTGATGCCCTCGGCGACGACTTTCGGCATATCATTGAAAATCTGTTCGCTCCACCCGGTGATGGCCATGTGGAAGGAATAGTCGGTGCGTGCCTTGCCTGCCTTCTGGTACCATTGCTGCAACGGTTCCATCAGCCCGCCGGAGGGGTCCGGCAGACAGAAATCTACCACCATTGTGGTGCCGCCAGCCAGTGCTGCCGCCGTTCCGGTGTCAAAATCGTCAGACGAATGCGTCCCCATGAAAGGCATTTCAAGATGGGTGTGCGGATCAATTCCGCCCGGCATCACATAGCAGCCCGAGGCATCGATAATTTCGTCGCCGTCCAGATCGGCACCTACGGCGGCAATGCTCTCGCCCTCGATCAGCACATCGGCTTTGTAGGTGCGATCAGCGGCGATGATCGTGCCACCTTTAATGACTTTACTCATGGTTTGAACTCCTCAGTTTTATCTCGGGCTGTTGCGTCTGTTCTGCCGGCCTGCATTGTCGGCTATTCAACAATTTCAGCCGTCTCCACCACCGCATGAAACAGCACATCTGCACCGGCTTTTGCCCATTCCGGCGAAATATCTTCCGCTTCATTGTGCGACAGGCCATCGACGCAGGGGCACATCACCATTGCTGTCGGTGCCACCCGATTGATCCAGCAGGCATCGTGACCGGCCCCTGAAATCAGGTCACGGTGGCTGTAGCCAAGGCGCTTTGCGGCATCACGCACGGCGCTGACACAGGTTTCATCAAATGTGATGGGGTCAAAGCCGCCAACCTTTTCAAATTCAACGCCGAGCCCCATCTCATCACAGATTTTTTGCGCACCTTGCTTGAGACGCTTTACCATATCTTCAATCACGGCCAGCTGCGGAGAGCGCAGATCGACTGTGAAAACCACCTTGCCGGGGATGACATTGCGGCTGTTGGGATAGACATTAATATGCCCGGCGGCCCCGACCGCATCAGGCTTGTGGGACCAGGCGATTTCGTCAACTAGCTCCAGCACCCGCGCCATGCCCAGCCCGGCATTGCGGCGCATCGGCATTGGCGTGGAGCCTGTATGGCTCTCCTTGCCGGTGATCGTCACCTGGGTCCATGACAGGCCCTGGCCATGGGTCACGACGCCAATGTCCTTGCCCTCGGCCTCAAGGATCGGACCCTGCTCGATATGCAGTTCAAAGAAGGCGTGCATCTTGCGCTCACCAACCGCTTCCTCGCCGCGCCAGCCGATCCGCTTCAACTCCTCGCCGAAGGATTTGCCTTCCGCATCCTTGCGCCCATAGGCCCAGTCCTGGTCATGCATTCCGGCAAACACGCCCGATCCCAGCATTGCCGGGGCAAAGCGGGTGCCTTCTTCATTGGTCCAGTTGGCCACCACAATCGGGCGCCGGGTTTTCAGATCGAGATCATTCAGGGTACGGACAATCTCCAACCCTGCCAGAACGCCCAGAGCTCCGTCATATTTGCCGCCGGTCGGCTGGGTATCAAGGTGCGAGCCAACATACACCGGCAGGGCGTCCGGGTCGGTGCCCTCGCGGCGCATGAACATGTTGCCCATCTGGTCGAGCGCCATGGTCAGGCCTGCGTCGATACACCATTTGCGGAACAGGATACGGCCTTCACCATCTTCATCGGTCAGGGTTTGCCGGTTGTTACCGCCGGCAATGCCAGGTCCGATCCTGGCCATTTCCATCAGCATGTCCCAAAGCCGGTCGCCATTGATCTTCAGATTGTCACTTGGTGCTGCCATGTCTGCCTCAATTGTTCTGGTGTTACCTGCCGAAATGCGGACTTTACATAGTCGGGAACGTAAACACCGCACCATCCTTGATGCCATCGGGCCATCGGCTGGTAACCGTTTTCAACCGGGTGTAAAAGCGAATGCCTTCCGGTCCGTATATCGAATGATCGCCGAACAAAGACCGTTTCCAGCCGCCGAAGGAGTGATAGGCGACGGGAACAGGAATCGGCACGTTGATGCCGACCATGCCAACCTCGATATTGTTGGCAAAGCTGCGCGCCGCATCACCATCGCGGGTGAAGATTGCAGTGCCATTGCCGAATTCATGATCATTGACCATTTTCGTTGCGGTTTCAAAACTGTCGGCGCGGACGACCGACAGAACCGGGCCGAAAATCTCTTCCTTGTAGATCGACATATCGGTGGTCACACGGTCAAACAGAGTGCCGCCAACGAAGTAGCCGTTCTCATAGCCCTGCAGGCTCAATCCGCGTCCGTCGACCACCAGTTCGGCGCCTTCTTTTTCGCCCGCATCAATATAGCCGACGACCTTGTCCTTGTGCTGTTTGGTAACCAACGGTCCCATATCCGCCTGAGCGTCGGTGGAGGGTCCGATTTTCAGCGATTCAATGCGCGGCTTCAGCGCTTCCACCAGCTTGTCGGCAATCGCATCGCCGACCGGCACGGCGACCGAAATTGCCATGCAGCGTTCGCCGGCAGATCCGTATCCGGCACCCATCAGCGCATCAACCGCCTTGTCGATATCGGCATCGGGCATGATCACCATATGGTTCTTTGCGCCGCCAAGGGCCTGGACCCGCTTATTATTGGCGGTTCCGGTGTGGTAGACGTATTCTGCAATCGGGGTCGATCCGACAAAGGATACCGCCTTGATGTCCTTATGGGTCAGAATCGCGTCGACAACTTCCTTGTCGCCATGCACTACGTTGAGAACGCCAGCTGGCAATCCGGCTTCGTTGAATAATTCGGCAACCAGATTGACGGCAGAGGGATCTTTTTCGGAGGGTTTCAGAATGAAGCAATTGCCGCAGGCAATCGCCATCGGATACATCCACAGCGGCACCATTGCCGGAAAGTTGAACGGAGTGATTCCGGCCACGACGCCCAGCGGCTGGCGGTCGGAATAACTGTCGATTGCCGGCCCGACATTGCGCGAAAACTCGCCTTTCAGCAGGTGCGGGATGCCGCAGGCGAAATCCACCACTTCCAGTCCGCGCTGCACTTCCCCAAGCGCATCATCATGGGTCTTGCCATGCTCGGCGGAAATTGCGTCGGCTATCCGGTCCAAATTCTGATCGACCAGGAATTTGAATTTGAACATTACCGCAGCGCGTTTCAGCGGCGGCAGATTTGCCCAGGCCGGCAGCGCCGCCTTTGCAGCCTGCACCGCCATGTCGAGTTCAGATGCGGTTGACATGCCAACTTCGCCATTTGGCTCACCGGTCGCCGGATTGTAGAGCGTCATGGTGCGCCCGCTCTGGCTGGCATGGGATTTTCCGCCAATAATATTATCTACACGTGCCATTCATCAAATTCCTCAAGCTGCGTCTTTCAACACACCGGACAGCGTGTCGATCAGTTCGTCAATATGCGTTTTTTCAATCATCAGCGGTGGTGACAATGCGATGATATCACCTGTGGTGCGGATCAGCAGATTGCGCTCATAGGCCTCCAGGAAGCAGGAGAAGGCGCGTTTGGTCGGCTCGCCTGCAATCGGTTCAAGCTCAATGGCGCCGATCAGCCCGATATTCCTGATGTCGATGACATGGGGCAGGCCCTTCAGTGAATGCAGTGCATCTTCCCAATAGGGGCCAAGTTCCTGGCCGCGCTGAAACAGCCCTTCATCCTCATAGGTGTCCAGAGCGCCAAGCGCAGCAGCCGAGGCCATCGGATTGCCGGAATAGGTGTAGCCGTGAAAGAACTCGATCATATGTTCCGGGCCTTGCATGAAAGCGTCGTAAATATGGTCTTTGACAAATACCGCCCCCATCGGAATAACACCATTGGTGAGCCCTTTGGCCGTAATCACAATATCCGGAATGACACCGAAATGCTGAACCGCAAAGGGCGAGCCAAGACGGCCAAAACCGGTGATGACTTCGTCGAAAATCAGCAATATTCCGTATTTATCACATATATCGCGCAGCCGCTGCAGATAGCCTTGCGGCGGAATCAGCACACCGGTTGAGCCGGCAACCGGCTCGACAATCACCGCAGCAACCGTTGAGGGGTCGTGAAGTGTGCATATCCGTTCCAGCTCATTGGCCAGATCAGCGCCATGTTCGGGAATGCCGCGGGTGAAGGCATTGTGCGCAATATCATGGGTGTGTGGCAGATGATCGACACCGGTCAGCAATGTGCCGAACATTTTGCGGTTGGAAACGATACCGCCCACAGATATGCCGCCGAAATTGACACCATGATAACCGCGCTCGCGGCCGATCAGCCGGAACCGCGAACCATCGCCTTTTGTGCGATGATAGGCCAGTGCGACTTTCAGTGCGGTTTCAACCGATTCAGAGCCGGAATTGGTATAGAGCACATGATTGATGTCATCGGGCATGTAGCTGACAAGCCGCTCGGCCAACTCGAATGCTTTCGGGTGGCCCATCTGAAATGCCGGCGCATAATCCAGCTCGGCAGCCTGCTTCTGAATGGCTTCGGTGATTTTGGGGCGGCAGTGTCCGGCATTGACGCACCATAATCCGGCCGTGCCATCCAGGACACTGCGACCGTCAGCGGTGGTGTAATGCATGTCCTTTGCCCCGACAAACATGCGCGGGGCTTCCTTGAACTGCCGGTTTGCCGTAAACGGCATCCAGAAGGCTTCAAGGCTGTTATTCTTGTTTGGCGTCTGAATATTCATGATGTCGTTGCTCTCCCGGCCATTCACATCCACGCAGACATTGTTCCTCAAAAACAAGTCCGATCTTCAAAAAACAACTGCCGGCGGAAGTGTATTTGACATTCGCACGGCCACGCCGTTAGGTGAAAACAGAATTCCTGACCAATTGGTCAAATGAGACGTTAGACACAAACGGAAAAGCCCACAACCCCTTTCCTCCGGGTCATTTCAAAGGCAACTCCGCAAACAGGAGGATGCCATGAAAACCATCGACGCGGCGTCTCCAGTGAAGCAGGCATGAGCGAATATGGATTTTGGTGAAACCAGAGCGGGCCAGCGGGTCAGAAGTAAATCCCGCAAGCCGACCCGTATCCAGATCCGCAATCAGGAACGTATTCTTGACGGGGCGCTGGGCGTCTTTGCCTCGACCGGCTTTCGCGGCGCGACGGTCGATCAGCTTGCCGATGCCGCCGGCATGACCAAACCCAATCTGCTGTATTATTTCAAATCCAAGAAGGTTCTGTACATCGCCGTGCTGGAACTCGTTCTGGAGCGCTGGCTGGAACCGTTGGAGCAACTCGATCCTGACGGCGATCCGGCAGACCAGATTCTCAGCTATATGCGCGCCAAACTGGCGCTGTCGAAGCAGCGGCCTGAGGATTCGCGGCTCTATGCCAATGAAATTCTCCACGGCGCACCGCTGCTCGCCAATGTTCTGAAGGGCCATCTGAAAGCTCTGGTCGAAGAAAAGGCGGCGGTGATCCGGCACTGGTGCGAGACCGGAAAACTCAACCCGGTTGATCCATATCATCTGATTTTCATGCTCTGGGCAGCCACCCAGCATTATGCCGATTTCGAGGTTCAGGTTTCCGCGCTTCTGGGCGATGCAGGACGTGATGAAACCTATCGCGCTGCCGAAGACACACTTGAAACCGTGCTGATGAAGGGGCTGTTGCCAAAATCGTAAGCCGGTGTATCACTGGAGCACGTTTTCACATCCCGGCGTTTTGCTGCGAAACTGTTCACACAAGGACCAGACATGAAGACAATTGCAGTATTGGGTCTTGGCAAGATCGGCTCGCTGGCAGCTGTGCTGCTGCGCCAGGCAGGATTGCAGGTCACCGGTTTTGACCAGGCGGCAAAAGCCCTTCACGACATTCCGGTTTTGAGTGACGACATTTCCTCTCCGGAGGTTTTGAAATGCCTATGCGCCGATCATGACGCTGTGTTGTCCTGTCTGCCCTATCATCTCAATGCGATGGTTGCCGCTGCGGCCCACCAGGCCGGCATTCATTATTTCGATCTGACGGAAGATGTCTCGACGACCGGTTTCATCCGCGAATTGAGTGCCCGGGGCAACAGTCTGATGGCTCCCCAATGCGGCCTCGCGCCGGGTTTTGTCGGCATTGTCGGAGCTTCACTGGTGGCCGGCTTTGATGAGTGCCGCTCGCTGCGCATGCGGGTCGGGGCCTTGCCGCAAAACCCCACAGGTCTGATGGGCTATGCCTTCAACTGGTCACCGGAAGGCGTCGTCAATGAATATCTCAATGATTGCGAGGTCATTGAAGATGGCGAGCGCAAACTGGTTTCGGCGATGGAGTGGCTGGAAACGCTGTATATTGACGGCGTCAAGCTGGAGGCGTTCACCACCTCCGGCGGACTTGGCACCATGTGTGAAACCTATCATGGCCGCATCGCCAATCTTGACTATAAATCGATGCGCTATCCGGGCCATGTGCAATTGATGAATTTCTTCTTTCATGAATTGCTGATGCGCGAGCGCCGCGATATTGCCGGCGAGATTCTGACCAACGCGAAACCGCCGGTCGATCAGGATGTGGTCTATGTGCATGTCGCCGCTGAGGGCCTGGTTTCCGGCGCGCTCCGGCGCTCCGAGTTTGTCCGCACCTACCGGCCCATCGAAATCGGCGGAAAACCGCGCACTGCGATTGCCTGGACAACATCCGCGTCGGTTGTTGCGGTCATTGAAATGGTGCGCAATGGCAGTCTGCCGCAAAACGGCTTCCTCAAGCAGGAAGATATTCCGCTGGACAGGTTTCTGGAAACCGATACCGGCCGGTTGTTCAACTGATAGGGTTTAGCCGCTGCGGAAGTTCAGACTGCCGGTGACACGCTGCTTTGCCATCGCGCTATTCCGCCGGTTCAACCGCCTTTGCCGGGATGAAATTCGGTGACGAGGGATTGTTCACATGTTCAGTCCAATTGGCATATTCCGAAGAAATTGGCGTGTTGGTGCGTGGATCAACGCCCGTCGTCATTTCCTCCATGGTGATGCAGTCCTCAACGGGACAGACATTGACGCACAGATTGCAGCCGACGCATTCTTCGTCGATCACTTCAAAGTGCCGCTCGCCGTCCAGCATGGAAGTAATGGCCTGATGTGACGTGTCTTCACAGGCAATATGGCAGCGGCCGCATTTGATACACAGATCCTGATTGATGACCGCCTTGGTAATGTAGTTGAGATTGAGATACTGCCAATCCGTGACATTTGGCACGGCCTTGCCGACAATCTCCGAAACATCGGAGAAGCCTTTCTCGTCCATATAGTCGGACAGGCCGTCGATCATGTCTTCAACAATCTTGAAGCCATAGGTCATGGCGGCGGTGCAGACCTGAACATTGCCACAGCCGAGCGCCAGAAATTCCACCGCATCACGCCATGTGGTGACGCCGCCAATGCCGGAAATCGGCAAACCCGGTGTGTCCCGATCGGTGGCGATTTTCGACACCATGTTGAGCGCGATTGGTTTGACCGCAGGGCCGCAATAGCCACCATGGGTTCCTTTGCCGTCAATCGTCGGCTCCGGCGCAAAGGTATCCAGATTGACGCTCATGATCGAGGTTATGGTGTTGATCAGCGACACTGCGTCAGCCCCGCCATTGTGGGCCGCACGGGCCGGACCGCGAATGTCCGAGATGTTCGGCGTCAGCTTCACAATCACCGGCATATTCGAGTGCTGCTTGCACCAGCGTGTCACCATTTCCACATATTCGGGAACCTGGCCGACGGCGGCTCCCATGCCGCGTTCCGACATGCCGTGCGGGCAGCCGAAATTCAGCTCGATACCGTCTGCTTCCGTGTCTTCGACCTGTTTCAGGATGTCGATCCAGTAATGCTCTTCACATGGCACCATCAGAGAGACCACCATGGCCCGGTCCGGCCAGTCACGTTTCACCTGCTTGATCTCGCGCAGATTGATCTCCAGCGGCCGGTCGGTAATCAGTTCGATATTGTTGAGCCCGATCAGGCGCCGGTCATTCGACCAGATTGCGCCATAGCGCGGACCATTGACATTGACGATGGGAGGGTCTTCGCCAAGTGTTTTCCAGACGACGCCACCCCAGCCGGCCTTGAAGGCCCGCACCACATTGTAGGCTTTGTCGGTTGGCGGTGCCGAGGCCAGCCAGAACGGGTTCGGGGATTTGATGCCGACAAAATTGCTGCGAAGATCTGCCATGGGTCTGTCTCCCTACGCTTTCAGGACTGAGTTGATGTGTTCCGCGGCAATCTTGCCGTCCTCCACCGCGATGACGGTCAGATCGTTGCCATCGGATACGCAATCTCCGCCGGCCCACACGTCGGGCAGGCTGGTTTTGCGGTTTTCATCGACCTTGATGCGGCCATTCTCAAGGGCTATCTGGTTCAGTTCAGAACTCAAATCCGCATTTTGCAGGGTCTGGCCGATTGCCTTGAACACCATATCCGCTTCCAGAGTGAAAGTCTCGCCGGTCCCGGTCAGCCTGCCATTGTCATCGCGCATCGTCTCGAAGGTAATGGCGCTGACGGAGCCATTGGCGACCAATTTTTTCGGAGCCGCATAGGTACGGATGGTGACGCCAGTTGTCTGGGCAAATTTCTGCTCTTTGGCGCTGGCATTCATGCGCTCATGACCACGGCGATAAACGATTGTAACTTCGTCGGCCCCCAGACGTTTGGTCTGGTTGGCAATGTCGGTGGCGGTCATGCCGCCGCCGATCACGACAATCTTGCGGCCGACGGGCAGATTTTGCAACTGATCGGTCTGGCGCAGATCCGCGATATAGCTGACCGCATCCATCACACCATCAGCCTCTTCACCCTCAATGCCAAGCGCATTGACACCGCCAAGGCCCGCTCCCAGAAAGACCGCATCATAGTCGTTGCGCAAATCCGCCAGTGAGAAATCGCGACCCAATGCCTTGCCGGTTTCAAGCGTGACGCCGCCAATGCCGAGCACGAAATCCACTTCTTTCTGGGCAAAATTCTGCGTGGTCTTGTAAGCGGCGATGCCATATTCATTGAGACCGCCGGCTTTCTGCCTGGCGTCGAACAGTACGACATCATGACCATGGCTGGCGAGGCGGTGCGCGCAGGACAGTCCTGCCGGGCCCGCACCGACCACAGCCACCTTCTTGCCGGTGGCGGCCGCCCGTTCAAAGGGCTGCTCCTTATGCGCCATGTAATGATCGGTCGCATAGCGCTGCAGTTGGCCGATCTTGACCGGCTTTCCTTCAGCCACTTCGCGAACACAGACCTCTTCGCATAATTGTTCGGTCGGGCAGACCCGCGCGCACATGCCGCCGAGAATGTTCTGCTCGAAAATAGTCTTGGCCGAACCATCCGGATTATCAGTGGCGATCTGACGAATGAATTGCGGGATATCGATGGAGGTCGGACAGGCCTGGACGCACGGCGCGTCATAGCAGAAATAGCAGCGCTCTGACTCAACGAAAGCCTCCCGCTTCGTCAGAAGCGGATAGGCGTCCGAGAAGTTTTTGACATAATCCTCAGCCTCAAGCCGCCCGGCTTTGATGTCTGGTGCCTGGATGTCTAGTGCCTGTGCGTGATCTGCCATCTGGGCTCTCCCTTGCCAAAATATTTTACCATTTGGACAAATTTTTTTCAGATTGTCCAGTGCCATTAGCGCAAACCGGGTCCCGGCATCAGGCGCAGCGCCGGAATTCTGCTGGAAAAACACCGGAAAATGTTCGGTTGAACCGGCACTGCCACCTGTTTTTCTTGTCACCGCCCTCTGGCTTGCGTAAACCGGGAATGCAGATCAGATTTCAGGTATCAGATGACTTCAGCTCCACCGTCCCCATTCCTTTTCCTGTCGCGCCGCAGCCTGCTGCTGGGCAGCGCAGCTGTTGTTTTGGCAGCGTGTACGCCCGACGGGCTGGATGTCGGTTTGCTCGATGATGAATTCTACACTGCTGCCTACGGGCCAAGGCCGGAGGAAGAGTTTCCGCTACCGGCTCTGGACGTTGCCAAAACCGCAGACAGGCGGCTTTTACGCCAGGTGGTGCGCTACGAGACGAGTGAAAAGCCCGGCACCGTGGTGGTAGATCCGGCCAATCATTATCTCTATCTCGTCCATGAGAACAATTATGCGATGCGCTATGGCGTCGGCGTTGGTAAAGCCGGGATGGCGTGGTCCGGTCGGGCCTATATTGCCGGAAAGCGCCGCTGGCCAAGCTGGCGTCCACCGGCCGAGATGATCGAACGCCGGCCGGAGTTGCAGCGATACGGCCCTGAAGGCATGGCAGGCGGGCCCGACAATCCCCTTGGCGCGCGTGCGCTTTACCTGTTTGAAGGTGATGTCGATACGCTGTACCGGATTCACGGCACGCCTGAGCCGGATTCGATTGGCAAATCCGTATCCAGTGGCTGTATCCGGATGTGGAACCAGGACGTGATCGACCTCTATGAACGGGTCGGGAAATACACACCCATTATTGTGCTGGGTCCCCAGGTGGACGGCGAGGCTTCAGCATGAGCCCGGCAGAAACATTGTTGCGACAAATGTTTGATGCAGCGGTTGCAGCCGCCAACCCGGATCTGGTGGTGCCGCCCTTCATGCCGCAAAAGCCGTCCGGCCGGGTCATCATCCTGGGGGCCGGCAAAGCCTCCGCCGCAATGGCGCGGGCTGCCGAAACCCATGTCCTCAACAATTGGGGGCTGATTCCGGACGGCCTGGTCGTCACCCAATATGGCGCCGGGGTGGCCTGTCGCCACGTCGAAATCGTAGAAGCCAGTCACCCGGTCCCGGACGCCAATGGCATGGCTGCCGCCGGGCGGATTCTGGCGCTTGCCAGTGCCGCAGATGAAGGCGATCTGGTGCTGTTTCTGGTCTCGGGAGGCGGCTCTGCGCTACTGCCACTGCCGGGAGAGGGGCTCAGCCTTGATGACAAGCAGATCGTCAACAGGGCGCTGTTGAAATGCGGCGCGACCATCCATGAGATGAATGTCGTCCGCAAGCATCTGTCCGCCATCAAAGGCGGCCGGCTGGCAGCGGCTGCCTATCCCGCCCGATTGGTCACACTGGGCATTTCTGATGTGCCGGGCGATGATTTCGGCACCATTGCTTCAGGCCCGACCATTGCTGATCCATCAACCGCAGCCGACGCCTTGGCTATTCTGGCACGCTACAAGATCGATCTGCCAGAAAACGTCAAAGCATTTCTGCGCTCAAAAAGGGCTGAATCGCCAGACCCTTCTGCCGCCTGTTTTGCCGCTGCCGAGGCCATTCTGGTTGCCAAACCCCAGGCTTCGCTCGAAGCTTCTGCTGATGTTGCAAGGCAGTCTGGCTATACACCTGTCATTCTTGGCGATGCCATCGAGGGTGAAGCGAAGGACGTCGGCCTTGTGATGGCGGGAATTGCAAAACAGGTGCGCACCTACCAGCAGCCCGTTGCGCCGCCGGTGGCGCTGATTTCCGGTGGTGAAACCACGGTTTCCGTCAACGGGCCTGCGGGACGGGGCGGGCGCAATACGGCCTTCCTGCTGAGTTTTGCCATGGCCGCCAATGACATGACAGGTGTGTCGGCGCTGGCCTGCGACACTGACGGCATTGACGGGACACAGGACAATGCGGGGGCGGTTTATCTTCCCGGCGATATCGCTCTGGGGCAGGCGGCCGGCCGGCGTGCGGTTGAGGATATGACCGGCTTTGACAGTTACAGCTTCTTTGAGGCTCTGGACCGCCTGGTGATGACCGGGCCAACCCGGACAAATGTCAATGATCTGCGGGTTATTCTGATCGATCCGGTCTGACCGGCACTGATGCACGGATTGATGGAAACCCATCAAGTCGGGCGCGCTGTCGAGAGTTGATCTTGGCGTGCCTCGCACATACGCTGTTGGCCGAAAACTTTGAGGGGAGGTGCCGCACATGCTGGAAGGCCCAAAGAATGAGCCGGGTGCGGGCATTGCACCGACCTACCTTGGTCTTGATATCGGCACTTCGGCTGTCAAGGCGGTGCTGATCGCTGCCGACCAGTCGATTCTTGCCAGCGAAACCGCACCGATGGAAGTCTCCCGCCCGCAGCCCGGCTGGTCAGAGCAGGACCCGGACAGCTGGATTACGGCAACGCGGCAGGCCGTGGCAAAGGTCAAGGCTGCCCGGCCGGAAGCGCTGTCACGGCTGCTCGGAATCGGCCTGTCTGGCCATATGCATGGCGCGACGCTGATTGGCTCCGATCACAGGCCTTTGCGGCCCTGCATCCTGTGGAATGACGGACGCTCGGCGCAGGAATGTGTTGAACTTGAAGCCAAAGCGGATTTTCGCGGCATTGCCGGAAACATCGTCATGGCTGGCTTTACCGCCCCCAAACTGGCCTGGGTTGCCAAACATGAGCCGAAGATATTTGAAGCCATTCACAAAGTGCTGCTGCCCAAGGATTATGTGCGGTTGTGGCTGACCGGCGAATTTGCCTCTGAAATGTCCGATGCCTCCGGCACCGCCTGGCTGGACGTGGCAAAACGCGACTGGTCCGTTGATCTGGTGGAAGCGACCGGGCTGACCATGGACCACATGCCACGGCTGGTGGAGGGCAGCGAGAATTCCGGCCATCTGCGCCAAGAACTGCGCGATGAGTGGGGACTGAACGGAACAATTGCGGTCGCCGGCGGCGGTGGCGACAATGCCGCATCGGCTTGCGGTCTTGGCACCGTTGTGCCCGGCTCGGCCTTTGTCTCTCTGGGCACGTCCGGTGTGGTCTTTGTCAGCAATGACAGGTTCTCACCGAACACGGAAGGCGCGGTGCATGCCTTCTGCCATGCAATCCCTGATACCTGGCATCAGATGGGCGTCATCCTGTCGGCCATGGACAGTCTCACATGGCTCTCCTTGACCACGGGAACACCGGCACCGGACCTGACGGCAGCGCTGGAGGGACCCTTGCGCGGCCCGGCGCGGGGATTGTTCCTGCCCTATCTCTCCGGGGAGCGCACGCCGCATAATGATGCCTCTGCCCGCGGTGCCTTTATCGGGCTGGATCACAGCACCGACAAGAAAGTTCTGACACAGATGGTGCTGGAAGGAATCGCTTTTGCCTTCTGCGACAGTCTGCGTGTCCTGTCCGATGCGGGCTCCCGTATTGACAGCGCTCTTGTCGCCGGTGGCGGCGCGCGCAGCAAAGCTCTTCTGGAAATTTTGGCGACAGCCTTGAACATAGAACTGCATCTTCCGGAAGCCGGTGATTTCGGTGGCGGCTTCGGTGCTGCGCGGCTCGGACTGATGGCAGCAACCGGCGCAGACCCGGCCCAGGTTTGTAGCCAGCCACGGATTGTCGAAACGATCTCGCCGGATGCGCGCCTGACAAATGCCTATCAGGACAAATACCAAAGTTACCGCGCGCTTTATCCAGCGCTCAAACCATTGCTAAACGCGTGAGGAACAACACATGAGTACAGGTTTTTTCGGCGACATTGCGCCGGTTCAGTATGAGGGGCCGGACAGCGAAAACGAATTCGCCTACCGTCATTACAACCCCGGTGAAATGGTCATGGGCAAATCCATGGAAGATCATTTGCGCGTGGCAATTGCCTATTGGCACAGCTTCTGCTGGCCGGGCGGAGATCCGTTCGGCGGGCAGACTTTTGATCGCCCGTGGTTTGGCGAGAGCATGGATGCCGCACGGCTGAAAGCCGATGTGGCGTTTGAAATGTTCGATATTCTCGGTGCGCCGTTTTTCTGCTTCCACGATCGCGATATCGCGCCGGAAGGCGATACGCTGGAACAGAGCAACAGCAATGTCAGCGCCATCGCCGACATTTTTGCAGCGAAAATGGAAACCTCGAAGACCCGCCTGTTGTGGGGCACGGCAAATCTGTTTTCCAACAAGCGCTTCATGTCCGGTGGCGCGACCAACCCGGACCCCGCTGTATTCGGCTATGCGGCGGCACAGGTCAAACACGCCATGGATGTGACGCATCAGCTCGGCGGACAGAATTATGTGTTGTGGGGCGGCCGCGAAGGCTATGAGACGCTGCTCAACACCGATATGAAACGGGAGTTGAATCAACTTGGCCGCTTTCTCAGCATGGTCGTTGATTACAAACACAAAATCGGTTTCAAGGGCGCCATCCTGATTGAACCGAAGCCGCAGGAGCCGACCAAACATCAATATGATTTTGATGTGGCCACGGTTTACGGACTGTTGCAGGCACATGGTCTGGAAAACGAAGTCCAGGTCAATATCGAGGTTGGCCACTCGGTTCTCGCCAACCATTCCTTCGAGCATGAAATCTGCACCGCGATGGCACTGGGGATTTTCGGCTCGGTGGATGCCAACCGCAATGATTATCAGTCCGGCTGGGATACCGATCAGTTCCCCAATAATGTGCCGGAAATGGCGCTGGCGCTGTATTACATTCTGAAAGGCGGTGGCCTGACCAATGGCGGCTTCAACTTTGACAGCAAGCTGCGCCGCCAGTCGCTGGATCCGGCAGATCTGATTGTCTCGCATATTGGCGGCATTGACGTTCTGGCGCGGTCGTTGAAAGCGGCGGCAGTGATGCTCGAAGAGGGCGTTTTGGACGGCTTTGTGGAGGACCGCTATGCCGGCTGGAACCATCCTGAAGCGCAGAACATGCTGGATGGAACCTACAAGCTTGAAGACATTGCCCAGTGGGTGCATTCTGCCGGCATCAACCCGGAGCCAAAGTCCGGTCGCCAGGAATATCTGGAGAATATCGTCAACCGATACGTGTAAGAGAGCCTTATGAACAAGATCAAATACGGCATGGTCGGTGGCGGGCAGGGTGCCTTTATCGGCGGCGTTCACCGGATCGCTGCGCGCATGGATAATCACTTTGAACTGGTCGCTGGCGCATTTTCATCGACAGCCGAAAAATCCAAGGATTCGGCTGAGGAACTGGGCGTCAGCCCTGATCGTGCCTATGGTGATTTTACCGAGATGGCGAAAGCGGAAGCGGCACGCGAAAACGGCATCGAAGCGGTTGCGATCGTGACGCCGAACAACATGCATTTTCCGGTGGCCAAAGCGTTTCTGGAGGCTGGCATTCATGTCATCTGCGACAAGCCGATGACCACTAGCATTGAAGATGCCAGAGAACTGGTCAAACTGGTGGAAACCAGTGGCAGGCTGTTTGTCCTGACCCATAATTATTCCGGCTATCCGCTGATCCGGCATGCCAAAGCCATGGTCTCCAATGGGGATCTGGGGAAAATCCAGGTCATTCAGGCGGAATATCCCCAGGACTGGCTGACCGACGCGATTGAAGGAACCGGCCAGAAGCAGGCGGCATGGCGGACCGATCCCGCCCAATCGGGCATTGGCGGCTGTGTCGGTGATATCGGCACCCATGCGTTTCATCTGGCCGGCTACGTGTCCGGCCTGAAAGCGGAAAAGGTCGCAGCGGATCTCACCAGCTTTGTTTCTGGCCGCGATCTCGACGATAATGTTCATGTGATGCTGCGCTATGAAGATGGCGCAAAAGGCATGATCTGGGCAAGCCAGGTTGCTCCTGGCAATGAAAACGGACTGAAACTGCGGATTTACGGCACCAAGGGCGGTCTGTCATGGGAACAGGAAAATCCGAATCGGTTGGTGCACACACCGTTTGGCAAACCGCCATGCATCCTGACGCGCGGCGGACCGGGCCTTGGGCCGGAAGCGGAACGCATGAGCCGCGTGCCGCCGGGACATCCTGAAGGTTATCTGGAAGGGTTTGCCAATATCTACAGCGAGGCCGCCGCCGCGATTGTCGCTTTTCGCAATGGCCAGACGCCGGATAAAGCGGTTCATTTTCCAACCGTCAATGACGGCGTGGAAGGCGTTGCCTTCATTGTCGCCTGCGTGCAATCAAGCGAGGCGGATTCGGCCTGGACCGAAATCGAAAGATAGCCGGATTGGCTAGTGCCGTCACCCTGCCGATTTTTCTCATCATTGAGGCAATTCAGACTTACGGCGGTTTTCATGCCGCGCTTCTGGCAAACCCGATCCGGGTCGAAGACGGGCATATCATCCCGTCTGCAGAACCCGGTCCTGGTGCCGAATTGAACGAAGCGGTGGCGCGTGACAATCCCTGCACCGGAAACCGGCTGCATCTGGAAATGCAGGACGAGCCGGTTGATTACGGCTCGGGCAACAGTCAGGTCAAATTTTCATCCAGCCCAGTCCGGCCAGCGTGTCACCCGCAGGCTTGTATTCGCAGCCGATCCAGCCCTTGTAGCCGATTTTGTCAATGTGCCGGAACAGGAACGGATAATTGATCTCTCCGCTGCCTGGCTCATGGCGGCCCGGATTATCGGCAAGTTGCAGATGTCCGATACGGTGGAGATTTTCGCTCAGCGTGTTGGCCAGATCCCCCTCCATGACCTGCATATGATAGATGTCATATTGCAGCGTCAGATTATCGGATCCGACCTTTTCGATAATGTCGAATGCCTGTGCGGAGGTGGTCAGATAGAAGCCGGGCATGTCGCGTGTGTTGATCGCTTCGATAACCAGATGAATGTCGTTTTTAGCAAATTCGCTGGCCGCATAGCGCAGATTTTCCACAAAGGTCTGCTCCAGTAACGCCAGGTCAATACCGGCAGGTGCGATCCCCGACAGGCAGTTCACCGTCGGGCAATTCAGCGCCTTGGCGGCGTTGATGGCGATGCCGACGGATTTGCGGAACTCATCAACGCGGTCCGGCAGGCAGCCAAGCCCCCGGTCACCTGCGGCCCAATCACCCGGCGGCATATTGTGCAGAACCTGACTCAGATTCAAATCCTCAAGCTTTTTCGCCAAGTGATTGATATCATAATCATACGGGAACATATATTCGACAGCTTTAAAGCCGGCGCTGCTGGCAGCATCAAACCGCTCAAGCATGGGCAGGTCGGTGAAAAGCCAGTTCAGATTGGCAGCGAATTTGGGCATATTGATCCTTACTCTCGGTCACCAGTCAGGAGATGCTTGCTGAATGGCATGCGAGCCGTTTACAACAAGCACAGCGACAAAACAATCAAAGGGGACAGCCCCTTGTGCAACCGGGAGATTTTTATGAAGAAAACTTTTTTGGCAGCGACCACTGCTTTGTCCCTGGCAGCTTTTTCCGCAGCCTGGGTCTCGCCCGCTGCGGCGGAACTCAAGGTCGGCATGATCACCACCCTGTCCGGCGGCGGTGCCAGCCTGGGGATTGATGTGCGCGACGGTTTTCAACTGGCCCTGAAGATGGCCGGGGATCAGCAGATCGACCTGCTCATCGAAGATGATGCGCGCAAGCCCGAAAACGCGGTGAAGATTGCCGACAAATTCATCTCCAGCGACAAGGTCGATGTGCTCACCGGTATCATCTGGTCAAACCTTGCAATGGCCGTTGTTCCCAAGGCAGTGCGTGGCGGCACCTTCTATATCAGCCCCAATGCCGGTCCTTCGGCACTGGCAGGCAAGGGCTGCAATGAAAATTATTTCAATGCGGCATGGCAGAATGACAATCTGCACGAAGCGATGGGCAATTATGCCAATGACGCTGGCTATACGAAGAGTTTTATCATCGCTCCGAACTATCCGGCGGGCAAGGATGCACTGACCGGCTACAAACGCTTTTACAAGAGTGAACTGACCGGCGAGGTTTACACCAAACTCGGCCAGACCGATTATGCTGCGGAAATTGCCCAGATCAAGAACTCCGGGGCCGACAGCGTTTTCTTCTTTCTGCCCGGCGGCATGGGCATTGCCTTCATGAAGCAATATGCCCAGTCCGAAGTCGGCATTCCGGTGCTTGGCCCGGCATTCTCATTTGATCAGGGCATTCTCGCCGCAGTTGGCGATGCAGCGCTGGGGGTCAAGAATTCCTCGCAATGGTCAAAAGATCTGCCGAACCCGGCCAACAAGGCTTTTGTCGCCGCCTTTCAGGAAGAATATGGCCGTCTGCCATCGCTTTATGCCAGTCAGGGTTTTGACACGGCAAATCTGATCCTGTCTGCCGCCGCGAAGGCGGATGTGTCAAACAAGGCGGCCTTCCGTGAGGCGCTGCGTGCGGCTGATTTTCAGTCGGTTCGGGGTGATTTCCGGTTTGGACCCAATCAGCACCCGATTCAGAATATCTATGTTCGCGAAGTCGTAAAGGAAGGCGATATTCTGACCAACAAGATCGTTTCAATCGGTCTGGAAGATCATCAGGACGCCTACGCGGCCGACTGCAAGATGTAATCTGCAAGTCACGATCCGGCCCGGCTTCAGACCTGTGTGCTGAAGCCGGGTTTTCTACGAGTCTGGAAAGGCCTGAATGTCGACCTTATTGATTGCAGAGCAGGTTCTGAACGGGCTGCAACTGGGCGTCACATTGTTTTTGATGGCGGCCGGCCTGACGCTGGTATTCGGCGTCATGGGTCTGATCAATCTGGCCCACGGCTCGCTTTACATGATCGGAGCTTTTTTCTGTGCTTTCGTTTCGGTTGAAACCGGCTCGTTCTGGCTCGGTCTGATCGCTGGCATGGCAGGTGCCGCGGTTGCAGGCGCGGTTCTGGAAGTCGTCGTGATGCAGCGGCTCTACAGCCGCGACCATCTAGATCAGGTGCTGGCCACTTTCGCGCTGATCCTGATCGCCTCGGAAGGCACACGCTGGCTGTTTGGCGATGTGCCGCTGTTTCTCGATGTGCCGGCCGGTTTTTCCGGCACAGTCGAACTGGTCGGTGGATTGACCTACTCGAAATACCGGCTGTTGATTATTGGTGTTGGCCTGCTGGTTGCGGCCGCTCTGTACTGGCTGATCGCCAGAACCCGGCTCGGCATGCGTATCCGGGCCGGCGAGTCGGACCGCGAAATGATTGCAGCGCTCGGCGTCAATATCCGCCTCGTCTATACGGCGGTATTTGCCCTTGGTGCAGCGCTTGCCGGGCTGGCCGGATCGATGGTCGGCGCGCTGTCATCGGTTCAGGTCGGCATGGGTGAGCCAGTGTTGATCCTGGCTTTTGTCGTCATTGTCATCGGCGGCATCGGCTCCATCAAGGGCGCGCTGATCGGCGCTGTTCTGGTTGGTCTCGTCGACACTTTGGGCCGCGCCTTCCTGCCGGCGCTGTTTCAACTGTTCATGGACAGTTCCCAGGCCGCGACAATCGGCTCGGCACTGGCATCAATGGCGATTTATGTGGTGATGGCGATTGTGCTGGCAATCCGCCCCCGGGGGCTGTTTCCAGCCACTGGCACAAGTCATGTCTGAGATCTCGCGCGAAGGCTGGGTCAGCCTGGCGGTCCTGGCGCTGTTGCCGCTGGCCGCCCTCATCGCCCACCTGTCCGGCGAGAGTTATATCGTCAATCTGCTGACCCGGATGAGTGTTCTCGGTCTGGCCGGAATCGGTCTGAATTTTGCGCTGGGCTATGGCGGGATGGTCAGTTTCGGCCACGCAGCGTTTTTTGGCCTCGGGGCCTATGTCGCCGGCATTGCCGCTTTTCATTCATTCGATGAAAGCCTGTTTGCCAGCGTGCCATTTGCCATTGGCGGCACCAATCAGATGCCGCTTGTCTGGCTGATTACGTTGGTGCTGGCTGGCCTTCTGGCATGGCTGATCGGGCTGATTTCGCTGCGCACATCCGGCGTTTATTTCATCATGATCACACTGGCCTTTGCCCAGATGCTGTATTATTTCGCCATTTCCTGGCCCGCTTATGGCGGCGAGGACGGGCTTTCGATCTATCTGCGCAACGAATTTCCCGGCATTGCCACCGACAGCGCGTTTTCGTTCTTTCTGCTGTGTTACAGCGTTCTGCTGCTGGTGCTGCTGCTGTGCTGGCGTTTCATCAATGCCCGTTTCGGCGCTGCCCTGCAGGGTGCGCGCATGAATGCGGTGCGTCTGTCCAGCATCGGTATTGCGCCGGTTCCGGTGAAACTCACCGCTTTTGTCATATCCGCCATGATTGTCGGGCTGGCCGGTGCCCTGTTTGGCGAGTTGAACGGCTTTGTCAGCCCCACATCTCTGAGCTGGCAGATGTCGGGCGAGTTGATCATCTTTGTCATACTCGGTGGTGTCGGGCGCCTTACCGGGCCGCTGATCGGTGCCATTGTGTTTGTCCTGCTGGAGACGTATCTGGGCGCTCTGACCGACCGCTGGCAGTTCTTTCTCGGCCTCATTCTGCTGGCGACTGTGTTGTTTGCCAGTGGCGGCATCATGGGGTTGATCGGCGGCAGGACGCGGCATGACTGACATCGTTGATCCTGTTCTGTCGATCCGTCATCTGTCGAAACGCTTTGGCGCGGTGCAGGCCAGCGATGATGTCTCACTGAGCGTGCTGCCGGGAAAACTCCATGCGCTGATCGGCCCTAACGGCGCTGGAAAATCAACCCTGATCGGCCAGATTTCCGGTTTTCTCGCACCCGATGAAGGGCGCATATTCCTCAATGGCAAGGATGTCACCGATCTGTCTTCCGAGCGCCGGGTTCATCTCGGGCTGGGCCGCAGTTTTCAGGTCTCGAACCTGTTGCTGGAATGGTCGGCGCGGCGCAATGTCATGCTGGCGGTGCAGGCAAGGCAGGGCGGCAGCTTCCGCTTTTTCGCCAATGTCTGGAAGGATCAGGCGTTACGCGTGGCGGCAGAAGATGCTCTGCGCAAGGTCGGGCTGGCCGAGCGCGCCGAAATCCGCGCCATGGAACTGTCCCATGGCGAACGGCGGCAATTGGAGTTTGCCTGCGCTCTGGCGCTCAAGCCCAAGCTTCTTGTGCTGGATGAGCCGATGGCAGGACTGGGGCCGGAGGGCACAAATTCGATGACCCTGTTTCTGGACCAGCTCAAGCAGACGGTGCCGATTCTTCTCGTCGAACATGATATGGATGCGGTTTTCCGGCTGGCGGACGAGATCTCGGTACTGGTCTATGGCCGCATCATCGCCAGCGGAACCCCGGCGGATATCCGCAATTCAAAACTGGTTCAGGAAGCCTATCTGGGGGGCGCTGGCGATGTTGCTTGAGGTCAGAAATCTGACCAGCAGTTACGGCGCGACGCAGGTCCTGTTCGGTGTTGATCTGAGTGTCGACGAGGGCCAGGTGGTGGCGCTGATGGGCCGCAACGGTATGGGAAAATCCACCACCATCCGCGCCATTTGCGGTCTTAACCCGGTGACGGCCGGCTCGGTCGGCTTTGCCGGAACAAATATCAGCGCGCTGGCTGCCTATAAATGCGCCCGGCTCGGCCTGGGGTTGGTGCCGGAAGGTCGGCGCTGTTTTGCCAATCTGTCGGTTGTGGAAAATCTGCTTGTCGCCGCCCGGCCTGGCCCATGGACGCTGGCCGATATCCATGAACTGTTCCCGATCCTGGACCAGCGTGCGCGGCAGATGGCCGACACGCTGTCGGGCGGCGAGCAGCAGATGCTGGCAATCGGACGCGCGCTGATGACAAATCCGAAACTGCTGGTTCTGGACGAAGCCACCGAAGGTCTGGCGCCGGTGGTGCGCGCGCATATCTGGACGGCTTTGAAAACACTCCGCGACCGTGGCCAGGCCATCCTGCTGGTCGACAAATCGCTCAACGAAGTGATGCAGATAGCCGGGCACTGCACGATCCTGGAAAAAGGCCGGTCGGTCTGGTCCGGACCCGCCACCGGCCTGACTGCCGGTCTGCAACAGCGCTTCCTTGGCGTTTAGGCACGGGTTCACAAATCTTGAGCCACGCGACAGAGCTGCCAAATTAGTTTTTCTGGCCCCGGAACCGTGCTACCATTCGCAACACGATGCGGTTCAGGCTCAAGCGCCTGAAATCCAACATAAAGTGCAGTGACAACAAGACATGCGAAGCTGATGTCTGTGCGGACCGGTTATCAAGCCATCAGCCGGAATGACAGGCAGAACAGCCGCAATCAGGGCAGAACATTATGAGTGATTTCGAAAATCAATCGATCCCGTTCACACCCGATCTGTCGACGAAACCGGCGGTCGAGGGATTTTTTGACGAGGCCACCAACACGATTTCCTATGTCGTCAGGGACCCGGCCGGCAAGGCCTGCGCCATCATCGACAGTGTGATGGATATTGATTATTCGGCCGGCCGGATTTCGTCGGAAAGCGCTGATGAGCTGATCGCCTATATCCGCGACAATGATCTCTCGCTGGAATGGATTCTGGAAACCCATGTTCATGCCGATCATCTTTCCGGTGCGCCCTATATTCAGCAGCAGCTTGGCGGCAAGCTGGGCATCGGCGCCCGCATCATCGAAGTGCAGGATACCTTCGGCAAGATCTTCAATGAAGGTACCGAGTTTCAGCGCGACGGCTCGCAGTTTGACCGCCTGTTTGAAGATGGCGACACACTCACCATCGGCAGCATGACGGCGCATATCATGAGCACTCCTGGCCACACTCCGGCCTGCATCACCATTGTCATGGGCAACGCCGCCTTTGTCGGCGATACCTTGTTCATGCCGGATGGCGGCTCGGCGCGGGCGGATTTCCCCGGCGGCGATGCCCGCAAGCTGTTTCATTCAATCCGGCGGGTCCTGTCTCTGCCCGAAGCGATGCGGCTGTTCATCTGCCATGATTATGGCCCCAATGGCCGCGACATAAGCTGGGAAACCACGGTTGGCGCAGAGCGGCAGCACAATATTCATGTCAATGACAGCGTTGATGAAGAAACTTTCGTTCGGGTGCGCGAGGAGCGCGATGCGACATTGGCGATGCCGAAACTCATCATTCCCTCGCTGCAGGTCAATATGCGCGCCGGGCATCTGCCCAGGGACAAGGATGGTAATCCGACACTGAAAGTGCCGGTCAACGGACTTTAGGGTTCAAACCCTGGATTGGTTCCGGCTCAATTCAGCCGGGAAACGGTCCGCACAAAGCTGTCCGGGTTTGATGCAGGTCAAATCCGGCATTCCTGCAACGTGCCTATGTATGTGACAGCGAAAAGGAGTGGGTTATGTACAACAGGATTCTGGTTCCAATTGATCTCAGCCATGCCGAGCGCGGCAAGGATTCCATCAAAATTGCCGAACAGCTGCTCGATCCGGGCGGCACGATTATTGCTTTGAATGTGGTTGAGGATGTGCCCGCCTATGTCGCGGCGGAATTGCCGGGGGATATGCTTGGAGAGCTGCAGAAAAACGCTGCGCTTGCGCTGCAAGAGGCCGTAGCCGGAAGCACCCGGACCATCGAACGCGAAGTCAGGCGCGGCTCGCCGGCTGGCGTTATCGTCGCAACCGCCGAGGAACTCGGCGTCAATCTCGTCATTATCGCATCGCACCGGCCGGGTCTGGCGGATTATTTTCTCGGCTCGACAGCGTCCAGTGTGGTGCGTCACGCCAAATGTCCGGTCCTTGTCGATCGGTAACTAACCAAGGGTAAATCATGCAAACACAAGCATATGAAACGCGCCTGCTGACACGGCGGGACGAACTGAACAAGCGGTTGCAGTCCATTGAGCGCGATCTCGAGCAGCCAATGAATGCGGATATCGAAGAACGCTCCGTGGAACGCGAGGACGATGAAGTTCTGGAATCTCTGGGACAGTCCGGACTGCAGGAACTGAAAGCCATCGAGGCGGCCCTGGCGCGGATCAAAAACGGCACTTACGGCATTTGCGTGGAATGCGGCGAGCCGATTTCGCCCGAGCGCCTTGAAGTTGTTCCCACCGCAGCGCTGTGCCACAGCTGCGCCGCCGCAAAAGCATGACCGCCCTCAAGCCCGAGTAAAAAGGGGAAACACCATGTCATACAGAACCATCATCGCGCTGCACAATATGGATGACGACAATGATGCAATCGCTCCGGCGCTCACATTGTGTCGCGATCTGAACGCCCATTTGAGTGTCGTGGTTGTGGGTCTGACACCGCAGCCACCGATGTCCTCCGGCTATGGCGCCGGGGCATTTGAGATATGGGGCGCCGAATTTACCCGCCTGTCCGATGATCTGACGGAAAAGGTCGAAGCCCTGGAAAAGTGGATTTCAAAACATCAGCCCGCCGATGCGGTGTCGTTCGATGTCGGCCAGGAATACAGCCAGTCCGGCACGCTGGCGCGCGATATCAGCCGACGTGTCCGCTATTGCGATCTGTGTGTCTTCACCGGAGCCTATCAGTCTGACAGCCTGGTCTGGGAACAGGCCTTGCGCGGTGCGCTTTATGATACCGGGCGGCCGGTTCTGATCATGAATAACCGCGCTTGTCCGCTCAACGATCTGAAACGCGTGATGCTGGCCTGGGACGGCGGCGTGCAGGCCGCCATTGCCGTGCGGCATGCGCTGAAACTGCTGGCCAATGCGGATGATGTTCATATTGCCATGGCCGATCCGCACAGCGCCACCGAGCGCTTTGGCGATGAGCCGGGCTCCGAACTGGCAGCCTATCTGGCACGCCATTCCGTCCCGGTGACCGTTGTGCCGCTGGCCACGGAGGGCAGGAACGACGCTGAAACGCTGATCCGCCATGCCACGGATATGGATGCCGAACTGATCGTCATGGGCGGTTATGGCCATTCCAGACTGCAGGACTGGTTTTTGGGCAGCACCACATCCAACATGCTGAAATCGGCGGACCGGCCGCTTCTTCTGGCGCACTGAACCGCGTCCGCCTATAACAGAGTTTTGCTGGCGGTCTTATGGTCCGGTGGCAACAAATCCGGGCAGGGCAGGCATGCAGTTTTCCACAGTAAACGGCGTCAATCTTCATTATCAGGTGGTCGGCGCACCGGAAGGATCGCCGCTTCTGGTGTTTGCCAACTCGCTGGGTACGGATTTTCGCATCTGGCGCGATGTCATTGTCCGCTTCATCGGCGAATGCGCCATTCTGACCTATGACAAGCGCGGCCACGGCCTGTCCGATCTGGGCGAAACGCCCTATACGATCGACGATCATATCGCCGATCTGGAAGCGCTGCTGGATCATCTGAAACAGACCGGCGCGATTGTCGTCGGTCTCTCCATTGGCGGGCTGATCGCCCAGGGGCTCTATGCCAAACGCCCTGATCTGGTGCGTGCCATGGTGCTGTGCGACACCGCCCACAGGATTGGCGATGAGCAGCTCTGGAACGGGCGCATTGACGCGGTGGCGCAAGGCGGCATTGAAAGCCTGGCCGATGGCATCATGCAGCGCTGGTTCACCAGGGAATTTCCGCACGCGCATCCAAGCGCCTATCAAGGCTACCGCACCATGCTGTCGCGCCAGCCGGACGCCGGCTATGCCGCCAGCTGCGCCGCCATCCGCGATGCCGATTTCACCGAAAGCTGCGCCGCCATCAAGATCCCGACCTTGTGTGTTGTCGGCGATCAGGACGACGCCACCCCGCCGGCACTGGTGGCCGAGCTGTCGAAACTCATTCCGGATTCGCGCTTCGAGATTATCAAGGATGCCGGACATCTGCCCTGCATCGAGCAGCCGGACATACTATCGGACATGATCAAGGCATTTTTCGACGAGGCCGGGCTCTGGCCGAAGAGTTGAATCAAACTCTCCGGGAAACAATCTAAGTGGCTATAATTGTTCAGACTTCAACAAAAAGCCCGGCTTGCACCGGGCTTTTTGCATCGGATAGGTTCCGGCTCAGGCGGCCTTGCGCCGCTCTTCGTCGGAGAGCTTGGGATAATCCGTATAGCCCTCAGAGCCGCCGCCATAGAATGTGCTCGGCCTTACCGTGTTATAGGGCCCGTCCTGGGAAATACGCTTCGGCAGATCCGGGTTGGCCAGAAACAGCTTGCCGAACACCGCGAAATCGCATTTCTGATCTGCCACCCAGCTGGCGGCTTCTTGCGGTGAAAATCCGCCACAGACCAGCATCGCGCCGTCAAATGCCTTTTGCATATCGGCGATGATCTGAACCGATTCATCGCGCACCTGCTCTTTGCCATCCACTTGATGGGTGGCCCGCACGATGTGCAGATAGGCAAGGCCGCGACGGGAGAGGTTGCTTGCCACCGCCGCGAACAGCTCGGCTGGGTTGTCGTCTGAAACATCATTCATGCCGCCCAGCGGCGACAGGCGCACGCCAACCTTGTCGGCAGGCCACACACTCAGCACCGCATCGACTACTTCGCCGAGCAGCCGCATCCGGTTTTCCGTGCTGCCGCCATAGGCATCATCGCGCTGATTGGTCGAGGATTGCAGAAACTGGTCGAGCAGATAGCCATTGGCCGCATGAATCTCGACCCCGTCAAATCCGGCATCCTTGGCGCATCGCGCAGCATGGACATAATCCTGCAGCAGGCGCGGGATCTCGCTGGTCTCAAGCGCGCGCGGCTCGACAAACGGCACCACCGGCCCGTCCGGGTGATAGTCGGCGACAAAGGCCTCACCATCCGGCCTGATCGCGCTTGGCGCAACCGGCTTGCCTTCATCCTTCTGAAACACCGGATGCGAAATGCGCCCGACATGCCAGAGCTGCAGGACAATCTTGCCGCCATTGTTGTGCACCTCATTGGTGACCAGTTTCCAGCCGACAACCTGTTCCGGCGTGTAGATGCCGGGGGTCCAGGCATAGCCCTTGCCCTCGCGGGAAATCTGCGTGGCCTCGGTGATGATGAAACCGGCACTGGCGCGCTGGCCGTAATAGGTGGCGTTCAACGCATTGGGCACATCGCCTGGCTGTTGCGCCCGCGAGCGTGTCAGCGGTGCCATGATGATGCGGTTATCGGCTACAATGCCACCGGCCTTGCCGGTTTCGAACAATGCTGCGTGTTTAACGTTGGAATGGGTACTCTGCACGGGAAAACTCCTCGTTTCGGGTTTATTTGGTCTTGGGTTGGAGAGATTTGGAAAAGACGCCGGGTCAGACAGGTTCTAAAGACCGGCCAGCGGATTATTTCTCGAATACAAGGGCATCCGGATCGGCCCCCAAATCGTTCAAATCGCTTTTTACGGCTGTCTGCATCGGCCTTGGGCCGCACAGATAAATTTGCTGCGACAGATCGTCGATATGGCGTTTCAGCAGGTCCTTGTCGACATGGCCGTGTTCAAAACCGTCCTTTTCCTCATTGCTGAGGACATAGACCGTTTCCAGCCCCGCCATGGCGTCGAATTCAGCGCGGTGGATAATGTCCGCTTCGGTTTTATTGGCAAAGATCAGCCGGTGCCCGGCAATTTTGCCCTGCGCTTCAAGGCTGCGCAAAATCGCAATGAACGGCGTTACGCCAGCACCCCCGGCAATAAATGTGCCCGGCCCCTTATATTCAATCGTGCCCCACGGCTCGCCGATCAGCAATTCATCGCCCGCCTGCAGGCTGCGCAATGCGTTGGTCACGCCATCATGATCGCTATAATGCTTGATGGTGAATTCCAGCCGGTCCCAACCGGGCAGGGAGGTAAAGGTGAAGGGCCGTTTTTCATCAGCCCAGTCCGGCTTGTTGATCGCCACTTCGGTGGCCTGACCCGGCGAAAATTCATAGCCCTTCGGCTTTTCCATGACATAACGGTCGACATCATGGGTAACCGGTTCGATGGCAACAATTTTCACAGTCCGGGACATGATCTGGCCTCTTGATTGAAATTGCATCTCACAAGGGAAACGAACGGCTCGGAGGTTCGTTCCATCCACCGCCGATCAATTCGCCGGTGCCAGCCTCGTGGTGCATCAAGTGCTGCGGCGAGCACCACGGCGTGCCATCCATCACAAACCCGTCCTATTGATCTGGAACAAGGCCATCGTGGTCGAAGACACCTAGGGTTGCGACCAAGTCTACCTGCCGAAAAGGGGAGTGGTCTCATCGGGCCTAACGACAGGAAGGGGAGTGGTTTTTTGAATTTTCTTGTTATTTTTGAGACAGTTGAAGGCCAAACGCGCAAGATTGCCGACTTCGCCGTGCAGCAGATAAGCGCCGCCGGCCATGGGGTGCGGCTGTTCAACACACAAGACAGTTTGGCAACTTTGTCGTTTGACGGCATCGACGGAGTCGTGTTGGCAGCACCGGTGCATGAACGCCGCCACCCGAAGAATTTTGAAGTTTTGGTCGCTGCAAGCCTTGATGAATTGCAGGCACGCCCAACGCTGCTGCTCTCGGTCAGCCTCAAGGCGGCCTTTCCCGAATGTATCGAAGAAGCCCAGGATTACCTGACCGAAATGAAACTGCGAACAGGGTTTACCCCCGACAGAGAGGGTCTGGTTGCCGGCGCTGTCCGCGCCGACAGCTACAGCTATTTTGAAAGCCAGATTGTGCAGATGGTGGTGTTGATCGGGCGCGATGTCGAACTGGTAGATGGCGTGCGCGAATTCACCGATTGGGATGCCCTTGGCGCTGAGATACGGGGGTTTTTTAAGATGCGCGCGCCGGCTGACGACTGAGTGGGTGCCGTGCTGCGGGGTCAAAGGTAGGGTAGTTGCGGGCGTTCCCGGGCGCTCGTGCACGGGGCGTGGAGGATTGAAGTTGGTGCAGCCGATAAACGCTCGCTTTCGGGGGCAGAGTGATTTTCTGCTGTGCGGGGACTACGTCATCACGTAGCCCGCTCGCATTGTGTGTCAACCATCCGCAGATATGACGTTAATTCCACTCGTACCCCGCTTGGGCTGCTCAAGGTTAAACATCTCTTATGCCGTCAGTCTGCGCTGTATCCTTTGAACAGACAGTCCAAAAATACAATTCAAATATTGGTTTTTTTCAAATTAGTCAGATTTTTCTATGAATCTGATCCGCAGACTGCATAATGGCGAAAGATGTTGGAATAAATATTTAAAGAGCATTCGATTTGACCCTCCTGCCAAAGCCTACTCTCCTAGCCGAAGAATTTTACAACAAATTGGGCCAAGATACTTCAAATATTGGAGTTAAAAACGAGTTCTTGGAGGCTTGCGCAGGCTGCGATTGCGAAACTAAAGCAGATGAAGATTCTGGTCGAGGGTCTCGATCGGTTGAAAAGGCGTATGAAGAATTTACTTGGCGGCTTCAACACACAGGTGATGCCATTGTGCTTCCTGATGGTGAGGTACTGGGAAGAGTCACGAATCTCCGCAGCGCGGCCACATATCTTGCAAAAGCGCTTAACCAGAGTACCAACGATGTGATCCAAATGTTTCTTTGGCTCAATAGCTTGAGCTCTCCCGTGCCGACACCAAGCCAACTTGATGTTGCAGAAGATTGGCTCACAAGTCTCAAAAATTCGATTGATCCAAATACTGACCAACCATACGTAATTTGCAGGCCGCCTCTGTGCTGGCTTTTTCGCTCTGGAGAAGGGAATTGCGATGCCAACGATGATATGGAACAGGATTTAAGTTGTTTGCCTTGTCGCCTAGGCCTACCGGATATTCTGAATGATGAAAAAGTTTATGAACTGGGCTTGGACTATCTCTGTCTTACAGTAAAATCTGAGGACTTAGAGAACGTCAGATTCTCAAACTTTTGCCATAGTGGGTACTTAGGTGTAAGAGATATTTGGCAGCCTGGTGGTGTGACGACGCCCATTCCATATGGCCCACAGCGGTGCGTTGACAAGGGTGGTCTTCCAGAAGTTATCTGTGACCCAGTATGCTATCGGAATTTGCCTGGGCCAATTCGTGTTGTCAGGACATAGAACCGGTATGTTTAATGAAATTCTAGAGGCGCTTCGAGCATATGCTAGCGGTGAAGCGAGCAAGAGCGGCTTCAGCCGCCTTGAACTTTTGCTAGCAAGAATCACCCAGGAGACACAATTTGATTTAGATGAATTTGAAGAGATTCTCACAGAGTTGGTATCTTTGAATGATGTCCAACAGGAGGACTTCGCCCTCGGGGTAGCACTCATCGCAGAAAAAACCGGATGTCGTGGGGCTTTGTTTTGCGACGAGTTGGAACGGAAACTATTCGCTTCGGACGATCCGTTATCAGCCCGGAGCCAATTTGAACTTGCTTTACTCTATATACGATGCGGCGGCCAATTTGCACCACAGCAGCTAAAACAGCTGACAACATTACGCAGTGAGATACCAGAGTTATGGCTTGATTTGGCTTTTGAAGCATATCCGAGAGACGACGCTGGGCTGTTAAGTGCGATGTCTGACCTTGCTACAAATGATGATAATCCACTTCATTGGTCTAGCTTAAAATCTCGCTACCTTAAGCTTCAAAAAGCAGTGGCTAACAAAAAATTCAATGGTTTTGTTTTATCTTTTGCCAAAGTTCTGGATACTGATCAACGTCAGGCATTTTTGGAATGGATCGATGCGAAGCGTGGTTCACAACTTTCTTTGCCGCAACCGGTTATTCCGATTCGAAGCGCCGGACATCATCTAATACAAGACACCGACATCGATTTTATCACAAATACTCCTGTGTTGGCTGAGGCAGTTGATGCGCTGCCTGAGCCGGTTGCTGCGTGATGGAAAGGAAAAGAACACTCCCATACCACGAATTAGTTGAAAAGCTCTTGGCAAGTACCTTGAGATCATTTGGTGAGTTTGTATCGGTAAGCGGTCAGCAGTTTTCATTTCTTGATCCTGATCGGGTTCCAGACAAGCAGATCAATAGGCATTTCTCGTGGATTGCCGTCGCGACTCGAGAAAATCAGGTGCGACACCTTCGAGCTGGTAGCGCTAACGAAGCTATCCACGCTCTTGTAAAAGAAAACCTACGAAATGTGTCGGGTTTGGACGACAATGTCAAAAATAATCTCTTGCTGGGATTAAGCATTGAAGACCCCAACAGCTACCTTGTTCAAGAAAACGCCACACGAATCTCCCGTATAATCAAAAATGCAGTGGTCTCGACATTTAATGAGTCCACAAAGCCCAGCGAAGCGATTACGCTTCCTTCACCATACCAATTAATAGCAGATTTTCTTACAATTCCTGAACATCCCGGTAGCAGAGCATACGCACTTCTCACTATGAGAACGGTTTTGTTCCAAAAATACCAGGCGATGCCGAATACTGTGCTTAAGCACGGCTACGATGAGTTCACTGTCCAAGATCTCGAAACATCCTACACTAGCGTACTAACGTCCATGCAGGATCGGTATCGCAGCAAGGGCCAAGACAAGCTGGACGATCTGAAGCCGAAATCGAACACTAGGCTTAGAGATAGAGTATCAGGAATTCTACGACATTATCTGGCTATGACAGGCGTTATGTATCTGCGATTCAAGAGCTTGCCAGATCATGAAGGAGGTCCTGCCGAAACTGTATTTCTTTTGTCTGAGCGAAGCAATCTCCACGATCTGGATATTCCGTTTGAGTTTACCAGACCAGCATATCTGAAAGCTCCGACAGAGTTTGGAGAAATAGTGAACGGTCTTTGGGGGGTACCGCTTCCTATACGTGGTGCCGATACCATCTTTAGAGGTGGACTAAACTTTGCATCCAGAGGTGGTTTAGTGTGTGCATTGCATGGCGGAGCAGGCTCTGGAAAAACTGCACTTGCCCTCGGTTTAGGCGCCTCTCTCTCTGGTTTTGGCATCAAGACGCTTTTCTTAACTGCTGAGGAAGATGAGGCCGATCTGAGAAGTCGGTCCGCAAGCCTTTTGCCTTCGCAAATACGAAGCCTTCCGTTCGTACCCAACGACTCCGAAGAATGGCTAAAAATTCGCAAGTTCGAACTTGTTTATTCGACAGAAGAGTCAAAATTGAGTGCGTTGAGTTCAGAATTTGAGAGAATTGCTGTCGCACTTAAAGACCAAAATCATGTGAATATCGATGCACCATTTGCGGTTCCATTACCATGTTCGACAATCGTGGTCCTTGACGGCCTCCATGATATAGCTACACAAGCGCTTTTCGAACCACATAAAACGGATGCAAAAAAAGTCACGAACGAATTTCATCGTTTTATTGAGATTTGCCGTAAACTCCGGGCCCTAGTCATACTGACAACGGGTACTGATTGGAGAGCAGATACGTCACTCGATTATTTGGTTGACGTCGCGATCAGACTTTCGCACCAGACCGAATCCGATATAGGTTCAAAGCCTCACAGATACTTGACGCTTTCGAAGGCTAGGCACCAGTTGTGTTCGCCGGGAACACACGGACTGCAAATCGCAGGCGATAAAGGTGTCCGATTTACTCCGCAAATGAATTATCAACTGGACCGTCTGTCGATTTGGAACTCAAGACTGCCATATAAAAAAGTTTTCAAAAAAGTTATGCAACTGGCTTGCCGTCAAGAGGATTTGAGGCTGGTTTCTGTCGGTTCTGGTGCAACGACAGCAAGAGGGTTGAAATTTTATCCGAACGAAAAGGCAGGAGTGGAACTTTATCAAGGTTCCATTATCTTTCTAAATGGCGAAGGTTCTGGCGGAAAAGCGGGTTTAGCGTTGAAAATCGCAACAGCACCCTCATACAATCGAGAAAAATCGGAAGGGCCCCTCTCAACATCCGAGAAGGTTTTGGTTGTATCATTCCTCTATCCTGACGAGTATTATCGCAATATTATGGACACACTTCGTGTTGTAAGAAACAGGGAATATCCCGAGTTACCAGATGGGTTCGAACCCCGAATGGAAGTGATGCATCTCTATCCCGGGCATCTTAAGCCAGATACACTCTACAGTAAAATAGAATGGACGCTGCGGGCTTCCTTGCTTTCCGGGGATCCATTTACAACGATTATTATTGATGGAATACATAATGTTTTCCTACAGTTTCCTGAGATTGAAAAACAGACTCTGTTCTGGCCACAACTCTTCAGCTTGCTTCGAACTCGGAACTTAACCTCTATAATTACTCACACTCTGCTTTCAGTGCGCATGTCTGCGCGCGACAGTTCTGAAAGATTTGGGACCCGCTCTGATACCTATCGCAGTGTTGACGATAGTCGATCCGACCCACTAAAGCATGCGCTGGTGCTTAAAACTGATTTTCGCATCGAGGTGGATCCAATCGAGCTCAAGGGAGCTCAGCCAGAGATATTGACTCCTTACACATTTCGCGTTGAGACACATTCTGCGATTGGGCAACCAATGCCCGATCCCCAAAAAAACCCGCTTTACTGGAGCAGAGAGCAGCTTGTTTTCTTCTCTCAGGCGCAAAAAGCGCTACTTTAATTTATGTGCGAGAAATCAGAGCCTTTTTGAGACTCATTCCCAGAATCGTGGCGATTTTCATTGGGACCGCGTTTCCGAGTTGGCGAACCGCTCTACTCCATATCTCATGAAACGAATAGTTATCTGGAAATGTCTGGACGCGAGCACATTCCCGTATAGTCAGATATCGAACCGACCCACAATCTTTCACCAGCATATTTTCTCCACCCGGAACACCATTTACGCCGGCTTTCAATGTTTTTGATGGCAGATCGAGATCGCTGCCTGTATGTCCTTTGTAAATTCGCGCACCAGGTTTGAACTCATGACCCTCAATGTGATTATTTTCGCCCGGCATTTCTGGATCTGGTAAATCGGAGAGTGCGTCCCGCAAAGTTACCCATGGCAAAAGCTCTGGATCCAAAAATTTGTTTTCCTGCCGTATCAGTTGATTAGCATCCATCTCTGGAGGTTTTATTCTATGCCGGTCGTAATATTCCCCGGATAATTTATGGATATTTAGGGCTGCATGCGAGTGTGTCGGAGATGGGAAGCTCCAGCCAATCTTCAAATCATCGCGTATCCCAACTAGGAATACTCTTGATCTCCTCTGTGGAACACCAAAGTCAGCTACATTGATCAGTTGTGAAATGACACGATAACCGCACCCCGATCCAACCGAGCTAGTCTGATAGCGTTCAAGTCGACGGTGATGTTCTTCCCAAGTTTCACCGACGAGTTCTGAGATTTCTGGAAATGAAAGACATAATCTCAGATACTCAAAATAGTTTCGAAATCTTGGACGAAGTAGACCAGGAACATTCTCAAAAAGGAATGCCTTGGGCCTTGCTTCGCGAACTGCGCGCAGAGCTTGTGGAAACATATTGCGAGGGTCTAATGCTGCTCTATGGCTTCCACCTAGTGAGAAGGGCTGGCACGGCGGGCCTCCTGAGAGTAACCACAATTGATCTTCGAGTGGACGAAAATCGTAATCGTGAATATCAACACAACTGGCAGCCATTCCATTTGAAAGTAAAAGCCCCTTTCTGATGTTGCGATTTAACGTAGCTACACAAAATTCGTCAGACTCAACTAAGTCTAAATGCTTGAAGCCCGCTGCTTCTAAACCTAGCGCCATACCTCCTACGCCAGAAAATAATTCTAAAGATTTCATGTGCTAACCATTAGTTTCATTTGCATCGTGTTTGTGGAACGATTAACTCAATCTTGAGACTAATACACTTCAAATTGGTTTAATCAATCCGAAGATAATTAAGGTGAAAACAGGGGGCTGGATTAAAATTGCCACTTGCAAAATCGATCTTCTCCAGTGCTGTGTAGCAAGGCACCAACCTTCACTCCCCCACCGCATACCCTGTCATCTCCAGATACCCCACACCGTCATGGCTGCCGCTGACCTGCACTGGCCCTTCCCAATACGGAATCGACGTCAGCATCCAGCTGTCGGCGTTCAGCGCTGCGGTCTCGATTTCCACCCCTTTGCCGGGCACTTCCAGCCGCCAGCGGACAGGTACGTCGCGGCCTGCAATGCGGGCGGTTTGCAGCGGGGTCATGATGATGTCGTCTGGCGTCAGGGCAGTGGCGCTGCCGTCTGGGGAAATCCAGGTGCCGGAGGTGTAATTGTCGGCCTCTTTGTCGCGCAGGCGGAACAGCATCAGTTTCTCGCCGCTGTCGAAATGCAGCGAAAACCAGTCCCAACCGGTCTGGCTGGCAGCAAGCGGCTGGCTGCTCCATTCGCGGTCAAGCCACGCCTTACCGGAAACCTTTATGTCTTTGCCATCGAGCGACACAGTGCCGGAGACAGTGAAAAACGGCTGGCTGTAATAATACGAGGCCTGATCCGCGCCAGATTGGCTCCCTTCAGATTGGCCAATATCCGACTTGCGGCTAAAGCCGGACTCGCCGTGAAAAATCAGATTTTTGTCGGTGGCGAGGGTCAGATCATAACTGAAGGCCTCATCGGATGCTGTCAGGCGCATTTCAGAAAACGCATCCGGGCCGGGTGCGCCTGCCGCGGGTGATTGTTTGGCGATGGAGGTCAGCGACCAGTCATCGATCCAGGCGGCAAACGGCGCGGTGGTGATTCCGGCCTGGCCGGTGCCGCCACGCGCGGCAATTTCGGCGCTGAGATGGCGGCCCTTGGCCGACAGGGCGGCATGGCCGAGCCATAATTGCTGCCGGTTCCAGCCGCTTTGCTGCGATCCGGGCGTCAGCGCCCGGCGGAACAGGGTCCACTGAATGCCATAGGGATTGCCCGCCGTATCGCTCAGATTGGCGGTGACATACCACCATTCAATGCGGAAATCCGGGTGGGCACCATGATCCTGCGGAAATGAAAAAATCTTGCCGGGCGTCACCTCTGCAAAGCCTTCGCTGTCGCCGCCAAGTCCGGCAAAGCCCTGGCCGAAGGCCTGGCCAAAGGGGGCGGCGCTCCACAGCAGCGCAAGCCACAAGGGAACGATCAGTAATGGCAGGGCGATGCGGATTTTAGCGTTCATTTGCAAACACCTTTAACAGCTCTGCGGGCGGCATCCGCCGCAGTTTAACCGCCGGATAGGCCGAGGCGAGCAGCGCGGTGAAGACCGACAGCGCCAGCAGGCGCAGCCAGTCCAGCGGAAACAGCAGCATCGGCAGCCGCCAGCCAAAAGCTTCGACATTGATGATGGCCAGCAATATCCACGCCACCAGCAGCCCAAGCGGGATTGCCAGCAGCGAGGTCAGCAGCGCCAGCGCCACGGTTTTGGCCAGTTCGATCAGCGCAAGCTTGCGGCGCGTAATGCCCAGCGCCCATATCGGTGCCAGTTGCGGCAGCCGCGCCTGCGACAGGCCAAGCAGGCTGGTCAGCATGGCAATGCCGGCCACCGCAAGGGTCAGGGCATTCAGCGCCAGGGTGACGGCAAAAGTCCGCTCAAAGACGGATTTCGAGACGTTTTTCAACGCCTCCTGATCGATCAGCGCGCCTTCGCGGAAGTCAAAACGCTGCTCAAGCTCTGCCAGAATGCGGGCTTTTTGCTGCGGCGCAACCCTGAGGCCAAAGCGGGTCTTCTGCACCGAGGGCCACAGCTCGACCAGCCGCTCAACCGCCATCATCACCTGTCCGGCCGGGTTGCCGTAATCTGAAAAAATGCCCAGAACCTGCGTCGTCAGCGGCCCGCTCTCGCTGGCAAGCTGCACTTCATCATTCAGACCAAGGCCGAATTTCCGCGCCATCTGTTCATTGATCAGCACGCCCTTGCCAGCGGCGACATCCGGCCACACCGCCTTGGTCTGCGCCAGCAGGGGCCAATTATCGCGATAGGTCGGATGATCGCGAAAGCCGAACACCTCAACCGGCCAGTCCCTGTAGCGGGTTTCAACATTCCAGATCGGCAGAATTGCGCTGACGCCCGGCGCATCCGCCAGATAGGCGAGCACTGCGTCACTCTGCTGCGGCGTGTCGGCATTGAGATAAATCTCCGCGGTCAGGCGCTGGTCGAGCCAGGCCAGAAAGGTGGTGCGAAAACTCTGCACCATGGTGCCGACGCCGATATTGATCGACAGTGCCAGCAGCAGCGCCATCAGCGCCAGTGACAGGCCCGACATATGCTGGTTGCTGTCGGCCCAGAACCATTGCCGCAGCGGATGGTCGGCCCTGGCTTCAAAACCCGCCAGTATCGCCGCCAGCACACTGGGCAGCACAAGGGCTGCGCTCAGCAGCACCGCGCCCATCAGCACAAATCCGGCGATCAGCGAGCCGCCAAGGGCAAAGGCGGCCAGTGCCGTCAGCGCAAAGCCTGCAGCCACCGCCAATTGCCATTTGCGCTTGCGCTGATTGACCTGGCGCCAGGCAAACGGGTGGGCATTGGCCAGGATCGGCATGCGCACCAGCTTTGCCAGGCTCGCCCCGGCAGCAAAGAAAGCCCCCAGCATGGCGATGGCCAGTCCGCTCAGCCACCAGTGCCATTGCAGCGTCAATTGGCCCGAGACTTGCGCGCCATACAGCCCTTCAAGGCTGGCCGAGACGTCGGGCAGCAGCGCTGAGGCAATCAGATAGCCGGCAACCACGCCCAGCGCCCCGGCGAGAAACGACAGCAGCGCCAGTTCCAGCATCAGCGCCAGCGCCAGAAGCCGCGCCGGGACGCCGCAGGCGCGCAGGGTGCGCACCATATGGCGGCGGCTTTCAAACGCCAGACCCACCGCCGAATTGACAATGAACAGGCCGACCACAAAGGACAGAAAGCCGAAGGCGGTGAGGTTCAGATGAAAGCTGTCGGTCAGGCTTTCCAGCGCCGAGCTGGCGGCGGGTTGTTCCAGCCGCAACTGCCCTTCAATGAGCGGGCCAAGCGTTTTTTCGTCGGCCTTTTGCCGGTCATCCACAATCAGCCGGCTGATGCGGCCCTGCAATCCCAGCAGGCGCTGGGCAACGCCGATATCCGTCATGATGGTTCCGGGCGGCAGGCTCTCAAGCGCGGCGAGCGGCGGCAGCGCTCCGGCCCCCTCAATCGTAACGCTGCCGGACTTATCCGGGTCGAGACTGGCTAAAGTGGCAGGATGGGCGAAGGCTTTGAAGGGCGGCGTCAGAAACGCCTCAAGATCGGCATTGCGGTTGGCGAACGCCATCAGCCACCGGTTCTGCGAGACCTCCGCATTTGGCAGCGAGACCGGGTCAATGCCGATCAGTCGGATATGGGCGCCGTTGATCCGCACCGTGCCCTCGACCACCGGCGAGACCCGCCATCCGGCGCGGCGCAGGGTGACAAACAGACCTTCGGAAACGCTGTTGCCGGCCACTGGCAGCAAAGATCGGAACTGATCGCCGCCAAGCGTGGCGGCAGCGCTTCTGTAGCTTGCCCGTGCTTCCGCATTGATCGCCTGCACGCCGCTCCACAACGCGGTCGCAACCCCCAGCCCGACAATCAGCGTGATGAAGGACAGACGGTTGCGCCGCCAGAAACTCAACAGCACGCGAAAGGTCCAGAAAAAGGTGGTGATCTGTGTCAAAGCGCGATGCGCCCTCCGCTGAGCCGGACGGTGCGGTCCAGACGGGCGGCAAGGCGGGCATTATGGGTGACCATCAGCAGGCTGGTGCCCAGATCGCGGACCAGCGCCAGCGTCAGCTCCAGCACCGCATCTCCGGTGGCCTCGTCCAGATTGCCGGTCGGCTCATCGGCCAGCATCAGCTCCGGCTTGGCCGCGAGGGTGCGGCCTATGGCGACGCGCTGCTGCTGGCCACCGGATAATTGCTCCGGATAATGGCCGAGCACGCTCTGCAGGCCCAGCCTGTCCGCCAGATGGCTCAGCCATGACGTATCCGCCCGGCCGGCAATGCGCGCCTGAAACGCCAGATTATCGCCGGTATTCAGGCTGGGAATGAGGTTGAACTGCTGAAACACCACGCCCAGCCGGTTGCGCCGCAAATCCGCCCGCCCGGCATCGGACAGGGCGGCGACATTGGTGCCGTTGAACAGAATCTCGCCGCCGTCGGGCGTATCGAGACCGCCGATCAGATGCATCAAGGTGCTTTTGCCGCTGCCCGATTCGCCCATCAGCGCCAGACTGCCGCCGCCCGCCAGATCGAGGCTGACATCTTCCAGAACGCAGCTGGTGCCCTGAGGCGTGCTGTAGGATTTGCGCAGGTGACGGACTTCAAGCATGGGGCAGCCTTGGGATGACGCTTCTGTTGTGCATAGTTAGGAACTGGCAGCGCCGCGTCCAGCAGAGATTTCCGCTGACCCTTCCGGTTGCCGGCCGATGCACCAAAACCGGGCTTGCAAATTGCCAATGTCTGTGAGACTTTTGCAGTGCTTTTTATAAGATCACAGAGACATGACCCTGCTGCGTTTGAAAAAATCAGCTTTGACAGCCGGACCGGATGCGCATTTGCCTGCGCAGCTCCGTAGCCTTGCGCTGCTTCCTCTTCTCCTTATCAACCCCTGAGCGTGGCCAGCCGGCTTTGTCCGGCGCGCTCTCAGGGGACTTGCAAAATCACCAGGACAAACAGATAACGCGCCCGGAACAGGCGCAGATCTAGCGTATGACGCTGAGGAGACAGATAGCATGAACCAGATGATTGCAGCGCGGGCCAGCACCGCCAGACATGGCAATATTGCGCCGGACCAGGACCAGGTTCTGATTTTTGATACCACCTTGCGCGACGGCGAACAGTCGCCCGGCGCATCGATGACCCATGAGGAAAAACTCATGGTCGCAAAACAGCTCGATGAAATGGGCGTCGATATTATCGAAGCCGGTTTTCCGATTGCCTCAAATGGCGATTTTGAAGCAGTTGCGGAAATTGCCCGCCGCTCCGAACATGCAGTGATCGCCGGTCTGGCGCGCGCTATTCCTGGCGATATCGAGCGCGCTGGCGAGGCCGTCAAACACGCCAGAAGAGGGCGCATCCACACCTTTGTCTCAACCTCGCCGATTCATCTGGCCAATCAGATGAAGAAAACCCAGGAGGAGGTTCTGGAAATCATCACCAAAACGGTGACCCAGGCCCGCAATCTGGTTGACGATGTCGAATGGTCCGGCATGGATGCAACTCGCACGCCGATCGACTATCTGTGCCGGGCGGTGGAAGCCGCCATCGCCGCCGGTGCCACAACCATCAACATTCCCGATACGGTGGGCTACATGGTGGCCGATGAATATTACGACATGTTCGCCGCATTGATGAACCGGGTGCCGAATGCCGACAAGGCGATTTTCTCGACCCATTGTCATGATGATCTGGGTTGTGCCGTGGCCAATTCAATCGCCGGCGTGCGCGCTGGCGCGCGTCAGGTCGAATGCACCATTAACGGGCTTGGCGAGCGCGCCGGAAATGCCGCTCTGGAAGAGATCGTGATGGCGATCCGCACCCGAAGCGATATTCTGCCCTACTGCACCGGTGTTGAAACCACGGCGCTGTTGCGGGCTTCCAAAATGGTTTCGACGGTGTCCGGTTTCACGGTTCAGTTCAACAAGGCGATTGTCGGTGCCAATGCGTTTTCCCATGAATCCGGGATTCACCAGGACGGCATGCTGAAAAACGCCGAGACCTACGAGATCATGCGCCCCGAAGACGTCGGCGTGAAGGCAACCTCACTGGTGATGGGCAAGCATTCCGGTCGCCATGCCTTCCGCGAAAAGCTGATCGAACTGGGCTTTGAACTGGGCGACAATGCGTTTCAGGATGCTTTCAAACGCTTCAAGGATCTGGCTGACAAGAAGAAGCATGTCTATGACGAGGACATCGAGGCACTGGTCAGCGATGAGGCGACAATTGCCGGAGAGAGTATCAAGGTCGTCGCCCTGACCGTGATTGCCGGCACCAGTGGCCCGCAAAAGGCCACCATGACCCTGGATGTCGCCGGACAGCACATCACCAAGGAGGCTACCGGCGACGGGCCTGTTGATGCCACCTTCAACGCGATCCGCATGATCGTGCCGCATGAGGCCAAATTGCTGCTCTATCAGGTCAGCGCGGTCACTGAAGGAACTGACGCCCAGGCCGAAGTGTCGGTGCGGCTTGAAGATGATGAGATCATGGTCACCGGGCGCGGTGCGGAAACCGACACAATGGTGGCTTCGGCGAAAGCCTATGTCTCGGCGATGAACAAATTACTCGCCCGCCGCGGGCGCACCCACGCCCAGACCATGCAGGCTGTCTGAATTCAAAGATGTGAATTGAAAGTGTGAGAGGCGCCCCTTCGGGAGCGCCTCCAGCTCACCAGTTGATCTGCTCCAGCTGATCGAAGTTGATCTGCGCCCCGTCATCAAAGGTCACGGTTCCGGCTGCATCGGCAGACAGATCGAGACTGTCTCCGGTCTGTCCTTCAATCGATCCGCTGGTCAGCGTCAGTGTCCAGCCGGTTCCGTAAGAGGCGCTGTCAAAACCCTGCAATTCAAGGACATCCGTCCAGCCGGCACCACCCACAATGGTATCATTGCCGTCTCCCAGCTCATAGATGAAGATGTCATCTCCCGCACCACCGGACAGAAAATCATTGCCGGTGCCGCCGGTCAGAGTGTCATTGCCGTCTTCGCCGTAAATCGTATCAGCGCCGCCGCCGCCGGAGATGATATCGTTTCCGGCACCGCCAGACAGGGTTTCGGCCGCATTGGAGCCAATGATCGTATCATTGCCACTGCCGCCTTGAACTTTTTCGAAGCCGGACACTGTGGTGCCATTGGACCCGCCGCCCCGGGCCGTGCCTGCAGCGAGATTGATGGTAATATCGGCGCTCGACTGAACTTCCAGAGTGTCCGTCCCGGCACCGCCGTCGAGAATGTCGGGACCATCGCTGAGAATGATCACATCATTGCCGGTGCCCCCCATGATCGTGTCGCCTCCGGTGCCGCCCTGAAGGGTGTCATTTCCTTCAAAACCGTAAACCACACGGCCGCCTGAACCGGTGACAGAAACGACATCGTCCTGCGCCCGGCCGAAATAGAACGTGACCTCTTCTTCGTAGACCCGTCCATTATTGTCTGTGGCCCTGATTGTCATCGGACCAACGGTGTTGCCCTGACCCATTCTGCCGTCATAAGTGAGCTGACCAGTTGCGGGATCAATTTTGAATTTATTCGAACTATCATTTATCAGCGTGAAACTATGGGATGTACTTCCCGGATGCGCATTGAAATTCGCAGTAGCCACCACGTTTTTGCCAGTGAAATTCGACTTCAACGCTGAGTTTGGCGCAAATTTAATGTCCGGCTCATAGACATCAATAACATCAACAGTCAGCGTTTCAGTATATGTCGCTCCGCCATCGTCGGTGACCCGGACATTCAACTGATGTACAGTGCTGTCCTCGTAGTCGATATTCGCATCCGCGCGAATCTGGATCTCATTTCCAACGATGATAAAATGCGGATCAGTCACCACGTTTCCATTGTCGTCCACGAGATCATATGTGAAGACGCCGCCTTCCTTGTCGGTCGCAGTCAGAGTGGCAACCGTTCCGGAGGTGCTGTTTTCTCTGACTGAAGCGGTTCCTTCATTTAAGAAGGTCACTGCACTGACATAATAGTCACTGGAGCCGGAAGTGTTGACCTGACCACCGGGGAATTCCTTCGCCGTAAACACGATCCGGTCAAAGCTGCCGCCATCACTGGCGCTGACCTGAAGTGAAGCGGTGATCTCGCCGGGCGCATTGTCAATCAGTCCGCTGCCAACTTCGACACCATCACGATAGGCCGTCCAGATACCCTCTTCTCCGCCATTGCCTTCCGATCCATAAAGCCGGTCGACATCAACTGCGACACTGGTCTGGTTGGCATCAAAATCAAATATCAGCTGTTCGGAAATATTCTGCGCCGCGTTGAATTCAATCTGGCTGGCCACATCGCCGGCGTCGCCATTGGCTCCGAGCCCGCTCGCAGTGATCGAAACGTTTTCAGCTGATTCCGCCGTCAGAGTTCCATCGGGATTGATATTCCGCGCGGTTATCGTCACGCCGGAAAGAGTTCCAACGTTGCTGGTCGTCAGCGTCTGGGAGGTCAGGAACTGAATGTCAGTTGGCGCATCATTGACGGGCGTAATATCCAGCACCGCTGTTGCAGTGTCCGTTGTCGTGCCATCTGACACAGTAAACGCAAACGGTACATCATTGGCGTTGAGATCGGCCACCGGCGCAAAGGTCCAGGTGCCGTCGCCATTGTCGGTCAGCGTGCCGTAGTCGGCAGCTACCGTGACGGATGTCACCGACAGCGTATCGCCATCGATATCAGTTGAACTCGCCAGCAGATCAGCTTCAGTGATGACAAAGCTGGTATCTTCGGGGGTAGCACCCAGATCAACATTGCCTGCGACCGGTCCGTCATTGACCGCTGTGATGTCGAGTATGGCTGTGGCGTTATCGGTCGTCGTGCCATCTGACACGGTAAACGCAAACGGTACATCATTGGCGTTGAGATCAGCCACCGGCGCAAAGGTCCAGGTGCCGTCGAGATTATCGGTGAGGGTGCCGTAGTCCGCCGAGACTGTGACGGATGTCACCGACAGCGTATCGCCATCAATGTCAGTGGATTGTGCCAACAGATCTGCTTCGGTAATGGTGAATGACGTATCTTCCGGGGTTGCGCCCAGATCAACATCTCCAGCGACAGGTCCATCATTAACTGGTGTAATATCCAGCACCGCCGTGGCCGTGTCTGTTGTGGTGCCGTCGGAGACGGTAAACGCAAACGGCACATCATTGGCATTGAGATCCGCCACTGGCGCAAACGTCCAGGTGCCATCGAGATTGTCGGTCAGCGTGCCGTAGTCGGCAGCTACCGTGACGGAAGTCACCGACAGCGTATCGCCGTCAATGTCTGAGGCACTCGCCAGCAGATCTGCTTCGGTGATCGTGAATGACGTATCTTCCGGGGTGGCTCCCAGATCAACATCACCGGCGACCGGCCCGTCATTGACCGCAGTGATATCCAGCACCGCCGTTGCATCATCCGTTGTGGTGCCGTCAGAGACAGTAAACGCAAACGGCACATCATTGGCATTGAGATCAGCCACCGGCGCAAAGGTCCAGGTGCCGTCGCCATTGTCGGTCAGGGTGCCGTAGTCCGCCGAGACTGTGACGGATGTCACCGAAAGCGCATCGCCATCAATGTCGGTTGAACTGGCCAACAGGTCAGCTTCGGTAATGACAAAGCTTGTATCTTCCTGGGTTGCACCCAGATCAACATTGCCGGCGACCGGTCCGTCATTGACTGCTGTGATATCGAGAATGGCTGTGGCGTTATCGGTCGTCGTGCCGTCAGAGACGGTAAACGCGAACGGCACATCATTGGCGTTGAGATCGGCTACCGGCGCAAACGTCCAGGTACCGTCGCCATTATCGGTGAGGGTACCATAGTCGGCAGAGACGGATACCGATGTGACACTGAGTGTATCGCCGTCAATGTCAGAAGAACTCGCCAAGAGGTCAGCTTCGGTAATCGTGAAGGACGCATCTTCCTGGGTAGCACCTAGATCGACATCACCGGCCACAGGTCCGTCATTGACCGCTGTGATATCCAGCACCGCTGTTGCCGTGTCTGTTGTGGTGCCATCTGACACAGTAAACGCAAACGGTACATCATTGGCATTGAGATCAGCCACCGGCGCAAACGTCCAGGTGCCATCCAGATTGTCGGTGAGGGTACCGTAGTCGGCAGAGACTGAGACAGATGTGACACTGAGCGCATCGCCGTCGATATCAGAAGAACTCGCCAAGAGGTCAGCTTCGGTAATCGTGAATGAAGTATCTTCCTGGGTAGCACCCAGATCAACATTGCCGGCGACCGGTCCATCATTGACCGGCGTGATATCCAGCACCGCAGTGGCAGTGTCCGTTGTCGTGCCGTCGGAGACAGTAAACGCAAACGGCACATCATTGGCGTTGAGATCGGCCACCGGCGCAAACGTCCAGGTGCCATCCAGATTGTCGGTGAGGGTACCGTAGTCGGCAGAGACTGAGACAGATGTGACACTGAGCGCATCGCCGTCGATATCAGAAGAACTCGCCAAGAGGTCAGCTTCGGTAATCGTGAATGAAGTATCTTCCTGGGTAGCACCTAGATCGACATCACCGGCCACAGGTCCGTCATTGACTGGTGTAATATCCAGCACGGCTGTGGCGTTATCGGTCGTTGTGCCGTCAGAGACGGTAAACGCAAACGGCACATCATTGGCATTGAGATCCGCCACTGGCGCAAAGGTCCAGGTGCCGTCGCCATTATCGGTGAGGGTACCATAGTCGGCAGAGACGGATACCGATGTGACACTGAGTGTATCGCCATCAATGTCCGAAGAACTGGCCAGCAGATTGGCTTCGGTGATGGTGAATGACGTATCTTCCTGAGTTGCCCCGAGATCGACATTGCCTGCGACAGGGCCGTCATTAACCGGCGTGATATCGAGAATGGCAGTGGCCGTGTCGGTTGTCGTGCCATCTGACACGGTAAACGCAAACGGCACATCATCGGCATTGAGATCAGCCACCGGCGCAAAGGTCCAGGTGCCGTCGCCATTGTCGGTCAGCGTGCCATAATTGGCAGAGACTGTGACGGATGTCACCGACAGTGCGTCGCCATCGATGTCGGTTGAACTGGCCAGCAGATCCGCTTCTGTAATGACAAAGCTGGTATCTTCCGGGGTTGTACCCAGATCGACATTGCCAGCGACAGGTCCGTCATTGACCGCTGTAATATCCAGCACCGCAGTTGCAGTGTCGGTTGTCGTGCCATCAGAGACGGTAAATGCAAACGGCACATCATTAGCATTGAGATCAGCCACCGGCGCAAAGGTCCATGTGCCGTCCAGATTGTCGGTCAGGGTGCCGTAATCAGCTGAGACGGATACCGATGTCACAGATAGAGCGTCGCCGTCGATATCAGAAGAACTCGCCAACAGGTCCGCTTCGGTAATGACAAAGCTGGTATCTTCCGGAGTGGCACCCAGATCGACATTGCCTGCGACAGGACCGTCATTGACTGGAGTGATGTCGAGAATGGCAGTTGCAGTGTCTGTTGTGGTGCCGTCTGACACGGTAAACGCAAACGGCACATCGTCAGCATTGAGATCAGCCACCGGCGCAAAGGTCCATGTGCCGTCGCCATTGTCGGTCAGCGTGCCATAATTGGCAGAGACTGTGACGGATGTCACCGACAGTGTATCTCCATCGATGTCAGACGAACTGGCCAGCAGATCCGCTTCAGTGATGATGAATGACGTATCTTCCGGGGTTGCACCGAGATCAACATTGCCAGCGACAGGGCCATCATTGACCGGCGTGATATCCAGCACCGCAGTTGCAGTGTCCGTTGTCGTGCCATCTGACACAGTAAACGCAAACGGAACATCATTGGCATTGAGATCAGCTACCGGTGCAAAGGTCCAGGTGCCATCCAGATTGTCTGTCAGGGTGCCGTAATCAGCTGAGACGGATACCGATGTGACAGATAGAGCGTCGCCATCAATGTCAGTGGATTGTGCCAGCAGATCCGCTTCAGTGATGATGAATGACGTATCTTCCTGAGTTGCCCCGAGTTCAACATTGCCGGCGACCGGTCCGTCATTGACGGGAGTGATATCCAGCACGGCTGTCGCAGTGTCCGTTGTAGTGCCGTCAGAGACAGTAAACGCAAACGGTACATCATTGGCATTGAGATCAGCCACTGGCGCAAAGGTCCAGGTACCGTCGAGATTATCGGTGAGGGTGCCGTAGTTGGCAGCCACCGTGACGGATGTGACAGATAGAGCGTCGCCATCAATGTCAGTGGATTGCGCCAGCAAGTCGGCTTCGGTGATCGTGAATGACGTATCTTCCGGGGTTGCACCCAGATCAACATTGCCAGCGACAGGACCGTCATTGACTGGAGTGATGTCGAGAATGGCTGTTGCAGTGTCCGTTGTCGTGCCATCTGACACGGTAAACGCAAACGGTACATCATTGGCGTTGAGATCAGCTACCGGTGCAAAGGTCCAGGTGCCGTCGAGATTATCGGTGAGGGTACCGTAATCGGCTGACACCGTGACGGATGTGACAGATAGAATATCTCCATCGATGTCAGTGGAGCTCGCCAGCAGATCCGCTTCGGTAATAACAAAGCTTGTATCTTCCTGTGTTGCGCCCAGATCAACATTGCCAGCGACCGGTCCGTCATTGACTGCTGTGATGTCCAGCACCGCTGTTGCAGTGTCTGTCGTAGTGCCGTCAGAGACGGTAAACGCAAACGGTACATCATTGGCGTTGAGATCAGCCACCGGCGCAAAGGTCCATGTGCCGTCGAGATTATCGGTGAGGGTACCGTAATCAGCTGAGACGGATACCGATGTGACACTGAGTGTATCGCCATCGATATCAGTTGAGCTGGCCAGCAGGTCGGCTTCAGTGATGACAAAGCTTGTGTCTTCCGGGGTTGCACCCAGATCAACATTGCCGGCAACAGGACCATCATTGACTGGAGTGATGTCGAGAATGGCTGTGGCGTTATCGGTTGTCGTGCCATCTGACACGGTAAACGCAAACGGTACATCATTGGCGTTGAGATCAGCCACTGGCGCAAAGGTCCAGGTGCCATCCAGATTGTCTGTCAGCGTGCCGTAGTCGGCTGACACGGAAACAGATGTGACACTGAGTGTATCGCCATCGATATCAGTTGAGCTGGCCAGCAGATCCGCTTCAGTGATGATGAATGAGGTATCTTCCTGGGTTGCCCCGAGATCGACATTGCCGGCGACAGGGCCGTCATTCACAGCAGTGATATCCAGCACGGCTGTCGCAGTGTCCGTTGTAGTGCCGTCTGACACGGTGAATGCAAACGGTACATCATTGGCATTGAGATCAGCCACTGGCGCAAAGGTCCAGGTGCCATCGAGATTGTCGGTGAGGGTGCCGTAGTTGGCAGAGACGGATACCGATGTGACACTGAGTGTATCGCCGTCAATGTCAGAAGAACTCGCCAAGAGGTCAGCTTCGGTAATCCTGAATGAAGTATCTTCTGGGGTTGCACCCAGATCAACATTGCCGGCGACAGGGCCGTCATTGACTGGCGCAATATCCAGCACGGCTGTCGCATCGTCTGTCGTCGTGCCGTCGGAGACAGTAAACGCAAACGGCACATCATTGGCGTTGAGATCAGCCACTGGCGCAAAGGTCCATGTGCCATCGAGATTGTCGGTGAGGGTGCCGTAGTTGGCAGCCACCGTGACGGATGTCACCGACAGTGCATCGCCGTCGATGTCAGAAGAACTGGCCAGCAGATCCGCTTCAGTGATGATGAATGACGTATCTTCCGGGGTGGCTCCGAGATCAACATTGCCGGCAACAGGGCCATCATTGACTGGTGTAATGTCCAGTATGGCTGTTGCAGTGTCTGTTGTGGTGCCGTCAGAGACAGTAAAAGCAAAAGGTACATCAATGGCATTGAGATCAGCCACCGGCGCAAAGGTCCAGGTGCCGTCCAGATTGTCGGTCAGGGTGCCGTAGTTGGCAGCGACGGATACCGATGTGACACTGAGTGTATCGCCATCGATATCAGAAGAACTGGCCAGCAGATCAGCTTCTGTAATCGTGAATGACGTATCTTCCGGGGTTGCACCCAGATCAACATTGCCAGCGACAGGGCCGTCATTGACTGGCGCAATATCCAGCACGGCTGTCGCATCGTCTGTCGTCGTGCCGTCGGAGACAGTAAACGCAAACGGCACATCATTGGCGTTGAGATCAGCCACTGGCGCAAAGGTCCATGTGCCATCGAGATTGTCGGTGAGGGTGCCGTAGTTGGCAGCCACCGTGACGGATGTCACCGACAGTGCATCGCCGTCGATGTCAGAAGAACTGGCCAGCAGATCCGCTTCAGTGATGATGAATGACGTATCTTCCGGGGTGGCTCCGAGATCGACATTGCCAGCGACTGGTCCGTCATTAACGGGAGTGATGTCCAGCACGGCCGTGGCGTTATCGGTTGTGGTGCCATCTGACACAGTGAATGCAAACGGTACATCATTGGCATTGAGATCAGCCACCGGCGCAAAGGTCCAGGTACCATCCAGATTATCGGTGAGGGTGCCATAGTCAGCTGAGACTGTGACGGATGTCACTGATAGTGTATCGCCGTCGATGTCTGAGGAACTGGCGAGCAGATCAGCTTCAGTGATGACAAAGCTGGTATCTTCCGGGGTAGCCCCGAGATCAACATTGCCAGCGACAGGACCGTCATTGACTGGCGTGATGTCCAGCACGGCCGTGGCGTTATCGGTCGTCGTGCCATCTGACACAGTAAACGCAAACGGTACATCATTGGCATTGAGATCAGCCACCGGCGCAAAGGTCCAGGTGCCGTCGCCATTGTCGGTCAGCGTGCCATAATTGGCAGAGACTGTGACGGATGTCACCGACAGTGCGTCGCCATCGATGTCGGTTGAACTGGCCAGCAGATCGGCTTCGGTAATGACAAAGCTGGTATCTTCCGGGGTTGCTCCCAGATCAACATTGCCAGCGACAGGACCGTCATTGACTGGCGCAATATCCAGCACGGCTGTCGCATCGTCTGTCGTCGTGCCGTCGGAGACAGTAAACGCAAACGGCACATCATTGGCGTTGAGATCAGCCACTGGCGCAAAGGTCCATGTGCCATCGAGATTGTCGGTGAGGGTGCCGTAGTTGGCAGCCACCGTGACGGATGTCACCGACAGTGCATCGCCGTCGATGTCAGAAGAACTGGCCAGCAGATCCGCTTCAGTGATGATGAATGACGTATCTTCCGGGGTGGCTCCGAGATCAACATTGCCGGCAACAGGGCCATCATTGACTGGTGTAATGTCCAGTATGGCTGTTGCAGTGTCTGTTGTGGTGCCGTCAGAGACAGTAAAAGCAAAAGGTACATCAATGGCATTGAGATCAGCCACCGGCGCAAAGGTCCAGGTGCCGTCCAGATTGTCGGTCAGGGTGCCGTAGTTGGCAGCGACGGATACCGATGTGACACTGAGTGTATCGCCATCGATATCAGAAGAACTGGCCAGCAGATCAGCTTCTGTAATCGTGAATGACGTATCTTCCGGGGTTGCACCCAGATCAACATTGCCAGCGACAGGGCCGTCATTGACTGGCGCAATATCCAGCACGGCTGTCGCATCGTCTGTCGTCGTGCCGTCGGAGACAGTAAACGCAAACGGCACATCATTGGCGTTGAGATCAGCCACTGGCGCAAAGGTCCATGTGCCATCGAGATTGTCGGTGAGGGTGCCGTAGTTGGCAGCCACCGTGACGGATGTCACCGACAGTGCATCGCCGTCGATGTCAGAAGAACTGGCCAGCAGATCCGCTTCAGTGATGATGAATGACGTATCTTCCGGGGTGGCTCCGAGATCGACATTGCCAGCGACTGGTCCGTCATTAACGGGAGTGATGTCCAGCACGGCCGTGGCGTTATCGGTTGTGGTGCCATCTGACACAGTGAATGCAAACGGTACATCATTGGCATTGAGATCAGCCACCGGCGCAAAGGTCCAGGTACCATCCAGATTATCGGTGAGGGTGCCATAGTCAGCTGAGACTGTGACGGATGTCACTGATAGTGTATCGCCGTCGATGTCTGAGGAACTGGCGAGCAGATCAGCTTCAGTGATGACAAAGCTGGTATCTTCCGGGGTAGCCCCGAGATCAACATTGCCAGCGACAGGACCGTCATTGACTGGCGTGATGTCCAGCACGGCCGTGGCGTTATCGGTCGTCGTGCCATCTGACACAGTAAACGCAAACGGTACATCATTGGCATTGAGATCAGCCACCGGCGCAAAGGTCCAGGTGCCGTCGCCATTGTCGGTCAGCGTGCCATAATTGGCAGAGACTGTGACGGATGTCACCGACAGTGCGTCGCCATCGATGTCGGTTGAACTGGCCAGCAGATCGGCTTCGGTAATGACAAAGCTGGTATCTTCCGGGGTTGCTCCCAGATCAACATTGCCAGCGACAGGACCGTCATTGACTGGCGCAATATCCAGCACGGCTGTCGCATCGTCTGTCGTCGTGCCGTCGGAGACAGTAAACGCAAACGGCACATCATTGGCGTTGAGATCAGCCACTGGCGCAAAGGTCCATGTGCCATCGAGATTGTCGGTGAGGGTGCCGTAGTTGGCAGCCACCGTGACGGAGGTCACCGACAGTGTATCTCCATCGATGTCAGAAGAACTGGCCAGCAGATCCGCTTCAGTGATGATGAATGACGTATCTTCCGGGGTGGCTCCGAGATCGACATTGCCGGCGACCGGCCCGTCATTGACTGCTGTGATGTCCAGCACCGCTGTTGCAGTGTCTGTCGTCGTGCCATCTGACACAGTAAAAGCAAAAGGTACATCATTGGCATTGAGATCAGCCACCGGCGCAAAGGTCCAGGTACCATCCAGATTATCGGTGAGGGTGCCATAGTCAGCTGAGACTGTGACGGATGTCACCGACAGTGCATCGCCGTCGATATCAGAAGAACTCGCCAACAGGTCCGCTTCGGTAATGACAAAGCTGGTATCTTCCGGGGTGGCACCCAGATCGACATTGCCAGCCACTGGTCCGTCATTGACTGCTGTGATGTCGAGAATGGCTGTGGCGTTATCGGTCGTCGTGCCATCTGACACAGTAAACGCAAACGGAACATCATTGGCATTGAGATCGGCCACCGGCGCAAAGGTCCATGTGCCGTCCAGATTATCGGTCAGGGTGCCGTAGTCAGCGGAAACCGAGACAGATGTGACACTGAGTGCATCGCCATCGATATCAGAAGAACTGGCGAGCAGATTGGCTTCGGTAATGACAAAGCTGGTATCTTCCTGGGTTGCACCCAGATCGACATTGCCAGCCACTGGTCCGTCATTGACTGCTGTGATGTCCAGTATGGCTGTTGCAGTGTCTGTTGTGGTGCCGTCAGAGACAGTAAACGCAAACGGAACATCATTGGCATTGAGATCAGCCACTGGCGCAAAGGTCCAGGTCCCGTCCAGATTGTCGGTCAGGGTGCCGTAGTTGGCAGCGACGGATACCGATGTGACACTGAGCGTATCGCCATCGATGTCTGAGGCATTTGCCAGCAGATCCGCTTCAGTGATGACAAAGCTTGTGTCTTCCTGGGTTGCACCCAGATCGACATTGCCGGCGACCGGTCCGTCATTGACTGGAGTGACCGTGATAATTCCGCTGCCGGGGATGGAGGTCTCACCGTCACTGACAAGAAAAGTGAGATCAATCTGTCCGTTGAAATCGGCATCCGGCGTGAAAATCCATGTTCCGTCCAGATTGTCTATCAGTGTGCCGCCGCTGACCGAGAGGGTGCCGGCGGTCAGAGCATCTCCGTCCGCATCCTTGAAATTGGCAAGCAGCATGTCCTGCGTAATCAGCCTGGATGTATCTTCTGCGGTGCTGGTTGCAAACAGGTCCAGCTCTACCGGTGCTCTGTTAGGTGCGTCGTCGGTGCCGGCGCTGAAGTCTGAAGTGCTACCGGCCGGTGTCGGTGAAACGGCCAGGCTGAAAGTGTCAGGTGCCGGAGAATTTGCCGGATTGAATGCGTCAGGGCCAGCCGGGTTGATGTCCGTGCCAGGCAAAGCTGCCGCCTCATCGGATGCAATTCCGCTCGTTGATCTGCTTTCCGGGGCCAAGGACACTGTCTTCTGATTAGTGGCGCCATCGGAAGTGGAGCTGTCTTCCTGATCGGATAACGTCGCCAACGCCTGATCATCAAAAGCGAAAGGCGTGAAAATCGTGGTCGAATCCAACATGCTGTCGGGCAGGAAGGCTTCATGTCCGTTGCCCAGATTTTCGTTCCCGAAATCAACCGGGCTGTCTTTCAAAATGAAGTCATGCGCATCATCGCTTAGCCGGTTTGTACCCTGGCCGCTGGATGAGGCTGCGCCTTCCTTGGCAAGTAACTGCGGTCTGGAAGATTTCGACTCTAATTTGCTCATGCTTTGCTCCGACTACCGCGACCGATACGCAGTTTGTCTCAAGCATAGAGAGCGTTGATCCATAATGGCGCGTTAATGGACACGTTAGAATCCAACGCAGACGCGGAATCAGGGGAGAATCCTGCCAACTTGGTAACCAAATCCTTGTCACAAAATGCGATAGTTTCACGCTTCCTTAAGGTTAAAATGCGCAGACTTGTCAAGTCATGAAACGGCGCTCCCGCTGTAGACTGTGGCGCAATTGTATAGAGTAAAGCAGCAGGTAATGGCGAGGTCTCAGACTAATCCAAGGTCATATTCAGTCTTGTGGTCGGGGCGGATTGATAAATTCGGGCTCGCCGCAGGACGGTATCTTCGCGTCAGCCCCGCAGTGGTTCTGATATCGACCGTAATCAATATCCTCGGTATGATGCTGCCACTATCAATACTGATTGTTTATGATCGTATTGTGCCGAACGCATCTTACGAATCCCTTTTGCTGCTTGTTTTGATACTGATCGGCTTTGCTGTCATCGAAGCTGGGTTGCGGGTCTGCCGAGCCTATATGCTGGGCTGGTCGGCTGCGAAATTTGAATTGCGGACAACTCTCCAGGCGCTGAACAGGATTCTGACTGCGGACTACTCGTCCTTGACATCTGTGCCGCCTGTCCGTCAGGCGGAGCGCCTGAAAGCCGTTACGCGCTACGCCGACTTCATGGGCAGCCAGTCCAGGCTTGCGATAATTGACTTGCCCTATGTCGCCCTGTTCATCACCGTGATGGCGCTGATCGGGGGCTGGCTTGCGCTGGTACCAATTGTGGTCATAGGCATTTTTTCTGTTGTTATCATGCTCCTGTCCGGTCGCTTCCGCCAGGTTCTTGAAGATCGCAAGCTACAGGACACCAAGATTTATGATTTTATCGCCGAAGTGCTTGGTGGCATCAACACCATCAAGGGTGCCGCGATGGAACCACAGATGTTGCGACGGTTTGAACGTTTGCAACGTATCGGCAGCATAACCGATTTCCGGTCAGTTGAGGTCGCTGCGCACAGCCAGACGCTGATGGGATTGTTTGGCAACGTCACGATAATTTCCATGGTCACGACTGGCGGTTGGCTGGCGGCCACCAGCGATCTTTCGGTCGGCACGCTTGCTGCTTGTACCATGCTTGCAGGGCGCACCATTCAACCGGTTGTCCGAGTGGCGGGCATCTGGAACGAATTGCAGAGAACCGCCATCGCCTTGCAGGATATCAAGGAACTTTTTTCGGGTGCTGTGTCCGCCGATTTGCCTGCGCCCGATGCGGCATCGGCCGCGCATGACCATTTCGAACCGCTGCGATTGGAAGCCCGTGATCTGGTGGTGGAACGTGGCGGTCGCGTGCTGATTGAGAATATCAATTTTGCTCTTCAACCCGGCTGTTTCATGGGAATTGAAGGTCCTGATGGCGACGGAAAATCCACTCTCATGCGTGTTCTCAGCGGAGATGTACCACCAAAATCCGGCACAGTGCTTTTCAATGACACTCCAATGGATGGAGCCGTTCGTCACGCACACCGGATAGCCTTTGCAAGTACAGGGCAGGGACTGTTCAATGGTACGATTCTCGATAATCTCACTCTGTTCGGTGCAGGTGCAACAATCGAGGATGCCTGTTGGGCCGTCGATCTTTTGGGAATGCGGCCCTCGATTGATTCCTTGCCCCTCGGTTTCGACACCGCTGTCGGCAACACCGCAGCCATGGCTCTTGCCAGCGGATTTATGCAGAGACTGATTCTCGCGCGCGCTTTGGCGCAGCGGCCCGGTCTGCTTATTCTGGATGAGCCTCAGGCATTTCTCGACAATGAAGCAGACCGTGATGTGCTGTCCGGCCTGAAACAACTTATGGGCAGCATGACCGTCGTGCTTGCAACGAACCGTCCGTCCTATCTGCGTCTCGTAGACATCCATTTCAAAGTCGAGGGCGGTCGGCTGATTGAAGGTCAAAGTGCGCCAGCAACTCCGGCTGCAAAGCGGGTGGGGTCGGCGGCATGAATATGAAACCCACCTCGCAACTGCCCGACAGCGAAAATATCAATGCCAGCAGTGGCACAAACCGGGTACACGAAAATCTGGAGGCACTTGGCCACGAATTTGCGTCCAACCGCCATCCGAACGCCAATCTGTTTGCACAGCAGAAGCACCGTTGGGAGGGCTGTCTGAGAAAGCTTCTCGACGCCAGGAACTGGCCCGGTACAGAGCGCAGAATCATCGAGGCCAGTCCTCATTTGCTGGAAATAGCGGATCTCGATGAAATGAGGGCGGTGCTGTCCCGTCTCGATTTCCTGACGGCGTTGCACCGGATTCGACTTCAGAATCTGGATCCGAATGCACTGCCTTGCATAGCGGTCATCGACGATTTGCCTTTTGTTCTATTGCGCTTCAGTGACGCAAACCACCTTGAAGTGTTTGACGGCGAACGGCGTGAGCAGCGCATTATCCAGGCAAAGAAGGCGCCCGTTGAAGTTTGTTTTGTTGAGCCGGCCCGTAACAACGTGTCCCCACCCGGGGTGCAGGAAAATTGGTTCCGCCGGGCAATGTACCAATTTCTGAAACCGATCCTCGGCGTGTTCATTCTGACCCTGTTCGCAAATATTCTGTCACTGGCCACACCCATTTATGTGATGTCGGTCTATGACCGGGTAGTCGGTGCCAAGGCGACAGAAACCCTTTTCTCGTTTTTGGCAATTATCGTTTTGACGATCAGTTTTGAAATGTTCCTCCGGCACAAACGCAGCAATCTGATTGCTTATGTCGGCGCACGGTTCCACAATGTTTTGAGCAATCATGCGCTCAAACAGATTTTGGGGCTCCCGGTTCCGATGCTGGAAAATTCCAGTGTATCGGCTCAGTTAACCCGTTTCCGGCAGTTCGAAACCATCAGATCGTTTTTTACCGGACATATCGTGTCAGCGGTTCTGGATTTGCCGTTTATGCTGATTTTTCTGGCACTGGTTTTCTGGATCGGTGGGGCTCTCGGTTACGTTCCGCTGGCGCTGAGTGTGATCTTTATTTGTATCGCGGTCTTTTCTGTCCCCAAAACTCGCAACAATGTCGCAGAGGGCGGACGTGCCAGTGCCCGGTCGAACAGTTTCATCGACGAAACACTGGAAAAGATTTCTGCGATCAGACAACTTCAGGCGGAAACGCTTTGGCATAATCGCTTCACCGGTTTCGTCAGTGACGATACGATTTTAAGGTTTAAGGCCCGGTTTTTCGACGGCACCATGCATACCCTGTCCCAAAGCCTGGTATCTATTGCCGGTGTAGCGACGCTCGGGCTGGGTGCGCTTCAGGTTATTGCCGGAGAGTTATCCATTGGTGCGTTGATTGCCATTATGATGGTTGTCTGGCGTATTCTATCTCCAATTCAGACCATCTTTCTGTCCTTGAACAGAATGGCGCAATTTGGTGAAACCGTTCATCAAATCAATATGCTGATGCGTCTGCCGGTAGAGCGCAAGATTGCCGTGCGTAATCGTCTGCATGCGCCTCTGACCGGAGGCCTCTCCTTGCAGGGGGTGAGTTTCCGCTACCCCGGTGCAGCTGAACCGGCCATCAGAAATCTCACTCTGGAGATAGGACCAGGTGAGCTGGTCTGTATCTCCGGGAGTACCGGAGCCGGTAAAACGACATTGTCAAAACTGGTGGCTGGTTTTTATCAACCTCAAGCGGGAGTGATATTGCTGGATGGACTTAATCTGCGGCAACTGGATGTCGGAGAAATACGGACCGGGATGGGCTATGTTCCCCAGACGCCACAATTGTTTTATGGCTCTTTGCGGCAAAATCTGACGCTCGCCATGCCTGAAGCGGATGATGACCGGCTGACCAACGCACTACTGGATGCCGGAATTGATATTGCGGGCCCCGAATTTCCCAGAGGACTTGATACAATTATCCGCGACGGCGGCGCCTATCTCAGCGATGGATTGCGCATGGAAGTCTGCATGGCGCGGGCTTATCTGAAACGCAGCAGTCTTTATTTGCTCGATGATCCAGGCGCCTATCTCGATTTCGATGGGGATGCACACCTGATCCGCCATCTGAACCGTCTGAGAGGCAAGGCAACTGTCATCCTGATTTCCAGCCGGCCCGGACTGATGCGAGCCTGCGACCGTTTGATCCATCTGCACAAGGGCGCGGTGGTGGCTGACGGCCCACCGGAAGATGTTCTGAAATTGATCGCATGACACAGTCCACTCACAATCACCATTCATTAGGAAACCGCGATGCCTGACAAGGGAACGAACTGGGCCGCCGACCCCAAGCGGCTCACCTCACCGCTGGAAATAGAGGGCGAACGCTGGAACGGCCTGTTTCGCAGTTTCGCCGTCGCTCTGTCGTTGTTTGTGCTCAGCCTTATTTTGCTGTCGGCAGTCGCGCCAATCAACGAGGTCGCCATCACCAGCGGTCAGATCACCTCAACCCAACGGCCATCTGCAATCCAGCATGAAGAGGGCGGTGTGGTCGACAGCATATTTGTCAGCCCCGGTAGCGAGGTAAGGAAGGGCGAGATAATCATTCAGTTGCGGGAATTTCAGAACGAACGTCAGCAGGGTCAGCTGGATGTTCGCATCTCGAATGCCAAACTGACAATTGCGCGTCTTGAGGGATTGATTAACGGCTTGGAACCTGTGTTTCCCGATGCTGATCCGAGCTTGCTCATACGCCATGAGCTGTCCTTCTTCCAGGAACGCAGGGCGGTGCGAAAAAATGAGGAAGTTCTGGCCGCAACAATGGCGCAGCGTAAAGCGGAACTGACGGCTGCTGAAAACCAGATGGACAGCCTGGAAAACGAAAAACTGAATAATGCCGCTCTCGTCGAAATGAGGAAGAACCTCGCTGCTGAAGGATATGGGACGCGCCGGTCATTGCTTGAGGCTGCGGCCGAACTGGCGAAAACGGAAGGCCAGATCGCCCGCGCCCTCGGCCAGATTGATACGTCCGGCAAGGCCCTGCAGGAAGCGCGGGTGACCAGCGAACAGCTTGAGACGGAAAACAACGCCAAATGGTCTGCCGAACTCAGCACAGTGGCAGCGGAACTGGAAGACCTGAAGGAACAATCCAGACAGCAACGCGACAGATACGACCGGCTTGCAATTCGGGCGCCATTTGACGGCTGGATCCAGAACCTGTTGCCAAAGGCTGCGGGGGAAGTCGTCCGCGCCGGTGAGCAGATCGGAGAGATCGTTCCGAAAGACAGTCCGCTTTATGCAACGGTCCGGTTGAAGCCGAAAGATGTCGCTTCGGTCTCCCTGCATGACCGGGCTCTGGTCACACTGACTGCTTTTAACCCAGACGCTTTTGGTGAGGTTCAGGGGGTAGTTTCCAAAATTTCCCCCACCACCGCTTCAGATGATGACGGAAATGTTTACTACGAAGTGGATGTCGCTTTGCAGAGTGTCGAAGGCCGTCGTACAGCAGATTTATCGCTGCTGCGTCCTGGGATGGAACTACAGGCCCGGATTCAGACCGAAAAGCGGACAATGCTGCGCTATTTCCTGCGTCCGGTCTATCGCTCGCTGGAGATCGCTTTTTCAGAAAGTTAAGCGAAAATTAAACATAAATTCCGATGATGCGGCAGGATTAATACGTTCACCGTCAGGTCTTTATGTCAGCCCCTTCACACACCGGACACTGGTGTTTGCACCAACGCTTATTGATGTGCGGGCTTTCACTCGTCTGTGTTGTGTCATTGATGCGGCCGCTGCAGGCAGACGAGATCAGCGGCATCATGTCGCAGGCCTTGGACAACAACGCGCAGATAGATGCATACGGTGCCCGGGAAGAAGGTGCCGCGGCGGCCGTTGATCAAGCCCGGGCGGCATTTCTTCCCTCACTTGCAGCCAAATTTTCATATGGCAACAGCAGTTTTCGCACACGTGGCGGCGGCGGCAGTATCGACCGCTCGGCAAATTCCTATTCCTATGGGCTTTCTGCGACTCTTCCAGTGTTTCGGGGCGGACAATATGTCCATGGTCTGAAATCGGCGAAGTTTGAAGCAAAAGCAGTCACACTGGAACGCATTGACAAGGAGCAGGAGATTTCCCTGGAAACTGTTGATGCCTATCTCGGTGTCATTCGTGATCGTCAGATCATGGCTCTGAGGCACCAGAACCTGCAGAATTTGCAGGCCATTCGCAACAGCCAGGAGGTGCGCTTCCGGCTGGGAGAAGCCACGCGTACGGACATTGCATTGGCCCGGATGCAATTGGAATTGTCACGTTCGCAAAGCCGCCGCGCGGAAGGTCAGCTGCGTAACAGCGAACTGTCATACGAGCGGCTGACCGGCAGTCGGGCAGCGTCTCTGATGTCTCCCGAACCTTTTGCTCATCTGATGCCGGCATCAGCAGCGGAAGTGCGGGAACGTGCCGCGCGCATGAATCCGAAAGTCAAGATCGCACAGGCACGCTCCGATGCGGCCCGTCTGGCTGCAAAGGCAAAGTTCGGTGAGGCTCTGCCGAGCGTCGACCTTGTCGCCAGTTATGATTGGGAACATGATCAGGTCAATGGCACTGATCTGGAAGAAAACGGCTACATTGGTGTATCGGTTTCAGTTCCGTTATTTGCGCCCCAGACCTATGCGGGTATTCGCAAGAGCAGGGCGCTCAGTCGGCAACGGGCCTTTGAAGCGCAGGATGCGGCAATCGGCGTGCAATTTGCGGCCGATATGGCGTGGGGAGATTATCTGACCGCAAAAGAGCGCCTTGAATTCCTGCAATCGCGCAGGAAAGCGGCGCTGGAAGCCGAGTTTGGTATCCGCAGGGAATTTGACGCCGGAGCCAGAGATGTACCCGATTTGCTCGATGCCCGTGACCGCGTGGTCAGCGCGGAAATTGATCTGGCAATTGCCAATTATGATCGGTTCTATGCAGCCTATGTGTTGCTGGCAACCATTGGCGAATTAAGCACCCGGGAAACGGCATTGCTGCAGTAAGGCTCGTATCGAGCGCCCGACAAACAAAACATCTCTAATTATTATAACCGCGGCCTTCTGCTGAGCGGGCAAGTTTTTTGCCAAGCTGAGCTTCGCGCAGCACGGTATACAGTGAAGCAGCGATAATGATACCGGCCCCTACAAATGTCTCGGTAGTGGGCCATTCACTGAAAAACATGGCACCGAACAGCGTTGCATAAAGCAGTCTCGTATAATCCAGCGAAGCAATTGCAGTTGCTTCTCCCACCCGGAACGCCCGGATGTTGAACCATTGCCCCAGTAGGGACGTCAGCCCAACCAGAAGCAGCATCACCCATTCTTCTGCAGTTGGCGTTTTCCAGTAATACAGTGCCGGCGGCAGCACCAGAATGCCAATACAAATGGCCTGATAGGACAGAATCGTGATCGGCCTTTCAAAACGTGACAGATAACGCAGAATGATCATCACCATTCCGGCGGCGGCTGCTCCAACGACTGCGCCCATGGCCCAGCCATTGAGCCCGCCAGAATCCGGCCGGACCATGATCAGAATGCCGACAAACCCGACCAGGGCAGCCGACCATCGGCGCACACCGACTTTTTCCTTCAAAATCCATATGGCAAACAAAGTGACAAAGAACGTCTTGGCAAAGCTGATTGCCGTTGCTTGCGCCAGAGGGATGTGAATGACCGCCGAAAATCCCGTCAGCATGGCGATCAGCGCCAGAAACACCCGGGCCATGTGAATGGGAAAATGGTTGGTTTTCAATATAGTTGGAAATCCGCTGATGAGAATCGGCATGACCGTCACCAACATCACCATTTGGCGGACAAAAAGAATCTGGGTAATATGGATGCGCTGACCCATATCCTTGATGAAGACGACGCCGATGGAGAAGAACAGCGCGGCCAGCAAAATCCAGAACGCCCCCCTTACATTGCCGGGTTTGGACAGCCACCAATTGCTGAAAGGTTGCGCCCACCGTTTTACGTGTCCCGACAATCGGGCGGCAATTCGCGGGCTGTTGGGCATCTCGGATCATTTCCCTGCTGAAGGTAAAGTCAGAATAGACAGGACTGCATGAAGTGCCTAGGGTCTGGACTCAATTAGGAGGTTGAATTGGTGAGTTTGATTTTGGTCAGAGTTAGGAGCGAAGGCGCAGGAAACCATCTGGTTTTCAAGCCTTTGCGACGACATCTTGGCCAAAAGCAAGCTCATCGCAAAGCGACGCTGCCAGAACAGCCCAACTGCCGTTTCACAGATTTTGGAAAGGCAACCAGCCTTACCTGCAATCCGTTCATAGCATTTGGGCTTTTCTGGCAGCGCCAATTCAATCTCCTAATTGAGTTCAGACCCTAATGAAGACAAAGGCGACACCGATCCAAGCGGCCTGACCGCCCACCAGACATGAGACGGAATCAGATATGAATCAGATGGCACCAGTAAAATTCGGTACCGGCGCGGCCGTGCGCCGCAAGGAAGATGATGCCCTCATTCAGGGGAAAGGTGCCTATACGAGTGATTTCACACCGCCAGGATGCCTGTATGGCTTCATTGTCCGATCTGCCATGGCACATGCAACGATTAGCATTACCGGCAAGGAGCAGGCAAGAGGGTACCAGGGTGTTAAGCTGGTCTGGACGGCAGCCGATGTTGACGATCTTGGGCCCCTGCCATGTGAAGGTATGGAACGCCAGCCGGACGGCACGATGCCAGCGGCGACAGAGCATGCGGTTTTAGCAAAGCAGATTGTCCGGCATGTCGGAGACGCGGTTGCTTTCATCGTTGCCGAAACGCTCGAACAGGCCCAGGCCGCAGCCGAATTGCTGGATATCGATTACGATCCACTGGATGTGATTGTGGACACCGCTGCCGCTCTTGATGAGGACGCAGCGCTGGTCTGGCCGGAACTTGGGTCCAATATGGCCAATCTGATCCATCGTGGTGATACGGAGAAAACCGAGGCTGCCTTCGCCGCAGCCGATAAAATCGCGAAGCTGGATATCATCAACAATCGCCTGGTCTGCAACTACATGGAGACGCGCGCCTGCCTGTCTGAATACGATGCCGAGAGCGGCCGGTTCACGGTAACCTTGGGCACTCAGGGTGGTCATGGCATGCGCGATATCATATGCGAAAACATCCTCAGGATTGAACCGGCACGCATGCGGATCATCACGCCGGATGTGGGTGGAGGATTTGGCCCCAAGGCCTTTGTATATCAGGAATATCCGCTGGTTATAAAGGCCAGCGAGGCGCTTGCCGCGCCGGTCAAATGGGTGTGCGACCGCTCGGAGCATTTTCTTCAGGATGCCCATGGCCGGGACAATGTTCTGACCGCCGAACTGGCCATGGATGCAGACGGGCGGTTTCTCGCCATGCGGGTCGATCTGACAGCAAATATGGGTGCCTATCTGTCGCAATATGCACCATTTATTCCCTATCTCGGGCTCACCATGGCCACCGGTTGCTATGATATTCCGGTGATGGATTACACTGTGAAATGCGTTTACACGAATACTGTTCCTGTGGACGCCTACCGGGGCGCGGGCCGCCCCGAAGCAGCCTATCATATTGAACGTCTGGTGAATGAAGCTGCCCGGATATCCGGGCTTGATCCCGCTGAAATCCGGCGGCGCAATTTCATCCGGCCGGAGCAGATGCCGTATCACACCCCGGGTGGCCGGATGTATGATACCGGCGATTTCGCTGGTCAGATGCAAGCTGCCCTGGACAATGCCGATGTCGCCGGGTTCGCAGCGCGCCGCGCGCAGAGCGCGGCAAATGGCAAATATCGCGGTTTTGGATTTGCCACTTATGTTGAAGCCTGTGCATTCGCGGGATCGGAAGAGGCCCGCATTGAATTGAACGATGATGGCAGCGTCACGCTGCTGATCGGAACCCAGTCAAACGGGCAGGGCCATCAGACAGCTTATGCGCAATTCATCGCCGGACATCTCGGGCTGGATTATGATCGGATCAATGTGGTTCAGGGCGATACCGACCGGGTTCGCAAGGGCAAGGGAACCGGTGGTTCCCGGTCGATTCCCCTCGGCGCTGTGTCAGTGGAATGGGCGGCAAAGTCGCTTGCCGAAAAGATCAAGGAAAAAGCGTCTGACGAGCTGGAAGCGGCACCCCGGGATCTGGAACTGAGCGAGGGTGTTGTCAGAGTGGTCGGCACCGACCGGCAGATCAGCCTTGCAGAAATCGCCCAAAAAAGCAGTGAGAAAAGCGGCGAACAGCTATTTGCTTTGGAAGAATTCAGGCAGAACGAGGCGACTTATCCCAATGGCACGCACGCGGTGGAATTGGAAATTGATCCGCAGACCGGAGTTACGACACTTCTCAATTATACCATTGTCGATGATTTCGGTGTCACCGTAAATCCGATGTTGCTGGCGGGTCAGGTCCATGGCGGTGTGGCCCAGGGGATCGGGCAGGCATTGCTTGAACACACTGTGTACGACAAGGATGGCCAGCTCCTGTCAGCCAGTTTTCTGGATTATTGCATGCCGCGCGCCGATGATATTATGGATTTTAATTTCCAGACCCGGAATGTCCCCTCCAAGACTAATGCTCTTGGCATCAAGGGGGCAGGGGAAGCCGGCTCGATCGGCTCCTGTCCGGCTGTCATGAACGCGGTTGTCGACGCACTCAGCCACGGCGCGGGACTGACCCATATCGATATGCCGGCCACTCCGTCGCGTGTCTGGGAGGCCTTGCAGAAAATCGCATGATGGTTTCATCCGGGAGCGGATATGCTCCGCTCTGGTGCCTGCCATGCTTCGGCCCGATTATCGGCTCAAACGGTTGGCGCAGCGTCACCTGAAGCTGTGCATTGCTTAATTGCTGAAATATGGTAAATGATTTTTCACTCATAGGGGTGCCGATTGCCACGGTGGCGGTCGGCTGAGAGGCATGTGACCAACCCTGACAACCTGATCCAGATCATGCTGGCGGAGGGAATGAGGTTTGCTCGATAAAGGCTTATCTCCCGATTGTTTGAAGACGCAAGCCGCAATCCTGCTGGACAGGGTGCGCAGCAGGCAGCCGCGCGTGCATTGCATCACCAATTCCGTGGCCCAGACATTGACCGCTAATGTACTGTTGGCGCTGGGTGCCGAACCCTCAATGACCATTGCTCCGCAGGAGACCGGTGGCTTTGTCAGCGCCGCCGATGCCGTTCTGATCAATCTGGGCACACTGGATGCGGAGCGCAGCAAAGCGGCACGCATTGCCGCGGAAACAGCGCTTGGACTTGGCCGTCCCTTTGTTCTTGACCCCGTTTTTGCCCATCGATCAGCCTCGCGAAAGGCGCTGGCAAACACACTATTGAGCTTGGGGCCAACCGCGATGCGCGGCAATGCAGAGGAAGTCTCGGGACTGAATGCTGATGATGACGTCACCATTGTGGCGCAAACCGGAGAGACTGACACAATCCGCTTTCGCAACCGCATCATCGCTTTACACAATGGCGATCCGTTGATGGCGAAAACGACCGGGGCCGGTTGTGCACTGGGTGCGGTGATGGCAGCCTTTCTGGCAACCAGCGAAGAGCCTTATCTGGCCGTTGTCGCGGCTCTTGTCAGCTTTGCCGTTGCCGGGCAACTGGCCGCCGCTGAAGCACAGGGTCCGGGCAGTTTTGTCCCGGCCTTTCTGGACCAACTGTACCGGCTTACACCTGCGGATATTGAAAAATTCGGACATTTGTCATGAGGCCCGTTGATCTGACACTTTATGGCATTCTCGACCCGCAGCGCAGCCTGGGGCGCGATCTGGACACTCTGGCTGATGCTGCAATTGCCGGGGGCTGCACCCTGCTGCAACTGCGCGACAAACTCGGTTCAACGCGGGACATGCTGTCTCATGCCAAGGCCATCAAATCCGCCATTGCCGGCCGGGTGCCATTCCTGATCAATGACAGGGTGGATGTCGCTCTGGCAATCGGGGCGGACGGGGTTCATCTCGGCCAGGACGATATGCCGGTGGCCGAGGCGCGCAGGCTAATGGGCCCCGGTGCCATAATCGGCCTGTCGGTGAAAACCAGGCAGCAGGCAATGCAGCTCCCCCGCCAGGATTTGAGCTATGTTTGCATTGGTGGTGTATTTGAGACCCGGTCCAAGGACAATCCAACTAGTATCGGCATCGACGGATGGGTTGAACTGGCCGCCCTGTGCCGAACCACAATGGCAGAGCCGATCCCTGTTGGCGCGATTGCCGGCATCGACCGCAATAGCGCGTTTGAGTTGGTAAAAGCGGGAGCCGATGGCGTGGCGCTTATTTCTGCGCTGTTCATGGAAGATGATGTTCGGGGCGCAGCTGCGGCCTTTCGCGACACAATTCAGCGGGCACGGTCCTGATGAGCACGATAAACACACCGATTGCTGTCACCATTGCCGGTTCGGATTCCGGTGGCGGAGCTGGAATTCAGGCGGATTTGAAAACTTTTTCCGCCCTCGGAGTCTATGGCGCCAGCGTCCTGACGGCGTTAACCGCGCAAAACACCATTGGCGTGTCGGCAATTCATGACGTTCCAGAGGCGTTTATCGCCGCCCAGATGGATTCGGTTTATTCCGATTTCAACGTTGCGGCGACCAAGATCGGCATGTTGTCGCAAGCGCCCATCATCAGGATTGTAGCTGCCGGGCTGGCGCACCATGGCGCGCAAAAAATTGTTCTCGATCCGGTGATGGTCACCACCTCGGGGGATTTGTTGCTTTCGGAAAATGCCGTTGAAAGTCTGAAATGCGATCTGCTTCCTGTAGCGGATATCATCACCCCGAATTTGCATGAAGCTGCCGTCCTGCTGGGCGCAGATCTGGCAGTCAGCCGCAGCGAGATGGAAAGCCAGGCCAAACAACTGCTGGCTTTGGGAGCCAGAGCGGTGTTGCTGAAAGGCGGGCATTTTGACGAGCCGAGCGCTGATGATCTGTATCTCAGTTCAGATGAGGGCAAATGGTTTTCAGCCCCCAGAGTCCCCACGCGCAACACCCATGGTACTGGATGCACGCTGTCATCTGCCATCGCAGCCGGGCTTGCCAGGGGCAACAGCATGGCCGCCTCAATCGAAACTGCAAAGCTTTACCTATCTCAGGCCATCGCTCATGCCGATGATCTGACTATCGGGCAGGGGCCGGGACCGGTCCATCATTTTTACGCAACCTGGAACAGCTGATCGCTGGAGGAATCGTCATGGACAACCACAAAAGCATATCACGCCGGCAATTCGTGTCGGTTTCCACTGCCGGTGCGGTTTCAGCTGCTACCTTGTCAGCTCCGGCCATCGCCTCAGGCCATATCGAGTGGCGCTTCGTCACGTCGTGGCCGAAAAACCTGCCTGGTCCCGGCGTGACGGCGCGCCGTCTGGCCGAACGGATTGATGCCATGTCCGACGGTCGGCTGACATTGCGGCTGTTTGCTGCCAGCGAACTGGTGCCGGCGCTGGAAGTGTTTGACGCAGTGTCAAACGGCGTTGCCGAAATCGCCCACACAGCGTCACTGTTCTGGCAGGGCAGGGTTGCGGCGGCACCGTTTTTTACAGCCGTTCCCTTCGGTCTTGCCCCAATGGAGCACATTTCCTGGATTGAACATGGCGGCGGTCAGGCATTGTGGGATGAATTGTACGCCCCCTTCGGACTGAAGCCGCTGATGGCGGGGAATACCGGCTTTCAGATGGGCGGCTGGTATCGCCGTCCGGTGAATACGGTAGAGGATTTCAAAGGCTTGAAAATCCGCATGCCGGGGCTCGGTGGTCAGGTTCTTGAACGGATGGGTGCCAGCCCCGTCACCCTTGCGCCGGGTGAAATTCTGCCGGCGCTGCAGTCCGGTGTCATTGATGCGACGGAGTTTCTGGGGCCATTTTCCGATATGGCAATGGGCTTTCACCGGGCCGTAAAACATTATTACTGGCCCGGTTTCCACGAGCCGAACGGTACCGGGGAAGCGCTGATTTCAAAATCCGCCTGGGATGATCTGGACAGTGACCTGCAGGCGATTGTCGAAAATGCCTGCCGTGCCGAAAACGCGTTTGCGCTGGCAGAGGCGGAATGGCAGAACGCTTCGGCTCTGAAACAGCTGGTAGACGAGTTTCAGGTCAATGTCCGGCCTTATCCTGAAGCCATTCTGGAGGCCGCCAGAAATGCCACGAAACTGGTCATGGCCGAATTTGAAACCAAAGATGATTTGTCCGCACGGATCTATGCGTCGATGAACAGTGCTATTGAACGGCTGGGACCCTGGTCCACAGTGTCTCAGGCGGCATTCTTCAATGCCCGGCGGCAAACAGACTGACGCCGGCCTGAGAGTCAGATCGCTTCGTGGTTCAATGTAACCATGAAGCGATCTCGTCGCTGCGTTCGATGAAACGTCCTAAAAAGCCGAAGCGAACAGGCCACCATCCATCAACAGGTTCTGGCCGGTGATGTAACCGGCGTGTTTTGAACACAGAAACGCACAGGCATTGCCGAATTCTTCCGGATGGCCGAACCGCCGCACAGGAATTTCCGCCTGTTGCAGGCCGGCGGCTTCATCTTCGGTGATGTCGGCATTTTTGGCCGCTGCGCGCAGCCCGCCGCGCAATCGGTCAGTGTCCATCTTGCCAGGCAGTATATTGTTGATGGTGATGCCATAGGGGGCCAATTGGCGCGTCACGCCTGCCAGGAACGATGTCAGGCCTGCACGTGCGCCGGAAGACAGGTCAAGGCCCTCAATCGGGCTGAGAACCGAGAGTGATGTGATGTTGACGATGCGTCCGAAATTCTTGTCTTTCATCGACGGCGTTACAGCCTTGATCAGTTCAATCGGCGTGATCATGTTCTGGATCACACCTTCAATCATCGCCTCCCGGTCAAGCAGTGTGTAGTCTTTCCGGGGAGGACCGCCATTATTGTTGATCAGAATATCGGGCTGAGGGCAGGCCCGCAAAAGCTCGCGCTGGCCTTCGGCGGTGGAGACATCGGCAGCAACAGCCGTAACCTTAACGCCGGTTGCCTGACGGATTTCTTCGGCTGTCGCCTGCAGGATATCTTCGGTCCGCCCATTGATCGTGATAGTGCAGCCGGCTTCAGCCAGCGCCATGGCGCAGCCCTTGCCAAGCCCCTTGCTCGAGGCACAGATAATTGCGGTTTTTCCCGAAAGACCAAGTTCCATGAAGTGTTCTCCTGATGATGTTTCAGTGCCAGCATAAGACGCCGCGCAACAGGGACAAAGCGAAAACCGGCTCACATCCCGAATGAAGGCGGCATCGCCCGCAGACCACAGCCGGCCGGAACGTCTTGACAGACCCATTATTGCTGATCAGAACAGAGCCATGATCATACCTGAATTTGACGATATCCTGTCAGCTGCGGAACGGCTCAAAGACGTTGCCATCCGCACACCGCTATTGCCCTCGCCGGTGCTCTCGGAGCATTTCGGCGCACAGATATATCTGAAGGCGGAGAACCTGCAACGCACCGGGTCCTTTAAATTTCGCGGCGCGTATAATGCACTCTCCCGTATCCCTGACGCTGATAAGCCCAAAGGTGTTTTGGCAATTTCGTCTGGCAATCACGCACAGGGGATTGCCGAAGCGGCTCGCCTTCTAGGTTTCCAGGCCATCATCATCATGCCGTCTGATGCACCAGAAGTGAAAATAGCGCGAACGAGAGCGAGTGGCGCCAAGGTCATATTCTACGATCGTGCCAGCGACGACAGGGACACAATTACCAGACAGCTTGTGGAAAAAACCGGCGCTGTTTTCATTCACCCGTTTGACAATGCTGATGTCATAGCCGGTCAGGGTACGGCCGGACTGGAGATTGCGGATGAACTTCAGACCCGGAATGAAAAACCGGATGTGCTGTTGGCCTGCACGGGTGGCGGCGGCTTTACGGCCGGTCTGGCACTGGCTTGCAAGACCAGCTTTCCGGAGCTGCAGATTTTCTCGGTCGAACCAGATGGATTTGACGATTACCGGCGCTCGCTTGACGCTGGGCGGATTGTTGCAAATGAGGCCACGACGGGTTCGATCTGCGACGCCATCCTGACACCAGCTCCCGGCGCAATCGGATTTGAAATTACCAGTCCGCGCCTGACCGATGGGCTCTCTGTCAGCGATGAGGAGGCGTTGCAGGCGGTCCGGTTTTGTTTTGACCACCACCGCGTTGTCGCCGAACCCGGCGGTGCTGTAGCGCTTGCCGCCATCCTCAGTGGAAAACTGGAAGAGCGGATCGGTTCTCTTGCAGGCAAAACCATTGTCGCGACCATTTCAGGTGGCAACATAGATCGCACAATTCTTCTTCGGGCTCTCGACGTCACGCCTTTTTGAACTTCACAGGACTGTTTGACAGCCGAAGGATCTCAATGGCGTTTCATGTTTGTCGAACAGGAAATTCTGAATAAAGCCGGGCCCGGAAAAGCCTGTTCCAAAACCATCCAGCGCGACCTCCCGCACTGTTGAGGCGGTTCGTCACGCCATCATCTGCTGCGGCCCGATGAGCGACAGATCAAACTCTTCGGCAGGCATGGGCCGCCCGTATTTAAAGCCCTGCAGCGAATTGCAACCGATGAACTTCAGAAGCATTTCGTGGTTTTCGGTCTCGATCCCCTCCGCTGTAACCACCATTCCAAGCGAAGTCGCGAGGTTTACGACACATTGCACAACAGCGGCAGATTGAGGGTTTTTGTCGATATCTGACACAAATGACCGGTCGATCTTGACTTTGTCGAACGGGAAACTCTGGATATAGCTAAGGCTCGAATAACCGGTACCAAAGTCATCCAGAGCAATTCGGATTCCCATCGTTTTAAAGGTTTCGATTGTACGCCGGGCAACGACGGTGTCGTAAATAAGCAGCCCTTCCGTCACCTCCAGTTCAAGACGTGCCGGATCAAAGCCGGTGTCTTCCAGAACACTCAATACCCGGTTTACGAGCAGAGCATCCTTGAATTGCACCGGTGACAGATTGACCGACAAAAACAGCTCGGGCCAGGGTGTCATGGCCTCCATGGCCGTTCGCATCACCCAGTCTCCCAATTCGATGATAAAGCCGGATTCCTCGGCAACTGGAATAAATTCTTCGGGAGAAATTTGACCGCGAACCGGATGATTCCAGCGGGCAAGTGCCTCCGCACCAATGATAGCCTGTGTTTGACCATCAACGATTGGCTGAAGGTAGACCTCCAGTTCCTTGTTTTTTATCGCCTGCTCGAGTTCGACCTGCAGGGCACGTTGCCTGACTATTTCCAATTCAAACACTGGATCAAAGATAACCGGCTCGTCATTGTCCAGCGCTTTCGACTTGTACATTGCCAGATCGGCACGCCGCATCAGGTCTTCATGACTGTCGCCATGCTCGGGATACAGTGCGATTCCCACTGAAACACCAGTGATAACAGTGTGGCCTCCGATGACCATGGGTTTGCCAATCTCGTAGACCATACGATGGCCCAAATGCAGAGCTTCATCGCTGCATTTGACAGGCTTGAATATGATGAATTCATCACCGCCCAAGCGGCTCACGAAAGCATCCTTTCCTGCGATCTGCTGCAGGATATGGGCTGTTCGTTTCAGCAAATCGTCACCAATCTCGTGGCCTGACAGATCATTTACTGCTTTGAACTGATTGAGGTCCAGGAAGAAAGCGGCAGTTTTCCGGTGTTTCAGAGCATATCGCTTGTCTTCGATCATGCGGCGGAAGTGGGCGCGGTTTGGCAGCCCGGTCAATGTATCGTGGAAGGCGACATAATTTGCGTGGGCCTCGCTGGCCTTGAGCTTTTGCTCAGCAAGTCTGGCGGCCGTCACATCAGCCATTGATGCCACAGCTCCCATCAATGAACCATCGGTGCTTAATAATGGTGCTGCCTGCGCAATAATGTGGCGTTTTGGCTGGCCTTTGGGAACAATTATCAGTTCCTGGTCGACCACAGCGGTGCCTGTCATTGCATAAGAGAGCGGGCCGCCGTCACTTGCCAGCGGAGTGGTTCCATCCGCCTCGTACAGAGCATAAAACTCACTATAGTCTGCAAGAGGCTGCGATACACAGTCCACACCATGCATAATTCGGCTGGAATGGTTGCAGAGCGTGTAGTTGCCGTCGGCATCACAGGCCACGATCCCGTCTTTCACGTTCTCCAGAACAGCGTTCAACAACTCGGTCTTGCGCTCCAGATCCTTGCGTGTTTCAACCTGTCGGGTGATCCGCACTGCTGACACGATGACGCCTTCGACTTCGCCATTGTCCAATGCCCAGGGACGTGCTTCCCACCGCACATATTCCATGTTTCCATTGGAGAGTTGTATCGCATCGTCAGGGTTGCGCGTGGTGTTCCCGTCAAGTGCGGCCTGGAAAGCCAGGCACCAGTCCGGACGGCTGGATTTCAGCTGCAGAATATTGTCATGGGAAAGCGACGTATCCAGTGATAAAATGAAGGTCCGCCAGCTGTTGCTGGTGGCAAGGTAATGTCCGTTCCGGTCAATCAGGGCAATTCCAACCGGAACATTATCGATCAGCGCCCTCATCTGGCGGTCCGTCGCTGCTGCCCTGTGCTGAACTTCATGCCGGTGTTCGATTTCTTGCAATACATTGCCGGTTGCAATGCGCATTTCCATCTGATCAACGATGATCGCGGCAAGATCCGCAAGTTCCTGCTGCTTGCTTTCAGAAAAATCCAGTCTTGGTTCTGTGTCGATCACGCACAGGGTTCCCAATCTGTGGCCATTTTCAGCAATGAGGGGCGCGCCGCAGTAGAATCTGATGTTCATCTCGCCGGTGACCAGCGGGTTGTCCCGCACGCGCGCGTCTTTGGTCGCATCGGCAATGCAAAGAACTTCGTCGCCAAGTATCGTATAGCCACAGAACGCCAGGTCACGGGGCATTTCGTCCACCGTCAGGCCAGAGGCTGCTTTGAACCATTGCCTGTCCGTGTCGATCAGTGAAACCAGGGCAATGGGAGCGTTGAATTGCCGGGCGGCAAAGTGCGTTATTCTGTCAAATGCGCTTTCCTTTTCTGTGTCGAGAATAGCGTAGCGTTGCAGAGTTGCGATACGCTCGGCTTCACAGTCAGGAATCGGGGCGGGATTTATCAATGCGAATCTGTCAACGTTCATATTTCTGCCCAACCCAAAATTCCGAATACAGTTCTTTGACAGGTACAAAGCAACTATTACGTGCGCATGTATTGAACGCACTCATTAGTTTTACCACTGCAAAAGTTAACAACATCCATGTCGCCAATGGTTAACGATGGCTACGGTTTCTGGATTTTTGAATTTTCCGGATAGATAGTTTGGTTAAAAGTTGCTCCGGTGAATGCCGCCGCAGATCATAACCCCTGTCCGCAGCCGCGATGCCCCCAGCGCCGGCCAGCCGGGAGGCTGTGACACAGACGGTTCAACCGTGGTCTACGTGGCTTTGCCCGGCTCCCGAGCTGGTTTGTCGGCCCCTGGAACCCGGAACAGTGCGAATGAATCAGGGCAGATCATTCAGGACTTGTTTGCCCATTTCAGGATGTCAGCGTTGGACTCAAATGCATCCTGACCGGCAAACGGGTCCATTGTGGCGGATGCTCGGCTGGTGCCAGCGTCATCATCGTCAGGAGTCTCGTGTTCGCCATGGTCAGCATCGACGTCAGGTTCAGGGTCATTGTTTGCCGCAGCATCTGCTACAACTTCAAACACGTCGGAAGGCCGTGCATCAGCTTCTGCGCCATTGAACTCTCCATCCTCGGGCACCGGCGATGATTCCAGGTCCGCTCCTGCATCTCCGGGCTCCCAGAGATTGAGGATAGAGTGTACTTCGTCCTCCAGAAAACCCACCAGTGAAATCAGCTTGGAAATCCTCTGTGTGCTGACATCCTGAATTGTGCAGGCCGCATATATTTCAATAGCGTGCTGATCCAGCGCCTCACAGATATCCGGATTCACGTCCCGTTCCCGCAGCGACGACGCCGAAGCCTGTATGGCTTCTGCCGCCACGAGGATGGCCGAAGTGGCCTGCTCGGCCTGACTGGAAATTTCACTCAGGTCTTGAATCCCCGGTTCACATCGGCCATCGGCAATTTGCTTTGTGGCGACTTCGTCGATTTCCTGCCGGGTGAGTTGGATTGCTGCAGACAAGTCTGAGACTGCCATGCGGATTTTTTGAACCATCGCCTTGCTGGCAATGTCTTGATTTCCCTCGTGCCAGGTCGAAGCAGCAGTCGATGCCGAAACGGCCCGATCAGCTTTTTCGCCAATGCTGTTATCAAGCTTTGCAATGGCATTCAGCAGAGTTTCCGTATCGGCGACACGGTGACGTTGCGCAAACTCTGTCAGAAACCAGCGTCCTCTTGCGGTTTCCATCACGGCCGATTCAATGGCGTCATATTCTTCCAAAGCCATAATTTCGGTGGGCTCTGCGGGCGTATTTTTGTGTTGCGCCATAATGCTCTCAGTGTGGTGTCATTGAGGTTTTCTGGTACTGTCCAATCTGGTGGACAACTCTCGATTCGCCTTCAGACTACATCGTGTTTCTTAACAAGAAGATGCCGGTTTTCAGCTTTTCCTAAGCGTTCCCGCAGCTGGATAATTCAACGTGATCGCTCGCCTCACCGGACCGACTTCATTTGCGCCACGTATAGCGCTGTTTTATGTTGCCGTGTTTTCGGTCGTCGGGATTTATCTGCCTTTCTTTCCTTTGTGGCTGGAAACACGCGCTCTGACACCCACTCAGATCGGCATTGTTCTGGCAGTTCCAATGGCAGTGCGAGCTCTGATTACGCCTTTCATGGTTACCATGGGCGACCGGGCCAGGGACCGCAGAGGGATCACTGTACGCTATGCGGCGTCGGCATTTGTCCTGCTGGGGCTTTTATTCCTGGCAAGTGGCTTTTGGCAGATTTTGGCTGTTGTCGTCGTTGTGGCTGTTTTCTGGGATGCGCTGATACCGCTGGGAGACGCGATTGCCCTGTCGGGAGTGCGCAAATTCGGCATGGATTACGGGCAGATTCGGCTCTGGGGATCTGTCGCATTCGTAGCAGCCAACATTGTTGCAGGCGCGCTGGTCAGCGCCTTGACCGGATCTGTCGTTTTGCCCGTCCTGTTCCTCGCCTATGGCTGTGTTGTCGTATCCAGCTTGTTGCTGCCGGCCAGCAAGATAAATACCGAGGCAACTGACGCTGATACGCCCGCAACACCTGCCGGCGCGAAATCCGGCCTGTCGGCCTATGCCTTCCGTCATCCGGTCTTGTTGCTGTCACTCGCTATTGGCGCCCTGTCCCAGGCCAGTCACGCCATGATTTATGGCTTTGGCAGTCTGTATTGGCAGCAGGCAGGATTTTCAGGGCTTGAAATTGGCGTTCTGTGGGCCGCCGGTGTTTTGGCTGAAGTGGTTTTGTTCGCTGTTTCCAAACCGGTACTGCGGCGTTTCGGCCCTTCCGGATTGCTCGCTGCGGGGTCTGTGGCAGTGGTGCTGCGCTGGGTTCTGTTCCCGGTCCACTGGTCGTTTGCAGGTTACTTTGTGTTGCAGATTTTGCATGGCGCAACATTCGGCGCTGCCCATCTGGGTGTCATGCACACCATTTCCAGAGCTGTACCGGATGCGCAAACCGGACGGGCGCAAGCCACTTATTTTTTCATCTCGGGAATTCTGATGGCATTTGTGACTGCAATTTCCGGCCAGATATTTGTGCGCTACGGCGTGGGCGGTTTCGCCTTTATGGCACTCTTCGGTGTGCTGGGACTGGTGTTATGGGCCTTGATGCGGAGCTTGAGCAGACGCGCCGAGCTATCCCCATAAGTCGGGGTGGGGCGGCGCAATGACGCTGTTGGCATAGCGCAGCGCGTGTGGCCGGTCCCGTGCCAGCAGCAGGGGCGCATCAAGATCAACGAAGGTCGCAAGCTGTGCCGGCAGGATTGCTGGAGCCATGGCCAGAGATGAACCAACCATACACCCGATCATGACACCGAAACCTTCCGACTTCGAGCGTTCGACAAGCTTCATCGCTTCAGTCAGTCCACCAGTCTTGTCGAGTTTTACGTTGATGAAATCATAGCGTGCTTTCAGCTCTGCAACTGTCTCACTAGTATGCGCGCTTTCATCAGCGCATACCGGAACAGGGTGAGGTACATGCGCCAGGGCCTCATCCTGATCTGCCGGCAAGGGCTGCTCAATCAGTGAGACGCCGACATCGGCGCAGATCAGCATGTTTTCAACCAGAGTTTCCGTTGTCCAGGCTTCATTGGCATCGACAATGATCTTGCAATGCGGCGCTGCGGAATGCACAGCGCGTATGCGACCGGCGTCTCCAGGGCCGCCCAGCTTGATTTTCAGGATTGGATGACCGCTTGCGGCATGTGCCGCCTGGCCCATTCGCTCAGCGGTATCGAGGCTGAGCGTGTAAGCGGTCTCGATGCCATGCAGAGGCGAAATATTCCATAAATGGGCGACGCTGACGCCCTCCTGTTTGGCTCTCAGATCCCACAGTGCGCAATCCACAGCATTACGGGCGGCACCGGCGGGAAGGGCGCTCTGCAAACCGTCCGTATCAAGACCTGCGGCAATCTCAGAAAGGATAGACCGAATTTGTTCGGTCACACTTTCCATGCTTTCGCCATACCGGGCATAGGGGACGCATTCGCCCCGCCCGCAGCAGCCATCCTGCTTGATCGTAACAGTCAGGACATGCGCCTCCGATCGCGATCCGCGCGAAATCGTGAAGGCCTGCAACAGCGGAAACACGTCTGCGGCAATTTCGACAAGGCGCGTCAAAGATCAAACTCCTGCTTCAGACGGGTCACGATGGCAGCAACCCCGTGACGAATCGGATCGACCGCCGGCAACCCATGGGCCAGCGCAATTTCATCGACAGTCCTGGTTGCGGTTTCCGCATCGAGGGCTTGGGTATTGACCGCAATGCCGACACAGCGGATGTCCGGGTTTGTAAGCTTACCGCACCTGATCGTCAGATCAATCACGTCTTGAATGCTGGGAAGCGGCTGCTCGACATTGCGCATATGGGTCCTGGTCGTTTCATGGCAGACGACGAAGGCATCGGGTTGCGAGCCATGCAGCAAACCAAGTGTGACACCGGCGAATGAGGGATGGAATAATGATCCCTGGCCCTCAACGACCTGCCAGACATCGGCATCAGTATCCGGCGACACCCATTCCGCTGCACCGGATATGAAATCAGCGACAACGGCATCAATCGAAACGCCGCGACCAGAAATAAACACCCCGGTCTGACCGGTCGCCCGGAAATGTGCGTCCAGGCCGGCGTCACGCATGCCCTGTTCCAGTGCCAGCGCCGTATATTTTTTGCCGACCGAACAGTCAGTTCCCACTGTCAGCAGCCGCATGCCTTGGCGTTTTGTACCCTGGCCGGTTGTGAATTTCTGGCTGGACTGGCGCACATTATGCAGCGCCCGGCCATTGCGTTGTGCAGCCTCTGCAATTTCCGGGATATCCTCCAGCCGCAAATGCAGCCCGCTGGCCACATCCATACCGGCGTCAAGCGCGGCAACAACACTGTCAAGCCAGTGGCCGGGCAGCACGCCGCCGGCATTCACGACCCCGATCACAAACGTTTGGGCACCTGCTTTTCTCGCCTGCTGCAATTCCATATCCGGCAGTCCGGTGTCGGCTTTGCATCCCGGCAGGCGCATTTGTCCCACACACCAGTCTTTGCGCCAGTCGACGATGCCAATAGCCGTTTTAGCCGCCAATGCATCGGGCACATCGCCCAAAAACAAGAGATAGGGACGTTTCAACTGCATAAACCACCTGTGTAGGATGAGGACCCGTTTCGGGTTCTGAAAGGGCACACCAAATATCCAGCACTTGCAAGAAAAATTTGGTGTGCCAGGTGACGATCGATCAATCCTGTCGGATACCGCTTTCTGCGACAACGTGTCTATTGGAAACCATCCATGCCGGTGTGCCCGGTTGATGCCTTGCAGAGCCGGGGCCACCGGCACAACAGGCATAAAGAAGCCACAGCCCGGCTTTCAGCATTTCAACTGCACCGGAACTCCGATAGTCTGTGCAGAATTCAACACTTTGCAATGGAAATGATGTGGACGCCACAACCGGGTCGGAACTGATTAATCTGCAAGATGGGCCCGAGGGGCTCCGCTTGGCCGCATCCGGCAATTGGACGCTGGAAAATGCTACACTTCTGTCCGGCCTGCTGGATGATATTGAGGCGCGTATCAATGACACTGGTGTCAAGGCGCTGATTGCTGATATTGCCGCAATCGAAAAGATGGATACTTCAGGGGCGTGGCTGCTGATGCGGCTGCGCAAGCGGCTGACCGAGCATAATGGTGACATGTCATTTGAGGGCATGACCCCTGACCGGGAAATTCTGCTGGATGAGGTCTTGGAAAGCGCCTCTGCGATTGACGCGGAAGCCGCCCCGAAGTCGCGCTGGCAGCCGTTGAACCTGCTTGGCAGAACTGTCGCCGCCACCGGGACCGATCTGGCGGTGAAAACAAATATGCTGGGCCGCGTCATGTTTGGCATGTTTGCAGTTTTGCGGTCGCCATCCCGGCTGCGGGCGATCTCCATCGTGCATCATCTCGATCAGGCCGGATTGCGGGCGGTGCCGATTATTGCGCTGATGTCTTTCGTCATCGGTGCCATTATCGCCCAGCAATCCGCCTATCAGCTGCGCTATTTCGGTGCTGAAGTGTTCACGGTGGATCTTGTCGGCATTCTGGTGCTGCGGGAACTCGGGGTTCTGTTGACGGCGATTATGGTCGCAGGCCGTTCGGGAAGTGCCTTTACCGCCGAAATTGGCTCGATGAAAATGCGCGAGGAGATAGATGCCCTCCACGTAATCGGCCTGTCGGTAACCGAAGTGCTGGTTCTGCCAAGAGTTCTGGCCCTGGTTCTCGCGGTGCCATTGTTGACTGTTCTCAGCAATGTTTTCGCCATCTTTGGTGGCGGTGTAGTTGCGTGGGTCTATGCCGATATACCGCCAACAGAGTTCATTACAAGGCTGCGCGAAGCAGTCTGGCTCTCCACACTGCTGGTTGGTTTCATAAAGGCACCGTTCATGGCACTGGTGATTGCAGTCATAGCCTGTTCCGAAGGGTTTGCAGTGAAAGGCAGCGCTGAATCCCTCGGCCGCCGCACCACAGCATCCGTTGTCAAATCGATTTTCACGGTTATCGTCATGGACGGAATTTTCGCCATGTTCTTTGCCGCAATCGGTTATTAGAGCGCATTTATGCTGGGGTCTGATTATACAGCAATCCGGATCGGGATCGACGGGGATATCTGAGCGGGCCATCTCGTCATGGGCTGAAACCAGCACTGCACCAGGATTCGGCAATTTCCCCATTGGCCAGCAGCGTTTCAGACCAAGCTGGCGGGACGCAGCAACGCGGATAATGCGACATAACGCCCCGTCAAACTATCGGGCGCGCCGCAAAATAGCTCTCATTGCAATCGAAACTCCAATCCAGCATAAGGTTTACAAACAACCCCAACCGGTCTGACTGCGAGCATGACAAAACCAACCATTACATTTCCGCCTGTCAAGCGTGGCGAAGTCATTCTGCGGGCCCGCGGCATCACTGTCGGTTTTGGCGACACGCTTGTCCTTGACGATCTGGATATCGATCTGAAAGCCGGTGAAGTGCTGGGTGTGGTGGGAGCTTCGGGAACCGGAAAATCAGTTCTGTTGCGCTCGATTGTCGGCCTGCTGCCGCGCAGGGCCGGAACTGTGGAAGTCTACGGACTGAACTATGACTCCTCGGATCGCGCGGTGCGCGAAGCCGTTGATCGCCGCTGGGGTGTGTTGTTTCAAAATGGCGCGCTGTTTTCAGCGCTGACCGTCAAGCAGAATGTGCAATTGCCGATGCGTGAGCATCTGGACCTGCCGGAAGATCTGATGGACGAGCTGGCGCGTATCAAGATTGAGATGGTTGGCTTGCGGCCGGATGCGGCAGATAAATATCCATCCGAACTGTCCGGCGGCATGATCAAGCGGGCGAGCCTGGCCAGAGCGCTGGCACTGGACCCGGATATTGTGTTTCTGGATGAGCCGACCTCTGGTCTTGATCCGATCAGTGCTGCCGAATTTGACGATCTGTTGAAGAAACTCTGCACCACTTTGGCATTGAGCGCCTTTATGGTGACCCATGATCTGGACAGTCTGTATGCTGCCTGTGACAGAATTGCCGTAATCGGCAATAAAAAGGTGATGGTCGAAGGCGGTTTGCCGGATATGCTGGCATTTGACGATCCGTGGGTGCAGGATTACTTCCGCGGGAAACGCGCCCGCAGGTTGAACGATGCGCTCGAAGACGGCGGATTGTTGCCAGTTGAAGCGTAGTTGCATTTGAGGCGTGCTGCCGGAAAAAGCAGGGTGACTGGGACCGCATGGCTGGCAAACCATGCAGGACCGGTGGAATTGAACTTATGTTGCGACTGCAATCAACGCAGCGCCATGAAAACGGGTCTTTAGACGATGGAAACCAAGGCCAATTACGGGCTGATCGGACTGTTTACGCTGCTGGTTATCGCCATTGCAGTGTTCATGATCTACTGGGTTGGAAGGCTTGACCAGGCTGGCGAGGCGAAATCCGTGCAGATTTCATTTCCCGGCCCGGTGTCCGGCCTTGTTCCCGGCAGCCCGGTGAATTTCAATGGCATCCGTGTTGGAACGGTCCGCAAATTGGAGCTTGATCCGGACAATCCCGAAGCTGTGCTGGTGGATGCGGACATATCCGAAAAAACGCCGCTGAAATCGGATACCAGAATCACGCTGGGAACAACCGGATTGACCGGTGCATCCTATGTCGACCTTCGCGCCGGCTCGAAAGATCAGCCGAATGTGCTGACGCAGGAAAACATTCCGCGATTGCAGGCCGATGGGTCCTCTATGGATGATCTGCTGCAATCGGCGCGGGACACGATGACCCGCGTGGATCAAATGGTGCGCCGTGTGGATGAAGTGGTCAAATCCGGCAGCGGCGATATCGAGAGAACCCTTCAGAATGCAGCCACATTTTCAGATGCTCTGGCTGACAATGCGCCGGGAATCGACCGGTTCCTTGCGGCAACATCTGACGCTGCCGAGAAAATCGGCTCTCTGGCGACGCGCCTCGACAGTCTGACAGTAAAGGCCGAATCGCTGGTCGATGCGATTGATCCACAGCAGATCAGCCGGTCCGTTGCCAACATTGAGAGTTTTACGGCGAATCTCGACAACACTGCCGGAACGCTGGAAGAACTGGTTGCGGAAGCCAAACGCACGATGGTGTCCTTCAACACGTTCGGATCCTCTCTGAACACCACTCTGCTGCAGATTGACAATATCGTGTCAGCCATTCCGCCTGAGGATTTAACCGGGATTTTTGGTAGTGTGCGAACCTTTGTCGACAGTCTGGCGGCAAAAAGCGGCGAGATCGCCGGCATTATTGAAAATGCCGAACAGGGCAGCGAGAGCTTCCGCAATCTTGCCACCCGCTTGGAAGGCGAGGGCGATCGCATCAGTCAGATTACCACGAACGCCGCGTCACTCACCGAGACGCTTCGGTCCGCAGCTGGCCGGATTGAAGGTCTGTTTGACGGGTTGGACGGCGTGTTGAGCTCCGAGGGGTCCGCAAGTCTGATGGCGGAAGCACAAAAGACACTGCTGAGTTTCCGTAGCGCTGCAGCGGTATTTGAACTGCGGATTGGCGAAATATCAAACGGTGTGTCCCGGTTTTCCGGTGCCGGTCTGAGGAATCTTGATGGCCTCATTGCCGATGGCAGGCGTGCCGTCAACCGGCTGGACCGTGTCTTGCAGCAGTTGGAAAACAATCCGCGACAATTCATCTCAGGCAGCGGCGGTGTTCCGGAATACAATGGCAGACCACGGCGCTGACGCAACTTGGCGTGCGGGTGATTCTTGCAACACTTGCGGTTGAAATGGGTGTGCCCGCTTGATTTCTGCAGAATCTCTGTACACAAGCAAAGCAGTGTTTTTACAAGAATCGTGCAGGGATAGTGAGTTGGAATTGGCCTTTGGCAAAAAACGCAACAATGGAAGTCTCCCGTTCGGCGGAATAAGGCCTGTTCCCAGGGGACGGGCCAACATTCTTGCGTTGGCAGTTCTGACTCTGGCTCTGTCCGGTTGCATTCTTCTGACACCGCCGCCTTCGCGCACATTTGATCTGACTGCCCCGACCGCGATTTCAAAAGTCAGTGGAAGAGCCGGTCAGTTGCTGATTGTCGAGCCGAGCGCCCTGCAGGCGCTGGCTGGTAGCGGAATTGTCGTGCGCCCCACCGCATCAGAGCTGAATTATTATCCGAAAGCACAATGGGCGGATAATCTGCCAAAGCTGTTGCAGGCAAAAATTCTGGAATCCTTTGAAGCCACTGGCCGGGCAAGGGCTGTCGGCAAGCCTGGTGACGGTCTCGTCATCGATTATCAGATATTGTCAAATCTGCGGTCATTTGAATTTCACGCAATCGAACAAGCTGCAAAAGTCGACATTTCAATCAAGATCGTCAATGACCGTTCAGGCCGCGTCGTGGGGACCCGGGAATTCAACTCAAGCGTTACGGCGGCATCTGATGCTCTGGAAGACGCGGTCTTTGCTCTCGATCTCGCCATGGATCAGGTGATTGTGGAAATTGTGCGCTGGACACTGCTGCGGACATAGCAAGTCCGGCAGTCACGAAAATCTGTTTTGGCGTTTTGGGAAAGCTCAATCTTGAGTCCGGCCAAAAATCCGGTTATAGACGCAATGCATCTCAATCTGATTTGATATCCTTGGCACCGTCGCCACCTTTGCGCTTTGCTCCCGGTGGATGACCACCCAGCGCGTTTCGCAATTCGCGTGCCGCCTCAGCCAGCATCCGCGCTTTTTCAACACCTAACGAATCTTCAATAAGCCGATCCATATCGTGCCAGGCTTCATGAATGGCGAGTAGCATTTCGCGGCCCTTGCCCGTCAGGGTCAGAATATTGCAGCGCGCAGTTTGCTGGTTTGGCCGTCTTGAGATCAGCCCGGCAGAGATCAGGCGTGAACTCATGGTGCTCATGCTCGCCGGTGAAATATGAAATTCGCGTGCAAGTTCAACCTGCGAAGCTGATCCCATTCGGTTCAGGGCAGCAAGAATCCGGGCCTGTCGCGGTTGAATCCCATGGGGTGCCAGCCGGATGCGCAAACGCTCTTCCAGCAGATTACAGGAATGTAACAGGGGATGAAGCAAAAAGCCTTGTGTTTTCGCAGCCATTGTTAGAATGTTAACATTGATTTAGCCAAACCATGTTCCGGTTTTTGAATTGCTGTTTTGATAAGAGATGACCCCGACAACACGTCGCATACTTGTCGTGTTGTTGTCTATGTTCCAGCCAACACTGGCAGGTGGGTTTATTCGATCTTTGTATGTGCACGGCGTCATAAAGACTGCTTTGAAACTGTGTTCAACCGACGACTGAAAGACGTATCCGATGATTTTAGGTATTGCTTCACCAGGGGCAGCAGGTCTTGCAACTGCTTCGCTAGAGTACGAACTTGATGCGCGTCAGAAAACGGCAGATAATGCTCTGTTTTTATGGCTTCGCGGTGAGATAATATGAAGAATTTTCTCTCTGTTCTTGTCGCAGCTGTCTTGGTTGGCGGTATATATGTCTGGACCTTTGTCTACGATGTCAGCGGCTCGCCAGCACCGGCGAGCGCAACCATGCCAGGGGGAGGGGGCGCGGAAGCGGGACGAGGCAGGGGCGGCGGCGCAGGCGGCAATCAGGCAGCAGTCGTCACATTGGCGGCCGTCAATGTAGTGCCATTCACCGATCTGTTCAGCGCCCTTGGCACAGTCCAGGCCGATGCGCGTGTCAGGGTTCTCAGTGAAACCAGCGGGCGCGTTACGGCCGTTCCCGTGACGCCGAATATCAAGGTGGAAGCCGGTGCACTTCTGGTTTCCCTGAATGATGAAATCGAAAAAATCGCCGTCAGAACAGCCGGGATTCAACTGCAACAATCCCAGGAAACCCTGGTGCGCTACCAGAAACTGGCAACCAGCGGCACGCTGACCAACACATCGCTTGCCGACGCGCAGGTTGCCGTTGAGATTGCCCAGGCGGCTCTGGACAAAGCCAATTATGAGCTGGGTCAACGCAGCATTGTTGCACCCATTGCCGGCACCCCCGGCCTGACCGATATTCAGCTTGGCGCTTATTTGAACACCGGCACACAAATCGTAACACTCACCAACACGGATAATCTGGTCGTCGAATTTTCCCTGCCGGATCGTGCCGTTGATCTGCTGAGGACCGGCTACCCGGTCCGGGTCACTTCTCCCTCGCGGCCCGGTGCTGTTCTGGAAGGCGAAATCACCGCATATGACAACGAAATAGATCCGCAAACCCGGCTGATCGGAGTGAAGGCACGATTCGCCAACGCAGCAGGCGCACTCCAGCCAGGTGCCATCGTCAATGTGCTTGTCACAAATACCAATGAGCCTTTGCCAAGCATCCCGGTCTCGGCGCTGACCTGGAGTCGGGACGGCGCGTCGGTATGGGTCTCAACAGATGGCAAGGTGCGGCAAGTACCGGTCATTGTGCGCTCACGGCAGGACGATACTGTTTGGCTGGATGCAGCTTTGCAGGATGGCGACCAGATCGTAACAGAAGGTGTTCAGAAATTGCGCGAAGGCTCGCAGATCATCACACTCGATCAGCTCAATCAGAGATCTGCTGAGAGCGAAGGCGGCAGCCCAGGCCAGCAACCAGCCCAAGGTGAGCGCCGTCGTCGTCCGGCGGAAGCCGGGTCATGAGTGACATGGCGAAACCAAATTCGAGAACAGGTTTTGCGGAACTGTTTATTTCAAGGCCAATTCTCGCCCTCGTCATCAATCTTCTGATTGCAGTGGCAGGAGTTGCAGCCTTTTCGGCGGTTGACGTGCGTGAACTGCCGAATGTCGATCAGCCGGTTCTGTCGATTTCCACCACTTATGAGGGTGCAGCACCTGAAACAGTTGATACGGAAATTACCACACCACTTGAAAGCGCCCTCTCGGCTCTGGAGGGGCTGCAAAGCATTTCATCAACATCAAGCTACGGCCGGAGCCGCATCAATCTGGAATTTTCCGATACAGTGGCGATCAGCGATATAGCCAATGAAGCGCGGGAAATCGTTGCGCGCACGGTGCGGCAATTGCCTGATAATATCAATGATCCGATAGTCACCAAAAATGATTCTGATGCCGATCCGGTTATGCGCCTTGCCTTGTTGGGCGGCACCAGCATGGATGCGCTGACTGAACTGGCTGAAGGTGTCATTTCTGACCGTGTGTCCACAATCGAGGGCATATCCGAGGTCGAAGTGGTCGGCGATCAGGTCAATGAATTTCAGGTTCATGTCAATATGATCTCCCTGACCGGACGGGGCTTGACGCTGAATGATCTGGAAGACGCACTTTCCACGCTGCGCTCGACTGATCCGTTAGGCGACATTGACTCTGAATCCCAATCCGTCGTGATGCGCAACTCGGATCCCGTGATCGATGCATCTGCCATCAGCAATATATTGATCAATGCCACAACCCGCGTCGGGGATGTCGCCTTTGTCCAGCTGACAGCAAGCGAACGCACAACCCTGACCCGTGTGAACGGGGAAAGTTCCGTTGGACTGAACATTGTCCGCCAGTCAGTCGGCAACACCCTTGCCATCTCAAAAGCGGTGCGCGCCGCCGTGGTTGAATTGCAATCCGAACTGCCGGACGGTATCAGACTGATTATCAATTCGGACGACGGAACCTTCATTGAACAGTCGATCAAGGAAGTGGTTTTTTCCATTGGCATGGCTGTGATCATTGTCATTGGTGTGATTTTTGTTTTTCTGCGCTCAGTCAGCGCGACTCTGATCCCGGCAATTGCCATTCCCGTGGCATTGACCGGGACGCTGGCCGCGATCTGGGCCGCTGGCTTTTCCATCAACACGATATCCCTTTTGGCCCTGGTTCTGGCCACCGGTATGGTTGTCGATGATGCCATTGTGGTGATGGAAAATATTGTGCGCAAGCGCCAGTCCGGTCTGGGGCCGCGCGCTGCCGCAGCTGCAGGCACCAACGAAGTGTTTTTTGCCGTCATATCCACCACTGCAACGCTCGCCGCCGTTTTCATCCCTATTTCCTTCCTGCCGGGGCAGGCAGGCGGTATATTTGCCGAATTTGGCTTCGTGCTGGCTTTCTGCGTCACGCTGTCATCAATTGTTGCGCTGACACTGGTGCCGGCCATGGCCGCAATCCTTGACCCGGGCGGTCGCAGCGGCACGCAGGCCGAAAAACGCGAAAGCGTCTTTGCGCGGGCCTACGGTTCGATTGTGGACTTTTCCCTGCGAATCCCGATTATTGTCATTGGGATCGCGATCGCTTTCGCCATCTTTGCCGCAAGCAGCTTCTTTTCCCTGCCTTCTGAATTGACACCGCGTGAAGACCGGGGCTTCTTTCTCATCGCCTCGCGGGCGCCCTCCGGGGCCAGTCTGAGCTTCACCAACAACCAGGTCCGCCAGGTCGAGGCCGTCCTGCAGCCTTATCTTGAAAGTGGTGAAATAGCTGCAGTGCTGTCGCTTATCGGGCGTGGATCATCGTCCTCAGCATTTGTGATTGTCAGGCTGCAGGATTGGGATCAACGCACGCGCAGCCAGCAGGAAATTGCCCAGGAAGTAAATCAGAAACTGCGGCGGATCACCGGACTGACCCCGGCCATCCGGACGCCCAACAGTCTGGGGATACGGGGCGCCGGGCGTGGATTGCAGTTTGCTGTGACCGGCAAGGACTACGATGCCATCGTGCAGGCTGGCGACGCGCTTGTCGCCGCCATGGCGCAGGAAACGGATACATTTGTGAACCCTCAATTGGGGTATGACACCAGCCAACCGCTGGTCTCTGTCTCCATAGACCGGGAACTTGCAACAAGATTGGGGCTAACGGTCAAGACGATTACCTCAATCATCAATGCCATGAGCGAAGGCACCACTGCAGCAACCGTCATTGTTTCGGGCGAGGAATATGATATTCGCATAGTTCCAGCGGGACCGCCGATCAATGATCCGGGCGACCTGGAGCGGATATTCGTCGAAACCGCAGCGGGCAATTATGTGCCGCTTTCCACCGCCGTCACACTGACCCAGACGGCAGGAGCTTCAACCCTCTCGCGCGAGAAGGGTCAGCGCGCAGTGCCGGTACAGGCAAATCTCGCCACCGGTGTCGATTTAAGCTCGGCCGCCAAACGCGCCGAGGCCCTTGCTCGCGATATTTTGCCCGCTGGTATGGGCATTACCTTTCTTGCGGAAGCTGCTGCGCTTGATGAAAGCCAGAGCAGTACGCTGCTTGTTTTTGGCATCGCGCTGTTGATTGTTTTTCTCGTGCTGGCAGCGCAGTTTGAAAGTTTTGGCAGCGCCATCATCATTATGCTGACCGTGCCTTTCGGCCTGGCCGCCGCAGTGCTTGCCATATCACTGACCGGAGGGTCTTTGAATTATTACAGTCAGATCGGTCTTGTGATGCTGATAGGCATCATGGCCAAGAACGGTATTCTGATTGTCGAATTTGCCAATCAACTGCGTGAACGGGGCCAAGATGTCGACAGCGCCATTCGAGACGCAGTGCGGTTGCGTTTCAGACCTGTCATAATGACCATGATATCAACTGTTTTTGGCGGCCTGCCGCTGGTCTTCGCCTCTGACGCCGGTGCCGAAGCACGCATTGCAGTTGGCTGGGTCGTGGTTGGCGGACTAGGTTTTGCCACCGTATTCACACTGTTTTTGACGCCGGTCTTCTATCGACTGATCGCGCCGTTGGGAAGTGTTCCGGGATCATCGTCCCGAAAACTGGCCATGGAAGGCCTGCCGGTCGCGCCTGGCACACCAGCCCCCTCAAACTGAGCGGTATTGACTGCAAGCCGGTCACCGTGAGTGCTTGCGCGAAAACGAAATGGGCGCGCGTTTCAGTCCATCGCAACGTTCCAGTCCACTCATTCCCCGGCACATGCAGGAAAACGTATGTCCCGGTGGCACCATCAATGCGGGGCTGTGATCGAGGTGAGAATGAAAATGCCCGCTGATGGTTCAGCGGGCATTTTCATGGTCGGCTGACAGAATGTGGTGTCAGCTCAGTTTTCCACTGGCATGGGCCAGCATCGTGTAAACTTTGCCGGTATCCGAAGTGAGATACTTTTCGGTCAGTTCCGCATCACCATGCTTTTCCGTGACCTCGCCCATAAGCCGCTCAAAATCTTCGATATATTGGTTGACCGCAGCGCGGAATTCACCGTCATTCTGGAATTTTCGACGGATTTCATCGAAGGTTTTCTGACCCTGGATCGTGTAGAGGCGGCGGGTGAAGACGTTGCGTTCACCGCGGTTGTACCGATCCCACAATTCCACAGAGGTGGAATGATCAATGGCCCTGGCAATATCCGCAGACAGCGAATTCAGGGATTCAACCATTTCCGGCTCGGACCGGGTGACTTGTTCAGCCTTGGGCTCCTGGCGTTCGTCACGTTTGCCAAGCTGTTCGCCCATGTCACGCTGATCATCGGTTGAGGCACGTTCCAGCAGACTGCTCACCCAACCGGCATTTTTCCGGTCACCTTCTTTGCCACTGAAGGCATTTTGCATTCCCGATTTTGATGGAGCCTGCGGCGACGCCGGGGCTGTCTTGGCGGCAGGCCTGTCAGCCACAGCAGGGCGGTTTATGGCACCTGCAATTGCAGCCGGCGTTCCCGATGCACTTGGACGAGCGTGCTGGGAAACGATTTCTGAAAGATCGGACAATGCCTGTATCTGCTCGGCGACAACACGGCGCATGGTTGCCATGTTTTCGCGGGTTTCTTCCGGCAGTTCGATCGTCGCTTTTTTCAGATCAGAGCGGACCGCGTTCAACTCCGCCTGCATGGTTTCAGCGGTCGCCCGCATCTCAACAGTCGCATCCTTGAAGCGACCAGTCGCGTCGGCAATTGCGTTGGCGATGCCTTCGGTCAGTTCCGCCTGCGCATGCCGTACAGCTTCAGAGGCTTTGTCACCCTCAGCGCCGGCTGCATTGCTCATTGCGGCCAGTTGTTCAACCACACCGCGGGTCGCTTTTTCGGCGTTCCGGCTCAGATTAATGCCGATCTGTTCAGCGCGGTCTTCCGCACCTGCCAGAGTTTCAGCGATCAGGCTTGAGAAGGCACGCATCCGGGTTTCCACATCATCCGACTTCTGCATGATTCCCTGAGCAACCTGTTCCAGGACCGCATAACGCGACTGGAAAGTATCCTCGATCGTGTTGTTGCTGTTGTCGAGGCGGTCCGACACTTCGGCAAGCGACTTGATCTGGATTTCAATTTTCTCGGCCAGTCCGCCCATATTGCCAAGTACATTTGTCGACACATCCTGCAGGACACCGACCTGACTTGAGATCGCCTCGGTTGATGACTGGCTCTCTTCCAGGGCTTTGGCGAGGGTCTGGCGGAATTCTTCTGCCCGCGCGCCCAGACCGTCTTCAACCGACCCCAGTTGTTCATGCGCTGAGGCCAAAACCTGCTGCAAGCCTGAATTGGCGTTCTCCAGGCGCGATACCATGGATTCCACGTCATCGCGGAGGCTTTCATTGGCCTTGCTCAGCAGACTGATCGCTTCGCTGCTGCGGCTGTCGAGCAGTTCGACCAGAGACGTGGAGGACGCTGAAATTGTTTCAGCGATTTCACGGCTGCGCTCGGTCAGAGTAGTGGCCATCGACTCGCTGTTATTGAACACCCGCTCTGCTGCTTCCATTGAGCTCTGCTCAAGATTTGCCACAGTGTTCTGGCTCGCTGCCAGCAGACGTTCGACTGCTTCGCTGCTTTGCGTATCCAGAGCGGCCAGAACATTATGGCTGCTTTCGCTGAGCAGGGAGGCTGCCTGATCCGACTGGGCGGTCATTTTCGACATGAAGTCAGAGGTCGCGCCAGTCATGATCTCGGCAATTTCGCGGCCGCGTGATTCGAAGGCATCCAGCAAGCCACGGCTGGTTTCGTCAAGCCGTTCAGCGATCGTGCGATTGCCTTCATCGAACTGTTCGGTTGCCATATGAGCATGGGTTTTAAGGGTTGCAACCAGTTCTTCATTGCTCTCCAGCATCCGGGTCCGGGCTTCTTCGGCAAGCTGCGAAATGGCGCGTCCTGTTTCTTCCAGTTTTCCGACCGCATCATCACTTTGCGTGGCAAGCGCGCCAACCAGAAGCTCATTGCTTTCCACCATCCGCGAGCGGGACTCTTCTGCCATTTGTGCAACAGCTTTTGTGGTTTCTTCCAAGCGGCCAACGGCTTCATCTGTCTGCGAGGAGATTGTGCCAACCAATTGTTGATTGCTTTCCAGGATGCGCACACGGGCTTCTTCAGCCAGTTGCGACATGGCGCGGCCACTTTCTTCAAACCGTTCAATTGCTTCGTTGCTTTGCGAGGACATGGCACCGACCAGCTGTTCGTTGCCTTCCAGCATCCGTGAGCGGGCCTCTTCAGCCAATTGCGCCATGGCGCGGCCGCTTTCTTCAAACCGCCCGACTGCTTCGCTGCTATGCGAGGACAGAGCGCCGATCAAATCATCATTACTATCGAGCAGACGCGAACGCGCCTCTTCGGCCAGTTGCGCAATTGCCCGGCCGCTCTCGTCAAGCCGGACAATGGTGTTGTCTCCCTGCGAGGCAAGCGCCGAGACCAGTTCCTGATTAGCCTCTTCGATGCGGGCGCGGGCGATTTCACTCTGTTCGACTGCAGACAGGCTGCTTTCGTTGAGACGTTCGACGGCACGATCACTGAGTGTCTGTATCGTCGACAGGAAGTCGTGGTTCACATTGGCAAGACGTTCTGCAGCCTGTTCGCTGAGGCTCAGGATGGATTTTCCACCTTCCGTCAAACGTTCGACAGCGTTTGAACTCTGGGTCTCGATATTCGCGATCAATTCCTGATTGCTGTCCAGCAGGCGTATTCTTGCATTTTCGCTGGAGGCAGCAATGGCCGCGGCAATATCTTCGCCCTGTTGCGAGAACGTATCGACAATGGTCGAGCCTGCAGAGCGCAGTTGAGTGGACAGATCCAACGCCTTTTCCTGCAAGGCAGAAACCAGCGAACCACCGCTATTGTCAAGAATTTCAGTCAGTTCGGCGGTTCTTGCACCCAGTGTTTCGTTCAACTGCAGTGTCGAGGTGGACAATTTCTCGGTCGCGACCGTGACGCGGCTGACGAGGTTCTCATCAAGGTCCTGGGTGAGGCCGGCGATGCCTGTTGAGGCCCGTTCCAGGTTACTGAGCAGGCTTGCGCTGGCATCAGTTATGGTCGAGCGGAACATGTTATTTGCCTGCTCAACATTGAACGAGAAGTTGGAGTTGGCTTTCTCGCCCTGTTCATACAATTCTGTGCCAATGGCTTCCATGCTGGCCGAAAGCGACTGCTGCAACGCGCTGGTGCGCTCTTCGAGGTTTTCCGCAACCTCGAACACTTTGGTACCCAGTGCCATATTGATTTCGGCAATGCGTTCAGAGACGACTGCCGACATTTCGCGGGTCTTGCTGGACAGCGCTTCGTTGACTTCCTGGAAGCGTCCTTCAAGGGTCGCCGTGATCTCGTTCTGACCTTCACCGAAAGCACGGGCGATTTCACGCGTGCGCTCGATCAGCGTTTCGTTCATTTCGGAAGTGCGCATGTCGAGAGCTTCGCTGACCATGCTGGCGCGCTGCTCAAGTGTCTCGGCAAGTGCATCCGCCTTGCTGCCGATTGAATTCGCGGCACTGTCGAGACGCACACCGACGCTGTCTTCAAATGTATTGAGGCGGCCGGCCAGCACGTCTTCCAGCACGCCGGTGCGTTCTGCAAGCGTATCGCCCACCTTCTCGGTGGCCGCGCTGACGGACGTTGTGAAATTATCAAGATGGTCAGCCATAGTCGACTGCATCGCTGCGCTGTGTTTGGAAATCGAATTGTCCAGATCAGCAATCCGCGAGCTGAACAGCTGTTCAATTTCACTCGAGCGGTTGCCCAACGCTGCCGTCAGGGCAGAGCCGTTTTCATTTATGGTCGTATCAAGGGCTTTCAGGCGGCCATCCAGGGCTTCGCTGAGCTCCTTGCCCCTGTCGTTGAGCGTGATGTTGATCTGATCATTGAGGTTCAGGACCTCACTCATCAGATGCTTGCCACGTGTGGAGATAGCCTTTGCGACTTCCGTTCCGACCGTCGCGATCTGGGTGGCAAGTTGGGTTCCATTGACATTCAGCGCATCACGAACCGTCTGCGCGCCATGTTCAAGGGTGGTCCTGAATTCATTCGTTTTTGTATCGAGGTGTTCTGAAAGACGATCACTGGTCGATGTCAGACGCTGGGTGACTTCCTCACCCTGACCATCAATTGCCTTGGAGAGGCGCGATGTTGCGGTTTCAAGACGGTCAGCAAGGTGAGTGCCACGGGCAAAAATCTGCTCGCCTGCGATCTTGCCGGTCGAATCGATACGCTCGGCAATCTTGTTGCCCTGGTCGGAGAACTGCATCACCACATTTTCAACAGCAAGATCGAGCGAACCACTGACTTCCAGCGAGCGCTCCAACAGAGTTGCAGTCAGATTATCTTTTGATTTCAATATGGTATCGGAAACCTGAAGGCCGGTTTCCTGCAGCGATGCGGTCACTTCCTGTCCTGTATTGGACAGGTTCTGCACCAGTTCCTGACCTCGGGTCGACAGGGTCGAAATCATGGTTTCGCCGGCGGTTCCCAGAGCAATCGTAATCTGTTCGCCTTTCTGGCCCAGCGACGCGATCACACGCTGGCCGGATTCTGAAACCCGGTCGGCGATTGCATCACTGGTTTTGGCAAGTTCTTCAGACAGGGTTTCGCGGGCACCGCCAATGGCTGTGCGCAAACGCTCTGAATTGTGGACAATCGCCTCTCTCTGAGACACCAATTCGTCGACGACGGAGCGAATCCGGCTTTCATTGGTGGAATAGGCGCGTTCCAGTGCCGCGACTTCCGTGTGAACCATCACTTCAAGTTCGCTGGCCCGTGCAAGCGCGCGTTCAATGCCGTCTCCCATGGCCGCGACTTCGCGGCGAATGGCCTGGCCAACACTGAGGACGGAATCTTTTGCAATATCTTCCGGTTCCGACAGTCGAAGCGCAACTTCGGTCATGCCATTGGCAACGATGCGCATTTCCTGAGAACGCCAGATCATCAGCGCAAACACCCAGAAGAACACCACCGGCAGAATGAGACTGACGAAATAGGCAAACAGATGCGGCGCCTGGCTGAGGCTTGCCAGACCATTGAGATTTGCCAGATCATCGCCAAATGCGGCATTGCCGACAATGCCGCCGAACAGCAACCAGAGTGCCGAAGCGGCGAGGGCGCCCCAGAATGGCATCAGCGAAGGACGGCGATTGATGCTGTACAGCATATTGCCAACTGACTGGCGGTCATCATTGGCCGGACGTTGCGCCCGCCCGCGTGAAGCCGAGCGTTCCCGGCGCGGCGCGGCATCATTGGCCGCTGCGTCCGCTGCCCTAGACCCTGCGCCGGTATTGCGACCGGGCCGCGTGCGCTCGGTTTCCGACCCTGTTGGCTCTTCGTCCCGGCGCGAGCGACGCAGCCGGCGACGGGATTGTCCATCGCTCTTGGCGTCTTCTGCCCCGAAATCAATTTTCAGAGCTTCTTCCACCGCCGATACAGCCGGATCATTCGATCCTTTTGACTTTGGAGAATTCTTAGCCATCGTCTTGCCTCGCATCCGTACTCATAACATTCTCGCCTGCGGCGCAGTTTCAGACCTCTGCCCAACCGGCAAATTTCCCGAAGACCTGATCCTGAAAGACATAGGTGCAACTGGCACATGTCTGAATTCAGGTATCTGTCGCAATTCGGAACCTGTCATACGAGAGCCCGACAATGGATGTCACCAGGCCGCCCGGACAGGCAAAAGTCCCATGCCCCGCGGAAGAAATGCAAAAAAACATAAGCTGACTTGTCTCGCCGGAACTTCCATTTTGGGACTTCCGGCGCATTCCGTCAGCAACACCGCACTCTACAGACCCTTATACCTATTACTTTGTCGCCTTTAGGGCAGCACGGGCTTAAATCCCGGCTTTCCGGCAGGTTCCCCGATCTGCGGGGGTTGCAACAGGACGATCGCTTTAAATTCTGTCAAATTTTAACAATCGAGCTTTTCTAGGAATCCATAACTTCTTGCCGCTGCAGTATCGTATCGGTTTGAAATGGCAAGACAACAAAAAAAATAAGCAATTAGCAGCCTTTGTTAACGCCAAGACTCATTCCGGGCATGGTGTATTCACAGCAAATTGAAATAAATCTGCAGACAATTGGCAGATTTCGGCGTGTTTTGACTCGGACTCGATTCAAAGCCGCACCAACTTGGACTCAAAGTGATTGTTTGGGAAATTGGGATTATGGTTAACAAAAGCCAATAAGATTCCCGATTTGTTCCGCGCGCGCCCGGAATCCTGCCGATTCTCTCGCGTTGCCGGGATTATACACCTCGTCCCTTGAAAGCGCGGTGATACGACACTAAACAACAACCCATCGACCAGTTTCATGCGCTCCCCGCGCCAGCCACACTCCAGCAACCCAGCCAGCAACTTACCCTGTAACCCAGACAAATTCCTGTAGATGAGAATCGACCCTTATGGCCAAAATCACATACACTACGCATGACGATCAGACCTTCGAAGTGGAGGGCGAGGAAGGTTCCACAGTGATGGAGACGGCCATCAAGAATGCCGTCCCCGGGATCGAAGCGGAATGCGGCGGTGCTTGCGCCTGCGCAACGTGCCACGTTTATGTGGCGCAGGAGTGGATGGATAAGGTTGGCGCGCCTGAGCCGATGGAAGAAGACATGCTGGATTTTGCCTATGATGTGCGACCGACCAGCCGGCTTTCCTGTCAGATCCGTGTGTCACCCGATCTTGATGGCCTGAAAGTTGAAGTGCCGGAGCGGCAGGGCTGATCGGACAAACTGCGGCGCTCCTTCCGGGACGCCGCAACTGCGAAAAATTGATGGAATGCGATGCTGATTCAACAAGGAATACAGTCATGACACGGCCGGTGGAAACGGATGTGGTAATCATTGGCGCCGGCCCGGTAGGCCTGTTTGCCGTGTTTGAACTTGGCCTCTGGGATCTGAAGTGTCACGTCATCGATATTCTTGACAAGGTCGGTGGCCAATGCGCTGAATTATATCCAGAAAAGCCGATTTACGATATCCCTGGATTTGCCACAATCAGCGGTCAGAAACTGGTTGAAAACCTGATGCAACAGATAGCGCCGTTCGGGGCGCAGTTCCATTTGAGTCAGATGGTGACCGGGGTGGAGCGGCAGGACGATGGCCGCTTTCTGGTGGAAACCGATGTTGGAACCCGGTTTCTCTGCACTATGGTGTTTATTGCAGCTGGTGGCGGCTCCTTTCAGCCCAAAAGACCACCGATACCCGGCATCGAAGCCTATGAAAAACAGTCGGTGTTTTATTCGGTCCGGCGTATGGATGATTTTCGCGGTCATGACATTGTCATTGTCGGCGGCGGCGATTCGGCGCTTGACTGGACGCTCAATCTGCAGCCGATTGCCGCCCGTCTGACTTTGATCCACCGCCGCGACGCCTTCAGAGGGTCACTCGACAGCGTCAACAAGATGCGTGCGCTGGTGGAAGCTGGTGCCATGGATCTGCGAATCGGCCAGGTCTCTGCCCTGAGTGGGCAGGATGGTCAGCTTGACCGGATTGAAGTGAAAACCGCAGAAGGCATGGAACAGATAAACTGCACCAGGCTTCTGCCTTTTTTCGGGCTTACCATGAAACTTGGACCGGTTGCCGAATGGGGCCTGAATCTGGATGAGAATCTGATCCCGGTTGACACCGAGACATTTCAGAGTTCTGAACCCGGCATTTATGCCATCGGTGATATCAATACATATCCTGGAAAACTGAAGCTCATTCTGTCCGGTTTTCATGAAGCAGCGCTGGCTGCCCATGCGGCAAAAAAGGCCGCAAACCCGGATGAGCGGGTCATTTTCCAATACACAACATCTTCTTCAAGCCTCCAGAAAAAGCTTGGAATTATTTAAAAATATCACAAATATATTTATTTTTGACCAGATTTATTCTGCCGCAGCCAGTTTTGCTGTTTTTGGCGAGAATATGGTTTCGTTGCCCTGTTGCGGATCATCGGGCACAAATCTGCTCAGGATCAGTGACACTGCGGCCATCGCTGCCCCGGCCAGAAAAACCGCCTTTGGCGAGACCAGCCAGAGCAAGCCGAATGCTGCCGGAATACCCACTGCTGCGATGTGATTGATGGTGAAGGACACACTGGTCGACGGTGCAATTTCAGCTGGATCAGCGATCTTCTGAAAATAGGTCTTGATGGCGATGGCGAAGGCAAAAAAAGCGTGATCAATCACGTATAAAGCGGCCGCAAGATTGGCAGAAGTCACATAGGCATAGGTAACAAAAACACCGATCAGCCCGATATATTCAAATGTCAGGGCACGTTTTTCGCCGACAATCCCGATAAGTTTACCAATACGGCCGGCAAAGGCCATATTTATCAGACAGTTGATCAGGAACAGACCGGCGATGCTCTCGACATCATAGCCGAATTTCTCGACCATCATAAAGCTGGCAAAAACCGTGAATATCTGGCGTCTGGCACCACTCATGAAGGTCAGCGCGTAAAACAGCCAGTAGCGCTTGCGCAGCACGATTTGCTTCTGCTGGACAGTTTTCTGCGGAAAGCGCGGAAATTGCTGCCAGGCAAGCAGAGCAATGGCCAGCGTTATTGCGCCGCCAATCAGAAACGCTGTCTGAAAAGACAGATCGAACAGCTTCCAGCTTGCCAGAATAATGGCATAGGCGGCCAATTGGGCTCCGGCGCCGATCGCGACCAGGCGACCCATCAGATGCGGTGCCTGGTCTTTTGGCAGCCATTGCAGCGTCAGGGACTGGTTCATGGTTTCGTAATAATGAAATCCGACCGACATCACGAAAGTGGTTATAAACATGCCGAGAACAGACGGAAAATACCCTGTTGCAGCAACGCCAAGTCCGAGCAGCAGCAGCGAGACAATGGCAAAGCTTTGTTCCCTGATATAGAGCACCACGTAAATCGCGAGAAACGCCAGAAAACCGGGAATTTCGCGGATGGATTCCAGAAAGCCGATTTCGCGGCCGGTCATGCCGACATCCTCGACCGCAAAATTCTTGATCAAAACCCACCAGCTTGAATAAGACAACCACATCGCGGCGGACATCAGCGCAAGCAGGACAAACGGGCTGCGCAGTCCAGTAAAGCTGGCATAGATGCTGCTATCGACGCCCGGCCGCTCAGCTCTGTCTGCCCGACTGGTTGGTGAACTGTCTTCGTTGCGACGCATAACGCATATCCTTTGTTGCACAGCCTATAACGCGTTGCAGTTTTGGTGAGTTAGCGCTATTTTGACAAAATATATCGTCTACACGCCAGGTTCAGCATGTTTCATCCCGATATGTATCTTCCCACGGATCATGATATTTCGCGTGCCGCATTGGGCTTTGCCTGCGAATGGGAAAAAGGCTTTATGAACAAGCCACACAGCCATTGGCGCGGACAGTTGATTTATGCGACATCCGGCTCCCTGAAGGTGGTGTCTGAAGCGGGGACATGGATCGTGCCCCCGGAAAGGGCTGTCTGGATGCCGTCTGGCATGGAGCACGCGGTGAAGGCGGTAACCCAGGCCAGAGCCAGGTTTCTCTATCTCGACCCTGATATTTTCAAAGGCTTGCCAGACAAAGGCTTGCCAGACAAAGGGTTGCCGGACAATGTCACAGTCATTCACATGACAGCACTGATGCGCGAATGCCTGTTATCCTTCCTGACCCTGCCGCGACTCTATGATGAGCAGGGCAGTGCGCCGCATTTGCTGGCCATTATGGTCAATGAGCTGAGAATGGTTCAGGTGATGCCGTTGCATTTGCCCGAACCTGAAAGTCTCAGGCTCCGTGCAGCCACGGCGGATTTGATCGCCAATCTGGCGGCACCGCCGAAGCTGGCGGGGCTGGCCGCAAATGCCGGTCTGAGTGTTCGCAGTTTTGAACGGCATTTTCTGCGTGAGACAGGCCTGACATGGCGCAAATGGGTGTCCCAGGCCCGACTCATGGAGGCAATCTCTCAATTATCGAACGGCATTCGGGTTGGCGATGTAGCCCACGCACTGGGCTATGAGGGGTCAAGTGCCTTCGTTGCCATGTTCAAAAAGGCCACCGGACACACGCCGGGGAAATATTTTGCAACTGACGGAACGGTTTTCCAGAGCCGTTTATAGATTTGACCCGCTCTGGCTCCAATTTTGCAGCAAGGCGCTCGTCAATCCTCGTCCGTCCTGGGATCCAGCGTGGCCGTTTCCGACGTATTCATGCGCACGGTCGAGATGGTAACAAAGTCCCCCTTCATATCATCTTCAACCGGTGCCCGTTTGGACATCCGCCATCCGGCAAAGCCCACGATAATGACATGGGCCAGCAATGTGGTTCCGAACAGTGTATCGGGTCCCAAAAGCGCCATCATGCCACCGCCCAGAAGCGGGCCGAGAATGCTGCCTGCACCAAAAACCAGCAGCAGTCCGGAACTGATCCTGAGGAAAGAATTCTTGTCAGCATGGTCATTTGCATGGGCGACAATCACCGGATACATGGCATATACCATGGCCCCGAAAATGGCTGAAGCAACCAGCACTGTGGTCACGTCCCGGGGTTGAAAGATCAGAAAAAACAGATCCACAACACCGGCAATCGATGCCAGTCCGATCAGGACGGCACGCCGGTCGGTGCGGTCGGACAGCCAGCCGACGGGAAGCTGAAACACGGCGCCTGCGAGAATAGTGATGCTGACGAGCAGCGCGATCGAGGCAATGTCGAGTCCGATCTGTTGGCCATAAACCGCTGCCAGCGTGCCGTATGAACTGTTGGAGACACCAACCAGAAACACCGCCACAACGGCAATCGGCGAATTCAGCCAGAGCGTCTTGATATCCAGCTTCGGACGCACCAGGGGTTGTGGTGCGCTGGAGGTGGAGAGCGCTGTGGGAAACAGCGAACAGGCATAGAACACTGCAGCCAGGACAAAGAAAAAATAGCCGCTGGGATCGCCGCTGATCAGCAGCAGCTGGCCGAATGTCGTTGCCGCCAGATTGACCATTGTGTAAGTTGCAAAAACCCGGCCGCGGAAGGATGGATCAGTGCGTTCATTCATCCAGCTTTCCACGATCATGGCACCGCCGGCAAAGCTGAATCCGGCCAGTGCCCGCAATGGAATCCAGGCGGCTGGATGAATGATCAGCAGCGACAAAAGCACGGAAATAACGGCAACCCCCGCCATCACGCTGAACGAACGCACATGTCCGACCCGCGTCACAACCCCCGGAACAAGCACACATCCAAGAACATAGCCGATCGCCCAGCCCGTACCCAGCATACCCAGCGAAAAAGCTGAAAAGCCCTCCGCTGATCCGCGCAGCGGCAAAATCAACCCGTTGATGCCTCCGGCGGCCATCAGAAACGCACTGCCGAGAATAAGGGTAAATATGGGAAGGATCTGTCTGATCATGGGGCGCTTTAACACAGGCGGCATAACAATTTCCAGCGATCAATACGCCGTAAACCAACTATTGCAAGCTGCATTTCAACAAGGTGTCAGCCCCTGTGCAATGACCTTGCGCATCAGATTTGGAAGCGCTTCATCCTGCAGCGAAGCCAGATCGCGCCACCAGCCATTTTCCGGCAGCGAATTCGGTCTGTGTGCAGCGGTCGTATCAGCCGCAATCTCCGCTTTATAATCCGCTTTATAAACCGTCAGTACCAGATGAAAATGGGTGAAAGTATGACGCACCTTGCCGGCGGTTTGCCAATTTGCAACCAGCGGTGCGGCATCGCTTGTGGTGACGCCGTCCTGGCGGGAGGTCCAGTTGCTGGTCGGCACTTCTGTCATACCGGCAAGCAGGCCACGGTCAGCACGTTTTTGCAGCCAGATCTGCTGATCCTGCCGAATCAGCAGAAACGCTGCGCCTACCCTAGTCGGCTTTTGCGCCTTTGGCAGTTTGACCGGATAGGCTTCCTGCGTTCCGGCAGCAAAGGCGTGACACTGGTTTTGCAGCGGACACAGGCTGCAGGCCGGCCGTTTCGGCGCGCACAATGTGGCCCCCAGATCCATCAAGGCCTGCGCCAGATCGCCGGGACGTTCAACCGGGATAATCGGCAGCAGGGCTTCTCGCACCAGTTGCTTTGCGGCCGGAAGAGGGGTGGTTATGGCCAGCAACCGCGTCACCACGCGCTCCACATTGCCGTCGACCACCGCAGCCGGATCGCGAAATGCGATAGCGGCGACAGCGGCCGCGGTATAGGGACCGATCCCAGGCAGCGCCTGCAATTGCGCCGCTGTACGCGGAAATTCACCGTTTAACTGTGTCGCCACCAGCCGGGCGCATTTAAGCAGATTACGGGCACGCGAATAATAGCCAAGGCCGGCCCAGGCCACCATCACCGCCTCCTCATCAGCCGCTGCCAGTTGAGCGATTGACGGCCACAGCGCCAGAAACTTCTCATAATATGGCCTGACGGCCGTCACAGTGGTCTGCTGCAGCATGATTTCCGAAAGCCAGACGCGGTAAGGATCTGCCGCCATCTGCCGCCCGTCTTGCGGGCGCTCGCGCCATGGCAGTTGGCGCCCGTGGCGGTCATACCAGTTCAACAGCAGGCTTGCAGTTGACGGGGACAGAATTTTGTCTTTCAACGCCGAATTCCGGATGAAAATGTTGCAGTGGCGGCAGATATCGTTGATCCTGTGTCGATGGTCAATGACACTGGAAAATCTTCAAGGAAAAAGCCGCGAAAGGGCGTCCGTCCGCTCGCCGATCTGATCGGTGCGACGCTGGATCCGATTTGCGCTCGGCGCGGATTCGGCTCCGCTTCGCTGTTGTCCTGGTGGCCCGATATTGTCGGCCCGGATTACGAATCCTCGACTTATCCGGAATCCGTGCACTGGCCCAAACGCCACGACCAGCGCGGCGCTGATGCGGCTCCTGCAGTGTTAACCGTCCGCGTGCTGCCGTCCCAGGCACTGTTTTTTCAGCATGAAATTCCGCAGGTTCTGGAGCGGGTCAATCAGTTTCTGGGATATCAGGCCATTGGCCGGGTGCGCATCATTCAAGGTCAGTTCACACTTGCCCGGCCAAAGGCCAGAGCGCAGAACAGGCCTCTGACGGAAGCGGAAGCGGAAAATCTGGAAGCCCGCCTGGCGGATATCGGCGAGGCGGATCTGCAATCATCGTTAAAGCGTCTGGGTGCTGCCATTCTGACAGGAAAATGATGCCTTTTTCGTTCAATATGCGGCAACGAATTTTATTTGCGTTCGTTATGCCCTATATCCCTCGAGACCTTATTCAACCGGCAGTCTGCATTGCCGATTTTCCACAGGAGGATACCTGTTAATGATTTCCCGCAGAACCATGATTCAAAACAGCGCCGGTCTTGTCGCCGCTGCCGGCCTCACACCGCTGCTTGGCGGTGCCGCCTGGGCTCAGGCTGGCAATGCTGATATCGAAAAGCTGAAGGTGGCAGGGCCGCTGGGTGAGCAAGCGCTGGGTGACCCCGACGCGCCGGTAACGGTGGTCGAATATGCCAGTATGACCTGCGGCCACTGCGCCAATTTCCATAACAACACTTACACGCCGTTCAAGGAAAAATACATTGAGACCGGGCAGGTCTATTTCATTTTCCGCGAATTTCCGCTGGATCCGGTGGCTACGGCTGTTGCCATGTTGGCCCGCTGTGCGCCTGAAGGTAAGTTTTTTGACACCGTTGAAATATTCTTTGAACGCCAGCGGGAATGGGCTTCCAGTGAGAATGTTGTGGCTGAACTGCAGAAAATAGCGTTCCAGCTGGGTTTTACACAGGAGACATTCAAGGAATGCTTGACTAATCAGGAGCTTCTTGACGGTGTAAACTGGGTCAGAAAACGGGCCGATCAGGAATTCAAGGTTTCCTCAACACCAACCTTCTTTTTCAATGGTGCCCGTCAGATAGGATCTATGACGATTGAGGAAGTGGACGCGGTCATTCAGCCAATGCTTTGACAGCCACTCGCCAATGCGGTGCGCGGGACCGGCTCCCGCGTGCCGAAAATCCCTGAATCGTAAATTTATCGCAGCAGCATCTGCAGCTGCTGCGGAGTGCGTCCGATGATGTTTACCAGGCTCAGAATTCTGGGCTTCAAATCATTCGTTGACCCGATAGAATTTCACATCAAGGACGGACAGACCGGCATTGTCGGGCCAAATGGCTGCGGCAAATCCAATCTGGTGGAAGCTCTGCGTTGGGTGATGGGTGAAAGCTCCTACAAGAATATGCGTGCATCCGGCATGGATGACGTCATTTTCTCCGGTTCGCTGAACCGCCCGTCGCGGAACACCGCGGAAGTCACCTTATTTGTCGATAATGCAGACCGCACGGCACCCGCTGCGTTCAACGACAGCGATGTGCTGGAGGTGACCCGCCGTATCGAGCGCGAAGCCGGATCGGTTTACAAGATCAATGGCAAGGATGTGCGGGCACGCGATGTGCAATTGCTGTTTGCGGACGCCTCGACCGGGTCGCGTTCGCCTGCTCTGGTGCGTCAGGGCCAGATCGGCGAACTGATCAGCGCCAAGCCAACATCGCGCCGCGCAATCCTGGAAGAGGCGGCCGGTATTTCCGGCCTCTATTCGCGCCGTCATGAAGCTGAATTGCGCCTCAGGGCCGCCGAAACCAATCTCGACCGCCTGGACGATGTCCTGACCCAGATTCAGGCTCAGCTGGATGGTCTGAAGCGCCAGTCCCGGCAGGCCAGCCGTTACAAGAACCTGTCCGGTGAAATTCGCAAGGCGGAGGCAACCTTGCTCTATCTGCAATGGATCGCGGCCCGCAATGCTGTCGAAGCGGCAGGGGAAGCTCTGAAAAGTGTCACACTTGAAATGGCGACCCGGACGAAAATTCAGGCCGAAACCGCCCGCGATGAGGCGGTGTTGCGCGAACAACTGCCAAAATTGCTTGATGCCGAGGCCCGAGCCAGTGCCGTGCTTCAGACCCTGATCGTTGCGCGCGATGCGCTGGAGGCCGATGAGGCACGCTCAAAGAGCCGGCAAACCGAACTGGCAGGCCGGATCGAACAGCTGCAGCAGGATCTGGACCGCGAGCAGCAACTCACCAAAGACAATGATGACAATCTCGCCAAGCTGGCGGCTGAAGATGCCGAACTGAAGGATGACGGTGATCACCAGTCAGATCAGGTTGCCGGATTGAAAACGGACCTTCAGGCTCGCGAAAAGACTCTTCAGGTGCTGGAACAGGAACTCGCCGAACTCAACCGCGTCCAGGCAGCCACTGCCGCTGAACGCACTCAGTTGCAGCGGGTTATTGCCGGCGCGGAACGCGCGCTTTCGCAAAACACAACACAAAAACACTCTGTGGCGCGGGAACTGGAAGCCATTGAACTGCAATTGGGAACAGACGCAGTCCTGACGGACCTGCAATCCGCGGTCAGTGACCGGCTGCGCGATGTCGCTGATATGGAAGCGGCTCTTGAGCAGGCCGAAACCGCTCTGCGTGCTTTACGCCAGCAGGATGCCGACGCCCGCAAACCATTGCGTCAGGCGGAACAGGATTTACGGGCTCTGCAAACCGAGGCTAAAACGCTCGCCCGTATTCTCCAGCTCGATGAGGCTGATCTATGGCCGCCTCTGGTGGATGCGCTGACGGTTGCTCCTGGCCTTGAAACGGCACTGGGGGCCGCGCTTGGCGATGATATCGATGTGCCGTTTGACGCAAATGCGCCAACTCATTGGCGCGCGCTGGAGCCAGCCGGCCCTGTGAGCGGGGACGCAGCCCTGCCGGAAAATTCAATTCCGCTCTTGCAGCATATCAAAGGTCCGGATCTGCTGGCCCGCCGCCTCAGCCAGATCGGCCTGGTCGATAAGGCAGATGGTGCGGAACTGCAGAAATTGCTGAAACCGGGGCAACGGCTTGTCTCGCGGGAAGGCGATCTGTGGCGTTGGGATGGCTTTGTCATGGCCAGTGAAGCGCCCAGCGCTGCCGCTCTCCGGCTTGAAAACAGAAACCGTCTGGCAGAACTGGAATCCGGTGCCGAGGATACCGAACGCGCCGTGCAGCGGCTCAATACGGACTGGCAAGAAGTCGTCACGGCATTGCGTCACGCCGAAGAGACAGATCAGGCCTTGCGCCAGAAACTGAAACAGCTGCGGCTGGCACAGGCACGGGCGCAGGAAGATCTGGCCCAGGCAGAACAGCAGCGCAGCCGCATTACCAATCGCAAAGCGGCGCTGGAAGAGGCGCTCAAACGTCTTGAGTCAACCTTGGCCGAGACTCAGACACAGTTGCACGAGGCGGGCACGCAGTTGCAGGCGTTGCCGGCCGATAACAGCGATGAAGAGCAGGTTGGCAGGTTGCGAGTGAAGATTGCCGAAGCGCGCAGCGCTGCGGCGGAAGCGCGCGCGGCTCTTCAGGGACAGGAAAGGGAGGCGGCGCGTCGCACCCAGCGCCTCCAGGCCATCGCCAATGAGCGGACCAACTGGCAGCGGCGCATGGCGGAGGCAGGACAGCAGATCGACAGGTTGCAGAGCCGCCTTGGTGAGCACGTCCGCGAAAAGACGGTTCTCGATGAAGCGCCTGACACGTTTCTGCATCGTCGCCAATCCCTGTTGTCTCAGATAGCAAAAGCGGAAACGGACCGGGCCAGCACGTCCGATGCAAGATCTGTCGGTGACAGTGAATTGCGCAAGTCGGATCACCTTGCCAAACAGGCGCTGGCAGCTTTAAACACAGCGCGCGAGACGCAGGTGCGGGCCGAAGAGCGCACTGAATCGGCAAAGCAGCGCCTCGCCGATATTGAGGCGCGCATAGATGACGTGATTGAGTGCAAGCCATCGCAGTTGCACGACAAGACCGGACTTGTGGCCGAGGCCCGCCTTCCTGATGTTGATTCGATTGACAAGCGGCTCGACCGCCTGAAGGCAGAGCGCGAACGGCTTGGCGGCGTCAATCTGCGCGCCGAGGAAGAAGCTGGCGAAGTCAGCGCACAGCTTGAAGGGCTGATCGCTGAACGCGACGATCTGATCGAGGCCATTCGCCGGTTGAGGCTGGGCATTCAAAGCCTCAACCGCGAAGGGCGGGAGCGCCTTCTGGCTGCTTTTGAAGTGGTCAACGGCCATTTCCAGCATCTGTTCTCGCATTTGTTTGGCGGTGGGCAGGCCGAGTTGAAACTGACGGAGTCCGATGATCCTCTGGAAGCCGGTCTGGAAATCATCGCCAGACCGCCCGGCAAGAAGCCGCAGACCATGACCCTGCTGTCCGGCGGCGAACAAGCGCTGACAGCGATGTCGCTGATCTTTGCTGTGTTTCTGACCAATCCGGCACCGATCTGCGTGCTCGACGAAGTTGATGCTCCGCTGGACGATGCCAATGTAGAACGATTCTGCAGTCTGGTCGACGAAATGAACCGTCAGACTGACACGCGATTCGTCATCGTTACCCATAATCCCATCACAATGGCCCGTATGGACCGGCTGTTCGGGGTTACAATGGCGGAACGCGGAGTATCCCAGCTGGTTTCAGTGGATTTGCAGACCGCCGAAGAGTATCTTGAAGCAAGCTAGATCATTTAACGGCACTTGGAATCATATGACCGGGTTTGTGTGCGTGCCGCCTGTGGGAACGCTTTTCATGTTGCTGGCTTCTAAATCCGATTCATAGGAGGCAGCATGCATAAAATGTGCTCGAAATTGACCAAAAAACGTTATGAATAGGGCACCGGGGTCCCGGTCCCGGCGGGTTATTCGTCGCATTTGTTCCAAAAAAAAAGTAAAAATGAATATTTTTCAATACCTTAAGGCGCTTTCACCAATGCTTGACACTGAATGGAGGCACAACTATGTTGCGCTCGAATTTGGCAGAAAATCTGCGGGAACAGTATGACCACGCAAAATCACCCTGAAGAGCCGGGTGAGCGTCAGAATGCTGAACTCGATGCCCGGTTGGATCAGTTGAAATCGCGACTTCATCGTGAGGACAGCAAAGCAAGCCAGAAAGTCGAGCGTTCCGGTTCCGGTAACTTGGAGTTGGCGCAAGGCTTGAAGCTGGGTGCGGAGTTTGCATCTGGTATTCTGGTGGGAGCCGGGCTTGGATATGTGATTGATGGCTGGCTGGACAGCTCTCCCTTCGGTCTCATTATATTTTTGCTGCTCGGGTTTGCTGCCGGTGTATTGAACGTTCTGCGTTCAGTCGGGAAGGTGGAAAAGCCGTTTGAAAAACCGCGTGATGACTTGAAGTAGAGACATTGAGCGATCCTGGGATTAGATAAGTAAGGGCAGAAATCTGTGGCGACCAATCCTATTGATCAGTTTCGAATCTCGAAGTTTGCGCCTTTGGGCGAAGTCGGCGGTGTTGAATTCGCATTGACGAATTCCGCAATCTTCATGATTGCCACGGTGGCTGCTGTGACAGCCTTTCTGCTGATGGGTTCGAGCAGCCGTTCGCTGGTGCCCGGTCGCTGGCAGTCGATGACGGAATTGACTTATGAATTTGTTGCCAAGACGCTGCGCGATGCGGCGGGGTCTGAGGGCATGCGGTTTTTCCCGCTTGTATTCTCCCTGTTTGTGTTTGTTCTATTCGCCAATCTGTTTGGCATGTTCCCATATTTCTTTACCGTAACCAGCCACATAATCGTGACCTTTGCTTTGGCCATGCTGGTGATCATGACCGTGGTGATCTATGGATTTCTGCGTCACGGATTCAGCTTTCTGAAACTGTTCGTTCCCAGTGGAATTCCGGTCGTTCTGATGCCGCTGGTTGTTGCGATTGAGGTCATCTCCTTCCTCTCGCGTCCGATCAGCCTGTCAGTGCGTCTGTTTGCCAATATGCTGGCCGGGCATATCACCGTGAAAGTCTTTGCCGGTTTTGTCACCAGCATGTCGGCTTTGGGTGCCATCGGCATCGCCGGATCTATCCTGCCACTTATCATGACCGTCGCTCTGACTGGTCTGGAATTTCTTGTGGCCTTTCTCCAGGCCTATGTTTTCACTGTTTTGACCTGCATGTACCTCAACGACGCGGTTCATCCTGGTCACTGAATATCAACCCAATTCCAGTGGTCAGACATGACCGCTGGTTAACTTTATGAAGCTTAAGGAGCATCAAAATGGAACTTGCAGCAGCACAAGCAATCGGCGCTGGCATCGCATGCCTGGGAATGGGCGGCGCGGCTATTGGTCTTGGTCAGATTTTTGGTAATTATCTGTCCGGCGCACTTCGCAATCCATCAGCCGCCGATGGTCAGTTCGGCCGTCTGATTTTTGGTTTCGCGGTGACAGAAGCCCTCGGCATTTTCTCTCTGCTGGTCGCTCTGCTGCTGCTCTTCGCGTAAGCCAAGACATGCAATGCGGCGGGTTCGCCCGCCGCGTCCGAGCTTTTTAGGAGTAGAAGACCGTGGCCACAACACCAGAAAATGGTGCAGAAGCGGCAGGATCGTTTCCCCCTTTTGATCCATCAACCTTTGCATCGCAGTTGCTCTGGCTGGCGATCACATTTGGTGTGCTTTACTGGCTGATGTCGAAAGTTGCATTACCGCAGCTGAGCGACATTCTGGAGGTGCGCCGTGACCGGATACTGAGCGATCTTGATGAAGCGCAAAGGCTGAAGGATGAGTCTGAAGAGGCGATTGCCTCTTACGAACAGGCTCTGGCCACAGCGCGCCGGAAAGCGCAGGATATTGCTCATGTCGCCCGCGACAAGGCGCAGGCCGAAGTCGATGCGGAGCAGGCCAGGGTTGATGCCGACGTCGGTGTCAAAATGGCGGAAGCCGAAGCCAGTATCGCTGATACGCGAAAGCAGGCCATGGCTGAAGTATCCTCCATCGCTGAAGATACCGCCTCGGAGCTGGTCATTGCTCTCATTGGAACAAAGCCAACCAAAGCGGCTTTGAAAAAGGCCGTTACTGCGGCTGAAAAAGCAGCATAGGAGCGGACACAATGCTTGACGCAACATTCTGGGCCTTTGTCGCCTTTGTGCTGTTTCTGGTTCTGATCGTTTACCTCAAAGTTCCAGGCAAGCTGGCTGAAGGGCTGGACAATCGCGGGAATAAGATTCGCTCCGAGCTTGAAGAAGCCCGCCGCCTGCGTGAAGAAGCGCAGGCCTTGCTGGCTGAATATCAGCGCAAGCAGCGTGAGGCGGAGCGCGAGGCGGAAGATATCATCAGCCAGGCCCAGCGCGAAGCCAAGGCGATGGCGGTTGAAGCTGGAAAAAAACTGGAAGCCTATGTCGTGCGGCGGCAGAAGCAGGCCGAAGAGAAAATCGCCCAGGCCGAATCCCAGGCAATCCAGGATGTCCGATCGCGTTCGGTGGACGTCGCCATTCAGGCAGCTCAGGCGATCATGGCAGAAAAGGTCAGCGGCAAGCTTGCTGACGATCTCATCGGTAAAAGCATCAAGGATGTGGCCTCCAAGCTCAACTGACACCTCTCATCAGCATAGTCTCAATCACGCAAGGCCGGGTAGTTCCCGGCCTTTTCGTATGCGTCATTTATAAATCCCGCAAAGGCCGGAAGCTGAGCCGGTGATGCCGCGTTCCACCTTTGCTGAGGATGGCCGCACGGTGGAACTGCGTGCCGTAGCCCATATGCTTCTCAAGTCCATAGCCCGGGGCATCCCTGCCGCATATCTGCATCATCCGGTCGCGCGTCACCTTGGCAATAATTGATGCGGCAGCAATCGACTGAGACAGATTGTCGCCCTTGATCACGGCACCGCCGGGACAGGGCAGACCGGCCGGTATGTCGCGCCCGTCGATCAGCACACCATCGGGCTGCGCGGGCAGGGCGGCAACGGCCTGCGTCATGGCCCACAGCGTCGCTGCGCGGATGTTCATCCGGTCTATGCGCTGCGCAGTTGCCCAGGCAATTGCGACGCTGTGTCGGGCAATCAACTTGTCAAACAACTCCGCACGCTGTCCGGCAGACAGTTTTTTGGAATCGTTCAGCCCATCGGGAATGTGGCGCGGATCAAGGATAACCGCTGCGGTCACAACCGGGCCGGCAAGAGGCCCGCGTCCGGCTTCGTCCACACCGGCAATGGCAAACAGTTTCCGGGCTGAATTTAAATCACGTTTGGAAATCTGCCTGAACAATGGCAAAGCGGCTGTCTGGCCGTTTCGCTGCAGCGCCAGCAGCCGCGCACAGGCCAAAGACTCCACAGCCATGTCTGGCATGCAGGAATGCGTGCGGTCTGCCGGTGCCCGGTATGGGGAATCGAAAAGTTGAGACGACATGCCAGCAACAGTGCTGAAAAACCCCGCTTCCTGCAAGCCCGCTTCCTGCAAGATTGTCTATGTGAAACCAATCCGGTCCACTGTCTCAGCAGGCCAGATCGAACAGTGACATCTGATCATTCTGCTTCGCCGGAGCGGTAAACAGATCCGTGCGCAACTCGGCGCGATTTGTGCCGATTTTCAACCGCTCGCAGGCCTTTTCAAAGCGCCGGCCGATCATCCAGGCATAGGGGCCGCTGCCACGCATCCGCCGGCCCCAGGTGGCATCGTAGTCCTTGCCATCGCGCATCGATTTTACCAACGACATCACATGCCTGTAGCGGTCCGGATAATGCGTCAGCAACCACTGCCGGAAAATATCGCGCACTTCCAGAGGCAGGCGCAGCATCACATAGCCGGCCTGATTGATACCAACGGCTTTGCCAGCTTCCAGAATGCGTTCAATTTCACTGTCATTCAGCGCCGGAATAATCGGCGCCACCATCATTGCCGTTGGAATTCCGGCGTCATGCAGGGCCTGCAGGGTTTCCAGGCGCTTTGCCGGGCTGGCAGCCCTTGGCTCCATGCTGCGCGCCAGTTTCGGGTCCAGCGTCGTGACCGACAGCGCCACTTTGACCAGGCCCTTTTCCGCCATCCGTGCCAGAATATCGATGTCGCGCTGAATCATCGCGGATTTGGTGACAATCCCCACCGGGTGATTGGTCCGCTCCAGCACTTCCAGTATCGAGCGGGTGATGCGCCATGTTTTCTCGATCGGCTGGTAAGGATCGGTATTGGTGCCCATGGCTATGACCTTTGGCACATATCTGGCATCAGCCAGTTCCTTTTCCAGCAAAGCGGCCGCATCCGGCTTTGCGAACAGCCGCGATTCAAAATCCTGACCCGGCGACAACCCCATATAGGCGTGGCTGGGGCGGGCAAAACAATATGAACAGCCATGCTCACAACCACGATAGGGGTTAATTGAGCGGTCGAATGAAATATCGGGCGACTGATTGCGCGTGATAATCCGCTTTGGATGTTCGACCTGAACCTCGGTCTTCAGCTTTTCCGGCCCGGTTTCAAGCCCGCTCTCAACATCCCAGCCATCATCGAAAGTCTCGCGTCTGACCGGCTCAAACCGGCCGCTGGCATTACTGACCGCACCGCGGCCTTTGCGCGGGTCGAACTGCACGCCGACGCGATGACTGTCAAAACCAATGATCTGTGTTTTGTTCTCCATACCAATAGAATAATGCAAAACAAGAACAAAACAAGAACATAATACAATTATGGCCTGACAGAGTGAAAAGCCCTTGAGAATCAGCTGCCTTGCAGTTTTCCGCGTTTCAGGTGTTCGCCGAGCCGCGGCAGGATTTCGACAAAATTGCAGGGCTGATGCCGATAATCCAGTTGATGCAGCAGGATTTCGTCCCAGGCATCCTTGCAGGCCCCCGGAGAACCGGGCAGGGCGAAAATATAGGTGCTGTTTGCAACCCCAGCCAGCGCCCGTGACTGAATGGTAGATGTGCCGATTTTTTCAAAACTGATGCGGTGAAAGATCTGCGAAAATCCGTCCATGTGTTTTTCAAACAGCGGTGTCAGCGCTTCCGGCGTCACATCATGTCCGGTAAAGCCGGTACCGCCGGTGGTAATCACCACATCCACATTTCTGTCTGCAATCCATTGCGAGACCTGCTCTCGGATCTGACCGATGTCATCCTTGCACAGCGCTCTGTCCGCCAGACTGTGGCCGGCTTTCTGCAGCCGTTCCACCAGCACAGCTCCGGACCGGTCCTCATCCAGCGAGCGTGTGTCCGACAGTGTCAGCACGGCAATCTTCAGGGGAATGAACTGTTTGGTCATATCAAGACGGGGCATCAGACTTCCTGTTTGTTAAGCGTCTGGCGACAGGATGGCTTTTTCGATGGCGGCTTTCCGCAGGCTTAGCAAGTCGCGCCACGCCAGTCGTTTCTGGGCAGGCTGACGCAGCAGATAGGCGGGATGAAGCATCGGCAGTACAGGAATTTCAGCCTTGGAATAGGTGCGCCATTTGCCGCGCAACTTTAATATTCCATCGCTGCTCTGCAACATATTCTTGGCAGATGAAGCGCCCAGAAAAACCAGCAATTCCGGCTTCATAAGTTCAATCTGCCGTGTGATGAAAGGCTTGCACAATTCCATTTCCGCAGTCGTCGGAGCACGGTTGCCCGGCGGACGCCAGGCCACAATGTTGCCGATGTAAACATGGCTGCGGTCAAAGCCGGCGGCCTTCAGCATCCGGTCCAGAAACTGTCCGGATCGGCCGACAAACGGCTTTCCCTGCAGATCCTCATCGCGTCCTGGCGCTTCACCAACCAGCATGATTTTGGCATCTCTGTTGCCGTCCTCAAACACGGTGTGGGTCGCTGTCCGCTTCAGCCCGCAACCCTCATAGGACATCAGTAACGCCATCAATTCATCAAGCGAATTTGCGGAAGCCGCGCGGTCTCTGGCTTCCTGGACGTTGACTTCATGGGGCTTGGTTTCAGAAAATCCCGGGGTGGGAGCTGAAGCAGAGCTGCGCACAGCGGCAGGTTGCGCTGTTGCCGCACCGCCGCCGGCCCGGCTCTCCTGTGGTGGCACCGCCAGACGATCATGCGGCATCTCGTCGAGCGCAATATCAACGCCCGCATCGACATAAAACTGCAGCACATCCTTCAGAGTTTCAGTCTGTTCCATCTGCCGGTTTCCAGAGTTCGGTCAACACATCTGCGCAATCCTTTAAAGCAATACAAACCGCATGTCTTTGGCTTGCAGGCAGATGATGCTGGAACTTGACGCATATTCTGGCTAGATGGTGCACTATCGGCGAACCAAAGGGCCGGTTCCGGACTCAGCAATGGTCAGGCTCTGGACCTGACAGGTGTCCGAAATGGTTTCAAAACCGGCATTTTGAAAGGCAGCATGAATGACTGACAACACACAGGTTGCGGCAGAGCCGCGCGAAAGCATGGAATTTGATGTGGTGATTGTCGGTGCCGGGCCGGCCGGCCTGTCGGCTGCGATCCGGCTGCAGCAACTGGCTGCTGAAGCGGGACGGGACGATTTTTCGGTGGTTGTGCTGGAAAAGGGTGCTGAGGTCGGCGCTCATATCCTCTCCGGCGCGGTGGTGGACCCAATTGGTCTGGACGCTCTTTTGCCGGAATGGCGCAAACAGGAAACGCCTTTGAAGACACCGGTTACCGAAGACCGCTTTCTGTTTCTGGGGCCTTCCGGCTCTCTCCGCCTGCCGAATTTTCTGATGCCGCCGCTGATGAACAATCATGGCAATTATGTCGTCTCGCTGGGCAATGTGGCACGCTGGATGGCGGAAAAAGCGGAAGCACTGGGCGTCGAGATCTATCCCGGATTTGCAGTCTCGGAACTGCTCTACGATGATAATGGCGCGGTGCGCGGAGTGGCTACGGGAGATATGGGCATCGGCAAAGACGGTGCGCCGAAACCCGCCCATGAACGCGGCATGGAACTGCTCGGCAAATACGTCCTGATAGGAGAAGGCGTGCGCGGCTCGCTGGCAAAGCAGCTGATCGCAAAATTCGAACTGGACGCAGGCAGGGAGCCGCAGAAATTCGGCATCGGCCTGAAAGAATTATGGGAAGTGAAGCCGGAAAATCACAAGCCGGGTCTGGTGCAGCACAGCTTTGGCTGGCCGCTCGACAACCGCACCGGCGGTGGGTCCTTTCTCTACCATCTGGAGGACAATCAGGTGGCGGTCGGCTTCGTGGTCCACCTCAATTACAAGAACCCGTATCTGTCGCCCTTTGAAGAGTTTCAGCGTTTCAAAACGCATCCGGCAATTGCCCCGGTGTTTGAGGGCGGCAAGCGCCTGTCCTACGGCGCCCGTGCCATTTCCGAGGGTGGCTGGCAGAGCGTGCCGAAATTATGCTTCCCCGGCGGCGCCCTTATCGGCTGCTCGGCCGGATTCGTCAATGTTGCCCGCATCAAGGGCTCGCACAATGCGGTTCTGTCGGGCAAGCTGGCTGCAGAACACGCCTTTGCGGCGATTGCTGAAGGCCGCTCCCAGGACGAGCTGTCCGGTTATGAGGCGGCCTGGCGCGGCAGCGAAATTGGCAATGACCTGAAAAAGGTCCGCAATGTCAAACCGTTGTGGTCGCGTTTCGGCACGCTGCTTGGCATTGCGCTGGGCGGATTTGATATGTGGACCAACACGTTCGGCTTTTCCCTGTTCGGCACCCGCAGCCACGGCAAGCCGGATCACGCAACGCTGGAGCCAGCCTCCCGGCACAGCAAAATTGACTATCCGAAACCCGATGGGGTTCTCAGCTTTGACCGCCTGTCGTCGGTGTTCCTGTCCAATACCAATCACGAGGAAGACCAGCCGGTGCATCTGCAGGTGCTCAATCCGGCTTTGCAGAAATCCAGCGAGCATGATGTCTTTGCCGGCCCGTCCGCCAGATACTGCCCTGCCGGTGTCTATGAATGGGTGGAACAGGGCGGTGAGCCGACCTTCGTCATCAACGCGCAGAATTGTGTGCACTGCAAGACCTGCGATATCAAGGATCCCAACCAGAACATCAACTGGACAGTGCCGGAGGGTGGCGGTGGCCCGGTTTACCCGAACATGTAGCGCCGGCCGCTCGCCGATGGCAGGCGGTTCCAGGGGGCAGGGCAGCGCGAAAATGCGGTGTCAGACCACTTCCCCTGCGCGCCCTCACGTGTCGTTTTCATGTCTATAAAGTCCTCGACCTCAAATCTAGAAAATTGGGGCTGGAACAGCTTTTTTGACGATCAGTGGGCAGACGACCGGGATGCCATTCCCGTTCGTGTGGTGGAAGTTCATCGCAGCGGCATCAGGGTGGTTGGCCCGCAGATTGACGAACATATTCAGCGCTTCAGCACCATGACTGACGATGAAGAGACCGTGGCGACGGTGGGCGATTGGCTGCTTCTGGACGCCCAAACAAAAAAACCGAAATGTCTGTTGCAGCGGCGCAGCCTGTTTCAGCGCCGCGCTCCGGGAAAGGCGCGCAAGCTGCAATTGATCGCGGCTAATATCGATACACTGTTCATCGTCACATCCTGTAATCAGGACTTCAACACAGCACGGCTTGAGCGCTACCTGGCACTCGCCCGGGATGCTGACGTGCGGCCGGTCATCATTCTGACCAAGGCTGATCTGGCCCCGCAACCGGAACAGTGTCTGATGGCCGCCGCCAGCCTGGCTGATGATCTGCAGGTCGAGATTGTCGATGCGCGCAATGCCAGCAGCCTTGCCGGTCTTGCCCGATGGTGCGGTCCGGGCCAGACCGTGGCGCTGGTTGGATCGTCCGGAGTTGGAAAATCAACTCTGGTCAATACTCTGTCCGGAACCGACCGGGCGGCCATCGGCGACATAAGGCAAGGCGATGACAAGGGCCGCCACACAACCTCCGGCAGGACCTTTCATCAACTGCCAAGCGGCGGCTGGCTGATCGACACGCCGGGCATCCGGGAATTGCAACTGGCCGATGTGAGGGAGGGACTGGAGGAGGTCTTTGCCGACATTGTGGAACTGGCTGCAGGCTGCCGTTTCAATGATTGCAGCCATGAGGGCGAGCCGGGGTGTCAGATTCAGGCCGCCATCGCGGATGGAGTTTTGCCGCTCTCCCGACTGAAAAACTGGCGGAAACTGGCAGCGGAAGAGCTTCACAACAATGCCAGCCTGTCAGAGCGCCACACCAGAAACAAGGCCTTCAGCAAAATGGTGAAACGCGCGACCAAACACAAGAAAATGGGTGAGTTGGATTAAATTGGATCAGCTTGACAGGCCGGTCAGCGTCGCAGCCCCCAGGATGGGACCGGGATTACCGTTAATGGTCGACTGCACCAGCACGGCGCAATTATCATAGCCGCTTTTGGCAAGTTCGCTCAGCGGCAAAATCATTTCGGTTCGTTTGCCTTTCCACATTCCAATTGGGCGCATTTCGCGGACAACATTATGATATTCGACCTGCCGGCCGCGGTTCTCGCCGCGCTCAATATCCACGGTGTGAACATCATCGTAAAACACCAGCCAGATGGTGGTGTTCTCGCCAAGTTCTTCGGTGCCGTCCACGCTGATCGTCAAAGCTTCAGCTGTTTTCGTCAGCCTGACCTCCAGAGGCAGGGAGGATGACGGGTCGGAACTGGCCTTTTGCAATTTTGCAATCGTGGCATCAATACTTTCCCGGCGGCTGCCAACCACATGCACCTGACCATTGATCACCGCCTGCGGTGTATAAACATCGCGGTCGCTGCGACCTGCAGCATAGGCGCGTTGGCGTTCGGAATGCTCCGGCTTGCCTAGCGTATCGCGCCAGCCAAGGTAATCCCAGTAATCCACAGGCATCGTCAGCGCCAGAACCTCGCCCTCAGCGACCAGCTCAGAAATAACCTTGTCGGCGGGCGGGCAGGAGGAGCAGCCCTGACTGGTAAACAGCTCCACGACCGCTTTCGGCTTTCCGTTGATTTCAGCATAGGCGGGCTGTACCGCCAGGGGCAGAGAGCCCATCAGGCTGGAACCAAGGATGAAAGAAAGCAAAAACGTTACACGCGAGACCATTCGTCAGTTCCTTTGTCTTCTCACCCAATCATGTAGCTATAATCCATTTCACGCTCCAGTCACTTCTCGGTGAGACGCGGCCACCGCTGGTGACAGAGTGCTGAACGATACTCTGCAAAGGACTTTTCGGCCGGTTTCCAAAAATGTCTAACCAATTGATCTGAGTATGAAAACCATGATTGCCACGCACTCGCGCGGACGCAATTGAATCAATTTAACCATGTAATGATCTAATGGTTTGAAATGACTCGTAAAAACGCGTTTCCATAGCGCTCCAGCTTCTTTGCTCCGACCCCGTTGATCTGCATCAGGCCAGCCATGGTGCCGGGGCGCGATTGCGCCATTTCGATCAGTGTGCGGTCGGGGAAAATCACATAGGCCGGCACGTTCTGACTTTGCGCGAAATCCGTGCGGCATGTTTTCAGCGCCTTCAGCAATTCCTGATCACCGGCGTCGCTCAGTTCAATCGGGGCCGTTCGTGCACTGCTGCGTTTGCGTTCGGCCTGCTTTTCAGGAAATCGCAAATCCAGCTTCATCTCGCCGCGCAGCACCGGGCGGGCCTTTTCACAGACCTGCCACGAGCCCTGGGCAATGGTGACATTGGCGTAGCCCGCAGCATAAAGCTGGCGGAAGATGCTGCGCCATTGCGATTTGTCAAACTCCGTGCCGACGCCGAAAGTCGGCAGCAGATTATGGCGTTGTTCGGTAATGCGGCTGGTCTCCTCGCCGACCAGCACACTGACCAGATGTTCCAACCCGTAAATCTGACCGGTTCGCAGCATTGCTGACAGCGCCTTTTGCGCTGCCTCTGAGGCATCAAATAGCTGCCTGGGATTTTTGCACAGATCGCAATGGCCGCAGGGCAGGGCGATTTCATCAAAATAGCCCAGCAGGGTCTGACGGCGGCACAATGCCGCTTCGGCAAGGGTCAGAAGGGCATTGAAGCGCTGGTGATCGGCCCGCTTGCGCGCCTCAGGTGCTTCACCCTCATCGATCTGACGCCGACGCAGCTTGATGTCCTCGACCCCGTAAAGGCACAGCGTATCGGCCGGCAGGCCGTCGCGACCGGCGCGGCCAATTTCCTGATAATAACTTTCCATGGTTTTGGGCAGGTCTGCATGGACCACAAAGCGGACATCCGGCTTGTCAACACCCATGCCAAAAGCGATGGTTGCGGCCATCACCACGGCATCTTCCTGAGAAAATCGCGCCTGGTTGATGTGCCGCTGCGCTGCGTCCATACCGGCATGATAGGCCAGCGCATTGACGCCCCTGCCGCGCAGATGCTCGGCCATATCTTCTGTCTTGCGCCGCGACGAGCAATAGATGATGCCGGACTGTTCCGCTCTGGCAGCGACGAATTCGGATATCTGCCGTTTCGGATTGTTCTTCGGCTCAAACGCCAGAAACAGGTTCGGCCGGTCAAAACCGCGCAGAAACTGTCTTGGTTCGGCTGCGAACAGTTTGGAGATGATTTCACTGCGGGTTTCTTCATCGGCCGTCGCAGTGAAAGCTGCAATCTGAACACCGCCCAACGCCTCCCGCAGGCGCCCGATCTCCAGATAATCGGGCCGGAAATCATGACCCCACTGACTGACACAATGTGCTTCATCGACGGCCAGCATATTGATCTTCAGCCGGTTCAGCAGTCCAGGTGAGGTGGCGATCCGTTCCGGGGCCATATACAGAAGTTTCAGCGAGTCGTTATCCAAGGCGCTGAACACCCGCTCGTTCTCCGCCGCATCATTGTTGGACGTCAGCGCCCCGGCTTCCACACCACTTTGCCGTAATTGGGCAACCTGGTCGTTCATCAGTGCCACCAGCGGAGACACCACAAGGGTAACACCCTCTTTGCACAGCGCCGGCAACTGGTAGCACAACGACTTGCCGCCGCCTGTAGGCATAATCGCCAGCACATCTTCTCCGGCCAGCACACTTGCGACAATTTCCTCCTGGCCGGGCCGGAAGCTATCGTGGCCGAATACGGTCTTGAGCAGATGACGGGCTTGCTGCATGAGGATCAGGGAATCGCTTGGGCTGTTTTCCTAGTGGATAGAGCATTTGCCAGTGACATAGAAGCTGCCTTGACGGCTTGAGGATAATTCGCTCATACAGGTGCATCGTTTCGGTAATCTCGGCACCAACTGCCTTGAAGCGATTTGTGCTTTGGCCCCATCTCATCCGTCGCATTTTCCGCATATGATTGTCGGACAAGCGATGGAGGCGCGGAAAAACTCTGTTAGCCTTGCAGCATCAAAGGAACCTGGGATCGTGTTATGACGGTTACGTTGATTGGAAATTCGGCTGGAAGCGCCGGTGAAAACCGCATTCATCCCGGGTCAGGACGCCGCAAGGCCCACATCTACAATAAGGGCCGCCAGCTTGACCCGGTCGCGTTTGAAGAGGTGACAAGCCTTTTTCAGCATGCGCCGCAGCGCGACATGCTGATTGAATATCTCCATGCCATTCAGGACAGTTTTGGCTGTCTTCACGCCCGGCATTTGCGGGCTCTGGCCGAGTGGATGCGTCTGTCGATGGCGGAAATCTACGAAGTCGCTACCTTCTATGCCCATTTTACCGTTCTTGAGGATGACGAGGCACCGCTTCCCGAAATCACGCTGAGGGTCTGTGACAGCCTGACCTGTGCTTTGTTCGGCGCGGAGGAGCTGTTGGAGGACCTTTCGGACCGCTTTGGCCAGGATGCCGGCAATACTGTTCGCGTGCTGCGTGCGCCCTGCATGGGCCGTTGTGACGTCGCGCCTGTGGTCGAGGTCGGACACAATCATGCGGTGCAGGCAACGCCGGATAATATTGCTGCCATGCTGGATGCTGGCGAGACTCATGCTGCCGCGCCCGGCATCATAACCTTTGACGCCTACAAGGCGGAGAACGGCTACCGCCTGTTGCAGGCTGTGCGAAGCGGCGAAGTCACGTATGAAAACCTTGCCGGTGTCATCGAACAATCCGGTTTGCGCGGGCTCGGCGGGGCCGGATTTCCGGCTGCCAAGAAATGGGGGTTTGTCCGTGCCGGACCTGCACCCCGGCTGATGTGCATCAATGGCGATGAAGGCGAACCGGGTACGTTCAAGGACAAATACTATCTCGACAAGGACCCGCACCGCTTTCTGGAAGGCACACTTGTGGCCATGGAAGCAGTCGGTGCCGAGCGGTGTTACATCTATATGCGCGATGAATATCCGGCGCTGGTGGATATGCTGCGGGCCGAGGTCAACCGGCTGCAGCAGGAAGGGATTGTCGCACCGGGCCAATTGGAGGTGCGCCGCGGCGCAGGCGCCTATATTTGCGGCGAGGAATCCGCGCTGATTGAATCCGTTGAAGGCAAACGGGGTTTGCCCCGGCATCGCCCGCCCTATGTGGCGCAAAACGGCGTGTTTGGCCGCCCGACCCTGGTTCACAACGTCGAGACAGTTTACTGGATCCGGGAAATCTTTGAAAAGGGCGCTGACTGGTTCACCTCTCATGGCCGCAATGGCAGAACAGGATTGCGCTCCTTCTCCGTCTCCGGCCATGTCCGGCAACCCGGCGTCAAGCTGGCACCGGCCGGCATTACCCTGACGGAGCTGATCGATGAATATTGCGGCGGCATGCTGGAGGGCCACCGGCTGAAGGCCTATCTGCCCGGCGGGGCCTCGGGCGGCATCCTGCCCGCCTCGCTGGCCGATGTTCCACTGGATTTCGATACGCTGCAGGCGCATGACTGCTTCATTGGTTCCGCCGCAATCGTGGTTCTGTCAGACCGAACCGATATGCGCGGTGTTGCAATAAATCTGATGAAGTTTTTTGAAGATGAAAGCTGCGGCCAGTGCACACCCTGCCGCAATGGCACGTCGATGGCTGTCAGGCTGATGCAGGAAGACCACTGGGATGCCGAGATCTTGCAGGATTTGTCGCAGGTAATGATGGATGCCTCGATTTGCGGGCTGGGGCAGGCCGCACCAAATCCGCTATTATCCGTGTTGAAGCATTTTCCGGAGGAGGTGCTGGCGCCATGAAAAACGTCAAAACCGTCAGTTTTGTGCTGGATGGAACAAAGGTTACTGCGCTGGAAGGCGAGAGCATCTGGCAGGTTGCCAAACGGCTTGGAACCAGTATTCCGCATCTGTGTTACAGCGAGCAGAAGGGCTACCGTTCAGACGGTAATTGCCGCGCCTGCATGGTCGAGGTCGAAGGTGAACGCACGCTTGCCGCCTCCTGTGTGCGCGCTCCGAATGAGGGCATGGTCGTCAACACCGCCACCGCGCGGGCGCAAAAGTCCCGCAAGCTGGTGTTTGAGCTGCTGGCCGCCGATCAGCCATCGCGCGAGGTCCATCCCGACCCGGAGTCCGTTTTCTGGAAATGGACCGACGCGGTCGGCGCTGAAGCGGGCCGCATGCCGAAGCTGAAGGACGTGCCGCGCGATATCAGCCACAGTGCCATTCACGTCAATCTTGATGCCTGTATCAATTGCAATCTTTGTGTGCGCGCTTGCCGGGAAGTGCAGAGCAATGACGTCATCGGCATGGCCTATCGCGGCCATGGCTCTCAGATCGTTTTTGATTTCGACGATCCCATGGGCGACAGCACCTGTGTCGCTTGCGGCGAGTGCGTTCAGATTTGCCCAACGGGGGCGTTGATCGAGAAAAGCCTGGTCAATTCAGATGGTGTGCGCACCGAATATGCCGACACCACTGTGGAAACCCTGTGTCCATTCTGCGGCGTCGGCTGCCAGACCGATGTTCACGTCAAGGACAATTTGATTTTGCATGTCGACGGGCGCGACGGGCCGGCCAATGAAAGCCGCCTGTGCGTCAAGGGCCGCTTCGGCTATGATTACATCCATCATGACGGGCGTCTGACCCAGCCTTTGATCCGCCGTGAGGACGCCCCCAAACATGTCGATTTGCAGATCGCACCGGATCAGATCGACGCCTTTTTCCGCCCGGCGAGCTGGGATGAGGCGCTTGAAAAGGCGGCCACGGGCTTTCGCGATATTCTCAACCGCGACGGTGCCGACGCAACCTGCGGATTTGGCTCTGCAAAAGGCTCAAATGAAGAAGCCTATCTGGTGCAAAAGCTGGTCCGCACCGGATTTGGCACCAATAATGTTGACCATTGCACACGGCTTTGCCACGCCTCCTCAGTTGCCGCCCTGCTGGAAGGGGTCGGCTCGGGCGCGGTCTCCGCACCGTTCAACGCCGCCAATGAAGCGGATTGCATCATCATTATCGGGGCCCGGCCGACAGTCAATCACCCGGTTGCCGCCACCTATTTCAAGGCAGCGGCAAAGCGCGGCGCGAAGCTTGTCATCATGGATCCGCGCCGCAATGAGATGAGCCGTCTGGCCTGGAAGCACCTTGCCTTCAAGCCGGGCCGAGATGTGGCGCTGCTGAACGCAATGCTGCATGTGATTATCGAGGAAGATCTCTACGACCGGCAATATGTGCAGTCGATGACCGAAGGGTTTGATGAATTGCGGGCCCGCATCAGTGAATACAGCCCTGAAAACATGCAGGAAATTTGCGGAATTTCTGCCGAAGACATCCGCGAAACGGCGCGGGCCTATGCAACCTCACCGCGCTCAATCATTTTCTGGGGCATGGGAATTTCCCAGCACGTCCACGGCACCGACAACGCCAGATGCCTGATCGCGCTGGCGCTGCTGACCGGCCAGATCGGCCGCCCCGGAACCGGTCTGCATCCATTGCGCGGGCAGAACAATGTTCAGGGCGCGTCCGATGCCGGGCTGATTCCGATGTTCTACCCGGATTATATTTCCGTGGAAAATGCCGAAACCAGAGCCCGGATGCAACAGTTCTGGGGCACTGAGCTGAGCGCAGAACGCGGCCTCACCGTGGTGGAAATCGTCAATGATATCCACGCAGACGGCATCAAGGGCATGTATGTGATGGGCGAAAATCCGGCCATGTCCGATCCTGACCAGCATCATACGCGCTCCGCTCTGGCAATGCTCGAACATATGGTTGTGCAGGATATTTTCCTCACTGAAACCGCCTGGTTTGCAGATGTCATATTCCCGGCCAGCGCCCACGCTGAAAAGGAAGGCACTTTCACCAACACCAACCGCCAGGTTCAGATCGGCCGCCCTGCCGTGACACCTCCGGGAGAAGCGCGGCAGGACTGGAACATCATCGTGGATCTGGCAAATGCGCTGGGCCTCGGCTGGAACTACAAGTCGGTCAGTGAGGTGTTTGCGGAAATGGCGCAGATCATGCCATCGCTGAACAACATCACCTGGGATCGCCTACAGACCGAAGGCAGTGTGACCTATCCCTGTGAAGCGCCCGATGAAGCCGGCCAGGACATTGTATTTAGCGACAGGTTCCCCACCGCCAGCGGCAGGGCACGGATCGTGCCGGCTGATCTGGTGCCGCCGGATGAATTGCCGGACGACACCTATCCGATGGTGCTGACCACGGGCCGGCTTCTGGAACACTGGCACACCGGCTCGATGACCCGCCGCTCAAAAATTCTGGACGCCCTTGAGCCTGAAGCTGTTGTCAGCATGAATGGCAGCGATATCCGCCGCATGGCACTGACACCTGGAAACATGGTGCAGGTGACGACGCGCAGAGGCAGCATCAGGCTGAAACTGCGTGAAGACTGGGAATTGCCGCAAGGTCTGGTGTTTATTCCGTTCTGTTACGCCGAGGCACCAGCCAATGCTCTGACCAACCCGCAATTGGATCCAATCGGCAAAATTCCGGAATTCAAATTCTGCGCGGTCAGGGTAGAAGCGGTGGTTCAGGAAGCAGCGGAATGAAGCCCTTCTTGCAGGGCAATCAGGCCAGCAGATACAGCAACACGGTAATCGTGAAAACGGCAGCGATGGTGGAAATCAGTATCGCAGCTGAACTGCGCCGCACCATGACGCCATAATGTTCAGACAGGACATAGACATTCTGCGCCACCGGCATGGCAGCGATCACGGTTCCGATTACAATGATGGCCGGCGGCAGACCCAGCAGATACAGCATCACCGCAGCCACTGCCGGATGGACCAGCAATTTCAACACACTGAGGACAGCAACCGAAGCCAGATCCTCGCCGACGCTGCGTTGTGACAGCGACATGCCAAGCGCAAACAGGGCCGTGGGCGCAGCAGCGCCGCCGAGAAAATTGCTGAAGGTTCCGGCAGCTCCCGGCAATCCGATGCCGCTGGCCGACAAGGCGACGCCGACCAGAATAGCGACCGCAAACGGATTGCGTATGGCACCGGTGAGGGCGCGTCTGACCGAGGCCGCGGGCGTGCCGCCGCCCGCCGATTCAATAATCATGATCGATAATGGGATCATGATCATCAGATCGATAATCAGAGCCGCGGCGGACAGGCGAACGCCTTCGGGGCCGAATGTGGCTCCGACAATCGGGATTGCCAGAAAGCCGATATTCGCGATTGCCGAGCCCTGGCCGAACAGCGCCATTTCCTTGCGCGAGGCGTTGAACAACACTCTGGAGAGCACCATTCCAAGAGCAAATAATATCAGCGTTCCGGCAAGCCAGGCACCAAGAAACCGCCAGTCCAGAATGGCACTGATCTCCTGGCGCGCCAAAGCCCCGATAACGAGGGCGGGCATGGCGAAGTAGAACACAAATACATTGATTGATCCTGCGCTTTTCGGATCGATCACCTTGGTGCGGGCGGCGCCGTAGCCAAGGCCGACCACAGCAAAAAACGGCAGCGTCAGCTCAAGTATGCCAAAAAAGGTGATCATTGCGCGCTTTCAAGCCGGTGAAACAGTTTTACACTTTTGGTGTCAACCATCGCCTCGGTTTGGGCGGTGATTTCTGAGAATGGGCAGAACCGTCCGGCAGCACATCTTAGGCCTGGCGCTCAATTGGTTTTCCGGCGCACGCATTCATCCCAGAAATCATAAATCGCCAATGACAGCACCACAATGGTGATCACCATGAACGGAAAGCCGCCCCAGAACCCTGCGAAACCGGTCGAGATGCTATGCGAAAGTCCCACCACAAAAGTCACCAGCAGAGCGGTGCCGATAAAGCCCATAATCAGTTTGACCGTATAGGACATGATCTTGTCTCCAGCATTCGTGTTACGCGGCGTCGGCCGCAAGTTTGGCTTGCAGCCAGGTGGCGGATCTGAGCAGCCGATCGTCTTTTTCGGCCGGTCCGATCAGTTGCACGCCAATCGGCATTTGGTTCTCGCCCACAAGAAGCGGCAGGCTCAGCGACGGCAGACCTGCAAGCGTCCACAGGGTGCAGAATATCGGATCTCCGGTGCCATCGTCAATCGCTGGCGCTTCGCCGGTGGCGCAGGGCGCGATGATGGCGTCGAACTCGGTAAAAAAGTCGGCGAAAAAAACTTCAGCCGAAGCTTTGACCCCGAGTGCGTCCTGATACTGGTCCTGGCTGATTTTGCGGCCGCGCGCGACAACGCCTTGCAGCAACGGGCTGACTTTGTCCCAATGCGCATCGAAAGTCTCCGCCAAATGGAGGCAGAGTTCAAATTCGTGAATGGTAGCCTGCACGGCGACCAGATTGGCCATCGCATCAGCGGGACGCAGCCTGAGCACCCGTTCGCCAAGCGCATCAATGACTGTATCAAGTCCTTCACGGCCGTCGGTGGTCAGCCGGTCATGAAACGGCAGTTCGAAAAATGCCAGGTCCGGCTCAACCGGAACCTCCTCTGCGACCCCCTTGGTCATCGCCGGGCGGGGCCGCGGCAGGCTCGCCGGATCGATGGAATCATGGCCAGCCAGCGCCTCAGCCAGGAGCGCAGCGTCGGGCAGTGTGCGGGCGAAGACGCCGACCTGATCAAGCGAGACCGAGGTCTGCAACACGCCGCGTCGGGAAATGACGCCCCGGCTTGGCTTGAAGCCGTATACGCCGCAAAACGACGCCGGCCGGATGACCGACCCATTGGTCTGGGTGCCTATGGCGAGCGGTACATGATGGGCGGCAACGGCGGCCGCTGAACCACTGGAAGATCCGCCTGGGGTTCGCGCCGGATCATGCGGGTTGCGGGTGCGGCTCGGATTGAGGAAGGCGAATTCGGTTGTCACCGTCTTGCCCATGATGACCGCTCCGGCGTCGCGCAGCCGGTCAACGATCGCGGCATCCCGATCAGGCTGACGAGCTTCGAATGCCGGACTGCCGAGCTGTGTTGGCATGTCGGACGTGTCGATAATGTCCTTGAGCCCGACCGGTACGCCATGCAGCGCTCCCAAGCTTAGCCCGGCACGGCGAATACGGTCCATCTCGGCAGCCTGGCTCAGCGCCTGGTCCGGGTCCAAATGTGCCCATGCCTGTATTGTGGGATCGGTCTGAGCGATCCGGGCCAGGCAGGATTTGACCAGATCGACCGAACTGAGACGGCCCTCCCTGATCTGGCGGGCGGTGTCGACGGCGCTGAGTGACGATGGACCCTCATTCATGGGACGTAGACGCCGAACAGATAGTCAGGCAGCCAAAGAGCGATTCCCTTGAATTGATAGAGCAGCACCATGGTCAGGATGACGATGCTGAGATAGGGCATGATGCCCTTGAATATTTCCATCAGCTCGATCTGATTTTTTAGCACGCCCTTGAGATAATAGGCCGACATCGCCATCGGCGGAGTAAGGAATGAGGTCTGCAGGTTGAGCGCCACAAGCATGGCGAAGAAATAAGGATTGACACCGAACGTATCGAGCATCGGCAGGAAAATCGGAACGAAGATGATCAGGATTTCCGACCATTCCAGCGGCCATCCAAGAAGGAAGATGATAATTTGCGCCAGCACCAGGAACTGCCAGGGAGCCAGGTCCATGCCGACAACCCAATCGGAGATCAGATCATGGCCGCCCAGATAGGAAAACACCGAAGCAAACGTCCATGAGCCGACAAATAACCAGCACACCATGGCGGTCGCCTTGGCCGTCAGGAACACGCTTTCCTTGAGCTTTTGCCAGGTCAGAGACCGGTAAAGCATAGCCAGAACGAGCCCGCCGAGAGCGCCCATGGCTGCAGCTTCCGCGGGCGTTGCCAGTCCACCGAGAATCGAGCCCAGCACCAGCCCGATCAGAACTGTCAATGGCACAAAGGAAACCAGCAGATCGCGATAGATCTCGCGTGGAGGCGGCACATCCTTCAGATCCGGTTTGGGCGCCAGCGAAGGCGTGATCCAGACCCGGGCAATCACGTAAACGATGTAAAGCCCCGCAAGAAGCAATCCGGGAAACACCGCCGCCGCATAGAGTCTGAGCGGTGACAGATCGGCGATCGCTGCATAGACGATCAGCATGATCGATGGCGGAATCAGGATGCCCAGCGTGCCGCCGGCGCAAATCACGCCTGATGCAAAGCTCTTGTTGTAGTTGGCGTTGGCCATGGCGGGAAATGCCAACAGGCCCATTAAGGTGACCACGGCGCCGACAATGCCCGACGCGGTAGAAAAGATCGCGCAGGTCAGAAGCGCGGCAACGGCCAGTGAACCGGGCAGGTTGCGGGCTGCCATGTAGAGGGAAAAGAACAGCTTGTCGATGATGTTAGCCCGCTCAACGACATATCCCATGAACAGGAATAACGGGATGGCCACAAGTGTCGGGTTTTCCATCACCGAATAGGTGTTCTGATTCAACAGATAGAAAATATTGTTGTTGAAGATATCGGCAAAAGTTTCCGCGCCGCCCTGATAATAGGCGTAGTAGCCGAAGCCCACGCCCATGGCCAAAAGCGTGAAAGCGATCGGAAAACCCAACAGCACCAGGACAATAAACAGGCCCAGCATGAACAGTGCGACTTCAGGATTTGACATTCAAAATTTCCTAGGTGTTCAGCTGAATCAGGGACGTTTGACTTCGGACATGTGCATGAGCATGTCCTCGGTTTCGCGCACGTCCTCGAGCCGGTCGAGCCAGCGGCCGTACCTGATCGCCAGGACGCAGCGCATGACTTCGGCGCTGCCCTGCAACAGCAGCAATCCGCCGGCGACCGGAATCAATGTCTTGAAAAAATAGATCTGAATGCGGGCCGGGCTGTTCCAGCTAACTTCCTGATACCGCCAGCTGTCGGCCGCGATCTCCCAGCCAAACCAGAACAAGGCGATAATGCCGGGGAAGAAGAACAGGAAATACAGCACAAAATCCAGCGCCGCCTGAATCCGTACCGGGAACAACCGGTAGAGCACATCGGCGCGGACATGGGTGTCCTGGGCCAGCGCATAGGCGCCGGACATCAGGAATAGGGCACCATACATTTGCACCATCATATCGAAGGCCCAGACCGTCGGCGCGTTCAGCACATAACGCACAAATACTTCATAGGATATCGACAGCGTCAGCAGCAGGATGCACCAGCCGAAGGCGCGACCCACCCAAAGGCTCAAGCCTTCAATTGCATGAACGAATTTGACCATTGCGCGGCCTCCGCTAGACAGAACCATGCCTGGCGGCCCTTCGCGGGCCACCAGGCGATGACTTCAGATCAATTCGGAATCAACCGAAATAATGGTTGTAGGCCAGCTTGTAGTCGGGCTGGTTCAGATTGAGATAGCCCATGACATTCTTGGCATAGGCTTTCTGGCTGTCGATCACCTTCGCGAAGAACGCATCCTCGCCCGAGATCCTGTCGACGACCACATCCCAGGCAGCAAGTTGAGCCGCCATTATGTCGTCCGGCGTGCGGAAAACATTGACACCCTGTTCGTCCCGCAAGGTGTTGAGATCGTCAGCATAACGCTTGGTGTTGTTCCAATAGAAATTGGAGTTCTCGGCCTCGGACGCGTATCGCAGAATAGCCTGAAGCTCGGCCGGCAGTGCCTCATATTTCTTCTTGTTAAAGGTAACTTCGAAGAATTCCTGGCTCTGGTGGAACGAGGCCAGGTGGTAGAATTTCGACACGTCCTGCATGCCGAAATCGCGGTCGGAGGTCGGGTTGTTGAATTCCGCAGCATCGATCAGACCGGATTTCATCGCCGGCTGGATTTCACCGCCGGGAAGCTGAACCACGGACATGCCCATTTCCAGAAGAACGTCGGCAGCCAGACCGACGGTGCGGTATTTCAGGCCCTTCATCTGGTCGACGCTCTTGATCTCTTCCTTGAACCAGCCGAGTGGCTGGGCCGGCATGGGCGAGTTGAAGAACGAGACGATGTTGAGGTCAAGCGAGCCCATCAATTCATCGAACAATTCCTGTCCGCCACCATAATAGACCCAGCCCAGCACTTCCTGACTGGACCAGCCGAAGCAGGGGCCGGTGCCAAAGAGCGAGGCAGTCTTGGATTTGGAGTACCAATAGGCTGGCACGTAGTGTGCCGCGTCGAGAACACCGCGGTGGACAGCGTCCTGCATCTGGCTTGTCTTGACAACGGAATCGACGGAAAGCAGGTCGATCTTCAGTGCACTGCCGGCCATGGCATGAACCCGGTCGACATAGGATTGGGCGTTTTCAAGGAAGATACCGCCCCCCCAGGCAGCCTGCATCTTCAATGTCGTGGTGGCATTCTGAGCGATTGCCGGTGTTGCGAGAACTGCGGCACCAGCGATGGCTGAACCGCGCAGAAATTTTCTGCGATTAAGTGCGTTTGACATGTTTCCTCCCACGGAAATTAAGACTGTTTCTTGCCGTTTCAATTCGATCTTCGTGTTGGACGGCTCACTCTAGTGTGGCCAGATTATTGCTAAAGCGTCAACGACAACACAGATGATTGATCATGACATTCGAAAGCTTTGACGCCGACATTCCGCAAATTCAGCCACCCCCAGGTTCGGCCACGACCACCCCAGCCGGGCCAATCAGAGGCTGTGACGAGGGATAGGAAATACCACCTTCATGTTGACTTATTCGCCTTCGCCGGCGCTGCCATAAGGCCGAAAACACTGATGGTTGTTCAGGCCAATGTCGTGAGCTTGTTGATGGAGTCCTCCCAGACTGTTTCCTCCAAGACTTTTGATTTGTTCTGCTAGAAAGTTTCACCCCGGTTGCATTCAATGCAGATGGCAGCGGCTCTGTTGACCGAAACTACGCTGCCTTTGAACTATCATACGATAGAACGAGAATTGCTGTCCATTATCACAATGACTAAGCTCGACTTTGTACATTATGCGGCGAAGCAGAGAGCCTCTGCCATACGCACGAGACGGTCGGGAGGGATTTTGTGTCTTTCCCGGTGCGGCGGGGAGTGTTGATAAATGTCTCCGACCCATAAGGCGAGCCTTACGGCGCCGATGGCATCGGTGAAGGTGAGATGGGTCTTACGATACCAGGCTGCGGCATAAGGAATGCTCGACTTGGACAACAGATCGCACGCCCACAAAGAGATAAGGCTGTAGAGACCAAGCAGCGCCGGCGTGGTGCGGGCGATAGCTTTGTCGGACCATTGCCGTTGGGTTTCGACGCCAAGATGGGCGCGGGTTTCGGCGAAGGTGACCTCGACCTGCCAGCGGCGGACGAACAGGGCGATGATGTCGGCAGGATCGAGCGTTGTATCGGTGCTGAAGAAAGCTTGCGGAGCGCGCCGGCCGTCAGGATCCCTGACGAGGACCCAGCGAATTGGCTTGGGCGGCGTACCAGGTCGGTACCACAATGCGGTGCTCGAGGTAATTTCGAGTGCCTTATGGTGCTTGCGCCCATACCAGGAGGACGCGGTGATCCTTTTCCAGGGCGTGGTCGGGTTTGAAAGCAGCGTTTTCAGCTTGGGCAAGGGTGGCCCCTTCTGCGCCGGGCGTCCGAGGGTGTGGCCGTCACGTTTTGGAGGGGCCGCGTAGAGATTGGCGTCGAGCCGCAGTCGGCTGATGAGGGTTGCTCGGCCGCCGATGGCGTACGCCAGTTCATGGACAGCGAAGCCGCTATCGCCCACGAAGACGATGTCGCGCTCTGGCATCCAGCGACAGAGCTGGAGCGCCCCTTGGCGGGCCCAGTCGGTCAGCAGCTTGTGCCTGCGTCCGCGCTGGTGGTCGGAGCGCTCCGAGGGGGCCAACAGGGTGAGCACCGGGAGGGCCTTCACAACACCTGCCCAAGGGACCGGCGTCAGCACCATGAAGCTCAACCAGCGCAGCCCGCTGGCTTTGACGAAGTGGCCATGGCTGGAGCGGACAGGATCGCGATAGATGCCGCGCGCAGTGATTTTGCGCCCCCATCGGCGCTCGATTGTATCGTCCATCCCGATGACCACGGGACCCTCCGGCACGAGGCGGTCGATGATCATGGCCAGCAGGCGCCGAGACATATCGCGAGACTCCCAGCGGGCGCGGTTAAGGAGCTGATGGTAGCTCGAAAAGTTTTTCGCCTCGGCGCGCCCGGTCATCCGCAGGCAGGCGCTGACGGTGCGCTTGCCCGGGGCCAGCACGGCCCCCATGACCAGGACGAGCATGTGCTCCCAACTGGGCGCCGTGAAGCACGGGCGCAGCGCCTGCAGCCAATCGCGCAGGATCTGGGGAACGGGATCGCCCGGAGACGGCGGCAAGAAGGGGGCATGATGTTTCATCCCATGTTTCGAATCCCTTGTCGCTGACCATGCAAGCAGGCAAACCTGCGGCAAAGTGAATCACGTGCCCTGAGGTGTTCCTATGTATGATCGGCACATGCAGCATGACGAAATCGCCGTTCGCATCGAAGCCTTCGACGACGCCAATGGTGGTGGCGTCGGTTTTTACAAAGACAAGGGTGCCTACCATCTCTACCTGCTGGAGACGGAGGCGCCGATTGCCCGGCTGAAGCCGACCGGCAACGGCAACGAAGTCCGGCTCGGATACTGGTCACACCGGCGCAAATGGGAGGATGTCGATGACATCGGCGGCGTCGTCATACCCCTCGACGAGGCGCTCGAGTTCATAGCGAACGAGGGCATCTTCTGGCTCTGGACCTGACCACAAAAACGTACAAAGTCGAGCTAAGAGCCTGATTTAAAAGTTATCAAGTGATAACAGAGGGATGTGATTCCATCGGATCGATGAAGATTCGATGGAGACCGCGATGCTCTGGAATGATATCACCCTGGCCAAATATAACCGCAAGTTTGCCCGCTATCCAAGCGATCTGACCGATGCTGAATGGGAAGTGGTCGCACCACTTGTTCCAGCATCTCGCCCGGGAGGCTACCCATGAGCCAGTGATATTCGCGAGGTGCTGAACGCCATTCCCTAAATGGCCGGTGGCGGCATTCCATGGCGGATGTTGCCAAGAATTCCCCGCCTGTATCGACCGTCCATGGTTATTTCTACAATTGCCGCAGCGATGGAACCCTGGCCTTGAAGAACTATGCCCTGGTTCAGGAAGCAAGCGAACTTGTAGGCAGCGAACCGTGTGCAAGTGCCGGGATCATGGTAGTGTCCATGTACCTTCGTGTGGCCCATTTGCCGGCCACGATATGCCTCAAACGAGCAGCGGCCAGGTTGAGGCACGACTGACCATCAGGGAATGCTCCGACGACACGGGTGCGCCTGACCGCTTGTCTGAATTTTCGACACCGACGGCGCGGGCAAGCGTACATAGCACACCATAATTGACTTTTCCGAATTGGGCCATGCCCATCAAAATCTGAATGGCCTGCTCCGGCGTTTGCGGTTTTCTATACGAACGCTTTTCCGCAAGGGCACCGAAAATGTCGCAGACGGTCAGAATTTGCGCCAACTTACTGATTTCCCTGCCCTTCAGTTTGTGGGGCTGAAGTCTTAGTCATCCTCAGTATCTGTTTAACCCCGCGAATCGCCAAACGTTCGATCAAATTATGCTCTGCTTACCATTTGGGAAATGCAGAGTGTTCGCCAGACAAATTGCCTCTACCGAAGCTGCGCGTTCCACAAGCGGGTTGCGGCGTTGTATCAAACCCCCAGTGAGCGAACCGGTGCGGAATAGGATCCCACAAACAATCCGTATCCCACGAGTACGAGGAACGCTCCTGCGGCACAGGTGATAAAATGGCTCGCATAGGACAGTTGATCAAACCGTGATCCGACAGTTTTCAATGCCATTTTACGCATTTGAACCGTGAACAAGGCAAGGCCTGCCACCGTAATGGCCGTGCCCAGAGATATTGCTGCAACTGACAATATTCCGGCAAGGGGTATCCCGGCAAATTTCGCAAATATCAAAACCAATACCGAGCCTGAACACGGCCGAATTCCGATCGAAAAAATAACGGCGAGAATTGTGCGCATATCCGACGCGGCGGAAAGCTGTTCGTTGGTTGGCAAATGAGCGTGACCGCACTGCGAGCAGGAGTCATGCCCCTGATGGTATGTATGTTCATGATCATGATCATGATCATGGGCCTGGGCAGTGGATAGTGATTCACCGGCATGCGCTTGTTTACGGCGTCTCAAATTGGCGAGCCCGCTTAATGCGCGCCACAACAGCCAGGCGCCAAGGGAGATTATCAGTAAATAGCTGAGCCGCTCACTCCAAAGCACAACAACACGCGTATCCCGGCCGACCATCCCGAAAAGGAAATAGAGCCCATAAACGAGGGTGATCGCCACTGCGCCCTGCAAGAAGGCCGCCGACACCGCCATCATCACGCTTCGCGGAATGCGTTCAGGCCGGGTTACGAGATAGGTCGACAGAACCACCTTGCCGTGGCCCGGTCCGGCGGCATGAAATACACCATATAGGAAACTGCCCGAAACAACCGTCAGAGTTGTAGAAACACCTATATTGTCTGCCAGCGCGCTGAGCGAACCGGTCATCATCTTATGAAAGGCCCGTTGCTGATCGTAAATCCAGAATATCAGATCGCCATAGGCTGCCCGCACCGGCCCCTGGGAAATCAAAACGGCGATCACAAGAGCCGGCACAATCACCATCAAGATGAACGCCGTCCGGTTTTTGATTATGTGCATTTGATCGTCACCCGCTCGGCAAAATTTGCGCCAAGGCCCGAGCCACCAGACTCGGTTTTGTCGAGAGATTTTGCAAAGGCAGCTACGTCTTCACTGGGATTGGGCGGCAAAAGAGTCCACTCGCACCCCATCGGTGCGCCAACGAGTTTTACCGCATCTGCATCGGTGGAATGATTCATCGCAATGTAGAATTCATCGTCATAAATCGCATATTCGAGATTTCCGGTTTGCAGATCGAGTGCCATTTTAAACGGAAGCTCGAACTCCAGATACAATTGGCGCTTTTTCATTGAGGCCACAAGCGGCTTCGGTTTGCCAAATTCGACGTCCAGACTGTCCTTCTCAAACTTGGTGAAATAATTGATTTCCTCGATATTCCCCAGAATCTCGATGAACAAGGCATCAAGCCCTTCCTGTTCCGGTTTGCCATCGCCGTCTGTGTCGGCCGGTTCAATGAGATACGCAGAGAAAAATTCATCAAACAGCCATGAATATTTAACGGACGATGCCTTGCCAGCCTTGTCGAAGTGCACCGCCACTTTCATTTCGACAAATTCATGCGGATGAGCAAGAGCCGATTGAACAGGGACAAATGCCGAAACCAAAATCGACACGAAGATCAGCCAATACCGGGCAATTCTTCCGCTTTCCATGTCACCCACCACCTAAAATCAAAAATCGTTGCATCTGTACCAGCCGTCAGACCAGGATTCTGTTTCCAATTTCATAATGGCAGGAATGGGACTCAGTAGGATGTGATTCCGTCGGATTGTCAAAGATTCGATGGAGGCCACGATGCTATGGACTGATATCACCCGTGCTGAGCAGAACCGCAGTTCCAACCGCTATCCAAGCGATTTGACGGATGCCGAACGGGCTATTGTCCGCCCTTTTGTGCCACCCGCACGTCCAGGAAGCCGCCGCCGAACAACCGATATGCGCGTTGTTTTGAATGCGATCATGTACACCGCAGGCGGCGGGATTGCTTGGCGCATGTTGCCAAAAGACGTTCCGCCGGTCTCCACTGTGGGGGGCTATTTCTACCGCTGGCGCAATGACGGCACGCTTTCAGTACTGAACTTCGCGCTCGTGCAAATGGCGCGAGAGTTTGATGGCAAGGAGCCATGCCCAGGTGCCGGGGTCATTGATAGCCAAAGCGGCAAAACCACAGAAGACACTAAGCCAGGTTCCCCCCTTCTGGAACACATTACCACAGTTTCAACGTTGCCTCCTGAGCCCGACGGCAAAGCTTGCGCGTGCGCATTAATTAATGTATGCATTAAATTCAGTCAGCGTCAACGCCCCGGATACTTGTTGAGCCTGTATGGCAGGAAAAAAGCCACGGGTTCTATCATCAATCGGCTCTGCGGAAGAGCGGCTGAATGACGGTGCAATCGCGATGGCAGAAGCAGGAAAAAATATGGTTCAGAATTCGAATGTTTACACCATCGCGGTTTTCGATGGTGACGGCATCGGCCCGGAGATCATGGCTCCAACCCTGAAGCTTCTGGAAAACACTGCAGGCCTGCTGGGTGGTTTTTCGTTTGAGTTCATCCATCTTCCTGCAGGCGCCACTCATTTCAGCGAAACCGGTGAAGCGCTGCCCAAAGCCTCGATTGATGCAGCCCGCGCCGCAGATGCGGTGCTCCTGTCAGCCATGGGGCTGCCCTCGATCCGCAAACCCGACGGCACCGAGATCACGCCACAGATTGATTTGCGGTTTGAACTGGGCCTGTATGCCGGGGTGCGGCCGGTGCGGGTCTATCCGGGCCAATCCACACCGCTGTCTGATCCGCGTGCGGAACAAATTGATTTCGTCCTCATCAGAGAATCCACCGAAGGCCTGTTTGCGCATATGCATGAAGGCCAGATTCATGGCGACAGTGAAGCAACGGAAACCTTGCGGATTACCAGAAAAATCAGCGAAAAACTGTTTGATTTCGCCTTTCGCCTGGCAACGCAGCGCGCCGAAAAACGGGGCCGCAAGGGCCGCGTCACCTGCGTTGATAAAGCCAATGTGTTCCGCGCTTTCTGGTTCTTCCGCACAATCTTTCTGGAACGTGCCAAGGCATTTCCCGATATTGACGCCGATGCCGCCTATGTCGATGCCATGGCCATGTGGATGGTGCAGAGGCCCTGGGAATTTGACGTGCTGGTAACAGAAAACATGTTCGGCGACATTCTGTCCGATCTGGGGGCAGGCATCATGGGCACGCTGGGACTGGCGCCGTCCGCTGATATCGGTGATGATTCTGCTGTGTTTCAGCCTTGCCACGGGACCGCGCCCGATATCGCCGGCCAGGGCATCGCCAATCCTCTGGCGATGATTCTATCAGCTGCCATGATGCTGGAATGGCTCGCCGTTGAACATGATGATACAGCGCTGGCGCAGGCCGCCCGTCTGATCGATGCTGCAGTTGGTGAAAACGTGGTGGCAAAGTGCAATCTCACAGGTGATCTTGGCGGAACATCATCCACCTTGGACTGTGCTGATGCGGTGATTGCAGCGATACAACGGCTGGCGGGGTCTGACAGCTACTCCGACAAGGTTGCCTGACTGATGGCAGAGCCTGCTTTTCGTGTCGGAATGGTCGGCTATGGCTACTTTGCAAAGTTTCATTTGAATGCCTGGCGGCGGCTTCAGAACGCATCGCTGGTGGCTTTGGCCGAGACCGATCCGCAACGCCGCGCCGAGGCCCGACGCGATGCGCCGGAGCTGGACGTGTACGACACGGTCGAAGACATGCTAACGGCTGGCTCGGTCGACATACTGGATGTTGCCACACCGCCATCTACTCATCTGGAGTTGATCCGGCCGGTCCTCGGACAGGTCTGCGCGGTAATCTGCCAGAAGCCGTTTTGCGATTCGTTGCCACAGGCGCAGGCCCTGGCAGAGGCTGCAAAAGACAGCTCTACGCTGCTGATCGTTCACGAGAATTTCCGTTTTCAGCCATGGTATCGCGAAATCCGGCAATTGTTGCAGGCGGGACGGCTCGGTCGTGTCATTCAGGCCCGGTTCTGCTTTCGTCCGGGAGACGGGGCAGGTCCTGACGCCTATCTGAGGCGGCAACCCTATTTCAGAGATATGAAACAATTTCTCATCCGCGAAACCGGCATCCACTGGGTTGATGTGTTTCGCTTTCTGTTTGGCGAACCGGTGGCACTCAGTGCGGATCTATTTCGCACCAATCCGGCGATCGCCGGTGAAGACAGCGGTAGCTTCACCTTCCAGATGCCCGACGGCGCCCGCATTACATTTGACGGCAACCGCGCCCTTGACCATGCCGCCAGAAACCGGCGGCTGACGATGGGCGAATTCCTGATCGAAGGCACCAGCGCCAGCTTGCTTCTGTCCGGTGATGGGATCATCGAGATACGTGATTTTGGCAGCGACATCTGGCAGCAACATCCCTATTCTTTCGAAGACCGGGATTTTGGCGGCGATTGCGTCTACCTGTTTCAGCGCCATGTGCTGGATCATTTATCCAGCGCAGCGCCGCTGGAAAACACCGCCTCGGACTATCTCAAAAATCTGGCAATCCAGGACCTGATTTACCGGTCGTCGCATGAAGGCGAAAGATTGGCGCTGAACGAGGTGAGGGACAGGCAGTGACAAAGGCGGCGCGAAAAACCGACACGCGAACCCGGCAGGCCTATCAGAGATTGAAGAGCCTGTTGATGGACAATGCGCTGAAACCGTCCGCCTCCTATCTGGAAACCGAGTTGGCCGACATGCTCGGGATGAGCCGGACACCGGTGCGCGAGGCGGCACTTCAACTCGAAAGCGAAGGGTTTTTAAGTATCCGCCCGCGCCACGGCATTACCATCTTGCCGATTTCCATCGAGGATATGCAGGATATTTATGAACTTCTGACCGAGCTGGAACCTTATGCTGCTGAAAGGCTGGCGCGTGCCGGCTTGTCCGACAGTGGCCGCGATTTGCTGATGTCCCATGTCAGCGCCATGGAAACGGCACTGGACACCGACGATCTGGTGGCCTGGGCCAAAGCCGATGAGGCCTTTCACATGGCTCTGGTGCGGCTCGCCGGCAATCAGCGCCTGTCGCGAATGGTCGCCACATTCTGGGATCAGGTGCACCGCGCCCGCATGGCGACGCTAACTCTGCGACCAAGACCAGTGCGCTCCAATGAAGATCACCGGCGTCTGGTTGACTATCTGGCAGCGGGCGACTGGGAGGCGGCGCGCAAGCTGCATCGAGACCACCGGGAAAATGCCAAGAACATGCTGGTCGACCTCATCACCCATCACAATCTCAACCATTTATAGGAGACCTATGTGAGTGATCTGTGGGAGATTTTTGCGCTGAAATATGCCGAACGCGGCAATCGCACCCGCGCCGATTCGTTTATTGCCGATCCGCATCATGATCTGCCCCATGAGATGGATTATTACGTCTGGGTGTTGCGGCAAGAATCGCGCCAGAGATCGCGGGTTATTCTGGTCGACACCGGATATGACACCGAAGAAGGCGTTGCCAGATGCCGGGAAATACAAATCCATCCAGCCGAAAAGTTGCGCCAGTTCGGGATTTCTCCCGAAGCAATCGACACAATCATCCTCACGCATCTGCATTATGATCATGCCGGGTCACTGAAAGCCTTTCCAAATGCCGATCTTCATGTTCAGGCCCTGGAAATGAGTTATGCAACCGGGCCATGCATGTGCCACGATCATCTGCGCGCGCCATTCACCGGCGAACATATCTGCGACATGGTGAGGGCGCTTTTTGCAGGCCGCGTGCATTTCTCGTCCGGCAGCAAAACCATTGCCGAGGGCGTGGAAACCCATCTCATTGGCGGGCACAGCCGCGGATTGCAATGTGTGCGCGTGAAAACCGCGCGCGGATGGGTCGTGCTTGCTTCGGATGCGAGCCATTATTATGAGAATTACCGCCTTGGAAAACCCTTTCCGATTGTTGTAGACGTTGAGGATATGCTGACCGGATTTCAGACACTTAAGCAGCTTGCAGAAAGCGACAGCCACATTATACCGGGGCATGATCCGATAGTGCGTTCAATCTACCAGCCGGTTCATTCCGGCGATGACAGCATTGTCGCACTGCATGTGGCTCCAAAAGGCGGAATTTTATGAGTGACAGACCAGTCCTGCTAGGCGCAGTGGCAGATGATTTTACCGGCGCCACCGATCTTGCCGCACTGATGGCACGCGCCGGCCTGTCGGTGTCCTTGCGCATAGGCGTACCCAAAGGCGATCCGGTATCAGATGCGGATTGCGAGGTGGTCGCGCTTAAAATCAGAACCGAACCGGTGAAGCAGGCGGTTACCGAGGCCCAGGCAGCGCTCGACTGGCTTCAGGCAATCGGTGCCGGCACGTTTTTCTGGAAATATTGCTCGACCTTCGATTCCACCGCGACGGGCAATATCGGCCCGGTGGCAGAAGCGATGATGGCGCAGTTGAACTGTGACCAGACCGTGTATTGCCCGTCCTTTCCGGAAAACGGCCGCACCGTCTTTCAGGGCCACATGTTTGTGGGCGAGGACTTGTTGAGCGACAGCCCGATGCGCAACCATCCGCTGACACCAATGACCGATTCCAGCCTGCTGCGGCTGTTGGCACCGCAGGTGACGAAACCTGTCGGCCTTGTCAACCGGCGCACTGTATCCAGCGGTATCGCTGAGGTTCAGGAGCAGTTGCGGCAGCTCAAGAATGACGGCTGCCAGCACATCATTCTGGACGCCATCAATGATGATGATTTGAATGTGCTGGGCGCTGCTATCGCCTCGTTGAAGCTGATTACTGGCGGCAGCGCGATTGCCCTGCCTTTGGTGCGCGCGCTGTCCGGCGCCACCGGCAGCCGTCGCCAGACAGATGACAATGCTCCAATCGACAATACGCCGCTGATTCTGAGTGGCAGCTGTTCGGCCATGACCCGCAGACAGGTTGCCCGTTTTGCAGCCAGCCATGCCGCCCTGCAACTCAACCCTCTGGACCTGGCGAAAGACGGGGCGGCTCTGCAACAGGCAAAACACTGGCTTGGCTCACAGCCGCCCGGCAGCGCCAAAATGATTTACGCCACAGCCGAGCCGGATGAAGTGAAGCAGGCGCAATCTCAATTGGGCCGGGACAAGGCAGGACAACTCGTTGAAGACGCGCTTGCGGAACTGGCCCAGACCGCTTTGCAGACCGGTCACCGCCGTTTCGTCGTCGCCGGGGGCGAAAGCTCAGGTGCGGTGACAAAGGCGCTGGCCGTCGATCAGTTGCGGATTGGCAAGGAAATCGCGCCCGGTGTGCCCTGGACCTTTGCCAGAACCGGAAAATTCGACATTGCGCTTGCGCTAAAATCGGGCAATTTTGGCGATGAAACCTTCTTTGAACAGGCTCTGGAAGTATTGCAGCAATGAACGAATCGGCTCAGCGTGATGAAATGGTGCTGCTTGCCCGCTCGATGTTCGAGCGCGGCCTGACACCCGGATCAAGCGGCAATCTGTCATGCCGTTTGGAAGCCGGCGGCTTCCTGATGACACCGACAAATTCAAGCTTCGGGTTTCTGCAGGCTGAAACCCTGTCAAAACTCGATGATGACGGTCGCCATGTATCAGGTGACAAGCCCACTAAGGAGGATTTTCTCCATCTTGCCATGTATCGCGGACGGCCCGATACCAAAGCCATCACCCATCTGCATTCGACCTATTGTGTCTGCCTGTCATGTCTGAAAGAGGTGGATGAAACCAATATGGTGCCGGCCATAACGCCCTATGTTCACATGCGCGTCGGCCCGGTCGCAGCTGCGCCGTACAAACGCCCCGGAGACAAGTCGCTTGGACCGGAAATTGAAAAGCTGGCGGCAAAACATTCCGGTATCATCATCCGCAACCATGGCCCTGTAGTTGGGGCACAATCCATTCGCGACAGTGTGTTTGCCATGGAGGAACTGGAAGAAGCCGCGCGGATTTTCCTTTTGACCCGTGGCATGGATCTGAATTTTCTGACTGATCCGGAATTGGCCGAACTCGATGCCATCAGCCTGGGCCGTTAAGCGCCGCGATCCTTGACAGATTCCATCGCCACATGGGTGCTGGTATGGGCCACATGCGGCAGGCCGGAAATGGTTTCTCCCAGAACCCGGCGGTAGTCGGAAATATGCTTGGTGCGCACTTTCAGCAGATAGTCGAAACTGCCTGCAATCATGTGACATTCTTCAATTTCCACAACCGACCGGGCCGCCGTATTGAAGGCCCTGAGCGCAGCCTCACGGGTGTCTTTCAGCTTGACTTCCACAAAGGCGATATGGGCGCGGTCGAGCTTCTGCGCATTCAGGACGGCACGGTAGCCCAGAATATAGCCTTCCGATTCCAGCCGTTTCAGCCGCACCTGGCAGGGCGATTTTGACAGACCGATGGTCTCGGCCAATTCTGTCACCGTGATGCGGCCGTTCTGCGCCAGCACTTTGAGAATCTTTTCGTCAAAAGCGTCAAGACCATCCGTTCCATGCGTTTTGTCCGTCATAAGGAAATTTTCCTGTGTAAACGTCTTTTATCAGGACATACTAGCTCCACTCATGCAAAAAAGAGAGAACAATATAGCAGGAGACGGATAATATACACCTGATCGGGTCATGTGTCCTTCTCGGGCATGCTACACACCCGGATGTGACCTTGAAATATTGGACCGACAGATGCCCACTCCTGATGCCATCGCTGAAGATCTCTCCCGCTTGAGGGAAATCATTCGTGACAATGTGTTGGCTGATGAAGCAGGCGCATTGCAGCGTTTGATCCAGCTCGCAGGGCAGACCCCGCAGATGGCTGCATCAATCGAAGCAAGTGCGTCAAAACTGGTGACAGAAGTCCGCAAGGCCAAAAATCCCGGTCTGATGGAGGTGTTTCTGGCCGAGTATGGCCTGTCGACCCGGGAAGGCGTTGCTCTGATGTGTCTGGCAGAAGCACTGCTGCGCGTGCCGGACAGCCATACGATTGACGCGCTGATCGAAGACAAGATTTCCCCTTCGGACTGGGGCGCGCATCTGGGCCATTCCAACTCGTCTCTGGTCAACGCTTCGACCTGGGCTTTGATGCTGACCGGCAAAGTGCTGCGCGACGATGAAGGCCCGAATGCCAGTATTGCAGGCACATTGCACGCGCTGGTGAAACGCGTCGGCGAACCGGTGATCCGCAAGGCGGTGGCGCAGGCGATGCGCGAACTTGGCCAGCAATTTGTCCTTGGCCGCAATATTGACGAGGCGATGAACCGGGCGGCAAAACAGGAAGAACGCGGCTACACCTACTCTTATGACATGCTCGGCGAGGCAGCTCGCACTGAAGCTGACGCCAAGCGCTATCATCTGGCCTATTCGGAGGCCATCAGTGCCATCGCAAAACGCTGCGAGAGTGAGGATATCCGCGAAAATCCGGGCATTTCCGTCAAGCTCTCTGCCTTGCATCCACGCTATGAGGCACCCCACGCGGCGCGTATCGTTCCCGATCTGGTGAACCGCACTCTGGCGCTGGCCAGCCTCGCCAAATCGGCCAATATGGGCTTTAACATTGATGCTGAAGAGCAGGACCGGCTTGATCTGTCGCTTGATGTGATTGAAGGCATTCTGTCAAATCCGGCACTTTCCGACTGGGATGGATTTGGCGTCGTCGTTCAGGCCTACGGACCGCGCGCCGCCTTTGTCATCGACTGGCTGCATGCCCTGGCGCTGAAACTTGACCGGCGCATCATGGTCCGCCTGGTGAAGGGCGCCTATTGGGATACAGAGATCAAACGTGCTCAGGTGTTCGGCCTCGATGGCTTTCCCGTCTTCACCCGCAAACCCTCGACCGATGTCAGTTACATCGCCTGCGCCCGCAAATTGCTCTTATATGCCGACCGGATTTACCCGCAATTTGCCACCCATAATGCCCAGACAATCGCAGCTGTACTGGCCATTGCCGCCGATGAAGCCAGTCCGGTGGAATCCAGCCCGGTGTTTGAATTTCAGCGCCTTCACGGCATGGGTGAAACCCTGCACAATGCGGTGATGGCCAGCCACAACACGCGCTCCCGCATTTATGCCCCGGTCGGGGCTCACGAGGATTTGCTGGCCTATCTGGTACGCCGCCTGCTGGAAAACGGCGCCAACAGTTCCTTTGTCAATCAGATCGTCGACAAACAGGTGCCGGTCGAAGCTATCGTCGCCGATCCGTTCAAAGTGGTGGCCCACTATCTGCCCGACGCCCAAAACCCGAAAATTGCCCGTCCGCAAGCCCTGTTTGGTGCGGCACGCAGCAATGCCAAAGGCTGGGATATCACCGATCTGCGGGATCAGGCTTTTGTCGTCAACGCCATGAGCAGCGCTCTGCCGGACCAAACCACCGGGCCGATTGTCGCCGCTTCCGGTGACGCAGCGGGTATGCCCGCCGAGCCAAGATATAATCCGGCAAATCCGCAGCAGAAAATCGGCTCAGTCATCCCGGCGACAGTCAGCCAGGCGGAGGCCGCGATCACGGCAGCCCTTGGCGGTGCTGCCGGCTGGTCAGCGAAATCTGCTACCGAGCGTGCCAAATGTCTGCGCGCCGCGGCTGATCTCTATGAAGCTGACGCAGAGTTGTTTTTTGCTCTGGCCTGTCAGGAGGCGGGCAAAACTGCGGCAGACGCCATTGCCGAGCTGCGCGAGGCTGTTGACTTCCTGAGATATTACGCATCAGAGGCTGAACGCCTTGAGGCGCAAGACCCGTTGCAGGGCAGGGGCGTTTTTGTCTGCATATCGCCGTGGAATTTCCCGCTGGCGATTTTCAGCGGTCAGATCGCGGCAGCACTGGCTGCAGGCAATGCGGTGCTCGCCAAACCGGCGGAACAGACCCCGCTGATTGCCGCTCATGCCGTCAGCCTGCTGCACAAGGCGGGCATTCCAGCCGATGCCCTGCAATTGCTGCCGGGGCCCGGTGCTGAAATCGGACAGGCGCTGGTCTCCGATCCGCGCATTGACGGCGTTTGCTTTACCGGCTCGACACCAACCGCAAAACGCATCAATCGGGCGATGGCAGACAATGCCGCCCCCGATGCGCCGCTGATTGCCGAAACCGGTGGCATCAACGCCATGATCGTCGACAGTTCCGCACTGCCGGAGCAGGCGGTGCGTGATATTGTTGCCTCCGCATTCCAGAGCGCCGGCCAGCGCTGCTCCGCCCTGCGCGTCCTCTATGTGCAGGAAGACATTGCCCCCAAACTGCTGAAAATGCTGCAGGGCGCGATGAATCTGCTGGTGGTCGGAGATCCGGCCAATATTACCACCGACATCGGCCCGGTGATCGATACTGACGCCAGGGACAAGATCGATGCCCATATCCATGCAGCCGAACAGGAAGGCCGGCTGCTGAAACAGGTCAAAGCGCCACAGTCCGGCACATTTGTCGGGCCAGCGCTGATCCGTGTCGATGGAATCGAGGAAATTGCCGAGGAAATTTTCGGACCGGTTCTGCATGTCGCGACCTTCAGGGGCAATCAGCTTGCCGCCGTCGTCGCGGCCATCAACGCCAAGGGGTTCGGTTTGACGTTCGGGCTGCACACCCGTATCGATGATCGCGTGCAGACCATTGTCGACAGTATCAAATGCGGCAATATCTATATCAACCGTAACCAGATCGGCGCGGTGGTGGCCTCGCAGCCTTTCGGCGGCGAGGGACTGTCGGGCACCGGTCCGAAGGCCGGCGGCCCGCATTATCTGCAGCGCTTTGCCAGAACAGCAGCGGTGGCGGTTGTGGCGGGGAAGAAACCGGCGCAAACACTTGATTTTGCCAAAGTGCAATCAGCGCTCAATTCAATCCGCTACGATCAGCAACTGCTGGAAATCACAGACATGGCCGGCCCGACCGGCGAATCCAACCGGTTGAGCAGTTTTTCCCGCGGAGTCATCCTCTGCCTTGGGCCAACTTCCGAGGCGGCTTTGGAACAGGCCCGCCTGGCGGCAGGTTTCGGCTGTGCCAGCCTGGCCGTGGCGCCGGGGCTGAGCGGGGCGAATGCACTGGACGGGGTTCTCAACCTGGACGATCTGGCAACGCTGTCCGGTTTTGATGGAGTCGCCGCCTGGGCGGATGACGCGGTGTTGCGGCAGATGCGTATCGCTTTGGCGCGCCGCGAAGGTGCGATTCTGCCGCTGATCAGCAATCAGGATTTTTCGCCCTGCATTCTGGAGCGCCATGTCTGCATTGACACCACGGCAGCGGGCGGCAATGCCTCGCTGCTGGCGGCGGCCTGACAAACTCTAAAACGGCAGACCTTTCTCCAGCACCCGGATCAGCGGCTGCAGCTGGGTCTCGTATTTACGCCATTTCTCCACCGATCCCTTGTAGATCGGCTGGCGCACCTGGGTCACGCTGGCGGTGCGCACGGCGCGCTCGGCCTCGTGGAAGTTGAGGCAGTTCGGGTCCCACTCCAGCCCGCAGAAATCCAGCACCTTGCGGGTCTGGCTTTCCAGATTGGCCACCATATCCTCATAGCGGTTCTCCAGAATTTCGCCGGGAAACAGGCTGTTCCAGTGTGCCATCAGCTCGCGGTATTTGTTGTGATACTGGCCCAGTTCTACAAGGTCATAACCATACTGGTGGCCCTCATTGCCGAAAATCTGCTTGAAAATGGCAAAGGCGTTGTCAATCGGATTGCGATAGCTGTGAATCACTTTAGCTTCCGGCAGGGCCAGTTTGATGAAGCCGACCTGGACAAAATTATGCGGCATCTTGTCGGTGATAAAGGGACTGTCTGAATCGATCTCGCGAATCTTTTCAATATAGGCGGCGCCGATCTCGCGGAAGGTTTCCTGCGTCACCTTGCCCGCCTTCAACTTATCTTCAAAGGTCTGCATGTCCTTGAATCGGGCGCGCACAGCTTGCGGCATGAAGCCCAGCTCTCCTGCCCCGAAGACATCGCGGTGAGCGTGAAACACCTGTTCCAGCAAGGTGGTGCCGGAGCGTGGCATGCCGACAATGAAGATCGGTGTTTTATCTGCAAACCCGCCTTTGAACTCAGAGATCAGAGCCGGTGTAAACAATTTCATGCGCATATCGAATTGGCGAAAATCATCGGCCTGATTGTAGAAGAATTTCTTGCGCTTCAGCCGGTTGCCCTCCTTGTAGTAAAAGAAGGATTGTTCAAAGTCCTTGATCGCCTCAAAGGCTTTTGCCAGGGCCATGGCAAGGTTCATTTTCGGGTCTTCATGCCCGTCCTTTTCTTGTTCGCCCTGCAGGATTTTTGCATAATCCACATCCGGAATGGTTTTATAGAGGCGCTCCATATTGGCCAGATCGTCATCGTAGGATTCGAATTTCTTCGACCGGGCAATCGATGTGTAGGCACCGACATTGTTTGGCGAACGGTTAAGGATCTCCCGGAAAATCGCCTCCGCGTCATCGATTTTGCCAAACGTAATCAGAAGATTTGCCTTCTGGTTCAGCAGCCGCCCGTGGTTGGGTTGCGTCTCGAGCGCCGTATCCAGAGCCGCGACAGCCTTGTCCAGCGCACCCAGTTCACCGTGGGCAAGGGCCATTTCAACATAGGCTTCCAGAAAATCAGGCGTGATGGAAATGGCTTTTTCCAGCACCGGTACAGCCAGAGCGAATTGCATGATCAGATTGTAGCCCTTGCCCAGATTGACCATTGCCGGCACGAAGTCGGGGTCGGCTTTCAGCGAGGCTTCGAAACAGGCGACCGCCTCTTTGGCCTTTTCCAGTTCCAGCAACGCCAGGCCGCAATTGTTGTGAAAGGTCGGGCGGGTCGGTTCGGCCTTGATGGCTTTCCTGAACCAGCGTGCCGCCAGACCATGATTGCCGGCTTCGACGTCTATGATCCCGAGAGAATTATTGGCGTCGGGAAAATTTTCGTCGATCTGCAAAATCGCATGATAGGCCAGCTTGGCCTGCTCCGGCTGGCCGCCGGTATACAGTTTGTGGGCCTGTTCCAGCATCGCCATCAATTGCTGGGGGTCGCCCTTGGTGCGGTATACCCCGCCACGTTTTTTCTTGCGGGCAGGTGCCAGGGACACAGCGGAAGCCTGATTTGCCTGGGTCTGTCTTGCCAGCCGTCTTTTTTCTGCGCGGTTCATATCTCTCACCGGTCTATCTGTATCTGTATCTTTATCAGCAAAAATCGGGGGCGTTTTATCACCTTGTCGCGGATCGTCCAATGGAAACGTAGCTCAGACCCGCATCCCTGGCAGTGTCGGCCTGATATATATTGCGCAGATCGACCACCACATCACCGCGCATCAGCCGTTTGACCGTGGCCATGTCGAGCGCGCGATAGGCGTTCCACTCCGTCAGAATGACGACAATATCGACATCGCTGATGGCCTGTTCGGCGCTTTCGCAAAGAAGTGTGTTCGGAAGATGCGGCTTTGCTTCCGCCATCGCCTGCGGATCATGGGCTTTCACCACCACCCCGGCAGCCTCCAGGATGGGAATGATGGTAAGGCTTGGCGCTTCACGCATATCATCGGTGTTCGGCTTGTAGGCCAGCCCCAGAATGCCGGCAGTCCTGCCTTGGGGCGCATCGCCGAGTTCTGCCAGAATTTTGCGGGCCATTGCCACCTTGCGGTTCTCGTTGACGCTGACGACAGTCTCGATCAGGTTTTGCGCTGCACCGTATTTGCGGCCGGTGGCGGCAAAGGCCCGTGTGTCCTTGGGAAAGCACGAGCCGCCGAAGCCGGGCCCGGCATGGAGGAATTTGCCGCCAATGCGGTTGTCCAGTCCAATCGCTTTGGCAACTTCCCGCACATCGCCGCCGGTCTGCTCGCACAGATCCGCGACTTCATTGATAAAGGTGATTTTCATCGCCAGAAAGGCATTGGCGGCATATTTGATCAATTCCGCATTTTCGGGGGTTGTCACCACAATCGGCGCATCGCGCAGATAGAGCGGGCGGTACAATTGCTGCAGAATGTCTCTGGCATGATCGTCGGTGACGCCAACCACAACCCGGTCCGGGCGCATGAAATCCTCAATCGCAGAGCCTTCGCGCAGAAATTCCGGGTTGGACGCCAGCGAGAAGGCGACGCCCGGCCGCTCCGCCTCGATGATGCCTCGCACTTCGGCACTGGTGCCAACGACCACGGTGGATTTCAGCACAATCACCGTTTCCGGCTTCATCGCCCGCGCAATCTGCCGGGCCGCCGCATGGACATATTGCAGATCCGCCTCGCCATCGCCGCGCCGCGATGGTGTGCCCACCGCAATAAACACAACATCAGCCCTGGCCACCGCAGCATCAAAATCGGTGGTAAAGGTCAGGCGTTCGCGGTTTTCTTCCAGCAGGCGGTCAAGCCCCGGCTCATAGATTGGCAGAATGCCCGCGTTCAGCGCCTCGATTTTTTGGCTGTCCAGATCAACGCAGGTGACCTGAAAACCGAATTCCGAAAAACAGATACCGGAAACCAGGCCGACATAACCGGTGCCGATGATGGTGACTTGCATGAATGCTCCTGTGTGCGGGTCGGGGATGTGCTGCGCTTCTATTGCGCCACTGTTGTAAAGTCACGGCAAAAACCGGCATTGTCCGGAAAGCCGTCATCCCCGGACTTGTTCCGGGGACCCAGCGCCCAGAATCGCAATGGCCGTGCAGCGCCTCGACAGTTCCCCCTATTGTCATCCCCGGAACAAGTCCGGGGATGACAATAGGGGGGTAGGAGCAAACCACGGGGCAGGGGCGATAGATAATCAGGATGTCGATGACGAGCGATAGTGTTGGCAGCATCTGCACGCGCACTACAATATATACCCGCGTATGCACCCGTGCGAGGTCAGCATAGAGCTACCCGCCAAACCCCCGCCGACCCCCAATCCCGTCACGCCCAACCCCCAAAGCCGTCATCCCCGGACACCAGTGGACTTGTTCCGGGGATCCAGTACCCCGAATCGCGACGGCCTTGCAGCGCGTTCTCATCCCCGATTTCTGGATTCCCCGAACAAGCCCGGTGATGATCACAGGGAAGAAAGAACCATCAAACTCAGGGAATCGCATGCGCGCCCACCCTGAAAACGCCCCGGATTCGCATATCAACACCGCACACCAACCCCGCCTGCGCCGCCGTCAATCCCCGGATTTCCGCCACACTTCACAACAGAGTCTTAAGAACTCCGGCCCAATCTGTGTTCAGAATGCAACACTGACAGGGCAAGGTGCCGCGTGAGGGGTTCATTGCGCTTTTTTCCATTGATGAAATGCATTTGATCCGCAATGGTCATCTTGCGTTCGGGGCGATTCATTCGGCGGGACTATCCGTCAGAAGACATCGCCTCAACATTGGGGGGTTTGATCCCGGTTCAGTGAACCAGCAAGTCAAGCCCGGAAAATTGAAATGACTTTGGAGGTCATATTATGAAAAAGAGCCTTTTGCTCGGCTCCGCCGCTGCTCTGATCGCCGTTTCCGGTGCTCAGGCCGCTGACATGCCAATCGTAGAACCAGTTGATTATGTTCGTGTGTGTGATGCATTCGGCGCTGGTTTCCACTACATTCCCGGCACAGAAACCTGCCTGAGATTCTCCGGCCGTGTACGGACGGAATTCGGCATTCGTGACGACAATGATGACGACACCGTAGACAGCACCTTCTTCAACTCAAACTTTGAGCTGGTTGTGAATGCGTCTTCGATGACAGAAGTCGGCATGCTGGTTGGCCAGTTTGCGATTTCCGGTTCCAATGAAGGCAACGTGTCTCTTGGCGATGCCTGGATCACAATCGGTGAAAACATTCTGGTTGGTCGCGAGACTTCCCGTTACGATTTCGGCGGTGGCTACGGCATTTATGACGGTTACTATGTTGATGAAGGCATCAACCAGTTCACCTTCATCATGCCATTCGGCAACGGCCTGTCCATGACCCTGGGTCTGGAAGACGGTCGTGACCGCCGCGCCAAGATCGCCCAGTATGCTGGCGAAGACGTCACGGTCAATGGAACCTATACGACTCAGTTTGTGGATTCAAAGACGTTCAAGACAGATACCAATGGCCCCTCGGTAATCGGCGGCACCAAGACTTTTGTGTCCTCCGTGTTCACGAAAACGGTCGTCTATAACGTCAACACCGTAATTTCGACTGGTTCGAATCTCGGTGACGCCAAATATGGCGGCATGGAAATTCCTGATGTGGTTGCCAGCCTGCGTATTTCCCAGGGCTGGGGTTCTGCGCAGATTTCCGGTGCATTGCACCAGATTCGTGCAATCACTACCATGCCAGCAGGTCCTTTCTCTTCACCGACCTCCACCTTCTTTGTGACGCCTCCTTTGGTTGCAGCCGGTACGCTTGACACAGATTATGGCTGGGCCGTTCAGGCCGGTGTCGAGCTGAATGTCGGTTCCATGACCAAAGTCAAGGTTGTCGGTGCCTATGCTGATGGTGCCATGCACTATATTGGCGGCAGCGACTTTTATGAAGCAGCTGTTGATCTGACCACCGGCAACATCACCGACACGATGAGTGGCTGGTATGTTCTGGCCGGTCTGAGCCAGGATTTCTCCAGTAATCTTAATCTTGGTATCACCGGTGCTTACCATGATTTCGACGATCAGGCTGAAATCTGGATGGTTGGCGCAACCTTGCAGTATGAAGTTGTCGAAAATCTCCTCGTCAGCTTGGCCGGTCAGTACGTCGACACGAAGATCGAAGATAATGAAGCACTTGATCTGGATGCCGACGACAGCAGCGACAGCTGGGAAGCCAAACTGCGCATTCAGCGCAACTTCTAAGCTGATCTGACACCAGTCAGTTTTACGTCTTCAAGAAGGCCCGGCGGGAAACCGCCGGGCCTTTTTCATGTGAGACAGTGAGACACCAGGTAAAGCCCCGACACTCACCTAAAACTCGTCGTCCTCGGACTCGTTCCGGGGACCCAGCGACCCGAATCGGGATGGGTATTGAGCGTTTGCACGTCCCCAGCCTCTGGATCCCCGGAACAAGACCGTGGATGACGATAGGGATAGATGTATATTGAGCGATACACCCGTCGCAGCGAACTTCGATGATACAAGGCCAGCCCGACCTCCCAATCCCGTCATCCTTGGGCTTGTCCCAAGGATCCAGCGCTAAGAATTGCGATGGTTTTGCAGCTGTGAGCGCACAAGCGTCTGGGTTCCCGGGACAAGCCCGGGAATGACGAGAGAGTATTGGTGAACGCCGGAAAGTGCTGACGCCAAACCCGGGAGTTGTGAAAACCATCAAGGCAGGGAAATCAGGGCATGTCGTCAAGGCAGGCGGTGAGGCCTCCGCTACAAGCCCTCGACTCCCAATCCCGTCATCCTTGGGCTTATCCCAAGGATCCAGCGGCCCGAATCGAGATGGTATTGCAGCGTTTACACGTCCCCAGCCTCTGGATCCCCGGACAAGTCCGGGGATGACGATAGGGATAGATGTGTATTGAGCGATACGCCCGTCGCAGCGAACTTCGATGATACAAGGCCAGCCCGACCTCCCAATCCCGTCATCCTCGGACTTGTTCCGAGGATCCAGCGCCCCGAATTGCGATGGTATTGCAGCGCGTGAATCCACTCTCCGGAAAGACGGAGAAAATTGCGGCGGGCAAGGGATGACATCAAGCATTGGGTTACAGAGTTTGACAAAAGCGCATAACCTGTCTGATATGACAGCAAACGCAAAGCGGGTGAATTTTAGAAAGGTGCGGAAGTCACTTGCATCGGCACCTGCCTTACCGCCAGATCGACCAGCTTCTCCACTTTTGCGGCAAAACGTTTGTAATTTTCAAGGTTTGAGCCATATGGGATTTATTCGCCTGCATCGTCGCCAATGATTTCAGCATGTGTGAACCATTTTTCAAATCCACTCCGGTTGGTGAAATACCTCCGTTTCAGGTAAGCCACCACTACAATGCCCACAGGAATTTTATAATATATTGCCAAGAAAGAGAATATGAAGTTCATATCGGACAAAGTCGAAGTCGAAAAACCGTTCCTTGAGCTATGTGACAAGATTCAGGAGTGTGGCAGCTTCATCCATCCGGATGTTATCATTGAATGCAGCGCAGGAAACATGCGCATTCGCGCACCCGAAACTATCAAGGAGGGAGAGCGGCTGATTTCCTTAACGGCGAGATGCCTGTTGCCGTACAGGAAGTTCAAGTTTGACCTTAACCAGAGCCAGATCGTCATAAAATATTATGACGATGATCTGGCATCCGAGCAAGTTGAGATGATGCAACTCATGCTCAAGCTCTTCAACGCGTTGGATAAATTCGCGCAGCACAGTAAAACATCGACGCGTTCACTGTATTACAAGGATCGTGAATTTCTTGATTTACTGTTTAAAATGAGAAGTGATGGTCAAAAAAATTATGGAAGGTTTCAAGGCGTAACGCTGAACGAATTCTTATTGGACGACTTTTTTCACAGTCGGGTACTGGGCGTCAAAAACGAACTATATCAAAACCCATACTTCACTCATGCTGATGCCAATCAGCGCGCGAAAATTCAAGTATGCATGCCGATCATGGACTGCATCAATCATCATCCCAACTCACTCGGTTTTCAATATTCACCCGGCCCAAAATTGACGGTTCGCAATTCAAAACCGATAGCAGACAACGATGAGTGTTTTGTAATTTACGGACTTTATGACGCAGTAGACATGTTGTTTGCGTATGGCTACCCAGAGCCACATGCAAAGTATGTTCGCTCGGTGCCTCTAACAATCGATTTCGGAAGCCAAACAATAAATGTGCTATCTTCTCTTCGGCGTGTCAAGCATGCGAACCTGAAGCCTCACTTGAAGAATTTAGAGTTCTTTTTGCCCAGGATTGTTATCAAACCAGAAAAGAAAACAGTTGAATTGTCGCACCTCTATATCCCCCAAGAGACCGCACCAAACGCGTTGCGCCGTGTATTAAAGCATGCGTTGAGTAAACTTGATTCGGGTATTCAGGAAGGTGATACCGTTGCGATGGTTTTGAAAGCGGAGAAGGAAATCATTGACGCCAATCTCCGATACTACCGTGATTTACTCAAGATGCTCGCGCAAAGGGAGACGGCCCCGGGAACGGAACAGATCGTTGAAAACGTGGTGAGTGTCGCCAACATTCAGATCGAGAAAATACAGAATTATCCGCATTTTCAGGACACATCAGTAGGGTAGTCGAGACACAAACAATAGGGTGATACTGTTATTTACACCAAGGGGATATATCGACTTGATCTTGTGTTTCCACCGACTGCAAACATGCTGTTTTATCATAGCACAATCGATGGCGATCTGTTGCGTGTCGATTTCCATACGGGTTTTGGGGTTCCACTCATTTCATCCGCCTCAACATTGCAGAGGTGTTGGAGGATTTTGGTACGTTCAAGGCATTGCAGAGCGTGAGCGAACAAGTGTCTGGATTCTCGGGACAAGCTCGTGAACGAATAAGGCGTATTGGTGAAAGCCCAAAACCCCACAATTTCCCGTTTTCGCCTCACAATAGAAATCCATGTCTGGCAAATCGGTGCCACACTTGCTATCTCAGCGCCATATTTGCAAAAGCGTGGTTAAATGTCCCAGAAACTGTCTCATCTCAAACGCCTCGAAGCTGAAGCGATTCATATCTTTCGCGAAGTCGCAGCCTCGTTTGAAAATCCTGTGATGCTGTATTCCATCGGTAAGGATTCCTCAGTGCTGCTGCATCTGGCGATGAAAGCCTTCTATCCGGCCAAACCGCCATTTCCGTTTCTGCATGTCGACACGACGTGGAAATTCCGCGAAATGATTGAATTTCGCGATGAAACCGCAAAGCGCCTCGGCATCGAGCTGCTGGTGCATATCAATCAGGATGGCGTCGACCAGGGCATCAATCCGTTCGATCACGGCTCCAACACTCATACCCACATCATGAAAACCGCTGCACTGCGTCAGGCGCTGGATAAATACGGTTTTGATGCGGCTTTTGGCGGCGCGCGCCGCGACGAGGAGAAAAGCCGCGCCAAGGAGCGCATCTTCTCATTCCGCGACAGCCAGCATGGCTGGGACCCGAAAAACCAGCGCCCGGAAATGTGGAAGATCTTCAACACCCGTGTGGCGAAGGGGGAATCGATCCGCGTGTTTCCGATTTCCAACTGGACCGAACTGGATATCTGGCAATATATTCTGCTGGAGGACATTCCGATTGTGCCGCTGTACTTTGCCCGCCAGCGCCCGGTGGTCGAGCGCGACGGCATGCTGATCATGAAGGATGATGAGCGCATGCAGCTGAAGCCGGGTGAGAGCGCGCGCAATCAGCTGGTGCGTTTCCGCACCCTTGGCTGCTATCCGCTGACCGGTGCCATTGAATCCGATGCCGATACACTGGAAGCGATTGTCAGCGAAATGCTGGTCGCCCGCACATCGGAGCGGCAGGGCCGGCTGATCGACCGCGATGAAGCCGGTTCCATGGAGAAGAAAAAACGCGAGGGGTATTTCTGATGGACGGCCTTGCCACGCCCGCCGCTCTGAAATCGTTTCTGGCCGAACAGGAACAGAAAACCCTGCTGCGGTTTCTCACCTGCGGCTCGGTTGATGACGGCAAGTCCACCCTGATCGGCCGTCTGCTCTATGACACCAAGCTGATTTATGAAGATCAGCTGGCCACTCTGGAAAGCGAAAGCCGCAAATGGGGCACGGTCGGCGAAGACATTGATCTGGCACTGCTGGTTGATGGCCTGGAAGCGGAGCGCGAGCAGGGCATCACCATCGATGTGGCCTATCGCTATTTTTCAACATCGCAACGCAAATTCATCGTCGCCGATACGCCCGGTCATGAGCAATACACCAGAAACATGGCCACCGGCGCGTCGACGGCGGATGTTGCCGTGGTGCTGGTCGATGCGCGCAAGGGCATTCTCACCCAGACCCGCCGCCACACTTTTATTGCCTCGCTGCTCGGCATTCGCCATGTCATTGTCGCGGTCAACAAGATTGATCTGGTCAATTATGATCGGTCCGTATTTGACAGGATCGATGCGGATTTCCGCGCCATGTCGGCTGATATGGGCTTTGCCAGCATTACGCCGATCCCGTTGTCGGCGCGCTACGGCGACAATGTCACAGCGCCCTCGCCGAATATGGACTGGTATAATGGCCCGACGCTGCTTGGACATCTGGAGACAGTGGAATTCGAATCTGAGCGCATTCAGGGGCCTTTCCGTTTTCCGGTGCAATATGTTGTGCGTCCCGATTTGAATTTCCGCGGCTTCGCCGGAACAATTGCCGCAGGCACGGTAAAACCCGGCGACACGGTGGTGGTCGCCAAATCGGGAAAAACCAGCAACATCAAACGCATCGTCACTATGGATGGTGATCTGGATGAAGCTGCTGAAGGCCAGGCGGTGACGCTGGTGCTGGAGGACGAGATTGAAGTCTCGCGTGGCAACATGCTGGTCGCTCCGGAAGACCGCCCCGAGGTTGCCGACCAGTTTGCCGCGAATATCGTCTGGTTTGCCGAAGACGCCATGCTGCCGGGTCGCCAGTTCATTCTGCGCACCGAAACCGACAGTTCCACCGTATCGATCAACGATCTGCGTCATCGCATCGATGTCAACAGCTTTGCCCATGAGGCGGCCAAAAGCCTGGAGCTCAACGAAGTCGGCTATTGCCATCTCTCCAGCCAGTCACCGATAGCCTTTGATGCTTATGCCAAAAACCGTGCGACCGGCGCTTTTGTCCTGATCGACCGGCTGACCAATGCCACTGTCGGTGCCGGCATGATCGTCCATGCCTTGCGCCGCGCTTCGAATGTTCACTGGCAGGCAATCGATGTCGACAAGAAAACCAGGAGCGACCAGAAGGGCCAGAAAGCCGTCGTTCTGTGGTTTACCGGCCTGTCCGGGTCCGGCAAGTCGACCATTGCCAATCTGCTGGAAAAGAAACTTTTGGCAGAAGGCCGTCACAGCACCATTCTGGACGGCGACAATGTACGTCACGGCCTCAACCGTGATCTTGGCTTTACCGAAGAAGACAGGGTGGAGAACATCCGCCGCGTTGGCGAGGTTTCCCGATTGATGGTCGAGGCCGGACTGATTGCGCTGGTGTCGTTTATCTCGCCATTCAGAGCGGAACGGCAATTGGTCAGTGATATGTTGGAAGAGGGCGAATTCATCGAGATTTTCGTCGATACGCCGTTTGAAGAATGCGCGAGGCGCGATCCGAAAGGGCTTTATGCCAAGGCTTTGCGCGGCGAAATCAAGAATTTCACTGGCGTCGATTCGCCGTATGAAGCTCCCGAAAACCCGGATATTCATCTTGAAACATCGGGCCGGACACCTGCTGAATTGCTCGACACGCTCGAAGAGGCTCTGCGCGCCAGAGGAATTATGGCATGACGGGTAAACAGCAGGAAAAACTCGGCGAAGCGGCGCTGGCATCCATGATCGGCATGTTTGAAGAGCTGGCTCTGAAGGCCGGAGCGGCCATCATGCCATTCTACGAAGATGGCTGCGAGACGCAGATCAAGCAGGACAATTCTCCGGTGACCGCCGCTGACCACGCCGCTGAAGAAATCATTCTGGCCGGATTGCGCGCGGCCTATCCCGATATTCCGGTGGTCGCCGAAGAGGAAGTCTGTGCCGGGCACATGACGGCAACGGTCGGCCAGCGGTTTTTCCTGGTTGATCCGTTGGATGGCACGCGCGAATTCATCAATCAGCGCTCTGACTTTACCGTCAACATTGCTCTTATCGAGGATGGTCAGCCGGTCGCGGGCACCGTCTATGCACCGGTGCGCGGCGCGATGTATTCCGGATTTGGCACAACAGCAACCGAAACCGAGGTGGTACAAGGCCGCATTGGCCGGAAGGTCGCTGTAAAAGTCAGTGGCAAAGCCAGACCGGAAATTGCCGTCGCCAGCCGCTCACACCGAACCGAAGAAACCGACGCTTTTCTGAAATCCTGTCACATCACGGACTGCGTTTCGGTCGGTTCATCTCTCAAATTCTGCCTTCTGGCGAAAGGCGATGCCGATATCTACCCGCGCTTTGGCCGCACCATGGAGTGGGATACTGCGGCTGGTGATGCCGTGCTGCGCGCTGCAGGCGGATCGACAACCTGCGCCGACGGCTCGGCCTTTGCCTATGGCAAACAGCAGCAGAGCCATGATGAGCCCTTTGCCAACCCCTTCTTTATCTCCATGGGCCACCGCCAGAGTTAATAGTCTCGCAAGCGATTGCGGGGCTGTTGCATCCGAAACCGGGCCGGCAAATCGCCCTGCCGGAGACGTGGCAGTTGACGAACGGCGTGCGATGTTCAATCCTCTGGTGTTGATACGGTGCTGTCGGCGATGTTTCACTGTTTTAAGGGGATTTAGGCTGTGATGGGATTTACATTTGGAACCTGGATTCTGGCGCTGATTTTTTTGGCGGCCGGATATTACGCTGGTTGGACCACACGTCCGCAATCACCTGACAGGAAGGGATAGGAGCCATGTTCTCGATTTCGGCGATACTGCTCTATATTCTGTTTTTTGTCATTGGCTGGCTGGTTGCCCGCTGGTGGTGGTCAAAGAAACAGGCAGAGCAGGGCGGGGCGACCGCTTCAGCAACATCATCTGCACACACCGCCTCCGGGTCCGCTGCAAGCGCTCCGAGCCGGACGACACCTGCCAAACCGGCCGGCACAACCGCTTCAACAGCGAAAGTAGAGCCGGATAAAACGATGCCGGGTAAAGCTGCGCCGGTCGCGGCCAGCACTGTTGCAACGCCCAGCCCGGCCAAACCGGCAAAACCGGCAAAGCCGGTTGCAGCTAAAGACCCTGGCAAGCCGGAACGTCTGGACGGTCCGCGCGATGGCACAGCTGACGATCTGAAACGCATCAGGGGAGTTGGGCCTTCCAACGAGAAAAAACTCAATGCTTTCGGCATCTATCATTTTGACCAGATCGGCAACTGGACCTCGGCCCAGGCTGAGTGGATCGGCAAGGAATTGTCGTTTCCGGGCCGCATTGAACGGGAAGACTGGATTGAGCAGGCCAAGGTTCTGGCCTCCGGCGGCGATACGGAATTTTCCAAGCGCACGGTCTGAAACGGGTCACAATCATCTAATTGGCATGTCCCGGCCCGGGCATCTCAGTGGCATACCCCGGGACGGGCTGGCCAAGGCTGGATCAGTCCTGGCTTGCCAGTGTTTCAGCGCGATTGAGATGCTGCAGAATCGCGTTCTGGGTGCTGCTGTCCCATAACAGCGGAGCGTGCCCTTCGCTCTTGATAGTTTTTGCCACCATTGCCGGGTGGGCTTTTTTCATCTGATCCACCGTTTCCCGCGTCAGGATATCGGACCGCTCGCCACGCAACACCAAGGTTGGCAAATGTTTTAGAGCGGCGAATTGCGGCCACACTGTCGGCAGCGGCAGGCTGAGATCCAGATAGTCGAAACTTTTCAGCAAGCGTTTGTCATAATCCGGCTCGGCACGCTTCTTGCCCTGCACGTAAAGTTGCCGCGCCAGCTTCAGCCAGCCGTCAGCATCAAGCGCTGGAAACTGCCGGTGGTGCACCGTCTGCATATAGGCCGCAGCTTCCTCGATTGTGTCCTGCGGTTTCATATTGTCGGAATAGGATTTGATTCGCGCCAGACCGCTTGCTTCCACAACCGGACCGATATCATTCAGGACCACCGATTTCATGATGCCGGGCCGCATCGCCGTCAGCGCGAACAAAATGAGGCCGCCACGCGATGTACCGATGAAATGGGCATGCTCGACGTTCAATCGCGCCAGCGTTGTGAGCAGGTCATTGGCCTCCTGCTCGATTGTGTAATTGCGCCAGTCCGGATCCGGTTGCGACAGGCCACGGCCCCGGTAATCAACCGAAATCACCTTGCGGGCAGGACTGGCCTCAATGCTCAGAAAGGTTGCAATGTCGTGAAAGTCCTTGGCGTTCCGCGTCAGACCGGGCAGGCACACCACCGGGATATTTGCATGGCCTTCGCCATACACTCTGACATGAAGTTCTATCCCGTCCTGAGCGTGGAGAAACACATCACGCCATTCCGAAGCAGATGCGCCGGGCACATCAGATATGGCGGCAGCCCTGTCGTTCCCGGCATCAGTATCGTCAGGGCGCGCATCTTCCTGCGCGCCTGCGTCGCCGTCATCCACATCCGCCATACAATTATCCGCCCCGGCGCAGATCTTTGGCGAGGCTCAGTCTGCCTTCGCGCAGTCTGGCCTGATAGACCTGTGTGTTTTCCATGATTTTCTGCACATAGGCCCGCGTTTCGGTAAAGGGGATCGTCTCTATCCAGTCGACAATGTCGTCAACCTGCATTTTGCGTGGATCGCCATAGGCTTTCATCCATCTGCGCACGCGTGTACCGCCAGCGTTGTAGCCGGCAAATGTCATGATCAGAGAGCCATTATATTCCGCCAGCAATTGTTCCAGATAGGCCGCGCCCAAAGTTGCGTTATAGGCCGGATCGCTGGTCAGCCGCGCCTGGGAATATTTCAGTTTCAGGTTGCGCGAGACTTCTTTCGCGGTTGCCGGCATCAGCTGCAGCAATCCGCGCGCGCCCGCACCGCTGACAGCCGTTGGATTGAAGCCGCTTTCCTGGCGGGCGATGGAATAGACCAGCGCCTTGCCGACCGTGCGTGGCACCTGTGTTTTTGTAGGTATTGCCGCCACCGGGAACGCTAACATATGCAGTTCATGGCCTTCATCCTCGGCCAGCCGGCCGATCTGCAGGGCAAGCCTGTGCTGCTTGGTCCTCTCGGCAAATTGCGCCAGCAATACGATTTCTGCCGGATCTGTCAGGGTCTGCGCCAGAGACCGGGCAAAGGTTCCGGCCAGGTCTTCCCGCCCGATATTCATCAACCGGCTGATCGCCTTGATCGGGATGCGGGACTGATAGCGTTGCAGGACTTCCTGGGTGATTTTTGGATTGTCCGCCAGGGACAGGCTCGCGCTGCCAATCTTTTCATTGGCCAACTGGCCATAGAATACCGTGGGATAACGCGCTGCCCGTTGGAAATTCTGCCTGGCCTGCGCCGTATCACCCATGGCCTCATCGGCACGGCCCATCCAGTAATAGGCCTTTGCGATGCTGCGCGGTTTGGTGGCAATTTTGGCAATATTCTCAAAATGCGGTTTGGCGAGTTTGGGCTTCTTCAAAAACCGCAAGGCATACCATCCGGCATGAAACTGAGCTTCTGCCACTGTGGCAGGCGAACCGCCACGATGAACGGCAGCAATATCGTAGGCCTGCTGGAAACGACCCAGTTCCATCATTTCCCGCGACGCCAGCCGCCGTTCGACCCACCATTCATCCGGATCGACCAGCAACTCCGGATCCGATGGCGCTGTTTGCAGAAGCGCGGCTGAATCCCGCGGATTGTTGGTACGCCGCAGATGCTGGACCTTGGCAAAAATATAACCGGGATCCTTGCGCAGATTTGCAGGCACCTGTTTCAGGCTTTCCGCAGCCTTTGTTCGGCGAATAACCGCCTGGCGGGCTTTGGCCAGAACCACATAATCCTTGCTGACAAGTCCGGCGACCCGCAGAGCTTCGGAAGTCAACTCGCGGTAGAGCAGCATGTCGGTGCGCCATTTGTGGTCGCTTTCCCGCAGGATGCTCTTGAATTTAGTCGTGATTTCCTTCTCAAATGAAGATGACAGCCGGCTTGTCCTCCAAAGCTCCCGCACCAGACTGGCGGCTTCACTGGTCCGGTTCGCAGCCATCAGGGATTCAGATTTCTGGATAATGCCCTGAATTGAAATCGGATTGACATTTCCATACACCGACAGAACCAGATTGCTTCCCAGCTTCTGCCGCGCCAGAGCCTCTTCAGCCCGTCTGGTCATGGTAGATTGCAAAGGAAAATCACTGTACTGGGTCTGGAATTCCACAATCATGTCATACGGTATCAGGGGATCTCCGGACCGTATCAGACGCCAGGTCAGAATAGCCTTGTCCACCGGATCACTCATGCCGGCGCGTACGGCCAGGGCATCGAGAATGTCATTCTTGTCGACGGCCTCCAGCGCATCTTTCAACTTGCCCTTGCGGGCGGCCACTTTCGGCAACTCGGATGCGATGTCCGGAAGATAGGACAACAGTGATTTGGGTGCATCCGCCGGTCGCGGCTTGGGCAGCGGTATTTTGGAACTTGTAATCAGGCTGGCAATTGTATCCGCCTGAGGCGCGGCGCTGGACGCAGAACTGTGCACTGTCACCAAGGATAACAGTAACAGCGATACAAGTCGCAAAGGATGCACAGGGAAGCGTTTCGACGCAGAGTGAATCGAGTGTTCTGAAGCCGTACGGTGATACATTGGCGCTAGAGCCCTTTTCAACGAAAGATTCTGTGTGGTTGATTGTAGCTGAAAATTGTTAACCGAGGCTTTGAAACCAGACAATTGGGGTAAATTTCTGTCATTTGCAGCACAAAGTTACGCTTGTGTGGCGTGTTTGCGACGCTTGCACTGTTCCTAAGCGCTTGAAGAAACAGGATCGCCCCTCTATGGTCCCGTTCACTTTCAGACCATGACAAGCCGGTTTCTTCATCAGGGCCGCATCCAACAACGGAAATGACCATGTTTAAAGGCTCAATGACAGCGCTCGTGACTCCATTTTCTCCAGGTGGAGCATTGGATGAAAAGGGCCTGGAGCGCCTCGTCAATTGGCAGATCGATCAGGGCACACATGGTCTGGTGCCGGTGGGAACAACCGGGGAGTCGCCGACCCTTACTCATGCCGAGCACAAGCGGGTAGTAACTCAGACTGTTGCGTTGGCCGACCGCCGCGTTCCAGTGATTGCCGGTGCCGGGTCCAACAATACTGTCGAAGCCATCGATTTTGCCCAACATGCGCAAAGTGCAGGTGCCGATGCGGTTCTTGTGGTGACGCCGTATTACAACAAGCCCAGCCAGGAAGGACTTTACCAGCACTTCAAGGCGATCAATGATGCGATCAACATTCCGATCATCATTTATAATATTCCGCCGCGCAGCGTGGTGGATATGTCGGTAGAGACCATGAAGCGCCTGTTCGACGGATGCGCCAATATTGTCGGGGTCAAGGACGCCACCGCAAATGTCACACGCGTCAGCGATCAGCGTCTTGCGATGGGTGACAAATTCCTTCAATTGTCCGGAGAAGACGGCTCCGCCATCGGCTATATGGCCCATGGCGGACATGGCTGCATTTCAGTTGCCTCGAATGTTGCCCCCGCTTTATGTGCACAATTTCAGGACGCCTGTCTGGCAGGGGATTATGCCCGCGCGCTGGAGCTTCAGGATAAATTATACCCGCTGCATAAAGCCCTCTTTATCGAACCCAATCCTGCGCCTAGCAAATACGCCTTGTCGCTCCTAGATATATGCGGCGAGGACTTGCGTCTGCCCATGGTGCCCGCATCCGAAAACACCCGAGCTGAAATCCGCTCTGCAATGCAACACGCCGGATTGCTGTAGCCCCAAAGACTGGAAGAATGTTGCCGTGAGTGCCAAACAGGCTGAAAAGCCAAAGCGCAATATCATTGCCGACAACCGCCGGGCGCGGTTTGATTATGCAATCGGTGATGTGGTCGAAGCCGGCATCATGCTTCTGGGAACAGAAGTCAAAGCGCTGCGCAATGGCCGCGCCAATCTTCAGGAATCCTATGCCGGGCCGAATGGCAACGAGCTGTTTCTGTTCAACTTCCATATTCCCGAATATACCGAAGGCAACCGCAACAATCATGAACCGCGGCGGCCGCGAAAGCTGCTGATGAGCCGGCGCGAAATCAACCGGATGCTGAACGGAATTCAGCGCGAGGGCATGACCATTGTGCCGCTCAAAACCTATTTCAACGAACGTGGTCTGGTCAAAGTCGAGCTGGCATTGGCAAAAGGCAAGAAAAGCCACGACAAGCGCGAAACCGAGAAACAACGTGACTGGAATCGGGAAAAAAGCCGGTTACTGAAGAATTACGGTTGAAGCTGGTTTATCCGGCAAATTGCCATTGCCTGTTGCTGTTTCCGGTCAACTGCCCCTGTCGACGAGATCGCGAATATCCTGAAACACAGCTTCAAACATCTCTGGCGTCAGCCGCCGTGTATTCGTGTTGTAACGCGAGCAGTGATAGCTGTCGACGAGCGTGAACGAACGGGACTGCCACTGCGGCAAGTTGTGAATCGCACCATGACTGAACGGATAGGCCGCCAGCCGTAGGCCCATCATCCGCAAAAAGGTTTCATGGGCAATACGGCCAAGCGCCATTACGATCTGAATGGATCTATCTGCATGCAGCGTGTTCTGCAGAAACGGCCTGCAGGCATTGATTTCCGCACCCACCGGCTTGTTGTCCGGCGGCACGCAACGCACCGCATTTGTGATGGCGGTATCGATCAGTGTCAGACCATCATCAACCCGCGCCTGATAGTCACCGCTGGCAAATCCGAATTTTTTCAAAGTCGCGTAGAGAAGATCTCCCGCATAATCTCCCGTGAAGGGCCGTCCGGTGGCATTCGCGCCTCTGATTCCCGGCGCCAGACCCAGGATCAGCAGCCGCGGCTCGGCTGCGCTGAAGGTCGCAACCGGCGCATTGTGCCATTGCGGATGCGCGGCGCGCCATTTCTCGCGAAATTCCACCAGCCGGGGGCATCGCGGGCAGTCACGCTCAGGGTCTGTCGCAGTGTTCGGATCGGCAATCATGATGGACAGGGCGGCTCCTCGTGACACATAGGGACCCGGAAAGCGGCTCTCTGTTGATATTGCTATCGGTATCGCGTCGGCGGTAGGTCTTCAAGACCCGACTTCAAATTGCTTTCCGGTCAGTGCCGGTTAGCTAGGACTGCCTGGCTCGGACGGCAACCTACATGGACAGTCTGTCTTTGATCTTGCACCGCCGGGATGTCTCGACCAGATTTTTCGCCGCTTTCGGGACACGATTACATTCTTTATTGGCCAGGCAAACATCTTGAAAGACTTGCGCCACATCAACATGCCTTGCAATTGACATACAGGGCGCGTATATCGGCGTTTAATTCCCATACAAGGAGTATATCATGGCACGCGTAACCGTTGAGGATTGCGTCGATAAGGTCGAAAACCGTTTCAATCTCGTGCTTCTGGCTGCTCACCGTGCCCGGATGATTTCCACCGGTTCGGAGTTGACCATTGATCGCGACAACGACAAGAATCCGGTCGTTTCGCTTCGCGAAATTGCAGATGAGACGATCTCACCGGATGATTTGAAGGAAGAGTTGATCCACTCTCTGCAGAAATATGTTGAAGTGGATGAGCCCGAATCTGCTCCGGTACCGATGCTGGAACACACCTCGGCAGCCGCGCCTGCAAACGGTGACCAGCCGGAAGTGACGTTTGACCAGATGTCGGAAGATGATCTTCTGGCCGGTCTGGAAGGCCTGGTTCCGCCGGAGCGTTCAGACGATTAAACAGTTCGGTATTTAAGACTTTCAGCCGCGCCGGAACAAACTCCGGAGCGGCTTTATCTTGTAACCTTTTCGCAATTGCACAATGTTACAAGGCAAGCGGATGCCTGCCGTCAATTGTGGGAATGAAAAGGTGTTTGGACGCCAATGATGCGTCAGTTTGAACTGCTCGAGCGCGTTCAGCGTTACAATCCGGCAGCCGATGAGGTTTTGCTGAACAAGGCGTATATTTACGCCATGCAGAAGCACGGCAAACAGAAGCGTGCATCTGGCGATCCCTATTTTTCCCATCCCCTTGAAGTTGCGGCCATTCTCACAGAACTTGAGATGGATGATGCAACCCTTGCCGTTGCCCTGTTGCACGACACCATTGAAGACACCGATGCAACCCGCGATGAAATTGACGATCTGTTCGGCGGAGAAATCGGCCGTCTCGTCGATGGCCTGACGAAGATCAAGCAACTCAATCTGGATTCCCGCCAGGAGGTCTCGAAGAAAGCCAAGCAGGCGGAAAATCTGCGCAAACTGCTATTGGCGATTTCTGACGACGTCCGGGTCTTGCTGGTGAAGCTGGCGGATCGTCTGCATAATATGCGCACTCTGGACCATATGGCACCGGAGAAACGCGTCCGGATCGGGCAGGAAACCCTGGATATCTACGCCCCGCTGGCGGGCCGGATGGGCATGCAGGACATGCGGGAGGAACTTGAGGATCTGGCCTTCTTCCACAGCAATCCCGAAGCCCATAATGCCGTCAGCTCGAAGCTGAAGGAGCTTTCCGAGCAAAACGAAACCGTCAAAGAGAAGATCGAGCAGGAACTCCACCAACGGCTGCAAAAGGCCGGCATCCGCGCCAGGGTCACCAGCCGCCATAAAAAGCCTTACTCCGTTTTCAAGAAGATGGAGCGCAAATCGATCAGCTTCGAGCAATTGCCGGATATTCTGGGCTTCCGGATCATCACCGCTGACGAGACTAGTTGTTATGCCGTTCTTGGTATCATCCACACCACCTGGCCGCTGGTTCCCGGCCGGTTCAAGGATTATATCTCCGTGCCGAAGCAGAATGATTACCGCTCGATTCACACCACAGTGGTCGGACCGGCCCGGGAACGGGTTGAATTGCAGATCCGCTCTGAAGAGATGCATCAGATTGCAGAATACGGAATTGCTGCCCACAGCCTTTACAAGGATCCGGTGGTCGTCAAAGAGCGCATCGGCGAAGTCGTTTTTGAATCAAACGCCTATTCCTGGCTGCGCCGCACAATTGAATCACTTTCAACCGGGGGTACTGCTGAAGAATTTCTGGAAAACACCAAACTTGAGCTGTTTCACGATCAGGTCTTCTGCTTCACTCCCAAGGGCCGTTTGATTGCGCTGCCAACCGGCGCGACGCCGGTTGATTTCGCCTATGCTGTGCATACCGATGTGGGCAATACCTGCGTTGGCTGTAAGGTCAATGGCCGGATCATCGGACTTGCCAGCACTTTGAAGAATGGCGATGAGGTTGAAATCATGACGTCATCGGGCCAGACACCGCCAATTGCCTGGGAGAAGATCGCGGTCACCGGCCGCGCCCGGTCAGCCATCCGCCGGGCCAACCGTGCGATTGAGCGTGAAAGATTCGTCTCACTCGGCCGGCAGATGCTGGAATGGGGCTTCCGTGCGGTCGATCACAGCTTTGACGCGGACCTGATAGACAAGGCCGTCAGCACATTGAAACGCGGCAACCGGGAGGATCTGATGGAAGCCCTGGGGGAAGGGGACCTTGGCATTGATACGGTGATGAAGACCATTTTTCCCGAATTTCAGAAGAACCGGGCCATGATCAAGCCTTTGCCGGAAAGTGAAGGCTGGTTCAGTCTGGAAACCAATCGGGCCATGCGTTTCCGCCTGCCCAACGGCCTTGATACCGGTGAGGACACTGGCAATCTAGACCGAAATATGCTGAATATCGGTCAACTGGCCGGAAATCTGTCCGTCCATTTTGCTCCAGGCGGGGGTGCTGTTCCGGGAGACCGCATCGTCGGCATTATCACGCCAGGCGAGGGCATCACAGTCTATCCGATCCATTCTCAAAGCCTGATGCGGTTTGACGAGGAACCCGACCGCTGGCTCGACGTTCAGTGGGATGTCGATCCGGCCAGCAATGAACGCTTTCCGGCCAGCCTGTTCGTGTCGCTGATCAACGAGCCCGGATCACTTGCCAAAGTTGCAAATATTGTGGGTGAGACTGACGGCAATATTGACAATATCAAAATGACCAAGCGCGCGGATGATTTCACCGAAATGGCAATTGATTTGGAAGTTTGGGATTTGAAACATCTGATGCGGATCATACATGAGGTGCGTGATCTGAAAATGGTGTCGCTTGTCGAGAGGATCAGTGAGTGACGAACCGGCAGATACGAGCCAGTCAGAAAGGAACCATCAATGCGACAAGCTGAAAATCTGGACGTTTTCAGCATTGCTTGTGCTCTGCAGAACTATGTTGCCCCCGGCAAGAAATTTGCCACCGCCATCATTTTGCCTGTTGTTGGTGAGAGTGGTCGCAGGTTCGGCGGAAAATCCCGGTTTCAGAGAGTTATGGACCTGTTTTTCGCCCGGCATTTTTTACCTGAAACCAGATTCAAGTCAGCGCGTTGATTCTTTAATCCCATGCTCTTCAGACGCAAAAAACCTGAACATATCTGGCAGCGACTGAGGGTCGCAGTCTGGCCGCGCAGGAACTGGTGGCGGTCGTTTCAATATGTGTCGAAACGTGTGTTGCGCCTGTCCGCATCGCCCCATGTGGTGGCCATTGGATTTGCCGCCGGGGTGTTTGCATCCTTTACACCTTTTATCGGGTTTCATTTCGTAATCTGTTTCATTTTAGCCTATTTCATGCGCGGCAATCTGGTTGCAGCAGCGCTGGGAACGTGGGTCGGCAACCCATTCACATTTCCCTTTATATGGTTCTACACCTACAAGCTGGGCAATCTTGTGCTGCATGGCCATGAAGGCGCATTGACCATGGGGCAGATTTCCGGCCGGCTGCTGAATGTGTCCTTCGCCAATCTCATCGAACTGCTGAAGCCAATGACTATAGGCGGCATATTGCTGGGCGTTCCGGCGGCTTTCATTTCCTATTTCATCGTCAGGCGGCTTGTCTTTGTCTATCAACGATCTAGACTGGCTGCCATTGCAAGGCGGACAGAAAAGCGCGTTCTGGACAAGATGCTGCACCGAGGAGAGGGCCATGCCGAACCAAGCAAACCTTCCGAACAATGAATCCGGCAGCACGCCGGAACTGAGACTGGGCGTTAATATTGACCATGTTGCCACGGTGCGAAATGCCCGCGGTGGCCCGCATCCCGATCCTGTCCGGGCGGCGCTTCTGGCCGAAAAGGCCGGTGCTGACGGCATCACGGCGCATCTGCGCGAAGACCGCCGCCACATTGCCGACAGGGATATTGAACGGTTGCGTCGCGATCTGACCATACCGTTGAATTTCGAAATGGCGGCCACCGATGAAATGCTCGACATCGCGCTGGCGCAAAAGCCGCATGCCGCCTGCATTGTCCCTGAAAAACGTGAAGAACGGACCACCGAAGGCGGTCTGGATGCGGCCTCATCCCATAACCGCCTGGCGCCTCTGGTCAGGCAGTTGCGCGACGCCGGTATTCGCGTCTCCCTGTTTATCGAGGCAGATGAAAGCCAGCTGGATGCGGCAGTTCTGCTGGGCGCGCCGGTGGTCGAACTGCATACGGGGAGTTATTGCGAAGCTTGGCTTTGCGGCGATATGGATGCATTTGAGCGCGAGCGCGCACGTCTTCAGACAATGACTGATGTCGGGGTGGCAAAGGGTCTGGAAGTGCATGCCGGGCATGGCTTGACTTACGATACGGTGCAGCCCGTTGCTGCCATGCTGGGAATCCGGGAACTCAACATCGGTCATTTCCTGATGGGCGAGGCGATGTTTGTCGGGCTGGAACAGTCGATTGCCAAAATGCGGCGGCTGATGCAGCAGGCACGCCAGTCTGCCTCGCACAGGGCCGTCCTGTGATCATCGGCCTCGGCAGTGATCTGTGCGACATCCGCCGCATTGAAAAAACACTTGAGAAATTCGACCGCCGCTTTATCGAGCGTATTTTTACACCAATTGAAATAGCCAAATCCGAGCGCCGCCATCAAAGGGCCGCCTCCTATGCCAAACGGTTTGCCGCAAAAGAAGCCTGTGCCAAGGCTCTGGGCACCGGATTTCGCAAAGGTGTGTTCTGGCGCGACCTTGGCGTTGCGAACATGCCCAGCGGCAAACCAACGATGATACTGACCGGCGGTGCGCTGGCGCGGTTGCAACAGATTACCCCGGACGGCATGGCTGCCCAGCTTGATCTCACCATTACCGATGACTATCCGCTTGCCCAGGCAATTGTCATCATTACCGCCATAAACAGGTCTGTCTGAATTGTAACCCATTACACATTGCGAAACCGTAAGTGAGGGTTTACATACGGCCTCAACAAGCGTCCTTGTTGGTTCAAATGGCAGTTTGAAGACTGTGATCCGTTTCAGCAATCTGGACCGTCAATTTCTCAGAATTGCGAGTTTTCATGAGCACGGCACATTCCAAAGCGGATAAAAAAGACGGCGGTGTCCGCGAAATGATCGTGGTGATCGTTCAGGCGCTACTGATTGCAGTGATCTTTCGCACATTTCTGTTTCAGCCTTTCAACATCCCTTCCGGATCGATGATGCCCTCGCTGCTTATCGGCGACTATGTGTTCGTGTCGAAATTCTCCTATGGCTACAGCAAATATTCAATTCCGTTTGCGCCCGATCTTTTCGAAGGGCGGATTCTGGAAGACGCCCCGGAACGCGGCGATATCGCGGTGTTCCGTGTGCCTTCTGATGGTGACAAGGATTATATCAAGCGCGTTATCGGGCTGCCTGGTGATAAAATTCAGATGAAGGACGCAGTGCTTTACATCAATGATGAGGCCGTTCCCAAAGAATTTCTCGATGATGTCTCGATGACACGGCCGGATGGAAGCAAGCTCAGATCGCGCCGCTATGTGGAAACGTTGCCCAATGGCGTGACCCATTATACCCTCGACAGTCCGATCAGTGCTGCTGGCGAAAACACGGCGGTTTTCACCGTTCCCAAAGGGCACTATTTCATGATGGGTGACAATCGGGATGGCTCAAGCGACAGCCGTTTTGGTCTGGGCGCCGTGCCGTTGGAGCTGTTTGTCGGAAAGGCCCAGATTATTTTCTTCTCCATTGAGCCGCCCGCGCGGGCGCGCCACATCTGGCGCTGGCCCAATGATGTTCGGTTCGACCGGTTGATGAACACGCTTTGAGCGCTCTGACCAGCAAGGATACCGCAAGGCTAAAAGAAGTCGCCAGTCGTCTGGGGCACGACTTCAAGGATTTGAAACTGCTGAAACGCGCCATGACGCATATGAGCGTCATTGGTGACAAGCAGTCCAGCGAAAGCTATCAAAGGCTGGAGTTTCAGGGCGACCGGGTGCTGGCACTGGTGGTGACCGATATGCTGATGGCCGAATTTCCGCATTCCAATGAAGGCGATCTTGCACGCCGGCTGACGGCTCTGGTGCGCAATGAAACCTGTGTGGAAGTGGCCCGCGAGCTGAATCTGGGTCCCGCGATCTATCTTGGGCTGGGCGAAGCCGGTTCCGGGGGACGCCGCAAGAAAGCGATTTTGGGCGATGTCTGCGAGGCCGTCATTGCAGCAATTTATCAGGATGGTGGCCTGAAAGCGGCGCGCAGCTTCATCGAACGCTACTGGCAGCCGAAAATGCAGCGCTACAACCAGGCTCACAGGGACTCCAAGACCGAGTTGCAGGAATGGGCGCAGGCCAGGGGACAGGCGGTTCCAGATTATCAGATTGTTCGCCGCAGCGGGCCGGATCACGCCCCGGAATTTCTCGTCAGCGTCTTTGTAGAAGGTAGTGAACCGATGCTCGCAGCAGGTGCGTCCAGACGCTCCGCTGAACATGCAGCGGCATACCGCCTGCTGCTTCGTGAAGGTGTGATCAAGGCCGAAGAGGAAGACGAGGCCAATGATGAATGATGTTCAGACCCGGTGCGGATTTGTCACCCTGCTCGGGGCGACAAATGCGGGAAAATCGACGCTTTTGAACCATATGGTCGGAGCAAAAGTGTCAATTGTCACCCACAAGGTGCAGACCACCCGGGCATTGATCCGGGGAATTGGCATGCAGGGGGAGACCCAGATCATATTCGTCGACACGCCCGGCATCTTTGATCCAAGGCGCAGGCTCGACCGCGCCATGATCAAGACTGCCTGGAGCGGCACCCAGGATGCCGATGTGGTGTGCCTGCTGGTTGATGCCAAACGCGGGCTTACCAAGTCTGTTGTTGAAATCCTGGAGCGGCTGAAAACAGTCCGCCAGCCGCGATTGCTGGTTCTCAACAAAATTGATCTGGTGCCCAGAGACGAACTTCTGGAAATGACGGAAAAAGCGAATGCCATCTGCAAATTTGATGAGACCTTTATGGTCTCAGCGCTGAATGGCGATGGCGTCGCCGATCTGATGCAATATCTGTGCGCGCAGATGCCCATCGGGCCGTGGCTTTACCCGGAGGATCAGGCATCGGATCTGCCGATGCGCCAGCTTGCTGCTGAAATCACTCGGGAGAAGCTGTTTTTGCGTCTCCATGAAGAACTGCCCTATGCCTCAACTGTGGAAACCGAGGACTGGAAAACCCTGAGGGATGGCAGTGCCCGGGTCGAACAGACGATTTACGTGCAGCGCGCAAGCCAGAAGAAGATTGTCATCGGCAAGGGAGGCCAGACCATTCGCGGCATTTCCAGCGACGCCCGGCGCGAAATGGCCGAAATTTACGGCCAGAAAATCCATCTTTTCCTGTTTGTCAAAGTGCGCGAAAACTGGATCGATGATCCTGAACGTTACCGTGAAATGGGAATTGATTTCACACCGTAACGCGATAGCCCGAGGGCTTTGATGCATGGAATGGACGGATCGCGGCACAATATTGGGCACACGGCGCCACGGTGAAACCAGTGTCATTGTGGAATTGATGACGCAATTGCGCGGGCGCCATCTGGGGCTGGTGCGCGGGGGCCGCTCGAAGCGATTGCAGCCGGTGCTGCAACCGGGAAATGATGTCACCGTCATCTGGCGGGCACGCCTTGACGAGCATCTCGGCGTTATGACCATCGAACCGCTCAAATCCCGGGCGGGCGCAATTCTGCAGGACCGGATGGCGCTCAGCGCATTGCAGATGCAGACCGAATTGCTGCGCCTGCTGCCGGAAAGAGAACCCAACACTCAGCTGTTTTCCGCGCTTCAGGTCTGCCTTGAGCATTTGGATGCCCCGACCTTGCTGGCCGAATTGCTGGTCCGGCTGGAACTGGCCATGCTGGATGCACTCGGCTTCGGACTGGATCTCCAGGCCTGCGCCCAGACAGGTGCAAAGGCCGGCCTGATATATGTTTCACCAAAGTCGGGCAGGGCGGTCGGGTCCGATGCCGGCGCGCCCTATAAGGACCGGTTGCTGCCATTGCCGTCGTTTTTGACCAGGGAGCATGCGATGACCGCGGACCGGACGCCTGAGGACCTGTCGCACGGCTTTGCCCTGTCGCATTTCTTTCTGCAGCGCCACGTCTACCAGCCTCGTGGTCTGCGCGCCTCGGCATCGCGTGAAGAAGCCGTGCGCCTGATCCTTGCCGCAGCGCAGCGTTCCAACCTGGCTGTCTGATCCCGGATGTTGGTGGTAACAAAGTATCTCAATCCTCGAGGATGGTCACGGTTCCAGCATCCGGGTCGACTTCGACGCGTTGACCATTCCTGATCAGTGTTGTCACGTCGCCGTCTTCGAACCGGTCACACATGGCAAGGTTCGCCAATGCAGCACCTTGAGCCAGGATCGTATTGGCCTGATTGAACAGGATCGCCCTTGGCGTAATTCCACGCGATTTCATTTCATGAAGCATCCAGGCTGAAGCAACTCCGCCCTTGGCCGTGTTCAGCACCAGGATCTTTCCATCATAGGATTGGCCGACCAGTTTATGCTGGGGTCGCGAAAATGTACCCTTCAAGCGATCAAGGTCATAACGCGCGGAAAAATTGTCGTCTGCAACCAGCGCTTCGCCCGTTACTTTCGGGCCGATACCCTTGTGACATTTCAGGACCACCATCACACGATCTCCCCTGCTACAGCCGCATCTATGCAGTCTTCCATCCCGGCAAGCGCCGGCTCATAGCCGTAGCCACCCAATATGTTGACGATTTTTGCAGAGTTGCTCAAAAGCCGGGTCCAGCCGTTCGCCTGTCCAATTTCCCGAGCATATTGATTATAAAAACAGGTGCCTTGAAGCACCTTGCCACCGGCATTTTCGATGGCTTCTACCAGTTTCATGCGAACCGCATCGGGATAGACCTGGGGAGCGGTACAAACGATGACAGGAACCTTGAATTTTTTCCCCCGTGACAGATTGGCTACCTGCTGCATTTCCACGATGGATAATTGCGGTGCGGCAAACACAACCACATCGATTTTGTCGCCCCTGCGCCCGAAATTCGAACGCATTGCCTCCAGATCGGCCTCAGCGATATCTTCAGCCGGCAATCGATCACCGCCGACATCCGTCAGAGCCTGCGCCTCGGGGGTGATTCCCGCCAGATGAAACAGCGGAGTAGACCCATAACTGGCCATCGCCGCGCCCAGATGCTTCATCTCATCTGAGGTCGGCACCTTTTCCAGGCCTTCAATAACCGGAACTTCCCAATAGGAACCGGCCTTGCGGCCAACAACCGCGCCGAGCACTCCCCAATCGGTTAGCTCCTGTGGTTGGTGCTTTACGACAAAACGCCTGGTGGCGCGTCTGTTCTCATCCAGATGAAGGCCGTAACGCGGTGTCCGCCCTGTGAGACCTGCGGCAAGAGCGGAAGGCCCACCCTCGAAATTCGACCTCGCACCACACGCGCTGTTGGAATAGATCACGACGCCCGTATCGCCATACGCAACGTGATCGCCAAGCACAGGTGGCATGATCGTCTGATAATTGATGCAGGTGTTGGTCATCAAAATGCCCATACGTTCGCAAGCGGCAATTGTTCGCCGGTCCAAATCCGCCATTTGCTCGGTTTGACCAAGCGGGCTGTAATAATCAAGGTCAACACCGCGTGGATCGGTAATCATGGGGACGACCACTTGAGAACCGGTATCGGCCATCTTTTCCAGAAATTCGACACCAGCTTCGCCGACACTTTCCGGATCAGCCATCATGTGAGACTGGCTGATTTCAACGAGATCATCGGCATCGAACATCCGGCCAACCTTGAGCTGATGGTCGATGGCCCATTGCATGGCTTCGCCCCGCTCGCCAGCCAGCATGGCTTGCTCTTCTTCGGTCAGTCTCATTTATTAAAACTCCTGAAAAGTCGTTGTTCCAACAATCATAAAATTTGCCTCAACGCATCTGGCTTGGCAGCCAGGTCACGATTTGCGGAAAGAAGTAGACGACGTAAAGCATCACGATCTGGATCAGCAGGAAGGGCAGGGCACCGCGTGCAAGCGTCCATAAATTGATCTTTGAAATTCCGTGTATGGTGAAGAGATTGACGCCGATTGGCGGAGAAATCTGTGCAATCTCCATCGCAATGGCGGCAAAAATACCGAATGCCAGCGGGTCCATTCCCAACTGGGTGGCAACCGGAAAAAAGATGGGAATTGAGATCAGCAGCATCGCTGCGCTTTCAAGAAACATGCCCAGAACAATGTAAGCCAGGATCATCAGCGTAACCGCATAGACCCCGCTGGCATTTTCGATGATGGCGGCGGCGATTGACTGAGGCACCTGTTCGAATGTCAGGAAATGCGCGAAATACTGCCCGTAAACGATGAGCATGAAGAGCATCGATGTCGTGGCTGTGGCAACAATAGCGGCGCTCTTCAGTTTATCGAAGTTCAGTCGGCCCTGTACCAGTCCCAGAATGGTGACATAGATGACACTCAGCGCACCCACTTCAGTTGGTGTAAAGATACCTGTGTAGATTGCAGCGATGATGACGACGGGCAGTAAAACGACCCCGAGGGAACTGAACGTGATTTTCACCCGTTCGCGCATCGGAACGTTGTGCGTAATTTTTATCCGTGGCCGGGAAAACAGGACATACAGGGTAAACAACGACATCATGATGATGCCGGGCACAACGCCGCCGATAAACAGTTGCCCGATTGAGGTTTCTGTAATCACTCCGTAAAGAATAAGGGGGATCGACGGGGGAATAATAATCCCCAGCGTCCCGCCTCCGGCCACAAAGCCGCCGGAACGTCGTTCGCCATAGCCTTCCTCCAGGAGGAGGGGAATGGCGACGAGCCCGACAGTAGCCGCGGTCGCGACGGACGAGCCGGAAATGGCTGCGAAAATGCCGCAGGCCATGATTGTCGACACCCCGAGCGAGTTAGGAATCGCTCCGGCCCAGGCTTTGGTCACCTCGAAGAGATCGCGCCCGGCATCTGTGCGCTGCATGATGGTGCCGGTGAATATGAACAACGGCAAAGCAATCAACTCAAAGATCGAGGCACCCTGCCAGCTGGTGTTGACCAGAGTTTTGAAAACCAGAAACGGATCGTCGACCAGCAAGGCTGCAATGAAAGCTGCCAATCCCATCGATACGAAGACGGGTATGGTGAGCAGCATGAAAAAGAACAGAAGGAAAATCGAGATGAATCCGGCGTAATCATAGACGAAATCTTCAATCATCGTCAGTCTCCCACCATGTGAGAATCGATGATTGTTTCGTCGGTTATCATCTGAACCAGAGTTTGCAGAAACAGCCCGAACCCGCCGATTGGTATCGCCAGGGCGGGTATCCACAAAGGCACCTCCAAAAGGGTCGCCGAAACGATCTCCATTTGCACCATATTGTTGACGAAGTAGATGCCCGAGGAAATGATCAGCAGCGCAAGCAGCAGTGTGGAAAATTCGGAGATACGGTTGAACAGCCGCGTCCACTGCGGAAACACTTCCATCAGCAACGTCACGCGGAAATGAGCACCGGACTTGACGGCCAGCGCATTGCCGAGAAAACCAAGGAATATGAAGGCGTAAAGCGTGGTTTCAAACACCCAGATCGTGGGGGCGTTGAACGAGCGCATGATTGCTTCATAGGCAATGGGCAGACACAACAGGACCATCAGGCAGATGGAGATGAAGGTCATTATCCTGCCGATCAGGCGGGCAAAACTGATCATAAAACGTGCTCTGGTTCAGGCGCTGCTTGCATCGGTTTGAAGGCATGCAGAGGTCGGCAGCGCCAGTTTGGATGATGGGACACGGCAGAACCGGGTCCCATCACCGCAAAAGGTTCAATCAGCTGCAATCAAGTCCTGAACTTCCTGGGGATAGCTCTGTGTTGCTTCCCTGGCAAGCGGTTCCAGCTGCTTGGCAAACGCCTCCCAAGTCGGGCTACCCGGCTCGACAATGGTTACCGTGTTGCCATTTTCGCGAACCGTATCAAGAAGGCTGGCCAGTTGGTCGATGGCCACCTGCTGCATGTGGTCGCGGGCTTCCGCTGCAGCTTCCATGAGAATTTTCTGATTTTCAGGAGACATGCCCTCGAACTTTGCCTTGTTCATGACATAGGCATGGATGAGCGTTCCCATAACGCCGTTGGGTACGAACATATTCGAGGTGACTTCGTAGTGTTTGAGGCCAACCGCACCCCCAAGACCGCCCATTGCGCCTTTGACCGTGCCGCGTTGCAGACCCGAATACACATCTCCAACCCCCATGATTGTCGGAGCTGCTCCCAAAGTCTGCAGGACCTGGGCCGACCCTTTGGAGTAGGCTCGGATCGGCATGTTGGCGAATGCTTCGGGGCCCGTAATCTCAAAACTTGTCGAAACCACCGGCGCTCCAATGTCGAACATGGCGATAATGATGGCACCTTCGTCGCGCAATTTCGCATCAAAGTAATCGAACACAGGATTGCCCGGTTTCAGGTTGTCGCGGGTCCATTCCATTGATTTGTCCCACAACGGGGTGGTCAGGATACCCACATCGGCAACGCGCCCTGACCAGTTGTCGAGGGTCGTCAGGGATATATCGATTGTTCCCTGGGGTACTGCGGTGGCAACAAATTGCTGCTTGACCATTTCTCCGCCTTCGAATGTCTTCAAACGAATGTCGCCGTCCGACTTTTCTTCCAGCAGCTGCTTGAACATCGGAACGAATTCCGCCACCTGGTAATGGGCCGGACTGCCCCAAGTGGAAAGTGAAAGCCGTTCAGCTGAAAGCGCCGGTGCGACCGTCAGAGTTGAGACGGTCAGAGTTGCAATCGCAGCGCTCGTGATTGCTCCATACAGAAAATTACGCATGAAAGTTCCTCCCAGAACATGTTAAATTTTTTGGACGTTGCACGGCAGGTGGTTCTGCCGTGTAATTACTATATAGCAATTAAGACATAGTGATCTTGTCCGGTCAACCATGATCTATTAACGTGACCTGTAAACCCGGGCACATTCGCGTTATGCATAGCATCAAGGTACGACTGATAGATTGGCTTGTATGAATTCCATGGCAGCATTTCCCCAGCAGACTGCATCCGATTTCGTCGTGCGTTATTGGGATGAAAGCGAAAGCATTCCAAAACACGTGAAACTGACGCAGGCATTCACCCGATCAATCATGGAGGGTTATTGGTCGTCCGGATCGCGTCTTCCCACGGAAGCCCAGCTTGTCGCGGCAACACCTTGCAGTCTCGGCACGGTACAGCGTGCCTTGCGCGATCTCGCATCGGCAGGCGTCATCACGCGCAGACGCGGCAGCGGGTCCGTTGTAGCTGATCTGAACCGTCCGATCGAACAGCCCTGGCACATGCGGTTTCATCGAAGGGACGATGAAACGAAACAGACACTGCCCGCCTACACGCACGTAATCGGCAGAAGGATGTCACAGGAAACCGGAGACTGGTCGGCTCCTCTGGGCCAGAAGGATCAGGATATTATTCGTATCGACCGGATCTTCAGCATCAACAATGATCTGAGAGTCTACTCAACCTTTTATGCCATAGCTGAACGGTTTCCTGAACTGGCCGATGGCGACCTGGAACAACTTTCCGGTCAGAACATCAAGATATTGATTGCCCGGCATCACCAGATGCCCGTTCACCGCATTCGCCAGGAAATAAGGTTCGAAATCCCTCCCGATCACTTTACCGAACATTGCGATTGTGTAGCTGGACAGTTGGCAACGGTGCTCAATGTAATCGCCTATGATCTGTCAGGCACGCCGATGTATTATCAGGACTTTCATATGCCGCCGACCAACTACCTGCTTGATCTGGGGACCACCTCCCTGCTCGGTTGACAATGCCAAATGTCGTTGTGACCCGCTGCGAAAGACAGGAAAAAGCGGTTTACCGGCAAGAAATTTTCCTACTCCGATGAAGTGGAACCGGCCATCGGCCAACGCCTTGTGGGCATCCCGGATGTTAAACATGAATACGCAAATCGGAGGGACCAGAGTTTGGAGCCGAAAAACCTGATCATTCTTATGTCCGAAGAGCGCTGCCTATATGGTGCGGAAAGGGCGCTACAAGCTGGTTTACTATACACTCTATCCGCCCCAGCTTTTCGATCTGACCAATGATCCCGAGGAACTTGCGGATCTATCTCTGCACGCCGATGCTCAACCCATCATGGAAGATTTGAAGGCAGAACTCCTGAAGGTGAGCGATCCCGAAGCGATGGATCGCGACGCCAGGGCGATGCAGGCCGAATTGCTCGCCAAGAAGGGCGGCAGGGATGCCGTCATTGCACGCGGTGATCTGGGCTTCTCGGTACCGCCGGGATTTCAGCCGCAATTTGATTAGACCAGCAGAGTCCGGCCTTTCATGAAACGTGCTCTGGTTGATCAACAAAAAATGTTCTAATTCATTTCAATGGGCGAAAAACTGATTCCCGAAGGCGAGATAGAACTCATTAATCTGCGCTCCGCATTGGAGGAGCGCTATTTAGCCTATGCGCTGTCAACCATCACCCACCGTGCCCTGCCGGATGTGCGGGATGGCCTGAAGCCGGTGCATCGCCGCCTGTTATATGCCATGCGCCAGTTGAAGCTGGACCCGAACTCTTCCTTCAAGAAATCGGCCCGCGTAGTCGGTGATGTTATTGGTAAGTACCATCCACATGGCGACCAGTCGGTCTATGATGCGCTGGTGCGCCTGGCACAGGATTTTGCGGTGCGCTATCCGCTGGTCGACGGGCAGGGCAATTTCGGCAATGTCGATGGCGATAATGCAGCCGCGATGCGCTACACCGAAGCGCGCATGACCGAAGTTGCCAACCGTCTGCTCGAAGGCCTTGATGAAGATGCGGTTGATTTTCGCGAGACCTATGACGGCGAGGAACAGGAACCGATTGTTCTTCCGGCGAATTTTCCAAATCTTCTGGCCAATGGTTCAACCGGCATTGCCGTCGGTATGGCGACTTCGATTCCGCCCCATAACATTGTCGAATTGTGCGATGCCTCTTTGCATCTGGTAAAATATCCCAATGCCGGCATCGAAAAACTTTGCGAATTCGTCAAAGGCCCTGATTTCCCGACAGGCGGTGTCATCGTTGAGAACGAAGCCTCGATCCGCACCGCCTATGAAACCGGGCGCGGTGGATTTCGTGTACGCGCGCGCTGGCATGCCGAAACATTGTCACGCGGTGCCTATGTGGTGGTTGTCACCGAAATTCCCTATCAGGTTCAAAAGTCGAAACTGATCGAAAAAATCGCCGAATTGCTGCAGGCCAAGCGGTTGCCGCTGCTGGCTGATATCCGCGATGAATCAGCTGAAGATATCCGCGTTGTTCTGGAGCCGAAAAGCCGTACCGTCGACCCGGCGCTGATGATGGAATCACTGTTCAAGCTGACCGATTTTGAGAACCGAATTTCGCTGAACATGAATGTGCTGTCTCATGGGAGGGTGCCGAGAGTCCTGAGCCTGCGCGGCGTCTTGCGCGAATGGCTGGACCACCGCAAGGTGGTGCTGGTGCGGCGCGCCAATTTCCGTCTGCGCAAGATCGATCACCGGCTGGAGATTCTGGTCGGCTATCTGGTGGCATTTCTCAATCTGGATGAAGTGATCCGGATTATCCGCGAAGAGGACCATCCCAAGGCGGATCTGATGAAGACCTTTGCCCTGACAGATATTCAGGCCGAGGCCATTTTGAATATGCGGTTGCGGTCCCTGCGCAAGCTGGAAGAGATAGAACTGCGCCAGGAACATGAAAATCTAACCGCCGAACGCGCCGAACTGGCGAAACTTGTCGCTTCGGAAGATCTGCAATGGACACGCATTACCGAACAAATCAGGGATCTGAAAAAGTTTTTCGGACCCGATACCCCCCTTGGCAAACGCCGGACTAGCTTTGCAATCGCGCCTGAACACAATCTCGATGATATTCATCAGGCCATGATCGAGCGCGAACCGGTGACGATTGTGCTGTCGCAAAAGGGCTGGGTGCGCGCTCTGAGGGGGCATCTTGCCGATGCCGAGACCCTGACCTTCAAGCAGGACGATGCTCTGAAATTGATGTTCCACGCCGAGACCACCGACAAGTTGCTGGTCGCGTCAACCGGCGGGAAATTCTACACCCTAGGTGCGGACAAACTGCCTGGCGGACGTGGTCATGGCGAGCCGGTCCGAATCATGGTCGATATGGAAGCAGACCAGGACATCCTGACCATCTTCACCCATCAGCCGGGTCGCAAACGTCTTGTCGCAAGCACAGAAGGGCGTGGATTTGTAGTCTCTGAAGATGATCTTCTGGCCAATACCCGCAAAGGCAAGCAGGTGTTGAACATGTCGGCACCGCACAAAATGGTCTTGTGCCCGCCAGCGATAGGCGACTGGATCGCGATTGTCGGCGAAAACCGAAAACTGCTGGTCTTCCCGCTGCAGCAGATTGCCGAGATGAGCCGCGGCAAAGGCGTCCGCCTGCAACGCTATAAGGATGGCACGGTCGCCGATATCAAAGTGTTCGCGGCAGAAGCCGGGCTGACATGGTCCGACAGTTCCGGGCGGCAGTACAATCGCAGCCTGGAAGACCTGGCAGAATGGGTCGGTGAGCGTGCCCAGGCCGGCAGGATGGCACCTCAGGGCTTTCCGCGGAGCAACAGGTTTGGCGGCTAGAGCCCTGGGCTCAAAGCTCTAGAAAAAATCCCGTATCTGCTGGCGCTCCCAGCCTTTGCCGCCAAGCCGCTCCTGCGGCTGGAACCGGGCCTTATAGGCCATTTTCGGCGAGCCTTCGACCAGATACCCCAGATAGACATAGGGCAGGCCAAGACGGCTGGCCCGTTCCAGATGCTCTAAAATCATATAGGTGCCAAGGCTGCGGGCAGCTTCCGAGGGGTCGAAATAGCTGTAGACCATCGACAGGCCGTCCCCCAGAATGTCGGTCAGGGCGACTGCAACAAGCGGCTGCTGGCTGCGCCCGGTAATGCCGCTATCGACGTCGCGTTGGCGAAACTCGAAGACCCGGGTTTCCACTTCGCTCTCTTCCACCATCGAGGTGTAATCCTGGACACTCATATCTGACATGCCACCGCCCGGATGGCGTGAGTCCAGATAGGAACGGAACAGATCATATTGATCCGAACTGGATTCGGCAGCACGTTCCTGCACAATCAGATCGCGATTCTTCCGGACAATGCGCTGCATCGATTTGTTGGCTTCAAATTCGGAAACCACAACCCGAACCGACATGCAGGCACGACACCGTTCACAAGCGGGCCGGTAGGCAATGTTCTGACTGCGCCGGAATCCGCCCTGGGTGAGAATATCATTCAGCTCCGAGGCCCGCTCGCCGCCCAGATGGGTAAAGACCTTGCGTTCTTCCTGACCCTGAAGATAGGGGCACGGAGAAGGTGCTGTCAGATAGAACTGGGACGTATGAGAGGGCCGTTCTGTCATGGGTTCGAATGCCGTTGGGATTCAGTGTTGATGCGTTACAGGTAGTCGCTTCTGACAATATATGTTCCCAGAACCAGATCATGCAGCAGTCGACCCCTTTGTGTAAACAGCCCAACCAGCAGAACAAACGGAGTCAGGAAGGAAACTGACAGATAAAACAACAAACCGTGCACCATTGCGCCAAATGGTCCGGTCCGGCTGCCATCATGCAATCGCATCTGGATTCCCATGATTTTCATACCTGGGGTGGCCGCATCCGGGCCGCCAAGGGTAAAAGCCAGATATCCGGCGATGACCAGCGGCATGAAGATTAGATACAAGGCCCATCCCAACCCGAAGGTAAAAATGCCGAGAAAAAACACAACCAGGGCAGCTACCACCGAAACGATGGAGATCGCGATGAAATCAAACAGAAATGCAAAGACACGGCGCGACAGGATTCCATCATAAAGCTCGCGCCGCGATGTGATATCGATTTCTTCCAGCACTGACATTCAGATCATCCTCGGGTATTGGTTTCTGACATCGATATAGGTAGCTTCGCGGCAGAGCCAAAACTATTTATTGGCCGATCAATTCGGCAACTTCCGCTGCAAAGTAAGTCAGAATCCCGTCACAACCCGCGCGTTTGAAAGCAAGCAGACTTTCCAGGATGGCTTTCTCGCGGTCAATCCAGCCATTGGCAGCTGCAGCTTCAATCATCGCAAACTCCCCGGACACCTGATAGGCATAGGTTGGCATCTGGAATGTATCTTTCAGGCGGCGGGCAATGTCGAGATAGGGCATGCCGGGTTTGACCATCAGCATGTCAGCGCCTTCGGCAATATCAAGTTCAGCCTCACGCAGCGCCTCGTCGCTGTTGGCCGGGTCCATCTGATAGGTCCGTTTGTCACCTTTCAGAGTGCCGCTACTGCCGACGGCATCGCGGAACGGACCGTAAAACGCCGAGGCATATTTGGCCGAATAGGCCATGATCTGGACATGCTGATAGCCATTCTGGTCAAGCCCGTGACGGATCGCGCCAACGCGTCCGTCCATCATATCCGAGGGTGCAATGACGTCGGCACCGGCCGCAGCCTGGTTCAGCGCCTGTCTGACCAGCATCTCCACCGACGCGTCATTGACGATTTCATCTCCCTCCAGAAGGCCGTCATGACCATGGGAGGTGTAGGGATCGAGCGCCACATCAGTGATGATACCGACATCCTGAACCACAGCCTTGACCGCCCGGCAGGCTTTGCAGATCAAATTGTTACTGTTCAGCGCTTCGCTGCCGGTTTCATCGCGCAGAGCCGGATCAGTATAGGGAAACAGGGCGACCGCCGGTATACCGAGGCGCGCGGCACGCTGGACCTGCTTTACTGCCTGATCGACACTGTAGCGAAAGACACCGGGCATCGATGCGATCGCTTCACTTTGATTGTCGCCGTCCCTGACGAAGATCGGCCAGATCAGATCATTGACTGACAGTCTGTTTTCCTGAACCAGACGGCGTGACCAGTCATGCCGCCGGTTGCGCCGCATCCGGATGGGACCTGCCACATCCGAAGCACTCAGGCTGATTGGCAATTCATCATTTGTCATGGCTAACTCCGAAAAATAATCAAAACCGCCATAGCATGCCCAATTCCACTTGATAAGCGACTTGGCAGCGGTCACAGCTTCTGGCAAGGATGCACTCATGTTTGAACAAATTCTAGAAGGCGATCTGTCCGCCCGGCGTTACCTGGTGGCGGCGCTTGAAAACTTCATGCGCATTCTCGGCGTGCTGCTGCTGCTGGCCGGTCTGATGCGCGCTATGATCATCTTCGGCGTGGTGTCGGACCCGCAGGAGGCATTTCTGGCGCTGTCGATGCAGCGTCGCGTCCTGCTGATTTTCTTTACGATTTTCAATTTCACAGCTGCTGTTGGTCTGTGGAACAAGATGCCATGGGGCATTGTCGTGTGGCTGATCACGGTTGGCGTGGACTTTTTTTCACAGGTTTTCTTTTCCGGCACCTTCGGGATTTCTCCCCTGACGCTGATTTTTCACCTGATCATGATCATCATCTATGTCACTTTGACGATGCTCATACGTCGCACACGGCTGCGCTGAAACCAATCTCAACGCCAGACACAGCCCCATTTCGGCTGGGCGGCAAAGCTGCTTCTTCCAGGATGATTCAATTTTTCAGAATATCTGGTTAAGGTTCAGTAATATAAATGAAAAATGAATCCGGAATACATAAATTCTAAACCATCAAATCAAGCATTTGGGAGTAAGGTTTCCTTAAGCCTGAAACTTAAGTGGTTTTTGACGCGCCATGCCTAGTTTGTACTTATCAACGAGGGATATTCCCCTCATATGTGCAAGATAAAACTGGCTGGATAAAAGATGAAACAAACAACACAACTAGCCCCGGTTGATGCGGGAAGCGACAAAGAAGTAGAATCCGGGCTCCCACTATATCTGGAATCCGTAACGCTTGTGGAGCGGCTGCACCGTCGCCTGCTGGATGTGGTCAAAGACGAATTTGAGCGCACCGGCGAGGGCAACATCAATGCGGTACAGGCCTTGCTGCTGTTCAACCTCGGCGACGCGGAACTGACGGCAGGTGAATTGCGCAGTCGCGGTTACTACCTTGGCTCAAATGTCTCATATAATCTTAAGAAGCTGGTCGATATGGGCTATGTCCATCATCAGCGTTCGCGCACGGACCGCAGATCGGTCCGCGTCCGGCTGACCGACAAGGGCAAGGAAATCGCTGCCGTTGTCGACGGGCTCTACAAGCGCCACATGCGCTCGATCGAAAAGGTCGGTGGCCTTGCCACAGCAGACTTCGAAAATCTCAACAGATCCCTGCAAAGGCTCGAACGGTTCTGGACCGACCAGATTCTGTACCGGCTTTAGCAGAAGATGGACTGCCCGGACCGTCAAGCGGTGATGCATTGCTCGTGGATGCAATTCCAGCACAGGAATTGCTGACCGGCAATGTCAGTGACCTTGTGCACAATCCGCTCTGTTGCACCGCAATCATATGATCGCCGATAGACGGCAGCTCCCATTTCCGCGATGATATCTCTGGCGAGTATCCAGTTGGTCAACTCGTTTTGCGTTGGAAAAGCGGCCGGGATAGGTTCAGGATATGAAGAGTGCGTCGGACGGGAATTCATCGCGTCAGGTTTATTTTGAATTTTTGCCTATCGGGGCGCAGGTCAAGGTGAGTGCTATTGACGCTGTTACGCGCACTGAAGTGTGCATTATTGCGCCGCGCGCCACCTTGCGAAAAGATATGGAAACCCTGGCAGTGCGCAAACTGCAACGCGCTCTGGATCGCCTTGGCCAAAAAGGCTGACGCAGGCGATTGCTTCGCCGCACCGGGTCCGGCACACTGGTAAAAGTGTCGCGCAACAAAATTTGCGGGCCAGCCATTGCGTGGAACCTGTATATGATTCTTCTCGTTTTCTTTGTGTCGCTGGCGATTGGCGTTTCCTTTCTGTGTTCGATTCTGGAAGCCGTTCTGCTCAGCGTAACTCCGTCCTATCTGGCCGCGCTGGAAAATACGCGGCCCGTTCTTGCAGCGCGGATCGCGCGGCTGAAAGAGGACATTGACCGACCCCTGGCGGCGATTCTTACGCTGAATACAATTGCCCATACCGTTGGCGCGGCAGGGGCCGGCGCTCAGGCTGCGGTGGTGTTCGGCGATGCCTCGCTCGGCGTGTTTTCAGCGGTTCTGACTTTTCTGATTCTGGTGCTGTCTGAAATTATTCCCAAAACGCTTGGAGCAACCTATTGGAGTGCACTGATTCCGGTAGTCTCGCGGATATTGCCGCCGCTCATCTGGGCTTTGTGGCCGCTGGTGAAAATGTCGCAGATCCTGACAAAATTTCTGTCGCGCGGACACAAGCGGCATGTCATCAGCCGTGAGGAACTATCCGCTCTGGCGACAGTCGGGGCACGGGAAGGGGTTGTCGACGCAAGCGAAACACGCATTGTCCAGAACCTGCTGCGGTTTGACGCATTGACCGTGTCTGACATCATGACGCCGCGAACAGTTGTCTATGCGCTGCCGCAGACGACGAAAATCGCCTCCTTGCTGGACGATCTGGAGGCCATCCGCTTTTCGAGAATTCCGATTTATGAAGAGACAGTTGACCAGGTCACCGGTTTTGTTCTCAAGACCGAAATTCTGATCAAGGCGGTGCAGGACAAGCTCGACATCCCGGTTTCCGACCTGCGCCGGGATCTGACCCATATTAATGCGACGATGCATCTGCGGGAATTGTTTGAGTTGTTGTTGGAAAATGACCGCCATATTGCGCTCGTGGTTGACGAATTTGGCGGCACCGCCGGTATCGTCACATTGGAGGATGTTGTGGAAACCTTGCTGGGTCTGGAAATTGTGGATGAGGCAGACACAATAGAAGACCTTCAGGCACAGGCACGCAAGCAGTGGGAAGAACGCGCCGCAGGCCTTGGTCTGCTCACAAAGACCCCCGACGCTGCCATACCGGAAAACACCGAGCTCTAAAACGGAGATCTGCTGAAATGTCTGCAATTCGCAACAAACACATTACATATCAGGGACTTGTCATTGTTGCTTGTCTGCTGGTTGCACCGGGAGCTTTTGCGGCCGGCGAGGGTCCGGCGATTATTGATCGCTGGGTGGCAGAGTCAGACGCCTTTTCGTTTTTTGAGTTGTCTTACCAGGGATTGAGCTATGATGAGGCCACCGACGTGACAACGGTGACCGGCCTGAAAGCGGTCTTTACCCCCGAACTGGCGGCTCCTTCGTTGGACGAAGTAGACGCTCTTCATGTCAGCTACACCTTCGAAGCCCCGATGTTGCGCTACACTGGCCTGACCGAGAACGCCAGCAGCTATCTTGCCGAACTGATTATCGCCGAGGAAATCGGTTTCTCGCTTTCCATTGACGATAGCCCCAACGACGACTCTGACGACGGCGATGGCACGGTTCCCGGTGGTGAGACCCGCGGCAGCTATAATGGCATGGTTGTGCGTGGTGCAAAGTGGGCCAAACTGCCTGACATCGTGAATGATCCGAAAAAACCGATATCGAAATACTATCCGTTCTTTGCCGCCCTGGCTGATGTGAATTTCGGATCATTTGCCATTGCCGGAGCGCAAAGCGCGCAGCAATTGGACGACGACACCTTGTTGATATCCGAGTACGGGCCGATGGTCGCGGGTGAGGTCAAAGCCAGTAATTTTTCCAGCGTAACAGTTGATGGCATGACCATCAGGACCGCCGCACGGCCGGATTCCGACCAGACAGATGCGGAACCATTTGATCTGACCATCACCCGGCTCGAAAGCAAGGGCTATAATATCGGCACCTTCCTGCGCCAGTTTGACCCTGATCTGCCGGCCAGCCAGCGTGACACACCGTTCAAACCGTTGCTCGACAGATTCGCGGTTCTTGGCAGTAAACTGAGCGGCCGTGAAGGTATGACCGTCACACTTGATGAAGTCTCTTACACAGACATAGGTATTCGCCCGTCAGCTCAACCATTGCTGGCGCAGGCCGACGAATTCTATCTGAAGGCTGCCGAGGAGGGATCGGAGCCGGAAGATGAAACCATAGTGCGAGCGGTCGCCTCGCTCTATTCGATGTTTCGCCTCGGCGCGTTCGAGATGAGCGGCCTCAAACTGGATGATATCGAGGCCGAAGACCTAACCAAAATAACCGCTGAACTGGATAATTTCCGCATCGCGGATTTATGGTCCGGCGGGCTGGGTGAACTGTCGGCGAAAGGTTTGAATGTTGAGCGGTTTGGCGATGCCGTGCGCACGGATGTGTTTCAGATCAGGGATGTGGGTTTCCCCACGCTGGACGCCTTGCTGGATGCTGAACGCGCTTACGAAGAAAACGACATTCGCGCAATAATTGCTGCCCTGCCGACACTGGGACTGATCGAGTTCCTTGGTGTTGATATTAATGTAGTGGGTGGGACGCGTTTGAAAATGGACGTGAACCGTCTGGAAATGGCGAACTTCATCGAACGTATTCCGACCAAAGTCACGTCAACACTTGAAAATCTGCAAATCGCAGTTGCCAGTCTGGAAGAAGGCAGCAGACAGATCTTTGAAAGAATGGGCTATGAGCGGCTCAATGTATCCTATTCACTTTCCCTGGTGTGGAATGAAGCAAGGGAAGTGTTGTCGCTGATCAGCCGCAACGCTCTTGAAGATGGCGGATCGCTGGACGCGGATCTGGAAATTGGCGGTATCCCCCGAAGCGTTTTCGAAAATCCTGAAACCGCACAGAATGTGTTGGCATTGCTTACCTTCAATGCCGCCTCGGTCGTGTTTGACGACAATTCGCTTCTGGACCGCGCGGTGACGGCAGCAGCAGAGCAGCAGGGCAAAGCACCCGACCAGTTGAAACAGGAAGTTGTGGGAGCGCTGCCATTTCTGCTGGGAGCACTCAACAAACCGGATTTCGTCGAGAATGTTGGAACAGTGGTTGCCAAACTGCTGGACGAAGGCGGTGCCTTGAAAGCGACCGCCAAACCCGGCGCGCCAGTTTCCATGATGCAGGTCATTGCCGGTGGTGCCACAGCGCCGGGCACACTGATCGATCTGTTGGAAATCGAGGTCACTGCGGAATAGGACGGCCCGAATGCTGCTCCGGCGAGCGGAGCAGCATTGTTGTCAGCGCTATGAGCTTTGCATACTGGCTTCGCGTTTTTTGCGTTTGGAGCGGCGCGACAGCATATTCAGCCCCTCGATGGCCGCAGAGAACGCCATTGCTGCATAGACGTATCCTTTCGGAACCTTGACGCCAAATCCTTCGGCAATAAGGGTCATGCCGATCATCAGCAGGAATCCGAGGGCGAGCATGACAATCGTCGGGTTCGCGGCAATGAAACGTGCCAGCGGATTGGCGGCAAGCAGCATCAACAGAACGGCCACGACGACGGCGATTACCATCACAGGAATATGCGGTGTCATGCCGACTGCGGTGATTATGCTGTCGATTGAGAACACCACATCCAACAATAATATCTGACCGATTGCGGCTGTGAAGGTCATGCTTAGTGTCCGTGAATCGAACATATCCGGTGTCGGTTCCGGGTCAACAGAGTGGTGAATTTCCTTGGTCGCCTTCCACACCAGAAACAGGCCACCGGCAATCAGAATGAGGTCTTTCCAGGAAAAGCCCTGATCGAACAACTCAAACACCGGCGTTGTCAGCTTGACGATCCAGGCGACGGCGCTGAGCAGTAGCAGGCGCAGGATGAGAGCCAGACCGATGCCGAGTTTTCGCGCCCGGTCGCGCTGGCCTTCAGGCAGCTTGTTGGTCAGAATCGAGATAAACAGAAGATTGTCTATGCCCAGAACGACCTCCATCACAATCAAAGTGATCAGCGAGACCCAGACAGCCGGGTCTTGAAACAGGGTGATGAGATTTTCCATTCATGTCTTCCAGTATACGTTGTGAGTGGCGGTTATTATGCTAGCGGAAGGGCGTTACAGTGAGGTGTCATAGCGGTAAACTGCGAAATAATAAATTGTCTGTCCGGTGTTCCCCGCTTGGTCTGTGGTTTGGCTTGTGTTATCTGGCTGAAATCCAGCAACAATGGACAGATGTCCGCCCCCGCATCCCAAAGGGTAATCGTCCGAAAACCGGTTTGGTTCCCAAAGACGCTAACCACACCACGCTCAACCCATGAAAAAGGTCAAGCCCATGTCCGTAAGTTCAGATCCCGCACAATCCGATCTTTTCTCCGGTTTCTTTTCGAAAAATCTGTCAGAAGCAGACCCGGCCATAGCCGATGTCATCGCCCGCGAACTGGGGCGGCAGCAGCATGAGATCGAACTGATCGCTTCGGAAAACATTGTGTCCCGCGCGGTTCTGGAAGCCCAGGGATCGGTGCTGACCAATAAATATGCGGAAGGTTATCCCGGGCGGCGCTATTATGGCGGCTGCGAGTTTGTCGATATTGCCGAAACTCTGGCCATAGACCGGGTTAAACAGCTTTTCGATTGCGGTTTCGCCAATGTTCAGCCGAATTCCGGCAGCCAGGCCAATCAGGCGGCATTTCTGGCGCTGCTGCAGCCCGGTGACACGATTCTCGGCATGAGCCTTGATGCGGGCGGACATCTGACCCACGGGGCACGGCCCAATCTGTCCGGCAAATGGTTCAACGCAGTTCAATATGGTGTCGAGGCCGATAGCCATCTGATTGATTTTGCGCAGATCCGCGAATTGACCCTCCAGCACCAGCCAAAATTGATAATCGCCGGCGGGTCGGCCTATTCCCGGATTATCGATTTCGCCAAATTTCGCGAAATCGCCGATGAGGTTGGTGCCTATCTGATGGTCGATATGGCCCACATTGCCGGGTTGGTGGCGGGCGGCTTGCATCCAAGCCCGTTCCCGCATGCCCATGTTGTCACGTCCACCACGCACAAAACGTTGCGCGGACCGCGGGGCGGTCTGGTGCTGACCAATGACGAAGCCATCGCCAAGAAAATCAATTCTGCAGTGTTTCCCGGATTGCAGGGCGGTCCGCTGATGCATGTCATTGCCGGTAAGGCAGTGGCCTTCGGTGAAGCCCTGAGTGATGACTTCAAGAGTTACATGCGCGCCGTCGCCGACAATGCAAAGGTCCTTGCAGCCAGTCTGACGGAAGAAGGTCTGGCGATCGTTTCCGGTGGAACTGACAATCATTTGATGCTCGTTGATCTGCGACCAAAAAATGTCACCGGCAAGGTTGCGGAAGCAGCGCTGGAGCGGGCCAACATCACCTGTAACAAGAATGGTGTCCCCAACGACCCTGAAAAGCCGACCATAACATCCGGTATTCGGCTGGGCACGGCAGCGGCCACAAGCCGGGGTTTCGGTGTGGCCGAATTTCGAGATGTCGGAAAGCTGATTGTCGAGGTTCTGGATGGAATCGCCGCAAATGGCGAGGACAGCAATGCAGATATTGAAGCCGGCGTGAAGACAAAGGTTCTGGCGCTGACAGACCGCTTCCCGATTTACCAGGGCTAGCCGGTCATGCGTTGTCCCTATTGCGGTGCTGACAATACACAGGTCAAGGATTCCAGGCCCACCGAAGACAATACCACGATCCGCCGGCGCCGCATTTGTGTGGATTGCGGCGGGCGTTTCACCACATTTGAACGCATTCAGTTGCGTGAACTGACAGTGCTGAAAAAAAGCGGCCGGCGCGCGCCGTTCGACCGCGACAAGCTGGTGCGATCCGTTCAGGTGGCAACGCGCAAACGCGATGTCGAACCGGAACGCATCGAGCGTCTGGTGTCTGGCATCGTGCGGCGTCTGGAAAGCCGCGGGGAGCCGGAAATCAACGCCGATGAAATCGGCACGATGGTCTTGAAAGCGCTCAAGCATCTCGACGATGTAGCCTATGTGCGCTTTGCATCGGTTTATCAGAACTTCCGTGAAGCAAAAGACTTCTCCAGTTTTCTTGGTGACATGGAAGAAGATGCGCAGGACAGCGGAGATGATGACAGAGACAGTTGATCCACCGTCCTGTCTGCGCGATCGAACATCATGACAAGCCCGGTTTCCAACCTCGATCTGCGCTTTGCCGCCGCTGCACTGCGCTTTGGCAGGCGGCATGAAGGCCTGACCAGTCCAAATCCGTGTGTTGCCGCTATCGTGGTGCGCAAAACCGGCGATGCGTATCACGTGGTCGGTCGTGGTGTGACTGGCCCAGACGGCCGCCCTCATGCCGAGGCGCAGGCCTTGCTGCAGGCCGCGGCGGAGGCAGTAGGGGCAACCCTTTATGTCACCCTGGAGCCGTGCAGCCATCATGGCATGACGCCGCCCTGTACGGACGCCATTTTGAGCAGCGGTATTGCCCGGGTCGTGGCCTGTACGGCAGATCCCGATCCGCGTGTTGCGGGGGCTGGATTTGCCCGGCTCAAAGCCGCCGGTGTGACAGTCGTGACCCCTGTACTGGAACCCGCAGCGCGTCGCTTTCACGCCGGCCACATCGCGGCAAGGCTGGGTCTGGGACCTCATGTGGTGTTGAAACTGGCGGTATCATCCGATGGCATGATCGGTTTGGCCGATGCCGGACAGGTCGCGATTACCGGGCCGGAAACCTGGAATTATGTGCATGCCCTGCGTGCAGCCAGCGATGCCATCCTGGTTGGTGTTGGCACGATTATCAGTGACGATCCCTCTCTGACCTGCCGCTTGCCCGGTCTTGCCGGGCGCTCGCCATTGCGCGTCGTGCTGGATTCAGGCAATCGTCTGCCGGCAAACGCCGCAATACTGCAGGATCAGTCAATCGCCGAAACCCGCATTTTCGAGGGTCGGTCCTGCGAGCAGGTGCTGGAAGTTCTGGCGCGGCAGGGCATCCAGACGGTGATGATAGAGGGCGGTGCCCGGGTCGCCCGCGCTTTTCTCAAAGCCGGGTTGGTGAATGCATGCCATTTGATCCGGTCCCGTGATAGTTTCATCGGCAGCGGCGGAGTGGCGGCTCCGCTGGAATTGATCCTGGATGCTGATCGGTTTGAAGAGATTGACAGCAGGCAACTGGGTGCAGACCGTCTGACCCTGCTTTGGCGAAAGGGCTGAACATGTTCACTGGTATTGTGAGCCATATCGGCGCGATCACGGCAATTGACACGTTGCCAGAGGGGCGTCGCTTTCAGATCAGTGCCGATCTGGATTACAGCACCCTTAAGATCGGCGCTTCAATTGCCCATAGCGGTGTCTGTCTGACCGTAACTGAATTGGATCCCGCCTCTCAGCGCTACACCGTGGAAGCCTGGGAGGAAGCGCTTCGCCTCACCACAGCGGGCAACTGGACTGTCGGAAGCCGGGTCAATCTGGAACGCGCCCTGAAAGTTGGCGATGAACTGGGTGGCCACATCGTATCGGGACACATTGATGGAAAAGCCGAAATCACAGCCATTACCGGGGAGGGGGATGCGACCAGATTTGTGCTGCGTGCACCGGAGCCCCTGGCGAAATTCATTGCGCCGAAAGGCTCGGTTGCGCTAGATGGCACCTCGCTGACCGTCAACCGCGTTTCAGAGGCGCATTTCGACGTGCTGCTGATCGCCCACAGCCTGGCCGTTACCACATGGGGAACGCGCGTCACGGGCGATGACGTTAATTTGGAAGTCGACACCATGGCCCGTTATGCTGCAAGGCTGCTGGAAACCCGATAGGACTGAATTCTATGGCTGACAAAAGCCCCAAAATTCTCATCATAGAAGCGCGCTTTTATGAAGATATTGCCGACGAGTTGATCGCCGGAGCGATTGCTGCGCTTGAGGCGGCGGGGATTGAGTATGATCGAATTGCCGTTCCCGGCGTTCTGGAAATCCCGGCGGCGCTTTCCATGGCCCTGATCGGCGGCGAATTAGATGGCGGTGTTCAGTATGACGGCTTCGTCACCCTTGGCTGCGTCATTCGCGGAGAGACCACCCATTACGATATTGTCGCGGGAGAATCTGCCAGGGCATTAATGGATCTGGCAGTTGTCGAAGGGCTCGCCCTTGGCAACGGCATCCAGACTGTTGAAAACACTGATCAGGCCTGGGCCCGCGCAAAACGCAGCGACAAGAACAAGGGCGGCGGCGCCGCAGCAGCTGCCATTGCCATGATCCGGTTGCGCAGTCAGTTCGGATTGACCTGAGATGTCCAAACCAGAGAATACAGTCTCCGAACCGCGCCCGGCAAACAAACGCGGTGCCGCCCGTCTCGGCGCGGTGCAGGCGCTTTACCAGATGGATATTGGCGGCACCGGCCTGCAGCAGGTCGTCGCTGAATTTGAAAATGTACGGCTTGGCAAGGAGATCGACGGCGAACAGTATCTGGAAGCGGACACCGCCTATTTCCGCGGCATTCTTGCAGGTGTGGTCAAGGAACAGCTCCAGCTTGATCCGATCATTCACAAGGCTTTGACGCCCGATTGGCCGCTGAAGCGCATTGACAGCCTGTTGCGGGCGGTTTTGCGGGCAGCCACTTTTGAATTGCTGAAACGAAAAGATGTGCCGGCAAAAGTCATCATCAGTGAATATGTTGATGTCACCAAAGCCTATTTTCTGGACGATGAGCCAAAAATGGTAAATGGGGTTCTCGATCATATCGCCCGGGATATCAGGGCATCCGAGTTTACCGGAAAATGAGCCCTTCGGGAAAAGCCGAAGATCGGTTTATCCAACGCTATTTTGCTCCGCTCGCGGGTGACAAGGCAGCGCTCGGGCTGCATGATGATGCGGCCCAGATTGATGTGCCCGCAGGCCTGTCTCTGGTGATTTCCACTGACACCATCATGTCTGACATTCATTTTTTTTCCGATGATCCCGCCGCTTCCATAGCCAGAAAGGCGCTGCGGGTGAATATCTCGGATCTGGTGGCAAAGGGTTGCGATCCGAAAGGCTATTTTCTGTCTCTGGCGCTGCCGGAAATACGGCTGCGTTCCGATGACTGGATGAGCGCTTTCAGCAATGCCCTGGCCGGGGACCAGCAGGCTTTCGGCCTGCAGATCATGGGCGGCGATACGGTAATGACCGATACGGTTGCATCGATCACCATCTGTGCCTTCGGGTTCATCCCGACTGGAAAGATGGTAAAGCGATCCACGGCAAAGCCGGGAGACCGGCTTTATGTCACCGGGACGATTGGCGACAGCACGCTCGGCCTGTGGACACGGCGTGCCAGACTGTTGGCGGACAGCGAGCTGGGTTCTGTTGAGCAACAAACGCTTGCACAGCTGACGCCAACACAGCGCAACCAACTCGAATTGTGCTATCTGGAACCGCCTGCGCGTGTCGCGGCAGCACCGGTTCTGCTGCGCTATGCCTCCGCCTCGATGGATATTTCTGACGGGCTGGCAGGAGACGCCAGGACGCTTGCCAGTGCCAGCGCCATCGGCCTGGATATCAATCTGCATGATATTCCGCACCATCCGTTGATACAGCCGCATCTCGGCGAAAGTAACTTGCGCATCCGGCTGATTACCGGGGGCGACGACTACGAGATCCTGTGCACAGTCCCGCCGCAGAACTGCGCTCCGTTTGAAGCGGCGATGATGCAGGCCGGTATACCGGTCAGTTGTATTGGTCAGGCGACTATGGGCGATTGTGTGCGCTTGCTTGATCCGCAGGGACAGGCGTTGCCTGCCGATCTGTCCTCATTCGATCATTTTTCCTGACTGGCCCAGTCAAGCTCGGCGCACCAAATATACCCAGACTAATCGCATGATCCGTGTTGCTGCGCAGACGGTCTTTCACTTGCTGGGTTTATGCCTCGGCACAGCCGCGGCAGATAGGCGCGTTTTGCCGGAAAGGCATTGAACGGGGAGGTGGCAAGCCCCTGAGCCTGGAACACCGGGCCGAGCAGAAACGGGTGCCATCGCACACTCACGCCGAGCGCGGTTGCCAGTGGAGAAAACCGCATCACCGCCGGATAGGAGTAGGTGCTGGCAAAGTCAAACCAGAAATCAAGAACCTGCATTGCAATAAAGTGCCATGCCACTGTTCGCATGCAAAGCGCTAAGCAGGATCCAGCTTGTATCGAAATCCAAATATTCAATGGATTTGCTTTCGTCTTACTTCAAACCGGAGTAAGAGGAGGCAGATTCGGATCGGACCCGGGATTTCATGACAGAGAGCACTTTACCGCCTGCCTCGGCAACACCGGCGGCAGATGACCATCTGGCGCGCCGCAATGTGCTAGTTTTGGCTTCCGCACAGGCTCTGGCCGGTGCCGGTGCGCCGATTGCAATTTCTCTGGGTGGCATTGTCGGTTTCTACCTGCTGGGAACCGACAAGACTCTGGCCACTTTGCCTGTCACCGCCTTCGTTGTCGGAACGGCGCTTGCCACCCTGCCAGCCGGTGTGCTGGCAAAAAGATTCGGCAGGCGCAAGGGTCTGATGACCGGATCACTGATCGGGATTTGCGGTGGCTTGCTGGCGGCCTATGGCATATTTCTCAGCTTTTTCTGGCTGTTCTGCCTTGGTGTCCTGTTGGCCGGAACCAACAGCGCTTTTGTTCAACAGTACCGCTTTGCCGCTGCCGATACCGCCAGTGAGAGCTTTCGGCCAAAGGCCATTTCCTGGGTTATGGCCGGTGGCGTGCTGGCCGGAATTATCGGCCCGCAGACTGCAGCGCTGACAAGGGATTTGCTGGCACCGACATTGTTTGCCGGAGCATTTGTCGGGCTATCTGCGCTGGCGGCCCTGTCCTGGGTGGTATTGAGTTTCCTGAAATTTCCCCCTGTCGTCAAACGGCAGGTCATTGCAGGGGGCCGCCCGCTTCCTGAAATCATGCGCCAGAAACGGTTTATCATCGCGGTTCTGTGTGCGGTCAGCTCCTACGCGCTGATGAGTTTTGTCATGACTGCTGCGCCCTTGGCGATGATGTCCTCCGGTCACGGCACTGCAAATGCCGTATTGGGTATTCAGTGGCATGTTCTGGCGATGTTTGGTCCCAGTTTCTTTACCGGGTCGTTGATCCAGCGCTTCGGTAAAGAACGCATTGTCGCGACCGGATTGGTGCTGCTCGCTTCCAGTGCCGTGTTGGCTCTGTCGGGCCAGGACCTGGCCAATTACTGGGGTGCGCTGGTGGTGTTGGGCGTTGGCTGGAATTTCGGATTTATCGGCGCAACCTCCATGCTGACCGATACGTATCGTGCGGAAGAAAAAAACCGTGTCCAGGCCGTTAATGACTTCATCGTTTTCGGCTTTGTAGCGGTCGCCTCGCTGTCCTCAGGCGGCGTGCTGAACGCTTTCGGCTGGAGCGCGATCAATCTGATCGTGTTCCCCATTGTTGCAATCGCCTTTGCAATGCTGTTCTTCACGCGTGAACGGAAGGCAGCTTAGATGCGGCAACTGTGCAGTCGAAGCAGACCGCCAGGGGTGCGCAGGATCTGATGAGCCCTGCAGAAGTCCGGGTCATCAAACATGTGCCGGTTTTGGGCACGGGAAAAGTGGATTTTGTCGGTGTCAGCAAAATGCTGCAATGTGATCAGGACACGGCCTAGCCGCAGTGCGTTCACACTCCCGGCTTCCAGAAGCAGGCAAGCCACCCAATGTCTGCTTCTGGATACCCAGCCAATGATCAAACGCCAGCTCAGAAGTGTGCAGCGGGTGTGGACCGCTCATTCATATTGAATGATCATCGATTCAAAGTCTTCTTTGCTTGTTACCATCGTATGATGACCTTTCCCGTGCCTGTCTTCCATATGCCAAACATCGCCGGGGCCAATGTCGCGGGATTCACCATCACTGGCGGTGACTCTTACGGTGCCTGCCAGACAAATCAGCTTCTGCGCAACTGGTGTCGGATGGATTGGTTCATTCCATCCTGACCGTAGCCTGAGAAACATCGCCTGTTTCACCAGTTCAGGCTCAGAAATTTCGATATTCTGCGCTGGTGACGCGAAGCTGCGCACCTCCATGGCGACATCGATGTCTTCCCAATGACTTTTGCCATTTTCATCAGAAAACAATTTTTGGAACTTCATGTGGTCAAACCCCGTTGTCAACCGCGCTCTGCAAGATTGCTTGGGCCAAATATAATGTCCAACGCAATTGCATACCTTTCCATGTGTGCAGGGGGCTAAGTCCGGGCTGGAATTCATCATAGGTAAAGTTGGCCTCTCGAAAGTGCCATCTTCGCGTCCTGTCTTACCGATTAGTTGAGGGCGGGTGAGTCGAATTCTGATTTCGTGCCAGCATCCGGCAAAAGCCACTTGTGCTCGACCGAACTTCAACGCAAACACCTGTAACATGCGCCGGAGCAAATATATGGATCATTTGAACACGCTGTTTGATCGAGCATTGGACGCCGTTGTGGGTATGAATCATGACGGAAATGTCATCGCATGGAACAAAGCTGCTGAAGATTTATTTGGATGGAAGAGTGACGAAGCAATCGGTCAATCACTGGCAACATTGATTGTCCCACCGCAGCATAAATCGGCACATTCGAAGGGTCTCGCGCATTATAACGAAACCGGAATAGGCCCGGTTCTCGAACAGCGAATAAAGATAACAGCCGTTAATCGCGAAAACCTTGAATTCCCTATCGAGCTGTCAATTTTTCCTATGCGGCAATCCGACGGCAACATCTTTTATGCCTTTATCCGCAGCTTGCGCATCGAAGAGGCTTACCGGCAAGAACAGGAAACGCGAGCCCAGGAGGCCGAGGTGCTCCTGGCAGTTGCGACCAGTCTGATAGAGGATATTTCGTTAGAAGAATTCACCAGATTGTGTTTGCGCAAGATCTGTGAGGTCGCGGGACTTGATGCGGCGCATCTTTTTCACATTCGCGGCGATGCGGAAAATCGCCGACTTCAACCGTCAGGCATATGGTATATTTCTGACGAAAAGTTTCAGGCAGTTGTCGAGGACACAGAGAGGCAACTTTTCGCCAAAGGCGAGGGTCTGCCGGGACAGGCTTGGGCGAGCAAGACAGTTGTGGCTGTAGAAAACATTCCCGAGAACAAGGAATTCATTCGTCGTGGTAGTTTTAGCAGCGTTGGATTGGTTCGCGGCATTGCTGTGCCAATCGATCAACGAGGCGAAACAAATGCTGTTATGGAATTCTTCGGCACTGAAAAGGCCCGATTCGATGATGAGATGGTCCGTCTGGTGCGTACTATTGCGAAACAAATCGGAGTAGCAATTGAGCGCAAAACAGAGGAAGAAGAACGCACCATCCTGCGCCGGGAACTGGCGCACCGTTTGGGCAACAGTCTGACGATTCTGTCCGCCATATTCAGAGCCTCAGCGGCGAAGGCTTCAAGCGTTTCGGAACTTGCAGCATCATTTACGACACGACTCCACGCCGTTGCACGTGCCTGCCGCGAATTCCCCCGTTCGTCCGTAGATTTAAGTTTGGCCAAATTACTCGATGAAGCATTTGAGCTGTTAGCCGACAAGGACCAGCTTCAACTCAGCGTGCCCAACATTCAGGTGACGACGGAAGCTGTGATGCCGTTTTCCCTCATATTCAATGAATTGGTAACAAATCATCTCAAGCACGGAAATCCGGATGGCGATGGCGGCGTAAGTGTCACTGTCGAAAAGATGCCAACGGATTCCATGCTGAGGATCCTCTGGCGGGAACCTGATTCAAAGTCTGAACCAGGCCACGCAGAAGGCTATGGAAGCTTTCTGATTCGAGCGATGCTTGAAGATCAGCTCGGCGGGACCATGAGTCGAACTTATGGAAACGACGGATTCACGGCAGAAATGCTGATACCAAATGTGGTTTTCAAGGGGGAAGATACATTTGGCAGTTGAAGGGCCTGTCGGCCTTCCGCCAGGATGTCCGGGAGCGCTCATTTCCCGTTCAAAAGGAAAGCATACGGCTTGCCGACGCGGTGGTTGAGGAATTTCAGGCGCGCATCGGCAAATAGACCGGCATCGTCAGCCGGCCGGTTTGCCCGATGCGCTGCATTGGCCAGCTCGATGGAGGACCTGTCTCATAATCCAACCGCCCCGTGTTTTAGAACAGGGCCTAATTACCAAGCGGGTTGGTCCGGCCTGCAGCAGACAGCAATTGACTGACAAAGCTGACGTCACTTCCGCCCGTCGGTGTGGTTCTGGAGACAAAATCGAACACCCGGCCGTCCTGCAGCCCGTAATTCGCGATTTGCTGGACACGGTCATCATCGTCGAAATAGACCGCAAGCACGCGTTGATCGACGACCTTGGCACGCGCAAAGTCTACCGGTCGGCTGGACACCTGAGAAATGTAATAAAACACCTCATTGCCGAATTCGGCCGTTGTGGTGGGCGTGCCGAAGGCCAACAGGGCCTGCTCTTTGCTGGCACCGATCGGGACCTGTTGCTCGGCATCAACCGGAATCTGATAGCCCTGATAATTGCGTTGCTCAAGGCATCCGCCCAAAGTGACGCTGGCCAGCAGCAAAGCTCCGAGCGTCATGATGCGGGGCACACGGAAACCTGAATTTACGATGCCGGTCACTGATTTCCTGAGGGATACATGCAAAACCAAAAGAGTATTCCTTCCTGAGCCGGCCAAATCCAGCCTGATCCGACCTGATTCGATATGAGGCTTCATCATCAAGCCGATTGCTTTTTCCGTATTACACGGACATATCACCGGCAACCATTGTTGCAAAACTCCTAGCGCGCACTAGTTGGATTTGCAATAAGGGCCGATCATTTGGCTGACGCTGAAGGGTGCTTCTCCATATCAATCCTGCCACGGACCCCGTAATGCTTCGCCACTTTTTCAAATCCAGCAAAGCCAACGCGACCATAACCCGGACTGTTTATGCGCAGATTGTGGCACAAGCCCGGCAATCTGCCTTCTATTCGGATTTTGGTGTGCCGGACAATCTGGACGGTCGCTTCAATATGATTGTGCTGCACAATTTTCTGCTTTTCAACCGGCTGCAGGCCCCGGATTCGGCCACCAGCGCCCTGAGTCAGGAAGTTTTTGATCTGTTTCGGCTCGATATGGACAGATCGCTTCGTGAGCTCGGCGTTGGCGATACGACAGTACCGAAACGCATGAAAACGATGATGCAGATATTTTATGGCCGCGCCGATGCCTATGGCTCGGCGCTGCGCGGTTCCGACCCACAGGCGGCACTGGCCGATGCTGTGTCCCGGAACATTCTGAGCTACAATGATACCCTGTTCGGCGACGGTCCCGCGGCGCCATTTCCCAAAGTTGAACGAGAGGCGCATGCAGCACGGCTTGCAGCCTATGTGCTTGGATCAGTGGAGGGTTTGCAGCAGCAGAGCGAAACCGACATCCTGGCGGGTTCCCTTTTCTTTCCAGATCCCACCGATTATATATAGATGATCAAACAGTCCAACAGTCGATTCTCAAATTCTCTGCGAGGCTTGATATGACCAAGGTCCGAACTGCTTCAAACCGCGATGCAAATCTTCCCGATAAATCCGCCAAATCCGCCAAATCCCTCAAATCCCCCAAATCTCCCAATTCCACCAGTTCCACCAGTTCCACCAGTTCCAGTTGGTCCTGGACCTACCCGGTCGTGGCCGGGGACATTACCAGTGATGCGAAGGATATTGTCATTCAGCCCGACAAGGCCGATTACGGGGCTCTGGCTGATGAACTGAATGTGCTGGGCGTTCTGGAACTGAAAGCCCTGCTGCGAATCCACCGCACTCGTAAAAGCCTTCGGATCCGCGGTCACGTCGACGCTGTTGTCGAGCAGAGCTGTGTGGTGACACTGGAGCCTGTGCGTCAGACATTGCATGAGGAAATCGACCGGACCTTTGTTACTGACCGCGATGACATCGAAATTGTGGCAAGCCGGTTGAATTCAAATCGCGAGATGATGATCGATCCGGAGGAAATTGATCCCCCCGAAATCATTGAAAAAGGCCGTCTTGATCTGGCGGCAATCGCGCTTGAACATGTGGTTCTTGGCCTTGATCTTTATCCCCGGGCAGCCGGAGCCGAACCCACGTTGGGACCGACCGAAACTTCGGAATCCTCGGCCGAACTGCCACCGGAATCTCCATTTGCGGCCCTGGCGCGGCTCAAGGTGGCTGAGTCCGGTTGACACGATTCAGGCCATTCGGCTTTTGTTTTGTTGCAATGTTATTTGGGTTGTGTTGTGACACGAAGCGGTTATGTTCCGCGCTTGGGCGGAACAAGAGATCGAATGTTTAGGGAGCTGGCCCCTCTCGGGTGACGAAATGGCAGACCAAATCGCAAAAATATCCTGGGAAGTTGATGGCGAGCGGGCAGGGGGTCCGCTCTGCCGTTTTGATGCGGGCACCCGCAGCGAATTACCAGTCCGGGCCCAATTGATCCCCATCGCCGGTTACGGCCGTTTCATTCCACATAATGAGTGCGCGCCCTGATGACGCAAGGCATCATAATTTCGCTGGACGTCATGGGCGGCGACGACGGAGTGGATGTTGTTTTAGGCGGTGCAGAAATCGCTCTGAAGCGGCAGCCCGATACAAGGTTCCTTCTGTTCGGCAGGGAAGACGTCATCACTGCCGGTCTGACGGCCCATCCTGCCCTGGCGGCAGCGTCGCAAGTGCGGCACTGCGACGTTACCGTTGAAATGGATGTCAAACCCAGTCTGGCGCTGCGCCAGGGCCGTTATCATTCCAGCATGTGGCGGGCGATTCAGGCCGTCAAGGACGGTGAGGCGAGCGTGTGTGTGTCGGCGGGAAACACCGGCGCGCTGATGGCCATGGCGCGGTTTTGTCTGCGCTCCATGCCGGCCATAGAGCGCCCGGCCATCGCGGCGATCTGGCCGACCTTGCGCGGCGACAGCATTGTGCTTGATGTCGGAGCGACAATTGGCGCAGACGCTGAACAATTGGTCATTTTTTCGGTCATGGGCGGGGCCATGGCGCGAGCGCTGTTTGCGATTCAGCGACCAACAGTGGGTCTGTTGAATGTCGGAGTTGAGGAAATCAAGGGCGTTGAAGAAGTCCGCAAGGCCGGGCAGATTCTGCGCGAGGTCGATCTGCCCTTCATCAATTATATCGGCTTTGTCGAAGGCAATGATCTTGGCAAAGGCACGTCCGATGTGGTCGTCACTGAGGGCTTCTCCGGCAATATCGCCTTGAAGGCAGCCGAAGGCACCGCACGGCAGATCGCGCAATATCTTCGGGCTGCCATGGAACAAAGCCTGATGACCAAGATCGGATATTTTTTCGCCAAGGGCGCGTTCAACCGGCTGCGCGAGAAAATGGACCCCAGCAAATCCAATGGCGGCGTCTTTCTTGGCCTCAACGGCCTGGTCATCAAGAGCCATGGATCTGCCAGTCCAGAAGGATTTGCAAGCGCCATTGGCATGGGCGACGCCATGGCCAGAAACAATTTGCTGAAAAAGCTAAGTGATGATCTGGAACAATTTCGAAATGTGCTCAACAATGAGCCGAAATTAAAGGACTGATGTGTGTTGAACCGAAGGGCCGTTGTGGCAGGCGTAGGCTCCTATCTGCCCGAAAAGGTCATGACCAATGATGATCTGTCGAAAATTGTCGAAACCTCCGGGGAATGGATCGTTCAGCGCACAGGCATTAAAAGACGTCATATCGCAGCGGAAGGCGAATACACCAGCGATCTGGCAACCGCTGCTGCACAGCGGGCACTGCAGAATTCCGGGTTGGGCCCGGCTGATATCGATGTTGTCATCCTTGCCACATCTACCCCTGACAATACCTTCCCGGCAACGGCCGTAACGGTTCAGCACCGGCTTGGTATTCATCATGGCTTTGCCTTTGACGTGCAGGCGGTCTGCTCCGGCTTCGTCTATGCTATGACAATCGCCGACAGTCTGATCCGTGCCGGTTCTGCCGACACGGTTCTGGTGATCGGCGCGGAAACCTTTTCCCGCATCCTCGACTGGACCGATCGCAGCACTTGCGTTCTGTTTGGTGATGGCGCCGGCGCAGCCGTGCTGCGTGCCCAGCCGGTTGTCGATGGTGAACCGGAGCAGGGTATTTTGAGCTGTCATCTGCGCTCCGACGGGGTCCACAAGGACAAACTCTATGTCGATGGCGGCCCGTCCAGCACGCAGACCACCGGTCATCTGCGCATGCAGGGCAGGGAAGTGTTCAAACATGCGGTCGGGATGATCTCCGGTGTCGTCACCGACGCGTTCGCTGCAACAGGTACAACACCGGATGATCTGGCATGGTTTATTCCCCATCAGGCCAACCGCCGGATTATTGAGGCCAGTGCGGAGAAGCTCGGTATCGACATGGATAAGGTGGTGATGACCGTCGAGGGACATGGCAACACCTCTGCAGCGTCCATTCCGCTGGCGCTGGATGTCGCCGTCAAGGATGGCCGCGTCAAGCGCGGAGATCTGGTGATGCTGGAAGCGATGGGTGGCGGATTTACCTGGGGCAGTGTTCTGTTGCGCTGGTAGGTAACAAAACCTTAACCGGGAGTGATTCTGTGCTATTGACGGGTCACACTCCTGCACTTAACGTTCTCCACCGAACACGAACCGCCTTTGGGGCGAAAGACGGAGCGATTGGAATTATGGGCGGCAAGACAGTTACCCGGGCCGATTTGACAGAGGCTGTATATGAGCGGGTTGGACTTTCCCGTTCGGAATCCTCGGATCTGGTTGAAATGGTCCTTGCGGAAATTTCAAATACCGTCGCACGCGGCGAGAATGTCAAATTGTCCTCGTTCGGTTCCTTTGTTGTGCGCAGCAAGAACGAACGCATCGGTCGCAATCCGAAAACCAGGGTTGAAGTGCCCATCCCGCCGCGCAAGGTGATGGTTTTCAAGCCCAGCAATGTGTTGAAAGAAATTGTAAACAACAACTCCAAGTAAATCTGCTAAGCTTCGGAAAAGAATCATCATTTTCAATGACGACCTGTTCGTTGGTTCGTACCATCGAAATCCATTTCGCCGGAGATAGATGCGATGACGGCAAAAGGCCCCGATGCATTTCGTACCATCAGCGAAGTTGCTGATGATCTGGATTTGCCGCAGCATGTTTTGCGCTTCTGGGAAACCCGTTTCAATCAGATAAAGCCCATGAAGCGTGGCGGCGGGCGGCGCTATTATCGGCCCCAGGACGTGGAATTGCTGCGTGGCATCCGCGTTTTGCTGTATGGCGAAGGCTATACCATCAAAGGCGTGCAGCGTCTCCTCAAGGAACGCGGCGTAAAGGTGGTGATGGCGGTGGGGCGCGGTGAGGCCAGCATCGACATTGACGGCCCGGATCTGGACAGCGGCGGTTCTGCAACGTCGGCAGTGCGCGCAAACCCCGGTGATACAAAAGCTGCAAAACTGTTCTCCAAACTGGGCCTGAAGAAGGGGTCTGATGGATACGACAAGGCCGATCTGCCTTTCAGTTCCGAAGCGCCGGCAGCAAAAGGGCTTTCTGAAGAAGATGTCGAAAAACTCCATGGCACCCTGTTTGAACTGCTCGAATGCAAGCGAATTCTCGATCAGGTGAAATAAGCCGACGGGCGGCAGGAAGGATATCGAACATCAAATGGTTCAATATTCCTGCAACGTGCTCCAAAACCCGGGAACGTGCTCCAAAACCCGGGAACGTGCTCCAAAACAATGTCTCGGCACAATGGTCACTTGCGTTGCAATTCCCGCCTCGCTATACACACCAAAGTCGGAGCGTGGCGCAGCCTGGTAGCGCACTTCGCTGGGGGTGAAGGGGTCGTAGGTTCGAATCCTATCGCTCCGACCATTTTTTAAAGTGTTCGCGATCGCCGAGCAGTTTGGTGATCAGCCCTGATCTGTGCGGCTATCAGCCATGCGGCGAATTCGCGATCGTCTTCTCTCCAAAATCGATGTTTGTCCGCCCACCCGGTATTTCGGGCAGGATATTGCCATGTCGCCAGGTCCGCGGACTTGAACCGCCCTTTTGCTGAAAAGTTCTCGCGCGCCAGCGATCAAGCCGAAAGAAAGCTGTTTTTGGCGATGAAGCCATGAACATATCCGTGATTTCGTGTCATTGGGTCGAATTTCCGATGCGGCAATAAAGACCATTGCCAACAATTTCTGCGTTCATGGCGGGATTTGCACGATAGCGGATCAATGCCGGCCGCCATTGACCGCCTGGTCGAATGAAGTCCGCACGGTGTGGCAAAAGTGGCAAATTACCGATTTGTTAAGATTCACGCCGCTACTGCTTGTTTTCAAATCGGGAGGAAAGCCATGCCATCTCAGGCTCAAAATGTCGTATCGCTGGCTATGACAACGCTGCCAAAAGTGGAAATTTCGTGTGTATTGAAGGCACGAATTGAGGATCACAGGAAGAATCTGACTGACTTGGCATCTTCTCTGCTGGCCAGCGGACAGGAAGCCAAACAGGTGCAACTGACCATTGAAACGGTTTTGAACTCATTCAATGAGGAACTTGCGCGGACAATATCATCCTTGAAGGAGGATACCGATGCTCTTTGATTTCAAACAAGACGAACATGGCCGTATCGGGGCTCTGGAGAGGCTCGAGATACTGGATAGCTCCGAGGAAAAACCGTTTGAAAAGATCGTGACTTTGGTCGAGCAGGTCCTGCAGGTGCCAATATGCGCTGTGTCTCTGGTCGACCGGGACAGGCAATGGTTTAAGGCCCGCCGTGGGCTTGGTGTGTGCGAAACTGCACGCGACATCTCATTTTGCACTCACGCAATACAAAGCACCGAACCGTATATAGTCAGAGACGCGCTGCAGAATCCCCTGTTTGCCCACAACCCGCTTGTTACGGGTGAACCTCATATTCGAAGCTATGCTGGCGTTCCTTTGCAGACATCGGAAGGTTATGTGGTCGGGACACTTTGTGCGATTGATACGAAGGCACGTGAATTCCCACCCCAGGAAATCGAAATACTGAAGAATTTTACCAAGGTCGTTGTTGACGAACTTGAGCTGCGTAAAATTGCTTCGACTGATGTGTTGAGTGGCGCCCTTTCGCGTCGCGCATGGATGGAGAAGGCCAAGGCTGAAGTGAAGCGATCCATACGCTACGACAGACCACTATCCCTGATGATCATGGATATTGATCATTTTAAATCAGTCAACGACACCTATGGTCATGCTGCCGGCGACGTTGTCATTAAAAAGCTTGCAGAACTCGCCCAGAACTCTATCCGCGAGACCGATTCATTTGGCCGCTACGGCGGAGAGGAATTCGTGCTGCTGCTTCCCGAAACTTCGACACCGGACGCTCTGAAACTTGCCGAGCGTATCCGATCTTCCTTTTCGAGTCTAAGCGTGGATGAACTTGAGGGAACCCGCACAACAATCAGCGTGGGGCTGACTCAGCTCCGCGATAGAGACGATAAATTGAACGAAATGATCGAACGTGCGGACAAGGCTCTCTATGAAGGAAAGCAGTCTGGTCGTAATTGCTGCATCACCAGTGTTGTTGAACCAGAACAGATAGATCGCCGCATCGCCTGACGTAGGTCCGGCCCAATCTTCTTTCAGATGCTATCTTTCCGGGCAAGGTCCCTGGCGAAACTGGAGGAATGCGACCTCCGGTTTGGGAATGTGAGACAGTTCAGATTGTTTGGCGCTGCATCTCGTCTGACCAGCGGGCTTCAGCGGCGATCATCCCCCAAATCAGTCCCAGCAGCAGGAAATAATGCCGCCAGTGATCAATGTCGATGACGGCGCCAATTACCTGATGTCCAAAAAACACGACAAATGACACGATCAGAACCGGTTGCCATGGCCGTGGTTTGAACAGCAACGGGACAGCCCGGATGATGGTCCAGAACACCAGGATCGGATAGGAGATCCCGCCGAGCCAGCCATAGGCTGTGAAACTTTTCAGCCAGATATTGTGAGGGTCGCCCGGATAATAACGCCGGCCGAATTCCAGCGCGCCCAGGCCCAAAGGCCGGTCGGCCACAAGCTTGAAACCAAGAGCATGGCGGGCGAACCGGCCGAACCGGCCGCCATCATAATTCTGGACAATCTGGGCACGTTCCGCAAACAGTGCAGAAACCTGGTCCGATGACAGGGCAATCAGTACCAGACCGACGGCACCGACAATGGCAATAGCCAGCCAGGCGAACATACGCACACGGTCTGTCGGACGTTTCGCATTGATCAGACTCAGCACAAAAATTCCACCAAGAGTGAAGACTGCCAGGCCCCAGCTTGCTCTGGAGAAGCTCATGAAAATGCCAAGTAAAATGAAAAGCATCAGCACGAGACGCAGCATCATACTGCCCGGTTCCCGGTTCATCACCCCGTAGAACAACAGGCCGAGAGGCAGGATCAGAAACGGACCGAATACGTTGGGGTCTTCAAATCCCCCGGAAGCGCGGCCATACAGCGTGAACAATTCGAATGCGCCTGGAACGAGCTGGAAATATCCCGCCAGACCGAGTGCGACACTGAAGCAAGCTGATGCAATATAGGCATTGCCAATATGTTTGAGCCGCCTGTGATCCTCTGCCACCAGACAGGCGAAGAAGATTGAGGTCAGAGCCAGAAAGCCCGTTACAGCGATAAACATCGGTGCCTGATCGTAGGTCTTCACCTGGCTGAGCCCGATGATACCACCGATCAGATACAGCAGCAGAAACACAAACAGGGGAGCGATTTGTCGCGGCAGTGGAAGCCCGGCAAGAAACCAGGTTGGAACCAGAACCACAGCGAACAATTCGTATGGGGCAGGTTCGCGGAACACGAAGCCACCGGAAAAAATCAGCAGCCAGAGAAAAACAGCGCCCAGAGTTCGGGTGGAAATGGTACCGGATCGGGCCAGGCTGGCTTCCATGGCCAATTCAGTAGGAATCGCGCGTATCGAGAATCTTGAACGGCGTCATAAGGAGAATGTAGAGATCAAGCTTGAGTGACCAGTTCTCAATATAATACAGATCGTGCTCAACCCGTTTGCGGATCATCTCGTTATTGCGGATTTCCCCGCGCAGGCCGTTGATCTGCGCCCAGCCGGAAATTCCGGGCTTGACACGGTGGCGGGCAAAATATCCATCGACCACCGCTTCCCAGGGGCGGTTTTCCGTATGCGCATGCACCGCGTGAGGCCGTGGACCAATCAGCGATAACTCGCCGCGCAGAACATTGATCAACTGGGGCAGTTCATCCAGAGTGGTCTTGCGGATAAACCGCCCGACCCGGGTCACCCGCGGATCATGCCGGGCGACAACCTGTTTGGCACCAGGATCGGCCAGATGATGATACATTGAGCGGAATTTCAGCACCGAGATTTTTTCGTTGTTGAAGCCATATCTGGTCTGGCGGAAAAACACCGGCCCGGCGCTGTCGAGACGCACCGCAAGGGCAACCAGCAACATCACAGGTGACAGAACTATCAGCGCCAGTGATGCGAACACCAGATCAAAGGCACGTTTTTTGAAATAGTCCCAATCTGCCAGAGGCTTGTCAATAATATCGAGAAACGGAACAGCGCCGACATATGAGTAGGATCTGGGCCGCAGGTTCAATTTATTGCCGTGGGCGCTCAAGCGAATATCAACCGGTAGAACCCACAGATCCTTCAGCATTTCGGCCACCCGGCCTTCTGCAGTCAGAGGGAAGGTGACCACCAGCATGTCAATTTTGCAGATCCTGCCGAATACCACCAGGTCAGCAAACGTGCCGAGCTTTGGATATCCGAGCAGCATCGGCGGAGATCGGGTATCATCCCGGTCATCAAAAATGCCACAAATCTGCAACTCCTGCTCGGCCTGACTTTCCAGCGAGCGAATGAGTTCGGCGGCGCGCTCACCACCGCCAACCAGTATTGCCCGTCGTTGCAGGCGGCCATCGCGAAACAGTCCGCGCACATAATGCGAAATCGCGAAGCGTGAAAGCGTCAGTATGATGGCGCCGGCCAGGAACCAGACTCCGAACCACACCCGGGAAAAGCTTTCGCTCTGTTTGAAGAAAAACGCGGTAATGGCGAAAACCAGAAATACGAAGGTCCATGCAGCCAGCATCCGGCCCAATTGTCTCGATATCAGGCGCAGCGAACTGACGCTGTAGGCATCGGCCGCCTGAATGAAGACGACTGCAAGCACGCCACCGGCGATGGCAATCACGCCATGACGGATATCCAGCACACGCAGATCGCCAGCGCTTACACCGGTGAATTCCTCCAGCGGCCGCACATAAAACAGATAGATCAGAAAACCAAGGGCCGTGACTGCACAGAAATCAATCAGCCGCACGACGCCTGCCAGCACTCGGGGTGAAATATTATCATCCGTGAGTTGTGAGGCGACACGTCGCGCCTCATCGCCTAATTCTCCAGCTTCAATGTCTTTCAGGTCATCGGACGCGACAGCTTCGCTGAGGCGTTTCATCAGTCGGGAGACAGCCTGCTCCCGGGGAACGCTGGTTCCCTTGAGTGGATCGACAACCTGTTCAGACATGACGCTTCAACAACCTTTGACCGGTGACTCAAAACAAACGTTCACGCACATAAATTGTATCACCGGGCACAACTGCGTCACGCAGGCCAAGACGATAAGTGATTGGTTCCGGATGACCTGACCCGTCAGCACGGTCGACTGCAAAAAATTGAGTATCTGCTCTGGACGTGAAGCCGCCAGCCAGCGCTATTGCGCGCTCCATGCTCAGTCCGGAGGAGAAGCTGTATGCGCCGGGTCTTGTAACTTCGCCATGAATGAAGAAAGGTCGGGATTCCGTCAACTCCACACTGACATCGGGATCACGCAGATATCCATTCGCTAGTTTCGCGCGAACGGTTTTGGCCAGGCTGTGAATGGTCGCGCCTTTGGCGCGCACTTCACCAACCAGAGGCATCATGATGTTGCCCACGGAGTTCACTTCATATGTCCCGGACAAGGAATCCTGCTCAAATACGATGATCCGCAATTTGTCTCCGGCGTCGAACTGGTAGGCACTGACACTCGGCGCACCGAGCACCGCGCTGGACCGCGGCAATTCGCGGGCGCAACCGCTCACCACAAGGGCAAGAAACGCAATACCAATTGCCTTCAAGAATCCGGTGCTGAGCATCTTTCTTCCATCATAAGTGTGCTGTGAATTTTGTTAACCGACTATTGCAGAATACGGTTAACCAAAGCTGAAGGTCTGGCCGCTGCGATATATTTGCGCATTAACTTCGTTGTTACTTCCATCTGCGACTATTGAGGCTCCGTTCACAAAGTGGTCGTTAGTGTTGTCATGGGCCAGAAAAGCAGTCATTCGGTTTCCCATTCGGTTTCTAATGAACCGGTTTTGGATATTTATATAATTTTTCGCGCCATTTTGTGGGCGTGTCTTTGGGCTGTGCCGTTCGCTCTGATTGTGGCTGCAGGAACGTGGTATTATCTCTCAAAGCAGGATCCGGTATACCGCGCCACCGCGTCGGTGCTGATCGAGATTCCTGAGGTTTCCGGCCTTCAAGGCGCCACAGGCAATTCCGTTTCCGATGCGTCATTGCGGTTAAGTGCTGAGGCCATCAATTCGAAAGTTCAACTCATCCGGTCGCGCGATCTGGCACGGGCTGTCATCAACCGCATGGGCCTCGTCGAGGTAGCTGAATTCCGCCCTGAGCCGGGCGAAGAATCGGAACCGCAGCGCATTGAAGACACAGTGCTTGATAAATTCCAGGAGAGGCTGGCGGTCTATCCAATCGATACGTCTCGGGTCATATTCGTTGAGTTTGAGAGCAAGGATCCGGTTCTTGCGGCTGCGGTCGCAAATGGTGTGATCGAGGAATTTCTTAAGACCGAACGTTTCGCCAGGCAGACAGCAACCACTCAGGCACGCGCCTGGCTGGAAAATGAGATTTCAACTTTGCGCAAACGTGTTGTCGAGGCCGAAACCAGTGCGGAACAGTTCCGCAGCCGCGCCGGACTGTTTGCCACGGCCTCCAACACGACATTGCCGCAACAGCAACTGGCCACTCTGTCGCAGAGCCTCGCCGACGCACGCACACGGGGAAGCCTTGCGCAAAGCGCCCTGATGGGATTGCAGAGGGTTTTTGACCAGGCAAATGGCAACGTTGAACGGTTGCTGTCCTCGCCTGCCATCGCCAACCAGTCGCTGATTCAGGCCCTGCGCCAGTCGCGGGCTACTCTGGAAGCACAGATTGCTGATTTGTCTGCCAGTCTTCTGCCGCGCCATCCGCGCATGCGAGCGCTGCTGGATCAACGGTCTGTCCTGGACCGGCAGATCGCCCGTGAAGCGCGTTCCGTTCTGACTGGTCTGCAACAGGAAGCAGACCGTGCAGAGCAGGAAGTGGCGCAATTCAGTGAATTACTCTCGACACAGAAACTGGAATCCGGCACCGCTCAGCAAAATGAAGTTGAACTGCGAGCCCTGGAACGTGAAGCACGCGCTGAACGGGAATTGCTCGAAACCCTGCTGGCACAATACAGGACCCTGCTGGCGCGAGAGGGATCGGGCGGACAGCCTGCCGAAGCCAGAATGATTGAGACCGCAGACGCACCACTGGAGCCTTCCGGCCCGCGTCTCATTATACTTGTTGCTGCCGCCACGCTCGCCGCGTTGCTGCTGAGCATCGGCTTTGTCGTGCTCCGTGAATTGTTGTCCGGTCGTGCACTGGGTATCCAGCAAGGGATCGGCGAGGTGGCCGTACAGCGCGATGGCCGCCGTAACAGATACGAAGACCGCAAGGAGAACAGCCGTCCAATGGCGGCCTGACAAAATTTATGCTGCGCAGGGGGCTTATCAAATTCGCACTGGCGACGCTTTCGTCCTCGGGGCTGGCAAATGCCATGGAACCGTGGACCGGAGGTCGCGGTGCCATTTTGATGCTGCATCGTGTCCGTCCGCAGAAGAACACGCCGTTTCAGCCGAATGCTCATCTGGAAGTCACGCCGCAATATGTTGACGAGGCCTTAACGGATTTACGGCGTCGTGGCATGGAATTCATTTCCATTGATGAAATCCCCGAACGGCTTGCAAGCGCGCGCGCCGGACGTTTCATAGTCGTAACACTTGACGATGCGTCACTCGACAATCTGACCTACGGCCTGGATGTGTTTGACAGCAACGATTGTCCCTTCACCGTCTATGTGACATCCGGGTTTGTGGATCGCACGACACTGCCCTGGTGGGTCGTACTGGAGGAGGTTATTGCCAGCCGGGCCATCGTCGATGCCCGCCCACTTGGTGGAAACAGTGCTGAAGTTCTTGGCTCACTGCAACAAAAACGGCGCGCATTCACGCGACTTTCGAGCCAGTTCAAAATGGTGCCCGAGCGGCAAAAGCAGGCGAAAGTCCAGGATTTTGCAGCCATGCACGGGCTGAATGTCGACGCCCTCATGAACAACAATTTCATGAACTGGCAACAACTTGAGACCCTTGCGGAAAGTCCTTTGGCCACGATTGGTGGACATACGCTGAGCCACCCCATCCTTGCCAGACTGAAGGCAAGTGAAGCCAGGGCCGAGATTGTACTTGGCGCCGAGCGAATTGAGGAAAAGCTCGGCAGATTTCCCGAACACTTCGCCTATCCATATGGCGGCAGCGATGCGGTTGAGAAAACCATGTTCGACATGGTCGAGCAACTGGGCTTTGCCACCGCCGTGACAACACGCGGCGGAATTCTGAAAGGTGATGGCAAGGAGCATCTTACGGCACTGCCCAGAGTGTCGGTGAACGGACACTACCAGGATATCAGGGCGTTGCGCGCTCTGATCAGCGGTTTTCCTTATATCTGCCGTAGGGCCGGATTGGGCACAATATTCCGGAAATCTAGCGGCCTGGAGCGCCAGGGCGCTGCATCCACCAGATTATAGCGCCTGCCGGCACCACCCAGATCAAACCAAAAAATATATAAAATCCCAACTGCCCCAATCCACCGATAGTTGGCAGGGTTGCCGATGCAAGTTTCATCACGATAAGGGAATAAGCCACAACGAAAACAACGAGCACGATTGTTCCAAGCAATTTTCGAATTCGTCTGGGCAATTTTTCTGGTCCGCAACTGTGATGTCTCGTGCTGACAGCCTGTAGACCATTTCCTGTTTGGATGGAACCATCCGATGTGCCGGATCGGTGCCACCCGGCCTCGTGCAACAAGCCGACTGAGCCCTTGTCATCAGACCTGCCGCGCGATACTTAGCGAGCAGCATAATAACGGGCAGATGCAAATGACAGTTTCCGCACAAACCACCGCTATACCAGACGCCGCCGAGCACAATACCGGCGCAATCCGGCTCTGGCTGTACCTGATCTGTTTTCTGATTTTTATCATGGTGATTATTGGCGGGGTAACCCGGCTGACCGATTCCGGCCTGTCTATAACAGAGTGGAAACCCCTGCTCGGGGCAATCCCGCCCTGGAACGAAGCCAACTGGCTTCAGGAATTTGAAAAATACCGGCAGATTCCGGAATATCAGTTGCAGAACAAGGGCATGTCGCTTGCCGAGTTCCAGTTTATCTACTGGTGGGAATGGGGTCACCGCTTTTTCGGGCGCCTGATAGGGCTTGTTTATCTGCTGCCCTTTGTCTGGTTTGCCTGGCGCAAAGCCATACCGAAGCCGCTTTATCCGAAATTGCTGATATTGTTTGCCCTCGGCGGGCTGCAGGGTTTTGTCGGCTGGTGGATGGTCTTTTCCGGACTGTCAGAACGTGTTGATGTCAGCCAGTACCGGCTCGCCGTTCATCTGACGCTGGCCTTCTTTATTTTCGCAGCAACCCTGTGGGTGGCGCGGGGACTGCGCGGCCCGGCGTCAACGCAGCGCTATCAATATGTCTCCGGTGGCGTTCTTCTGGTTTCGCAGCTGCTGTTGATCCTCTTGTTCCTGCAATTGTTTGCAGGCGGTCTGGTCGCCGGTCTGGATGCGGGCATGACTTACAACACCTGGCCTTTGATGGATGGCAGCTTTATCCCCTCAGGGCTGCTCAATGACGCACCGGGCGGATGGCTGAACCTGTTTGAGAATATCCAGACAGTTCAGTTCACCCATCGCATGGTGGCATATCTGTTGCTCGCTCTGGCTGTGTTTCACCTTTTCCAGATTGGCTTTGCCAAAACAGGGATTGCAGGCACAACCGCAAAGATTGTGGTGCTGGTTGTCAGCATTCAGGCGGTCATCGGCATAGCCGCCTTGTTGCTGGCAGTGCCGCTTTGGGCCGGTGCCCTGCATCAGGGCTTTGCCGTAATCGTGCTTGCAGTGTTTGTCATGCACAGTCAGAACATGCGCCGGGCCGGAGCGGAAACGGCAGCGGCCCGCAGGGCAAGTTAGCTGGAAGATGGCGGTTTTGAGGGATTCATCTCAAATCTGATATTGGGCAGAAACGGCCGAATGCTTTAACTCTGTGTCAAAAGCAGCGGAAGGGAAGATCAATGCTCGACGTCATCACCATAGGACGCTCGTCGGTGGATTTGTATGGCGCACAGATCGGTGGTCGCCTTGAGGACATGCGCTCCTTCAACAAATATGTCGGTGGCTCTCCGACCAACATGGCGGTTGGAACAGCGCGGCTCGGTTTGAAATCGGCTCTCATCACCCGTGTCGGTGATGAGCATATGGGCCGCTTCATTTGTGAGACGCTTGCAGGCGAAGGGGTCGAGATCGGCGGCATCGTCACCGATCCGCAGCGGTTGACAGCTTTGGTGTTGCTGGGGATTCGCGATCAGGAGCAGTTTCCCCTGATTTTTTACCGCGAAAACTGTGCGGATATGGCGCTGTGTGAAGCCGATATCGACCCGGAGTTTATCGGCCGGGCCCGCTGCGTCACGGTGACGGGTACGCATTTATCCAACCCGCAAACCGAGGCGGCGGTGCTGAAGGCTCTGCGCATCGCCCGGGAAAAGGGCCTGAAAACAGCGCTGGATATCGATTTTCGTCCAAATCTGTGGGGTCTGGCCGGCCACGGCGAGGGAGAAAGCCGGTTCGTCGCCTCTGCCAAGGTGACGCAGAAGCTGATGTCGACGCTGCATCTGTTCGATCTGATTGTGGGAACCGAGGAAGAATTTCACATCGCCGGTGGCAGCACCGATACATTGACTTCTCTGAATGCCGTGCGTCAGGTGTCGTCAGCAACGCTGGTGTGCAAGCGCGGCCCGATGGGCGCCGTGGCATTTGATGGAGCGATTGCAAAAAATCTGGATGACGGGTTGTCGGGCCCGGGCTTTCCGATCGAGGTTTTCAATGTACTGGGCGCAGGAGACGGCTTCATGTCCGGCCTGCTGAAAGGCTGGCTGACTGATGAAGACTGGCCGACAACGTTGAAATACGCCAATGCCTGCGGCGCCTTTGCCGTATCGCGTCATGGCTGCGCCCCGGCCTATCCCAGCTGGCAGGAATTGCAGTTCTTCTTCGAACACGGCGTGCGCAATCCGGCGCTGCGCAAGGATCAGGAGCTGGAGCAAATTCACTGGTCGACCAACCGGGTTGGCGAGTGGCCTCAGATCCGCATTTTCGCATTCGACCACCGCTCGCAGCTGGAGGATATCGCCCTGGACGCCAATGCAGACGATGCTCAAATCGGCGTTTTCAAGCAACTGTGCCTCAAGGCTGCCCATACGGTTGCTGAAGGCCGTCCTGGCTACGGAATTCTGTGTGACAACCGGCTTGGCCGCGATGCGCTGTATGCCGCCAGCGGTTCGGGATTGTGGATCGGCCGGCCTGTGGAACTGCCAGGGTCCCGGCCATTGGCGCTTGAGGCCGAATTGGGCCTCGACTATGGCTCAGCCTTGGCCGAGTGGCCACGCGAGCAGGTGGTCAAGGTACTGTGTTTCTATCACCCTGATGATGCTGCTGCGATGAAGGCCGGTCAGGAAGCCACAATCCTGCGGCTTGCGGAAGCCGCCCGCAGCAATGGCCTTGAATTTCTGCTGGAAGTGATACCCTCGAAAGTCGGCCCGGTTGGCGATACGACAACAGCCGAGATCATCAGCCGTTTCTACCAGCTTGGCGTGTTTCCGGACTGGTGGAAGCTGGAGCCGATGCGCAGCAAGGCCGCCTGGACAGCGGCCTGCGACACCATCTCCCGCAATGATCCGCATGTGCGCGGCATCGTGATACTCGGTCTCGATGCGCCCGAAGCTGAATTGGCTGAAAGTTTTGCCATTGCAGCCTCTTATCCGCTGGTCAAGGGATTTGCTGTCGGCAGAACCATTTTCGCCGATGTGGCCCGTCAGTGGTTCCGTTCCGCCCTGACGGATGAAGAGGCCATTGAAGAGATGGCGCGGCGTTATGACCGGTTGTGTCGGCTCTGGGACAAGGCCAGACGCAGGTCAGGGCAGACCACAACCATCGACGAAAATTGAACCGCTTCAAGGACCACACGCATGGCAAAACTGCATATCAAACCCCAGGGCACTACCGGCAAGGTGCACGATATCACGCCGCAAAGCGCGGATTGGGGCTATGTCGGATTTGCCTTGCACAGGCTGGAGCCGGGGGACAGTGTTGCAGAACACAGCGGTGACCGGGAGGTCATTCTGGTTCTGGTGGAAGGCAAGGCTACCATCTCGGGCGCCGGACAGGACTTCGGCGAACTGGGTGAGCGGATGAGTGTTTTTGAACGCGGCAAACCGCATTGCGTCTACATACCCAATGGCCAGGACTGGAGCGCAACCGCGACCACGCGCTGCGAACTGGCAGTGTGCAGCGCGCCCGGCAAGGGCAACTATCCGGCGCAGCGCATCACCGATATCGGCTTTGAAGAGCGCGGCAAGGGTGCCAATACAAGGTTCATCCATCCAATTGCAATGGAAGAGCGGGATATCGCCGACAGTCTGCTGGTCACCGAAGTGTTCACGCCCCAGGGCAACTGGTCCTCTTACCCGCCACACCGCCATGACGAGGACAATTTTCCGGAGATGACCTATCTGGAAGAGACCTATTACCACCGGCTCAATCCAAAACAGGGCTACGGCATTCAGCGGGTTTTCACCGAAGATGGCAGCCTCGATGAAACCATGGCGGTTTCTGACGGCGATGTCGTGCTGGTGCCCAAAGGGCATCATCCTTGCGGCAGCCCTTACGGCTATGAAATGTACTATCTGAATGTCATGGCCGGGCCGCTGCGCAAATGGCGCTTCAAAAATCATCCCGATCATGACTGGATCGCGCAGCGGGATGCGAAAGCATAAAACTATTCTACGGAATTTTCACGCCTGAATGGTTCACATGTCTGAGAATACGGCGTCCCAGCAGGATCATGATCAGGAGTGCCGCCAGCAACCATGCCATGTTGCCAAGAAGGTCGCCTATCAGCTGAATCTGTGTGTTGAATGCATATCCAAGCCCGGCATACATCCCAATCCAGACCAGCTCGCCAGCCATGCTGGCCAGCGCAAATCCCCACCAGACCATAGGCAATGATCCGGACAGCAGATTGATCGCGGGTCCAAGCGGACTGACAAGCCAGCGGGAGAAAAACACCGCCCAGACGCCGCGGCGCGCGCTGAATCCGGTGGCTTCCCTGATTTGCGTTTTAAGCCATGGTCGCGCACTGGCATATTGCAGCACGGCACGGCCTTTCCAGCGGCCTAGAAAATATCCTGCCTGATCTCCGGCAATGGCACCGGACAAGCCCGCACTGAGCACAGCGATGAGGTCAAAATCCCCGACGGCGGCGAAAGACCCTGCCAACAGCAGCGCGAAGCTTGACGGAATTGGAATTCCAAGGCAGCTGCCGAACGTCAGACAGAAAAGCGCGAGAATGCCATATTGCGGCAAAAGACCAAGCACCCAGTCACTCATCGGTCAACCTGCCGAAGTTCCGCCTCATGGTAAGCGGCAATGATCGCGGACATCTCTGCGGTCAGAATTCCAACACTCTGTCCCCTCCGCGCCGCCACTTCAGCAAGTGAAACCCGTTTCCGCAGATCCGGGGGCAAATCCAGTGCATCGGCCAGATAATCTTTCGGCACGGAATGGGAGCGGGACACGTAGTTCAGCGTCATCCAGGGTTGAATGGGCTCATTTCGATGCTGTTCCCAATAAAGTGTGGACACCACGAGGCGAATTGCCAAAAATACAACCAGTCCAGTGACGATCAGAAAGGCAACGGAAAGTCTCGGCGCGGTGCGCACGACATGTCTCATTCGGGTCCAGATGGCAGGCTGCCGCGGCATAGGCATTGTCCTTGAATTTCAACTCATGCTGACGCCCGGTTGGTCGAAAATGTTGTCGTTCCCCGGACGGCAGATCTATGATCAATAGCACAGCGTCTTGTAGTGATCATTGTTTGGTGTTTTTGTTGATCGATGCAATCCGGCCAACACGAATTTTCAGGAGTAAGCAATGGCAACGACGATAAAAGGCCCGGCAATCTTTCTGGCGCAGTTTGCCGGAGATGCAGCACCCTTCAACACTTTGCCGAACATCACCAGATGGGCCGCCGATCTGGGTTATAAGGGTGTGCAGATCCCGACCTTTGTCAGCTCCCTGTTCGATCTGGACAAGGCGGCGGAGTCCCAAACCTATTGTGATGAAGTGAAAGGTATCTGTGCGCAATCCGGCGTTGAGATTACCGAATTGTCGACCCATCTGCAGGGCCAGCTGGTTGCGGTCCACCCCGCCTATGACAGCCAGTTCGACGCTTTTGCGCCGACTGAAGTTCACGGCAATCCGAAAGCCCGGCAGGAATGGGCTGTCGACCAGATGAAGAAGGCTGCAGTGGCCTCGCGCAATCTCGGTCTCGATGTGTCGGTGTCATTTACCGGATCACTGGCCTTTCCCTACATCTATCCCTGGCCGCAGCGCCCGGCCGGTCTGATTGAAGAAGCCTTTGCCGAACTGGCGCGGCGCTGGAAGCCGATTCTCGATGTCTATGAGGATCACGGCGTCGATGTCGCCTATGAGATTCATCCCTGCGAAGATGTGTTTGACGGCGTTACCTTTGAAATGTTTTTGGAGCAGCTCAAAGGCCACAAGCGCTGCATGATCAATTATGATCCCTCGCACTTTTTGCTGCAGCAACTGGATTATCTGGCCTTCATCGATATTTATCACGAACGAATCTCGGCGTTTCACGTCAAGGATGCGGAGTTCAATCCCGATGGCCGCCAGGGCGTCTATTCCGGCTATCAGTCCTGGGAGAACCGGGCAGGGCGGTTCCGCTCGCTTGGCGATGGCCAGGTGGATTTTGCCGGGATTTTTTCAAAGCTGGCGAAATATAATTATGACAGCTGGGCGGTTCTGGAGTGGGAGTGCTGCCTGAAGCACCCCGAACAGGGTGCAGCGGAAGGCGCGCCCTTCATCGCAGATCACATCATTCATGTCACCGAAAAGGCGTTTGATGATTTTGCCGGTGGGTCAACCGACCACGCCCAGATCAAGAAGATCCTTGGCCTCTGACGGGAGGTAATGTATCTGAGTTTCTCTTTCAAATCAGTCGGTAAGCTGTCTCATTTGAATCAGAATGTCAGCTTCGAACCGGGCCCGTATTGCGTCCGGCCGGGCCTTATTCGATGTCGCCATGGACGGCAAATTGCGCCAGATCGGCATCTTGCGGTTTCAGAACCCGGAAGCGCTCCTTCACGCCCGTATCGACCAGTTCGCGTTCGACGATCAGAAGCGTATTGTCTTCATGGTCCTCGCACATCTGGCGCATATGGGCGATTTCCTCAGTGGCGGGTCCGCGCGCCATGTCCAGGCTTGGGGCACCATAGCGCTGGACGAAATGCGCCGACAGCTGGTCGATCAGGTCGTCATATTCGCGTTCGCTGATTGCTGTCACAGCGGCAAATGTGGATCTGCCGAATGTCTCCAGCCCAAGCCAGCCATTGGAAAAAGCCTGTCTGGCCTTGCCGGCAAGATTGGCTTCCGTCCAGTTGGAAAACTCAAAAGCGCCTGACACAGCCCACTCATCCAGCTGCGCAGTGGTTTCAAACACATTGAGATCAGAATCGTCGAAACGGATGGTCCGGGCAAGCTTCACGCCTTTGCCTCCAGTATAAAGGTGAGGGGTATGATATCTGTGCCGCTTTCATTTTTGATCAGCATGCCGCCCAATTCATCAAGCCCCATGAAAACGCCTTTACGCGGGCTCTGTACCACTTCACCCAGAGTGTCGCATTTCGCTCGCCAGGCTGCGTGCAGCGGCGCAAAGCCATCATCCATATAACGGTTGATCCAGACCAGCGTGTGTCTTGACCAGCTTTCAATCAGTTGGGGAATGGTAATGTCTCCACAGCCCTCTTCAAGTAATGTGGTTTGATCCGGGCTTTGGCCCGGTTCGCGGTTGCCCACTGGCAGCACAGGCATTTCAATAGCCACCACCAGCCAGTCCGGTTCCGCGCCGGGTATGGTTGTCGATGCTGCGGCTCTGAGGCGTCCGCACAGCGCTCCATTGACCTTGATCCGGTCCGGCCAGCGGAAATGCACCGCGACTTCCGGCGGGGCCAGCGCGCCAAGACTGTCGGCGAGGCCCAATTCGCCGGCAAACACAGCGCCGATTGCTTTTTCAAGCGGTTCTTCAGGTGCCAGCACCAGGGCTGCTCTGGCCATGGTTCTGTCTTCAGACCAGACGATCAGGCCCGGATCGATCCCCCGCATTGCCGCCGAAATTGCCTTTGCGAAGGGATCAAGGTCCGCCCGCAGCGCCTCGCCCCGGAACATCGGCGGAAACTGTGGTGTGTCCGGATCAGGCTGGCCGATGATCATTTCAGCGCGTCCAAGTTCAACAGGTTTTCAGCAACCTCCCAGAATGCCCTTGCTTGTGGGCTATCCGGTTTAGAAGCGACAATCGGCGCGCCGCCATCGCTGGCAATCCGGATGTCCAGATCCAGCGGAATTTCTCCAAGGAAAGGAACACCAAGCTTTTCAGCCTCCAACTTGGCACCGCCATGGCCGAACGGATGGTGCACGGTCTGGCAGGTCGAACAGACAAAGGACGACATGTTTTCGATGATGCCGAGGATCGGTGTATTCATTTTCTGAAACATGTCGATGCCTTTGCGGGCGTCAATCAGGGCAATATCCTGGGGTGTCGAGACAATCACCACCCCATCGACTTCCGCTTTCTGGCAAAGCGTCATCTGCACGTCACCGGTTCCCGGCGGCAGATCGACCAGAAGCACGTCCAGCCGTCCCCATTGCACCTGCCCGAGCATTTGTTGCAAGGCGCCCATCAGCATTGGACCGCGCCACACCACGGCTTCATCCTCGCCTGTCATCAATCCGATCGACATCAGCGTCACACCGTGGTTGCGCAACGGCAGAATGATATGGCCATCGGGGCTGGAGGGCCGTCCAGACACCCCCAGCATGCGCGGTTGGCTGGGGCCATAGACATCGGCGTCCAGAAGGCCGACCCGTTTGCCCTGCGCCGCCAGCGCCACCGCCAGATTTGCCGCGACTGTGGATTTGCCGACGCCGCCCTTGCCCGAGGCGATTGCGATGATCCGGTCAACCCCCGGAACCCGTTTTGACTGGCCCTCAAGCGGTTTGGGCGGCTTGATTGGAAATCCCGGAGGCGCTCCTTTGGCAGCAGGAGGAGGTGTCGTCTTTGCCTGGCCTTGCGCGGCATGGGAGGTCATGACGACATTCACCGCGACAATGCCGGGCACGGATTTTGCCGCTTCTTCCGCTGCCTTGCGCAACGGCTCCATCGCCGATCCGCGCTGAGGATCGACTTCAAGAATGAAGCTGACACGCTCGCCATTGACGCCGAGGCCCTGAACCTGACCTGTGGAGATGATATCTTCCCCGCTGGCAGGATCGATAATTCTGGAAAGAGCGGCCCGCACCGCTTCCAGTGTCGGTTCGCTCATTGAGCATCCGTCAGTGTGATTTGACCTTCGACCACATGTTCCAGATCGACCCCGTCCAGCGTCAGCACCATCCGCGCTTTGAGCGGCCCGCTGCCAAGCGTGCCCGCATCCCGGGCGGCACGCACCGCTTCCTCGATTTCCTGCTGCGACGTCACGCCGACCTTTTTCAGAAATTTGCGAAGGGACATGTTGAAAGCTTCACTGTCCATAATGTTCTCCCTTTGTTGACAGAGACCGCTATCGCTGAGCCACGAATTTGAGTGTCGCCTGTCTTGTTGTAAGGTGTAGCGAAAATCTCGGGAGAGGGAAATGCCTGTCAGCTGCGTGATAGGACGTCTATTAGTCGCAATCCTGTTTATAGGGCTGCAAAAGCCGCAATCCGCGGGCGCACAGCAGGCCGATCTGCGGCTCATCGTGCCGCAACGGCTGATCGACACTGGCCTGATCCGGCATCTGCTGCCGAGGTTTCGCTTCAAATCCAGAATTCGTGTTGAGGCGGTGCCTGAGGGAGGTGAGGGCGAGGCAAGCCTTTTGCCCGATGCAGAGGGGGGCGTCGCCGTGATGAGTTCGGCTGAAGGTGAACCCTATTATCTTGCTATGCTGTCGGGCGATCCTGAGCACCGCAAAAAGATCAGCAGCCTTCAGGCCTGGCTGCAAAGTGTTCCGGGGCGTTCGGCCATAGAAAGTTTCAAACCCGATGGCACTCAGATGTTCACCCCAGGTGCCAAAAAAATTGTTAAAGCGCAAAAAGTCAAAATCGAAGGCGATGCCGACCTCGGATCAAAACTGGCGCTGCTGCATTGCGGGCGCTGCCATGTTATCGACAGCCGCAATCCGTTCGGCGGTATCGGCTCCACGCCTTCATTCGGGGCTATGAGAGGGATGCCGAAATGGGCTACCAGTTTCCCCGCTTTCTGGTCCATCAATCCGCACCCGGCCTTCACCCAGATTGAAGGCATTACCGAGCCCTTCGACCCGGCCCGCCCGCCACCAATCGCTCCGCTGATCCTGACCCTGGAGGAGGTCGAGGCTATCTCGTCCTTTGTCTCACGAATGAAGCCGAAAGATCTTGGCGGTGGTGTTGAAGCGCGCTGACTGCGCGGGGTTGGGCGGAGACTTGAAGGTGTGATGGGTCAACTTGGCTTTATGACCAAGACAATACCATTGCGGCGCGGCGATAGCTTCGAAGACCATTCTCGGTCATCTTTACAACTGGTCAGCATTAAGAAAGCAGTCATCCGAGGATATGAGCCTGATGACAGCTCCGAATTCTTCTTGGACCTTCGATTTTTAAAGCTGATCGTCACTTCCGGCCCTTACCAGGCATTCGCCAGTTGACCAGACGCCGCAGCGCAGCTTCCGCATTGCTGACATTCGAGGATATCGAAGCATCCACTATTTGTGAATATCATCCATCAGGAACATAAGTGCTGAATTGACTGAAGAGATACGACGGGCTCTTATGATGCCATCAATTGTATGGATCAATTATGTCTGAGCAACTTCCCGAATATCTCGTTCAAGGTGAGCAAGCCCGATTGTTCCCAGTTCTATCCACTACCTCAAAGGAAGGCCGTACGACATCAATTGTGCTGGCCTGTATGGCAAAGGTGGATGAATTCGGTGCATCACTCCTCAGGAGCTTGGGTCAAAAAGTTAGTGTTCGCTCAAAGATCGCAACCTACACCGAAGTTGTATGTAAGAACCGCCCCCTAAAACTAAAGGATCGCCCAGACGGATTGATCGTGTTGCGTACAGGCAGCCGTGAATGGAGAGCTTTAGTTGAGGCGAAAATTGGTTCAAGTGAACTAAATGCCGGGCAGATCGAGAAGTACCGCCAATTAGCCAAGGATAACGCTATCGATTGTGTGATCTCGATATCCAATCAGTTCTCAACAACTCCATCGACGCACCCTGTGGCAGAAGTAACTAAGAGCAGATCCAGAGTTCCTGTATTCCATTGGTCTTGGATGCACATCCTGACAGAAGCGGACCTTCTTCTAAGCCAGGACACTGTGTCAGATGTCGATCAACGGTTGCTGCTGAACGAATTGCGTCGCTTTTTGACGCACGAGAGTGCTGGCGTGAAAGGCTTCGACCGCATGCCGAAGGAATGGGGCGAACTGAACAAGCTAGTGTCGAGCGGTGGTATTATTCCTTCTAAATCAACAGATGCCGTATCCGTGATTGCCGCATGGCAGCAGGAAATCCGAGATCTTACTCTTATCTTAAGCCGGATGACAGAAACGAACGTGGCAGAACGACTAAGCCGCAAACACAAATCTGATGGTGCTGCGCGGTTAAAGGACGAATTGAGCACACTTCGAGAGAAACATCAGCTGCAAACAGAACTCGAAGTTCCCAACGCTGCTGCGCCAATTTCGGTTGTTGCAGATATTAATCGTAGAAGCCTGGACGTCGGCATGACGCTGCGCGCTCCTGAGGATAAAGTATCAACCAAAGCGCGCGTCAATTGGGTCTTACGGCAAATTAGGACGGACAAGCTGGAAGACCTTTATTTGCGTTTGTTGTGGCCTGGTAAATCCGAACCCACACAGCACTTGGTTGCAGACTTACGGAAGAACCCTCATCTAGCGGCAGAGGCCAAGAACCATTTGTCACCGCACAGCTTCCATGTTTTCCGTTCCAAACGACTGGGAGCCAGATTCACACAACAGTCCAATTTCATAATTGATCTCGAAGAATTGGTGCCAACTTTCTATGGCGACGTCGGCTCATATTTGACGACATGGCAAAAGCAGGCACCAAAGATCAAGGAAGACAGATTGTCGGCTGAAGACGTGTCCACCACTGCCATTTCAGAAGACGCGCAAGATTATAATCCTTGAACCTTCCTTGTCGACCCCCGCTCTTGGAGCTAAGGTCTACTATCGCTAATCTGTGGTTTTGACGGCCCATTGCCGACCTTCATGTCAACCGCAGCGAAAGGCTGCAAGGAGCCCTTTGTTGCAGTTTGCAACGGTGGCCACGAACTACATTCTTCGTCTACTACGCAGGACGAAACGGCGTGCCAGTCTTGATGTGATCCCGCTCATATCCGAGTACTGCCTCCGCGATGTCTTGCTGGCCTGCTTCCATGCGCGAGATGTAGTACCACCAAAAGTCTTCCGCGCTGAGCATTTCCTGAAACTTGCCGGGCTTCATTGTGAAGAGCCTATCGTGAGCGGTCGTGAACTTGGCTGGTATTTTCTCACTGACGTGACGGTGTGCGAGTGCAAGACAGTTCTCGGCAAGCCTGACACAGTCCCGCGCAGCGGTAGCCCGGACGATCTCACGCGGCGTTTGCACCCGTTCTGGGTCGTTCCTCAAATCGCTATACATTGACGGTTCGCGCCCGTTTTTAAGGTGAAAGGTCAGATCAAGCGCCACCCTCAGCGCTTCGCGTGGATCAGGGCTACTAAAGGCCCAAATACTCAATGCGTAGTTGATCTTTTGCCCGTGGTTTTCCATCGACGCTTTCAGCTTCTTGCAAACTGCTGGATCGGTAAGGTTGCGGTGCTGGGAATCGAAAGTGAGCAGCGCCTTACCCGCTTCTTCAATACAAGAGACGGCCAAGAAGTAGGCCCGTGCCATGTGGTCATGGTCACGTAAGAGCAAAGATTCAACGAGCAGTTCATCCGCGTTGCGGAGTGCGGCTTCGCTGTACAAATGCAGAAGCGTGGTTGTCAGCTTGGGTAGGTGCGGTGAACCCATGGTGGCTCCTGATTATTATAGAGGCAGTAGCATACCACGAGTGCGTATGGCCGGTTTGTCCGCAGAGCAGACATTAGTGCACGTCGCAGCGAACGTCCTTCCCGCCCATTTCGGCAATCGATATTCATTTTGGTTGCCGTCGATTCGTCGGAACAGTAGGCCTTGCGCAAGATTCGGCCAAATTCTGCAAACCGCAGAAAGCCGCAGATGGCTTATTTGACCGATTATCGGCCCACTCCCTAGGAAATCTCAGCCGCTTCTTCCTTCTGGCTGGTCATCCATTTCAGATAGTCGTTTTCGGTGTTGTCGATATGCAGGCGCAGAAGCTTGCAGAACTGTTCGACATCGCCACTTTCGATCAGACCATGCAGTCTGGCATGGGTTTTCAGTGAATTATTCACCACATTGTCGAAATCCTGGGCGCGGGTGCGCAACGCCCCGATTTTTTGTCGAGATGAGGTTATAGGCTGCAGTCAGATAGGGGTTGTTGCCGTAACTCAGAATGACATCATGGAATTTGGCGTCGAGCAATCTGTATCGGTCATGTCGCTACCTGCTCAAAGCAAATTTGATCTGTCTCGAAGGGAAGCAGCGGTTCTGCCAGCAACGTGCAATAGCCGCCATTTGATGAGGTTTCATGGTGAATACATGATTTGCAAATCCCGAACGGACGACCCCTATTGTGCGACAGCACATCCCCAAGCACGGCCCTTAGGGACTCCAATAACCTGTCTTTTTCGCCACCCGGGAAATCAGCCAACGCCCCCGTCAGCGCATTTTGTGCAATTGCAATGTCCTTTCCAGTCTGTGTCAATTCAAAGCTAATCGCGCGCTTATCAAGCGTTGATCGGTGTTCGGTCACGTAGCCCTTTTGGGTCAGCGACTTGAATGTCTGCGACATGGTCCCGCGCGTGGTCCCCAGATACTCGGCCACATGCGACGGGCTGCGCGAAAACCGGTTGGCCCGCCCAAGATATTCCAAAACGGCGCGTTGGGTGGGGTTCAGATCACCGCCCCACGCTGTCGCGGCATCGAGGCGTGCAAGGCGATTGATCAGTTCCCGGATATATAGGTCTTGTTCCATGGTCAGGTAGTATCGAGTCGAAATAACTATTGCAATAGTTTCGACTCGATACTAAGAGTGAGGCGGTAACATTGAGAGGACTTCACATGACCCATCGTTTCTTTGCTCTGCTCGCGACACTGACCCTGGCAACCGGTCCGGCGTTCGCCGAGGGCACCCATGCTATTGACCAAGTCGGCGCGATCCTGTCGGATGCGGACACCACCAGGACCGCATCGTTCGATATCTTGGCCGCTCACGCCCATCGCGACGGCAACGTGGTTACCTTCCACATGACCACAAAGGGTGTTGCGGGTGCGGATGTTCCCACGGCGACCGGCGCTGTGGGCGGGGCAGAGGTCTTGGCCTACGTCTGGCCAACCTCGCTTGATCCATCATCAGTTGGGTTTGAAGGCGGGACAGGCATCCTTGCCCTGGCAGCAACCAGCCATCCGAACTTTGACGACACGCCACTTTTTGATGAGGATCTGGACGGCAATCCGACAAACGACGGCGTTGTTTGGCACAGCCACTGGGTCGTTCTGACCCCGACAGACGCCTGCGGCCCTGGTATATTGGCCGTCCGTGATATTCCCGAGGGGACGTCACCAAAGTTACCGGCAACATGGCCTGGATTTCCAATCTTTCTCGATAGCCCCGGTTTTACTCCGCTGTTTGATGGGCCTGAAATTGTGGTTAACGTGGCCTTCAACAGTGACTTGGAATTGGAAGCTGTCGCATATGACGGCCTCACCTCGGCATTGCGTGTGAATGCAAACGTGCATGCGCCACTGCTTTGCGTGGTTGATGTTTTTGACGTTGCCTCCGGCGATCTGAGCTTGCCCGGCAAACTGAACTAACCCGAATGGGGCTGCGGTTCACGCGGCCCATCTCCAGCCACACCTTTGGAGACCTCCCGATGACCACTCCAGAACTCTCGGTTTCGCAATGGTTCAACACGGAAAAAGACATCGACCTCGATAGCCTGCGTGGTCAGGTCGTTTTGATCGAGGCGTTTCAAATGCTCTGCCCAGGCTGTGTCTTGCACGGATTGCCTCTGGCACAGAAGGTGCAGCAGACCTTTGCATCCGACGCTGTGACTGTTCTTGGGCTGCATACCGTGTTTGAGCATCACGAAGCGATGACACCGGTATCTCTTGCCGCGTTTTTATACGAGTACCGGATCACTTTCCCTGTCGGCGTAGATGCCGTTGGGACTGGGCCAATTCCAAAGACAATGGAAGCATTCCATCTGCGCGGCACGCCCAGCATGCTCCTGATCGACAAGGCGGGCACTCTGCGCGCGCATCATTTTGGCGAGGTCAACGAGTTACGGCTCGGCGCAGAGATCGCAACGCTGTTGAACGAAAACTCAACCGAGGAGGCGAAGTCAGCTAAAAAGTTGTAGGGCAGGGTGGTGGCCTGGAAACAGCATGGTTGAAATTATTTCTCGAACGAAGACTTTGATGCAGGTTTGCCGAACAACCCTTTGAACTTACCCCCGCACAGCAGACCATGCGCACGATCCGGCCAAATTCTGCAGATACCAGCAAGCAACAGTCGGCGTCGTTTGCCGCTCTACGAAATCTCAGCCGCTTCTTCCTTCTGGCTGGTCATCCATTTCAGATAGTCGTTTCCGGTGTTGTCGATATGCAGGCGCAGAAGCGTGCAGAATTGTTCGACATCGCGCAGGACGTCCGATGAGGGTCGCGTTGTCTCCAAATTCAGGTGCTTCCGTATGTGTCAACTTTTCGGGTCCGAGTCGTGTTTTCGGCAAAGAAACGGGCCCCTCCGGGGTGCATTGGCACAAGACAGCCAGGCAAGACCGTGTTCGGGTTCTGGATCGTAAATCCTGGCTTCATTTGTGCCAACTCTTCTGCATGATCACTTGCGGCCCGAACGAAATCATGAACTTCGTCGTCCTCGCGATCCTGCGTGGTGACGATTACAAGCGGCGATGCAACGGTCGAAATGGCGTCGGGCTGTCCGGTGTAGAGCCCGGCTGCGATCGTCCCTCTGTGCAAGCCACTGCTTTTCTCCATAGCCCGAGAGATGAGATCGTCCTCCAATCCAAGAAGCCGGAAGGGCCGTTTGCGTGCCAGGTTTCGGTACCGCGGATTGGGCGCGGCGTTCAGCGAGACAAGTGCATCCAGCCGCCCCTGCTGAAACAGACGGTTGCTTTCCTTGTAATCCAGGAAAAAACATCCGCCGCCCAAACGCTCGAAGTCACTTTCCCCGATTCCGGCTTCCTCCATCAATCGGAGATAAAGCACAGCGGTGGCGTAGTCCCTCTCTCCGGCAGAAACACGCAGGCCAGCAAGATCGCAGAATGATATCGGCGGCAAGTCTGCCGCTACAAGGATATGGAGTTGGAGCGGTGCCAGTGCCATCACGGTCCGTAGACGATCGAGCGGCTGGGGATAGGGGGCGACCCCGGACCTTGCATCATTCAAGGCACTTCCCACTGCCGTGGCATAGGCAGCGCAACCGTCATTGATTTCGCGCAGTTTGTCGCTGCCGCCGCTGCGCCATGGAGTAAGTTCGAGCCGCTTGTTCCTGACCCGGAGGATATTCGCCAAAGTCTGCATGCCGGGTTGCGAACTTGCCGCGTCACTGCCGGTCAGGAAACGCGTTGCAAAGGTCATGGAAATGCGCCGGGCGGCTGATGCAACGGCCGCGCCTGCCTGGGCGGAGCGCTCCGGGCTGAACTGTCGCGCAGGCATTGTGACAACCAGACTGCCCAGCGGTTGCCGTTGTGCGTTCAGGATCGGTGCTGCCAGACTGACCGAAAAGTTGTCGTTGTCGTCCGTGTAGCAGAGATAGCCGTGCTCTGCCAATTGCGCAAATTCCGCCACGAACCGTTCGGAGATGTCGAGATTTCCAGTTTCTGCGGGAGTGGCCAGCGCGGTATTGGCCAGCACTGCCAATCCGGCGGCACCCGCTGTCAGAGGTTCTTCCAGCCCGATCTGAACTGCGGATTCCACCGTACCCGCAGACGCTTCAAAGGCAGCCCATACATGCGGGCCGGAAGGATCGAACACTGCGAGCCAAACCGTGCTGTCGATTTCGGATGCAAGCGCTTGAGCCACCGGACGGACCAGTCCGGGCAAACGGAACTGACGGCGCGAAAGAGCGGACCATCGGTGCCATTCATTGCCGAGCCGATAGCGTCCGGATACGTCATCGCGGCCAAGAAGGCCGTATTCCTGAAGGATTTTGAGAGATCGGTGAACCGAACTCGTCGGCAGTTCGAGCGCTGCGGCCAACTCCCTTACTCCCCATGCTTCCTGGCCATCGGCAAACGCTTTCAAGACATCAAGTGTCTTGCCTGCTGCGCCGCCTTTGCCACGTGACCCTTCAATTCGTGCCGGTTTGTTACTCATGGGTCGTACCTTTACGTCTAAAGTCCAATGTGTGTTGTCATCAGTATGGCGGCGTCACCAAACCGCCCGGCCCCCTCGTACAAACAAGAGAGTCAGTAGTGCAACGGGGCGAAACTCGCTCTGTTTGCACGATTTTTGTTCCGTCTGCCACCTTCGAAGTCAGCGACCGGACTGTGCCACGGAAATTCAGCCCCTTGGCAGACGTGAACGTGGTCGCGCAGCACGCAACGCCGACCTGCAACCTTGACATAGTGTTCCGCATGTTGGTACAACTATTTGAAATATTGTCCCGTATGTTGGCACAATTTTTAGAAAAAGGGGGGGGATGGCTATGGGTCAGACGGCGATCGAAAAGCACCTGGCACGCGCTGCGGGCGTCGATGCGGTCGCTCCGGGCGATATCGTCCACCCCGATCCGGATCTGGTCATTGTGCATGATGGCTATATTGCCGCGGCATACCGGGAGTTGAGCCAGTTGGGCATCGACAGGATTTTCGATCCCGACCGGCTGATGTTCGTCACCGACCATGACGTGATCCACGCAACACCCCTTGCTGCCGAGCGGGCACGCCAAAATCGGCTCGTCGCGGAAAAATGGAATATCTATAAATTCTATGACGTCGGGCAAGGCGGGCAGGGCCACATCTTTCCGATGGAAGAAGGCATCGTTCGGCCGGGCATGTTCCTTTTGTGCTATGACATGCATTGCACGAATTTCGGTGCCGTGGGCGCGCTGGCGCTTCGCACCGGATCCGAGATCATCACGGTGCTGGCCCAAGGCACTATCTGGATTCAGGTGCCGCACACGATCCGCATCGAACTGGCGGGACAGATGGCTGCGGGTGTCATGGCCCGCGATCTCGGGTTCCGCCTTGCGGCGGATTTTACGGCCGGTCTGTATGGCACTTATGACTACCGGGCAATCGAGTTTCACGGTCCCGCGCTTGCGCATATGCCGGTGGCGGAACGGATCGCGCTTTGCAACACGCTGACCGAAATCGGCCTGTGCGCGAGTTATTTCACGCCGGACGAGCAGACGGCCCGTTGGTACAGCGACCGGGGGATTGGCAGAGGCCACACCGTGGCCGCCGATGACGACGCGGAATACGAACAAAAATTGTCGATTGATCTGTCAAAGCTTGTGCCGCAAGCCGTTCTTCCGGGTGGAGAGACGACCGTGGATTTGACCTCAACCGACCTTGGGCGGGCCGTCGATCACGCTTATCTGGGGTCCTGCGGGTCAGGCACGTTCAACGACCTTGCGGTCGCTGCAGACATTCTCAGGGGCAGGACGGTCGCGCCCGGAACGCGGTTTCTGATAACACCGGGCAGCACCGCCACCATCGCGCGCATGGAGCGCGAAGGGCTGGGCGACATTTTCCGCAAGGCGGGTGCCATCGTGCTTCCCGCCGGATGCGGGCCTTGCGCTGGCGGAACGATGGGGCCGTTAGGCTCTGGCGAAACGTCGATTTGCACTGCAGCCGTCAACAACTTTGGACGCATGGGCGCCAAGGATGCAGACATATTTCTGGCAAGCCCGGCGACCGTTGCCGCCTCCGCAGTGGCGGGCGTGATCAGCGACCCCCGTCCGATCGTTGCGGGAAGGTGACAGGATGAACTGGATTTACCGGGGTCAGGCGCACAAGTTTGGTGATGGTGTGCCGCTGGACGATGGCTTTATTCCCTTTCGCCTGGCGATCGGGCGGGTTACCGACCCTGACAAACTGATCCTCCATCTATTCGAAGACATCCGCCCGGGGTTTGCGGAACGGGCGAACGCAGGGGATGTCGTCGTGGGTGGCGCTGATTTCGCGAGTGGAAAGCCACATGCGCAGGGGTTCATCGCGCTGCAAGCGATGGGGATCGGCGTGATCTGCGAAAACATGCCTTACAATTCGCTTCGTGCCGGGATCAGCAGCGGGCTGGCGTTGATGACGGAATGCAAAGGGGTGTCCGACCTGTTTGAAGACGGCGACGGCATCGAGGTCGATTTTGCGACAGGGCGTGTCGAGAACCTTGCGAGCGGCGAATCCCGAACCTATCCGCCGCTTGATCGCAACCTGCGCGATATCATCGCGGTGGGTGGCTCCAAGGGGGTTCTGCGCAAATGGTGGTCCGAACGGCAGGAACCGAAAAAAACAGAGGACTTCCGGTGAGCCGACCCAACATCATCTGCGTGGCGCCGCTTGGCGCGTGGTGCAATCGCAAGGATCACGCTGCTGTCCCGCTTACTCCAAAGCAAATAGCCGACACGGTCGTGGAATGCGCACAGGCCGGGGCGTCCATCGCCCATCTGCACGCGCGCGATGCGGACGGAAACCCGACCCAGGATCTTGAGACCTACCGCGACATCCACGACCGGATCAAAGCGCGTTGCGATATCATTGTTCAGCTGAGCACCGGCACGCGCGGCATGACGGTGGAACAGGCGCTCGAACCGGTCAGCCTTGCGCCGGAAATGGCGTCGCTGGCCTTGCGGGATGTCGGACCGCAGCAGGGATCAGATGTTGGGCGCCGCGTCGAAAAGATGGCAAAGGCGATGATTGCGGGCGGCGTGTGCCCCGAATTTGACGCGTCAGATCAAGAGATGATCGACCGCCTGATTGAGGTCTGCAAGTCCATCAAGGATCTGCGGCACCCCTGCGTCGGCCTGTTTCTCAAGCATGAAGTGAGCCCTCACGCAGCGGCGCAACATATACTGGGCCTGTCATCCAGCCTGCCCGACGGCGCCCATTGGTGGGCGGCGAAGGGCACCACGAACCATGCATTGGTGCAAACTTTGGCTCTGGGCCTGGGCGGACATTGCCGTGTCGGGTTCGAGGACTGTCTGCTGGGCGTGGATGGCCAATCAGTCAGGTCGAATGCCGATTTGGTGGAGCGTGTCGCAACATTGGGCGCAACCGTCGGTCGCCCGGCGGCAACGCCCGCACAGGCACGCGAGATGCTGGGACTAAAGCGTATTTGAGCGCCGAGCCCATGCGACGGCCATCCGGGGAAAACCCGGACCGGGTCGAAAAAAAGAAGTTGAGACGTAAAACACTGAAATTACTAAACTCAAAAAGGAGAAGAAGAATGAAACTAAACCTATTGGCTGCGGCCACGACGATACTGCTCGGCACCGCGATGACGGGCCCCGCCCAAGCCCAGGAGGAAACGGTTGATTTCGAAGGCGAACGGATCGAATTGATCGTTCCGTTTAAGGCGGGAGGGGCAACCGATGTGTATGGCCGGTTCTTTGCCGGCAAGCTTAGCGAGCACCTGCCCGGCAATCCAACCGTCATCGTCAGCAACATCCCCGGAGCCGGCGGCATGCCGGGAGCGAACCAGTTCGAAGCCCGCGCAGAACCCGACGGAACGACGCTGATCGCCATGACTGTCTCAACTCAGTTGAACTGGCTGTTCGAAGATCCGGCGGCGCAATTCCAACTCAAGGAATGGCGGCCGCTCATCCTGACGCCCCAGCGTGAAGTCGCTCTGGTTCATACCGACACCGGTGCCACCGGTCCGCAGGATATCGAGGCGTTGCAGGATGTGGAACTGCTATATGCCGACCACAGCGTGCGCGGTCTGTCCATATTCCGGCTGCTCGGCTTTGACGGTCTGGGGCTGACGGTGACACCTGTCTGGGGTGTCAGCGGTGGCCCGGCCCGGATTGCCGTGGAGCGCGGTGAAATTACCCTGGCGTTTGCGTCATCGGCAGCCTACCGCAAGGATTATTCCGCCATGGTCGAAAATGGCACCGTTGTACCGATCTTCTCGTATGGCGATCTCGACGCTGACGGCAACATCGTTCGGGACGCGACATTCCCCGATCTGCCGACCTATCTGGAAGTCTACGAGCAGATAAACGGAACCGAACTTTCCGGTCCGCAGCGAGAACTCTACGAAATGCATCTCCAGTTCACCGGTGCCTCGAAATCGCTGTTCCTGCCGGCGAACACGCCCGATGCGGTTTATGATGCCTATGTAAAGGCGATCCAGGCCATTCTCGACGACCCAGCCTACGCCGAAGAAAACGCCCAGTTCTTCGGAAGTCACCTTCAGGCTGTTGGTGATCAGGCGCAATCCAATCTGAACCAAGCGCTGGGGCTGAACGAAGACCTCAAGAGCTATCTCGCCGATTGGCTGCAAGAGAAATACGACCTCAAACTCTAGCACTCCGTCATGAAGGCAGACGGCGAAGGCCGACTGCCTTCTTTTTCGACCAGGCACTCTTTTTTAGGGATTCGCGATGGACGTGTGGATTACGGCCCTGGACGCGCTGACAACTCTGTTTAGCGTCGGCCATCTCAGCTATCTTCTACTCGGCGTTTTCGTCGGGCTGATCGTGGGAATCCTGCCCGGACTGGGTGGGCTTGCCGGGCTGTCGCTGCTGTTGCCGTTTGTTTATGGCATGGATCCATCCCAGGCTCTGGCGATGATGGTCGGCCTGCTGGCGATCACCACCACATCGGATACGTTTCCTTCGGTCCTGATGGGCATCCCCGGCACGTCCGGTTCGCAGGCCACAGTCATGGATGGCTTTCCAATGGCGCGGCGCGGCGAAGCGGCACGCGCCCTTGCTGCGGCATTCGGAGCATCGCTGTTCGGGGGCGTTTTCGGCGCTCTAGTCTTGAGCGTTGCCATCCTTTTTGCCCGTCCGCTCATACTCATGATGGGGTTTGGTGAGCAACTCATGCTTGTCCTGTTTGCCCTGACCATGGTCGGCATTTTGACCGGAAGCCACCCACTCAAGGGACTGGCGGCCTGCGGAGTGGGACTAATAATGGGGACCATCGGTTTCGCCACCAGCACCGGCGAACTGCGAATGGCGTTTGGTCAGACCTATCTTTATGATGGCTTTCCCTTGCTGATCATCGCAATCGGACTTTTCGCCATCCCGGAAATTTTTGAAATTCTCAGCCAAAAGAAGACGATTTCATCTTCGTCGCAACAGAAACTGGGCCACGGCATTTGGACCGGATTGCGCGACGTTGTCAGGCACAAATGGCTGGTGCTGCGGTGTTCGGGAATTGGCGCGCTGATCGGGATGCTGCCAGGCCTGGGGGGCGTGGTCATCGACTGGATCGCCTATGGGCACGTGGTTCAGACCGCCAAGGACAAATCGCAATTCGGCAAGGGCGACATTCGCGGCGTGCTTGCACCGGAATCTGCCAACAATGCCAAAGAAGGTGGCTCGCTGGTGCCGACCCTGCTTTTCGGGGTGCCTGGTTCGGCCACTATGGCGGTTCTTCTGGGTGGTCTGGTTCTGGTGGGAATTGAGCCGGGAGTCAGCATGGTTCAGGAGAACCTCGATCTGACCTATACGATCATCTGGTCGCTTGCGATTGCCAATATCGTGGGCACGCTTGTATGTCTTTTGTTGGTTCGGCCGATTTCAAAATTGACCACCATTCCATACGGTTACATCGGCCCGGTTGTGATCGTCATCGTATTCTTTGCCGCCTTTCAGGCAACCCGCGACTGGCTCGATCTCATCGCGCTGTTCGGCATAGGCATTCTTGGTGTCTATATGAAGCGCTTCGGTTGGTCGCGTCCGGCCCTGCTGATCGGGTTCTTTTTGTCCAAGGGGCTCGAGGATTCCGTCTATCAGGCGGTGCAGATTTATGGTTTCTCCTTTCTTGAGCGCCCGATCGTCATAGGTCTGATCGTTGTGATCGTGGCCTCCGTGACGATCACTTTCGCCCGCGCCCGCAAGGCACCCAAACCGGACACCGGGCAGGGCCCCGCCACGCGCAGCGTTCGCGCTCACGAAATGGGGTTTCTTCTGGTCTTCGCAGCACTTTGTGTCTGGGCTTTCGTGGATGCGCTGCAAAGAACCTATCTGGCGCAGATTTTCCCACTTGGTACGTCAATCGCAACGGCGACTCTTCTGGCGGTTATCGGCTACAGATTCCTGCGCGGTTCGGTCGACGACGCGGTACATTACGATGAAGTGCGCACGGACGAGGGGCGCCGGACGCTGCATGTCTATATCGGCTGGCTTGTCGGACTTCTGATCGCGATCTATTTGCTTGGCTTTGTGTTGGCGTCGGGTTTGTTCGTCCTGGCCATGATCGTCTTTGAGTTGCGCCGTCTGACCTGGCAGGCCGGAGTCGTGGCCGTCGCTGTAAGTGCGCTGCTGCTGCTGCTGTCATACGTGCTCAATCTGAAATTTCCTCCAAGCCTGCTGCAACCGTTTCTTCCGCTCATATCCTGAAGAAGAAGCGTTTTCTTGCCTTCAATACCAATCATCAATGATGATCCACTCGGGCGATGCCCTTTATACTCGGGAGAATGAAATGAGATCAGATCTGATGCCATTGCACGGGCTTAACCGGCGGCAAATCCTTGGCGCTGCCATTGCTTCATCAAGGGTGGGTCACTTTTAAATGCTGAAAACGGGTTAGTTTTGAACGCTCATTGACACGATTGCCCGCGGGATGCTTCGAGGAAAGCGCTATCCGGACCAAGGAGTTCGGCCCAGTCGACGCAGTGGCGGCGATCGGCGAAGTCACCAACTACGTAACGGCGGCGTCTGAACCCGAGGCGCAAGAAGTGCTCCTCAGGCGCATTCGTGCGTCCCTGCTGGCCCTAGCTTTTTTGATCGATTCCGCTGATCGTGATCGTCACGATGGCGACAAGGTTGTGTGGTCGGAGACCCCGCCCAGCAGACCATGCGCACGATCCGGCCAAATTTTGCAGATACCAGCAAGCAGCCGTCGGCGTCATTTGCCGCTCTAGGTAATCTCAGCCGCTTCTTCCTTCTGGCTGGTCATCCATTTCAGATAGTCGTTTCCGGTGTTGTCGATATGCAGGCGCAGCAGCTTGCAGAATTGTTCGACATCGCCGCTTTCGATCAGGCTGTGCAGCCTGGCATGGGTTTTCAGTGAATTGTTGACCACATTGTCGAAATCCTGCGCACGAGTGCGCAACGCCCCTATCTTTGTGGCTATCAAATTGTAGGCCGCAGTCAGATAGGGGTTGTTTCCGTAGCTCAGAATGACGTCATGGAATTCTGCGTCGAGCAATCTGTATTCGGTCCTGTCGCCGCTCTCCAAGGCTGCACTCATTTTTTCCATCACAGTTCCAATGCTCCTGGCAAAGGCAACCGTATCTCCGGCAAAGGCATTGCGTGCAGCCTGCTCTTCGAGCAGCTCGCGGAAAGCGCGAATGGATTCAATTTCAGTTTCATCAATGTGGAAAATCGATGTGGCGCGCTGGGGGTCGATCACCACCAATCCTTCGCGCTTCAGCGCCAGCAGGGCCTCTCGCACCGGTGTCTTGCTGATTCCCAGCATCTGGGAAAGACGCAGCTCTGACACTTGATCTCCAAGCTTCAATCGGCCATCGACGATGGCGGCGCGCAACTCACGATAGGCCATATCTGTCAGGGATTCCGGGCGGTTCAGGCGATCCAGCTTCATGATTAAATCACTCATTGCGTTTGTATGATATCTGATATATTAGATATCACTATTGTTGTGTTGCGTCTATAGGAGTTCGGTTCAAATGCCTCCTCAAACGGGTCTTTCCCTGTTGTTTTACGCCTCTTGCGGGGCAAAATGAAGAAAGAACGGTCTTTGCGGTCCGCACGATGGTTCGAACCGGACAGCATCCGCGGCTTCGCCCATCGGCAGAGAAGCCTGCAGATGGGCTATCGACGTTCCGACTTCATGGGCCGGCCGGTGGTGGGGATTATCAACACGCATTCCGATCTGGCGACCTGCCACCAGCATCTGCGGCACCGCGCCGAAGATGTGAAGCGCGGTGTTCTGCTCGCCGGTGGCTTTCCCGTCGAACTGCCAACATTCTCGCTGGGCGAGGTCGTGGTCAAGCCGACGACGATGCTCTACCGCAACCTTTTGGCCATTGAGACCGAGGAGCTGCTGCGCGCCCATCCCATTGATGCAGCGATATTGCTGGGTGGCTGTGACAAGACCACGCCCGGCCTGCTGATGGGTGCGGCCTCAGCCGGTCTGCCTGCGGTTTTTGTGCCGGCAGGGCCGATGGTATCGGGCAATTTTCGCGGCCGTGCAGTTGGCGCGGGAACGCACACCAAAGAATATTGGGACAAGCGCCAGAGCGGGGGTATCACCGAACAGGACTGGCTTGATCTGGAAACCGCAATGACCCGGTCGCCAGGCACATGTCAGACCATGGGAACCGCCTCGACCATGACCTGTATTGTCGAGGCCATGGGTCTGACCCTGACCGGTGCAGCAACAATTCCCGCCGTTGACAGCGGTCATCCCAGAATGGCGGCAGAGGCAGGCGCAGTTGCAACGCGTCTTGCCAGGGAAGGCCGGGCCTTGTCCGAACAGCTGACGCGCGGCCATTTTAACAATGGTGTGGTGGCCCTGATGGCGCTTGGCGGCTCGACCAATGCCGCAATCCACCTGGTTGCAATGGCAAGACGTGTCGGCCTGGCGGATTTCGGCCTGGACGATATAGCCGAGGCCGGGCGCGATGTGCCGGTGCTGGCCAATATTTTCCCCAGCGGCGAATACATGATGCAGGATTTTCATGATGCCGGCGGCATGCCTGCGCTGTTGTGGCAGTTGAAGGATCGGCTTGATCTTGATGCGCTATGTGTCGACGGACAAAGCCTGGGTGCGGCCATCGAAGGGGCAAAAGTCTGGAACGACAAGGTAATATGCCGGCCTGACGTGCCGGTCACCGACCGTCCCGCCCTTGCCGTGTTGAAAGGCAGTCTTGCTCCGGGCGGCGCAGTCATAAAACCCAGTGCCGCAACGCCAGCATTGCTTTGCCATGAAGGGCGCGCTGTTGTCTTTGACGGGCCTGCGGATCTGGCCGCACGCATTGATGTAGAAGACATCACCGCAGACGACATTCTGGTCTTGCGCGGCGGTGGTCCGGTCGGTGCACCGGGCATGCCCGAGTGGGGCAATCTGCAGATCCCCAAGGCGCTTTTGAAAAACGGCGTGGTGGATATGGTGCGGATTTCCGATGCGCGGATGAGCGGCACCCATTACGGCACCTGCATTTTGCACGTTTCTCCTGAAAGCGCCGTTGGCGGGCCTTTGGCGCTGGTGCACAGCGGTGACCGAATTGCACTGGATGTCGCCGCAGGCCGGCTAGATCTGCTGGTCGATGAGGCCACGCTGGCAGAGCGCCGCCTTGGCTGGAAGCCTCCTGTTGCGCCCTCACGTGGCTGGCCGGCGCTTTATGTCGCCCATGTCGGTCAAGCCCAGGATGGCTGCGATTTCGACTTTTTGCAGACCGACAATACCCCCTTGAAAGAACCGGAGATTTTCTGATGGCGAACCCGTTGAAAACGGCGCTTCTGGCGCGTGATCGCCAACTCGTCGGATGTTGGACAATGTTCGCAAGCCCGCTGGTGGCTGAAGCGATGGCCTGGACCGGATACGACATGATCGTCATTGATGCGGAGCACACACCGCTTTCGGCGATGAACGCTCTGCATTGCCTCCAGGCTGTGGCCGGAACGCCCTGTCTGCCGCTGCTTCGGCTTCCCGACGACAATCCCACGATGATCAAGCAAATGATGGATGCAGGCGCTGCCTCCCTGATGGTGCCGATGATCGACACCGCCGAGCAGGCTCGCAACCTTGTTCGCGCGACGCGATATGCGCCGCAAGGAATCCGCGGCTTTGCAGCCATGCATCGCGCCAGCCGCTTCGGCGCTGATGCCAACTACATCAGCACGGCGAATGAGTCTGTTCTTCTGATCGCGCAGATTGAAACGCCCGCAGCGGTCGAAGCTCTGGATGACATTCTGGCCGTTGAGGGAATCGACGGAGTTTTTATCGGTCCAGGTGATCTGTCCGCCGCGATGGGTCGCATCGGCCAGGCCGGATCGGACGAAATGCTGCTGCTCATGGAGGACTGTGCCAAGCGTGCGCATGCAGCAGGCAAGCCCGTAGGAGGGCTAGCTTTGAATACTGCAATGGCACAGCGGTTGCTGCATGCCGGTTACGATTTCGTGCCGGTCAGCAACGACATCGCCTTAATGACCCGCGCCGCACGGGCAACTTTGCAGGAAGTCTGCGGCGACAAATAAAAAATCAATCAGAGAGAGGAATACCCATGAAGATTATTAGCAAACTGATGACCACAACCGCATTGATGGCAGTTGGAGCCCTCGCGAGTGTCTTGGCAACCGCATTTGCCGCACAGGCGGAATATCCCGAACGGCCGGTAACGTTGATTGTGCCCTTCGGTGCCGGTGGCAATACCGATGCGGTCGCGCGCGCCTTTCAGGCCGATTTTGCCGAAGCCCTTGGCGGCGAAGTCGTGGTCAAGAATACGGCCGGAGCAGCCGGCACCATCGGCACAGCCGAAGTGGCAGCCGCCGACCCCGATGGTTACACGTTGGGCGTCGTTCCCATCGGTCCTTTGACCACCCAGCCGCATCTGCGGAAACTGCCCTATGATATCGACAGTTGGGATTTTGTCTGCAACATCACGCAAAATCCGGTGCTGTTTCTGGTGGCCAAGGATTCGCCGTTTAATTCAATCGCAGATGTCAAAGCCGAACTGGAAACCAAGCCGGGCAAATATGTCTACGGCTCTGCCGGTCCTGGAACGCTGCCGCATCTGGCTATGGCAGCCAGCATGAGCGGCATGGGCGTTGAGGCAAAACATCTGCCCGACAGCGGCACCGCCGACGGTATGCGCTCGATGGCCGCCGGAACAATCCAGTTCTTCGCTGATCCGCCACTGGTCCTGTCGCGCTATGACGTCAAGGCACTGGCCAGCTTTACCGACGAGCGCCTGTCGGGGATGCCGGAATTGCCGACCATGAAAGAGTCGGGTTATCCACTCAATTTTTCGATATGGGTCGGCATTGTCGCTCCTGACGGCACGCCGGATGACGTGGTGCAGAAATTGTCCGACGCCTGCGGCGCTGCAACCCAAGGGCCGAACTTCACCAAGGTGACCACATCGACCTCGACCAATGTGCAATACATGGATTCCGCAGAATTCGAGACCTTCGTGCTATCCGAATTTGAAAAGAACGGCCAGGTGCTCAAAGATGCCGGCCTGTCCAAATAAGCTGCGACGATGAACCGCTCCTCGCGTATTGGCTTCGCTCTCGCCCTGCTTTTGCTGGGCGGGAGTTTGTTCGCGCATAGTTTTGCCCCCAGCTATGCGACGATGGGAATCGGATCGCCGGTCAGCCCGGTGTTCTATCCGCGCATTTTGCTCGGCCTGTGGATTGTTCTCAGTCTGTTTGTCCTTGTCGAAGCGATCCGTGTGCCGGGACATGTTGGCCCGGCTCCGCAAAGCTGGAGCGCGCCGTTGGCGATGGTTCTATTGATGGCGCTCTCTGTCTGGGCGATGCGCTGGCTAGGCTATATCGGCATCGCTGCGCCGCTCGCCTTTGCCTGCGGATGGTTGCTGGGCTACCGCCGAATAGTCATTCTCATCTTGGTGGCATTACTGGCGGGATTCGTCAGTTGGTGGCTGTTTGACAGAATGCTCGGCATTCCCTTGCCGCGCTGGCGCCTGACATGATCAACGGAGCACGATGATGCTGGACATCCTTTCTCAGTCGCTTTGGCTCGTCCTTGACCCCGGCGTGTTTGCGGTTCTGCTGATCGGCACAGCCTTCGGCATAGTGGCCGGCGCGCTGCCGGGGCTGGGGTCCGTGATTGCGGTCACCATTTGCCTGCCCTTTACCTATGCGCTGGGGCAGGTGACATCCATCGCGCTGCTGCTGGCGGTCTATGTCGGCTCGGTTTACGGTGGCTCGATCTCGGCCATTCTGATCAATACGCCCGGAACGCCGCAGGCCGCTGCCACCACATTCGACGGTTATCCGATGGCCGTGGCAGGGCAGGCGGACCGCGCTTTGGGATGGGCTACCTTTGCCAGCGTCATGGGTGGCTTGTTCTCGTGTCTGGTTCTGATCTTTGCCGCGCCGCAACTGGCCGCCCTGGCATTGAACTTCGGACCCATCGAAATCGCTGCGCTGATCGTATTGGCCCTGACCTGCATTGCATCCGTGTCGCGGGGCTCTCTGGCAAAAGGCCTTCTGGCGGGAATCATGGGGCTGTTTGTTGCCGTCATCGGCTCCGATCCGCTGACCGGAGACATGCGCTATACGTTTGATATTTTTGCAATTTCTGCTGGGTTTGATGTGATCCCTGTTGTCGTCGGCCTGTTCGCCCTGTCGGAAGTGTTCATCCGTGCGGCCGAGCCGCAAAAAGCCCAGGGCCGGATGGTCCGCTATACCGGCATGAAACTGCCGTCACTATCTGACATGCGGGGGCGCTGGGGTGTTTTGCTGAAAAGCTCCGGGCTGGGCTCCATCATTGGTGTTCTGCCGGGAACCGGAGCGGCGACCGCAGCCTTTATCGCCTATGCAGAAGCCAAACGCTCGTCGCCGCGCAGGGCGGGCATGGGCGAAGGCGAGCCGGACGGCATTCTCGCCCCCGAAAGCGCCAACAATGCCGTCACGGGCAGTGCACTGGTGCCGGCGCTGGCTCTGGGCATTCCCGGAGACGCGGTGACCGCCGTAATGCTGACAGCGCTCGTCGTCAATGGCGTCACGCCGGGTGTGCGGCTGATGGTTGACAATCCCCAGATCGTCTATGCCAGCTTCATGGCGTTGTTCCTCGCCAACATTGCCATGCTGGTGCTGGCCTTTGCATCTGCCCGCCTGTTCGCCATTGTGTTGCGGATGCCGGAAGCGTTGCTGATGATGTCGGTTGTGCTGTTGAGCGTGCTTGGTTCGTACGGGGTGCGGGGCAATGTATTTGACCTTTATGTAATGCTTGCCGCCGGCATTCTCGGCTTTGTCCTCAGAGTGTTCAACGTGCCGCTGGCACCGATTGTCATCGGCCTTGTGCTTGGTCCGAAATTCGAAGTTGCCCTGCGCCAGGGTCTGATTCTGACAGATGGCAGTTTTTGGCCGTTCCTGGCCAGCCCGCTGGCGCTCAGCCTGTTGCTCGCAGCTTTTCTGGCCATTCTGTGGCCCGCATATGCCGGGCACAGAGAAAGGAAACTGTCTAAAGCTGCTCCATCGGACGCCAGGGGTGAAGCGGTTTCCGACTCGCGAGATCAATCGTAAAAAAATGCCCACCGCCAGGGGGCTGATCATGGCTGCGCGAGATCGGTATGCCGGCAAAATGACAGTACAGCAGGGTGCCGACAGCGCCATGCCCCACCACCAGAATATCTCCCGAACTGTGCTCGTGGATGATGTCTTCGATGGCTGCGACGATGCGGCTTTGCGCGTCAATAGCCCGTTCCCAGCCATCAATGCTCGTATCCGGATACTGAAAAAACCGGTCGGCGGTCGCCTCGAACAGCGCGGCGTCAAGAAAACCCGTGGCGCTGCGGTCATTTTCATGGGTTGCGGGTTTCTGCTCCACGGGCAGCCGCAAAGCCGCAGCAAATATGTCTGCGGTCTCCACCGCCTTGCGCTCTGAACTGCTGAATATGCGGGTGGTATCTGCCAGCGCTTCCGACCGGCTGGCGCGTTCGGCCCGCGTCCGGCCAAGATCGGACAGACCCCAGTGCGGCACCGCAACTGCCGGGTCGATCCGGACCTGCGGATGCGACAGATAGCGCAGCAGATCAGGCAATTTTCAAAGACCTGAAACTACCCTTCGATGCGAGAGCAGGAGTAGGGGCGGTCATGTCATTCCTTATCATCCAGATCGCCGCTCAGATAGTCATCCGTGGTGCGCACTCTGGGCCGCTCACCGGCATGAAAGGGCGTATTTTCGCCGTGATACTGCGCCTTGACCCGGCAGTCATCACACATCTGTATCAGTTTGGAATTGTCGGAATTGGTGTACATCCAGTGCTTGCCCTCGAGCTTCTCAATCACTTTTGTGATGGTGCTTTTGACGCCGAAAGGCTTGCCGCATTCAATACATGCAAAGGGTTCTTCTTCGTGCAGCACCTGGGGAATAATCGCCTGCTTGGCAAGGTTCAGTTGCGGCTTCAGGGTAATTGCATCTTCCGGGCAGGTGCTTTTGCAGATGCCGCATTGCAGACAGGCGCTTTCCTGAAAATTGACAGCCGGACGATCTGCATTATCAGTCAGCGCACCCACCGGACACAGCGATATGCACGACAGGCAGAGTGTGCATTTGTCCTTATCGATCAGCACAGCGCCGTATGGTGCGCCTGCAGGCAATTCAATCGGCGCCTCCAGATCAGGCGCCAGGGCAATCGATGCTAGCCTCGTGACATCCCTGCGGCCGCCAAGCGGCAGGATAGGTTCCACGTCAAGCGGTTCATGCGGCCGGTCATAGAGAACGTCTTCCAGATCGTCCGGGGTTTCAAGGCGTAACAGGCGCAGGCAATCAGGGTTGTGTCCGCCGCCTTCCAGGATGGCCCGCGCGATCTCTAGTTCAGATTCCGGGGCCGTCATATCCGACTTCGGGTTCATCAGCACAAGCGCTTCGGTAAAGCCGACGCCCATTGCGGCGATCAACTCCGCATGGCCGACGCCTTCGACACTGGCCACTTCAACCGGAATGACGTCTGCAGGCAGCCCGCGGCCGAACCGCGCTGACAGCCGGATCATTTCCGCGCCGTGCTCCTCTTCGTGGAACAACACCCGCGGCGAAACACCGCCGGCCTCGCGAAACGCCACTGACAGGGCGCGCAGCCGGCGGAACAGATAATCCACCGGCGGATCATCATAACTCGCCGCGCCGGATGGGCATACAGCAGCGCAAGCCCCGCAACCGGCGCAAATATTTTCATCAATGAATACCACATCACCAGCTGGGGAAATCGCACCGGTGGGACACACATTCAGGCAGCGCTGGCAACCGGTCTGCTCGGCTCTGGAATGGGCGCAGATCGATGCATCGAACCGGATATAAATCGGCTTTTCGAACGTGCCGACCATGTGCGAGGTATTGAATATGGCGCGCTCGACGGAGAGCTTGTCCTTCGGATCAGCGCGGAAATACCCATCGCGTTTTTCAGGTGCTGGAAACAGCGGTTCATTACCGGTTAGATCAAGAATGATATCGCAGCGCGATTTTGCTCCATTTTTTGGGTCGACAAATCCCGGTTCGCCGCGTCCGGTGCGCTCCATCTGGGCATAATTGTCCACTGTCACTTCAAACCGGCCTGCTGTACCATGGGCCTCGGTAATCGTTCCGATGGCCAGATCATAGCTGCTGACCGGAAGGACGAATTCCGGCGCATTTGTCAGCAGACAGGTGATGGCCAACGTTTCTGACAGCCGCTTCGCGGCTTCCATGGCGGTATCGTTCGTACCCAGAATGAGGCAAATTCCCTGGGATGTAACATCTTTCGAGGGTGTTGGCGGGCGTGGTATCTGCATTTCCGCCAGCAAGGCGGCCTGTTTGGGCAAGGCGTTTTCATCTTCCGTCCAGCCGGCGCGATCGCGGATGTCTACAGTACGCAGGCGATCTGTCGCGCCCATTTCATCGGCCATCGCGACAAAGAAACTTGCTTCCTGTCGGCAGGCAATGACGACTTCGCTGCCCTCTGAAAAGGCGTCACGGGCAATCTGAACCTGATCGGTACACAGAAAACTGCACGCAGTCACACCATCCACGCCCGCCGCCTTGCCAAGCATTTCAGGCTCCAGCGTCATTGACCCGGCGCAATCGCAGACCAGAAGTCGTTTGTTCTTCGTCAATGAAACACCTTTTCTTATTCCAATTGCTGATTGCGGACCACGGCCCGAGAATGCAATTCTTGACCAGGGATTGTTCGGAATGCTGTCATTCTGCCAGCCTGTGGGCCAACCTACAGACCAACCTACAGGCCAGACTACAAGTATGTAAGCGGCATCGACAAGTATCCTTTGGGAGAAGTTCATGGAGACCCGCAAGATTGCAATGCCGCTTGGTATCGTGATCCGCCGCCAGCCCGGATCGACGCGATGGGCCAAATGGGTCTGGCGGGTCGTTGCTGTGCTGCCGGGCGCGGGTGCCGCTGACTGGACCGAGTTGCGGCGCGAAGGCGAAATTGTGGAATACCATGCAGCAACAGTGCCGCTGGAACTGCACCGGGCGGATGCGGAAGCTTATATGGTCTCGCTCAGCATGGAGCCGCCCACAGTCTTTGTCATTCTGAGACGAGATGACGATGCTCAATCACCCCACGAATATGTTGTGCACACCGCAACAGTCTCGGCTTATGAGGCACAGGACTATCAGGACAGCGGCGAGGAAATCATCGAGCCGGTGCCCATGCCTGCCGGGCTGGTGGCGTGGGTACGCTCGTTCACGGATGCTCACTTCGCACAGGAGGAATTCAAAAAACGCAAACGCAAACGGCATTTTGAGGATCTGAAGGAAGATGGCATCGGCGATCCGCGAATCCGCCAGGCAGCAGATATTTATCGCACGCCTTCCCAAACCAAGCCTTCCCAAACCAAGCCTTCCCAAACCAAGCCGGCCCAGACCAAGCCGGCCCAGACCAAGCCAGCCCAGACCAAGCCGGCTCAATCCGGAAATGCCAGACCGGACAAACCCAAGGAAACCCTGCATTGACCGCTGAAGACAAGCCAGATGCCAGCAAGGACGCAGCCGGGCAGGAATTTCTCTCGCGCTGGTCACGGCTGAAAGCTGAGGCCAAAGAAAAGCCGGTTGAAAGTGAAGCTCTGCAGGCGGAGGGCGAAGGCTCTGCGACCAGCGCGGATATGGCTCCGCAATTGACTCCGCAGCAACTGGAAGACATGACGGATGATGAATTGCTGCAGCATTTTGATCTGCCCGAGCCGGACAGCTTGCAGCAGGGGGATGATTTTTCCGCTTTCATGAAAGCCGCTGTGCCGGCCCGTCTGCGCAATCGCGCCCTCAGAAAGCTCTGGCTCAGCAATCCCGCTTTGGCAAATGTCGACATGCTGGTCGATTACGGGGACGATTTTACAGATGCAGCGATGATCGTTCCGGGCATGACGACCGCCTATCAGGTTGGCAGGGGCATTGTCCGCAAGCTGGAAGACCTCGCAGAGCATGACGTTCTGGAAGCGGCTGATACCGAATCGGATGTTGCCGGGGCTGTGCCAGACAGCGCACCGGAACAGCAGCAAGTCTCTGTAGATGACGCGGCCACCGGCCATGCGCAGCAGAATATCGATCCCGTACCAGATGACCATGTGTCCGTCCCGGTTGACGCGTCCGGCGCAAACGAACCGCTCCACTCGGATTCGGAGGAGCCCGGGGATGCCGCCGTTGCTGTCCAGCGCATGCATTTTCGCTTCGAGGCCTGACATGCAATCAGATGCACACCACCGCCCCGGGTTTGCTGCACGGCTTTCGCAGCGGCTGGTTGCAGGCCCGGTCGCAGCCATTGTGTCGCAATGCATACATTGGACAGTTGCGCCCTCCAGTGGTACGCTTGAGGTAGAATTTGGCGTTCGTCGTGCTCGGGGAGGGGTATGACTACGGAAAACACAGCCCGGTTGGAAGATATCAGCGCCGAAGATGTGCTTCGGGCGGATTTGTACGATTTCCTGGGCGCATTTCTGGCGCGCCAGCCCTCCGGCATTCTCCTCACCCAGACTGCAGAATTAAACGGCGATGATAGCGACATCGGTCGTGGCATAGCGGCTCTGGCGCGCCTTGCGGATGCTGTCGATCCCAGGGATGCCCACCGCGAATTCAATGCCCTTTTCATCGGGTTGGGGCGCGGCGAATTGCTGCCTTATGGCAGTTATTATCTGACCGGATTTCTCAATGAAAAACCCCTAGCCAGATTGCGCGGCGATATGGCGCGTCTTGGCATCGAGCGGGAAGACAATGTCTATGAGCCGGAGGACAACATTGCGTCGCTTTGCGAAATGATGGCCGGTCTGATCCGCGGGCGCTTTGGTGCGCCGGCCGGTCTGTCTGAACAAAAGCAATTCTTTGAAGCCCATCTCGCGCCGTGGGCAGAGCTGTTCTTCAAGGATCTGGAAGCTGCCGAAGCATCGGTGCTCTATGCGCCAATCGGAATGATTGGCCGGGCCTTTGTGCATATTGAGCAGGAAGCGTTCCGGATGGAAGGGTAACACCTTTCAAATCAAGAGCCGTCACAGGCGGCTGAAAAAGGAGAGGAAGATGAGCGAAAAAGCGACGACTGCCAGCCGGCGGGATTTTCTCAAGCTTGCAGGTGCCGGTGCGCCGGTTGCTGCCGTAGCGGCTGTTACTGGCGGCGTGGAAGCGGAAGCTGCCGAGCCGGTTACAGGTGAAGGTCTGCGCAAGACAGATCATGTGAAAAAATATCTGGAAACGGCACGATTCTGAGGAAAACTCGGGGAAAATCATCTCCAGGTGACGGTTGCGTGACGCCCAGAGCCTGCATGATCTGTCCCTGTTGGTTTGCAAAAGGCCAACAAAACAACCGGGCCGCAAGGCTCTTTTGGAGGAATACCAATGCTTAGGAAAAAGACGAACGGGGTTGCGCGACGCTCCCGTGATGAGTCAGTCCTATCCCGTGTGGCATCGACTTCGATAGACCGGCGCGGATTTCTGCGCGGTTCCGGTCTCGCTGTCGGCGGACTGGCAGCGCTGACTGCAACTGGTGGCACAGTGCGCCGGGCAGGCGCCCAGGCTGCAACAGCTGGCAAGGTCAAGAACATCAAATCGGTTTGTACACATTGCTCGGTGGGTTGCACTGTCATTGCGGAAGTCGAGAATGGAGTATGGATCGGCCAGGAGCCTGGCTGGGACAGCCCGTTCAATCTGGGCGCTCATTGCGCCAAAGGCGCGTCAGTGCGCTCTCATGCCCAGGGCGAACGCCGTCTGAAATATCCGATGAAACTCGTCAATGGCGAATGGACCCGCTTGAGCTGGGATACCGCCATCGACGAGATCGGCGACGGCATGATGAAAATGCGCGAGGAAAGCGGCCCGGATTCGGTCTATTGGCTGGGCTCCGCCAAGCACAGCAACGAACAGGCTTACCTGTTCCGCAAGTTTGCCGGATATTGGGGCACCAATAATGTGGATCACCAGGCCCGCATCTGTCACTCAACCACAGTGGCCGGTGTCGCGAATACCTGGGGCTATGGAGCGATGACCAATAGCTACAATGACATTCACAACTCCAAGGCGATCTTCATCATCGGCGGAAATCCGGCGGAAGCTCATCCGGTTTCGCTGCTGCATATCTTGCGCGCAAAAGAGCAGAACAATGCGCCCCTGATCGTATGTGATCCGCGCTTCACCCGTACAGCTGCGCATGCCGATGAATATGTGCGCTTCCGTCCCGGTTCCGATGTGGCGCTGATCTGGGGTCTTTTGTGGCACATTTTCGAAAATGGCTGGGAAGACAAGGAATTCATCCGGACCCGCGTCTGGGGCATGGACCAGATCAAGGAAGAAGTTTCCAAATGGACCCCTGAAGAGGTTGAGCGCGTAACAGGCGTGCCGGGTTCGCAGATGCGCCGCGTTGCCCGTACAATGGTCAATAACCGGCCGGGCACCGTGATCTGGTGCATGGGTGGCACCCAGCACACTACCGGCAACAACAACACCAGGGCCTATTGTGTGCTCCAGTTGGCGCTCGGCAATATGGGCACCTCTGGCGGCGGCACCAATATTTTCCGCGGCCACGATAATGTGCAGGGCGCAACCGATCTGGGCGTTCTGTCCCATACTTTGCCGGGCTATTACGGTCTTGCAATGGGATCCTGGGCTCATTGGGCCCGAGTCTGGGAAGAAGATCTGGACTGGCTGAAAGGGCGGTTCGCAACAATCAAGGGTGCCGATGGCAAGGACAAGAACCTGATCACCGAGACAGGTATTCCCGTTTCGCGCTGGATCGATGGTGTTCTTGAAGATGTCGAGAACATGGATCAGGACACCAATGTCCGCGCCATGGTGCTGTGGGGTCATGCTCCGAATTCCCAGACCCGCATGGTTGAAATGAAAACGGCGATGGAAAAACTCGACATGCTTGTCGTGGTCGATCCCTATCCAACAGTGTCTGCCGTTCTGTCCGACCGCAAGGATGGCGTCTATCTGCTGCCAGCCAGCACGCAGTTTGAAACCTATGGCTCGGTGACCGCATCAAACCGCTCGCTGCAATGGCGCGACAAGGTGGTTGAGCCGCTGTTCGAAAGCCTTCCTGACCATACAATCCTGGCGAAATTCGCCAAGAAATTCGGTTGGGCAGACCGCTTCTTCCGCAACATTGCTCTGGACGGTGACGAGCCGGTGGTTGAAGACATCACCCGCGAGTTCAACCGCGGCATGTGGACGGTCGGCTATACCGGCCAGTCTCCGGAGCGGATGAAGCTTCACATGGCCAATCAGCATACCTTTGACCGCACCACGCTGCAGGCGATTGGCGGTCCTGCGGATGGTGATTATTACGGCCTGCCATGGCCTTGTTGGGGAACTCCTGAATTGGGCCATCCGGGAACACCGAACCTTTATGATATGTCGAAACGTGTCAGTGAAGGCGGCCTGACTTTCCGTGCCCGTTTCGGTGTGGAACGCAATGGTGACAATCTGCTGGCGGAAGGCGTCTATTCGCTCGGCTCTGAAATACAGGACGGTTATCCCGAATTCACCTATGCCATGTTGAAAGAGCTGGGCTGGCACACCGATCTGACCGATGTGGAGCGTGCAGAAATTGCACGCGCCGGCGGCATTCCGGAATTCCAGAAAGGTCAGGAGGAAGTCGGCGAAGCCGGCATGAGTCCATTCCCGTCAGACTTTGATGACAAGGTCGCAAAGGTGAACTGGAAGATCGATCTGTCCGGAGGCATTCAGCGGGTGGCCATCAAGCATGAATGCGCTCCCTTCGGCAATGCCAAGGCCCGAGCGGTGGTCTGGACTTTCCCGGACCCGATACCGCTGCATCGCGAACCGCTTTACACCAACCGCCGCGATCTGGTCGAAGATTATCCGACCTATGAAGATCGCAAGTTCTACCGTCTGCCGACGCTTTACGCCACGATCCAGAAGCAGGACTTCTCAAAGGATTATCCAATGATCCTGACATCCGGCCGGCTGGTCGAATATGAGGGCGGTGGTGATGAAAGCCGGTCCAATCCCTGGCTTGCGGAACTACAGCAGGACATGTTCGTGGAAATCAATCCACGGGATGCCAATAATCTTGGAGTTCGCGATGGTCAGCAGGTCTGGCTTGAAGGACCTGAGGGCGGCAAGGTGAAAGTCATGGCGATGGTTACGGAACGTGTCGGTTCCGGGGTAGCGTTCATGCCGTTCCACTTTGGCGGTCAGTTCCAGGGCGAGGACCAGCGACACAAATATCCAAAAGGTGCCGATCCATATGTGCTCGGTGAATCTTCAAACACAGCTCAGACTTACGGCTATGACTCGGTCACTCAAATGCAAGAGACCAAGGCAACGCTCTGTAAGATCTGGTCGGCATAGGGGAGAATAGATTATGGCACTTGGAGGACAGGCTAGAGCCAAATTCCTGTGCGACGCGGAACGCTGTATCGAATGCAACGCCTGCGTCACTGCCTGCAAAAACGAGCATGAAGTGCCCTGGGGCATCAATCGCCGCCGTGTCGTGACCATCAATGATGGCACACCGGGAGAACGCTCCATTTCAGTTGCATGTATGCACTGTTCGGATGCGCCGTGTATGGCGGTGTGTCCGGTGGACTGCTTCTATCAGACCGAAGACGGCATTGTGCTTCACTCGAAGGATCTGTGCATCGGTTGCGGATATTGCTTCTATGCGTGTCCGTTCGGCGCGCCGCAATATCCTCAGGCCGGCAATTTCGGATCACGCGGCAAAATGGACAAATGTACGTTCTGTGCCGGCGGCCCGGAAGAAGCCAACTCGACCGTCGAGTTCCAGAAATACGGCCGTAACCGTATCGCGGAAGGCAAATTGCCGATCTGTGCGGAAATGTGCTCCACCAAGGCGTTGCTGGCTGGCGATGGTGACGATGTGTCCGCGATCTATCGCGAACGTGTCGTGGCCCGCGGCTTCGGTTCCGGCGCCTGGGGTTGGGGCACGGCTTATGGCCAGAAGGGCAATTAGGGCAAATTGCCCGGTTCCCGACTGACCGGCCTTCGACCATGGCAACGACTGAAACGGGCCGCCGCAAGCGGCCCGTTTTCGCCTTGTCCGGGCAGATAGACCGAACGTGCCAGCCGGGCTGGTTCACACTCAGATAAGCGCTTGTTCAAAGGACACTGCCAGTATGTTTGCTTCCAGTATGTTCGCTTCAGTTTCAGCTCCACTGAAAATGGGTTTCCTGAAAAGTCTGGCTGTTGCGTTTCTGATGATAATCGGAACTGTTTTCATCAACAGCCCGATGATGGCGCAGACCTCCGGATCGGCAGTCAGGCCCCCTGAAACCGTGGATCCGCAGGTGGCCCGGCCCTCTACCGGCGGAGGCCAGACGCTTGAAGACATTCTGCGCCGTCAGCGTGGATTGCCGGTTGATGATGCGTTCCGGCGCGCGCAAACCGGCGCGCGGGCGAATGCCGATGCGATCACTTCACAACTTGGCACCAGAGGGGCGGCATCTGATTCAGATATCTTCCGGCAACTGCGCTTCGGCGTTGGTGATGTGAATGTCTCCACCGGCCGGCCGGTCGATACCATTCTCATTCAGGATGGCGGCATGCGCTGGCTGGAATGGCGCAAAGGGCCGGTGGCCCGATACGGTGCCTATGCACTTGGCGGTATGCTGGTGTTACTGGCCGTGTTTTATCTCATCCGTGGCCGCATCAAGGTTGAGCATGGCCTTTCCGGTATTCTGATCCACCGTTTCTCGGCGATCGAGCGTTTTGGCCATTGGCTGCTGGCGGTATCCTTTATCCTGCTGGCCCTGACCGGGCTGTGGCTGCTGTTCGGCCGAACGGTTCTGATTGAATGGTTCGGGATCGAGCTTTATGCGCAGATCTCCAGCGCCGGAAAATGGGTTCATAACAATGTCGCCTGGGCCTTTATGGCCGGACTTGTTCTGGTTTTCTTCCAGTGGGTATTGCAGAATTTTCCAAACCGCCACGACCTTGTCTGGTTGTTGAAGGGTGGCGGAATTTTCAAGAAGGGCGTTCACCCGCCGTCAAAAAAATTCAATGCCGGCCAGAAGATCATCTTTTGGAGCGTGATCTTGCTGGGCGTGTCGCTCTCCGCATCGGGTATTTCACTCCTGTTTCCATTTGAGTTTCCGCTGTTTGCCGGAACCTTTGCCTGGCTCAATGAAATGGGGTTGCTGATCGGCCAGAATTTCAATCTGCCCACCGAGCTTCAGCCGCATCAGGAAATGCAATATTCTCAATTGTGGCACACGATTGTTGCCTTCATCATGATTGTCATTATTTTAGCTCACATCTATATCGGTTCGGTGGGAATGCAGGGTGCGTTTGCGGCGATGGGTTCCGGCAAGGTGGACAAGAACTGGGCGAGGGAACATCACGATCTGTGGGTCGCCAGGATTGAGGCCGAACAGGATGGCAAGGCCAGAGAAACCGCGCTTCCGGCAGAATAGGGATGGGACCGCCTGCCGATAAAGTGAGAATCTTGTTTGCACTCTCAAGCCTGCTGGCGGCAACGCTGGCAAGCGCAAATGGCGGGTATGAACGCCTTGCCGGCCATGGCGGCCCGGTGATGGGCGTTGCCACCAACCCCGACAATGGCACCAGACTGACCGCAAGCTTTGATTATTCAATCGGTTACTGGCCCGCAAGTGGCACCAATCACAACGCCGCGCCGCTCTGGCTTGAAGGGCATCGGGCGGCTGCCAACAGCGTTGCGTTTCTAGGCAATCATCACGCTGTTTCCGGCGGCGATGATTACGCGCTTATTATCTGGGATCTGCAAACCGGTCAGCCGCTGCATCGTCTGCAAGGCCACCAGGGCAAGGTTCAGTCGGTTGCGGTTTCACCTGACGCCAGGCTGATCGCTTCGGCGGGCTGGGATGGACGCGCCGGCTTGTGGGATGCCAGCACCGGTCAGTTGCTGAACTGGCTGCAGGGCCATACCAGCGCTGTCAACGATGTCGCTTTCAGCAGTGACAGCGCAATTCTCTATACAGCGTCCACTGATGGCACAATCCGGAGCTGGACGATTGCCGAGGGATCGCAGCGCCGCGTTGAGGTCAAACACGGCTTTGGCGTCAATACGCTGGTGGTCAATGACGCGGCTGGATGGCTCGCTTATGGCGGCCTTGATGGCGGCACCCGCATTATCGATATTGCCAGCGGCAATGTGGTGGCGGATGTCACGCTTGACCGCCGCCCCATCCTTTCATTGGCTCTGAGCAATGACAAAACCCGGCTCGCGGTCGGCGATGGTGATGGCTATATCATGGTACTCGATACCTCCGACTGGACCATTGCGCGCGATTTTCGCGCTGCAAAATCAGGCCCGGTCTGGGCTTTGGCCTATGCCAGCGACGGCAGATTGCTGTCCGGCGGACTGGACCGGTCAGCGACACTCTGGCCGCAGGAGGGCAGTGCGGTTGTGCCGGGAATGGCGCAACAGCCGTTTCATCGCCCGCCCTCTGAAATGCAGAACGGCGAGCGCCAGTTCGTCCGCAAATGTTCGATCTGCCACAGTCTTGGAACCGACCCGACCCGGCAGGCCGGACCGCCGCTTGGAGGTCTGTTCGGCCGTGCCGCCGGAACCGTTTCGGGGTATAATTACTCGCCGGCCCTGCGTAAAGCGGACCTGATCTGGGGCGATGAAACCATTGATGCCCTGTTCCGGGTCGGACCGGACGAATTGACGCCAGGCTCGAAAATGCCGATGCAGAGAATTACCGCTGCGCAAGACCGGGTTGATCTGGTAAACTATCTCAGAAGTGCTACCAGCGACCCAAAAACCAGCGACCCGAAAACCAGAGATGGGGGAAATTGATCAGATGCGCGCGTTTCTTTGTGCAATTGTCGCGATTGCCGGTATTGCCATCTTGTTTGACTACGGGCTGGCGCAGCTGGATTATTCCAGCGCGGACAGCCGCACGGGACCGTCAGTACGGCTCGACGAATAATTGTGGGAGCCGGGAAGAGGGGCCTGTATTTCTGTGATCACACATCCGCGCCCAAATCATGACTGAACCGCAATTCCTCACCACCAGAGAACTGGCAGAGCTTCTGCGTGTCAAGGAACGTAAAATCTACGATTTGGCGAATGCTGGCGAATTGCCCTGCCGCCGCGTTACCGGAAAGCTGCTTTTTCCCAAATCCGAAATTGATGCATGGCTGAGCGACACCGCACAGCCTGTCGCAACTGCCGCCACCACATTACCGAATATCGTCGCCGGCAGTCATGACCCGCTTCTTGAATGGGCTATTCGCGAAAGCGGATGCGGTCTTGCGACATTCTTTGATGGCAGTATGGACGGGATCAAACAGCTTCAGGCGGGGCAGGCTCTGGCTGCAGGACTTCATCTAGTCGAGGAAAACGGCCGTGAATGGAACCTGTCCTTTGTTCGCGAAGCCTTTGCGAATGCAGCTATGGTGCTGATGCAATGGGCAGAGCGCGAACAGGGCCTGATTCTGTCTCGCGCGCTGCAGAACGTCACTTCGTTGTCCGATTTGAAAGGCCTGCGGATTGCTCAGCGCCAGCCTGCATCCGGGGCCGGGCGGTTGTTTCATCACGCACTGCATGCCAGCGGGATGGGCCCGGAGGATTTTGAAATACCCGCAGATTTTGCCCGCACCGAGACCGATGCCGCTCTGGCTGTTGTCTCTGGCCGGGCCGATGCAGCGCCGGGGCTTGCCGGTCTGGCCCGGCAATTCGATCTGGGGTTTCTGCCAATTGCAACCGAGCGATATGATCTGCTGATTGACCGCCGCTCCTGGTTTGAGCCGCCAATGCAGACTTTACTGAGCTTTTGCCGCTCTTTGGAATTCCGGCAACGGGCTGACGAGCTGGGCGGTTACCACCTGACCGGCCATGGAAAAATTCATTGGAACGGATAACGCCCTAATGCGCATTCGGAAAGAACAGTTGCTGGCCCTTTTTGCGGTAGGCGGCAATTGCGCTCTGGCCTTGCGATGACAGAATCCAGTTGATGAATTTGCTTGCCATTTCGGTTTTCACATTCGGGCAGCGCGCAGGATTGATATCAATGATGCCATATTGGTTGAACAGTGCCGGGTCCCCTTCAACCAGAATCCTGTGATTGACCTTGTTGCCGAACGCGATCCAGGTGGCCCTGTCGGTCATCACATAGGCATCCATCCCGACACTGACATTGAGCGTTGCTCCCATGCCGGAGCCGGTTTCGCGATACCAGCCTCCGCTGGCGGCCACCGCGTCGATGCCAGCCTTGTTCCACAGCGAGAGTTCCTTTTTATGAGTGCCGCTGTCGTCACCTCTGGAGGCAAAGACAGAGCCTTTAGCTGCGATCATCTGCAAAGCCGTTGTTGCGTCTGTACTGCCTGCGATTCCCGCAGGGTCGTTCTGCGGTCCCACAATGACAAAATCATTATACATCACGTCAGACCGCGTCAGCCCATAGCCTGCGGCGACGAAGTCTTCTTCCGACGCTTTGGCGTGAACCAGCAACACATCGCCATCGCAGTTTTTGGCATTTTTGATAGCCTGACCGGTTCCCACGGCGACAACCCGTACCTCGATATTCGAAGCCGCGGTAAATTGCGGCAAGATGGCATCATAGAGACCCGAATTCTGCGTCGAAGTGGTGGATTGCACGATGATGAATGCCCTGGCCAATGCGGGGCCGGCGGACAGACCGGCCATAGTGAGACAGAGAAAGAAGGCTATCATCCGGGTCATGTTAATGGTTCCAATTGATTGTCTCAGACCAGCAGTTCACCACCGAGATAGGCCGCCGCTTCGGGGGACTGCGGTTCGGTGAAAAACCGGGCCGACGGGGAATGTTCGACAGCAAAGCCCTGATGCAGAAACACCACATCGGATGCCAGTCGTCTGGCCTGGCCGATATCATGCGTGACCAGAACAATTTTGGTTCCGCCTGCCGCAGTCAGGCGGATCAGATTTTCAATTGACAATGTCGCTTGTGGATCAAGGCTGGCTGTGGGTTCATCCAGCAACAGCAGCTTGGGATCGGCAGCCAGCGCGCGCACGACAGCCAGGCGCTGTTTTTCGCCGCCAGATAATTTTCTTGCCGGCGCATGGGCAACTGCTTCCAGATTTGCCATTTTCAGAAGCGCAGACAGCCGCAGCGGACGCTGCTTTCGAGCGATGCCGCCCAGCTTCAGGGCGTGGTTCAAATTGGCCCTGACCGAACGCCGCAGCATAACCGCTGTCTGAAACACCAGCGCCACATTGCGTTGCGTCAGACCGCATTCGCGAACATGCCCACTGGTCGGTGCCAGCAACCGTGCCAGAAGCCGCAAGGTAAGAGATTTGCCCGCCCCATTGGGTCCCATTAATGTGGTGATGCCATCATTGTGCAGTGACAGGTTCAGACCGTCGAGCAGATTCCTGGAGCCTTCGCGGAAAACCACATTTTCCATATGGACAACCAGTTTCCGCGCGCTTGGCAATTGCCTTTTTTTGATCGGGATGATGGTTGCATCAGGCATAGGAAAGTCGCTCCATGCCGGCGCGAAGCGACATCAGCGCCGCGTTGATTGAGACCGACAGCAGCACCAGAACCAGACCAAGCCCGAGCGCCAGCGCCAACTCGCCTTTCGAGGTTTCCAGCGCAATGGCGGTGGTCATCACACGGGTGACATGGTTGATATTGCCGCCCACGATCATCACAGCACCAACTTCCGCCAGGGCACGGCCGGTGCCGGCCAGAGCCGCTGTGCTCAACGAATAGCGGGCATCCCACAATAGCGTTGTCAGAGTGGCACGCCGGCCCGCACTCATGGAGCGCAGCAATTCGTCATATTCACCATGGAGATCTTCGATGATCTGTCTGGTCAGGGCGGCGATGATGGGGGTCACCAGCAGGGTCTGGGCAATGATCATTGCAGTTGGAGTGTAGAGCAGCTGCCAGCTGCCAAGCGGGCCCGTACTTGATAAAAACAGATAGACGGTCAGGCCGACGACCACCGGCGGCAGCCCCATCAAGGAGCTGATCAGGACGACAACGGTGCCGCGCCCCGGAAAGCGCGCAATGGCCAGGAAAGCACCGGCGGGAAATCCCAGCAGACATGAAATGGCGACGGCGCTGAGAGTAACGCTCAGAGACAGGGAAACGATTTCAACCAGATCCGCATCCAGATTGAAAATCAGACTGAATGCCGCCCCGAAAGCTGCATAGATCTCCGGCACACAGCCCTCCCTAAAGTGCGTTCTGGTGCATTTTTATGCATTATCTGCTGAAATTTACTAAAAGTCACCGCAAAATCAATGCGACAAGCCGGCCAAATTGTCAGATGAGAACCGGCAGCAGAAAAGCGTATGCCGCAAGAATGCAGAAATTACGCTGCGCCGCCCGGTTTCCTGGCTTTACGGAGTTATCGTGGCGTGGCGCTTTGCACAACCGTCAGATAATTGCACCGCGTACTTTAGCCGAGACCCATTCGCTGATCAGAACCGTAAACAGAATGACGAGAAGAATAAGGCTGACCTGCGGCCAGGCCAACGTGTTCAAAGATCCCTGAAGCTGCAACCCGATGCCGCCTGCGCCAACCAGGCCGAGCACGGTGGATTCGCGAATATTGATGTCCCAGCGGAACACCGCAATTCCAGCAAATGCCGGTAATATCTGAGGTACAATCCCATAGGCCATAATCTGCCAGCGGCTGGCGCCGGTGGCAGTGATGGCTTCCACCTGGCTCTGATCGATCTCTTCGATGGCCTCGTAGAGCAATTTTGCACAAAATCCGATCGAGCGAATCGTAATCGCCAGCATACCGGCAAAAATCCCGGGACCAACAATCGCAACCAGCAGCAAAGCCCAGATCAGTGAGTTGATGGAGCGCGAGGAGACTATGATCAACAGCGCAATGGGGCGAATGATATAACGGTTTGGCGTGGTGTTGCGCGCTGCCAGAAACGCCACCGGAACAGCTATGATCAGGGCAAAAAGCGTGCCCAGCGTGGCAATGTTCAAAGTGTCCCAGATCGGCTCCCACAAGGTGTCGATATAGCTCCAGCGCGGCGGCAGGGCGCGCCCGCCAATATCGGCGGCGATGCGCGGTGCATCCCAGACAAACCACCACTCGGTGGCGCTGGAAATCCGCTGCCAGCAAAACATGAAGATCGCTGTTCCGAGCAGCCATGCTGCCCAAATCGTAATTTGTGTCCGGCGTTCCCGTCTTTGCCAGACCTTCGGTCCGTTTTCGGGTGAAATTACGGGCATTACTGAACCTTTGCGCGAATGATGCCGGACAGATATTCCAGCGCCATAACGACGATTATTATGATGAGGAGGATGGCCGCGGCTGTATCGAATTCATAGCGGTCAAAGGCGGTGTTGAGCGTCGCACCGATGCCGCCGGCACCGACCAGGCCGAGCACTGCGGATTCCCGGAAATTGATATCCAGACGGTAGATTGACAGCCCGATCAGGCGCGGCATGATCTGCGGCTGAACACCGTAATTGATCCATTGCATCCAGTTGGAGCCGGTTGCCCGTATCGCCTCTGCCGGAGCCCTGTCCATGGCTTCGATTTCCTCAGCGAGCAATTTGGCGAGAAAGCCGATTGTCGCAAAGCTGAGGGTGAGAAACCCTGCCAGAGGCCCGAAACCGAAAATCGCCACCAGCAGGATTGCGACAATGATTTCGTTGAGAGCGCGTGACAGTGCAACAATACCGCGGCACAGATAATAGACCGGAAGGGGCGCAATATTTCGGGCCGCGCCAAGACCGATCGGAATTGAAATCATGATGCCCACAACTGTGGAGGTCACGGTTATGATAACGCTTTCAATCAGACCTTCCTTGATGTCGACTGCCCGGGAGGTGAAATCAGGATTGGCAAACCCCAGCATAAACTGCAGACCGCGATCCAGGCCCTCATACACCCGTGACCAGTTCACATCGAATGAAAAAAAAGCCAGCACAAGATAGATGATTGCACCCAGCGCCATGCCCCAGCGCAGCACGGGAGAGCTGATAAAGGGGGGCTTTCGCCACTGCCTGCCGATCAACTCTTCCAGCTGGACGTCTGGATGCAAGGTCGCGGCGCGGCTCATGATGCGACTATCGGCTGGTCGTCTTCATCCACTTTCTGGATGGTTTCCTTCCAGTCTTCCTCGCCATAGATTTTGGTCAGGACGTCTGCGGACAGAGCATCGGGCGGCCCATCAAACTGAACTTCGCCAAAGCGCAGGCCGATAACGCGCTGCACGAACATCTGTGCAAGTGCGACATCGTGAATGTTGATGATGGCAGCCAGATCTCTTTCCTCGCACAGCTCACAGATCAGCCGCATGATCTGGCGTGAGGTTTTCGGGTCCAAAGAGGCGGTCGGCTCATCTACGAGAAGCAGGGCCGGGTTCTGAATCAGAGCCCGCGCTATGCCAACCCTTTGTCTTTGACCGCCGGACAATTCGTCTGCACGCTTGTCCGCCATCGCCAGCAGACCGACGCGGTCTAGCAGCCGAAAAGCCTCATCGACATCGTTTTGCGGAAATTTGCGGAAAAAGCTGCGCCAGAATCCGACATATCCCAGACGGCCGGACAGGACGTTCTCCATCACGGTCAACCGCTCGACCAGAGCATACTCCTGGAAAATCATGCCCATCCTGCGGCGTTCCTTGCGCAGACCACGGGATCCCAGAGCGGTCAGATCGGTGCCGTCCAGTATCGCCTTGCCGGACGTTGGAGCGACCAGCCGGTTGATGCAGCGGATCAGAGTTGATTTGCCAGCCCCGGAGGGGCCGATAAGCGCAACAACCTGACCGCTGGGAATCTCCAGGCTTACATCCGTCAATGCTTTGTCGCCAGTCGGGTAGATTTTTGTAAGCTGTTCTAATTTCAGCATTAATGCCTCATGGGAAACGCGTAAAGAACGGGTGTGCAATCCCGTTTAGAATTGCACACCCGTCATATCAGTCCAGAATAAATCCGGACTTTATTCGCAGGAGTAGGAAACCCCGTTTGCCGTATCGATTTTGCGGATCACGTCCCAGAATTCCTTGTAGGTCATTTCAAGGAACTGGCCTTCATTGGATTTTTCAAACTCTTCCTGAAGACTTGAGCCTTCCCATTCAAATGTGAAAAACGCTTCCCGGATCTTGGCTGTCAGTTCCGGGGTCAAATTGTGGGCGACCCCAAAACCGGTGGTTGGGAAGGTCTGGGATTTGTAAATCGATTTGACCTGCTCCGGCTTGATCACATCGCGGCTGATCATGCGCTTCAGAACCGAATTTGCGATGGAAGCTGCAGGGTAGTCCTTGTTTGCAACGCCAAGAATGGAATTGTCATGCTTGCCGGAGAAAGCCGGTTCAAAATCACGCTCCGCTTCCAGGCCGAAATCAGCTTTCAGGATGGCACTGGGCGCTTTGAAGCCTGAATTGGATGTCGGTGCGGTAAAGGCGAGTTGCTTGCCCTTGATATCTTCAACCTTCTCGATGCCGGAACCGGGATAGGTGATGATTTCCATTTCATAACCGAAATTGCCGTCTTTCGACGCCATAATTGTGAACGGATTGAAGCCGGCACAATTGACTGCAAGCGGATTGGACCCTGTGTTGAATCCGGCAATGTGCAGCCGGCCTGAACGCATCGCTTCAATCTGTGCAGCATTCGACTGAACCGGGAAGAACAGCGTCTTTTTGCCGGTTACCTTTTCCAGATGAGTCAGGAAATCGGCCCATGCCTGTTTGTAGACAGCGGGATCTTCAACCGGCGTATAGGCAAAGATCAGCGTGTCCGGATCGACAAGCTCTGCCGGATCGCTCGGTGTGTCGGCAACAAGATCGCCGTCGCGGTCGCAATAGCGCTCATCAAGAGTTCCCCTTGGACAATCCTCGGCAGCATTGGCCGTTGTGATCAATCCCGGAACCCCGCCCCACAACAGGGCAACGGTCCCGATGACGGCGGCACTACCACCCAAAATACGCTTTAATGATTTCATGGAAGCCTCCCAGCTTAACGATATTTTAATTATAGATTATTAGTCGGATAAGTAATCCTTGGCAAACAGCGATTCGTCCTTGCCACTGAAAAACAACAATTCCGGCGGATGTATCCGGTGTCAAGTTGTTAGACCCGGTGCCGCATTGTTGCACATTTCTGCCCTGTCATCGAATCGCTTTAGACCCTGGACCGAAGAGGATTGGAATATTTTGCCTGAAACGACACAAACCCAGATGGCGGCGCTTCCTGTCAGGATGACGGAGAAGGGCGATCTACGCATTTTGATGATTACGTCGCGCGATACCGGCCGCTGGGTTCTGCCCAAAGGGTGGCCAATGAAGGGCAAGAACCTGCGCCAGGCAGCTGAGCAGGAAGCGCTGGAGGAGGCAGGTGTTCTGGGACGCGTTTCCAAACAGCCTTTCGGCGTCTATCACTATTTGAAGAGAATCGAAGATGGGGTCGACATTCCTTGCGAAGTGGTGCTCTTTCCGATGAAAGTGACCAAGCTCCTGCGCCACTGGCCGGAGCGTGAAGAACGCAAACGAAAATGGTTTTCCGCAAAGGGCGCGGCAAAACGTGTTATGGAGCCGGACCTGAAGGATCTTCTGGGCAAGATCAGGCTGAATCCGAAGAAACTCGGCCTGTAGAGCGTCTTGTCAGTGGGCACTCGGACAGGCCGCTTGCAAGAGTAGACTATGACGTCAGATTCCACAGTGCCAACACCGTACCGCATTGCAATTGTGGGGGTGGGCAAGATTGCACGCGATCAGCACCTGCCTGCCATTCGTAACAATCCCGATTTTGAATTGGCTGCCACCGTCAGCCGTAATGGCTGCATTCAGGGCGTTGATGCTTTCACTGATCTGCGGACCATGTTTTCCGAACGGCCGGATATCACTGTTGTGGCGCTTTGCATGCCGCCTCAAGTCCGTTACGGCTACGCGATGGCGGCCATCGCCGCAGGGCGGCATATCATGCTGGAAAAGCCGCCGGGTGCGACGCTGAGTGAAGTCGAAAGTCTGCGCACAGAGGCGGCACGCCATGGTGTCACGATCTTCGCAACTTGGCATTCAAGATATGCGCCGGCCGTGGAAACAACACGGCAGAAACTGGCTGAGACCCGAATCAGGCAACTTCATATCAATTGGAAGGAGGATGTCCGGCGATGGCATCCCGGCCAGGACTGGATCTGGCAGGCCGGTGGCATGGGTGTGTTCGATCCGGGCATAAATGCCCTGTCGATCATGACTGAAATCATGCCGCATCCGGTTCATCTGACCAATGCTGTTCTGGAATTCCCTGCTAATCGCGACACGCCGATTGCAGCGCGCCTCGACTTCGCAGACCCGACCGGTGCCGAGGTGAATGCGGTATTTGACTGGCGTCAGGAGGGGCCGCAGTCGTGGGATATCCACATTGAGACCGATGCTGGATCGCTGCAATTGCTGGATGGCGGAGCGCGTTTGCTGATCGACGGCACCACGATTATTGTCGAGGCGGAGCAAGAATATCCGTTACTCTATGCAAGATTTTCCGAATTGCTGCGACAGCAGATATCCGACATTGACGTGGCCCCGCTGCGCCATGTCGCCGACGCATTCATGCTGGGCAGACGGATTGAGGTCAGTTCGTTTGAGGATTGAAGAAAACCTGTTTACAAGGCAGGTTAGTACAGCGGTTAAACCAATAGAGACATATATGACGACAAGTGATTCAAATAGTGCAGAAATCGGCCTTATCGGACTGGGTACAATGGGTGCCAATCTGGCCATGAATATTGCCGAAAAGGGCTTTCGCATTGCGGTTTTTAATCGCACCTTGGCGCGCAAAGACGAGTTCTATGCCAGTGCCGGCGAATTGACCGATCAGATTGTGCCGACAGATTCGCTGGAACAACTGGTGAAGGCGATCAAGCCGCCGCGGGCCATCATTCTCATGGTTCCTGCGGGCGACGCGGTCGACCAGCAGATTGCCGCTTTGCGGCCTTTGCTGGACAAAGACGATCTGATCATCGATGCGGGCAACGCCAATTTCCATGACACCAACCGGCGCGCAGCGGAAGCAGAGGCAGCCGGAGTGCCGTTTGTGGGGATGGGTGTTTCCGGCGGCGAAGAGGGTGCGCGCCACGGGCCATCAATAATGGGCGGAGGTCCAAAGCCGGCCTGGGATCGGGTCGCGCCGATCCTGGAAGCCATTTCGGCCAAATATGAAGGCGTTCCCTGCGCCACATGGATGGGTGAGGGCGGGGCCGGCCATTTCGTCAAGGCAGTGCACAATGGCATTGAATATGCCGACATGCAGATGATCGCCGAAGTCTATGGCATTATGCGGGATGGGTTCGGCATGGATGCGGGCCGCATTGGCAGTGTGTTCGAGAAATGGAACAAGGGCACGCTGAAATCGTATCTCATCGAAATATCGGCCCGGGTCTCCAATGCAAAAGATACCAAAACCGGCGCTCCAATTCTGGATGTCATTCTCGACAAGGCCGGACAGAAGGGCACCGGGCGCTGGACTGTCATCGAAGCCCAGCACCTTGGCGCGCCAATCACCGCCATTGATGCTGCGGTTGCGGCCCGAAATCTCTCATCACGCCTTGAAGAGCGCAAGGCAGGGGAAGCCATTTTTGGCGCAGCTCCGCAGGCCCTGAGCACTGAAGCACTGTCGACAGACTCGCTGGAAATGGCCTTGATTGCCGGAAAAATCGTGTGTTACGCGCAAGGCTTCCAGTTGTTGCGCACGGCATCCGAGAATTTCGGCTGGTCTCTGCCGTTACCCGATGTGGCACGGGTCTGGCGGGAGGGCTGCATCATCCGCTCCACAATGCTCAATGACATGGCAGAAGCACTGACTGAAAATGCCGATCTGAATTTGATGTTTGCCCCGTATTTCTCGGCAAAACTGTCGGAAACTGAGGGTAGCTTGCGCCGCGTGGTCTCCACCGCTGCCCTGAATGGTCTGCCGCTTCCCGCTTTGAGCAACGCATTGTCCTATTTCGATATGATGCGGACAAGCCGGTCCACTGCAAACATGATCCAGGGTCAGCGCGATTTCTTCGGCGCGCACTCGTTTGAACGACTGGATTCGTCCGGCAGCCATCACGGGCCCTGGAAACAGGATTGAAGCACCGGCACCAATGCTGCAGCATGACTGACAGGACCTGCCGCGCGCTTGCGTAATGTTATTACATATGTGATAAGTTTTGGTCTTGTCGCGAAAGATCGGTTGTCCGTTTTCTGTGCCAGCTTCACAATCGCCCATAGTCTCTCTGACGAATGCCGGTGTTTTCCGTGATGGAAGATGGCTGGTGCGCGGCATCGGGTTTGACATTCACAGAGGCGAGATTGTCACACTGATCGGCCCCAACGGCTCCGGCAAGTCGACCACCGCCAAAATGGTTCTTGGCCTCTTGAAACCGACGGAGGGGCAGGCCACGCGGCTGGATGGTCTGCGCGTCGGTTATGTGCCGCAGAAACTCCTGATCGACTGGACACTGCCGCTGACGGTGCGCCGTCTGATGTCCCTGACATGCCGCCTCAGCGCTGTAGATATGGCACAGGCTTTGCACAGCACCGGGATTTCTCATTTGGCCGATGCGGAAGTCCGGCATTTGTCGGGCGGCGAATTTCAAAGGGCAATGCTGGCCCGTGCTATTGCCCGCAAACCGGATTTGCTGGTCCTCGACGAACCGGTTCAGGGCGTCGATTTTTCCGGTGAACTGGCGCTCTATGATCTCATCTCGGAAATCCGCGACAGCCTGCAATGCGGCATATTACTGATTTCACACGATCTGCATGTGGTGATGGCTGCAACCGATCAGGTGATCTGCCTCAACGGCCATGTCTGCTGCAAGGGCACGCCGGGCTCGGTCGTCGAAAGCCCGGAATATCAGAAACTGTTTGGCGGTCGCGCTGCAGCGGGACTGGCAGTGTACCAGCACCAACACGATCATACTCATCTGCCCGACGGGCGCGTCAGGCATTCTGACGGAACTGTAACCGGGCATTGTCATCCCGATGATGGTCACCATCAGCACGCCACGACAGGTGAGGGGCCCGACAATGCTGGATGATTTCTTTGTCCGTGCCCTGATCGCCGGGATCGGCGTGGCTCTGATTGCCGGGCCATTGGGCTGTTTCATTGTCTGGCGCCGTCTGTCGTATTTTGGTGACACGCTGGCCCATGCCGCTCTGCTTGGCGTGGCATTGGCATTTCTGCTGGAAATAAATGTTACCGCTGCGGTGTTCGTTGTGTCCGCTGCCGTTGCCCTGTTGCTGTTACTGCTGCAGAAAAGGGCATCTCTCTCATCAGATTCACTGCTTGGCCTGTTGTCGCATTCAGCCCTGGCGATCGGACTTGTCGTGATCGCCATTCTTGGCACCGTGCGTATCGATCTGCTGGGATTGCTGTTTGGCGATATTCTGTCGGTATCAAAGACGGATATCGCCATAATCTATGCTGGCGGCCTGGCGGTGCTGCTGGCACTGACATTGATCTGGCGGCAATTATTTGCCGCAACCGTCAGCCCCGAACTGGCAGCAGCCGAAGGTCTGAGGCCGGATGCTGCGAATGTGGTCTTCATGCTGCTGATGGCGGTTGTGATTGCGATAGCGATGAAGATTGTCGGGGTGTTGCTGATAACGGCCCTGCTGATCGTCCCGGCAGCAACGGCGCGCAGATTGTCTTCCGGGCCGGAACAGATGGCGCTGTGGTCAGCAGCTATCGGCGCAATTTCTGTAGTCGGCGGTCTGTCTGGCTCGCTGCGCTGGGATACGCCTTCCGGTCCCTCGATTGTGGTGGCAGCGCTTGGCCTTTTCATACTCAGTCTGACCTCGGTGTTTCGGTTGTTTGCCGGTCGGTCCGGCACAGGCGAGGGTTTGCGGAAATGAAGCCGATTGACCAGAATGAAAAACCTCTGACGAAGAATCAGGCACTTGTGTTCGATGCTCTGACAGGAACAGAAGAGCCCCTCAGCGCCTATACAATTCTCGACCGGTTGCGCGATGACGGGTTGCGTGCGCCGCTCCAGATTTACCGCGCACTGGATAAATTGATGGATCTGGGGATGGTGCATCGGCTGGAATCGCTCAACGCTTTTGTCGCCTGCAGCCATCCGGCCTGCGGAGCGCATGAAACGGTCGCTTTTGCCATTTGTGACGGATGCGGCCAGGTTGATGAAGTGGCTGACGACCGTCTAGCAGCACATCTTTCGGCGGTCGCGCAGCATGACGGGTTTACCTTGAAACAATCGATCGTGGAATTGCGCGGCCTGTGCCGCAACTGTGCAGCCCGATCCTCGGCGCCGCAATGACGAAGTTGCTCGGGCAATACAGCAAATGGAGATAGTGGTTTGAAAATACTGATAATCGGCGGAGCCGGCATGGTCGGGCAGAAACTTGCCAGCCAGATTGCAACTTCCGGCCTGTCCAATGGCCTCTCCAGCAGTCCGGTCAGTGAGTTGATATTGCACGATGTCGTGGAATCTGCCGTGCCTGCAGCCCCCTTTCCCGTAAAAACGCTGGTCGGCAATATTGCTGATCCCCGGCAGGCCACTGAGCTGGCAGCTCTGCGCGCTGATCTGATCTTCCATCTGGCGGCCATCGTTTCCGGTGAAGCCGAGCAGGATTTCGCTAAGGGATGGGATATAAATGCCAGAGGCACCTGGTGGCTTCTGGAGGCGCTGCGCGACGAGTACGAAGCAAGTGGCCGCAGCTATGTGCCGCGTCTGGTGTTCACCTCGTCGATTGCGGTGTTTGGCGGTCCTTTTCCGGATCGAATCGATGATGAATTTTTGACAGCTCCACAAACTTCTTATGGTGCCCAGAAAGCCATGACCGAACTGTTGATCAATGATTACAGCCGGAAGGGCTTCATCGATGGGATTTCGATTCGTCTGCCGACCATTTGCGTGCGCCCGGGCAAGCCGAATCTGGCGGCGTCATCGTTTTTCTCAAGCATTATCCGCGAGCCTTTGAATGGCCGCGAAGCAATCCTTCCGGTGTCGGACAGCGTTCGTCACTGGCACGCTTCGCCGCGCTCTGCCATCGGCTTTCTGATCCATGCAGCCCAACTTGATACTGCATTGCTTGGCTCCCGGCGGGCTTTGAACATGCCGGGCGTGTCATGCACGGTTGCCGAGCAGATCGAAGCATTGCGCCAGGTCGCAGGCGCGGATGCCGTGGCTTTGATTCGGCGCGAGCCCGACGCAGCGATCATGAAGATTGTGGAAAACTGGCCGCGCAATTTTGCGCCGCAGCGGGCTTTGGATCTGGGGTTCACGGCCGAGACCGGTTTTGAAGAGATTATCAGGATTTACATCGCCGATGACAAGCCGGGCCGATAAGGCATGATCGGGACAGTCACGGCCGCGTGACGCAATTCAAACCGGCAGCACTCACTGGCTCAGATAAAATTTGCCTCCAGGTGCCTGATGATGCATTGCCTGCACAATTCCACATCACGGGCCATTGCAGCGTCAACAATCTCCTGATGCTCCAGATGATTGGTTTTACGAAAACCGTAATGCTTCCGCTGGTTCAGCAAATGTTGCCGGAAACGGTCATAGATCGTGTGATGCTGTTCGCGCAGCACGGCAGACCCGCAGGCGGACATCAGGGTTTCGTGAAATTCCCACTCTGCCTTGCACCACACGTCGACCAGCAGGCTGGTCTGCTGTTCCGTACCCATCTTGTGTTCAATATATGCCAGTTTATGATGCGCGGCACTTAACCGCGCTTCCCACTCGATATCACCGTTCAGCATTGATAATCTGGCACCTTCAGTTTCAAGCAGAATACGCATCTCTGTAAGATCCTGAAGTGTGCTTGGCGTGCAGATGGCAACCCGGAAGCCGCGCTGTTCCTGGAAGCTCAGAAAGCTGTCACAGGCCAGACGGAACAACACCTCGCGCATTGTGCTCGCGGCGCAATTGTACTGCTTCCGCAAGTGCTCAGGCTTCATTTTGTCACCTGGCTGAAACCACGCCAGCAACAATTTCTTGCGCACATCATCGTAGATTTCCGACGCGCTTACCTGATTTTCCGTCCTGGTCATTCTGCTTTCCTCTCAGGCCATAGCCTATGAAAAAATTTCGTGAAAATCAATTAACAACGAGATTATCCACTTATTCCAATAAATGCTTGTGGGGATCTGGTGTCATTGTTATCGTTATCAAACCTGATCAAGTCGGGTTCGAATACAAAACGCCATCCGACAGAGGTGGCGATATAGATTTTTGCGTGGAGGAAGCAATCTATGACAATTTTGAAAACTGCTCTGACAGCTGCGGCTGTGACGGCCCTAATGGCGACGACGGCACTCGCGGCGTCCCACTCCGAAGTGACCAAGCTTCGCATTCAAACACACTATGCGCCTGAAACTGTTTCAGGAAAACTCGCTGCAGAATATGTCGATGACATCCAGAAAATGTCCAATGGAACGATCCAGGTGGAAATGTTCTATTCATCGTCGGTTGTGAAATCGGTTGAGACCTTTGATGCGGCAGCAACCGGTATACTTGATTGCGACATGACCGGTGGTGCCTATCAGACAGGCAAAAACCCGGCCTTCCAGTTTGTCGGCGATATTATGGGTGGCTATGCAACCCCGTATCAGCAGCTTTCCTGGCTGTATTATGGTGGCGGGCTTGATGCTGCACAGCAATTGTACAACAAATATGACATGCAGCTTGTCGGCTGGTGGGTTTATGGACAGGAATCCCTTGCGTCCTCAAAACCAATCCGCAACGCTGATGATTTCAAGGACTGGAAATTCCGTTCGCCTCCGGGCATGGAAACCAAGATTTTTGAAAAACTCGGTGCCAAGCCGATCGTGATGGATTTCACGGAAATCTTCACCGCACTCGAAACCGGCATCATCGATGGCGCCGATGCGTCCGGTCTTGCCAACAATATGGGCCTTGGTCTGTATGATCTGGTCAAGCATGCCAACTTCCCCGGCTTCCATTCCATGCCGTCTGATCACCTGGCCTGTAACAAATCCAGGTGGGATGCCATGCCGGAAGCGCACCGGACGATCATGTCCGTTGCCATGCAGGCGCTGGCTTTGAAAACGGCTCTGACATTTGAAAAGAAAAATGCAGAAGCAGCAGCCCAGCTTCGTGCCGATGGTGTAAATCTCTACGCCTGGACGGACGAAGATTTGCAGAAATTCCGCGATGCGGCGCAGGCTTCCTGGCCTGAATTTGCCACAACACCGGAAGCTAAAGCCTTGGTCGAAAGCCACATGGCCTATTTGACCCAGCTTGGCCTCGTTTCCAAGTAACTCTGACACCGGTTCAGGCCCCGTGACAAAACGGGGCCTGACTCCATCGGGCATTTACGAATCTGGGGGGAGGCAATAATGGTCGAGCACGAGCGGACTGGAATGGTTGACTTTTTGACGTGGCGGTTCAGCCGTCTTGCCATGATTTTACCTGCCGTCATTGTGGTGATCATGTTTTATGAAGTCGTCATGCGGTATGTCTTCGCCAAACCCACATTGTGGGTCAATGAGATGTCGCTGTGGCTCGGCGGCATGATTTACCTGCTTGCTGGGCTTTATGCCATGCAGCAACGCAGCCATATCCGAATTTTCATTCTTTACGACGCGGTTCCACGCTGGCTGCGCAAAACCTTCGATGTCATCTCTGTCGTATTCCTGCTGATGTTCGTCTTCGCAGTGATATGGGGTGGTTTCGGCGAGGCTTATGCGAAGTTAATGCGCTGGGAAACCTTTGGCACTGCCTTTGATCCTCCCATCCCGGCAACAATGAAACCCCTTATTCTCCTGACACTCATTGTTGTGGCCATTCAGGCAATCTCCAATCTTGTCTATGACTGGGACAAGCCGCCGGAGAGCCATGACGCACTTGAGGAAATCGACATCGATGTTGAATTGCTCAGGATCGAACAGGCCGAACTCGACAAAAAATAGAACACTGCTTCAGCATATAAAAAGGCTTCCAGCGCATGGATATCGGGACGATCTCACTCATATTGTTGTTTGGAATGCTATTCCTGCTGGCTATCGGCATGCCATTAGGCTTTGCCTCAGGATTCCTGGCCGTTGTGGTGCTGGTGCTGAAATTCGGCCCGGAGCTGCTGTTCTCCAGTTTCGGCACTGGACCGCTCAACATTCTTGCCCAGCGCATGTACGGACTGACCACCGATTACGTACTGATATCTGTGCCTCTGTTTATTCTGATGGCCTCCTTGCTGGAACGATCCGGCATTGCCAAGGACATGTATTCCAGCCTCAGCCTCTGGCTCAGCCGGACCCGCGGCGGTATTGCCATCGTCACATCTTTGATGGCCGTTGTGATGGCGGCAATGTCCGGCATTATCGGGGGAGAGGTGGTGCTTCTGGGGTTGATTGCACTGCCGCAGATGCTGCGGCTTGGTTACAATCAGGATCTGGCCATCGGCACGATCTGCGCATCAGGGTCATTGGGCACCATGATTCCGCCGTCGATCGTGCTGATTTTTTATGGCCTGATCACGGAAACCTCAATCCACGCCCTTTTCAAAGGGGCGTTTGTTCCCGGGTTTATTCTCGCCTCCTGCTACATCCTTTACATTATCATCAGAACAAAGCTGAACCCGTCTCTGGCACCGCTTCCCGAACCATCTCCGGAAGATATGACCGGGCGTGAAAAGGCAATTTATGGTCCCGCGCTACTGGCCATGCTCGGTATTCTCGGATTCGGCCTGATGGTTGTGCGGGCACTTTTCCTGAATTTCATTGACAGGATTGACGAGGATACTGGCTATATCAGTACTGAATTTATCATTGGCGCATCTGTAACAATTGCCGTGTTGGCGGCGTTTCTGATCTTCTTCATCGGCAAGGACAACACAAAAAAAGCCTGGGAAAATGGCAAGGGAATGGTGGCACCGCTACTGGTGGTGTTTGTCGTGCTCGGCTCGATATATGGCGGCATAACCGGCATTACCGAAGCCGCAGGCATGGGGTCAATCGCAGTCCTCGTTCTTGTGATCTTTCGCGGTGAGTTTTCGTTTGCCCTGTTGCGCGATGCTCTGATGCGGACGTTCAAATCCACCGGCACGATTATCTGGGTGACCTTCGGCGCAACCGCGCTGGCCGGAGCCTATACCATTGCCGGCGGGCCGAGTTATGTGGCCAATCTGATTGTCGGCGCCGATCTGCCGACGCTTGGTATTTTGATGGTGATGATGCTCATCTTCCTGTTCCTCGGGGCCTTCATGGACTGGGTCGGGATTGTTCTGCTTGTGATGCCGGTGTTTTTGCCAATCGTGCTGAAACTGCCGATTGACGAAATCGGGCTTTTAAGCCCGCTTGTCTCCGATCCGCGCTTTTTGTCGGTCTGGTTTGGTATCCTGTTCTGCGTCAACATGCAGGTGTCGTTCCTGTCACCGCCCTTTGGACCGGCGGCGTTCTATTTGAAATCCGTTGCACCGCCGCATATTACCCTGCCGGATATATTCCGGGGTTTCATGCCGTTTATCGTAATTCAGTTATTCGTGCTGATGTTGATCCTGTTCTTCCCCGAACTGACCATGTTCTTCCGATCTTGAATAATCAGCGGTGAAGATACCATTTCTATGAAATGGAGCAGTTCACACACCACCGAAAATAGTGGTATGTGAACTGCGCTCGATAGCGTCCAGTAATTGGAGAATGTTTGGCCATGCTTACGTCAGATCAGATGCGGTTCTTTGAGGAATTCGGATATCTGGTGGTTGAAAATGTTCTGGATGAAACAGCCATTATCCAGCCTCTGAGGGCGGAATACAGTGTGTTGCTGGATCGGCTCTATCAGGCCTGGTTCGAACAGGGGCTCGTGTCCAGACCGCCCGATGCACTGGATTTTGAAGGCAAATTACTCAGCGCCTATCAGGCCGGTTGCGACTGGTTCCAGCCAATGGATATTTCCCTGCCGGGCGACCGCATCAAGGCCGACACGCCGATGCATTTCGGTCCGGCAGTGTTTGATCTCGTGACTGATGGGCGGTTGCTGGATCTGGTGCAGTGTCTGCTCGGCAGTGAGATCACCTCGAACCCGATCCAGCATGTCCGCATCAAGCCGCCGGCGACAGCTTTACGCCAAGATGAAATCCGCGCCCATATCACAGCGACCGACTGGCATCAGGACCGCGGTGTGGCGTTGGCAGAGGCCGACCAGACCAATATGGTCACCGTCTGGTGCGCCATCACAGACGCTACCGTGGAAAATGGCTGCCTGCAGGTGATTCCCGGAGGCCATCTGCAGGGTATGAAACCGCATTGCCCGAAAATCCAGACCGCGATTGCTGATGGTTTCATTGACGAAGCTGCGGCCATACCACTTCCGGTCAGGAGCGGCGGGGTGGTTTTGTTTCATCCGCTGGTCCCCCATGCATCACTTGCCAACACAACCTCGTCTTTCCGGTGGTCATTTGATATCCGATATAATAAGACAGGAGAGCCAACCGGCCGGCCGCAATTTCCCGAATTCGTGGCCCGCAGCCAGCAAGCACCTGAAACCGAGTTGACGGACTGGCGGATCTGGCGATCACTTTGGGAAAATGCGCGCGCGCAGCTTGCGCAGCAGGCCCATCAGAACATTCACCGCTGGGCGCCGGACGCGCCCTATTGCGCATGAGGAAATTATCATGTCGGATTTCATCCGCCTGGATGTTGCAGACAATGTAGTCACGGTCACCCGGCCCACAGAAACCGGGCAGGCTATCGAGAGCGCTACAACATTGTCATTGGTACCGCGTGGCCACAAGGTTGCAACCGCTCCGATCCGCAAGGGCGAAGCAGTCCGCAAATACAATCAGATTATCGGCTATGCGTCAGAGGATATTGCGGCCGGTTCCCATGTGCACACCCACAATATCGAGTTTCGCAACACCGTGGCGGATTATGAATTTGCCACCGATCTGCGCCCGGTTCAGCCGGTGGCGGAAGATGCGCGCGATACTTTCATGGGCTATCGCAGGGCCAATGGCACAGTCGGCACCAGAAATTATATCGCCATCGTGACCTCGGTGAACTGCTCTGCGACTGCGGCACGGATGATTGCCCAGGCGTTCGGGCCGGAAGAGCTCGCAGCCTATCCCAATATCGACGGCGTCGTGGCCTTTGTCCATGGCACCGGCTGCGGCATGGCGGGTGATGGTGAAGGCTTCGATGCTTTGCAAAGGGTGATGTGGGGCTATGCGCGCCACGCCAATCATGCCGGCGTGCTGATGGTCGGCCTTGGTTGCGAAATGAACCAGATCGACTGGCTTCTGGAGGCAATGGGCATCAAGAGCGGCCCGCTGTTTCACGCCATGAACATTCAGGATGTCGCAGGCCTGAAAAAAACCATCGAAGTCGGCATTGAAAAAGTCCGCGCCATGCTGCCTGAGGCCAACAAGTTTCAGCGCGAACCGTGCCCGGTTTCTGAACTCTGCGTTGCCCTGCAATGCGGCGGCTCGGATGCCTGGTCCGGCATCACCGCAAATCCCGCTCTGGGCTATGCCTGCGATCTGCTGGTAGCTCAGGGCGGCACCGGTGTGCTGGCGGAAACGCCGGAGATTTACGGCGCTGAACATTTGCTGACGCGGCGCGCTGTCGATGAGAAGACCGGCCGGAAACTGGTAAAATTGGTGCGCTGGTGGGAAGATTATACCGAGCGGAACAAGGGTTCAATGGACAATAATCCAAGCCCCGGCAACAAGAAGGGCGGTCTGACCACGATCCTGGAAAAATCGCTCGGCGCTGCCGCGAAAGGCGGAACGACGCCGCTGACAGGCGTTTTCCGCTATGGCGAACCGGTCACGGCCAAAGGCTTCACCTTTATGGATTCGCCTGGATACGACCCGGCCTCGGTAACCGGTCAGATCGCCTCCGGCTGCAATCTGGTTGCCTTCACGACCGGCCGCGGCTCGGCCTTCGGCTCGAAGCCTGCGCCCTGCATCAAGATTGCAACCAATTCGCAGATGTATGAACGCATGACCGGGGATATGGATATCAACGCCGGAGAGATGTTGTCAGACGGTGTTTCACTGGAACAGAAGGGCCGCGAGATCTATCAGCTGTTGATCCGCGTTGCCTCCGGCGAGCAATCGAAATCAGAAGCCCAGGGCCTGGGTGATTACGAATTCGTGCCATGGCAGATCGGTGCCACAATGTAAAATGGACCTGCGTCGACCGGGCAGGGGAGTGCTGCCCTTCCACCCGCCGACCGGATCACCTGCGAAGACAAGGCGTTCAGACAGGAGCGCCGGAAACTGAGGGACTGGTGCAACATGGCAGACAGGATGGCAATGAAACAGCCTGAAACCCTTACAGTGGACCAGATCGGTTTTTATCAGGACAATGGTTATCTGATTCTGGAAAACCGGGTCCCGATGGATATCATTCGCTCCATCAGAGATGAGATTGCGCGCTTTGCCGGCGAGGCCCGGTCACTGACACAATCGAATGACCGGCTCGATTTGGAAACCAGTCACACGCCGGACGAACCTCGGGTGCGGCGCATCAAGCTGCCGCACACCATCAGCCCGGTCATCAAACAGTTGATGCTCTCCGATCATATTCTGGCACCGGCGCGCGATCTGCTTGGGCCGGATATCAGGCTGCACACCACCAAGTTGAACATGAAATCGGCTAATTACGGCGCTGCCATCGAATGGCATCAGGATTTCGCCTTCTATCCTCACACCAATGATGACGCCCTGGCAATTGGCGTCATCATTGATGATATGCACAGCGAGAATGGCCCGTTAATGGTTTTCCCCGGCTCCCACAGGGCTCCGATTCACGACCATCATGTCGATGGCGTGTTTGCCGGTGCGATGGATCTGCAGGCCTGCGGGTACGAGCTGAAGGATGCGGTGGAACTGTGCGGCCCGGCGGGCTCTATCTCGCTGCATCACGCGCGTATCGTCCACGGCTCCGCCCTCAACACGTCAGCTCATGATCGCCGCCTTCTGTTTTATGAAATGCTCGCCGCCGACGCCTTTCCGATCATGGGTTCGATGACGAAATTCGATACAATCGACGAATATGATTCGCGGATGCTGTGCGGCAGCCCGACCCTGCATCCGCGGCTGGCGGAAATTCCTGTCCGGGTGCCGCAACCGCAGCCAGACAACAACAAATCAATCTATGAAGTGCAGTCTTCCTTGAAGAATCGAACTTTTAAAACTCTCATGTAAGTATTTGATAAAAGGACTAAAATGTCAAAACCCTCTATCGGCTTTATCGGCCTTGGACTGATGGGCTCCGCCATGTGTCAGCGCCTGCTGGACCTGTCCTATCCATTGACGATTGTGGCCAACCGGTCTCGCGGAAATGTCGAGAAGGCTGTGGCTCGCGGTGCGGTTGAAGTAGCAACGGCGCGCGAAGTGGCCGAACGCAGTGATATCATCATGCTGTGCATGGACACCTCCGCATCGGTTGAATCCCGCATGTTCGGCGATGATGGCGTGATTGCCGGCCTGAAACCGCAAGCCGTGGCGATTGACTTCGGCACCTCGCTGCCGAAGTCTACGCGCACGATCGGCGAGGCTGTTTCTGCCAGCAATGCCGCCTATCTGGATGCGCCGCTGGGCCGGACACCGGCTCACGCATTGAACGGCGAGTTGAATATCATGTGCTCGGGCGATCGGGATGCCTATGACCGGGTCGAGCCGGTTCTCAACGATCTTGGCGAGAACGTGTTTCATCTTGGCGCGCTCGGATCGGGCCACACCATCAAGCTGATCAACAATTTTTTCGCCATGACCACGGCGAACGCCATGGCTGAAGCGTTTGCGATGGCGGATCAGATGGGCGTCGACCGTGAAAAGCTGTATGCTGTGATGTCTGCAGGACCGTTGCATTCAGGCATGATGGATTTCATCAAGGCCTATGCCGTTGACGGTAAACCGGATGCTCTGGCCTTTGCTGTCAGGAATGCCAAAAAGGATGTCGGCTACTACGCGCAGATGGCATCTAATGTGAATGTCGATTCGATTATGTCGAAATCGGTGCGCGAGGTGCTTGCAGCCGCCACGGATGATGGTTTTGGCGACCGCATGATTCCTGAAATGGTGGATTATCTGTCGAAGAAATATTCTGATTCCGGTTCAAGTCAGTCCTGAATGTCCGGGCTTCTCGCAAAGGCGAACGAAGATCGTGTGATGACAGGCATTGTATTGATGCTTGGCGCCTATCTGTTTTTTGCTTTCATTGATGTCAGTGCCAAATGGCTTGCTCTGGCAGGACTTCCGGCCCTGCAATTGGCCTTTATGCGCTATCTCGGTCATTTCCTGATCTCGCTTTTCCTGATCGCAAAAGGAGGCCTGTCGATGAACCGGTTCTCCAGCGAGAAAATGGGTCTTGTGCTGTTGCGCGCAGCGTTGTTGATGGGATCGACTATCCTCAATTTCATTTCGGTCCGCTATCTGCCTTTGACACTGACTTCGACGATCCTGTTTTCCGCACCGATTATCATCTGTGCCCTGTCCTGGCCGCTGCTGGGTGAGCGTGTCGGTTTCTGGCGCTGGAGCGCCATCATGATCGGATTTGTCGGCATTCTGATTGCCATACGCCCGTTCGACGAAAGCTTCCACTGGGCGGTGACACTCTCGCTTGGCGCGGCCTTCTGTTTCGCGCTGTATTCCATATTGACACGAAAGCTGGCGGGTATTGTCGCCGTTGACACAATGCAGTTTTATTCGGGGCTGGTTGGCACCATGGTGCTGTTGCCTTTTGCCGTCTCCCTCTGGCAGAATCCGGCCACCGGGTTCGACTGGACTATCATGGTCGCAATGGGAATTTTTGGCTGGTTGGGGCACCAGTTGCTGACCAATGCACACCGATTTGCCCCGGCCAGCACCTTAACCCCATTCGGATATACGTTTATTCTTTATCTGACGCTGGCGAGCTACTTCGTGTTTGACCATCTGCCGGACCGCTGGACGATCCTCGGCGGTTCAATCATCATCGTCTCAGGCCTGATAATCTGGTTCCGTGAGCGAAAGCTGAGCCGGGTTCCTGACCCGATGTAGGCTGATAGGAGAAAAACTGCGCTCTCCGATCAGCGAAGAGGGATTAATCTGAAGAACAACAAATGTAGAGATGAAACGCTCTAGCTCTGCAATCGTCCAGGTCTGGAATGAGAGTGGCCGGGCAACGTGCCCGGCCACTTCTGTTGCTTACTGCGGCGTCACGCAGGCACCCTCCGGTCCGACCACCTGGCCCTCGGGGCACTGCGGTTGCGGCAGGGGCTCTGGCGCCGGGGCTGGCTCGGGCGCGGCCTGAGGTGCCGGTTCCGCAGCGGGCGCAGGCTCGGGAGCAGGTGCTGGCTGCGGCGCAGGCTCAGCGGGAGCAGGTGCTGGCTGTGGTTCGGGCGCAGGTGCTGGCTGTGGCGCAGGTGCTGGCTGTGGCTCAGGCGCAGGCTCGGGAGCAGGTGCCGGCTGTGGCTGGGCCTCGGGCTGAGACTGTTCAGGCCCGGAGCAGCCACCATCTGCCTGCCGCATGGTTCCTTCGGCACAGGGTTGTGGCTCGACCGGCGCTATCGGTTCGGGCTGTGCTTCGGGAGCTGGCTGCGGCTCAGTCCGGGGTTGTGCCTCCTGCTGAGGTTGGGCTTCCGGCTGGGGCTGTGTCTCCGGCGTTACCACTTCTTGCGTCTCTCCAATCGGAGCGGCGCACAGGCCGTCCGGCTGACGCACTGTCCGTTCCGGGCAGGCACCGGTGTCCGCCGGCGCGCTTTGTACATCCGGTGCCGGCTGACCCTCCGCCGTCGGTAGCGGAGCGTCGGCTGCCGGTGTCTCCGGCGTCAGTTCCTCGGCCGCCTGGGCAGCCTCTGCGGCAGGTACCGCGCAAGTGCCATCCGACTGCCGGATCGTGCCGGTTTCGCAGGCTTCGACACCCTCCGGCGCCGGGCCCTCCTGCACCGCTTCCGCGGTCGGAGCGCTGGCCAGATCGCCTTCCATCGCGACGCCTTCCATCGGAGGCGCAGATGTCACGGCTTCCGGTGGCACCTGGTTCGCTGCCGGAGCCGGGGGCACATTCGCCTCGGTCGTTGGCTCGGTGCCTTCCTGTCCGGCGGTGTTGGCTTCTTGCGTCGCCTGTTCTTCGGTCGCCACGTCCGGCGGCGTTTCACTCGGAGCCAGCGCCTGCGGTTCGGGGTGGTAGATCTCCAGCGTGTTGCCTTCAATCTGGCCGCCCTGTTGCTCCGAGGCTGTCAGCGCAATATCGCGCACCTGCACCGGCTGGCCGCTGGCTTGCTCGACATAGGTGACGTCGATGTAGTTGTTGATGACGACATTGTTGACGACGTTGACGGTGCCGACTTCCTGGCTGTTGTTGATGATGTTGACGACGTTATTGTTGTCGCCGATTATCACGTTCTGGATGTTGTCGCTTTGGAAGTCCTGGTTGCGCACCACGCGCCAGTAGTAGTTCGGGATGTCGCCGAATGAAATGTTGACGCTGAGGCCGAACGAGTCGTCACGCTCGGGTGGTAACGGCGCCCAGGCGAGATGGTCGTTGTCGCGGCGCCAAGCGACCCAGGCCGGTGCCCAGGTGGTTCCGGGTACCCAGAACCAGCCGTAACGCGGCGAATAGGCCCAGCGGCCATAGTGGTAGGTCGCCCATCCAAACGGTTCGCTGGACACCCAGGTCCAGCCGTTGCGGTTTGTATAGACCCAGCGCCCTTCAGTGTAGGGACGCCAGTCCGAACGGACCCGCGGCACCCAAACATAGCGACCACTGACATCGACCCAGCGACCATACGCGGAAAGCGGACGGTAGAACGAACCGACCGTGACATTCACCGAACCGCCGCCGGCATAGATGTTCAACTGAGCGTAGAACGGCCGCTCGCGATAATAGCGGTCCCAGTAAGTGTTGATGTTGAAGGCAACAGTGGGAAGATAGGCGTAGCGCACATAGCTCGCGATGGAGAGCCGGGTGTTGCGATACGGAACGGTGAGATAGCTTGCGCTGAACCATCCGCGATAGCCGCGATAGGAACCGTCGCACCAGGTGAGGTTGCGGACGCACCCGAACAGGGTCACCGGAGCACCCTGGGGGACGACGACCAGCACGGGGTAGCGTGTGTCGGGCCCCGCACGTTGGTTCAAATTGGTGGTGGTATTGGCGTAGACTTGCTGCGCGTTGGCCACGCTAGGGATGGACATTGCAGCAGCCACCAACATGCCGGCGACCACAGATCTCGTTATCAGATGCTTCAGAACGTGCACAGGGCCGCCTCCTTTAAACCAATATTCCCCAGATGAATGAGGAACCGCAGCATCTTTGCAGAAGTTGTTTTGAATGTGGCGGTGTCAGAGGAACTTGACGATTTTAATCTCGATCTAATTTTTACTGCATCGCCAAGTAAAATTCTTTCAAATAGTTATCTTCGCTATGAACATTGCCGGAACAAATCCGAGACCAGCCCGGATTGCAATGGCGGAAGATCATGGCCAGACCACAGCGGACGGCGATGCGAAATCCAGGAACCGCAGAACGCCAGAGGCGGCGAGTTCAAGTGGGTTTGACTAAAACGGCCCCGTCTCGGATATGAACCGTTTGTGATGTTTCAGCCGAGCGCATGATGGCGTCAACAACTTGCAGCGTTTTCAGACCTTCTCTGGCCGGGACAAGGGGTGGCTCGCTGTCGGTGATCACTTTGGCGAACTGGCGGATTTGCCGCAGCAGTGGATCTTCGTTGGCGACCGGAAAAACCGTGGCCGAAATCGGTTCCCACCAGCTGCGTTCGCCGGGGTTCTGCCACAGCTTTGCCGCCGGCAATTCAAGCGATCCGCGGGTTCCACCGATGAGATAGCAATGTTGCCGGGCATTCGGGTAGGCCGGGTTTTCCCCGGCACTTAATTCCCAGCTCCAGGGCGCGACGATGGTATCGGATACATTCACCGTGCCCAGAGCACCATTGGCGAATTTCAGCATGATGGCGCAAGTATCCTCAACCGCATGGCCGCGTATCCGGTTGGAAGTCATGGCGTGGACAATGACGATCTCGCCGACCAGATGGCGCAGCAGGTCAATATCGTGAATGAGATTGAGATAGACCGGGCCGGCTCCCGCCGTGCGGCGCCATTCCACCTCGAAATAATCGTCCGGCTTCATCAACCAGAACATGCCATGAACCGAAACGATTTCACCGATGGTACCGGCTTGCAGATGCGCTTTTGCAGAAGCTATGAGCGGATTGTGACGCCGGTGATGGCCCACCAGCAATGCTATACCGGAGGCTTCAGCTGCCTCCACCAGTGCAGTAGCGCCAGCCAGATTTACAGCCAGTGGTTTTTCAATCAGGGCAGGGACCCCAGCAGCGACACATTGAAGCCCGTTTTCGACATGAAGCTGGTTCGGCGTTGAGATCACCACGCCGTCAACCTTGCTGGCCTGAAACAGCGCATCCAGACCCGGATACCAGGACACATCAAGATCCTTGGCGAGACGTTGTGCCGGCTCCGACGGATCGACAATCGCAGCCAGCTCTGTGGTGTCATTTGCCAGAATAGCGGCGATGTGACGTTGCCCGATAAGACCGGCCCCCGCCACCGCAAGGCTTGCGACTTTCGTCATCACCCTGGTGTGTTGTTATCGATCAGGCTGACGGCGCGGCGCAGCGCCAGCTGATAGCCTTCAGTACCCATTCCGGCAATGACGCCATCGGCACGCAGGGCCACATAGGAATGGTGGCGGAACGCTTCGCGCTGGTGCACATTCGAAATATGCACTTCCATGACCGGCCCCTCAAACGCCTTCAGCGCATCAAGTATGGCAAGGCTGGTATGTGTGAACGCGGCGGCATTGATGATGATGGCTGCGCCGCTCTCGCGTGCCTCATGAATCCAGTCAATCAGTTCATATTCGCGATTGGATTGATGAAACCGGATATCGACATTCAGCGTCTTCGCAAGACGGCTGCAGGCGAGCTCCACATCGGCCAGGGTTTCGTGGCCGTATATATCAGGCTGGCGTTTGCCCAGCAGGTTGAGGTTTGGTCCGTTGAGGATGAAAATCAGAGGCACAGCTAAACTCCATTGGGTCCGGTACGATGGTTTGACAGTCCAAAACCCACAATCCGGCAGGATTCAGTGGATTTCTCAAAAATATCCTATAAAATAGTATTTGTCCTATAAATTTGAGCGCCGTCAAGGTGCTTTCGAATCGGAGTGGTGATGAGCAGAGCAACAGAGCGCGACTCTGTCGGAGATCAGGTCTACCGGGCGATCCGCCAGGACATCATTTTCGGCAAATTGACTCCGGGCCAGCGTTTGCGGCTGGAAGCGTTGCGCAAGCGCTATGATGCCAGCGTCACGACGCTACGTGAAATCCTCAGCCGGCTGACGTCAGAAGGCTTTGTCACTGCGGAAGGTCAGCGCGGTTTTGAAGTCACCAACGTTTCACCCACTGATTTGAATGAAATTGCTGAACTGCGTATTCTGCTTGAAAGTCATGCACTTGCGAAGTCATTCGAAGCCGGGGATCTGGATTGGGAGGTCCGTGTCGTCGCCGCACATCATAAGCTTCAGGCGTTGGAAAAACGCATGGCGGCAGGGGATGAGTCCGTGCGCGAGGAGTGGAAACGCAGCGACTCGGAGTTTCATCACCGGCTGATCGAGGGCTGTGGCTCTCGACAATTGCTGCAAAGTCATAACACTATCTTTGACAAATATCTGCGCTATCAGATGCAGACCCTGACCTTCAGGGGTGAAATTGCCGCCAGCGAGCACAGGGCTCTCCTCGAGGCAGCTCTTGCCCGCGATGCCAGAACAGCGGTGACAATTCTGAAAACGCACATTTCGAATGGTGTGAAACATGCCGAGACAGCAGGTTTTGCGGTATGAGCATTTCTTGCCGGTATATCCATTAATGTCCTATGATTTATGGAGTATAGGTGGAACGAAAAAGAGGAGTATGTAAAAGTCGAGCCGAGTTATTGCTTCATTTTTTCTGATAACAAAATTTTCCGGGAGGAAATCTCAATGAAATCACGTCTCACCCGCCGTGCGCTTATGGGCGCATCAATGGCTGCCGGACTGTTTGCCGCAATCGCCGGACAGACAGCTTTTTCTGCTGAAAAGGTCACGCTGCGTCTGTCATCGCCATCGTCTGACACAGATCAGCGTGCTGTTGCGCTGATGAATGTGTTTGCACCTGCAATTTCCGAATTCGCGACGTTGGAGCCGCATTGGAACGCATCGCTTTTCAAGCAGGGCACCGAGCTGGAAGCCATTGCCCGCGACAATCTGGAAATGTCGATCGCCTCGGCCCAGGAACTGGCCGTGTTCTTTCCTGAATTCTCGATCTTTACCGCCGGCTATGTGCACCGTGATGCGGCGCATCAGGTCGCCGTCTTCAACGATCCGCTGATGGACCCGTTCAAAAAGAAGGTTGAGGACGAACTCGGCGTCAAATTGTTAAGTGTGATGTATCTTGGACGCCGTCACGTCAATCTGAGGACCGACAAGAAAGTCATGACGCCGGATGATCTTGCCGGTGTGAATTTGCGTATGCCCGGCAGCGATGCCTGGCAGTTCCTCGGCAAGGCGCTGGGCGCAAACCCGACGCCAATGGCGTTTACCGAAGTCTATACAGCGCTTCAGACCGGTGCTGTCGATGGCCAGGACAATCCATTGCCAACAGTGGTCGATGCCAAATTCTATGAAGTTACGAAACAGATCATTCTGACCAGTCATCTGGTGGATTTGAACTACATTGCCATGTCGAAGAAGGTGTTTGACAGTCTGACACCTGAACAGCAGACGACGCTGCAGGCGGCCGCGGATGCGGCTGCAGAATCCGGCCGCCAGGCGCAGTTGAAGAAAGAGGAAGATCTGGTGTCTTTCCTGAAGGAACAGGGTCTGGATATCTATGAGCCTGATCTGGATGCGTTCCGCAGCCGGGTTCAGGGCATGTATCTGGAATCGGAATTTGCAGAGACATGGCCGGAAGGTGTCCTGGAAAAGATCAACGCGCTGTAATCAGCACGGCCCGGAAGGCGATCCTCTATGCGGTCCGCATTCCGCTGGATGAACACAGCAGCTGAGGGCGTGGCGGCGGCAATGCTTGCCGCCATGTTTCTCACTTTCGTTCTGCAGGTGTTTTCCCGATACGTGCTGGTCAATCCGATTGGCTGGACACTGGAATTATGCCTGACCTTGTGGGTCTGGATCGTGTTCTGGGGCAATGCATTTGTCGTGCGCGACAAGGATCATGTGGCGTTTGACATACTCTATCTGTCAGTACCGCCCGGTCCACGCCGGATTCTGGCTCTGATTTCGGCGGCAGCCATCGCCGTCGGGCTTGCCGTCTCTCTGCTCCCGAGCTGGGACTATATTGATTTTCTGAAAATCAAGAAAAGCCCGCTGCTGAAAATTCCGTTGCGTACGGTGTTCAGCATTTATGCGGTGTTTCTGATTGCCGTGATCGTCGCCTACAGCGTCAGGTTTGTGACAATTTTCCGCCATGGCGCGCCCGAAGACCGCGCTGAGCGCGAGGCCGCAGAGCAATGAGTGTGGAATTTGCGCTGTGTCTGCTGACCCTGTTCCTGCTGGCGTCAATCGGCACACCGATCGGTTTTTCGATACTCGTGGCCGCGATCTTCTATCTGGCGGCGGCCGGGCAGGACATTGGTCTGGCCGGTGAACAGATATTGCAGGGGCTCTATGAAAGTTTTGTACTGCTGGCGGTGCCGCTGTTTATAGTGGCCGCCAATATCATGAATGCCGGCACCATTTCCGAGCGTTTGCTGAATTTCTGTGTCGCCGCCGTCGGACGGTTTCGAGGTGGCCTTGGCCATGTCAATGTGGTGGCATCACTGATTTTCTCCGGCATGTCGGGATCTGCGGTCGCCGATGCCGCCGGCATTGGCAAAATCATTGTGGAAATGATGACGCGGGACAACCGTTACCCGCCGGGATACGCCGCCGCCATCACCGCCGCCTCGGCCACCATCGGTCCGATCATTCCGCCCTCCATCCCGATGGTGCTCTACGCATTGGTCTCAAATTCCTCGATTGGTTATTTGTTTCTAGGTGGCATCATGCCGGGCCTTGTCATTGGAGCCGTACTGATGGGGCTGAATTACTACCTGTCGGTGAAGCGCGGCTTCGCCCTTGAAGACCCGGTACCGCTGAAAGAATTGCCGCGTCATACCGCCAACGCCTTTCCGGCTCTGCTGATGCCCGCCATTCTTCTGTACGGCATCTATGGCGGCGTGACGACACCGACGGAGGCCGCGGCCGTTGCCGCCGCTTACGCGTTGTTGCTGTCTGCCCTGTTTTACCGGGCCCTCAGCTTCCGAGCACTTTACCAGATTCTGGTAAGCTCGGCGCGCTCATCTGCAGCGGTCGGCCTGCTGATTGGTGGCGCGCTGATCCTCAATTATGTCGTTGTTTCGGAGAATATTCCCAATGTACTGGCCAAAAACCTGGTCGGTCTTGATGTCCACCCGCTGGTGTTTCTGTTATCCGTCAATCTGCTGCTGCTGGTGCTTGGATGCGTGCTGGACGCAACGACGATCATACTGGTCATTCTGCCGCTGTTCCTGCCGGCAAGCCGCGAATTGGGGATTGATCTGATCCATTTCGGCGTGGTCGCGGTGGTCAACACCATGATCGGCCTGGTGACCCCGCCCTACGGCATCTTGCTGTTCGTCATCAATGCTGTGACCGGAATTTCATTGCGTCAGATTATTGGCGAGATATGGCCGTTTCTTGGCGTTCTGGTGTTTGCCCTGCTGCTGTTGATCCTGTTTCCTGATATCATATTGTGGTTACCGCGGGTCTTTGGCTATGCCGGATAACAGCACCTTCCCAAGACATCTCAGGCTCGGCCTTATCGGCGATAATATCGCCGCGTCGCAGGCTCCGGGATTTCATCGACTGGCCGGCGTTCAGTGCGGACTTGATGTCACTTACGACCGGCTGGTTCCCAGCCGGATGGAAATGGATTTCGACACTCTGTTTGCGCATTGCGCCAGCTCCGGCTTTCACGGCATCAATGTGACCTATCCTTATAAGGAGCGCGTCGTGCGCCATGTCGAAATCCCCGATCCAATCGTGGCTTCGATTGGCGCGGTGAACACGGTTCTGTTCGGGCCGGGCACGCCGCGCGGCTACAATACCGACCATTCCGGGTTTATCGCCGCCTATCGCTCGGTCAGAGAAAGCCGCACTCCCGGCAAGGTTATCCTTGTCGGCACCGGCGGTGTGGGCCGGGCCGTAAGCTTTGGCCTGCTGAGCCTGGGCGCTGAAGAAATATGTCTGCTCGATCAGGATATCGGCAAGGCAACGTATCTGGCCGCCGATCTTCAGGCGGCAGCTGCAGATTGCCGCATTACCGTATCACAGGATGCGGCAATCAGCGCGCGAGGGGCTGATGGTTTTATCAATTGCACCCCTGTCGGCATGGTCGGTTATGAGGGAACGCCGCTGCCGGCTGGCCTGTTGCGTGGTGGGTCCTGGGCATTCGATGCTGTCTATACACCGGTCGAGACCCGGTTTCTGAGCGATTCCGCTGCGGCTGGGCTGGAAATCATCTCCGGTTATGAATTGTTTTTCAACCAGGCTGTCGACGCCTGGAAATTATTTGCCGGAGCGCCGCTCGACAGTGCCTGGATGCGGCGGGATCTGGCAGCAAATGCCGCCAACGGCGATCAGATCGGACGGCAATCATGAAAACCGCAATTGCGACAGTCTCAATCTCCGGCGATCTGACCGAGAAACTCGCTGCCATTGCCTCAGCAGGTTTTGATGGGATTGAGATTTTCGAGAATGATTTTCTGGCAGAGCAGTTCGGATCTGCCGTGCAGCATCTGGCCTTTGCCTGCGAAGATATTTTTTCAACTGCCAAATTGCTGCAATCCTCTGGATTCCGGCCGCTGCAGATTTCGGCCAATTACTATGATGATCTGGCAGCCAGATTTGCCCTTGATGACGCTATGCTGCAATCCCTGCGGAACCAGAACATCCTCTATGACCGCGATGACGGCGGCGAATATTTCCAGCTTTACAGCCCCAATTACCGCGCGGGATTCTTCTTCGAAATCGTCGAACGCAGAAGCGATTATAAGGGCTATGGCGCTGCCAATGCGCAGTTCAGGATAGCCGCACAAAAGCGCACTCTGCCGGGCAGGGGCATGCCGGGTACACCGCGAAGCTGAGGGCTGGATTCATCACACTATCCAAATCTCTACGGATACAGACCTTTGAGCGCCAGGCGGAGGATCTTATCCAACTGATTCATTCGGGCCTGCGAATCTGCAAATCTATTGCGTATGCGCGAGCGATATGAATAGACATAAAGATTATTTGACAAGGAGGTTTTCTCAATGGCGCTGTCACTGTTTGATCTGTCCGGGAAAACTGCTCTGGTGACCGGTGCCAGCCGGGGATTAGGCCGGGCAATGGCGATTGGATTGGCGGAAGCTGGTGCCAACCTGATTGTCACCTCAAGAAACCTTGACGCTCTTGAAGACACGAGGACTCAGATTTCCAAGGCTGGCGGTACGGCTCATCCCCTGGAACTGGACGTACAGGATGTGTCTTCCATCGCCGAACGTTTTGCCGCAATTGACCAAAAATATGCTGGGCTTGATATCCTCGTCAACAATGCCGGCTATGAAGAAGTCTGCCCCTCTCTGGAGGTGTCGGAAGCGCTTTGGGACAGAATTACCGGGACCAATCTGAAGGGGGCTTTTTTCTGCGCTCAGGCCGCAGCAAAAAGCATGGTCGGCTCCGGCCGCGGCGGTGCCATCATCAATGTCTGCTCTTTGACATCCTATGTCGGCGTGCCCACGGCTGTGCCTTACGGATCATCAAAATCCGGCTTGCTGGGAATGACGCGTGCGCTGTCAGCGGAGTGGGCGCAAAACTGGATTCGCGTCAATGCCATCGCCCCGGGTTATTTCAGAACGGACCTGACCGATGTTTTTTATCAGGATCAGGACTGGCAACAGGCTATGCTGAAAAAAATTCCCCTGGGTGCTTTCGGCAAGGCGGATGATCTGCAGGGCGCAATTGTATTTCTGGCAAGCGATGCGTCGAGCTATGTGACCGGTCAGTGCCTTGGCATTGACGGGGGCTATCTGGCGTCGATCTGAAGGTTTTGATCAAAGCAATGAGGCCATCCCATCGCGTGATCAGGTTGGAGCGGGGATTTAAATCGAATGCGCACTCGCGGCTTGACATTTTAGCGAGCCGAGTTTCCTATGTATAGACATAACACTCTGCTGGATGAAACAATGGCTGGAAAACTGAAACAGTCGACAAGGCTCAGATAGTGAAGACAAACTCTATACCGGCTGTTTCAGCATCCGATGTTACGATGCAATTTGGTGATTTTCAAGCTGTCAAGGATGTTAGTTTTGAATTGGAGAATGGTCGCTTTCTGACAATCCTCGGCCCATCAGGTTCAGGGAAAACGACCTTGCTGCGGATGATTGCCGGGTTTCTCAAACCGACCAGAGGTGAGATATTCATCAACGGAAAAGCAGTCAATGCGGTCGCCCCTAACAAGCGTTCGGTTGGCATGGTGTTTCAGAGACTGGCGCTGTTTCCGCATATGACCGCCGCACAAAATGTGGCGTTTCCACTGAAAATGCGCCGATTTGATGCGCGCAAAATTCCCGACAGAGTATCGGATTACCTTAATCTGGTTCGGCTTTCAGGTTTTGAAAACCGGCGTATCAACGAATTGTCCGGTGGGCAGCAGCAGCGCGTCGCCATTGCCCGCGCGTTGGTGTTCGAGCCCGATCTGTTGTTGCTGGATGAGCCGCTTGCCGCGCTTGACAGAAAGCTGCGCGAGGAAATGCAACTGGAATTCCGCCGCATCCAGAAAGAGCTGGGAGTGACAACCATCAATGTCACTCACGATCAGCGTGAGGCCCTTGTCGTGTCCGACCAGGTGATTGTCATGGATGAGGGAGAAATTCAGCAGGACGCATCTCCCAGGCAGATGTACCGCAATCCCGGTAATCCCTTCGTCGCCAATTTCATTGGCGTTACGAATGTATTTGAGGGCAGGGTGACGTCGGTCGACGACGATATAGCCAGACTTGAATCAGCTGGCATTGATCTGTCCGGCGTGGTGCGCGGGCAAGCTGAAAAGATGGTTCCGGGAATAAGGGTTTGCTGTGCGGTCCGGGCCGAGCAGATCCGAATTTCCGCGCAGCAATACGGCCCTGATGAGCTTGATACGGTTTTGAAGGGCACCATTGCCGATGTCATTTTCGAAGGCGAACGTCTGCTCTACGAGGTTTTCGTTCCGGAACTGGGCAGTCAGCCGGTGCGGATTTTTCATCACGATCAAAACGACTTTGCAACTCACGAGTTGGGAGTCACAGTCCACATTGGGTGGGCAACCCGCGACCTTCATGTATTTGTCGCGGACCAAACCGGTCCGACATAAGTTGGGCCATAACCGCAAACAGGGAGTCTATCATGACCATAGACAAGACGATGAACAGACGAGATCTCTTGAAAACGTCAGCGGCAGTGGGTGCTGCCGGCGCGTTCACGCTCAGCACACCTTCCATTCTGCGAGCGGCGGAGCATGACAAGCCAGCCGAACTTATCGTCCGTGCCTGGGGCGGCCCCTGGGTGGAAGCACTCAAGGCTGGTGTCTCCGACCCGTTTACCGCAAAAACCGGAATTCGCGTCAAGCATGATCTGACCGAAGATAATGAGATTCAGCCGAAAGTCTGGGCCGCAGTCGCCCAGGGACGGACACCACCGATCCATATCAACTGGGATACCACGACCAACGCCACCAAATCCGCTTTGCGCGGTGTTTGTGAGGATCTATCCGATCTTCCTAACATCAAAGGCACCACAGACCTTGCCAAACCCGTTGGTGTAGAGGGATACCCCATCGTTAATACCTATGGTTATGTCTATGTTCTGGCATACCGCCCCTCTGCCTTCCCCGATGGCCCGCCCAAATCCTATCACGATCTGCTCGATCCGAAATTCAAGGGTCGCATAGCGTTCTACAATGATGGCATCGGATTCCATTTCCCGGCACAAATCGCCGGCGGTGGCACGCTGGACGGTATTCCCGACAATATGGGCCCGGCCTGGGATTTCATTACCAAAATGAAGGAGCAAAATCCGCTGCTGGGCGAGGATCCTGACTTCGTGACCTGGTTCCAGAACGGTGAAATCGATGCTGCGTGCACGATTTCCACGAACGCGCTCGGTGCCAGGAAAAACGGTGTCGATATCGCATGGACGGTACCGGAAGAGGGCAGCAAATTCGATACTGACGGCCTCTGGATTCCGAAAGGCCATTCCGAGGGTGATCTGTATTGGGCACGCGAATATATCAACATGGCGCTGACCAAAGAAGCTCAGCAGGTCTGGCTCGACGGTCTGGGCCTGCCCGGTGTGGTGCCAGGTCTTACGCCTCCGCCAGGAATGGCCGGTGATCCGGCCTATCCGACCAAGCCTGAGGATTTTGAGAAGCTTATTCGCATTTCCGGCAAGGTCCAGGTCGAAAATGAAAGTGAGTGGTTCTCCAAGTTCAAGCAGATCATGCAGGGCTGACCAGCTTCGCTCTGAACCCCGCCGCCGGGCGGCACAATTTCGCCCGGCGGACCCTGAAACCCACTCGGAAAGCGGCAATGCGACGCAGCAAATCTTCATACCCAGCCGCTTGGCGGATCATGGATCTGCTGGAAGCGGCCTTCGCGGCCCTCTGGCCGAAAGGCGGTGGAAAATACACCCCGTATCTGATGCTGATGCCTGCCATTCTGCTGGTCGGCACTCTAGTGGTCGGGCTGCTCTATATCGCCGATTCCTCACTGCGCACGCTGGACCGGACGACGTTTCAGTTTTCCGACTATTGGACCATTCAGAATTACATTCGGGCGTTCTCCGAACCTTTCATGTTTACCGTATTGTGGCGCAGCCTTCTCGGCGCTGTGATTGTGACCATCGTTACGCTGTGCCTGGCCTTTCCCTATGCCTATATGATGGTTCGCACCAACAATTCGGCGCTGCGCAAATTCCTGCTGATAGCGCTGTTCCTGCCGTTTTTCATCGGCCAGGTTGTGCGCGCTTACGGCTGGCTCATCATTCTGGGCAATCAGGGCATCGTCAATGACATGCTGGGGCTTGTGGGCGTGGAGCCGCTGCGTCTGCTGTTCAACTATCCCGCTGTGCTGTTCGGTCTTGTCCAGTACATGCTTCCTTTTGCCGTCCTGATGCTGGCTCCGGCCATGACGGCCATCCCTGAGGAGATTGAAGCTGCTGCCGGTTCTCTGGGCGCAAACTGGGTCCGGACCATGAGCCATGTGGTGATCCCGATGGCAAAGCCCGGTCTGATTGGCGCCGGCATTGTGGTGTTGACCCTGTCGCTGACGGATTTTGCCATGCCGGCCATCCTGGGCGGCGGTTCGCAGGATTTTATTGCCAATGCGATTTACGACCAGTTTTTCCGCACCTCCGACCAAGGGTACGGATCAACTCTGGCGCTTCTGCTGATTGCATTGGGGTCGATGCTGGTCGGATTGATATTTGGCGTCTTTGGAGCCGGCACTCTGGCCTTGGGGGGGCACGGCAAATGAACCGCGCCCGCTCTCAGTCCGTCGTTTTCTGGTGTCTCGTCATATTGACCCTGGTGACCCTGTCTGCGCCGACATTTGTCGTGCTAGGTGCGTCGTTCACATCAGGCAACATCATTCAGTTTCCGCCAAATGGCTTTTCACTGAAATGGTATGGTAAAATTATCGGTGAACCAGACCTCAGAGACGCCTTTCTGCGCTCACTCTGGGTTGCGTTTATCTGTGTAGCCGTGTCCTTGCCTACGGGCACACTCGCCGGAATTGCCTTGGCAAAATACGCTATCAGAGGCGGCAATCTGATCCAGACATATTTGCTGCTGCCCTTTACCATCCCGTTGATCGGATCGGGTATCGGCCTGATGCTAGCCTTTGGCGATGCCGGCATTCTTGGCAATCTGTGGCCGGTCGGAATTGCCATGGCAGTCATCAATCTGCCGTTCATGATCTGGGCGGTGTCTTCCAGCGCCGCCAGTCTTGATCCTGATCTGGAACTGGCCGCCGAAAGCTGCGGTGCTGGCCCGGTCCAGACTTTCTTTTCCGTCACCCTGCCAGCTGTCACGCCAGGTGTCATCACCGGCTCGCTGCTGATGTTCATCCTCTCGCTGAATGAATTTCTGGTCAGCCTGCTGCTCGTCGACGCCCGGATCGTGACCTTGCCGGTGCAGATTTACAATTCGATCCGATCCATCATCACCCCCGATCTGGCTGCCGTTTCGGTGGTGTTCATCGTGGTGGCGACGCTTGCCATTGCCGCGCTGGATAAGCTGGTTGGCCTGGAAATATTCCTGAAGTCAAAATAAGCCGTCCTGTAGGACGCAGTCGAGGAAGGCCAACAAGTCATGTCATCAGCATCGTTCTACGAAACCAGGGATTTGAGCGCCAACGCCTATGCCGCTCTGATGAAACGGTCAGAAGCGGACCTGTCTGGCTTCATGGAAAAGGTCGACCCCATCATTGCAGCCGTCAAAAACGAGGGTGATGCTGCATTGGTGCGGTTCGGACAGGATTTTGACGGTGCAAAGCCGCTTACGGAAGCCACATTGAAGGTCAGCGAAGCCGAGTTCGATGCAGCCTTTGACAGCGTCGACGCCGAAGTTATTGAAGCCATCACATACGGAATTGCCAATATTCGGTCATTCCATGAGGAACAAAAACCTGCTGCAATGTGGATGAAGGAAATTCGTCCGGGGGCTTTTGCCGGAGACCGCTATACGCCAATCCGCTCGGTGGCGCTTTACGTGCCGCGCGGCAAAGGCGCATTTCCATCCGTTACCATGATGACGGCGGTTCCCGGCGTGGTTGCAGAAGTGCCGGAGCTGGCAATTTTCACGCCGCCAACGCCCGATGGTTCGGTTGACGCTGCGACCCTGGTGGCCGCCCGGCTTGCAGGCGTCGGCACGGTTTATAAATGCGGTGGTGCGCAGGCTGTGGCTGCTGCAGCATTTGGCACTCAGACTATCAAGCCCGCGCTGAAGATTGTCGGTCCCGGCAGCCCTTGGGTCGTGGCTGCAAAAAGGCGGCTATCGGACGTCATCGATCCGGGCCTGCCGGCCGGACCCTCCGAGGCGATCATCTTTGCTGATGACAGCGTTCATGGCGGTCTGGCCGCGCTCGATCTGCTGATTGAAGCGGAACACGGGCCGGACAGTTCCGCCTATCTGGTGACCCATTCGCGACGGGTTGCCGAGGAAGCGCTGGCTGCATTGCCCGAGCACTGGGCGCAGATGAGCGAGCAGCGCGTTGCCTTTTCAAAAGCGGTTCTTGGCGGTTCCAGCGGCGGCATCCTGCTGACCGCATCGCTGGAGGAAAGCTATCAGTTCATCAATGATTATGCGCCGGAGCATCTTGAACTGTTATCGACCGCGCCGTTCGAGCATCTTGGCCACATCACGGAAGCTGCTGAAATTCTGATGGGGCCGCACACGCCGGTCTGTATCGGCAATTTTGCACTTGGTCCCAATGCGGTGCTTCCCACCAGCCAGGGCGCGCGCACTTACGGTCCGTTATCGGTACATGATTTCGTCAAATGCTCCTCAATTGGCTATGTCACCAGACCGGCCTATGCGGAAATGGCGAAACACGCGCGGGTCCTGGCCCGCTATGAAGGCTTCTCCTCCCACGAAAATGCTGTTTCGCCAATGCGGGACAAATATCTCGGTGCCAACTGAGATGAAAGCAGTCAGGCTCTATGATCCGCTCGATCTGAGATGCGAAACTGTCGCCATGGCACCCGATCCGGGACCTGATGAAGTGCGGGTCCGGGTTGCTTATGCCGGAATTTGCGGATCGGATATTCACAATTTCAAAACCGGGCAGTGGATTACCCGGAGACCCTCGATTGCCGGACATGAATTTTCGGGATGGGTGGATGCAATCGGCAAAAATATCAGCAAATTCAGCATTGGTGACAAAATTGTTGTGGATTCCCGGTTTTATTGCGGAAAATGCGTCAATTGTTGTTCGGGGAAGACGCATTTATGTGAAAATCTCGGCTTTGTCGGCGAGGCGATTGATGGTGGTTTCGCCGAATTCTCGACGCTGCCGGCAAAATTGCTCCTCAAATGTGCTGCCGATGCACGCCTCGATATCGTCGCGCTGGCGGAACCACTGGCGGTTGCGCTTCACGCGCTGAAGCGCCTGGCGCTGCCGGATGATGAACCTTTGCTGATTATCGGTTGCGGCCCGATTGGAGCTTTGGCAGCTATCGCAGCCAACTGCCTGTCGCCCCGGCCGCTGCTGATTTGTGATGTGAACGCCGCCCGCGTCTCACATACCGCCAAACTGTCCGGCGCGACGCCGGTCGATCTGTCGAGCCTGAGGCAATTTGACAACCCGGCCGGACAACCGCTGCGTTATGTCCTGGATACCACCGGCAATGTCGGCGTGATCTCTTCCCTCATTCAATCGCTCACCGGCTGCAGCATTGGCCTTGTCGGCATTGGCTCCGGCGATCTCACATTCGATCCGGTTATGCTGGTCGAGCGGGAAATCACGGTTTTGGGCTGTCATGCCTTTTTCGATGAATTGCGCCAAGCTGTCGATCTGCTGCAGTCCAAACCGGAAAAATTTGAAGCTGTGATCGGTCAGAAGATCACCCTGGATCAGACTTTGCAGAGCTATCAGAGCATTGCCTCCGGCCAGTCGGCGGCAATCAAAACCCTGATCGAGATCAATCATGTCTGACCACCCGCCTGTCGGTACCATGTCGCGCACAGCTCGCATCCGCAGTCTTGCCAAGTCGAATGAGGCCGCGGCACTGGCCGAACTGACGGCTTTCCTGCAGGAAATTTTTTCGATCAAGATATCGGACCCTGCCATCAATTATGATCGCTATTCGCTGAATTCTTTAAATGGCTTCTTCCGGATCGGCGCAGAGGAGTTCTTCTTCAAATTTCATCAGGAGGAGGGTGAAGAGGACATGAGCGGTGAATATTACCGTGCCGACCTCATCGCAAAGGCCGATCTGCCGGTTGATCTGCCGGTTTTGAAATCGGTCCAGCCGGGCGAGCAGATTCTGGTCTATCGCAAACGCGAAGACCAGCGCTTTTCTGATGTCCTGCGTGCCCTCGATGAGACAGCTGATGACGCGCTTGAAGCACTGGCAGTGGAAGCGGAACGCGGGCTCAACGAAAAAATCACAGCAGTTGCGGTCAAGACGTTGCATCCGGTTACCAGACAACAGGTCCGCAATGAACCGATTCACCGGCTGTTTTACGAACGTCTGATTGATCCGGCGACAGGAGCGGTGCCCGGCGGCCGCTATAAAAGCTTCTATATTGGCCACAGATTCACATTTCCGGGCGCAGAGCTGTCCTGGGATGAATTATCCACCGCACAATTGGTGCTCAACGGCCAGCCGATGAAAGTGTCAATTGGAGACATTTTCAACGACGCCCTGAAAAACCTCCATCCTGACAATCTGACCGGCGCCGGAGGAATTGTTGCCCATGGCGACGCCCATAATGCAAATGTCTGGTTTGAAACAACAGCGGCACAGCCCAGACTGTCCTATTTTGATCCTGCTTTTGCCGGCGAGCACGTTCCTTCGCTGCTGGCCGAAGCAAAGGCCACCTTTCACAATATATTTGCCCACCCGTTCTGGCTCTATGATCCTCAGGATGCCGCCACAATTTTTCATGCTCGTGCCGAATATGCAGGCGGTGTTCTGTCGATCGAGACGGATTGGGCGCTCAGCCCGATCCGGCAGAAGCTTCTGAAAGCAAAGGCAATGTTCTTCTGGCAGCCATTTTTAAAGCATCTTCAGCAGCACAACATGCTGCCGGGCAATTGGCAGTCCACAATCCGCTCGGCACTGGCAATGTCACCGACGCTGGTCATGAACCTTCGAAGCGGCGCGGACCGGCACAATCCGGTGTCGTCTGCCATCGGCTTTTACGTCACCGCCCTGGCCGGTTCAAAACCAGTCAGCGGTGCCAATATGTTTACCGATTTCTTTGACCTGATTGACCCGAACAATTAGGGCTGGTCAATGGCTCGACATTGATAAAAATGCTCGGGCATCAGGGTCAGCTTTTTGGCGTGAACGTTGCAAATAACCGGTGCTGATCGCCGGGATAGGACAGTCTGGCCCAGGTCACATAGCCTTTTTCGTTCTGGGTGGTTCGCTCCATCACCAGGCAGGCATCGCCTTCAGTGATGCGCAGTGCGTTGGCCATCTCTCGCGAGGCGGAGCAGGCGGTAATCTGGTGTTCGGCCGTATTCCAGGGCACTTTTTGCAGCAGCCAGTTGCCGGGCGGATGCTGTTCAAAGCTGACGTGCTGAATTTCCGGGACCGCATTCAAGTTGATGATCCGCTCTTCAAAGCAAAACGGCACTTCATCGGCGTAATGTAGACATGCTATCTCGCGGATTTTTCTGACCGGACCAGACCCAAGCCGGTTATAATCCTCTGCTTTCTGATCCCTGATGACGTCGTGCTGGAGCTGATAGGAATAGTGTTTGCCGGCATCCTCGACCTCGGTCCGGATATTGGTAATCTGCAACGCTGCCGACAGGGATTGCGGTGCTTTGACGAAGGTGCCTGATTTTCTGTTTCTGACCAGCAGACCGGATTTGGTGAGTTGTGTCAGAACCTTGTTCACGGTCATCCGCGAACAGCCATACTCAAGGGCCATATCGGTTTCAAAGGGAATGCGAAAACCCGGCGGCCACTTGCCCGACACGATGTTTTCCTGAACCTCGTTCAGGATACGCAGGTGCAGGGACTGGGCTTTCTTTGGTTCGGTGTCCGGTTTGATTTTGATCTCAGAATTCATTTAATAAGTATATACATGTTCCAGCAATGCTGAAACCATCATTTACCAGAATCCGCCAAGAGTCAGTTCGACCGTGATAAACCACAGGTTTCATTTCGATTCAATTCCTGTCACACCCTGGAAAAACGCTGGCGGCGTCACCCGGCAAATTGCAAAATCCTGCCCCGGCGATCCTTTCTGGCGGCTCAGCATTGCCGGTGTTGAAAAAGACGGGCCGTTTTCCGGGTTCCCCGGATTGCACCGCATTCTGACGGTGGTATCCGGCGCGGGTATGACTCTGAATCTGCCGGATGGGGCGCGTCCTGCCGATCTGAACATTCCTGTGGGTTTCTCAGGCGATGTCCCGGTCGAAGGCGTGCTGCGTGACGGGCCGGTACAAAATTTCAATCTGATTTACGAGGCTGAAAAACTGGTTGCCAGAGTGCAGGTGGGTCCGATCGATACGCTGGATTTTATTGGCGGAGAGACAGGCATTCTCTGCGCTGTTTATTGTCTGTCCGGCAGCCTCGACCTTAACGGGCAAGAGACGTTGTTTGCCGGAAGCGGAATTCTGAATCCGACGGAATTGCCGCAACCAACCGGGCCGGAGACCACGCTTGCGCTGCATGTTGCGCTCGGCCTCAGGCATTGAGGGCGTTTGTCAGATCCCGGATCGCGCGACAGTAATTCGCTGTGATCCTGTCTCTCTGAATATGTCTGCCGTCCTTGACCATATGGCACCCGGCAGACCAGACATCTGAGACAACGCGATCATCGGCCGCAAAGCATAATCCGTCAAACAACTGATCGCCATGCAACGCGCATAATTGCGGATGTGTGCTGTCGATTGCGACCAGATCGCCAAGACAGCCGATTTCAAGCTTGCCCGCCTTGCGGTTGAGGGCCTGCGCGCCGCCGGCAGCTGCCCCCAGATACAGGGTTTTGCCGACAGAGCCTGCGCCATTGACCATGACATTGCGGCAAAGATCCCGCAGCCGCTGAGAATATTCCAGAGTCCGCAGTTCTTCTGTCAGCGAAATGCGGATATTTGAATCCGACCCAAGACCGAACGCACCAGCGGCGCCCAGATAGGCCGGTCCGTTAAACGGGCCATCCCCCAGATTGGCCTCGGTGATCGGGCAGAGCCCAACGACCGCGCCGGACTTCGCCAGACTGGCGGTTTCTGTCTGCGTCATATGGGTAGCATGAATGAGGCACCAGTTCGGCTTGACGTCCTGGTGTTTCAACAGCCATTGCACCGGCCGTTCTCCGAGCCAGTCCACAATATCGCTGACTTCCCTGGGCTGTTCTGCAATGTGAATATGGATCGGTCCGTTGCCGTGGCGGGAAACGACTTCCGCCAGATCATCCGGCGCAGTGGCGCGCAGAGAATGGGGTGCAATGCCCAGTCTGGTATCGCTCGGCATTGCTGTCATTGCTGCTTCAACAGCGCCCAGAAGCTCAGAAAAATCTTCCACGGAATTTCCAAACCGGAGCTGCCCGCCGCTCAGTTCAGCTTTGTTGGCGCCGCCATAGCTATAGAGCACAGGCAGGTGAGTGAGACCGATGCCGGTCTGCGCAGCGGCCGCAAGAATGCGCGTTGAAAGCTCGGCGCGATCATCATAGGGATGGCCACCCTGCTGGTGGTGGACATAGTGGAACTCACCAACCGAGGCATATCCGGCCTCTTGCATTTCCATAAAGACAAGGGCTGCGATTGCCTCCATATGGTCGGGCGTCAGATGATCGAGAAACCGGTACATCAGCGTCCGCCAGGTCCAGAAACTGTCCTGTCCTGCCGCGCGGAACTCTGTCATTCCAGCCATGGCCCGCTGAAAGCTGTGGCTGTGCAGATTGGACAGCGCCGGAAGCAATGTGTCGACCCGGATGTCAGCAGCACCGGCAGTTGCATTGTCTTCAATTCCGGCCACAACACCCTGATCGAGTGAAACGCGCACATTTTCCCGCCAGCCGGAGGGCAGCCAGGCGCGATTTGAAAAAATCTTCATCGGCATTCCTCTATGTATAGACATAATACTCTTAAGCGATTAGGATTGTATCTGGCAATCAAAATTTGAGCGAATATGGCCGAGCAACCTTACATTCTGACATGCCGTAATGTGGCAACCATGGATCGGGCAAATCCTGCACCCTACGGGGAGCTGGTGGAAGCCTCGATGGTTATTGAGAACGGCCTGATCGGCTGGGTCGGGAAAAGCGCAGACATGCCGCCCGACTATCGCCACCTGAAATCCCGTGATCTTGGCAATCGGCTTGTCACACCGGCGCTGATCGATTGCCACACCCATGTGGTTTCGGGCGGGAATCGGGCGCAGGAATTTGAAATGCGGCTGCAGGGCGCCTCTTATGAGGACATCGCCAAGGCCGGCGGCGGAATTGTCTCAACCGTCAAGGCAACGAGAGCTGCCAGCGAAGATGAGATGCTTGACGATGCTCTTGGCCGTGTCGATGCGATGATTGCGGAGGGCGTCAGCCTGATCGAAGTCAAATCCGGCTATGGTCTCGATCAGGAGACGGAACTGAAAATGCTGCGTGCCGCGCGGCGTATCGCCGAGATCCGGCCGGTCCGGGTAAAAACCTCGTTTCTTGGCGCGCATGCTGTTCCGCCGGAATACAGCGGCAAGGCCGACGCCTACATCGACACTGTCTGCATCCCAGCCCTGCGCGCGGCCCAAGCGGAAGGCCTGGTCGATGCGGTTGATGGGTTCTGCGAGAAAATCGCGTTTCTGCCGGACCAGATCGCCCGTGTGTTTGATGTCGCTGTGGAACTGGGCCTGCCGGTCAAGCTTCATGCCGAACAATTGTCAAATCTGGGCGGTGCCAAATTAGCGGCATCTTACGGGGCGCTTTCTGCTGATCATATTGAATACCTCGATGAGGCAGGCGTCCGCGCACTTGCAGCGTCCAAAACGGCGGCTGTCATTCTGCCGGGAGCCTATTACACACTTCGTGAAACCCGCATGCCACCGATTGCGCTGTTGCGAAATCACGGCGTTCCGATGGCTGTTGCGACGGATTGCAATCCCGGCTCGTCGCCGCTTTCATCGCTTCTGCTGGCGATGAACATGGCCTGCACCCTGTTCCGGCTGACACCGGAAGAGGCACTGGCCGGTACCACCCGCAACGCCGCTCTGGCGCTTGGCGTCAGCGACAGCGGGGTCATCGCGGCTGGCAAACGCGCTGATCTTGCCATCTGGAACGCGCAGCACCCGGCAGAACTGTCCTACCGCATCGGATTTAACCCACTGGAAAAACGTATCTTCGGAGGCGAAACTTGACGCACATGACTTTGCTGCCGGGCTCGGTTTCTCTGGCACAATTAGGCGAGATTTACTGGACCTCGGCCAATGTGAGGCTGGATCGCGGCTGCCGCGACGCTGTGATTGAGGCATCCGAGCGCATTGCAATAGCCGCGAGCGGAGACGCACCGGTTTATGGCGTCAATACCGGTTTCGGCAAGCTCGCCAGCATAAAGATCGCGCCAAAGGATGCCGCCACCCTGCAGCGCAACCTGATTCTCAGCCATTGCTGCGGTGTCGGCGAGCCGATTGCGCGGCACATGGTGCGGCTGATGATGGCGCTGAAACTGCTCTCCTTCGGGCGCGGCGCGTCCGGCGTCAGATGGGAGCTTGTTGAACTGCTTGAAAACATGCTGGCGAGGGGCGTGACCCCAATCATCCCGGCGCAAGGCTCGGTCGGCGCTTCCGGCGATCTGGCTCCTTTGGCGCATATGACCGCTGTACTCATCGGCGAAGGTGAAGCAGAATTTGACGGCGAAACACTTTCCGGAGCGGAAGCGATGCGCCGCGCCGGTCTGGCTCCGGTCATTCTGGGGCCCAAAGAAGGCCTTGCCTTCATCAATGGCACCCAGTTTTCCACTGCCTTTGCGCTGGCCGGCCTGTTTGAAGCCTGGCGCGCTGCGCAGAATTCCCTCTTGACATCGGCGATGTCGACCGACGCCATTATGGGATCGACCGCTCCGACCCAACCTGAAATTCATACCCTGCGCGGCCATCGCGGACAGATCGAGGCGGCAGCGGCGATCCGAACCTTGCTCGACGGCTCGATTATCCGGCAAAGCCATATAGACGGCGATTCCAGGGTTCAGGACCCTTATTGTATTCGTTGTCAGCCCCAGGTCACCGGTGCGGCGATGGATGTGTTGCGTCAGGCCGCTACAACACTGCAAATCGAAGCCAACGCCGCCACGGATAATCCGCTGGTGCTGACAGAGGCCAACATCATTGTCTCCGGCGGCAATTTTCATGCCGAGCCGGTCGGCTTTGCTGCGGATATGATTGCACTGGCGATCGCGGAAATCGGCGCCATTGCCCAACGCCGCATCGCCTTGATGGTCGATCCGGCGCTCAATCACGACCTGCCGCCGTTTCTGACCCCGGACCCGGGTTTGAATTCAGGACTGATGATTGCCGAAGTGACGACGGCGGCTCTGATGAGTGAAAACAAACATCAGGCCAATCCCTGTGTCACCGACAGCACACCAACCAGCGCCAATCAGGAAGATCATGTGTCGATGGCCGCCCATGGCGCCCGCCGCCTGCTGCGCATGACCGTCAACCTCAATTATATTCTTGGCGTGGAATTGCTGTGTGCTGCCCAGGGCATCGAATTCCGCGCACCACTGCAAACCAGCGTGCCGCTGCAGTCCGTTCTGCGCTGTCTGCGCAATAAGGTTGCCACCATCAGGGCCGATCGTTATCTGGCACCCGATCTGGAGGCAGCCCGTGGTCTGGTGTCCTCAAGCGATATCCTCAACGCATCAGGCATCGACCTGCCGGAGCTGGCAGTATGAGTCCGGTCACGGTGCAGAGCGGCGACAGCCCGGTCATACTGGGTCTGCCCCATGGCGGAACATTTGTCCCGGCGGAAATTTTCAAGCGTCTCAATGATCCTGGTCAGGGACTGGACGATACGGACTGGCATATCAGCCAGCTCTATGATGGCCTGCTGCCGGATGTGACCACTGTCACAGCGACATTTCATCGCTATGTGATTGATGCCAATCGCGATCCCGAAGGCGTGTCACTCTATCCCGGCCAGAACACAACTGGCCTTTGCCCGCTGACTGATTTTGACGGCAGGCCGATCTGGCGCGGGGGTCAAGAGCCGTCCGCTGATGAGATCGGGCAGCGCTGCATTCAATTCCACAAGCCTTATCATGATGCCCTGGCAGTGGAAATCGAGCGCGTCAGGGCGGTGCACGGCTACGCAATCCTCTATGATTGTCATTCGATCCGCTCGGAAATTCCGTTTCTGTTTGACGGGTTGCTTCCGATTTTCAATATCGGCACCAATAATGCAACAACCTGCGCGGCTGAAATAGAACAGGCGGTGCTCGCGATCTGCAGCAATGCGGCCGGCTTCGATCACGTCCTGAATGGCCGCTTCAAGGGCGGCTGGACCACCCGGCACTACGGCGTGCCGGAGCAGGGTGTTCATGCCCTCCAGATGGAAATCGCCCAGCGCGCCTATATGAACGAGCAGGCACCCTGGACCTACCGGGACGATCTTGCCGCCCAAATCCGTCCTCACCTGTCAAAAATTCTGCGCGCTCTCGCCGCCTGTCAGACCCAGTAAAAAAGAAGGACCACGTGCCATGAATGATCCCCGCAAGAATTCGCGCGATGTTTTTCCGCCGACCGGCACCAAACTGAATGCCAAAAGCTGGCTGACAGAAGCACCGCTGCGGATGCTGATGAACAATCTGCATCCCGATGTTGCTGAAAACCCGCACGAACTGGTTGTCTATGGCGGCATCGGGCGCGCGGCGCGCACCTGGGATGATTTTGACAAGATTGTCGCCAGCCTCAAAGAGCTTGAAGACGATGAGACGCTGTTGGTTCAATCCGGCAAGCCGGTCGGTGTGTTCCGCACTCACACCGACGCACCGCGGGTTCTGATCGCAAATTCCAATCTGGTGCCGCATTGGGCTACCTGGGACCACTTCAACGAACTCGATAAGAAGGGTCTTGCCATGTATGGCCAGATGACCGCGGGTTCCTGGATATACATCGGCACCCAGGGCATTGTTCAGGGCACCTATGAGACCTTTGTTGAAGCGGGCCGCCAGCATTATGCCGGCGATCTGAAGGGCAGGTGGATACTCACCGCCGGCCTTGGCGGTATGGGCGGCGCGCAACCGCTGGCTGCCGCAATGGCAGGGGCCTGTTGTCTGGCAGTGGAATGTGACGAGACCAGAGCCGATTTCCGCATGCGCACCCGGTACGTTGACGAGAAAACCAATTCTCTCGATGAAGCGCTGCAGATGATTGAAACATGGACCAGCGCCGGTGAAGCCAAATCAGTCGCGCTGATTGGCAACGCTGCTGATATTTTTCCCGAATTGTACCGCCGTGGCGTCAGGCCGGATATGGTAACCGACCAGACCAGTGCTCACGACCCAATCCATGGTTACCTGCCGCAAGCCTGGTCCGTGGCGCAATGGCGCGAAAAGCAGGAGTCTGATCCACGATCTGTCGAAAAGGCTGCACGCGCGTCCATGAAAACCCAGGTGGCGGCCATGGTGGATTTCTGGAATGCCGGCGTGCCGACCTTTGATTACGGCAATAATATCCGCCAGGTCGCTCTGGACGAAGGTCTGGAAAACGCCTTTGCATTTCCCGGCTTTGTGCCGGCCTATATCCGGCCGCTGTTCTGCCGAGGCATCGGCCCCTTCCGCTGGTGTGCATTGTCCGGTGATCCGGAAGATATTTACCGCACCGACGCCAAGGTCAAGGAACTCATTGACGACGAAAATCTCCACAACTGGCTGGATATGGCGCGCGAGCGCATTGCCTTTCAGGGGCTGCCCGCCCGGATCTGCTGGGTTGGTCTCGGTCAGCGCCACAAGCTCGGGCTGGCGTTCAATGAAATGGTGCGAACTGGCGAATTATCGGCCCCCATTGTCATCGGGCGCGATCATCTGGATTCCGGGTCCGTAGCCTCTCCCAACCGCGAGACCGAAGCCATGAAAGACGGATCGGATGCGGTGTCCGACTGGCCATTGCTCAATGCGCTTCTCAACACGGCAAGCGGGGCGACATGGGTCTCGATACATCATGGCGGCGGCGTTGGCATGGGATTTTCCCAGCATGCTGGAATGGTGATTTGCTGCGATGGATCGCATGACGCTGACCGGCGCCTCGAACGCGTGCTCTGGAACGACCCGGCCAGCGGCGTCATGCGCCATGCCGATGCAGGCTATGACATTGCGCTGGAATGCGCCCGGGAGAACAATCTGCATCTGCCCGCCATTCTGGGAAACTAACCACGTTGTAAAAGTATCGCGCCATTTGATCAGTCAAACGGTTCGCTCTATTCGTCGTGCCCGGCCTTGCGCAGGCCTTCCATGATATGGGCGAAATCGCCTGCTGTGGCATTCCATTTGCGGATTTCGGCAGCCGCGGAAATATTGGGTTTGACTGTTTTCATCTTCGCCAGCGATGCGGCAGCTTCCGGACGCTCCAATTGTCCCAATGCGGCTGCGTTCAATATATGGCTCCAGTAAAAACTTGGCATGCTGATGCGTTGAACATCCACCAGCACATCTTCGTATTGGCGCTGATGGTAATGCAGCCGTGCAAAACTGAAATGATACCAGCCGGGATGTAACGGGTTGAGTTGTTGCGCCCGCCTCGACAACGCAATGCCGCGCTCATATTCCCCCATAAAAGACAGATAATGGCCGACTTCCGCAAGGATCTCCGGGTCATTTGGATTAACGTCCAGCGCGCGCTGCGCTTCAGCTTCGAACTTGCCATTATCCTTGCGAAAGAAATGCACGATCGCCAGCCAGCAATGCGCATAAGCACTCTGCGGATCGAGCTCAATCGCCTTGAGCGCCATTTTCAGGGCCCGTTCAATCGGGTCCGGTCGCGGATTGGCATCGAACCGGTGCTCGGCAAGATAGACATTAGCCAGCAAGGCGTAAGCTTCGGCATAATTCGGGTCCAGCTCCACCGCCTTTTCAAGCAGATCACGGGCTTCGGCATGCATCGTCTCATTCAGTGTCGCCGTATAGGGCCGCGCCCGAAGCAGGCAATCATAAGCATCCAGCTCGGCGGGACTTTTTCGCAGCGCCCGTGACAATGCGGTATTCTGCATTTTGACACCGAGTGAGGCGACGATCATACGCGTCACCGCATCCTGCACTGCAAAAATATCTTCCAATTGCCGGTCATAGCGGTCTGCCCACAACGAAACGCCGGATGCCGCCTCAATGAGTTGCACCGCGACGCGAAGCCGCTCACCATCACGGCGCACACTGCCGTCGACAATGTAATCCGCTCCGAGTTTGCCGGCAATTTCAGCCAGAGGAACATCGCGGCTTTTGAAGTGAAATGACGATCCGCTGGCGATTACCCGCAATTCACGGAACTGCGTCAGATTGGAAATTACATCTTCGGTCAGACCGTCGCAGAAATAGGCGTCCAGGCCTTCGCTGGCGATTTTGAATGGCAAAACTGCTACGGTCGGCATGCTTGTTGTCTGTTGTGTTTCGCACCATGCGGCAGGTTGTCTCTTGTTGATTGGCAAGACTGTCGCAGCCAGTGTCTTTTCAGCTTCAGTCGTGGACCCAGGAGCATCATTCAAGACAGCCTCGGGCACCACATCTTCAGCATCGCAGGTAACATCGGCGACAAATCGGAAGCCGCGTCGCGGAATTGTCCGGATGACACTTTGCCGTTCACCGGTATCGCCAACCGCGCGTCTGAGGGCAAATATCCGGCTGCTCAGAGTGGTATCGGAAACCGCACGCCCGTCCCACACAGCTTCGATCAGATCATCCCTCGATACAATCCGGTCGCGGTTCTGCATCAAATGCCACAGCACATTGAAGACTTGTGGTTCAAGGGCAACGATTTTGCCGTGTCTGCGCAATTCATAGATCGTTGGATCAAGGTCGAAGGCACCGAAGCGGTAGATCATCTAAGATCGATCTCCCTGACCGAAAAACGAGGTTATCTGAATGTATTCTCAATGCCATCTTCAAGCAAGGACGCCCGCCATCTGCCAGAACTGATGCCTTCCAAACATCAGAAAAGGAGATATTCGATGACCTGGTCACTTAAGGGAACGTATTTTGAGAGCTGCAACTGCAATGTTGCCTGCCCGTGTCTTTTCCTCAGCCCGCCGACAGAAGGCGAGTGTAATGCGCTGGTTGGCTGGCACATTGAAAAGGGCGACGACGAGAGCGTGGATCTGTCCGGACTCAATGTGGCGCTTGCTGTCCACTCTCCCGGTCACATGGCTACCACCCAGTGGAATGTCGCGGTTTACATCGACGAGCGTGCGACTGAGGCACAGAATGCCAGTTTGATGAAAATCTTCGGCGGACAGGGCGGCGGCCATCCGGCGCGGCTCGCCACCCATATCGGCAAAATTCTCGGCGTCAAATCCGTGCCAATTGACTATTCCATCAACGGTGGAAATCACGCGCTGAAAATCCCGGATATTGCTGACGTGGAAATTACGCAGATGGCCGGGCAGGGTGACGGGCCCGTGACGATTTCCGGTCATCCCCTGTGCATTGCACCGGGGTTTGCGGCGACAGCGGCAAAATCAGACAAACTGGTTTACAACGATCACGGCATGGCGTGGGACCTGTCCGAAAAGACTGGTGTTTTCTCACCCTTTGCCTATCAGAGCGAGCAGTGATGGCAGACGCCGGCTTTCACCGCGAAGCAGGGGGGTGGATATCACCAGCGCGTCTCACCCTGCTGCTGAGCGGCCCGGTGTTGATTGTTTTCGGGTCGTGGATTTACCTGTCTGTGATGATCGGTGACATGTCGATAATCCCCGGCATGTCATCGATGATGATGGCACCACAGATACTTGATCCGATGATGCTGTTCGGCCTGTTTGTGATGTGGTCGGTGATGATGGCGGCAATGATGCTGCCAACCGCCACTCCGATGATTCTCGCCTATGCCAGGATGCAGGCACCGGACCGCGATCACGGCGCCGGCTGGTTGCCGGTATTGATGTTCTGTAGCGGATACATCCTCGCCTGGGCCGGGTTCAGTCTGGCGGCTGCAACGTTGCAGGCCGGTCTGACAAACTTTGCAATGATGTCGCCGATGATGATGAAAGCGGTTACAGGACCACTCGCCGCTGGCATTCTTGTTGCTGCAGGTCTGTACCAGTTTACACCGCTGAAGCAATCCTGCCTGCATCAGTGCCGCACACCGCTCAGTTTCCTGATGACGCAATGGCGGGAAGGCCGGGTCGGAGCGCTGAGCATGGGGTGGCGACACGGGCTCTTCTGTGTCGGATGTTGCTGGGCGCTGATGGGGCTTTTATTCGTCGTCGGGGTGATGAATCCGGGCTGGATCATCGCCATCACACTGTATGTGCTGGTCGAGAAAACTGTTCCGGGCAGCGAGCAGATTTCAAAACTGCTTGGGGCGATCATGGCTGGTGTCGGCCTGGTTTGGTTTCTCATTTGACACTATTGCGGCCCTGGTTTGCGGGGCCGCAATGCGTCTGAACGCTGACATAACTACATGGTTTTACACGCCTAAAACGTACTTTGGCTGCTTCCCCGGCACATTACGAAAACGTCATTTAGTGTACTGCGAATCTCATTGTGAGGAAGATACCAGCCAATTCGGCCCAACCGGGTTATGTTGTTTCTGCAAAATTGACCGGTATCGGAAATTCGGATAGCGTAAAAAAATGAAATGCAAAAGGTCCTATCATCAGCGTGCATTGAGCACTTGTTCGCGCGGGGCGAAAACTACGCCCCTGGCGGTCAAACTGTTGATGATTGCAAGCGTGGTTGTACTCTCAGCTTTCAACGTTTTCGCTGAATACCCGGAGATTTGGCAAGTAGCAGCGGAAACTGGGACGCCAGCCAGCGAGCAGCTTGTGAGTTTCGCAAATGTCGAGATCTCTGACGCTGCGGACACTGACATTCCAGAAATTGACAGGGCTTCCACGATGCCTGGATGCCCTGTATCAATGAATATGATGGTATCCTGCTGGATCGCGATGTTTCCCGGTAGTACCGTAGAATTTATTTCAACAGTGGCCGTGTCGCCAACTGCTTTCGATGCAGCGCCTGCGCGGATGCATCACAATCCCCCGCCCGAAGTATTGATACAGCCTCCGCGAGTCTGAGTGAATCTGTCATGTGGCGCTGCTGCGCCGCACCGATAAACACTCATTCATGCGAGGAAACGCAATCCAATGGAAAATGCACTCGGAATCTCAGGCTATCAGGGTCTGATGATGTCCATCGTGTTCGGACTGGGCCTGTTGGGCATAGCCGGACTGCTTCTGGCCCTGTTCTGGCCGAAACGATGGCAAATGAAATATCGCATGGAGGTCGGCTTCGTTGTCCTCCTGCTAGGGCTCACGTGGTTTGCGGATTTCCGCAGCACCGAAATTTATCAGACCTATCAATCATCTCTGCGTGAATCCGGGACGGTCAAGCCGGATTCAACAGAGCAAGGCGGCGGATTCGACCGCGAATTGCGCGTTATCGCATTCCAGTGGGGCTTTGCCTTTCTCACAGACGACAATGAAATCAGCAGAAACGCGGCGATGGTCAAACCGGGTGAGAAGGTGCTGTTCAAGATTTTCAGCAACGATGTGATTCACGGCTTTAATATTCCTGCTGTTGGCATCACCACCGAATTCGACCCAGGTGAAGAACGCCAGGTTTGGATCAGGGCTCCGGAAAAACCGGGCAAATACCTCATCCAGTGCGTCAATTACTGCGGTATCGGACACGCGCAGATGAAGGCATGGCTCGTCGTCGAGGGCGATGAAGAGAACACCGAGGTCGGCACATGAGAGCCCTTGAAAATTTCAGGAAAGAAAACTGATGGCAAATTCACTAGACGCCGAACGTATGGGCGGCACATTGAACTGGGAGCCTGAGGACGTCATCTCGCAGATGTCGCTTCGCACGCTTCTGTTTTCCAACGATTACCGCCATATCGCCATCAAAGGCATGCTGACCTCTATCGTCATGCTTGGCCTTGGCGGACTGATGGCAATATTGTTCCGAACCGAACTGGCCTTGCCCGATCTGCAGTTTTTTGACGCCCGGCCCTATATGTCGCTGCTGACATTGCACGGCATGCTCATGGTGTTCGGCTTTGCAATTCCGCTGGTCATCTCGCTGATGTATTACATGATGCCGCGGGTTCTGGGCACGGAAACACTGCTTTGGGCGCGCGGTGCGCAATGGAGCTACTGGCTGCTGATCGCCGCTGCCGTATTGCTGATCATTTCGCGCCCGGATTTCACCTGGACGTTCTATCCGCCGATGTCGCTGCGGGTCGGGGGCAATCTGGTCTGGATGGGATACATCGCCATTCTGCTGGTTGCCATTTCGGAATTCCTTGCAGGCGCCGTGTTGCTGCGCAACGGACTGGCCGCAAAGGGGCGCTGGAAGAAAATGCCGCTGATGGGCTGGGCCGCACTCTCCGAAGGGCTGCTTCTGACTATCTCGACACCGGTTCTGGGATTGGTGGCGGTCTATCTGTTCACCGACTGGATGCAGTATACCGCGATGTTTGATCCGGCCCGGGGCGGTAATATCATGAGCTTCATGTTCCTGTTCTGGTTCTATGGTCACCCCGCAGTCTACCTGCCTCTGGTGCCAGCCATTGCGCTGCTTTACACACTGTTGCCGCGCATGCTGGGCCGCCCGATGTGGAGCTACTGGTCAGCTGTCGTTGCGTTTTTGCTGCTGACGCTGTTGTCCTTCGTGGTTTTTCCGCATCATTTTCAGCCGGCCGCAACCGTAACCACAATGATCGGGCGCACCACGCAGATTCTGACGTTGCTGATCTTCATTCCCTCAACGCTGCATGTGTTCAACTGGATTGCGACATTGTGGTCTGCACCCATCGCTGCCTCGGCCAAACGGTCAGTGCCGTTCAAATTCATGATCGCCTCGATCATATTTCTGATTATCGGCGGCGTAACCGGTTATGTGAATGCCCAGGTCGCGGTTGACAGCGACTTTATTCACAACACTTATTGGGTCCCCGCCCACTTCCACGCGATGTTTGTGGGATTCGTTGCCAATATGGCGATGGCCGGCATGTATTTTCTGTATCCCTATTTTACCGGACGCATGTTCAGCCAGGGGATGGCCAATACCCATTTCTGGATGTGGCAAATCGGCATTTTTACCAAAGTCATGATGATGTATGTGCTGGGCTATGCCTATTTCCCGCGCTGGGTTGTCGATTATCTCGATCTGCCGCAGTGGTCGATGCCGCAAATGATGCTGACCGGCGGCGCCTATCTGATCGGCCTTGGCTTTATCGTCTTTGTTTTCAACATCATCTGGAGTGCAAAGCGCGGCAGGATTGTGACAGGCGACGCCTGGCCTGTCATCCACGAAACCCCGACCGGTCCGGCTGTTGCAGCCCCCGCTGAATAAGGAAAAACGATATGATTATGCGATTGTTTCTCGGGGTTGGCCTCGTTCTGCTTGGGGTAACCAGCTATTTCGTGGTGGTGGTGCCACCGCCAAATGTTCAACTCGTGCCGAAAATTTCTGCTGTGACCGTGTTGCAGGGTGAAGGGATACTGCCAACCGGCGATATTGCCGAAAATGAAGAAATCGAGCATGGCATTTTTGAAGTTCCCCCACAGGACGAAGTCATGCTCGAAAGCGCCACGGCCGATATGGACATGAGTGGCATGGATATGGGCGGAAGCACGATGACAATGCCGGATGGCACCGTCATGAAGGACAGCGACATGCCTGCAGCTGGTGACACCGCCATGGATATGAACAACGGCGAGGGCACGATGACGATGCCGGATGGCACGGTCATGAAGAACAGCGACATGCCTGCAGCTGGTGACACAGCGATGGATATGAGCAACGGCGAGGGCACGATGACGATGCCGGATGGCACGGTCATGAAGAACAGCGACATGCCTGCAGCTGGTGACACAGCGATGGATATGAGCAACGGCGAGGGCACGATGAAGATGCCGGATGGCACCGTCATGAAGGACAGCGACATGCCCGCAGCTGGTGACACAGCGATGGATATGAGTAACGGCGGAAGCACGATGACTATGCCGGATGGCACCGTCATGAAGAACAGCGACATGCCCGCAGCTGGTGACACAGCGATGGATATGAGTAACGGCGGAAGCACGATGACTATGCCCGATGGCACCGTCATGAAGGACAGCGACATGCCCGCAGCTGGTGACACAGCGATGGATATGAGCAACAGCGAGGGCACGATGACGATGCCGGATGGCACCGTCATGAAGAACAGCGACATGCCTGCAGCTGGTGACACAGCGATGGACATGAACAAGGGCGACGAGACCATGACGGCGGCGGACGATACCGCAATGGACATGGATGGCATGGATATGGGTGAAACGGCCATGGCGGAGGGCGGACTTGCCTTCAGCGATGACGGCGGCTTTGACCGGGAAATCACTTTGGCGATGTCTGAATGGACTTTTTCCGATCTCAACCTTGAGGTGGCAAAGGGTGAACGAATTCGGTTCACCGTGCGCAATGACGGCCAGATCCTGCATGAGTTCATGTTCATGACAATGCCTGCCATGGCAGCCGTAAACTACCGCGCCAAGCGGGCTGACTGGAATCTGCTCGAGCATGAAGCCCTGTTCGAAAAGTCTTTGCTGCTGCCTGGCGGTGAGATTTCGTTTGTGGTCGAGGTACAACAAACCGGCAATTGGATGTTCATGTGCATGCTGCCTTATCACATGCAGATGGGCATGATGGGGCAGATGGCGACGCCCGGCATGGCTATGAGCATGTAAGTCGGGTCACCAGGAACCGGCGGCGGCGCATAATTCGCAACGCGCCGCCGCTGATTTTTGACTTGAGAACATTTGTGACTGCCGAGCCCTTCTGAACAATGCCGGCACCCATCAACCCGGTTATCTTCCCGTCAATGGCCGCGCCGCTTCCTCTCCGGCGCTCATTTCTGTGTGTCATCTACATACTTGTCAATACCATTGACATTTGAAGAATTTAACAGAAACTTCTGCCCGAAGTGAGTGTTGATGGCTCACCATATGGTCAGGGGAGTCCTTCATGAGTCAAAATTCCGGTTATCTGGCGCTCAGCGTCGATTCACTTGGCGCGCGGCTGAGCAATATCGATGCGATCACCAGACGGATCGGCGCGGATCCGGCGGAATGGTCCATCAAAGAGGTCGGTGACGGCAATCTGAATCTGGTGTTTGTTGTCGAAAGCCAGCGTGAGACCATCATCGTCAAACAGGCGTTGCCCTATGTCAGGCTGGTTGGGGATAGCTGGCCCTTGCCGCTGTCCCGTGCATATTTCGAACATGAAGCTCTGACCCGGCAAAGTCAGCGTGATCCGGGAACAGTACCGCAGATTTATTATTTCGATCGCGATCAGGCGCTGATCGTCATGGAGTATCTGCAGCCCCACACCATTCTGCGTGAGAAATTCATCCGCGGCGAAAAAGTCGCCGGTCTTGGCGAAACCATGGGCCGGTATTGCGCCCGGACTGCCTTCAGGGGCTCGGAGCTGTCGATGAAAAGCAGCGACAAGAAAGCCGATGTGGCCATATTTGCCGGAAATGTCGAGGTCCCGGCCATCACCGAAGCTCTGATTTTTACAGATCCCTATTACGATGCCGAGATGAATCATCACACTGCTGGTCTTGATCCGGTTGTCGGCAAATTGCGCGCAGATGCCGAGCTCAAGCGCTGCGTCCAGGCGATGCTGATGCGTTTTGCCTCCAATACCGAGACCCTGCTGCATGGCGATCTGCATTCCGGCTCGATCATGTCGACGGATCGGGAAAGCCGGATGATTGACCCGGAATTTGCCCAATACGGCCCGATGGGCTTTGATATCGGCATGCTGACGGCCAATTATCTGATGGCTTATTTCAGCCAGCCCGGCCACCGCCAGGTGGCAGAACTGGAGAGCTATCAGGACTGGATTCTGTCGATTATTTCCCAGACTTTCGCGGCGTTCACCACCGAGTTCGGGCAGCTTTGGAAAACCGAGCGGACCGGTATGCTTTATCCAGCCTGTCTGTTTGAGGATCAGGGCCATTCCTCAGAACCGGCTTGCGAGGCTGTGCTGGCCGACATCTGGCGCGACGCGTTGAGTTTTTGCGGCATTGAGATGCACCGCCGTGTGCTGTCACTGGCGCATAACGCCGATTTTGAACGGATCGGGGACACAGCTGTTCGGGCGCAGCTGGAAGCGCGCAATCTGATGATGGGAGCCGAGTTGATCCTGCAACCCGGCGGAGTTCCGGATACAGCAGCGCTGGTCGCTCTGGCACGGACATACGATAAGGAGACGTTCTTGTGAACATAGATGGAACCCATTACCGGTCCTTGTGGTGGAACCACGAAAAAGCCGTGCTGGAAATTATTGATCAGCGCTGGTTGCCGCATGATTTCCGCATTCAGGCGGTTGCCACACTGCAAGACTTTGCTGCCGCAATTGTACAAATGCGCGTCCGGGGCGCGCCGCTGATCGGGGCAACGGCGGCCTATGGCATGGCGCTTGCCATGCGGCTTGACGCTTCGGACAGCCACATGGACGCGGCCTGGGATGCCCTCAACAGGACACGGCCGACTGCGATCAACCTGCGCTGGGCTCTCAACCGGTGCCGCAATGCGTTGCGTCCTCTGCCTGAAGCGGACCGCGTTGATGCTGCGCTGAAACTGGCGCACGAGATTGCCGATGAGGATGTCGGCATCAACCGCAGTATCGGGAAAAACGGCCTTGCGCTGATCCGCCAGATTGCGGCGCGCAAACCGGCGGGCGAGCCGGTGCGTCTGCTGACCCATTGCAATGCCGGCTGGCTCGCAACCGTCGATTGGGGAACCGCGACCAGTCCCATGTATGAGGCCCATGATGCCGGCATTCCGATCCATGTCTGGGTCGATGAAACGCGGCCCCGCAACCAGGGTGCATTGACAGCCTGGGAATTGGGCAGCCATGGCGTCCCGCACACCTATATTGTCGACAATGCCGGCGGCCACCTGATGCAGCATGGCATGGTCGATATGGTCATTGTCGGCACCGACCGCACGACGCGGCGCGGCGATGTCTGCAACAAGATCGGAACCTATCTGAAGGCGCTGGCGGCCCGTGACAATGGCGTGCCGTTCTATGTGGCACTGCCGTCACCGACCATCGACTGGACGGTTGATGATGGCGTCGCCGGAATCCCGATCGAAGAACGCGACCCGATGGAGGTCAGCCATGTGCAGGGCGCTCTGGCAGATGGCACAATCGGACATGCACAGGTCTCGCCGAACGGCAGCCCCTGCGGAAATCCGGCTTTTGACGTTACGCCCAACCGGCTGGTGACAGGTCTGATCACCGAACGCGGCGTGTGCGAGGCAACGCCGGAGGCGCTTGCGGCGATGTTCCCTGACCTCAGCAAAATAGAGAAGATCGCTTGACGAGCCAGTTCAGCATATCTGTGGAGGACGCACCTGAGATCAGATCCCGGGGCGCAGCCGAATTACGCGCCGGGCGTCAGGAAGAGGCCATTCTGGATGCAACATGGTGTTACTATCATGAAGGCCTTAACCAGAACCAGATTGCAGACAAGCTCGGGCTGTCGCGGGCATCTGTGGTGAATTATCTCGCCGAAGCGCGCCGCCGCGATTATGTCCGCATCAGTCTTGACCCGGATATTTTTCGCAGCCACCAGCAGGCCAGGGCGCTCGTTAATAAATTCGGACTGAAAGATGCCAGCGTCGTGCCGGCAGCAGGCCAGCGCACTATCGAGCGTGTGGCCCGGATGACAGCGGACTGGCTGCCGCGCCTGCTGCAGCCCGGCGACCGGCTGGGTGTGGCCTGGGGGGAAACCATTTTTCGCGTCTGCGAAGCTGCCGCGCCGCAGGTTCTCGAAGATCTGACGGTGGTGCAGCTTGTCGGCTCGCGCCCGGCAGCAATGGGATTTGCCGCGGAGACCTGTTCGGCAACTCTGGCGCAGCGTTTTGGTGCCCATTGCATAAATCTGCATGTGCCGCTGCTGGTGTCGGACGCTGATTTAGCCGCGCGGCTCAGATCGGAGCCAGTCATTGCAGAGCAATTACAGGCGGTTGCTGCCTGCAACAAGGTGCTGTTTGCCTGCGGCACCTGCAATGCGGACAGTCATATTGTCCAGACCGGAATTTTGAGCGCTGCCGCGCTTCAGACCTATGTCGCGAAAGGCGCGGCTGGTGTGATCTGCGGACGTTTGATCGACAGCAACGGCAGACATATGCCAACGGAAAATGAGGATCGGATGCTGGGTGTGTCCCTTGAACAGATGCAAGGCAAGGATATGGCGTTGCTTGCCAGCGCCGGCATCGACCGCGTACACGCTGTGCTGGCTGCATTGCAGGGTGGTTTTGTCACCCATCTGGCGATCTGCAGCGATACGGCCCGCCATCTTCTGGAGGCAGACGCATGATATCTCATCAGTCCGATACGAAGGCGTTGCGCCAGTCCATTATCGATGCCTGTCTGTCGATGAACCAGCTTGGGCTCAATCAGGGAACATCGGGTAATATTTCGGCACGCTGCGGTGAGCGCATGCTGATTACGCCTTCCGGCATTGCTTACGAGACACTGACCCCGGAGATGCTGCTGTCGCTGCCACTGGCTGGCGGGCTGGATGTTCCATTTCCCGGCGAGTCTCAGCCGGCGCTGCGGCCGTCCAGTGAATGGCGGTTTCACAAGGCCCTGTTGCAAAACCATGCTGATATGGGCTTTGTCGTTCATGCCCATCCGGCCTATGCGACGGCACTGGCTATGATCCGCAAGCCGATCCCGGCATCTCACTACATGATTGCCGCCTTTGGCGGCGACAGCCTGCGTGTCGCGGACTATGCGATCTTTGGCAGCAAAACCCTGGCGGAAAATGTTGTCCGCGCAAGCGCAAACCGTCATGGATGCCTGATGGCCAATCATGGCGCTCTGGTTCTTGGTGAAACACTGGCACGTGGCCTCTGGCGCCTTGGAGAACTGGAGGTGCTGGCGAAGAGTTATACGCTGGCCCAAATGCTTGGAACACCGGCGATTCTGAGCGCTGCGGAAATCGAAGAGGCTCTGCAGGCGTTTGCTGACTATGGATTGAAGGACAGCTGACACGGATACTCCAACATGCGCGGCTGATTGTGATCCGGCCATCCGGCCACGCCAACACTTATGTCTTGAACAGCCGGTAGATCGCCGGAATCACCAACACTGTCAGGGCAGTTGAGGACAGCAGCCCGAATAAAAGCGATATTGCGAGGCCCTGAAAGATCGGGTCAATCAGGATCACAGCAGCCCCGATCATCGCCGCAATCGCGGTCAGCAGGATCGGTTTGAAGCGTGTTGCCCCGGCCATGATCAGGATCTCAAGATCGACCCGCCCGTCAGGGTCGGCATGGCGGATGAAATCCACCAGAAGGATCGAATTGCGCACGATGATTCCGGCCAGCGCGATAAACCCGATCATCGAAGTTGCCGAAAATGGCGCATTAAACAACCAGTGTCCGCCAATGATGCCGAGAAAGGTCAGCGGCACTGGCGTCAGGATGACCAGTGGCAGCCGGAACGAGCCGAACTGCGCCACAACCAGCACATATATGCCCAGCAGCGCTACGGCAAACGCTGCGCCCATATCGCGGAAAGTGACCCAGGTCACCTCCCATTCTCCATCCCACAACAATACCGGCCTGTCTGTCTCTTCGGGTTGGCCGTTAAGCCGGATTTCCGGTGGTTCAAGGTCTCCCCACGCCGTGGCGTCAAGCCGGTCGGCCACTGCCAGCATTCCGTAGAGCGGGGCCTCGAAATCGCCGGCCAGCTCGCCCGTTACCATCACCGCATCATAGCCATTGTGGCGGAACATTGGATACGAGGCGCGTTCTTCCGTCAGCTTGACCACATCGCCAAGTTCTACAATTCCGCGCCCGCCGGGCACTGCATTGGCCGGCACCGGCGTGGACAGGGCACGCTCGTCCATGACCTGATCAGCCCTGGCGCGGGCAATGACAATCGGGATCGGGCGGCGGCCTTCGCCGCGGTGCGAATAGCCCACGGTGGTGGAGCCGGTCAAAAGCCGCAATGTGTCGAGCGCATCACGTTCCTGAACCTTAAAGAAATCCATATCGCCGGCCAGAAGCTCGGCCCGCAGCCGCCGGGCAGGTTCGCCGGAACTGTCATCGACATCCACGATGTAGGGGACCGCCTCAAAGGCGTCGCGCACCTTGCCTGCGACGGCCCTGCGCGTCACAGCGTCAGGTCCGTAAATCTCGGCCAGAAGCGTGGATAGCACGGGCGGGCCGGGCGGTGGTTCGACCACCTTCAGCACAGTGCCGGCCGGAACATCAAGGCTGTTCAATCGCTGGCGCAGGTCCAGCGCAATGGCGTGACTGGGCCGCTCACGGTCATCTTTTGCCGCAAGGTTCAACTGCACTTCGCCCAATTCAGGGCTCTGGCGCAGGAAGTAGTGGCGCACGAGGCCATTGAAATTGAACGCTGCGGCAGTGCCTGCATGAGTCTGCGCCGACAGAATTTCGGGCAATGCCAGCGCCAGGCGTGCGGCGTCCTGGGCAACCGCATCGGTAGCCTCGACCGAGCTGCCTTCGGGCAGGTCGATCACGATGGCCAGCTCGGATTTGTTGTCAAACGGCAGCAGCTTCACTGTGACGTCACGGGTAAAGAGTGCGCCCAGCGATCCGAACGACAGTATCGCTACAATCAGCAGAAACAGTGCGCTGCGCCATTTGCTGCGCAACAATGGCCGGGCAATGGCGGCATAGAACCGGCCCAGCCGGCCACCGGGATGGCTGTCCCTGCCTGCGTGGTGTGCAGTCCCCCCCGGCCCGGCGATTCTCAGCATCAACCAGGGTGTGATCATCACGGCGACAAAGAATGAAAAGATCATCGCTGCCGAAGCATTGGCTGGAATCGGGCTCATATAGGGGCCCATGAGCCCGGAGACGAACAGCATCGGCAACAGCGCCACCACGACTGTCAGCGTTGCCACGATGGTCGGATTGCCAACCTCTGCGACAGCTGAGATAGCCGCAGAATGCGCCGTTTGCGTGCCGCGTTTCCCGGCCCAGTGACGGGCGATGTTTTCGATCACCACAATCGCGTCATCCACCAGTATGCCGATTGAGAAGATCAGCGCGAACAGCGAAACGCGGTTCAGCGTGTAACCCATGATCCAGGAGGCAAACAGCGTCAGCAGGATGGTGACCGGTATCACGATAGCGACGACGATTGCCTCGCGCCAGCCGATAGCGAGCATCACCAGCGCCACAATCGACAATGTCGCAAGAGCCAGATGAAACAGCAACTCATTGGCCTTTTCATTGGCCGTCTCGCCGTAATTCCGCGTGACCTCGACGTCCAGGCTGTCTGGGATGATCCCGCCATGCATCGCCTCGACCCGGTCCAGGATGGCATCGGCAACACTCACCGCATTGGCCCCGGCGCGCTTGGCCAGAGCCAGCGTCACGGCAGGGCGGCGGATGATTTCGTCCCGAGAGCTACGGGTCAGGGTAGCAACATGCTGTTCATCCAGATCAGCGACGAAGGCGACATCGGAAACGTCGCGGACATAGACAGTGCGCCCGTCGCGCGTGGTCAGTTCCAGATTGCCGATCTCTTCAGGTGTCGACAGTGTCTTGCCGATGATCAAACCGATCTGTTCGCCAGAATCACGCTGCAATCCGGCGGGCGCAGCACTGTTGGCACCTGAAACCTTTGCCGCCAGCTGTTGCAGCGTCACGCCGTAAAGCGCCAACCGCTCGGGGTCGGGGGCAATGCGCAAAGCTTCATCGGTGGCTCCGACCAGATAGGTCAATCCGATTTCGTCAGTCCGGGCAAGTTCGACCTCGACTTCACGCGCCACCCGCGTCAGATCTGCGGCCGTTACAGCTTCCTGTCCGTCAGCCGGAGAGAAGGTCAGTGTGACGATGGCCACGTCATCGATCCCTCTTCCCACCACCAGTGGCTCGGGAATGCCGACCGGGATACGGTCGAGATTAGCCAGAATCTTGTCGCGCACCCGCAGAATTGCGGTATCCGCGGACACTCCGACCAGAAATCTTGCCGTTACCATCACCTGGTCGTCACGGGTTTCGGAATAGACATGTTCGACCTGATCAAGGCCCATGATGATGGCTTCCAGCGGCTCCGTGATCAATTTCACCGCATCAACCGCTTTCAGCCCATCGGCACGGACAAGGATATCGACCAGCGGAACCGAGATTTGCGGCTCTTCCTCACGCGGCAGCGCGGCAAGGGCAATCAGTCCCATGGCCAGCGATGCCAGCAGCAACAGCGGCGTCAGTGGTGAGGCGATAAAGGCCCGGGTCAGACGTCCGGCAAGGCCAAGCGCGCCGCCAGGTTCAGGTGCGGCGTCACTCATCCTCTATGACCACCTGATCTCCGGCGGAAAGGCCACTCAGGATTTCGCGCCAGACGATGCCGTCCCGTGTTACCGTGCCACCAGGCACCACGGCGCGCCGCCGCGCGCCATCATGACTGCTTTCCACGGTGACGAAATCCAGCCCGGCCAAGCGGGTCAGCGCTTTTGCGGGAACCAGTATGGCCAGCCGCTCGCCGATCGGCAGCCGCACCGGCAGGCGTTGGCCGACAAATCGGCTGTCCAGACCTTCGACTTCGACATCCGCCTGCACACGGCCGCCTTCGATCTGCGGATAAAGTTTCACCAGCCGCCCGGTGCGGCGTTCGCTGGCCACCCCGGAAGCGCCAGCGCCCAATTCAATTTCATCACCTTCTGCCAGCGTCAGAGCATGACGTTCGGGGATTGCAAGGCGCAGAAAAACACCACCGCCACCAATCACCGCCGCAGCTTCACCCGGTGCTACGACCGAACCGCGCGAGATTGGCACGGACAATACCACGCCCGCCTCGGGGGCCAGGATTTCACCTTCGACAATAAGCCGTTCATTCACTTGTCGCTCGGATTGAAGACTGCGCTCCTGGCCTTGAAGGACATCGACAGTAGTCTGCAACTGATCAAGCCGCTGGGTAGTGATAACCCCGCGCTCGATAAGCTGTTGGCCACGTTCAAGGTCGGCACGTGCGGTTTCGATCTGCGCTGATAGCGCCGAGATCTGCGCGTCGATTGAAGCAAGCTGAAACACCAGCTTGTCGTCCTCGACCATCGCGATGCGCCCGCCGGCTTCAACTCTGTCGCCCTCGGCGACATCAAGCTGGGTAACCGTACCGCCGATGCGTGCCCGCGCTGGCACCCGGTTGCGGGTTTCGACCTGACCATAGACAGCTTTCCATTCCACGATGGTGCCGGGCATCACAGTCAGGGTTTCGGCCGCGCCCGGTGTGCTCGCCGTGAGTGCCGCAAAAATAATCGCAAGAATCCGCATCGTTGCCTCATATGAGTTCACCCCAGCAATGCTGCAGCTTCCAGGCCGACAAAACAAGGTTTGTATCTCTTGTGCATTGACTTCGATCAACTGGTTCCGCCACCCGGCGTCGAACGGCAGTTGCACAAATTGGCACACCGAAAGCGAGCGGCACGCGGCAGTGATAGCCGCGCGCCGCCAGTCCTGGGAGGATATTGCTGATCTTTTGCTAGGGAACTTCGATGGCCCGTGGTTTGACGTCTTCAAGCAGGTAGCGGTGCGCATCCTTGTGGGTCATGTAGCCGGGGGGCGGGAACTGCATTTCAAGCTCCCACGCATCGCCGGTTTCTGCCATGTTTTTCAGGACCCGTGCATCCAGCTCGGCCTGAATGGCGGCATAGGCCGGATCGTTGACCAGATTGTTGGTCTCGTCCGGGTCGTTGGTCTGGTCGAACAGATAGAGCGGCCGGTCCTGTTTGCGCACATAAAGCCATTCCCTGGTGCGGATGCCGCGCTCCGGCTTCACATGGCGTTCGCTGCGGCCGCCGAAATCGGCCTTCATCAATTCAAACTGGACATGGTCACGGGTCGGTGCATCGCTGCTGCCCTCAAGCAGCGGCAGGTAACTCGTCCCCTGCACCCCATCGGGAATGGCGATGCCGCAGGTTTCAAGGATCGTCGGCATCGTATCCACCGCCACATCGACAAGTGAGGTCACGCGTTTGCCAGGGGCAAAACGGGCAGGATAGCGGATGAACAGCGGCACATGCGCCGATGTGCGGTAGGCCTGACGCTTGATCCCGCAATAAGAACCGTGCTGGCCCAGCATGTCTCCATGATCTGAAAAGAAGATGACAATGGTGTCGTCAGCCAGCCCGTTTGCATCCAGCCAGTTCAGCAACCGGCCGACATTGTAATCGACATTGGAGATCATGCCGTAATATTCGGCGGTGAATTTACGGATCTGCCATTCTGTTTCGATCTCCGGGTCCATACCCTCGAACTTGTCGGCCTTGCTGCGCTCGCCAAACCGCCCGTCGCCGTCATAATCCAGCGCGGTCCGCTCCTGCGCCCGCCGTTTCTGCAACTCGGGATTGGGTGTGCCCATGGGCAGTCTGACCTTGTCCGGGTCATACATCGTGCGCCAATGCTCCGGCATGTCCATCGGGAAATGCGGCGGGCCGAAGCAGACATAGGCGTAGAACGGATCATCACCGCCCGACCCGGCGACTTTCTCCATGAATTCGATGGTGTGGTCGGTCTGAAAATCCGGCTCGTAACGTTTGCAATGATAGGGCTGGTCGGTGTCGCGATAGTACACCGCATCCATATACTGATGACCGCGATTGTAGCCGACGAAGTGGTCAAATCCCATGCGGTCGGGGCCGGGTGGAACAAAGCCGGGTTTGGGGCCGCCAAAAAGATGCCATTTACCAATATAACCAGAACTGTAGCCGCTGTCGTTGAGACAGGGTGCGAGCGATGGCTGGTCGGCACTGATCGGGAAATGATTGGAATACAGACCGGCCTGATGGGCATATTTTCCGGTCAGCAGCGAGGCCCGGAATGGCGTGCAAAGCGGATAAGAAGTATAGGCGTTTTCAAACATCACGCCTTGATTGGCGAGCCGGTCGAGATGCGGCGTCTTGACGTCCGGATTGCCCGAGCAGCCCATACAGTCATACCGCATCTGGTCAGCATAGATCATCAGAATGTTGGGTTTTTTGACAGACAATTTGCCCTCGCTTTATTTGGCTCACCTAACCGGTCTGGCTGATGCAAGGTAGTTTAACAGCGCAGCAAAAAGTTCCCAATTGAATGTTTGTTACGCGGTCAGTTCCAAATGGAATGTTTGACGTTTCAAGCCGTGCTCGGACTGTTGATGCCACGGACATACTGCCGGGTTGCGTCGAAAATCGGCTGATAGTCCCAATGATAGCCTTCGCTGCCCTCTAATGCGCTGTGAAGAAACATGCGGGTTTTCTTGCTGTCGACTGCACGCGCCGTCACCGTTTCGACGTCGTAGCGGTCAAGAAGACGCGCGCACAGTTCATCCTTGATGCCGGCATGGGCAGGATCGCCGGTCAGATCGTGCTGTTCAGCCGGATCGTCGGCAATATTGAACAAAACATCCGCGTGGTTGCGGGTCCAGACATATTTCCAGTCGCCCCTGCGGATGCAGAGCCAGGGCTCGATGACGCCCGGGCCGAAATATTCCGAGATTGCCTCATCCTTGCGGCTGTCACCTTCACCGGTCAGCAGACTGAGGAAACTGGCGCTGTCAGCGCTGCCATAGCGGTCAGAGTCCGCTTTGGCACCGCCAAGTTCAGCCAGTGTCGGGCAAAGATCGGCAAGTGTGACACATTCGGTGACCCGTCCCGGCTGGAACCGGCCGGGGGCATGAAAGATCATCGGCACCTGCAGCGAGCCTTCGTAGAAAGTGCGTTTGAACCACATGCCGCGCTCGCCCAGCATGTCGCCGTGATCACTGGTGAAGACAATCACTGTGTCGTCATAAAGGCCGAGATGCTTCAGCTCTGCCACCAACTCTCCCAGATAATCGTCGAGATGGCTGATCATCGCATAATAGGCGCGGCGCGACAGCTTTATGGTTTCCTCGTCGGGCGGGTATTGGTCGATCCCGTGATGGATTTTCAGCCACTCTGTCGTGGGGTGCGGATCGGCGTCCTCGGGAATTTCCGGCAATGATATCTCGACACCCTCATAACGGTCCCAATAGTCCGGGATCGACTGATAAGCCTCATGCGGCTGGGTGTAGGAAACATGCAGGAAGAAGGGTTGCTCCGGCTGGGCCAGCGCCTCGTGGCGGAGAAATTCAAGGGCACGGAACTGCACTTCGGCGTCATAGAGAAGCTGGTTATTGGTTCTGCAAAGGCCGCTGACTTCGAGTTTCTTGGTTGATGTTCCGAGCCGGTGTTCGGGCCCTTTGGACCAGTCGATGGTCCAGTCGAAACCGGACGGATACATGTCCGTCGTCAGCCGCTTGTCGAAGCCATGAAGCTGATCGGCACCGATGAAGTGACATTTGCCCGAGACCACACAACGGTATCCTGCAGAGCGCAGGAAATGCATCATCGTCGGGATTTCGGAGCGAAATTCTGCGCCGTTGCCCCAGACTTCATGGCTTGATGGCTGTCGGCCGGAGAACTTCGAGGCCCGCGAAGGACAACACAATGGCGAGTTCGAATAGGCATTTTCGAACACCACGCCGTCACGCGCCAAAGCGTCAAGGTTTGGTGTCATGGCCTGGCCACCGGGCCGGTAGATCGACAGCACGAAAGCCGTCAATTGGTCGGCTTCAATCAGAAGAATGTTGGGCTGTTCGGTCATACTGGCATCCCCTTGGCAGTCAGCGCGGCGCGGCGCATCAGTTTCAGAGCGTTGACCATCGGCGTCTCCGAGGCTTTTCCACTGCCGGCAATGTCATAGGCTGTGCCGTGGGCCGGGGTGGTGATCGGATAGGGCAGACCGCCGAAATAGGTGACGCCTTCGTCAAACCCCATCAACTTCGTCGCGATCTGGCACTGGTCGTGATACATTGAGACAACGCCGAGATAGTCTTCCTGCCGGACGGTCAGAAAGATCGTGTCCGGCGGATAGGGACCGGCAACGTTGATCTGGTGTTGTCTGGCGTCTTCAACAGCGGGGCCGATGGCATCGATTTCCTCGCGCCCGAACATGCCGCCATCGCCATTGTGCGGGTTCAGGCCGGAAACCGCGATCTTCGGGTTGTCGTAGCCAAAACGCCTGAGCTCACGGTCGAAATACCGTATGATCCTGAGGACGTTTTCGCGTGTGATATAGCTGGGCACCTCGGCGATGGACACGTGCGAGGAGACGCGCGTCGTCCACAGATGTCCAATTGTGTTGATCTCGGCAGCAGGCCCCGTTTCACCCATATAGTCGGCGATATAGGCTTTGTAGCCTTCGAAATTCGATCCGCCCATTTTCAGGGAAACCTTGTTGACAGGCGCGAAGACGAAACCGTCGATGATACCGTCCTTGTAAAGATCTGCGGCATAGCGGCCGAGCGCCAGGTCAAGCGTACCGGCCGCCTTGCTGCTTTCGCCAAAGCCGACGCCAGCAAAATCAGTCGGGTTACAGTCAACCAGAGCGATGGGGCAGGGGTCGTTGATGGCCTCTTCGACGCTGTCGAAGGTGGTCAGATCCGGCTCGGTGCCGGCCACCTTGCAGCCGGATTCGTAGAGCGCGCGCGGCCCCACGATCAGACGTTTGACACCTTGCGTGATGTCCTTGTGCGTCAACGATCTGGCTACGAGTTCCGGACCGATTCCCCCGGCGTCGCCGAGCGTCGTGAAAATTACCGGCGTATCAGTCATCATCGCCTCCTATCATAGCTGCCTGCCGCTCGCGGATCGAGCCAATTGCCCTGGTAATGAACGGCATTGCGATCCCCAGCACCGAGAGTGCCAGGAACACCAGCGCGATCGGTTGTTGCAGGATCACGAACAGGTTGCCGTCATAAATCAGGAAGGACTGCTTCAGCGAGGTCTCGATCAGCCCGCCGAGGATCAGCCCCATGACGATCGGTGCCGGAGCGTAGCCATGGCGCTTCATGAAGTATCCGAGGAACGAGAAGATCAACATCAGCCAGACATCGAACATGCTCTGTTGCAGGCTGTAGGCACCGAGCGCTGCCAGCACAAAAACCATCGGCCACAGGATCGTCGTTGGAATCAGCGTGATCTTGCTGAAATATTTGGCACCCAACATGCCGAATACCAGAAAACAGATATTGGCACCAAGCATCGCAGCGAAGAGGCCGGCCAGAAGGTCTGGCTGCTCGACGAACAATTGCGGGCCAGGCCGCAGACCAAGGATCAGCATTGCCGTCAGGATAATCGCGGTCGAACCGCCGCCGGGAATGCCCAGCGCCAGTGTCGGAACCATCGTACCGCCGGTCGCCGCGTTGTTGGCGGATTCTGGAGCGGCGATACCTTCGATTGCGCCTTTGCCGAATTCGGCCTTGTTTTTTGACCAGCGCCGTTCCTCATTATAGGCGATCATCGCGGCAACCGTACCGCCTTCAGCCGGCAGAATGCCGATGAATACGCCAATGCCAGTGCCGCGCAGGATGGTTTTCCAGATGCGTTTGAAATCCTCTATCGAGGGCAGCTTTGCCACGGCATCTGCAATCAGGTTCCGCGTCTGACCAGCCAGAGTGGCCTGACGCAGCAACTCGCCGCCGGCAAAAATGCCGATCATCATCTGCACCGGCGCAATGCCCTCGGCAAGGTCGGCCTGGTTGAAGGTAAAGCGTTCAATTCCAGTGGCGATGTCGGTTCCAACGATCGCCAGCAGAACGCCGAAGGCGCCGCCGATCAGGTTCTTGAACACTGATTGACCGCTGATAGAAGCCAGCATCGACATGCCGAAGATTGCCAGTGCAAAATACTCCGCAGGCCCGAAATTATAGGCCAGTCGTGCCAGCAGCGGAGTCGCGATGACCATCACGATGATCCCCATGATCCCCGCAATGGCGCTTGAAAAAGTCGCGATACCAAGCGCGCGGCCGGCCTCACCGCGTTGTGCCAGCGGATAGCCGTCGAATGTGGTGGCCGCTGCTGCTGCGGTTCCGGGCGTGTTGATGAGAATAGCCGTAATTGAGCCGCCATAGATCGTCGCACAATAGACGATTCCGGTGAGTGCGATGCCGGTGACTGGCTCCATGCGCACGACAAAGGGCAGTAGCAGCGCGATCAGGATCACTGATCCGAGGCCGGGCAGGGCGCCGACAATCACGCCGACGAATGTGCCAACGATGATCAGAACGATGTTGTAAGGGTCCAGCAAAAACTGGATGACCATCATGAGGGAGTCCATGTCTCGACCTTTCGAAAATGCTGCCTCAGGGCAGGGGAACGTTGAGCAGAACGACAAACAGCAGATAGACGAAGGCCAGAAAGCCGCCGAAGCTGAGCCCCATCAACAGCCAGCGACGTTCTCCCCACAAAAACGCCAGGCCCGGACAGAACAGGATCAGCGTCGGAAAGGTGCCGATGAGCGGCATCAGCATGAGAAAGCCGATTAGCACCAGGCCGGTCAGGTAAACGATTCTGGCGATGCGCTTGTGCGGTTTCAGCGCCTCAGCTTCCGCAGGCTTCAGCCGGATCGCCTTCAGTGCCTGAAACACTGCGAGTAGGAACATCACGAAAATTACAGCCCGGGGAAACACCGTTGGCTGGATACCCTGGGCGAGAATTGGAGGCACTTCTTCGAACGTATAGGTGACGCCGAAGAGGAACGCGGCGAAAGCCATGACAAACAGCGACTCAAACAACAATTCCTTGTCGACTGCTCGCCCGGTGCCATTGGCAGTTTTTTGTTCAGATGACATCAAGTTACCCTCCCCATTTCCAGATCGCCTCATTGGCCCGCGACAGGCCCAGCCATCTCTAAAACCTGTTTGTTGATCCGCCCCATGTGAAACGGGACGGATCAGGCTTCGACTATTTGGAAATCAGGCGCAGCTCTTCGGCTACAGCCTGGTATCCTGCATTCAGGCGAACCAGCTGCTTGGCAAAAACCTCGCTTCCGGCGATGCTGGCGGAAGTCTGACCGGCACCTTCGAGATATTTCAGGTAGCCCTCGGAATTCATGGATTCGATCAGCGCGGCTTCCAACTGGTCTACCACCGGCTGCGGCGTGCCCTTCAGAACGCCAATACCGCGAACCGTGGCCAGGTCGAGATCAAGGCCGACCTCATGGCCGGTCGGCACGTCGGGCGATGAATCGACTCTTTCTTCGGTCAGAACCGCCAGAGGTACGACTTCACCGGCCTTCCACTGCGACTCGAACTCGTCCAAGTTCAACAGAGCGACATCAAGGTTTCCGTTGACCAAATTGATGACAATTTCACCGGACTTCTCGAATGGCACATAGACTTGCTTGTTCATGCCGATTTCTTTGCTCATCAAAAGTGCCTCCACATGCGGGTTTCCGCCGACATTGGTTCCGCCCTGTTTGACCGGGCCGCTCTTGGCCGCGTCGATAAATGCGGCGGCATCGGCATATTTTCCCGCCTTCACGACAATATAGTTGGGATCAATCGTGCCGCGCGCCAGCGGAACAATATCATCGAAGGACAGATCCACCGTGCCGCGCATGATCGTCAGCAGTGTTCCTGCATTGACGATGAAAAGTGTCTGCCCGTCAGCAGGTTTGCCGCTGACATATTTCAGGGTGTTTGTCGCAACTCCGCCGGTTTTCGACATATGGATGAAATCGGTGCCGAGGATTTCGCCGGCCTTTTCCGTCGCAAAGCGCAGAAAGATGTCCGAACCGCCGCCGGGACGTGAATTGTTGATCACTTCAATAGGCCCATTCGGAAAATCCTGAGCCACGGCACGTTCGGGAATCGCCTGGATAGCGAATGTTGCGGCAAGGCCGAGAAGCGCCAACTTCCTGATATTGTTTAGCATTAGTCCTCCCCCTATGGGTAGATGTGTGGGTTGTTCAAATTGGTTCGACCGAAATTAAAGGTTCCGGTTGCATTTGGTATACGGCATTTGGTATACTAAATCAAGTTACCTTTTAACAGGCCACCAATATTTGGCGCCGGAACCTGAAGAGACACCGATATGACCGCAATCAAATCTGTTCGCACCCGTGTGTGGAATTGGACCGGGCCCACAGTACCGCCCTCCGGGAATTTCTGTACCAATGCTTCGGACGCATTGTGGATGAAGGGTGATGCGATGTCTTCGTTCCGATTTCACCAGTGGCTGACCTGCGAGGTCGAGACCGAGGACGGAACAATTGGCATCGGCAACGCGGCACTCGCTCCGACCGTCGTCAAAAAAGCCATAGACGACTGGTACGCGCCTCTTGTCATTGGCGAGGACCCGTTCGACTACGCTTACATCTGGGAAAAGATGTACCGCCGCACCCACGCCTGGGGGCGCAAGGGCATCGGCATGACGGCGATTTCGGCAATCGACATCGCAATCTGGGACCTGATGGGCAAGCTCACCGGCAAACCGGTCTTCAAATTGCTCGGCGGTCGCACCAAGGAAAAGATCCCGGTCTATTACTCCAAACTCTATGCCGGCCCTGTTGAGGACATGCAGCGCGAGGCTGAAGCGGCGATGAAGAACGGATATACTGCCTACAAATCCCGGTTCGGGTATGGACCCGGGGACGGCATGGCTGGCATGCGCGAAAACCTGAAGCGGGTTGAAGCTGTGCGCGAGGTGATCGGCTACGACAACGACCTCATGCTTGAATGCTATATGGGCTGGAACCTCGACTACGCCAGGCGGATGCTTCCCAAGCTGGCGAAATATGAGCCGCGTTGGCTGGAAGAACCTGTCATTGCCGACGACGTCCACGGCTATGCCACGCTGAATGCCATGAACATAGTTCCGATTTCCGGCGGCGAACACGAATTTTCCGTCATCGGTTGCGCCGATCTGATCCGCAGCGGCGCAGTCAGTGTGTTGCAATATGACACCAACCGCGTCGGTGGCATTACCGCTGCGCAGAAGATCAACGCCATCGCCGAGGCGTTTCAGGTGCCGGTCATCCCGCATGCGGGACAGATGCACAATTATCACCTCACCATGGCAAATGTGAATTGTCCGATCAGCGAGTATTTTCCTGTGTTTGATGTCGAGGTCGGCAATGAGCTGTTTTATTATATTTTTGAAGGCGATCCTGAAGCAGTGGACGGATTCCTGCAGCTTGATGATGACAAGCCGGGCCTCGGCATCACTATCTCTGACAAGCACCTTGAGCATTTCCAGATCACGGAGTAGCCATGGTAGGGAAAGCCATGGACGCTACGGAAACAATGTCTGCAAGGCGAGCTTGACTGCAGAGGGTGACGATTCGACAATTTCTTGACGGACGCGCGGCAAATGGAGAATGAAAGAGCAATGTTAAATATCCGAACTTATTGTTGCTCGCATGTGCATCCGTGGCGCCAACTGTATGTCAGGAGGGCTGTGTGATGCGGCCGGATGGACCCGGTTCGCTGCGGGATCTGGTGGAAGAGGATTCGCTTGCGCTGCGGCGGCGCAGCCTTTCAGAAGAAGTCGTCGACAAATTGCGCGATTTGATCTTGCTTGAAAAACTGCCGCCGGGACTGGCTCTCAACGAGCGCGAATTGTCGGAAATCCTTGGCACCAGCCGGACGCCGGTGCGCGAGGCGATCAAGCAGCTCGAAGCCGACGGGCTTGTGGAATATACCGAAACCCGCCGCCCGCGTGTTGCAGATCCGTCGATGAAAACACTGTCCCAATGGCTTATGATCCAGGGCACACTGGAAGGCCTGGCGGGGGAACAGGCCTGTCTGTTGGCATCCGATAAGGAACTCGACCACATCGCATCCATTCAAAAACGCATGGTCGATTTGGCTGAAAGCGACAATCGGTTGGCGTTGTTTGGCCTGGATATGGATTTCCACCGGGCCATCGTTGCCGCGGCTCACAATCCACCGTTGCAGGAGACGCATAACCAGTATAATGCCCGGCTCTGGCGGGCACGGTTTGTGTCGTCTCAGCGCCATGCCAACCGGGAGATGCAGATGCGCAAACATCAGGATATTGTCGACGCATTACTGGCCCGTGATGGGCACGCCGCCGCAGCCGCGTTGCGCAATCACCTCAACAACGCGATCAACAATATCGAAACCGCGTTGAAAGAACGGGCGGCGGGCTGACATGACGAAACCCGGCGAGATCTCACAATGGGCCACGAAACGCTCGCCGCAGCCTCTGAAGACAGAGCGCGGCGGCGCGTCATTGCCTGAACATTCCCCTTGCTGCGGCGCTCCACCGCGTAAGACCGACAGAATGCAGCCGTCTGAGCATCCCATTGCTTTTGCTGCGGCACCTGGAGTGTCCCGATCCGGTATCGTCGACATTCCCGGCGGGCAAGGCCACCTTGGCACCAACTCGCCCGAACTACCCATCGACGGTGAGGCACCTTTGCGAACTAGATCAATAAAGCCGTTCCGCATCGACGGCGCCGCCGTGACCAACGCGCGCTTTCGCGAATTTGTTGAGCAGACCGGCTACAGGACAGAAGCCGAAACCCTCGGCGATTCCTTCGTTTTCGAAGCGTTGCTGCCGAAGGATGCGCCGGATGGGCCACGCGTGGCGGTCGCTCCTTGGTGGCAGCCACTGCAAGGCACCAGTTGGCGATGCATTTATGGCCCGGGAAGCGAAGACGCCTGTGACCCCGAACACCCCGTGGTGCATGTGAGCTGGAATGACGCGAATGCCTTTGCCAGTTGGGCCGGTGGCCGATTGCCAACTGAAGCCGAGTGGGAACATGCAGCGCGCGGCGGATTGGGCGATGTCCGTTTTCCCTGGGGCGACCATGAGCCGAACGACGAGGATTTCTTTCCCTGCAACATCTGGCAGGGTGTCTTTCCAAAGACGAACCTGACCCTCGATGGATTCTTCGGCACTGCGCCGGCCCGCTCCTTCGAGCCGAACGGCTTCGGCCTTTACAACATGGTCGGAAACGTCTGGGAGTGGACGTCGCAACCCTTCAAGGTGCAGTCACTGAAGAAATCCGTGCAACAGGCCCATGTCGGCAAGCATGGCTTCAAGCTGAGCAAGGGCGGGTCATTCCTGTGCCACGCAAGCTATTGCTACCGTTATCGGATCGCAGCGCGCAGCGGCACATCGCCCGACAGTTCCACATCGCATCACGGGTTTCGCCTGGTCTACGATGTGTAAGTCGCAGGTGATTCACTGTGGTCGTTGCGCCGCAATGCCACGGAACCGGGCGAATTCGGCACTGACCGCCTCCAACAAGGCAGATGTGGCGGGTTCCATTTCCTGCTCCTTGTTCACCAGGGCGCCATAGGTCAGACTGACCTGTGGCGTCCATTCCCGTGTGACCACATCGTCAGACGGGAACGCCGTTGCGCTGAACGGATCGCACACAGCAATGCCAAGCCCGGCGGCTGCCATCCGGCAGCAGGTGATCGCGGAGGACGATTCGATTGACACGGACACTTCCCGTCCGATCCGTTTCAACTCCGCATCAATGCGAGTGCGCAAAGGTTGACGACTGGGAAGAATAAGGACTTCACCGTCGATGAGCTCAGGTGTGATGACCCGCTCCCGTGCAAGGCGGTGGCCTTTGGTCATGACGGCTACCACTTGGGTTTCGACCAGTGGGATCGTTTTCAGGGCAGGATGTTTTGTCGGCAAAAGCGCAAGAGCAAGATCGATGTGCCGGGCAGCGACCCAGTCTTCAATATCGAGTCTGTGCCTTGGCTCAAGTGCCAGCCGGGCGTCGGGCTCCCGTTCCATAAACCGCGCAATCGCTGCCATCAACGGTGCGCTGTTGATCAAGGGTGGAGTGGCCGCGATGCGCAGGCGCCGACGGGCTTGATTGCCGATATCGCGGGCGATGGTCTCGATCTCGTCGAGCCCTGCAATGGTCGGCTCGATTGTGCGAAAGAATTCAATTCCCTGCTGCGTAGGTGTTGTTGCACGCCCGCTGCGGCGGTTAAAAAGCCGCAATCCGACAGCATGTTCAAGAGCAGAAATCTGCTTGCTGATGGCCGGCTGGGTTAGATTCAGCCGAGTGGCGGCAACAGTTACGCTGCCTGTGACCATGACTGCGTGAAACGCTCTGAGTTGGCGCAATCCAAGTCGATTCGACATAGTCATATTCCCTGCAAAATACATTCCAATATGGAATGATAAACCAAAGAACCTTCATTTGGTTTATTTTTTGACTGGGGTAGGTTGGCTGCAATGGATGACGTTGCCTGGGAGGAGTTTACCGTGGAAGATAACAGACCGAACGTCCTGTTGATCGTAGCCGATCACTGGGCGGCGGAACATCTGGGATTTGCTGGCAATTCCTCGATCCTGACCCCTGGACTGAATGAATTGTCGGCCTGCGGTACGCGCTATACCAACGCCTATTCGGAATGCCCGGTCTGTATTCCCGCGCGCCGCACCCTGATGACCGGAATGAGCCCGAAATCCCACGGCGACCGTGTTTTCAGGGACGATCTGCGCATGCCCGATGTCACCACGATGGCACAGGCGTTTCGCGATGCCGGCTATCAGGCGGATGCGGTCGGCAAACTTCACGTCCATCCGCAACGTGACCGGATTGGTTTTGACAGCGTCCTGCTGGATGACGAGGGCCGGCCGCAATGGGGCACACTCGACGATTATGATATTTACCTCGGCGATCAGGGGCTGGCAGGACGTCAATTCGACCACGGTATGTCGAACAATCAGTATAACTGGCGCCCCTGGCACCTGGCTGAAGAACATCACGCCACGGCATGGGCCGGCCGCAACATGGCGCGCACAATCAAGCGGCGCGATCCGGGCAAACCGTCCTTCTGGTATCTGGGCTTCCGCCATCCACATCCGCCGCTGGTGCCACCGCAGGCGTTTCTCGAACTCTATCGCGACGTTGAGCTGGAACAGCCCTATATCGGCGATTGGGCCAGGAACCCCGATGACTTGCCCTTCGCCATTTCAGCATTGCTGAGCCGCACAAATCTCTACACTCATGACCAGCTGATGGCGGCAAAGAAGGCTTTCTATGCACTGTGTACCCAGATCGACTATCAGATCCGTTATCTGATCGGCACGCTGCGTCTGGAAGGATTGCTCGACAACACCATCGTGATGTTTACTTCCGATCACGGCGATATGCTGGGTAACCACGATATGGCGGCAAAGCGGGTGTTTTACGAAAGTTCTGCGAATATCCCGATGATTCTGTCGCCCAACAAGGGCAATCAGAAAGCAGGAGAGGGTGTGATTGACGAGCGTCTGGTGACGTTTGCCGATGTGATGCCGACGCTTCTTGACCTGTGCGACATCGACGCACCCGATACGGTCGATGGCGTCTCCATGGTTGGCACGGCGCAGCGCGGGCACATTTACGGGGAATGCGGCGAGGACGATCATTCCAGCCGCATGATCCGCGACGGCCATCACAAGCTGATCTATTATCCGGTTGGCGATCATTGCCAGCTTTTCGACATGATCGATGACCCGCACGAAATGTCCGATGTTGCACGCCAGCCGGAACATGCCGACACGCTGCAGCGGCTTCAGCAAATCCTGATTTCCGAAATGTACGGCGTCGATCTGGACTGGATTGAGGACGGGGCGCTTGTCGGCAAACCTGACCGGGACTACTCCTGGGCACCGCACCGCAGTTTGAACTCGCAGCGCGGCGACGGCTGGCCGCCGTCGCCCAAAGTCGAGATTCCGCAAATCGAGTGGACCAGAGAACGTCCGTCCGGCACAGCAAAAAACGGTTGAATTAATGCGAAGCGGGGCCGCCTCATTCCGCTTCTTAAAAACAGTGAGGTAGCAGCTTCCAGGAGGAGGAATTAAAAATGAAGCATAGATTGAATCGCAGAAGCGCCACACAAATTCTGGCGGGCACGATGATTGCCCTGGCCGGTTTCGCAACCGCTCCCGCCCTCGCTGAATACCCTGAAAAGCCAATCAACCTTGTAATCGGATTTTCCGCAGGAGGCGGCACCGATCTGACCGGTCGCGCCTTGGCGGTACACCTGCGCAATGTTCTCGGCAAACCCGTTGTCGTCGTCAACAAACCTGGTGCCGCCAGCATGATTGCGGCCAAATTCGTGGCCGACAGCCGACCGGACGGATACACTCTTTGGTATGGTTCAGTGGGCACGATGATTCTGGCGCGGGAATTGGAAAAGTCGGAACTTGGAGTTGACACCGATTTCGTTCAGGCAGGCACAACCACGCGTCTGGTGCCCGCCATTGCAGTTCCTGTCGAAAGCCCCTACCAGACGCTGCAGGATCTGCTTGACGACGCCAAGGCGCGGCCGGGCGAATTGCGCTGGGCCCATGGCGGTGCCGGATCGGCGTTCATGGCCTCTGGTGTCGGATTCATCGAGGCCAACGGTCTGGAAGTGCAGGCGGTGCCATTCAGCGGGACGGCGAAAGCGCGCCTCGCCATTATTGGCGGTCAGGTTGATTTCGGCATCCAGAACATGAATGCCAGCATGAATTTCGGCGAAAAGATGCGCATCCTCGGGGTTTTGCGCGGGTCGAAGCAAGAATTGATCGACAAGAGCGTGCCGGCCGCAGGTGAACTGGGCATCGACTACATCGCCATCGACAGCCCGGTCGGCATTTTGGCTCCGGCCGGAACCCCGGAAGATGTGTTGAAAATCCTTGCATCTGCTGTCGCAGAGGCTGAAACCAGCGACGCCTACCGTGAAGCTATGGAAAAGCTGCAATTTCCAATCGCCGTGGTGCCGCAATCCGAGACCGCAGCACAGGCCGGTGCCATCCTTGAAAACGTCCGCAGAATCCTTCCCAAACTGAAGTGATGAACGCTTCCGCAGCGGTCCGTGTGTTGGCCGCTGCGGGACAAGGGCGGCATCAGACTGAAAGAATTGTCATGGACCGGAAAATCGATTTCATAACTGTGTTGCTGGCGCTGGTTGTCGGTCTGGTCTTCCTTTGGCAGGCCTGGGCTATTCCTGTGGGAGCGAGCGATTCCATCGGCCCCAGGCTGGTGCCGTTGATCATCGCGATGTCGGCAATCGGTCTGGCTGGCGTGCAGCTGTATTTTGATTTTCACGCAGACGGGGTGGCAGGGACCGAACTGGCTGGAGACGACCATATAAGCATACGCAGCCTGTTTTTACAGGCCGGGCCTCTCATCCTTGCTGCTGTTCTCTATGGGCAGATGATGGTTTGGTTCGGATATCTTGTGGCGACATTTGTCGCCGCGCTGCTGGTGTTCCGGCTCTACGCAAATTCGCTGGCCCTGACCCTCGTCAATTCCACTGCAGGTTCGCTGATCTTCTACATCGCTTTCATCAAGGGGATGGGTATCTATGATCCGCCGGGCACGATCCTGGACATCTCCGGTTTCCTGACCTGGTAGGAGCGGGCAAATGGATATTCTCAACGGCTTCGTTTACCTGTTCAGCAACCCGACCGCTGTGGCCTTTGTGTTTCTCGCGGCCCTTGTTGGTGTCATCGTTGGCGCGATACCGGGACTGACTGCGGCTGCCGCTATCGCCATGCTGGTTCCCGTGACCTTCTATCTGGACCCGCTGACGGCCCTGGCATTTCTGTACGTGATCGGAAAATCCGGCCGCTTCGGCGGATCAATCTCGGCCATTCTGTTCAATACTCCTGGTACTGCGGCGTCAGCAGCGACGCTGATTGACGGCTATCCGATGACCAGGCGGGGCCAGGCTGGCAAGGCGCTTAAGACGGCAAGCATAGCGTCCGTATTCGGCGATACCGTTGGCGAGCTGATCCTGATTTTCGGTGCCGTCGCCATTGCCTCGGTAACGCAACAATTCGGTCCTCCGGAATATTTCGCGGTCTATATGATGGCTTTTATCATCATCAGTTCCGTAACCGGCGATTCAATTATCAAGGGGCTGCTGAGCACGGTCCTGGGTATTCTTGTGGCGTTGATCGGAATTGATCCGATTTCGGCAGAGCCACGGCTCGACTTCGGGCTGCTTGAGTTTCAGTCGGGCCTTGCACTGATCCCGCTGCTGCTGGGGATTTTCGTCCTCTCCGAGCTGGCGATCCAGGTTGAGATCGTAGCCAGGGGCGGTGTGTTGAAGGAGCGTGAAATCAGCGATGATCCGGATGCTTCAAGATTCACGCTGCCGGAATTTCGCCGTTGCATCCCCGTGATGCTGCGATCATCGCTGATCGGTGCATTCATAGGCATTCTGCCTGGCCTTGGCTCGGCAGTGGCAGGGTTCGCAGCCTACGGCGAAGAGAAACGACGCGCAAAGGAGCCAGAAAAGTGGGGTACGGGTATCGTTGAGGGCGTCGCAGCGCCAGAATCGGCCAACAACGCCGTATCTGGCCCGACCATGATCCCGCTGCTGGCACTCGGTGTCCCCGGCAGCACCATCGCCGCTATCCTGATCGGCGTCTTCCTGATCCACGGAATTCCGATCGGCCCGTCCATATTCGATACTTCGCGCGATCTGATCTTCGGGCTGTTTGCGGCCGGTCTGGTTGGAATAGTGCTGTACGGAATTATCGGCTATTACGGCGGACCGCTGATCGGCCATGTTATTGCCCTGGTGCCACCACGGCTGATCTATCCTTACATCTTCCTGACCTGCATTGTGTCGGCCTATTCCGCCCGCACCAGCGTTTTCGATGTCTTCATCATGAGTGCGGCGGGCCTTTTCGGCTACCTCATGCGCAAGGTCGATTTTTCGCCTGCCGCTTTCATCATCGCCTTCGTGTTGGCGTCAGGTGCCGAAGAGGCGTTCCGCCAGTCTCTGCTGTTGTCGAGCAGCGGCTGGCTGGTCTTTTTTGAACGGCCCTGGGCACTGGTATTTTTCGCATTCGCGGTGCTTGTTTCCGGGCAGCGCATCTGGAAGAAGATGCGCCCGTCCCACGACCCCAAACCGGTGCGGCCCTTTGATGACCTTTCGGAATGAAGCGGATATCAGCAAATCGCCTGACATTCATGGTCGGCATTGCGGGAACGGGGCCACGGCTGCTATTTCTGACCGGCAGCAGCGGGGATCTGCGAAACGCCAACACACCGCTTAAAGCGTCTCTCACGCGGCATTTCGAGGTGCTGACATTCGATCAACGTGGCATGGGTCAAAGCGACAAACCCGATCTCCCGTACACAATGCGGGATTACGCGCAGGACGCCGCAGCCATTCTGGACGCTGTGGGCTGGGAGGCAGCCTGTGTTGCCGGATATTCCTTTGGTGGCATGGTGGCGCAGGAACTGGCGCTGGGCTGGCCGGAGCGAGTCACGCGGCTGGCGCTTGTGGCAACGACTGCAGGAGGCAAGGGTGGCGCTTCCTATCCGATCCATGAGCTGGACGCACTGGCCGGTTCAGATCGAGCGCGCAGAGGCCTGGAGATCACGGATCTCAGCTTCACACCCGAGTGGCAGGCGGCCCACCCTGAGGAAGCCAAAGCCCGCATCGATGCAAAAATGGCGACCGGCTTGGGTTTTGCCGCAGAGCTTGGCGCGGCGACCGGCCGGCGCCAGCAACTGGCGGCGCGGGCGGCCCATGACACTTATGACCGGCTACCGTGGATTGCGGTTCCAACGCTGGTTCTGGGCGGGCGCAGCGACGGACAGGCACCGTTGGCACCCCAGAAAGCGATGGCGCAGCGAATTCCGGGAAGCCGGTTTGAAGAAATCGACGGAACCCACGAGATGCTATGGCGGGATGATGCGATCTTTGCCCGCATCGCCCGTTTCTTTTCAGAACCAGCGGGATGAGCCGCCAGTACAGGGACCGGACCTCAGCCGTGATCTCAACCTGAACACGTAATTGAAATACAAGTATGATGAACAATGTCGTCATTGGTCTGGGCTCGATGGGCTATGGAATAGCGCAATCGGTCCGGCGTGGAAGCGGGAGTATCCGCCGGACCGCGCGCTTTATTTACGTGTAACGGATGCCGCTAGGAAGCGTCTACTCCCATAATGCGTCAGAACGTGTCCTGGCCAGACGAGGAACCGCCGGTGCGCCCAGCGTCCGCCATGGAATTGTAGACCCTCGTTCACCAGATGTGTTGCGCGAGTGTGCACCTGCGCGCTGTCCGAACACGCGAATGTCACAGCACCTGTTTGCCGCGTCGAAGGTCACTGACGAATGCTGGTCATGGGGCAGGCCGGGGCCGTGAGGGACGGTGTCGCGAAACCGGCCCGCAGCAAGTGAAGGAGAGCGAGATGTCCGACGCAGGCCCGACAATTGACCAATCCGCGGACGAACCCGGCAAGGGTGACCGCCGCGATTTTCTATATTTGGCAACCGCTGCCACAGGCGCGGTCGCGATAGGTGCCGCCATCTGGCCCTTGATCGATTCCATGAACCCCGCTGCGGACGTTTTGAGCCAGTCGGTCATTTCTCTCGATCTGACAGACGTGGTTGTGGGGTCGCGGATCACCATCACATGGGCCGGCAAACCAGTTTTCATCTGGCGCCGCTCGCCCGAGACGATCTCAGAGGCGCGGGCAACACCGCTTGATGACCTTGTCGACCAGATCGACAAGACTGCCGAAAATCCCAACAACAGTCAGGATATGCCTGCACTCGATGTGAACCGGGCTGCAGATGAGACTGGAGAATGGCTGGTTGTGATCGGAATTTGCACCCATCTGGGCTGTGTTCCTCTGGGCCAGGATGGCTCCAGCATCGGAGACTTTGGAGGCTGGTTCTGCCCCTGCCACGGCTCGCACTACGACCGGTCCGGCCGCATCCGCAAAGGACCTGCGCCGCGCAATCTGGATATCCCACCCTATACCCTTGGACCCGATCTGATGCTGACTATCGGCGCCTGAGTTATTTTGCAGAAGCCTGGGAAATGCAGGAAGACGCCGTGAAAGCAGGCGATCAACCTGCGGCCATGCCGCCATCGACTGGATATTGCGCACCTGTAATGAAAGCGGAGTCGTCCGAGGCGAGGAACAGGACAAGTTTGGCAATATCTGCGCTTTCACCATAGCGGCCGAGCGGAATCGTCGACGCAAGTTGCTGTTTCACCGCCTCGCCGTGACCCGGACTGAACCCGTCTTCGAGCGAACGCATCATACGGGTGTTGACGGGCGAGGGGTGGACGGAATTGACCCGCACGCCATACGGAGCGGCTTCGATTGCGGCGGCGCGGGTCAGGCCGACGACCGCATGTTTCGATGTGATATAGGGCGCCACGTTGGGGCTGCCCTTCAGCCCGGCAATGGAGGACATGTTGATGATGCTGCCGGATTTGCGGCCGGTCATCACCGGCAGAACATGCTGAAGCCCCAAAAAGGCGCCGCGCACATTGACGGCCATAACCCGGTCGAAATCGTCGAGCTTCTGATCGACCAGTGGCGCAACCTTGCCTTCGATGCCGGCATTGTTGAAGAACACGTCAATGCGTCCGAACCGTTCCACAGTCTCTTTCACATATCGTGCAGTGTCGTCGGCCTGCGACACATCGGCGGCAATGGTGAGAACATCGCCAAGGCCGTCAAGTTCGCTCGCGACCCTCTCCAGATCGCGTTTTTTCAGATCGACCAGCGCAACGCGGGCCCCTTCGTTCAGGAACAGCCTGGCCGTTTCCAGCCCGATGCCGGCCGCGCCACCGGTAATCAGGGCAACCTTGTCCTTGAGACGTTTCATGGCAAATCTCCTTATGCGTGAATTTTCATTGCTTGCAGTGCTGTGTTGCGGCGGTTCCAGGCCGGATATATAGCCGGTCATTCCATCCCTTTTGGCCGCCGGAACGTTGCGCAGACAAGCTTCATCGGTTTTGGTCTGTCGGCACTCTGAAGTGCCGGCAGACCTATTTGCACTCCGTTAGCGGAGTGATGGCCGGGCAGTGCGCCGCGGGGCTTCTAGTTTTCCGAACCTTCCGTTGCCGGTGCGCCGTCAAGCGACGCGAATATGTCCGGATTCTCATCGCCTTCCACGTAGAGGTAGCCGGCAAGACCTCGCTCGGCGCGGGACAGCGCGTGATCGACCAGAACGTAGCGCCCTGGCACATCGCATTTGAACTCCACCATTGCAGCCCCACCGGCCGGAACGGCGATGGTCTGAACGTTTTCCAGCGGTGGCGTTTGCAAGGAGCCGTGCAGATAGACCCTGTCAAAAATTTCACCGATCACATGGAACGAAGAGATGTAGTTGGGACCACCAACACCGAAAAAGATACGCACTGTCTCGCCGACTTTTGCCTTTAAAGGGTAGTGTTCGGTCAGAGCACCAGTATGGCCGTTGAAAACCAGATACTCGGCTCGCTCGTCGATCAGCTTGTCGTAGCTTTCGTTCAGAAGACCCGTGGTTCCGTACCGCTCTTCAGTATAGATCTCGCCTTGCATGACGTAGTACTCGCGATCGACCGGCGGCAGTCCGCCTTCGGGTTCCACGAGGATCAACCCGTACATGCCGTTGGCAATGTGAAGCGCCACCGGCGCAACCGCACAATGATAGACATAAAGACCGGGGTTGAGCGCCTTAAAGCGGAAACTGTAGTCCTCGCCCGGCCCGGGCATTCCCAGTGCAGCCCCGCCGCCGGGGCCGGTCACGGCATGCAGGTCGATATTGTGCGCAAACCAGCTCTCCTCATTATTCTTCAGGTAAACCTCAACCGTGTCGCCGACCCGCACCCGCTGGAAAGGCCCCGGTATCTTGCCGTTGAAGGTCCAGAACCGGTAGCGGGTATTGGTGTCGAGATGGCCCTCGATCTCGATCGTTTCGAATTCGAGCCGGACAGTGGCAGGTTCCGTCCGGGTGATAGGAGGGGGCACGTTCGCAGGATTTTGGCTGATGTCGGTGATGTTGGGGTGGGTTGGGTTGGCGGTGTAGAGCCGGTTGCCGGAATTGCTGACGGCACCGGCGTGCGGGCTGCCGATTGTATCGGCAGACTGGGCAACTGCAGGCGAAGCGCCCAGCATGCTGCCGACCGCGAGACCGGCAGAGCTTGCCAAAAGATTGCGTCGGCTGACGGGTACAGCGAAACCCTTCTCAGGGCTCAAAGCGGCCTCCTGATCGACCGGGATATGATCGGGTTTATCGGACATGGCGAACTCCTTGGTTGCTCCGAATAATGTCTGGACGATAGCTGTTTCGGGAGTGCGAACTTTGTTCCAGATCAAACCCAGATCAATTCTCCGGGTTTTCCATTCGCAACGTCTGCCGCCGCAAACTTAGTGTGTTCAGCACGCCCGACAGCGACGACGCTCTCATCGCGGAGGCGGCAATGAATGGGCCTATCAGAATCCTGGTGAGCGCATAGAGCACACTGGCTCCGAGGGAAGCGCAAAGGACATGGCGCAACGACTTCGGCGGAAAGGCCCGATTTCTGATCAACAAGCCGGATCAGGCAAGTGGTTACAGAAGCGAGGTTACCGAAAACTGCGAAGGGGTACTTGTGACGCTCCTTCGCGGTCTCGGTCCCTGCAACGAATCTGTCTATCTCGCTGGCGGACTGGTGCAGCGTTAGCTGGCAAATGTGAAACTGCCGGAATTCCGTGCGTATGCGGGAACCGGTGATGTCGAAATTGTGGTCGGATTGCAGATGCCGGCAGACACTGAAGCAGAGCGGGAACATGCATTGTGCAGCAAGAGCAGATCACCAGAGTGGACACGAAATTGTCAAGTTTGTTCGCTTCTGTTTTCGACACGGACTGGTATAGTTATCGGCAGAATTCAATGCGCGGACCCCGGGTCTGGCAAGGAAAAATCTGAAAGAAACCATCAATTTATGAAGCAAGCGGGAAAGATCATGCACAACGCACCCTTCAGTTTAAAACGTATTGCCGGGCTGGCGGCCTTCAGTCTCCTGTCATTTCTGGCGCTGCCGGCCCAACCAGCTCTTTCACATGAATTCATCGTCGCACTGCGAGCCGTCGGGGTGGAGCAGGAGACGATTCTGACCGACGCACTTCGGGGCTTTTTGCTGGCGACAGCAGAGCAGGACGGTCACGCAGATGAGACATCGAATGGCCACCTCGGCGGCTTGGATGTCTACATCCTGCCGCAGTCCGATGGCTTTGCTACCCGCTTCCCGGACCTCAAAACCGCGCCCGGCGAGCGCCCCGACATTACTGTTGTGATCGGGCCTTCCGACGCCGTCGCCGCCGAGATCGAAAAGACCGGTGCAGAAAGCGTGGTTATCTCTCCTGGGACGCTTTCCAGCGCCAACAGCTGGCGCGCGGATGAAACTCAAAAACCCGGCAGTTTCGCCGCCCGGTATGCTTCTGCTTACAGCCAGCCAGCCAGCCGCTGGGCCGCCGAGGGCTACAACGCCGCCCGCCGCCTCGATGCTGCCATCCGCCCCCTTGGTGGGGTGAGCAACCAGGCCGCGCTTGAACGCGGCTTTGCTGACAGCGCCGACGGCATCCAGTGGTAAGCGAACGGGCCACCAATAGATTTGCAATCGAAATCCGGCGCGTGATCGGCACGCTGCGGGGCTGGTGGATGATCCTTGCCAGTATTGCAGCGGCGCTGCTCCTGACCGCTCTTCTCGTAATGACTGGGATGGACTGGGCCTATTTCGTCCTGATTCAGAATGTGGGTCTGTTTGGGCCACTGATGGTTGCGGATGGGTTTGGCTACGCGTTTCCCGTACTGCTTTCCGGCGGCTTGATGCTGGCCGGAGTGTTGCGGCCAGGACGAGGTTACGGTTTCGCCGGGGTGGCGGCGCTGATTGCAGCGAGTCTTGCGTTAGTGGTTTCCATGACGCTGAAGGCGTTCTCCGGACGGGCGTCACCGCCGCACCACAATTTTGGTCTTGACCTGGCCAACGCTGACAACAGCGCTGCGTTCAAATTCGGCTTCATGAACGAAGCACTCCTGGGCGGCTGGCCATCGTCCCACGCCACGGTGGCATTTGCGGTGGCTGTTGCCGTTGCGGTGGCACTGCCCGCAGCGCGCGCCCTGCATCATGTCAGCTTTGCCCTTGCCGCCTTCATCGGCATCGGCGTCACCTTCGGCTTTCACTGGCTGTCTGAATTCCTGTCCGGTGCGCTGATTGGTGCAACTATCGGGATTTGGGTGGGCAGCCTGGCTGCAGCGCGCGGAGTTCAAAGCAAGCGTTGATAGCAATTGTCAGGGTACCTTTTCTGTAATCATGAAACATTCTAGCGCTTCACCGTCACATTCATTGTCGCGTGCTCCACTTCAGCCAATCGGTCTTTCTCCCGGTGCTCGGAGACTATCCGCTGCAGCGCGAGGTGGACGTGACCGGCTGTCCCCGTGGATCAACTTTCAATTTGTCCGAAAATTCGATAATGTTGGTCTGTAGACATCGTCAACGGACCCGTTGAAACGACTGATCTGTACGATCTGTATATAGCCGGACAGGAGCTTGTGATGGCCACCCCCGCGCCGACCGTAAAACAACTTCGATATTTCGTCCATGTGGTGGATGCCGGAAGCATCAGCCGCGCGGCTGATCAGCTTCATGTGGCGCAGACGGCGCTTGGAATACAGATTCGAATGCTTGAGCAAGGGCTTGCAACGGTGCTGTTGCGTCGGCATCACAATGGCGTGACGGTCACCAAGGCTGGCCGCTACATATATGACCGCGCCTGCCAGATTCTCCAGAGTGTGGATGCGCTGGCGGAGGAGGTGGCCAGTCTTGCCGCCGGGGCACGTCGCGAAGTTTCGTTGGGGCTGACTCCGACCCTGATGCATGGGATCGGGCCGCGGGCAGTGCGAGAAGCGGACAGGCGGGTGCCTGGCATGCATCTGCATCTGGCCGAGGGGCTGCGCGATCAACTGATCAGGGGCATGGAGGCCGGCGAGTTCGATTATATCTTTACCCATGACGTCGGCTCGGGCGGGGCGCTGCGCGCGATGCCGATCCTGCGGCAACCACTCGTTCTGGTTTCACGTCCCGGCACCCTGCCTGATCGACGCCCGATATCTTTTGCCGCAGCGCTTGCCACTGATCTCGTTGTTCGCCGGGATTCCAGCCATGCGCTCGACATTGTGTCCAGAACTGCTCTCGGATTCGGCCTGGTTCCCAACATCGTCTACGAAATTGATTCTCTTCCGGGTTTGAATCAGATGATTATTCAATACGGAAGCACGTCGATCATGCCTTCCGATTACGTTGTAGATGCTGTTGCACGCGGCGAACTCGAAATACACGATATCGTCGATCCGCCGCTTGAGATGACGCTCGAATTCATCATGCACAGCGCCCAGCCGCCGACCGAGGCGGAGTTTCCTTTGCTGGCGTTTCTGGATGACCTTCTGGACGATTTCTTCCGCGAAATTGGAGCCGAGAGTCGTCGTTTGGGGCATCTGACAGGAATCGTGATGCCGTCGCTCGCACAGGCAAAGACGGCCTGACCGCGCAGCTAGTCATTTTTTGACTTGCCCTTAGCGGATTTTTGATTTGGACGGCTGCTAGGTTGTTAGCATAGCTTTTTTCTGACGGCGTCACGCAATCAGAAGACGGGCTGCCGGGCATAGCCTGCGTTGCTCGCATGTGCGTCGGTGCTGCAAGTCATGGTGTGTCTTAGACACGAAAGACGGCCTTGCCGAACAGCGTAGCGTGCCGAATTCGGGCTGCAATGAAAGCTGGGGCGCGACGGTCACCGTGGATGCGGAACCGGATCGTGGCGTTGATCCAAGCCCAGGCGCAGACATTCGAACAGTGAGCCCGATCAGGTTGCCATCCGGGCCGGAGCAGAGCGTGCGCCTAGCCGTGCATTCAACCAATATGCGCTGGATCACACAGCGTGAACGGAGGAACCGCAATGTCTGACAACAAAAAACACCCCAAGATCGACCACCCCAAGATCAAAGACGAAGGTGCCGGAGGGCTGAGCCGTCGCGACTTCTTTCAGGCCAGCGCTGCTGCCGGTGTAAGTGCCGCAGCATTGAGTGCCGGGGGCACCGGACCCGCTGCTGCCGCCAGCCATGAGGAAATGAATTGGGATTATGAAGCCGACATAGTGGTCCTTGGGGCCGGATGCACGGGTTTGCCCGCGGCAATTCGGGCCCGCGACCTTGATGCTTCGGTTCTGGTGATCGACCAGAACTTTGATGCCGGTGGCCGGATGATGCACAGCGGGTCCTGGGTGTCGCTCGGCGGTGGCGATCCCGTTCAGATGCGCGATCTCAACAATGAAGCTGATGCCGAGGGCTTTATCACTGTCGGTTCGCTGGTGCCGCCCGGGGCGCTTGAAGACGATGTCGAGTTGCTTTTCAAAGACGTCACCGACTGGTCCGTGCTCGACGAACAGGGTTATGGCTATTATCGTTTCAACAATCCCGACCAGCACCGTGGCTGGGCCGAGAACTGCCCTGCCACGCGGCAGTTCCTGATCGACAATTATATCCGCTTCACCCGCATAAATGGCACCCATTTTGGCGGCGGCGTTTCACGCGCTCGTGCGGCTTATTGCTTCCTCAAGATCGGCGAGGTTACAGACATCAAGGCGGGTACGATTACCGCCGAGGACGCGGGAGTTGCCGACCCTGAACGCGCCAGCCCATTCTGCCCGGTACAACAGTCTATCGGAGCGCAGGAGGCCACGATAGATGCCGTCCGGGGCGGCGGTATCATGGCGCGGTGTCTGGAATTTTCCGCGCGCGAAAAAGGTGTCCAGTTCATGTTCAACCGCCACATGGACGAGATGATACGCGACGAAACCGGCCGGGTAATAGGCGTCGAAGCGAGCTACAAACCGCGCCACGACCCGGATAGCGGCGAGCAGCTCACGAGCTACTGGAGCCAGGGCAATATCGAAGAAACCAGCGAAAAGATTCGGATTCGGGCGCGCAGGGCAGTTGTTGTCGGCACCGGTGGCCATTCCGGCAATCCGACCTTCCGCAGCCAGTTTTACCCGCGCATGAACGAGCCCTGGTTTCCAACCAGTGGCTGGGCGCTATTGGGTGGCGCAGGACGTGCGGCCAATGCCAGCGGCATCAAGGCAGGCATCAAAGTGGGCGCCAGCCTCGACGGGCTTCACCAGAATCTCGGCAGGCGGACCTATCATATCCAGACGCGGATCGCCACCCGCGACGCCTATACCTCAATGTATCCGGGACATCCGACCTTTCCCTTCCGGAAATCTGCCGGTATCTCAATCGGGCAGGCGGGCTTTGAGCATCTGATCGCCGTCAACCAGGTCGGCAAGCGCTTTTTCAATGAGATGCTGCTGGCGGACGAAGCGATCGAACCGCGTTATCCCGGCGGCAAGGCGCAAGGGGTTCCCAATGAGTGGAACAACCACACGCCTTATGACTGGCGCAATTGCCGCTCGGAGTGGGTTCGGGAGATGTATGACTATTCGCACGGCGTGGATGCGGCTATTCAGATCAACGAGGGATCGGAAGCACCTGAATATTATTGCGGACCCATCTGGGCGATCTTCGACCAGGCCGGTGCAGATAGGGGCGATTTTCCGCTACGCGAACCCTTCGTCTCGACGGAGAACGGTACCTTCTTCAAGGCCGACACAATCGAGGAACTTGCCGAGAAGATATTTGCCGGCAACGAATTCCAGCGTATGCAACTGAAACACCTGCCCGCCACGATTTCGCAGTGGAATGGATATGTCGACAACGGACAGGATCCGGATTTTGAGCGCGGTCAGAACGACGCGCCAATGCACCGGATCGATAAGCCGCCATATTATGCTGCATCGATTATGGTCGTCTGGCACGATTCCTATGGCGGCCTGCGGATCAATCGGAATTGTCAGGTGCTGGACATGGAAGGCGAGCCGATACCGGGGCTCTACGCTGGCGGCGAAGCCAGTGGTGGTGGCCAGATGCACGGACTTGGACGCGCTACGGTGCACGGCTACATCGCCGCTACCAACGCCGTCAACAGCGGCGCCGCGGTCGAAGGCCAATAGCTGCACGCAGATCAGACGCGGCCCGGACGGAACCCTCCCGCCCGGGCCGCGCCTCAGGCTTGAGGTGGTCGGGACCCAGGCAAATCTCTTCATACGGTCTATTTACACGGAGTGTACGAAAGATGAGCTTCACGATCAGATCTTGCGACGTCCAGAATTCGCCTCAGGAAGTGGCGGCCGGTGCTGAATTCATTTTAACGGCCCGAGTGGTATGTGATCCCCCTTTCGATCTGAGGGGATCGCCACTTTGGATTTTGGATCACGATGGCAACCGGATGGTGGAGGTCCTGTTCAAGGATTTCGATGGTACGGTGAACATCGCCTCGCGGGCTACTGTCTGCGCGCCCGATTTACCGGGGAGCTACACCTGGTCCGCAATGGTTGTATCGGATGAGGAAGACGAAGACGACGCCCTGCGCCCATTCACCGGACAGTCCACCCCATTCTCCTTCGTAGTGGCTCCTCACGCCACGCGCCTGATGGTCTGGGATGTGCCATCGGCGATCGAGACCGGCGCGCGTTTTTCCATCAAAATCGGCCTGAAATGCTCCAGCGGCTGTGACATGGAAGGGCGCAGGGTGGCGATCATGGATCACTTCGACGCGGAAGTCGGTGCGGCCCGGATTTCCGGCGCGCTCTGGCCGGAATGTGACGGCCTCTATTTCGTCGAGGTGGACCTGACGGCACCTGACACCAGCGGTCAGTACCAGTGGCAGATCCAGGCAACCTCACACGAGACAGCATATTCACACCAAGCAGCAGTGATCTGCTTTGGCGTGCACACTGTGACGCGAGCAAACTGTACCGTTCGGATTGAGGCTGTAGACAGCGTGAAGGACGAGCCGTTGCGAAATATGAGTGTCGTCATGCATCCCTATCGTGCCCGCACCGATGATGCAGGTGTCGCCGAGATCAGAGTGGCGCGCGGAAGCTATTCGGTCTTCCTTTCGGGACGCGGATATTATCCAATGCGGCGCGAAATGGACGTGAACAAGGACGTCACGACCCGTGCCGCACTGGAAGCCGAACCGCCCCAGTCGAAGGACTGGTAAGTGCTGCAAACAGACCGATATTCAATCCATAATAAACTGGAGCTTGCGATGAAAAAAGTAGTTTTCCGGGTCGTTGGCGTCGCAGCGTCGATTCTTGCTGCCGTGAGCCTAGAGGCTGGAGCCCAGGAGGGGAACGGACCGCTGTTCGATCAGGGCAGGGCGATCTACGAGGAAAACTGCGCAGCGTGCCACCAGGAAACGGGCAAAGGCGTACCGCCAAATTTCCCTGCGCTTAACGGCAATGGCCGTCTTGCCGACCACGCTTTCATAGTGCGGCAGGTCCGGGCAGGCAAAGAGGCGATGCCCGCCTTTACGGATCTGGGTGCGGAGGAAATCGCCGCTGTCGCAAGCTATATCCGCAATGCATGGAGCAACGATTTCGGTCCCGTCACGGCCACCGAGGCGGCGCAGATCCTGACCACTGTGAAGGTGACGGAGGCATCACGGTCGATCCTGGACGGCGTCTACACCGAGTCCCAGGCCAAGAGCGCCCGGCTAATCTATCTGGGCGCTTGCGCCGCCTGCCACGGCAGCCGACTGAACGGAGCCCCCGATGAAGCGGACATGTCGCCCGGCCCGCCCTTGGCAGGGGTCGCTTTCCTGCGTGAATGGGACGGCCGCACCCTGGCCGCGCTCTTCGAATACGCCCGTACCACGATGCCCATCCGAAACCCGGGCCAGCTCAGTGACAAGCAATATATCGACGTCATTGCCTATATGCTCTCTTACGGAAAATTCCCCGCAGGCGATGAAAAACTCGTACCCGATATGAGCGTACTGGCGGATATCCTGATCGAAAAGAACCCGGCCGCCGAGTAGCATCCGGCACGGCGTGTCTTGAGCGGCGAACCCGCCTGATCTGGCAGGTTGGCCGCAGCACTATCACACCCTTGTGGCCGAGCTTACCGTGTTATGGTGTATTTCGGCTCACCGTGACCAGCGCGCTTGCAAGTTGGGCGGTTGTGTAGGGCTTGCGCAGAAATACCGATTTGCGCTTTGGCAATGGGACTTCCTTCCCGCGATAGCCGGAAGTGAATATGACAACAAGGTTGGGGTCTCGGCTTGTCATGGTTTCGGCGAGTTTCACGCCGTCCAATTTTCCGGGCATGACGCAGTCGGTAAACAGGACGGATATGTCGTGATAATCGTCCAGACAGGCTGCGGCGATATCACCGCTTGCAGCCGTTGACGCCTCGCATCCCAACGCTTCCAGCATGGAAACTGCGACTTCGCGAACGTCGTCATTGTCCTCGACCACCAACACTTTGAGACCATCGAAACGTTCGCTCGTGGGGCCGCCTTCTTCCGTGCGACGAGCGGACGCGGGATCGTTGGAGCGCGGCAGGTACAAGTGCATGGCCGTGCCTTTGCCCGGCTCGCTGTCGATTTCCAGTCCCCCGCCGGATTGGCGCATGAAACCGTAGATGGAGCTGAGCCCCAGGCCGGTTCCCTTGCCGGGGTCCTTGGTGGTGAAAAACGGCTCCAGAGCTTTCTTCTGTGTGGCCTGATCCATTCCTGTCCCGGTGTCGGCCACCGACAGGCGGACGTAATCGCCCGGCTTGAGATTGGCCGCCTTGGCCGCCTCGGAATCCAGAGACAGGTTTTCGCCGCCGATGGTCAAACGACCTCCTTCCGGCATGGCGTCCCGGGCGTTTACGGCCAGATTGACAATGGCGGCCTCGAATTGCGAGGGGTCCAGATATACCGGCCACAAATCCTCGGGACAGCTGATTTCCGTGGTTACCGAACTGCCCAGAAGGCGATCGAACAGCCCCTGGAACCGGTTAATTTCCTCATTTAGCTGAAGGTGCCGGGGGTCGAGCGACTGACGTCGCGCAAATCCGAGCAATTGCTTGGTCAGATCGGCGCAACTGTTGGCAGCTTGCATGGCAAGGTCCAGCCTGCGTCGGGTTTTCTCCGAAAGGTCGGATGCATCCAGCACCCGGTCGAGGCTTCCGATTATAACGCTCAACATATTGTTGAAATCATGTGCGATGCCGCCACTCATCTGCCCAACGGCTTCCATCTTCTGGGCGTGGACCAACTGTCCCTCGAGGCTTTTCTGACTGGAGATATCCGACAGAATTCCGTACATCTCTGGCGGGCCGCCATTTTCGCTTTTACGGAACCCGGCCCTTTCGAACAGCCAACGCTGATTATCACCGGGGCCGTTGAACCGGTATTCAATTTCAAGCCGTCCAGTCTCGGTGGCGTTGTCGATTGCTGTCGCCAGCCTGTCTCGGTCAGACTCGTGGACATGTTGCAGCCAGTTGGCCCCGACATCCGTCAGGATATCCTCGCTTTCCCCCAGAAGCCGCCCGATATTCCCACCGACAAAGCGGCGTGTCTGATAGCGGTCTTGCGGCGACGCTGAATAAAGCGCGATGGGCAGCGTGTCGATGACCAGAGATTGCTGAATCTGGGCACGGTCCAGCGCCTCGACCACTTCCATCTGGCGCAGCTTGACCCGCAGATTCTCGGCCATCAGACGTTTTTCATGCTCGGCCTGGCGGCGGATTTCCTGCGCCTGGTTATAGAGGTTGGCAAAAACCGTTACCTTGGAGCGCAACGCCATCGGCTCGACTGGCTTGAAAACAAAGTCGACAGCACCGGTCGCATAACCGCGAAACAGGTTCGACGGGTCCTTGTCCACTCCCGACAGGAAAATGATCGGGATGCTGCGGCTGCGCATCCTTCCGCGGATAAGTTCGGCAGTTTCGTAGCCGTCGATGCCAGGCATACGAACGTCCAGAAGGATCACCGCGAATTCGTTGCGCAATACCTGGCGCAAGGCGTCTTCGCCTGAACGCACACAGACAACGGGATGGCCAAGATCGGCGAGGATTCCCTCCATCGCGACGAGGTTTCCCTCATCGTCATCAACAACAAGAATTCTGGCCACCGGCTGATTGCCTTTTCCGTTCTGATTTTTCGAATTTTCTGACATATCATCCAAAAGCTTCATCATTTTCGCTGCTACGTTTTACCCATGTGCGCAGCACAGCGATCAACTCGTCATTGTCCACTGGCTTGGACAGATAGTCCGAAGCGCCGACTTCAAAGCATTTTTCACGATCTTCCGGCATCGCTTTGGCGGTGATCGCAATCAAGGGAAGATCCTTGAGCCGCTTCATTTTTCGAATACGGCGTATGGTTTCGTAGCCATCCATACCAGGCATCATGATGTCGATCAGTGCCGCAAACACCCCTTCGTTGTCTTTGAGCAATTCGATACCATCCTGGCCATTCTCGGCCTGAAGCACTTCGATCTCGTGCTCCTCAAGCAGAGCCGTCAGGGAAAAAATGTTGCGCACATCATCGTCGATGACAGCGATTTTCAGCCCTTTGAGGATGGGCGCACGCTGTTGCAGAGCAGTAACGGAAGCGCGCACCTCACTTGGCAATGACTCCACTGGCAGATGCAATGCACTGATCAATTCATCCAGTATCTGGGCCTGGTCGTGCGAAGCGGTGAATGTCATTGCCCCCACCTCCGCGAGCATTTCGGTCTGTGCGGCGTCGGGCTCGGTCTCAAGCTCCAACAGCACTGGCACGTCGACATTCACTTCGGATTGGCGGATGGTGCGCAGCAATTCGGCGAACTCGCGGGTCAACTTGGTGCCTGTGATCAAAATGCTGTCAAACGACTGGTCCTTGACCATTGCGGTCGCTTTACGGGGCGTTTCAGTCAGCACTTTCAGTGTCTTGACCTTGGTATAGAACGCTTCGGCGGCGCTCTTGGTCTTGCCGAAATTCACCACCAGCAGGGCGCGGTCCTTGCGATCGGTGAGAAGTTTCAGCCGGGTGAAAACTTCTTTAAGTTCATCGCGACTGGCGGGCTTGCCGCTGAATTCGACAGAGCCCATATGCGAACGCAGGCGTATTTGATCCTCAACCACCGAGATTACGTGGATCGGCAGATGCCGGGTGGCGTTTTCGCTTTTCATCATGTCCAGCAGCGCCCAACCGTCGATATCGGGTAGTTGGATATCAAGACTCAGGGCATCCGGGCGATATTGGCGGATGGCGGTCATAACCTCACGGCCCCGCGCCACCGACATACTGGAAAATCCCTGTTCCTCGGCGATTTCCCTCAGAATGCGCGAGAAGATCGGGTCATCCTCGACAATCATGATCAAGGGCTGGTCGCGCACCTCTGACGGGACCGCCTGTGGTACCGACAACGCCGGCGCCGCAATTTCGGCGGGCGCAATGTGCGCAACAAGCGGAGCGTTGACCCGTTCATGGCTGAGCGCCGGTGCGTCCGCACGGCGCGGCTGGACCGGCGCGCTATTCTTGATAGGTAAAACCAGAACAAAGGAACTGCCCTTGCCGATTTCGCTGGACAAGCGAATTTCTCCGCCCAGCAACGAGGCAAGTTCGCGGCTGATCGACAGGCCCAGGCCGGTGCCTCCATAGCGTCGACTGGTGGTACCGTCTGCCTGCTGGAAGGCCTCGAAAATGATCTGCTGTTGCGCTGGCCCGATCCCGATGCCGGTATCAATGATGGAAAAGGTGACCACATCCTCGGAGTGTTCGATTCGCAAGCTGTCCACTTCATTGGCTTTAGCCGCAGAGACCGTAAGCGCAACAGAACCCTCATCTGTGAATTTGAACGCATTCGACAACAGGTTGTTGATGATCTGCTGCAGGCGCATGGCGTCCGTTGTCATGCTTCGCGGCAAATTTCGACCTATCTCGATGGTGAATTCGACCTTCTTCTGTTCAGCTATCTCGCGGAACGTGCGTTCGGTCTGATGCGCGAACTGCTCGAACTGCATCTCTTCGATGTCAAGGTCGACCGTGCCGGATTCGATTTTCGACAGATCGAGAATATCGTTGATCATCCGCAGAAGATCGGCACCAGCCGAATGAATCGTTTCTGACTGTTCGATCTGCTTGGGGTTGAGGTTGCCGCGGGTGTTGTCGGCAAGCAGCTTCGAAAGGATCAGCAAGCTGTTCAGGGGGGTGCGCAATTCATGGCTCATATTGGCGAGGAATTCGGATTTGTATTTCGAAGTCAGCGCCAGTTGCTCCGCCTTTTCCTCAAGCGATGAACGGGCGGTTTCGACTTCGCGGTTAATGGCTTCGACCTGGCGCTTCTCAACCTGCAGCTGCACGGCTTTGTCTTCCAGTTCCTCGTTCTTGGTGCGCAACTCATCCTGCTGGGATTTCAGCAGTTCTTCGGATTTGCGCATTGTCACCGCATGCTGCTTAAGCCGGTCGTTGGTGTTGGTCAGTTCCTCCTGCTGGCTCTGTAGTTCGCGCGTCAGAATCTGCGACTGCTTCAGCAGCTCTTCGGTACGCATCCCGGCACTGATCGTATTGAGCACGATGCCGATGCTTTCAACCAGTTCATCCAGGATCGACAGGTGAATTGGAGTGAACCGCTGGAATGAGGCCAACTCAATCACGGCAAGGACCTCTTCCTCGAAAATGACCGGCAGCACCACGATGTTCAACGGTGGGGCCTCGCCAAGGCCCGAATTGATCGTGACATAGTCATTTGGGACATTCGTCACCAGAATGCGCTGGCGTTCAAAGGCACATTGGCCAACCAGTCCCTTGCGCATGGTCACGGTGTTGGAGATATGCTTGCGCTCGTTAAGCGCATAGCTGGCAGTCAGCTCGAACACCTTTTCCTTTTCGTCCGCTTGGCCGTCACCTTCGGCATCGTGGCGAAGCACATAAAGGACCCCGTGCTGCACTTCGATCAGCGGCGCAATTTCTGACATAACCAGGTTGCATACGGTGACCATGTCACGTTCGCCCTGCATCATCCGGGTGAACCGGGCAAGGTTGGTTTTCAGCCAGTCCTGCTCTTCGTTGTATTTGGTAGTTTCGCGCAGGTTACCGATCATCTGATTGATTTTATCTTTCAGCGCGGCAACTTCGCCCGATGCCTGAACCGAGATGGACCGGGTCAGATCGCCATCAGCAACCGCTGTGGCGACCTCGGTAATGGCGCGCACCTGCGTGGTCAAATTGTCGGCAAGCTGGTTCACATTATCGGTCAGATCGCGCCACAGACCTGCCGCGCCGGGCACCTTGGCCTGGCCGCCCAGCTTACCTTCGATCCCAACCTCGCGGGCCACGTCGGTCACCTGATCGCCAAACGTGGCGAGCGTGTCGATCATACCGTTGATGGTCTCCGCCAGCTCCGCGATTTCGCCCTTGGCGTCAACGGTCAGCTTTCGCTTCATATTGCCATTGGCTACTGCCGTGACGACCTGGGCAATGCCGCGCACCTGATTGGTAAGGTTCGTGGCCATCATATTGACGTTGTCGGTCAGGTCCTTCCAGGTGCCGGCAACGCCCTCGACCTTGGCCTGGCCACCCAGCTTGCCTTGGGTGCCCACCTCGCGGGCCACCCGCGTCACCTCGGAGGCAAAGCCGTTCAACTGGTCCACCATGGTGTTGATGGTGTTCTTCAACTCGAGGATTTCGCCCTTCACATCTACGGTGATCTTTCTCGACAAGTCGCCGCGGGCAACCGCAGTGGTGACATCGGCGATGTTGCGCACCTGTCCGGTCAGATTGGTGGCCATCGCGTTGACATTCTGCGTCAGGTCCTTCCAGGTGCCATCGACACCCTCAACCCGTGCTTCGCCGCCCAGCTTGCCCTCGGTTCCCACTTCGCGGGCGACGCGCGTCACCTCTGACGCAAAAGAGTTCAACTGGTCGACCATGGTGTTAATGGTATCTTTGAGTTCCTCAATTTCGCCTTTCACATCCACAGTAATCTTTTTCGACAGATCGCCCCGTGCAACCGCCGTGGTCACCTCGGCGATGTTGCGCACCTGTCCGGTCAGGTTGGTTGCCATGGCGTTGACGTTTGTCGTCAGATCCTTCCAGATGCCATCAACACCCTCGACCTGAGCCTGGCCGCCCAGCTTGCCTTCGGTTCCCACTTCGCGGGCGACGCGCGTCACCTCGTCGGCAAACGACGACAACTGATCCACCATGGTGTTGATTACGTCCTTGATCTGCAGGATCTCGCCCTGCACATCGACGGTAATTTTCTGGGTGAGGTCGCCACTGGCAATCGCCGTCGCCACCTTGGACACATCGCGCAGCTGCACCGTCAGATTGCCCGCCATCGAGTTCACGTTGTCGGTCAAATCCTTCCAGGTACCTGCGACTCCCTCGACCTTTGCCTGAACACCCAGCTTGCCTTCGCCGCCGACATCACGGGCAACACGCGTCACCTCGGAGGCAAATGACGACAGCTGATCCACCATGGTGTTGATCACATCCTTGATCTGCAGGATCTCGCCCTTCACATCTACAGTGATCTTTTGGGTGAGGTCGCCGCTGGCAATCGCCGTCGCCACCTTGGACACGTCGCGCAGCTGGACCGTCAGATTGCCCGCCATCGAGTTCACGTTGTCGGTCAGATTCTTCCATGTGCCGGCGACTCCCTCCACTTTGGCCTGACCGCCCAGCTTGCCCTCCGTTCCCACTTCGCGGGCGACGCGCGTCACCTCTGACGCAAACGAAGACAGCTGATCGACCATGGTGTTGATCGTGTCCTTCAACTCCAGAATTTCTCCCTGGACATTCACTGTGATTTTTTTCGATAGATCGCCCCGTGCAACCGCCGTGGTCACCTCGGCGATGTTGCGCACCTGTCCGGTCAGGTTGGTTGCCATGGCGTTGACGTTTTCCGTCAGATCCTTCCAGGTGCCATCAACCCCCTCGACCTGAGCCTGGCCACCCAACTGCCCCTCGGTGCCAACCTCACGGGCCACGCGCGTCACCTCGGAAGCGAAAGACGAAAGCTGATCCACCATGGTGTTGATGACATCCTTGATCTGCAGGATCTCGCCCTGCACATCGACGGTAATTTTCTGGGTGAGGTCGCCACTGGCAATCGCCGTCGCCACCTTGGACACATCGCGCAGCTGCACCGTCAGATTACCCGCCATCGAGTTCACGTTGTCGGTCAAATCCTTCCACGTACCTGCAACGCCTTCGACCTTTGCCTGGCCGCCCAGTTGACCCTCCGTGCCGACTTCGCGGGCAACCCGTGTCACCTCTGAAGCGAAGGAGTTCAGCTGATCGACCATCGTATTGATGGTGTCTTTCAGCTCAAGAATTTCGCCTTTCACATCAACTGTGATTTTTTTCGACAGATCACCCCGTGCAACTGCGGTGGTGACCTCGGCGATGTTGCGAACCTGGCCGGTGAGGTTGGTCGCCATGGCGTTGACATTGTCGGTCAGATCTTTCCATGTGCCTGCGACGCCTTTGACCTTGGCCTGGCCGCCCAGCTTACCTTCTGTGCCAACCTCGCGCGCCACCCGCGTCACCTCTGAGGACATGATGCCGAGACGGTCGACCATAGTGTTGATCGTCTTGGCACCACTCAGAAAATCGCCCTTAAGGCGGCGTCCATCAACTTCCAGGTCCATCGACTGCGACAGATCGCCTTGCGCCACTGCGCTGACAACGCGGGAAATTTCGGCCGTTTGCTGAACGGTGTCACCGATCAGCTCGTTGATGGAATCGATGCTGTGCCGCCAGCCACCGGATACATTATCCAGTTTTGCGCGCTCGCCCGTCCGCCCGTCCCGCCCGAAGGATTTCTGCAGGCGTGCCAACTCATTCGTCAGCGCTTGATTCTGGGAGACGACATCATTGAACGCTTCGGCAATTTCGCCGTCGGTCCCTGTAAAACTCTCTGGCAGGCGGGTCGAGAAATCGCCCCGTCGGAACCCGCGCAGGGCAGCAAGGAGCTGTTTGTCTTTCAACATTGCCTGATCGTCGTTCAGGGTCTTTTCCATGGTTTATCCTCATAGCGATAACACGCCGCTCCTTCACCGGGAACGTGTGACTGAATTTGTTCGAAAGTGATCGTTCTAGACTGAAACAGCGGTGCTGACCGCCTGGTGCAATGCAGCCTCAATTTGGGCTGGCAAGCAGGGCTTGTTCAACACTGCGACAGGAGACAGGGCCATAACCTCAGGCCATTCCGCTACACCGTCATGGCCGGACATGAATATGATTTTGGTCCCGAACCGGTCGACAAGATCGCGAGCGATTTCAACCCCGTCACGCTCAGCAGCCAGGCTGATGTCGACCATGGCGACATCCGGCTGTTCCTGTTCGGCCAGTCTCGAAGCTTCGGCCCCGTTGCACGCAAGTCCGAGCACAGAAAAACCAAGATCATCCAATAGGTCTGTCAGGAACATGGCGATTATCATCTGGTCTTCGACTACCAGGATTTTGGCGGAGCTTCCACCGGGGAGCGATGTTGTCATGGTTGTTAGTTCCACTGTTATGACATGCCCCCGCCCGAGTTTTAGTCGAACCGACGTGCGGTGTCCACACTGTGCAATCCCCCGCAAGAATAAAGATGTTCCGACCATCAAAATGCGCCGGTTGCACCATTTTTTGAACATGATTGCGTCTCGATTCCGTTCGCTGGTGTACGAGGAAACTCACAACCATTGCCGCCGCTTAACGACATAGACCCGGCGATATTTTTGCGGCCAACCAGGTCACATCGTCGTCCGCCACTTTCAAGCGAACGACGTCATTCCCGCGCAGTTTGCAATCGCTCGCCATATTATCGCTCGCCATATTGAGAGCGTCACCTACCACCACTTGACGCCGTTGAAGCCTTCATGTTAATTGGTCTTACCAAGGTAAGGGCAATATAATGAAAGCTGTCGCTGAAACATCGAAGTCCGAGAAAGTCATCGCCAGCATTCGTGACGCGATCATCACAGGTGAGCTCAAGCCGGGAGACCGGCTGCTCAATGAGCGCGAGTTGGCCAGGAAGCTTGATGTCGGGCGTCCGCTTCTGCGCGAAGTCACGCGCTCCCTATCCATTCTCGGCATTCTGGAGACCCGACAGGGCGACGGCACCTATGTCGGCAGGATCAGTATCGAGTCGTTTTCCGAATATTTTACATTCTATCTGGCCCAGAATGGTGACGCGCTGTCGGACATCATCCAGTCGCGCATTGCCATTGAATCCCAGGCCGTACGGCTTGCCTGCAACTTCGCCACGTCAAGCGACCTCAGCCTGATGGAGCGCTGTCTTGCAGACCTGCTCGATACAGCGCTCGACACGACGGCCGGCGCGGAAGCCGATTTTCGCTTTCACTGCGCAATCGTAGGGGCCAGTCACAGTGCCTCTTTGATTACGGTCTATCGGGCAATCTCTGAGCTGATGCGCCACAGCCATTTGCGGCGGCGCCAAAGAACCACAATCAAGCCGGAGCTGATTCCGGATCTCATTGAGTGCCACCGGGATATCTACAAGGCGATCATTCTCAAACGTGAAGATGTGGCTGAAACAAAGCTCCGCGAGCATTTTGACTTTTCCAGCAAGCTCGAAGCCGAGCAAAAACTGACCGATATCGTCGCTCACCAATCACAGCACGACACCTAAACGATTGTGCGGCTGGAGGAGTCGCAGGATCGGAACTGCAGCGCCATAGAGGAGGACATCATGGCAAAACACTTCGCGAATATATGGAAATCGAAAACCCTGGCCCTATTGATAGGCGGCTGTGCTTTGGGAGGATTGGCAACATCCCCCGGTCTGGCCGCAAATGACGAACAAATCGTTCTCAACTATTCCGATACCGCCGGTCCGGCGGAAGCTCAAATCGCATTCGCCAAAAAGTTCTCGGACTATGCGGCTGAATTGTCGGACAGCTCGATCAAGATCGTGGTTCATCCCGGCGGCACGCTGGCAGGTTACAGCCTGGAGCCCGTACGTGCGGGGATCGCGGACATTACCCAGGTTTCGCCGACATTGGCAGCCGATGTATTACCCTGGATATCCCTTCTGGAGGCCCCGTTCCTGATCGAATCCAACGAGCACTTCGACAACGTCACTGCGCGTGACAGCGTCGTCTTCACTGAAATTAATGAGAAAATGTTGGGTGATGGCATCAAACTGCTCGGCTTTTTCAACTTTGGCGTCCGCGACCTGACGATGAAGGAGCCCGTACTCAGTCCGGCCCAATTGAAGGGCAAGCGGATGCGGGTGATCCCGTCGCCGCTGTGGAGTGACATGTGGAAGAATTTTGGCGCTGTTCCCGTACCGATGCCGAGCACCGAAACGGTTTCGGCAATCCTGACCAATGTTATCGAGGGCCAGGAAAACCAGTGGCATGATATCATCGGCAAAGGTATTTACGACGTCAACAAATACCTGATGAAAACCGAACATGTCGTGACCTTCGCCGGGGTCTGGATGAATGCGGGTAAGTGGAATTCAATGTCTGAAGCGCAGCAGACAGCCCTCAATGAAGCCTTCGACAAGGCCAAGGAGTGGTTCCAGACAGAATACAACCCGAAGAAGCTTGGCGAATATGAAGTGTTTCTCAAAGAAAAGGGCGTCACAATTATCCGTCAGGAAGACGGGCTGGATCGTCAGGCCTTCATCGACCAGGCCGACCAGCTTTATGTCGACTACAAAGACACATGGGGCGACTGGGTGAAAACCATCAAGGATATGAAATAGCGCGCCGAGCCGTCGGCCCGGTCTCACTTCACCACATATCAAAACTTTCATAAAACGAATCCGGCGGCCGGGGATTCCGGCTGCAAGCGACAGCGCGTGACCGCAGATCCTTGTGCGCCGCCGGATCCACAATCATGGTGATCATGTGTCAAACAACAGCAATTCTCATGCATCCAGGCGCATTCGAACGGTATTGATCGGCTGTGGAGAGCATGCCTCGGTTGTCATCCACACGTCCGTTAGCCTGTTGGAAGGCCTCGAGGTTGTAGGGGTTTGCGATCTGGACCCCAGCCGCGCCGCAAGCGCATCGCGCCGCTTTGGAAATTGTCCCCAATTCATTGATCCCGCTGTCATGCTTGAAAGCTGCGATGCGGAGGCGGCGATCATCGTTGCGCCGCCCTTCGTCCATGCGCAGCTGACATGCCAGTGCATCAAGGCTGGCCTCCATGTCTTCATCGAGAAACCGATGTTCATCATGGCGGAACATCTGGTTGAGGTTGCGCAGGCCGCCCAGGCGAAACCGCACCTCAATGTTTCAGTGACCTTCAACAAGCGCTATTCGCCCTACATCCAGCAGATCAAGTCGATCATTGCTCTGGAAGAGTTCGGCGCGCCGTCCTATTTCTTCGGCAAGTTTGCCGGTGGCTACCGCAACGGGCCAACAGATCTGCTGCGCGTTGGCGCCATTCATTATTTCGACCTGGCCCGTTACCTGTTTGGCGAGATTTCCCGAGTTTCAGCCCTGTCCTACGAAAAACAATCAGGCCAGGCGCATTTCGCAGTCAACGTCCAGTTCGAAAATGGCGCCGTCGGCAATTTTTTCCTCAGCTCCCTGGGACTGTGGTCGGCCAAGGGTGCGGAATCGCTGGAGATCCGCGGCGACAGAAATTTCGTTTCGCTTGTCAATCTGCGGGAGCTGACCTGGCAGAAGCCGCCTTTAGCGGTGGGCCAGACCCAGAGTTCACACCAGTCCGGTGTCGAGATCCCGTCTCCGGCGCAATATCTGGAACCCAACTACAGCAATGTCAGCAGGCTGGAATATCAGAGTTATCATCACAACGGATATTACCCCAGGCTCGAGACATTCGTGTCCGATCTGCAATCCGGAATTCAGACCGGGCCGGGGATAACCGACAGCCAGCGTGCCCTGGAAATTGCCATCGCGGTTGAGCAAAGCGCTGCTGCAGACGGTGAATACATCAGCCCGCATGGTCAGGAGAGGTCCCTCCAAAGCACCGCGCCATCAATGCATCAATCGACCGTATCGGCCCATCCAACGGAGTGAAGACATGAAGAAAGTAATACAGAGAGAACTGGCGAACTTTTATAAATCAGATTTCTGGCTCTCTTTCCTTGACCAGATCGAGCTCAAGAAAGGCGTGCGCCATGCGCACCTGTCGGTCGATTCGTCAATCCATCCCGCCAATCTGCTCTATCTGACCCGCGCCTACTTCGCCAAACAAGACGAACCGTTGCGACGCTCGATCTGGCTGACGAGCGAAGGCCCGGGATTCTCCAATTGCTATTACATCGCGCCGCAGACCAGGTGTCATTTCGAGATTATGCAGCGCTATAACCCCGAAGTCGTCATCGAGCCGATGCCCGCCGAAGAGGCCATCGGCGGCAAGAATATTGACATCTGGGACGACGCCTATATGGCCGAGCACTACAAGAAATTCGAGTTCCGCCCGGTGGATGATGCAGCCGCCGGGACGATAGATGCGTTTTTTGATTCCGCGCCCTGGCACCGGCTGCTCGAGTTGATGGTGTACAACGTTCAACGAAACAAGCACGGCCATCTGGTGGTGCGGATGGGCGTTCATCCCGAAGAAGTCGCAAAGCGCGGGCTGGCTGCCCTGCGCAAGCGCGGATGGATCGTTGACCGCGCCGTCGATATCACATTCCGCGGCGATGTCGGCGGGGCTTTGACCAGTGAAAACTTCGAATACAAGAAAATCACCTTCCTGCTGCAGCAACCGGAGACCGTACTGGAAATCGAATGGGAATATGATCCCTCTATTGTCATAGAAGCCCGTCCCTATGACGTTACACGGCTGTTGACGATCGACAACATTCAGAAGGATTTGGGAGCCGTTCCCTATCAAAAGCTCACCGAAAGCGAGTTGAAGGAAATCGTCCGCGAGATTTAGAATGTGGATCGTCACTGTGGTTCGTGGCAGGGTTTTCTGCGGACCACCGCGATGGAAAACTAGGGTCGGAGCAAGCGGGCAATGGATCGGTTTATTTCTCGATTTCGCAAAGTCGTAGGCGGCCTGGCCGCTGTTGTCGCTGCGCTGATGCTGCTGGTTGCGACCCTGAGCGTAGTGGTTCAGATTGTCACCCGTTATCAAAACAATCCGACATTGTGGTCGCTCGAATTGTCGCAATTTGCAGTGATCGCCATGGTATTCATCGGCGCTGCCGCGGCGGCCAGAGACAAGCAGCATTTCCGGATTGATTACATTTCGCTTTTCATGGGGCCTCACGTCGGAAGGATCCTCGATATCATCAGCAGGATCATCGGTCTGGCAACCTTGGCTGCACTCGGCTTTTTTTCAATCAGTATGCTCCAGAGTGTGATGAACACCTATTCCACGGCAGCGCAGATCCCGGTGAGATACGTCTACTACCTGATGATTTACGGCATCGCGAGCTGGTTGCTCATTCTGGTGTTTGAGTTTTTTGAAAGTCAGCCAGATGATTAAGCGCGGGGAGTGACGAAATGGTTGCGCTAACGATCTTATCGGTCTTCGCGATCTTTATGTTGCTGCAGGTTCCAATTGTGCTGTCGCTGATCGCGATAGCCTTTGCCTATTTCTATATCAGCGGATTTCCGCTGACCATTGTTCCCTATACGATGTACAAGACGCTCAACACCTTCACCATAGTCGCAATTCCGATGTTCATATTCATGGGGGAGTTGCTGTCAAGGTTCGGCTTTGCCAAGGATATCATACGCATCACAAAACGTATGTTCCGCGAAAAATTCGGATACTCTCTGCGCTTGAACGTCATCCTCAGCCTGGTCTTTTCCGGCATGTCGGGTTCCGCCCTTGCTGATATCGGCGCAACCGGAAAAATGCTGATTGACGCATCCGACCGGGAGGGAATCAAAAAGCCGTTTGCGGCCGGGTTGACCATGGCCAGCGCCACTATCGGGCCCATCTTCCCGCCAAGCATTCCGCTGCTTGTCTATGCCATCGCAGCCAACACCTCGAGCGTTCGTATGCTCATCGCCGGTGTGCTTCCGGCCATCATCATCGCCGCGATCCTTTATATCTTTGTCAGCATTTACATCGTCATGCTGAAGCGAAAGCGGTCAATCAGCGGCGTCCACCAGCCAACACCGCAACCATCGGGCACGCCATTCTGGAAGGATCTCGCGCTTTCGCTCCCCACTTTGCTGATCATCCCGACAATTACCGGCGGCATGATTTTCGGGTTGCTCAGTCCCTCGGAGGTCGGTGCGGCAGCGGTAGTCTACATTCTGTCGCTGGCGGTGGCTTATGGTCGCTTTACGTTTTCCAGTCTTTGGCTGGCATTCCGCTCGGCAATCGTCAGTTCTTCGGCAGTGGTCATCCTGCTGGCTGCGGGCTCGCTCTATTCGACTATCATGGTCAACGAGGGCGTGAGCCAATTTGCCGCCAGCGCTTTCGACAATATCGGCAACAATCCGCTGGTGTTCTTTCTTGTCATCAATCTGATCCTGATCGTCGTCGGCATGTTTATCGACGGATTGACCATCATCATCCTGCTTACTCCGGTGTTGCTGCCCATCGCCTTGTCGTTGGGGATACAGCCCGAACAACTGGGTATCGTCATGGTGTTCAACACCATGATCGGGATGATGACGCCTCCCTTCGGTCTCAGTATTTTTGCCGTATCCTCGGTCAGTGATTTAAAGATCGGTGATATCCTGCGATCGATTGCTCCATTCTACGCGGTCATGCTGACCTGTTTGTTGGCACTCTCCGCGTTTCCGGAAATCTCTCAATGGCTCCCCGCAAAGGTTTTCCAGTGAGTAACAAATCAGGAGACTGCTCATGAGCATCGATAATATCATGATCCGGACGATGCAGTCCGGTAAAACCGCCATCGGGCTTGCCGCGTCCATGCCTGCCTCGGCGCAAGTGCCGATGCTCGCATCCAAAGCCGGCTTCGATTGGGCCTTCATCGATCTGGAACACACGCTGATCTCGCCCCAGGATGTGGATCTGCTAGCCAATATGTTGAGGGTTCTGGATGTGACGCCGTTGGCGCGGATCCCCAATGCCGCTCTGTTCGACATCGCTCGCCTGCTGGATAGCGGCGTCCAGGGCATCATCCGTCCGCATGTCGAAACTGCCGAGCAAGCACGGCAACTGGTTGACATGTGCAAATACGCGCCGGTGGGGGCCCGCTCCTGGGGCGGTGCCTCACCCCAACTCGGTCATCCACAAAAACCCACCAGACAGCTCATGGACGAAGCCAACCGAACCACACTGGCTATTGTGATGATTGAATCAGCGAATGGCATCGAAAACATCGATGCGATCGCCAATGTCCCCGGTCTCGATGGCATCCTGGTCGGGTGTATCGACCTATCTGTCGATCTTGACGTGATCGGCGAGCCCAAAGCTCCTGCCATGGTAGAGGCTCTGGAAAAAATTGGGCGGGCGGTCAATTCTGCGGGACTGTATTTCGGTCTTGGCGGTATTCCATCGCCCGAGGTTCTTTTGGATCATCCGGGGTTGACCGTCGATTTCGTCCTCGCCGGAATGGATTGCAGGATACTGGCATCCGCACTTGAGGACCGTATGGACCTGTGGCGCCGATGACAAACCAGTTTGCAGTGCTGTTCTCATATGGCGACGGACCGGGCCTGCCGGATTCAGTGAGGAGGCCTCCATCTTCAGTGAAGTCTAGGGAATCCTGGCCATTCCGGCTTTCACCCGCCGCAAGGGAACTGAGGATTCAATTGAAGCCACGGCGCTTACCTTGGTCAACTTTCCGACCAGAAATTGTTCGTATTCCTTAAGACCCGTTGTCGCGATTCTGAGCAAATAGTCGCGGTTACCCGTCATCAACCAACATTCGACAACCTCGGGAAACTCTGCAATAGCCGCTTCGAACTGGGCCAGTGCTTCATCTACTTGTTTGTCCAACTGGACAGAGACAAAAACCGAGACACTGAACCCCAGCGCCGCCTCGTCAATGACCGCGCGATAGCCCGTGATGATGCCAGATGATTCCAGATTTCGAATACGCCGCGACACGGGCGAAGGGCTTAGCCCGACCTGTTCGCTGAGATCGTTTATCGGGATTATTCCATCATGCTGGAGCGCGCGCAGTATCCTGATATCAAACTCATCAAACTTGGTGTTTTCTGCCATGATATTCGAATTTCTTGATTGGGGACAAATTGCCCTGAATATCTCCACGAAACATCTGCGAACCAAAGGCTGAGCCATGACTGCAAATCATCTGAAGACCGTGGAACAGCGCCTTTTGTGGCTGTCACACTGGCTGATTCACAATGCCAATCACATTCGACCCAAGACTGATGGCATCAAGATCGGTGGGCACCAGGCATCGTCGGCGTCAATGGTGTCGATCATGACCGCATTGTATTACACCGTGCTCCAGCCCGCGGACCGGGTGGCAGTCAAACCACATGCATCGCCAGTCTTTCACGCCATGCAATACCTGATGGGCAACCAAACCCGCGAGAAGTTGGAAAACTTTCGCGGATATGGAGGGGCGCAGAGCTATCCAAGCCGCACCAAGGATGTCGATGACGTGGATTTCTCAACCGGTTCGGTCGGGCTCGGTGTTGCGATCACTTCCTTTGCGTCGATTGTCCAGGATTACATCAAGGCAAAGAGCTGGGGACAGGATCAGAAACTGGGCCGGATGGTCGCCCTGGTTGGAGATGCAGAACTGGACGAGGGCAATATCTATGAAGCCCTGCAAGAGGGGTGGAAGAACGAGCTGCGTAATTGCTGGTGGATCATTGACTACAACCGGCAGTCCCTCGATGGGGTGGTGCGTGAGGGGTTGTTCAAGCGGATCGAGCAGATTTTTGAAGCCTTCGGCTGGGATGTGGTGCGCCTGAAATACGGCACCTTGCAGCGAGCCGCCTTCGCCCGGGCGGGCGGCGAGAAGCTGCGCGATTGGATCGACAACTGTCCCAACCAGCTTTACTCGGCGCTGACTTTCATGGGCGGGGCGGTGTGGCGTGAACGCCTGATGGATGCTCTGGGAGATCAGGGCGATGTAACCGCGTTACTGGAATCCTATAGCGACGACGAGTTGGCTGAACTAATGGAAAACCTCGGCGGAAACTGCGTCGAGACCCTGGCTGAAACCTTTGCCGGCATCGACCATGATCGCCCGGTGTGTTTCCTCGCCTATACGATCAAAGGGTGGGGAACCCCGATTGCCGGGCACAAGGATAACCATGGCGGTTTGATGAACAAGACCCAGATGGCGGCTTGGCAGAAACATATGGGTGTTGCCGAGGGCGACGAATGGGAAAAATTTGCGACGGTGGAAGACCCGGCCGCTCTTCGGGCTTTTCTCGACTCGGTGCCGTTTTTTGCAAAGGGGCGGCGGCGCTATGCCGATGATATCATTGACGTGCCTGCAATCGAACTGAGTTTGGAACGGGAGATCTCGACGCAAACGGGTTTTGGCAAAATACTCGATGAACTGTCCAGGGGGACCAGCAAGCTTGCCGAGCGGATTGTAACCACATCACCGGACGTGACCGGAACAACAAACCTCGGAGCATGGGTAAACCGGCGTAAACTGTTCTCTCGGTGGCATCAGGAAGATACGTTTAAAAAAGAAAACATTCCTTCGACCGCAAAATGGGAGTTTGATCCCGAAGGTCAGCATATCGAACTTGGCATTGCCGAGATGAACCTGTTCCTGCTTCTGGGCGCGGCGGGGCTTTCGCATTCGCTGTTTGGCAAACGGCTGATCCCCATTGGCACGATCTATGATCCGTTTGTCGCGCGTGGCCTCGATGCACTGAATTATGCCTGCTATCAGGATGCGCGTTTCATGATTGTCGGCACGCCCTCAGGGGTGACGCTAGCCCCGGAAGGAGGCGCACATCAGTCGGTCGGTTCGCCTCTGATCGGCATGTCGCAGGATGGTCTGGCTTCGTTTGAACCCGCTTTTGTCGATGAACTGGCAGTGATCATGGAGTGGGCCTTTGCCTACATGCAAAAAGACGGCGAAGGCGACCCGGACGAGCGCACCTGGCTGCGCGACGAAACCGGCGGTTCAGTCTATCTGCGCCTGACCACAAACCCGATCGAACAGCCAGGTAAACGCGTCGATGATGACTTTGTGCGAGGCTCGATCGACGGCGCCTATTGGTTGCGCAAACCCGGTCCCAACTGCGATGTGGTGATTGCCTATCAGGGTGCGGTGGCACCCGAGGCGATCAAGGCTGCGGGCATGATCGGCGAGGGTAGACGTGATGTCGGCGTTCTTGCGGTCACCTCTGCTGATCGACTGAATGCCGGCTGGACCGCAGCCCAACGTGCCCGTTCGCGTGGCAATAAAGCGGCGGTTGCGCATGTGGAGCGCCTGTTGGGCGATTTGCCACGACACTGCCGGATCATCTCAGTTATTGACGGCCATCCCGCCACATTGTCCTGGCTGGGCAGCGTCGCCGGCCATCAGTCGATCCCGCTGGGTGTGGAGCATTTCGGGCAAACCGGCACGATAGGCGACCTTTATCGCCACCATGGCATCGACGCGCAAAGCATCGTTGAAAAGGTCAACGGGCTGACATTCGGCCGCAATGTCGAATGAGGTGCCGGACAAGAATAGGTTGACAACAATGGGTTGACAACAATGGGTTGACCCCGTTGTCGGTGCCAGACGTTTGCGAGCGGTCTGGAGCAACCTTTGTGTGTGTGTTTGTTGCTTCGATCCGGTTTTCCGCGATCCCTGACTTCAATCGGTATTCGGCATTTTCCACCGTGTTCTCATCTTCTCGAACGTGATCTCGTTCAGGTGCTCCACCACATCATGAGCCCCATGTTCCAGTAGTAAATCGCGGTGTTCTGCCCGAATGTCCTCAAGATGTGCTCCGCCGACAAAACCCAACGCGCGCATTCCGGCAGACTTTGCGGCCTGGATTCCATAGGGTGAATCTTCAAGCACAAGACATCTGTGAGGCGGCACACCAATGGTTTTCGCCGCGTGCAAAAACAGGTCGGGAGCCGGCTTGCCATGGGTGACTTGTTCTGCGCTGAACACATGAGAAAACCGCGCGCCAAGGCCCATTGCACCCAGAGCGAAGCCAATTCGCTCCAAACTGCCGCTGGATGCAATGCAATAGGGCAGGCCGCGAGCTTCGGCCCGATCAAGCAGGGCGACGAGTCCAGGCAGAGGCCTGAGTTCTTTGCGGAACCGGTCGAATAGAATTGCATTCCAGTGTACGTCGAATCCATCCCAGTCGGCACCAGAATATTCCGCCTGCATGTCCTTTTTGATCTGCTTCATCGCCTTGCCAAGATAGCGGCGGCGCACTTCGTCCAACGGCAAATCGTTGCCATAGGCGCGCAAGGCGCTTTGCAAGGTCGACAAGGAGATGCTCTCGCTGTCCGCAATGACACCGTCAAAATCAAAAATCAGTAGGTCGGGGAACATGTGGTTTTCAAATGGTCTGGGAATCCTGAATCTCCGCGCCTCCTAGCGCAGGGCACGTCCGTCGCGATCGAACTGGTGCAAACGATGCGCCGGTATGCCAAGACCGACCTGATCACCCACTGCAGTTTCGTCATCGCCATCAAGGCGCGCGACGAGGGTCAAACCTTCGGAAACACCAAGATACAACAGGTTCTCGCCGCCCAGTTGCTCTTTGACCTTTACAACGGCGTCGACATTTCCCTGGCCCTTTTCCAGAACCTCAAAGTGCTCTGGGCGGCAACCCACAAAATGGGTTTCTGCCCGCAAATCCAGGCCCCGCAGGCCTGAAGCATCAAACACATTCATCGCCGGGGAGCCGATGAATTCAGCCACGAATTTGCTGTTTGGTTTGTGGTAGATCTCCATAGGGGAGCCGACCTGTTCCACACGCCCGGCATTTAGCACGACGATTTTGTCCGCCATGGTCATCGCCTCGACCTGATCATGGGTGACGTAAATCATGGTGGCATCAAGCTGCTTGTGCAGCGCTTCAAGTTCAACCCGCATTTGCACACGCAGCTTGGCATCCAGATTCGACAGCGGCTCATCAAACAAAAAAACCTTGGGGTTTTTCACGATAGAGCGGCCAATGGCGACGCGCTGGCGCTGGCCACCGGAAAGCTGACCCGGCTTGCGATCGAGGTAGTCGTCCAATTGCAGAATACGCGCGGCCTCATTGATGCGCTGGGTGCGTTCGGCTGGATCGACGCCATTGACCTTCATGCCAAATTCCATGTTCTGGCGCACGCTCATATGTGGATAAAGCGCGTAGGACTGGAACACCATGGACACATCGCGGTCCGCCGGTTCTGCATGGGAGACGTCTTTGCCGCCGATGGTCACGGTGCCATCGTCTATCGCCTCCAACCCGGCGAGTGTGCGCAAGAGCGTGGATTTACCACAGCCTGAAGGCCCGACAAAAACCACGAATTCGCCATCGGCGACCTCAAGGTCCACATCAAACAGCGCCTGCGTATTGCCATAGAATTTATTGATTTTTCTGATTTCGACCGTTGCCACTTTCGTCCTCCCCTGACCTCGTGATTTGCCGCCGTGTCGCTAATCTTTCCAAAACTTTGCATTGACAACGGTGCAATATTTACATTTGTATGCACAGTGACACAAATGAATGTCAAATATTTACTGGGAGAAATCAAAATGAGACTGAGAAAACTTCTTTGCTCCGCTGCTATGGCGAGCGTCATGGCGACTGGAGCGTCAGCTGCCAGTCATAGTGAGTGGAGCCTGGCCAAAGCGGCCGAGCCATATGCGGGGACGACGGTGGACGTGGTTTTCCTGCTGCGGCCGGGCTACGAAGCAATCGAAGCCATGCTGCCCGCTTTTGAGGCGGAAACCGGCATCAAGGTCAACGTCATCAAGCACCCTTACGAAAATGCGCTGGGTGAACAGGTCCGTGACTTCGTGTCCGGCGGTGATTTGGATGTGGCATTGATAGATCTCGTCTGGATCGGCAATTTCGCTGAGAACGACTGGATTCTGCCGATCGACAAATTCACCTCCAACCCGGACCTTGTCGATCCCGATCTGGACATTGACGACTTCTTTCCATTGGTCCTGAACGCGTTTGGCGGCTGGAATGGCACGATTTATGGCCTGCCGGTCGACAATTATTCCGGCCTGCTGTTCTACAACAAATGCATGCTGGAAGCGGCCGGTTTTGATGGCCCGCCCGAGACATGGTCCGATTTGAAGGATGTTTATGGTCCGGCGCTGACCAAGGACGGCAAATACGCATTCGCTCTGCAGTCCAAACGTAATGAAACGCAGTCGGCGGACAGCTTTGCCCGCGTCATCTGGCCTTTTGGCGGCTCTTTTCTGGATGCAGATTTCAAGTCCAATCTGAACTCTGCGGAATCACAGGCAGGTCTCAAGTTCCGCCAGGACCTGATGCAGTATATGCCCGATGGGATCGTGGCCTATGACCACGCTGAAGTCGTCAACGGTTTCGCTCAGGGCGATGTGGCCATGATCACCGAGTGGTCGGCTTTCTATTCCGGCGTGATGTCGCCGGAAACCTCCAAAGTGGCCGATTGCGTTGAAATCGCACCAGAGCCAAAAGGGCCAGCAGGGCGCAAACCAGCGCTTGGCGGGTTCTCCATGTCCGTTGCTGCACAAGCTGACGAGAAGGAGCAGGCAGCAGCCTGGTTGTTCATCCAGTGGGCAACGTCCAAAGCAAATGCAGGTGAATACCTTGAGCGCGGCGGTGTACCGGCGCGTCAGTCCGCTTATGCGGACCCTGCGCTGGCAGAGACCTACAAGTTCGTCCCTGCGCTGGTTGAAAGCTGGCAGGACGGTGTGCCTGAATTCCGTCCGCGGTTCGCGGAGTGGCCTGAAATCACCGAGATCGTGCAGGAGTGGGGCACGAAAATAATGCTCGGCGACGTCACGACGGAAGAAGGCGCAACCGAAATTGGTACCCGTATGGAAGCCGTTCTGGATGCTGCCGGCTACTATTCCGGTGACAAGCCTTTGGCACAATAACACCTGAAACACCTGAAACACCTGGGGCGGCGCAGCGCGTGCCGCCCCTCATTTGAATGCCGGGAGGGCACTATGCGCGGACAGGTTTCCAGACGCACGATTTTTGCTTTTATAGCTCCGGCTGTGTTTGGTCTGGCGATCGTCGGGATCGCGCCGTTGCTCTACGCGGCCTGGACCTCGCTTCATTTCTTCAATCTGACAAAGTTGAAGCGCCTCGAATTCATTGGCCTCGAGAACTATGGGACCGTTCTGACGGATGAAGTTTTCTGGCAGGCAATGGGGCGCACGTTTTTCTTGCTCGGCACCGCCTTGCCCTTGCAATTGGCGCTTGGCCTCGGGATTGCACTGGTCTTGCACAAGCCGGGGCTGACGATCCTCAAGACGTTGGCGCGCCTCGGACTGGTGCTGCCGATGGCCACCACCTATGCGGTTGTGGGCTTGCTCGGGCAGGTCATGTTCAACCAGAAATTCGGCGTCGTGAACCAGCTTCTGGGCGGCGCCAACATCAACTGGATTGGTGATCCGACCAATGCTTTTGCGATGATCATTTTCTGGGATGTCTGGCAGTGGACACCTTTCGTGGCGCTGGTGCTTCTGGCAGGGCTGACAATGGTCCCGGGCGAAGTCGAGGAGGCCGCCCGGTTGGAGACCAAAAGCTGGTGGGTGGTGCTGCGCTATGTGCAGTTGCCTTTCCTGCTGCCCGGTCTGGTGGCGGTGCTGATCCTGCGCACGGCGGATACGCTGAAACTGTTCGACATGGTGTTCACATTGACACGCGGCGGGCCGGGGGCGGCAACTGAGTTCATATCGCTCATGATCCAGCGCGTGGGTTTTCGTGGTTTCGACCAGGGATTGGCCTCGGCGCAGGCGATTATCCTGCTGATCATCACCATCGTTCTGGCGCAAATCTACATTCGCGTCTTCTACAAGGAGGTCTGAGACATGAACACCTCCCGGTCGATCCTGTGGCAGATTATCCTGTTGTTGATCATCATTTCGATCTGCGTGTTTCCATTCTACTGGATGGTCACGACGTCATTGAAAACGCAGATCGTGGCGCTTGAATCGCCTCCCGTCTGGATATTCGAGCCAACGCTCAACAACTACCGCGAAGCCTTGTTCGAGGACGGCGTATTGCGCACGCTGATCAACTCGCTGGTGATTGCCATATCGACAACGACACTGGCGCTGATCCTGGGCGTGCCTGCTGCATTTGCTTTGGCGCGGTTTGAATTTCGCGGCAAGAAAGACCTGTGGTTCTGGTTCATCACCAACCGTATGGTGTCGCCCATCGTGCTGGCGCTGCCGTTCTTCCTGATCGCGCGCAATCTTGGGATGTTGGACAAGCACATCACGCTGATCCTGATCTACCTGACCTTCAACCTGCCGATTGTCATCTGGATTGTGACGGACCAGTTTCGGGGCATTCCCTATGATCTGGACGAAGCGGCACGTCTTGAAGGGGCCTCTCAATTCACCATCATGCGCAAGATCTGCCTGCCTTTGGCAATGCCGGGCGTGGCAGTCTCGGCAATCTTTTCCTTTATTTTCTCATGGAACGAGCTGATGTTCGGTCTGATCCTGACCCGGTCGGAAGCCAAGACCGCCCCGGCTATGGCTGTGTCCTTCATGGAGGGTTACAATCTGCCCTACGGCAAGATCATGGCGACCTCAACGCTGATTGTTATTCCAGTCCTGATCTTTGCGCTGATCGCGTCCAAGCAGCTCGTGCGTGGCTTGACCATGGGGGCAGTGAAGTGACACTTTGCCTGCCCAGCAGGCTTGGAGCAGCTCATTCGTCGTTGCGCGATACTCTGTGTGTTTTATAGAGAGGTTTCATGGCGCGACGCATCAAGATTGACCAGATCGACGAGGAAGAGCAATTGCTGGTCCGTCTGGCTTGGGCGTGCGAAGTCGAAGGGTTGACACAGGCTGAAGCCGCCAAACGCTTTGGTATCACGCGGCTGCGTGTCAACAAGGGTCTGGCCGAGGCGCGGCAGCGTGGCATCCTGCGGGTCAGTGTCGATTCAATCTATGCCGCCGCCGCTGATCTGGAATGGCAGCTTGAGCGCCAATACGGCCTGTCGCGCAGCATCGTGGTACCAACTCCGGAGAATCCCGCCTCGGTTACGCCGCTGGTGAGCGCGGCGCTTGGCAGCTATCTTGGCAAAGTCCTGTCGCAGCCGGACCTGCGGACCTTCGGGATGTCCTGGGGCAACACGCTCAATCTGGCGACACGATTCATGCAGCCCATCGACAGGCCGGATCTGGAGATCGTATCCATCATGGGCGGGGTGACGCGTGGCTCCGATGTAAACGGCTACGAGATCACCACAAGGCTGGCGGACCTGTGCAATGCGGAGCACAGCTTTTTCACGGCACCGCTGTTTGCCGGTAGCGCGGAAAGCCAGGCCGTTTTCATGGAGCAGGACGTAATCAAAGAGATGCTGGACAAAGTGCGTTCCTGCGGCGCGGTCGCACTTGCGACGGGCGATCTGTCCAGTTCGCTGCTGGTACGCGATGCCCTGCCGCGCGATATTGATTCCCGCGAGTTGATCGCCAAAGGCGGTGTCGGAGACATCATTGGTCATGTCCTTGACGCCAGAGGCGGGCTTCTCGACCACGTCGTGAACCAACGGGTCATCGGTGTTTCGCTGGAAGATCTGCATAATATACCCAATGTAATCCTGGCTGCAGGGGGTCTGCACAAGGTGCCTGTGATCCGCGCTGCGCTGCGACGTTGTTTTGTCAACTCGCTGGTCACTGACGAGCACACCGCCCGCGCGTTGCTGCAAGGGGAAGACGTGCCTGCACTGGCAGGCGCATAAGGGATGAAGGAAGAGGGGGAAAACATGTCGATTGCTTTGGTTCTCGAAGAAAAAAACAGGCTGTCGTTGCGGGAGATTGACCTGCCGCACAAGCTTGAACCGGGAGATGTGCGTATCGCGATCAATACGGTCGGGGTTTGCGGCAGTGACGTGCATTATTACACCCACGGCAAGATCGGGCCCTTCGTCGTCAAAGCGCCCATGGTTCTGGGGCATGAGGCCTCGGGTGTGGTGACGCAGTTGGGCGAGCATGTGAGCCATCTGGCTGTCGGCGACCGCGTTTGCATGGAGCCCGGCATACCCAACATGGCGTCCAAGGCAAGCAAACTGGGTGCGTATAATGTCGATCCGGATGTCAGGTTCTGGGCGACCCCTCCGGTGCATGGCTGTCTGACACCCGAGGTCATCCATCCCGCGGCTTTCACCTACAAACTGCCCGATCACGTCAGCTTTGCCGAAGGCGCGATGGTCGAACCCTTCGCCATCGGCATGCAGGCAGCAGCGCGCGCGCGTATCAAACCCGGCGATGTGGCGCTGGTCACAGGTGCCGGCCCCATTGGGATCATGGTAGCGCTGGCCGCCCTGGCCGGGGGCTGCTCCAAGGTCTATATCTCTGATCTTGTAGACGAAAAATTGGGCATTGCCGCGCAGTACGACAACATCCACCCGATCAATGTGACAAAATCCTCTGTTGCCGATGTGATTGGCAGCGGCACCGGGGGCTGGGGCGCGGATGTGGTCTTTGAATGCGCGGGCGCCGCTGCGTCGGTGCAAACAGCACTTGAAGCTGTGTCTCCGGCAGGATGCGTGGTCTGGGTTGGCATGCCGGTTGAACGGGTGCCCATGGACATCGTCCTGGCGCAGTCCAAGGAAATCCGGATGGAGACGGTGTTTCGCTATGCCAACATGTATGACCGCGCGATTGAGCTGCTGGCTTCGGGCAAAGTCGACCTCAAGCCGCTGGTCTCGGAGACATTCGCTTTTGCCGACAGCATTGCCGCTTTTGATCGCGCGGTAGAGGCACGACCGACGGATGTGAAAATCCAGATCAGACTGCAGGGCAGCTAAGCCATGAGTGGCGCGTCAGACACGCTGTGCGACCGCCTTCTGGAGGAGTTGCGCCCCGGTCTTGCCCCATCCGTCCTGGCGCAGATTGCGCCATTGACCGAAGTGCTGGCGAAAGCGCGGCGCATCGCCTGCTTCGGAGTGGGGCGTGAGGGATTGATGATGAAGGCACTGACCATGCGGTTGTTTCATCTGGGTCTCGAGGCGCATGTGGTCGGCGACATGACCACACCACCCATCGCAACCGGGGATGTTTTATTTGTCAGCGCCGGGCCGGGTGATTTTGGCACCGTTGCAGCGCTGTGCAATGTCGCACGCGCGGCCGGTGCGCAGGTGATCTGCATTACTGCAACGCGCGATGGTCCCGTGCCCGCCATGGCCGATCTGATCGTGCATCTGCCAGCCCAGACCATGGCCTCGGATCAGGGTCCGGCGGCCAGCTCCGTTCTGCCGATGGGCTCGCTGTATGAGGTGCTGATGGTCCTGTTTTTCGAACTTCTTGTTCTCGACCTGCGAGGCCGGTTGAGCATTGCTCCCGAAGCCATGCGCGCACGTCACACAAATTTGGAATAGATCATGTCCGATTGGGAAAACCGCTTTCGCCTCTCCGGTCGCACAGCACTTGTCACCGGCGCGTCCTCGGGCATCGGCTATGCGATTGCCGAGGTTTTTGCCGATGCCGGTGCCGATATCATCGGCCATGGTCGATCGACAGAAAGGTTGGCCGATCTTGGGCGCGTCGTCATGGCAAAAGGCCGCAAGTTCACTGCCATCACGGGCGATCTGGCGTCCAGCGAGCAAACCGCCGCCATCGCGGCCGAGGCGCTGGCCGCAGCGGGAGGCAGGATTGACATTCTGGTCAATTCCGCAGGGATTGCTGTCACCGGTCCGGTAGTGGATTTCGCCGTCGAGGACTGGACCCGGACCTTGGCCGTGAACCTGACCGCGCCCTTCATCCTGTCCAGGGCGTTGCTGCCGGGGATGATGGCGCGGCGCATGGGCAAGATCATCAACATCTCGTCCCAGACAGGGGTCATCGCACTTGAGGATCACGCGGCATATGCCTCCTCCAAGGGCGGGCTGAACGCGCTGACAAAATCCCTGATGGTCGAGGCCGCCCCCCATAATGTGCAGGTCAACGCGATTTGTCCCACGGTTGTGCTGACAAAGATGGGCAAACAGCTTTGGTCGCCGCCGGAGAAAAAAGACCCTTTCATTGCGCGCACCCCCTTGGGCCGGTTCGGTGAGCCGGTGGAAATTGCTGACATGGCGCTTTATCTCGCCTCGCCTGCATCCGACCTCGTCAACGGGGCGATCATGATGATCGAGGGCGGCTATTCCAGTATCTGAGCAAGGTTTTGAGGAGAACGCCATGAACACTCTCGAAGGAAAGGTCGTGGCCATCACCGGCGGGGCATCGGGCATCGGGCTGGCTTGCGCGCGGCACTGTCTGGCAGCTGGCGCACAGGTTGCGCTGGTGGACCGCGACGAGGCGGCGCTGCGGCAAGTCTGCGCCGATCTGGGGGCAGGTGCGCATCCCATTGTGACCGATCTGCTTGTCCCCGATAGCGTAGCCCGGATGCTGCCGCAGATCCTTGCAGCGGCAGGCAGGCTTGATGTGTTTCATGCCAATGCTGGCGCCTATGTGGGCGGCGATATTCTTGATGGGGACCCGGATCAGTGGGATATGGTCCTGAACCTCAATATCAATGCGACCTTCCGGTCGGTCCATGCGGTGCTGCCCCATCTGGCGGCGCAGAAATCCGGCGATGTGATCCTGACGAGCTCTGTCGCCGGGGTGATCCCGGTGGTGTGGGAGCCGATCTATACCGCCTCGAAACATGCGGTGCAGGCCTTTACCCATACGGTGCGCCGCCAGATGGCAAAACATGGCGTGCGCGTCGGGGCGATCCTGCCAGGGCCTGTGGTGACGGCACTTCTGGATGACTGGCCAAAGGCCAAACTGGAGCAGGCTCTGGCAGAAGGCAGCCTGATGCAACCCGAAGAAGTCGCGGAGTGTGTCGTCTTCATGCTGACACGGCCCAAGCATGTGACAATCCGGGACCTCGTCCTGTTGCCCAACGCCGTCGATCTCTAGATCGTCTCGTGATGACACTGAATAATTTGACCGGATCACCGGCTCTCAAGCGGGGCAGTCAATCCACATGATCAGTCCGCAAATCCGGTCAAGACGTTGCATGCGGCAAGGCATGGCTGCCATGCCAATTGAACAGGTCTCCACAATGCCATTTGCACCTATATAGTGTGCGAAAGGATACAATCATGAAAAAACCAACATTCTTCGCACAAATTTTCGCCGCTCAGCGTTTGGCAACTGCTTTTGAATCGGGCCGCACGCCTGCAGCAAGCGATCTCGATATTTTGGGCATGCCGCCCCATATGAAGGACACCTTCAGACGCTGACAGATTCACTCTGGCAGGGTAGGTTGAGCGATACCGTTTTCGCCAGCTGACTCATCGCTTCGCCGGTGCTGATGTCGAGGTAACAGCCACGCGGCTTCGCGACATCCTTGGCCAGAGACAATCCAGATCCACAGCCGGAGTTGGTCTGTTCGCCCGTTGAAAAGGGCTTGAAGCGCGCGATGAGTGTAGCTTCATCAAAGCGGGCCGATATCGGTAACGCCGATATGGGTGCTGATTTTGCTGTCGTCGGCACCATGGCCCACGGCATTGTCGACCAGGTTCACTCCGGCTTCTCACATCAAAAACTCATGACCACGATAGGATCTTGCCGGAAACGTCACTCGTTTGACTGTTTCGGCGGGAGCTATATGCATGGCCGCCTTGCTGTGACGGGCGGTTTCCCAACTGCGCACACATCGTCTATATGCTGGTCAACGAGAACGCCAATCGTGGCGCTGCAAGGTCTCGCTGGCATAGTGGCCCTTGCGTCGGTTCTGATCCCGGCAGGCACCGGAGGGAAGCTTGTTTATGGCGGCCAACGCGTGCGCGCTGTGTGTGCTATAACTCGCCGAAACTGTTTGAAGATGCAAAATGCAAATAAATCAACACACTAAAATTTCCATTGCCCCGATGATGGATTGGATGGGACGCCCATAAAAATCAACTGGTTATTGTAGCGTGCGTGCACAATACGTGCACCAGGAAATCAATGATGATCCAGTGCAGTCAAAGCCACATGCAATGAAAAATACAATTTTCAGCATGTCGGATGTAAATGTTTTTGGAAAAGCCTGCAGTGATGCTTACTGGAACCGACTAATCTAAGCGTATTGGTTTCAAATGCTCTGATCATTTCACCGCCCATTGAATCAGATTTGCAAATTCATTTAGGACACACCGCAGAGTTTATCCTATTTCTGTTTTTTGACATCTCTTCAAAACGACCTTGTGCAGTGGGAAACGAGAGGTCAAAGAAATCGCGTGTTTTAGGATCGCGGATGACCTCAGCCTCAAGGCCAAATACCGGCTTAAGTCGCTCAGAGGTGAGAGTTGAATGCATTTCTAACAAATTGGTTAGTTTCCTGACAAAATGGATAGTTGCCGCTGCGCTTTAAGTTCGGCTATCGCCGAATAGAAATTTTTTACCGTTACGCTGCTGAGGCCGCATTTAACTTTTTTGAAGCTGCCAATGGTGGCAACCAAATGGATGTGCCGTCAAAAGGCGCTCCAGGGTAACACAGACTAATTCAGGAGACACTAACTTGCGTAGAATTGTCATATTGATTGTTTCGGCACTGATAATTGCAGGAGCATATTTAATTACATTTGGCGTCCCATCATTTTGGGGAGACCCTTCTGCGACTGAAAGTGCAGGTGATGCGCAAACGGGTAGACCTACCGGTGGCCCTGGCGGTCGTGGCGGTGCATTACAAGCGACAACGGTGAGTGTAACCCCATTGGACATGCAGCCGTATGAAAGTATCCTGCTAGCGATTGGCAGCGCCGATGCTGTGCATAGTGCCAGTGTGATCTCGAGTGTTTCGGGCGAAGTGATCGAAACCAACCTTACGGCAAATCAGGAGATTTCGGCCGGAGACGTGCTGGTTCAGCTTGACGCACGTACGGAGACATTCAATCTCGAAATTGCCCAAGCCGAACTTGACCAAGCGCGTGAAAAGGTTGAGCGATATGAGAAATTGAGCGCGGCAGGAAACTCGTCGATTGCCGATGTCTCTATATCAGAGGCGCGGGTTGAGCTGCGCCTTGCAGAGGCCAATGTTGGACTCGTCCAGATTGCGCTAGATGACCGGACAATCAGGGCTCCCATCTCCGGTAAGCTGGGTATGAGCGATATTAAAGTCGGCGATGTCTTATCGGTGGGCAGTGATGTTGTCACCATTGATGACGCTGAACAACTGCTGGTGGTTTTCGAATTACCGGAACGCGCTGTCGGGCTGTTGGCAACAGGACAGAAGGTGCTGACAACCACGCCGACATTTGCCGGAGAGATATTCGAAGGTGAGATCATATCCTTCGATAGCCGCATCGACGACGTTACGCGTAGCGTGACTGTACATGCGCTAATTGACAATGCCGACGCTCAGCTTTGGCCGGGCATGACATTTACAGTCCGTATTGTGCAAGAGAGTGAGCCGTTGGCTTTGGTTCCCGCTACGGCAATTACTTGGTCACGCGACGGGTCGAGTATCTGGGTCAACAATGATGGCGTTGCCGAGCAGGTCGCTGCAACAATTTTGTTTCGGCGTAATGAGCAGGTTTGGATTGAGACTGATCTTGCCCCAGGTACGCTTGTGGTAACTGAAGGGGCGCAAAAACTGCGGGCCGGATCCGCCATCGCGGTGGCAGGGGCAGAAGGCGCACGGACCGGCGACAGAAAGCGCACCGCGCCTGCGCGCGCTGAAGATGCAACTGACGAGTCCGATGCAGCAAAAACCGCCACGAGTGAGGCAGCACAATGAGTGCGCAGACACCATCAAAGGGCGGATACCGGATGGCGGGATTGTTCGTGTCCCGCCCGCTTTTGGGTATCGTCATTAATTTGCTGATTTTGATCGCCGGTTTGGCAGCCCTCACATCGGTAGACGTGCGTGAGATGCCCGATGTGGACCAGCCGGTCCTGTCGGTTCGTACCACTTATGAAGGTGCGGTTCCTCAAACAGTCGACCAAGAAGTGACACAGGTTCTTGAGGACGCCTTGAGCGCTCTCGATGGCCTCTCCTATATCGAATCGAGTTCCAGCACCGGTTCGAGCCAGATAACCATTGATCTTTCTGAAGGCACTGACGTCGATATCGCTGCCAATGAGGCACGTGAGATTGTATCTGCAACCCTGCGTCAGCTCCCTGACGATATCGACGATCCAACAGTGTCGAAAAGCGACAGCAACGCTGATGCCATTATTCGTCTGGCCGTGCTGGGGGACGCGACCCTAGACGAACTGAGCGTTCTGGCTGAAGGGATGATATATGATCGGCTCTCGGTCATTGACGGGATTGCCGAAGTGACCACCCGTGGTAACCGGACCAATGAATTCCGTGTCACCTTGGATATTCCTTCACTGCTTAGCCGTGGGTTGACCGTCTCGGATGTCACCAATGCGTTGGCTTCTTTGCGCGACGACACCCCCTTAGGTGAGTTAGAAACCAATTCACAGACTCTCGCGCTACGTGTCGGCAATGCAGATGTGACCGTTGATAGCGTTGGTCAGGTCTCAATCAATTCCACAACCCACGTGTCCGACGTGGCCTTTGTGCAGCTCGTCCCTGAGGACAACGAGGTCTTGTCTCGCGTCAACGGTCAGTTGGCCATTGGCCTAGATATTAGTCGCCAATCGGCCGGAAACACCCTTGAAATATCTAAAGCGGTGAACGCCGCAGTTGAAGAACTGCGTCAAGTTTTGCCCGAAGGTGTAGAGATTGTCATCACCTCCGATGATGGTGTGTTTATCGAATCTTCTATAGACGAAGTGGTCAAATCTATCGGTTTGGCGGCAGTCATTGTGATCGCAGTGATCTTCGGTTTTCTGCGCTCACCCACTGCGACGTTAATCCCAGCTATAACGATTCCCGTCGCTCTAGTGGGAACAGTTGCCGCGATCTGGTTAACTGGATTTTCCATCAACACCATAAGCCTTCTTGCGCTGGTTCTCGCCACAGGCATGGTTGTGGATGACGCAATCGTGGTCATTGAGAATATTGTGCGAAAGCGCAGAGAAGGTATGGGGGCTTTCGCCGCTGCTGCTGCTGGCACCAACGAAGTGTTCTTCGCTGTGATATCAACCACAGCAACGCTAGCAGCCGTTTTTATTCCGATTTCGTTTTTGCCCGGTCAGGCCGGCGGCGTCTTTAGCGAGTTCGGATTTGTTTTGGCTTTTGCCGTGACTCTGTCTTCCATCACCGCGTTGACATTGGCGCCGGTCATGGCTGCGTTTCTAGACCCAGGTCGCGCCGGTTCAGAAAAGCCAGTTGCCGAACCGGGGAGGCTGTCTCGCGCTTTTGATTTCGTTATGGATCACGCTATCCGCTCACCGCTGATCGTGATTGCCACTGCAATCGGCTTTGCCATTATTGCAATAGGAGGGGCCACGACGCTTTCTTCTAGCATTACGCCGACCGAAGATCGGGGGTTTTTCCTTGTTCAGGCGCGTGGTGCATCTGACACCACAACCACTTATCTCGATGGTCAGGTCGCAATGATCGAAGAGATTTTAACCCCATATCGTGAAAGCGGCGAAGTGACCGCTGTGCAGAGCATCATTGGTATTGGTGGGGGCACCAGCGCCTTCATCATTGTGCGCCTGCAAGATTGGGTCGAACGCGACCGTAGTCAGGCAGAGATTATCTCTGAACTCAGTGGTAAGTTGACGAGTGTGCCTGGCGTGCAAGCGAGTGCTCGGTCAACCAACAGTCTGAACATCCGTGGCGGAGGACAAGGTTTACAATTCGCAGTCACCGGAAATGACGTTACGGCGATGACTGAGGCCGCCGATGACTTGGTGGCGGCCATGTCTGGCGATGATAGTTTTCTGAATCCGCAATTATCCAACGACAGCGTACAAGCCCAGTATGAGGTGCGTGTAGACGAAGACATGGCAGGTGTGTTCGGTCTAACTGAAGCCGAAATTACCCAGACTATAAGTTCAATGGTTCAGGGAAGTGTCGCGGTTACCGTCTTCGAAAACGATACCGAAACAGATGTAAACGTCGTGCCGGGTGGTCCGCCGATTGATGATCCTTCCAATCTTGAATCAATCTTTCTACGCCTTCCCGATGGCGCTTATATCCCGCTTTCGGCTGCTGCGACGCTAGTTCCGGTGGTCAGTGAATCTCAGATTGAACGTCAGGGTGGGTCGCTGGCGGTGTCGGTGCAGGCCAATCTTGGTACGGGAGTCGATCTTGGCGATGCCATGGCACGATTGACTGAGCTCGCAGCAGATACACTACCCGAAGGCATGGGCATCACATTTACAGGAGAAGCCGCATCTCTGACAGACAGCCAATCCAGTATGTACTTGGTATTTGGGGTGGCCTTTGTAGTTGTATTTCTTGTGCTATCGGCCCAGTTCGAAAGCATTGCCAGCGCCGTCGTTATCATGCTGACGGTCCCTTTCGGCCTTGCTGCTGCTTTGATGGCGATTTTACTTACCGGTGGGTCATTGAACTATTACAGCCAGATCGGCCTGGTAATGCTGATCGGGGTGATGGCAAAGAACGGTATTTTGATCGTTGAATTTGCCAATCAGCTGCGTGAGGCGGGGCAAGATATCGATAGCGCTATCCGCGATGCGTTACGCCTGCGTATCAGACCCGTGATGATGACGATGCTATCGACCGTGTTCGGCGGCCTGCCCCTTATTTTGACATCTGGGGCTGGTGCCGAAGCGCGAATTGCTGTTGGCTGGGTTATTGTTGGTGGTCTTGGTTTCGCCACCGTGTTCACGCTTTTTCTCACGCCAGTGTTTTATCGTTGGGTAGCGGTATGGGGCTTTGAACCCGGTATGGCATCCAAGCGGTTGAGGCATGAAGTGGCGGCGATCGAGTAGCGGCGGAGTTTTGGCACTCAATGTGGTAAGCCTCTTCTAGGCCTACACCGCTAAATATCGAACGCGTCGGGAACAATTTTGGCAAAGATGGTAGTCAATTCAACCGCCTCAAACTCCGTTTAATCCATAAGGACCAAGTACTATCGTGTTGCGCTGACGCACTCTAACTTTTTGTCTGGCACTAATAAATGCGCACGATTACCCATCCGCGTAAATTCCGTGCACATAGCGATCAAACACGGTAAAAGGCGATCAAATATGATCCATTCCGCCCAAAGATCGGGCTTGAAAGCACTGCTTTACTCTGAACAATGACCTTAACTAACGCACGCACATTCTCCATCGCCCCCATGATGGACTGGACGGACCGCTGGTGCCGGTCGTTTCACCGCATCCTGTCGCGCAAGGCGTTGCTGTATACCGAGATGATTGTTGCCGAGGCCATTCTGCATGGCGACCGTGATCGTCATCTGCTGATTCCGCAGGGGCAGAACCCGGTGGCGCTGCAATTGGGCGGCTCGGACCCGGCCAAACTGGCTGAGGCCGCGCGTATTGCCGCAGATTATGGCTATGACGAGATCAATCTGAATGTCGGCTGTCCGTCCGACAGGGTCCAGTCCGGCACATTCGGTGCCTGTCTGATGCGCTCGCCGCAACTGGTGGCCGCCTGTGTCAGCGCCATGAAGAATGCTGTCGATTTGCCGGTGACGGTAAAATGCCGCCTCGGCGTTGATGATCAGGATATCGAAACTGCGCTTGATGATCTGGCGGATGCCTGCGTTGAGCAAGGTGTCGACGGGCTTTGGGTGCATGCGCGCAAAGCCTGGCTGGATGGTTTGTCACCAAAGGAGAACAGGGATATTCCGCCTCTGGATTATGACCGGGTCTACCGGTTGAAACAAAGACTGGGACATCTGTTCATCGGCATCAATGGCGGCATTCAGAACCTGACTGAGGCCAGCAGCCATCTATCCCATGTCGACGGCGTGATGCTCGGCCGGGCGGCCTATCACCAGCCAGCACTGCTGTTCGGCGTTGACCATGGTTTTTATGGCGAAGCGGCTGTTGCCGAAGACCGCCACGGCGCGGTTCGCCGCATGTATCCGATCATTGAACAGCATCTGCAGTCGGGCGGTCGGCTGAACCAGATCACCCGTCATATGATCGGCATGTTCCATGGCGTTGCAGGCGCGCGGGCCTATCGCCGTATCCTAAGTTGCGAAGCGGCCAGGCCATCGGCGGGTATCGAAGTGGTTGAAGCCGCTCTCGCTGCTGTACCGAAAAGTCAACCTGATCTGATACATCTGCCGGAAGATTTGGCGGTGCTTGCCTGAGCTGGGATCAGCGTCGCAGAACCAGTTTTGAGCCGCTGAATTCATACGATGACAGCCGGTTGAGAAAGCTGTTGCCCAGCACACTTTGCTGCAATTTACCGGGTTGGGCTATGGCTGCACGGACATTGTTCAGTTCAATGCCGCCGACGGTCACTGTATCCAGCACGATACGGGCAAAAAAGGCATTTCCATTTGCGGTGCCCACGGGCGTCGAAAAATTCAGTGAATTGACATCGATCCCGACATTTTCCGCATCTGTATAGTTCAGAACCACAGTGCTGGCGCCGGTGTCGACCAGCATGTCGACCGGCACCCCGCCAATTTCCGCCTTCACTGAGAAATGACCACTGCGTCCGCGATTGACCGTAATGGAATTTCCATCGCTGCTGGTCAGGGCAACCCCGGGTACCAGTTCCCCGGTGACCCGGGTGGCAACCGATTCTAATTCAAAACGATAGGCATAGACCGTTACCAGCGCCAGTGCGATGCCGGTCCAGATCAGCGCGTTCTTGAAAAACTCGGATGTCCGCATCCCGCGAAACACGCCGATACTTATGAAGGCCAGAAGGGCAAACAGCACGCCGAGTTGCCCGAAGGCCCCGATATCCATGCCAAGTACGGTTCCAGCGTCGTTTCTGACGATCAGCACGACCAACAGGACCGCAAGACCCAGAAGCAGTGTCCAGAGCACGTTCAACTGGTCACCTGTGGCAGAAGCTGCAGCCTGTGCGGCAGCACTTTCATGATGGCGTCGCGCTCGGCATCATTCATCTGGCTCCAGCCGCTTATTTCCCGCAAGCTCCGGCCACATCCCAGACATTGCCGGGTGGGCTCATCAATCAGGCAGATGTTTACACAGGGTGATTTCATGTCAGATCCACAATATTGCCTACTGACATAAGAAGACCGGCCATAAAAGCAAGTTCGCTGATCTGCTGCGCCGCACCGATCGTGTCGCCGGTCTGACCACCAATCTGGTGATGGCACAGCCCGATCAGCAGCCAGATTGACAGACCACTGACAACAACCGCAGCCACAAGCGCTGCCGGGCCCGCGCTCCACCACAACACTGCCAGCAGCACGATCAGTGTCATCGCCATGGCAAAAGTCAACGCCGCCCTGTCAGGCTGACCGACATCTCTGGAAAGCCCATCCTTGCGGGCCGGGGGCAGGGCCGACCAAAACACCATACTGGCGGCACGTGAGGCCACAGCCGACCCGGTCAGCGCCGCCATCGCGATAATCAGATCGGCCGAGATCAGCGCGCTGAGAAGGCTTATGCGCAGGCCCTGTGAAAGCACCAGGGCAAGAACACCATATGTGCCGATATGGCTGTCCTTCATGATCTCCAGCTTGCGCATGCGGTCCCGGCCGCCGCCAAATCCATCCACCATATCGGCAAGACCGTCCTCATGCAGCGCCCCAGTAGCAAGGATCATTGTGGCAACGGCCAGAACGGACACCGCGATCACCGGCAGACCAAGCAGCCATGCCACCGCCATGGCCAGCGACCCGATACCGCCGATAATCAGGCCGGTTGCCGGAAACATTCGTGATGATTTGGACATGTCGGCTGGCTGTTCAAAAGAGAGCGAAACAGGTAGTCTTGTGAAGAATGCCAGACACAGCAGGAAGTCACGCAGCATCGCACGGAGCCTTGGAATCACCGTTTTGAGCGTCGCTCCAGACGGTTTCTTGTCACCTTTCAGCGGGTCATTCATCTGGTTTGCCATCTTGCGTCTTCTCCAAGGCGCTTTATAGATCGAATGTGAATGTTGGCAATGGGCAGGAATCAGTTTGCAACTCCGCCCAACGCCTGCCAGGCCCCTTTATCCGATAGGCTCCAGGACTCATGAATACATCGATAACAGCACTTCCATTTGAAGACATCCGGGAATTGATCCGGTCGCTTCCAGGTCCCGTCACTGAAGCGGTGGAAGCGGTGCGCGCGCGCGACGCGACGCTGACAAAACCGGCAGGCTCGCTGGGTCGTCTGGAGGAACTGGTTGAATGGCTGGCCGCCTGGCAGGGCAAGGCCCCTCCGGCGGTAACCCGGCCTTTGGTGGCGATCTTCGCCGGAAATCACGGGATTGCCGAGCTTGGCGTTTCGGCATTTCCGTCCAACGTCACCCAGCAGATGGTGGCAAATTTCGCAGCTGGCGGCGCAGCGATCAATCAGCTCTGCACGGCCAATAATCTCGGCCTGAAAGTGTTTGATCTGGCGCTTGATCTGCCGACACCGGACATCACGTTGAAAGATGCGTTCGATGAGAAGACCTGTGCTGCGACCATGGCTTTCGGCATGGAAGCAATTGCCGGCGGCACAGATTTGCTGTGCATCGGTGAAATGGGCATTGCCAATACAACAGTCGCAGCGGCGATTTTTCATGCGCTGTATGGCGGCCGTCCGGAAGACTGGGTCGGTGCGGGAACCGGCGTCGATGCGGCAGGTCTGAAACGCAAGGCCGATGTGGTGCGCCGCGCTGTCGGCAGAGCCGGCGTCAGCAAAACCAACGGACTGGAAGCCTTGCGCCGCCTTGGCGGGCGCGAAATTGCCGCCATGTGCGGCGCCATGCTGGCAGCACGGGTTGAGCGCATTCCGGTCATAGTCGATGGATTTGTCGCAACAGCCTCTGCAGCGATCCTGCATTCAGTCAGTCCGGCATCAATTGATCACTGCCTGTTTTCCCATGTATCGGACGAGCAGGCCCATGCGGCGGTGCTGAAACGGCTGGGCAAACGGCCTCTGCTCGATCTGGGGATGCGGCTGGGCGAGGGCAGTGGTGCGGCACTTGCAGCAGGAATTGTGAAATCGGCGGCAGCAGTGCATTCCGGAATGGCAACTTTTGATCAGGCCGGAGTGTCCGGCAGCGACGTTGAAACCGACTGATCCAGCCGGAAAACCTGTTTCAGGAATGGTCAATTGAAGATTCGGGATCTGCTGAAGGCTGCAATGTTCATTCTTGCCGTTGCAGTGCTGGTGGTCTGGCTGGATGATGAAAGCTGGGAGCCTTTGAATTCGGCAGTTCGGGTGGTTGATGGCGATTCGCTGGCTGTCGGCGGGCAAAAAATGCGACTTCTGGGGATCGATGCGCCGGAGCTGGATCAAACCTGTCTGCGCGCCGGCAGGGCCGTGCCATGCGGTCGTCTTGCCAGAGACCATCTGGCGCAACTGGTAGGCAAGGAAGCGTTGGCCTGCAGCGATCGCGGTGTGGATAAACACGGCCGAACCCTTGCTGTATGCCGCTGGCAAAGCTCAGAGCAGCCGGGCAATGCAGCGCTGGTTGCTGCCGGCTCGCAAGCCTCGATCAATGCCCAGATGGTGCATGATGGCTGGGCTGTATCTTATGGCGACTACAAGGCTCTCGAGGTGCTGGCAGCGCTGGCGGGGCGCGGATTGTGGGAGCTGGACTTCGAGGTGCCGCAAGACTGGCGCCGCGACAACGGTATAGGACAATGACCACAGCACCATTGCACAGCCTGGTCAAAGACATCCGGTCCTGCCGGATCTGCATTGAACGGCCATTGCGAAATCCGCTGCCACATACGCCAAAGCCGGTGCTCCAGGTGTCTGCGACCGCCAGAATATGCATTTGCGGCCAGGCGCCGGGGACGCGGGTCCACAAATCCGGCCAGCCCTTTACCGACCGGTCCGGCGACCGGCTGAGAGACTGGCTCGGGCTGGAGGCAACTGATTTCTATGATTCGTCGAAAGTCGCCATTGTGCCGATGGGCTTCTGTTTTCCGGGACAGAACGCCAGCGGTTCCGATTTGCCACCCCGGCCTGAATGCCGGGCGAGCTGGCATGATCAGCTGTTTGCAGAAATGCCTCAGATCGAAATTCTGCTCGCTATCGGCCAATATGCCATTGCTTATCATCTTGGTCTCAGACGCAAAGCCAGTCTGACCGAAACCGTCAGTGCGTGGCGGGAATATTGGTATGATACTGAGCGGGATAACGCGGCACCGCGCATCATGCCGTTGCCGCATCCCTCGTGGAGAAATAATGCGTGGCTCAAGCGCAATATCTGGTTTGAGCAGGAATTGTTGCCGGTGCTGCGCCAGGAAGTCACGCGCCTGACCGGCGAAGCCGATCTGCTGCCCTGATCCAGACCGGTTTTCAGTGCGAATGGCGCTGGAAGTGCCAGGGTGGTTCCTGTAAGAGGGGCACACATTGAAGCATCAATGAGGGCGATATGGACAGAATTGATCGCAGCATTCTGGCAATTCTGCAAAAGGACAGCACCGTGCCTGTTGCGGAAATCGGCAAACGTGTCGGCCTGTCAACAACCCCGTGTTGGCGGCGCATCCAGAAAATGGAAGAAGATGGCGTCATCAAGCGGCGTGTCGCCGTGCTCGATCCGGCTTTGGTCGGGGCAGGTGTGACGGTGTTTGTTTCAATCAGCACCAATCAGCACAGCAAGGAATGGTTGACGCGTTTTGCCGAAATCATCAGCGATTTTGCAGAAGTGGTCTCGTTTTACCGCATGAGCGGCCAGGTTGATTATCTGTTGAAAGTGGTGGTGCCGGATATTGCGGCCTATGACAAATTCTATCAGAAACTGATTGCCAAGATCGACATTTCCGATGTCAGTTCCAGCTTCGCAATGGAAGAACTCAAAAACACCAGCATCTTGCCACTGGACTATATGTCTCTGGCAAAATCTAACAGCTAAACTGTCTCATTGGAATAATGACTCACGTCACCGGTCTATTACTTTCTTAGGTCGCGTTACACACGCGCCGATGCAGCTTTAGTAGGTTCTCAACAGCCCGACCAGTTTGCCCTGAACCTCGACCTGATCCGGCCCGAAAATGCGGGTCTCATAGGCTGGATTGGCCGCTTCCAAAGCAATAGAGCCACCCTTTTTGCGAAGTCGCTTCAGGGTTGCTTCTTCATCGTCGATAAGTGCGACGACAATGTCGCCCGTTTCTGCTGTCATTCCTCTTTTGATGACAACGGTGTCGCCATCCAGAATGCCCGCCTCAATCATCGAATCGCCGCGCACTTCCAGAGCGAAATGCTCGCCCGAAGTCAGCATGTCGGCCGGGACGGGGATGGTATGGCTGTGGTTCTGAATCGCCGATATCGGCGTTCCTGCAGCAATTCTGCCCATCACAGGAATGGACACCGAGCGCCCGTCACCCTGCGCGCCTGCGGACTCACTGGCCGGGCGGACGGTTTCACGCTTCTTGCCAAGACTGCCTTCAATCACACTTGGAGAGAAGCCCTTGCTTCTGGGCGCGGCAAGGCTCGGCGAAACCGATTCCGGTAATTTGATGATTTCCATGGCGCGCGCCCGATTCGGCATGCGGCGCAAAAAACCGCGTTCCTCAAGTGCGACGATAAGCCGGTGAATCCCGGATTTCGACTTCAGATCCAGCGCAACCTTCATCTCGTCAAACGAAGGTGGAACGCCAGATTCTTTGAGGCGTTCGTGAATGAACATCAAAAGTTCATGTTGTTTGCGCGTCAGCATGTCAATCAATCCCGGGTTCTGACTGTCCATAGTAGTCACAAGCGACATCACTATAGAAATCAGATGTGTACAAAGCATGAACACTGTAACTGTTCCTGTCTTGTTCCGCAAGGCGGAAATCCGAGACATAGAAGGAACATCTGCTCCGGTCGGAAACATTGCATGTAAACAGGACAGGACCTGTCGGCTCCGGATCGCAGCGGCAGGGCCACACCCGATGCGCCTGTTTGCGGATTACAGGCACCATTGCGTGGTTCTTGCCGGCAGTCAGGGCCATATCCGCATGGCGCACAGCACAGCCATTCATCGCGAACGCAAAATCGATGAGTTGCATCCCTGATGCAACGCTCGGTCCTGAGCGCAGTCAGGATTCACACACTGGCGCCAGAACACTTTCACCGGATAGTCAGGTTAACTCGTTAACAAAATCTCGTTGAAAGACCAATGCAAAAGAAGCTCCATAAACGTTTTGCGTAATTCTTAATCTTTGTAATTTATTGGGATTTTAATCTCTATTGATTGGTTGGGGTCGCAATGACAGTTTCCGATACACACCCAGACACCGGGATGGTGGGTCTGGAGGGCGCACAATTCTTGTCCGAGCGATCGGAAGAGGCCGGGTTCAGGCCGTTGTTGTTCGGGCTTGCGGCAAAGATCGCCCTTTGGACGACCTTGTGTGGAGCAATCATCGCCGCCGGTACAGTCTTCTTCATGTATCAAGGCGCAGTCGACGCCTTGGTCGAGCGCGAACAGTTCCGCCTTTCGTCCTCAATCAACACCACCGCCAGTCGTTTCGCATCGCGGACCGAATTCGCCAGCCGGGATACCTTGTTTTTGTCTCAAACCCTTCCAGTTGAAGGGATTGTCCGCGCGCAGTTGAACGGCGGCATCGACCCGGAAACCGATCTCAGCGAAGCCGAGTGGACCCGGCGCCTCGCGGCGCTTTTCGAGGTGCTTCTGGAAAACCGGCCTGCCTACTTTCGGCTGCGCTATATCAAGATCGCCGATGGCGGGCACGAAGTTGTCCGCGTCGAGCGCCCCACGAACGGCATGATCTTGCGCACGCCGACGGCCCAGTTGCAGGAGAAGGGTCAGGAACCCTTCTTCAGGGAAGCCGCAAAGCTGACAGACGGTGCCGTGTACATGTCAGATTTCGAACTCGACCGGGATTTTGGCAGGATTGTCGAACCCTATCGCCCGGTTGTTCGTACCGCGGCACCGGTTTTTGATGACGCAGGCATCCTGCGTGGAGAACTGGTCGTCAATGTAGACGCGACCTATTGGTTTGACCTTCTCCAGGAAACCCTTGGCGCGGACGAGCAGCTTATGATTGCGAATCAAAACGGCGATTTTCTTGTCCATCCCGATCCGGCGCTGCCCTTTGGCTTCGATCGCGGTGAACGACAGCTCATGCAGGACCATATGCCTCATCTGTCCGGCTTGTTCAGCGATAAGGCGCAATCATACTCCACCAGTGTTCGAACCGTCCGCGGCGAGGAACTCGCCTTCGCCAGGCGCGTATCCTTCGGCAAGGCGGAGGCGGATCGATACATTGTCATGGTGGCGACTCTGGACGGGGCGGCACTATTCCAGCGCATCAATTCCCTACGCTATTCTACGGTGCTCCTCGCGCTGGTTCTTATAATTGCCGTTGGTATCGTCGCCGTATTGCTGGCGCGCATCATCATCCGGCCGCTTCGCGATTTGACGGTCGCAGCGACAAATATTGCAGCCGGGGCGCGGGACTTCGATCTGCGCAAAGCAGTTCACCGCAAAGACGAAACCGGCGCGCTGGCGCGTGCTTTCGAGGAGATGGTCGCAGGGATCATGAGGCGCGAACTTGACCTCAAGGCGAAGACTGAGGAATTGTCAAGATCCAACCAGGAATTGTCGCAGTTTGCCTACATCGCTTCGCATGACCTGCAGGAGCCACTCCGGATGGTCAGCAGCTATCTGGGCCTGCTGTCGCGACGTTATAGCGGCAAGCTCGACACGGAAGCCGACGAGTTTATCGGCTTTGCCGTTGACGGTGCCGTGCGCATGAAATGTCTGATAAACGACCTTCTGGCCTATTCGCGGGTCAGCAACCGCCCGTTGAATCGGGAAATGATCGATACCGGCCAAGTCGTCCAGTCCGCATTGCAGGCACTCAGCGAGCGCCTTGCCGAGTGCGATGGCAAAATTGATGTCGGGCCACTTCCGGTGATTGAGGCCGATTCGGTGCAGATGGAGCGGCTGTTCACCAATCTTATAGAAAATGCCATCAAGTACCGCAGCGAATTGCCACCGCAGGTGAGTGTCGCCGCAGAATTCAAAGGCGACTTCTGGGAGTTTGCTATTTCCGACAACGGCCTCGGCATTGCACCCGAGTTCAGGGAAAAGGTCTTCGTGATTTTTACGCGCTTACACAGTCGGGACAAATATCAGGGTACCGGAATCGGACTGGCATCGTGCAAGCGTATCGTTGAACGTCACGGCGGCACAATTTGGATCGACCCGGCACCCGAAGATGGCACGACCTTTCGCTTCACGCTTCCGGCGCTTCAACATTTGGAGAAAAGAGACAATGGCGAATAGCATTGTAGGACGTGCGATCGAGATACTCTTGGTCGAAGACAATCCGGCAGATGTCCGTCTGACGGTGGAAGGCTTCAAAGAGGCAAGGATAGCAACCAATCTTAGTGTTGTGATGGACGGTAAAAAAGCACTGGACTTCCTGTATCGCCGGGGGGAATACAGCGACGCACCGAGGCCTGATGTCATCCTGCTCGACCTCAACCTGCCGGGTGTCGATGGCCGCTCCATCCTCAAGGAGATCAAGAACGATCAGGTCTTGAAAGTGATCCCGGTCGTTGTACTCACATCGTCGGAAGCAGAAACTGATATTGTCAGGGCGTATGAATCCTACGCCAACTCATTTGTTTCAAAGCCTATCGATTTCGAAGGGTTTATGAGCGTCGTTCACTCCATCGAAAACTTCTGGTTTACCGTCGTGAAACTTCCGTGAGCGCAAACCAATTCAGCGGAGCGGAAAATGTCAAGTTTTGACGGCACCCAACTTGACATTCTCCTGGTTGAAGACAATCCGGGTGATCGGCGGCTCGCCGAGATCGCATTGCGGGAGGCCGCGACTGAGGGTGACATGCGCATTGACATCCAGTCGGTTGGCACTCTCGCCGACTGCATTGCCCGGCTGGCCGACTCCGCCAACCGCTTCGACGCGGTGCTGCTTGACCTCGGGCTGCCCGACGCTACGGGGCTTGATGGTCTGCGCGCCGCGCGCGCCACTCTCCCAGAAGTGCCGATCATTGTGCTCACCGGGAATTCGGATATCACCACGGCGACCGAGGCGCTCAATTTCGGCGCCTGCGACTACCTCGACAAGGCCGAAGTTCAATCGCGACCTTTGCTGCGGGCGATCCGCTACGCCATCGAACGCAAAAAGAGCGAGATTGCCCTAATCCACCTCGCGCGCACCGATCCCTTGACCGGCCTCCTTAATCGCCGCGCTTTTTTTGAGGAAGTCGAACGGGCGCGACGCAATGCTCGCCGTACGGGCCTCGACTGCGCGGTGATTATGTTCGACGTTGATCGCTTCAAGGAGGTCAATGATCTTTATGGCCACAAGGCCGGAGACACCCTGCTTATCGCGATTGCCGACAGCCTGCGCGCTCAACTGCGTGACACCGACAGCATCGCCCGCGTCGGCGGCGATGAATTTGCGGTTCTTGCCACCCACCTGAATGGTGCGGATGGCGCCATCGACGCCGCCGAGAAAATTTCCACCACGGTGCGGGCGATTACCACCTTCGGTCGGACAAATCTGGAAGCCACGGTCAGCATCGGGATTGCCGTTTTTCCAACGGTAGACACCGATGCAGACGCCGACATGCTGCTTACCCACGCCGACGTCGCAATGTACAAGTCGAAGGCTACCAAAAGAGGCTCGATAAGTTTTTATGACAACGATATGGATGCCAGGGTCAAGGTGCAACATGAGCTGAAGCGCCGCATGTCGGGTGATATCGCCGCCGACCGGTTCTTTCTCCACTATCAGCCGATCGTTGATGCGAAGACGCATGAGTTAATCGGCGTCGAGGCACTTGCCCGCTGGCGCGACGCGGACGGCCAGTTCATTCCTCCTGTGGATTTCATTCCGTTGGCAGAGGAATCCGGCCTGATTTCGCAGCTCAGCACACAACTTCTCGCCCAGGCATGCGCCAACATTCTTCGATGGCAGAATGCCGGTCTGCCTGCCGTTGGCGTTTCGCTGAACATTTCGCCCATTGAGTGCCGCAGTCCAACCTTCGCTCTGCGGCTGATTGCAGTGATCGAGAAGTCCGGCATATCGCCAGAATTGATCAATATCGAGCTTACCGAGTCGAGCATCATTCAGGATATTGAAATGACGAAGCGGAATCTGGACTTTTTGAAGACGTATGGCGTCGGCATCCACGTCGACGATTTCGGAACAGGCTATTCATCGCTGTCCATATTGAAGGATTTGCCGCTCGACGTGCTCAAGATTGACCGCAGTTTTGTCAATGATCTCGATAAAGAAGGCGGTGCCGAGCCGATTGTCCAAGCGGTTGTCGAACTCGCCCGCAAGCTCAATCTCAAGATTGTCGCCGAAGGTGTGGAAACTGAGGAGCAGGCGGCTATCCTCGCAAGTATCGGCGTGGACCATCTCCAGGGTTACTACTTTTCGCGACCGGTGGACGCGGAACAACTTACGACACTCTGGACGCGCAAGCTCAGTGACGCAGCGGGAGAATCTCCACAATTGATCCAGAGTCCGTCTGTGGAGCAAAAGGTGGCCGTTTGATCAGGCAGTCCGCTCTGGCGAAATTTGCCAGCATCGAACTGTCCTGGCGTCCGAGCGGGCGCACCCCGGGAAGCGCATCAGAATTGTCGGTCTCCTGCAGAACCGCCCGCAGATAATCTTCGCGCTGGTCATTGGCCGGCAACGGTTCCAGCAATCTGGCAGTGCGGAAAGGCATTGTGGTGGGCAAGCCGAGCCATTGCTTCATCAAAGGTGCAAGAAACAGTTCCGCACACACCATGCTGGACACCGGATTGCCTGGAAATCCGAGAAACACCATATTGCCGACAGTGCCGAACATCAGGGGTTTGCCGGGGCGCATGGCAATTTTCCAGAAAGCAAGTTGCAGCCCGGCGCTCTGAAAAGCCTGCTGAACCAGGTCGTGGGTTCCCACCGAGGCGCCGCCAAGCGTGATGATTGCGTCACAGTGTTCGGCCTGTGCGCGTTTCAACCCATCCAGCAGATCCGCCTCAGTATCCTTGGCAATGCCAAGATCGACCGGATATCCGCCCAGTTCGGAAATCCGCGCCGCAATACCGAAATTATTTGAGGCAACAATCTGATCAGGGCCGATGGTGCTTCCCGGCATTGCCAGTTCATCGCCCGTTGCCAGAACAGCAATGCGCGGTTTTCGGATAACACACACCTTTGCGTGGTTCATGCTGGCAAGCAGGGCCATATCTGCTGAGCGCAGAATTTGCCGGGCAGGGATCAGAACATCGCCCAGCGTGAAATCCAGGCCTGCGGCGCGCACATAGGCGCCCGGTTGCGGAATCTCCAGCGGGCGGATCTCTGTGTTTTCCGCCTGTTCCGCCCGTTCCGCATCTTCCTGAATGAGGATCGTGTCTGCGCCAACAGGCAGCGGTGCGCCGGTGAAAATACGCACGGCCTGGTGTGGCAGCAGCCTGCTTTTAAATCCGTGTCCGGCCGGCGCTTCGCCGACCACGGTCAATGATTTGTTCAAGGCCAGATCCGCATGGCGTACCGCATAGCCATCCATGGCCGAGCTGGAGAAGGGCGGCTGTGTCCGCTGCGCGGCCAGGGCATCGGCATTGACCCGCAAATGCGCCTCGCTCAGAGGAACAATTTCGGCCGGCAGGGTTGAACTGCCATCCAGGATCAACTGTCTGGCCTCGGCAACGGGAAGAAGTGACATTCTGAACTCCAGCTCTGTCAGGCGTCGGCGCGGTAAGTGCCGGATTTTCCACCACTCTTTTCCAGCACTCTGATGCCCTCAATGCGCATACTGCGATCAACCGCCTTGGCCATATCGTAGATTGTCAGACAGGCGATTGAAACCGCTGTCAGGGCTTCCATCTCCACGCCGGTCTGACCCTTTACCCTGACAGTGGACACGACATGCAGGGTCGAACTGTCCACTTCCGGCGTAATTGAAATTTCAATTTTGCTGATCAGCAATTGATGACACAGCGGAATCAGCTCATGCGTGCGCTTTGCCGCCATAATACCGGCAAGCCGCGCCGTGCCCAGAACATCGCCCTTTTTGGCGTTGCCGGACAGGATCATGTCAAGGGTTTCCGGCAGCATCGCAACCCGGCCTTCCGCCTGGGCAATGCGATGGGTGACGGCTTTGTCACCGACATCCACCATATTGGCTTCACCCTTGTCATTGAGATGTGTCAGCTTCGCCATATCAGGCCCCGGTCAGAAGATGTCTGGTGGCGGCGCTCACATCGTGCTGGCGCATCAGGCTCTCTCCGACCAGAAAACTGCTGATGCCGCATCGTTTAAGCCGCTGCAGGTCGGCATGGGTGTTGATGCCACTTTCCCCGACCAGTAATTTATCATCCGGCATCAACGCCGCCAGTTTTTCGCTGGTGCTCAGGCTTGTCTCAAACGTATCAAGATTGCGGTTATTGATGCCGATCAGATCCGATGTCAGATGGCGCAGCGCACGCTCCGTCTCCGCCTCATTGTGTACTTCGATTAGGACGTCCATACCCAGCAGAAATGCAGTGTCTTCCAATTCCCTGGCCTGATCGTCACTGGTGCAGGCCATGATAATCAGAATGCAATCCGCATTCCACGCACGGGCTTCATAGACCTGATACGGATCAAGCATGAAATCCTTGCGCAACACCGGCAGGTCGGTGGCGGTGCGTGCCGCCAGCAGAAAATCGGGATGGCCCTGAAACGACGGAGTATCGGTCAGCACCGAAAGGCAGGCTGCGCCCCCCGACTGATACGATTTTGCCAGCGCAGGAGGATCAAAATCCGCACGGATCAGGCCCTTCGACGGGCTCGCCTTTTTGATCTCGGCAATCAACGCAAACCCGCCCTGATCAACTTTGCTCTGTAACGCGGATTTGAAGCCTCGGACTGGCTCGGCATCACGGGCCTTAGCCTTGATTGCTGAATCAGGCAAGCGGGTTTTAGCGGCGGCAATTTCGTCCCGCTTGTAGCGGCATATTTTATCAAGAACGCCCTGCATCTATTTGCTTCCGAACGAGTTGGAGAGTGTCACCAGGGCTTGCATCGCGCTGTGGGCTTTGCCGTCATCAATACTGGCGCGGGCCATCTCCAGCCCGTCCGACAACGTCTCAGCCCGGCCCGCGACCACAGCGGTTGCCGCTGAATTCAGCAGCACAATGTCCCTGTGCGCGGATTGCTCGCCATCCAGAACCCGTTTCAGAGCGTCAGCATTATACGCCGCATCGCCGCCGACCAGTTCTGCCGGCTTCGCCAGTTCAAGGCCAAGTTTTCCCGGTTCAATGACGCACCGGCTGACCGTTCCATTATCCAGAATTGCACACTGGGACGGCCCTGTGGTGGTAATCTCGTCAAGACCGTCAGACCCATGCACGATCCACGCCTTGATTGAGCCGAGGCGTGACAGCGTATGGGCCAGCGGCTCCAGCCATTTTTCATCGAACACACCGACCATCTGCCGCTTCACCGATGCCGGATTGGACAGCGGGCCGAGCAGATTGAAAATCGTCCTTGTGCCAAGTTCCACACGCGCCGGACCAACATGTTTCATCGCGCTGTGATGCGCCGGAGCAAACATGAAGCCAAGGCCTGCCTTGTCGATGCAGATGCTGATCTGTTCGGGGGTGAGGTCCAGATTGACACCGAGCGCCATCAGCGTGTCGGCCGCGCCCGATTTTGAGGACAGCGCGCGATTGCCGTGTTTGGCCACCGGAATGCCCATCCCGGCCACGACAAAACTGGCACAGGTCGAAATATTATAGGTTCCGGATGAATCACCTCCCGTTCCAACCAGATCGACGGCGTCGGCCGGCGCCTGCACGCGCACCATTTTGGAGCGCATCACTTTGACCGCACCTGAAATCTCGTCAATGGTTTCGCCGCGCACCCGCAAGCCCATCAGCAGAGCACCGATCTGGACCGGTGTGGCATCGCCGGACATGATAATGTCGAAGGTCTGCTCGGCGGTTTCCTGATCAAGGGCATCGCCGCTCGCCACCCGGGCCAGCGTAGCTTTCATATCAAACATGTTCTACTCATCCGCACTGTCGGCAAGTCCTGAAGGTCCGCGTTGTCAGAGCTGCGCTCCCAGTTAACATCCTGCCTGTTCTGCCTGCTTGCCATATAATGACAGCAATTTCCACCAAAACAGCAGCCTCGTTCGGGGCCTGATCATGCGCCGATGCTGTGCACCGACGACTGCCTCCGCCAAGCGCCGGAAGTCCTCGCCGACCGTTTCTCCCCAGGCATAGAAACAGCCTGATAATCATGGAGTAACCTGGATGTTAAAGCTGTAGGACAGTGGGGAAAAATCGGACAAACCGCAGTTATAGATTGAAAAAATCGGGGGATCTAAGGTCAAACCAAACAAACTCGCCAAACAAGGATCAATGCTATAGTTTAAATTCAAGGATGGACGGTCTAACCGAATAAAAAGGATGATCGCGTGGGGGCAAGGGAGCTTCGCCAATATCTGCAACTGAGCGTGCGCAAGCTGAAAGCCTGCACCACGATGAAGGAATTGCGCGCCACATTTGGCAATGCGATATCCCCGATAGGCCTGCAACAATTCGCCTATACAAAGATTTCCGGCAACGTCATTTTGTTCGATCAGTCTATCCATACTTATGCTGCTGACTGGATAGACATCTATGTGCGCAAAGATTTCGCGCGAATTGACCCGGTACTGGAACTGGCACAGAGCGAAGCAGACCCGTTTTACTGGTCAGCGGAGCAATTTACCGGCAAGCCCGGACTGGTGGAATATTTCAGACAGGCCAATGGCTACGGACTATCCTGGGGTGTCGCGACCCGGTTGAAAACCTCGTCCAAAACAGTGGGGATACTTCTAACCTGTTCGGCATCCAGCACCTCGCATCGCCCGCAGGACATGTCGATAGAACAGCTGACCGCCTGCTGCCGGGTGCTGTCAGAAACCTTTCATCAGTCTGCTCTCGTGATGACGACCACAGACAGAATCGTTCTGCGGCCGCGCGAACAGGAAGTGCTCGAGCTCAGTGCGCTTGGAATGTCGGGAACTGAAATCGCGCTGATTATCGGCGTTTCCCCGATTTATGTGGCGGAAATTTCGCGTAACCTCATCCAGAAATTCGGTGTCAGGAATAAGCTTGCGGCGCTGTGGCGAGCACGCGAACTCGATTTGATCGGAAACTAAAACACCCTCAAAAATATCGATTTCACCAGGAAGCCGATAGTAATCGCGGGTCTGGACAACAGGCTGCTTCCCAAGTTGCCATTAATTCATTGGCAACATTGACGGAGATGTCGTAAATTGAACGAGTCATCGGGGTTTTGCGACGTTTTTCAAAGGATTGCGTGTAAGAAAATACAACACCCTTATAATTAAGGGTTGATTAATCATTTAAATGTGGCTAAAGCTGCAACCACAGGCAGAAATTGTGGGAAGGTGACGATGTTATCTATGGAAAAACCAGCCTCTTCAAAAGTTGTCATGCACAATGCACGCTCGGCGCTTGATGCGGATCTTCATGTCGGTCGCAAAGTGCGCAAGGCGCGCAAGGCGATGGAAATGAGTCAGACAGAACTGGGTGATCAGCTCGGCGTGAGCTTTCAGCAGATACAGAAATATGAAAAGGGCAGCAATCGGATTGGCTCTGGGCGCCTCTGGGAGATGTCCCGTGTTCTGCAGGTGCCGATCGACTATTTCTTTGACGGGATTGATGAATCCGTATCGTCAGAAAAAACCGTGCCCTGGTGGCTGCTGAATCTGGCAAAGCAGATCGAGTCCATCAAGGATGAAAAATTGCAAAAGCAGATCATCAGTCTGATCGAGGCTTGCTCGGAACAAGACTGATCATCCTGGATGCCCCTTGAAGTCTGAAATCCTGGCAATCGCCCCTTTGATTCCATCGGACTTGATGCCCCAAAATCTTGTGAACCAAAGCTGAAGCCTCTCTGCAAATCTGCAGTCAGGCGGCGGCCTGTGGCCGGTTCACCTTATTGAAATCACGCGCGATTTCAATAAAGTTGCGCATGATCGTGTCGCCATGTTCCGAAGCGATACTCTCCGGGTGGAATTGCACTCCGTGAACCGGATGTGATGTGTGCGACAATCCCATCAGACTGCCATCGTCGGTTTTGGCCGTGATCTGCAAAGTCTCGGGGAGTGAGGCATCCTCGACGACCAGCGAATGGTACCGGGTGGCCCTGAACGGCGAGGGCACTTTCCTGAACATTGCAGTACCATCGTGAACGATGTCACTCATCTTGCCATGCATGAGACGGTTGGCGCGAATGACGTTTCCGCCATAGGCCTGACCAATGGCCTGCATGCCAAGACAGACACCAAAGATCGGCATCTGTCCTGCTGCTGCTGTGATGATGTCGAGGCAGATGCCGGCTTCATTCGGCGTGCAGGGCCCGGGCGAGAGAATAATACCTTCCGGGTTCAGCGCCAGGGTATCTTCGACGCGGATTTTATCATTACGCACCACCTCCAGCTTGACGCCCAATTGTCCGATCAGATGCACCAGATTGTAGGTAAAGCTGTCGTAATTATCGATCACTAGGAACATTGCGGGACCCCAAAGCCTGCCGATTGCGGGTTACGGCGGTACATTATTGACCGCGCGCTGTGCTGGAGGCAAATCGCACGGCTTCTTCCGCCGCGCGAAACAGGGCTTTTGCTTTGCTGATACATTCCTGCTGTTCCATTTCCGGAATGGAATCGGCGACAATGCCGGCACCGGCCTGGACATACATCTTTCCGTCCTTCACCACAGATGTGCGCAAAACGATGCAGGTATCCATATTGCCATCGGCGGTAAAATAACCGACGGCTCCCCCATAGGGGCCGCGTTTGTCGCGCTCCAATTCATCAATGATCTGCATCGCCCGCACTTTCGGAGCGCCGGACACAGTACCTGCAGGAAAGCCGGCAGACAGGGCGTCAATGGCGTCAAACTCGTCGGACAGTTCTCCCACCACATTGGAGACGATGTGCATGACCTGGCTGTAATATTCCAGAAAGAATTGATCGGTGACTTCAACCGTGCCGATTTTCGACACCCGGCCCACATCATTGCGGCCAAGATCAAGCAGCATCAGATGTTCGGCCAGTTCTTTCGGATCAGACAATAGCTCCCTGGCAAAGGCAGCGTCCTTCTCCGGCGTGTCGCCGCGCGGCCTTGTACCGGCAATCGGACGGATCGTGACTTCACCATCGCGCGCCCGCACCAGAATTTCCGGACTTGAGCCGACAATGGCAAAATCACCGAATTTGAGGAAATACAGAAACGGTGCCGGATTGACGCGCCGCAGCGCGCGATAGAGGGCAAATGGCGGAAGCGTGAATTCGGTTTCAAAGCGTTGCGACAGAACCACCTGAAAAATATCGCCGGCGGAAATATATTCCTTGGCTTTGCGGACCATCGCGTAATAGTCGTCAGGCGTTGTATTGGACTGCATGTTGATCGTCAGATCCACCCCGTCCGCATCTAATCCGCGTTCCAGTGGCGCATCAAGGCGGTCCATGACCCGTGTCAGACGGTCAACCGCACGTGAATAGGCGGTTTCCGCAGTGACATGCTGGTCGGGGCGAAGCGGTGTGATCAGAGTGATCTCATCCTTGATATTGTCAAAAATGACGATCATCTGCGGACGGATCAGCAATGTGTCGCTGAGCCCCAGCGGATCAGGGCCCGACTCGGCAAGATTTTCCATCAGCCGCACATTGTCATAGCCCAGATAACCGAACATTCCGGCCGCCATCGGCGGCAGTGCCTCCGGCAGGTCAATCTTGGAGCTTTCCAGCACATCACGCAGCGCCTGCAGCGATGGTTTGTCGAGACGGGACATTGTATCTTTGGCCAGGTCCTCGGCACTTCCCGACCAGGCCGTGTCGGCGACAGTCTTGAAAACCAGATCCGGGTCCATTCCAATGATCGAATAACGGCCGCGAACGGCTCCGCCTTCAACCGATTCCAGCAGGAAGCAATGTTCTTCGCTGCGCGACAGTTTCAGCATCGCTGATACGGGAGTTTCCAGATCGGCCACAAGCGTGGTCCATACCACTTGTGGCGCGCCCTTTGCATAGCTCGCAAGCACGGCATCTTGTGGCGGCTCAATCAACATATCAAATGATTCAATGTAACCATGAAACGCTCTAGCGCCGTTGATCCGCGTTTCCAGCCAGCATCTGGTTCAGCAATGCCTGATTCAGCGACACTCCCAGATTGGTCTGCAACTCGGCGACATATTGTGTCAGCAACTCATTTTCGATCGCCGGAGCAACCGCCTCGGCAATCTGGAGTGCCGTCTGCTCTTCGCTGAAATACGCCGGCACTGTTACATCGGTAACCTGAAACACCAGACGCTGCGTCGGGTCTGCCGGGGTCAAGAAGCCGAAACTGTCAGCCTTCGCTTCGAAAATAGTTGCAATATTGGTTGCAGCCAATCCGTCCTTGCCTTCCAGCCGTGTGATGCCTTCCAGGGCAGTGATCGGCTTGTTGCGTGCCTCGGCCAGCGCGGTGAAGCTGATATCGGACTTCAGATTGCCTGCCAGGCTTGAGGCCAGAGCATCAAGCGCCTTTGCTGTCTCGTCGCGGATCCAGTCCTGTTGAACCCTGTCGCTGACTTCCTCAAGCGTGCGCTCGCGCTCGGGCGTTACGCCGGTGACTTCGTACCAGACAAATTCATTGTCACCTTCCAGAGGCGGGTTTTCAATTCCGATATCGCTCGCATAGATGCCGCTTGTCAGGTCCTCGCTGAGCGGCAGATCGGAAATAACTGCATCCGTCTCATCAAGCCCGGTTTCGCTGACGGCTGCGACTTGTCGCAAGTTCAAGCTGTTCGCTGTGGCCACCTCTGCAAGCGATGCACCTCCGGCGATGCTGTCTTCGACCGCATCTCGCACAGTGAATATCTGGTCGATGGCTTCGTCACGGGCAATTTCCTGTTTGATATCACCGGCGACGTCCTCGAACGGCCGGGTCGAGGCAAGCTGTATAGCCGTGACCCGCGCCAGAACCGGGCCGAAGCGGCCTTCGATAACATCGCTGACCGAGCCTTCCGCCATGGAAAACACCGCATCCGCAACCGATTGGTCAATAATGTCTTCCCGCGCCACAAGGCCAAGATCAATGTCTCCCGGCACAACGCCGCGCTGGTCCAGCAGTGTTTCCCACTCTGTGCCCTCGTCCAGTTTGGCTTTGGCGGCGTCAGCTTCTTCCTTATCCGCGAAAACCAGTTGCTCGACACGCCGCTTTTCAGGTTCGGAAAACCGGTCCTTGCGTTCATCGTAAATGCGCCTTGCATCATCATCGGAAACTGCCGCCGCATCCATAATGTCGTCGAGGGTCAGATGGATCAATGAGACAGAGCGGTATTCCGGTGCCCGGTAGCGCGCTTTATTGTCATCAAAATAGCTTGTCAGGTTCTGCTCGCTTGGCGTCGGGATTTCCTGCAGATCGCTGGAATCCAGAGCAATGGACCGAATAGTGCGGGATTCATTGCGAAAAATATGAATGGCTTTCAACAGCGTTTCCGGCACTTTCGCTCCACCAGACACACCTTCGGCGATCTGCCGGCGCTCCGAAAAGGCCCGTTGATCAGCGACGAACTGATTTTCAGTCATACTATTTGATTGCAGGATTTGCTGCAAAAAGGAGCGGTCAAATCGGCCATCCGGGCCTGTGAACGCAGGGTTTTCAGTAATGTCATCGCGCAGTCGCTCATCGGATACGCCAAGATTGAGTTTCGTAGATACATCGTCGAGCGCCGCTTCGGTCACAAGTTGCGAGATCACCTGGTTAGGGATGCCGAAAGCCACCGCCTGAGACCGGCTTATCGGCTGCTGGATCTGGCGTTGCAGACGGGATATCTCGATTGACAGGGCGCGGTCGAAACGCTCTGCGCTGACTGTGGTCTCCCCGACGGTCGCAATTGTGGTGCGGTTGATGCCGCCGATGAAGTCGTTGACACCCCAGACAGCGAAGCTGAGCACCAACAGGCCGATCAGAACCTTGGCCACCCAGGTGCTGGCCGATTTACGCAATGCGTTGAGCATGGTTTCCCCTGATTATTTTTGAGCCGGACCGGCTATTGTGCCGGGTGCGGAATAGATGTGCCGTGTGATAGTCAATTTGTGGAAACAAGGAAAGCCAATTTTCGGGCAGTACCTTAACCTGGCCGGATGAGCAGGCAACAAGCTTGATGCTGGTCTTTCTGATCGCGCTTTGATATCCAGCGCCTAAGAGTAAATGCGGAGAGATTTCATGAGCACACTGAAGCCACTGATTGCGGGCAACTGGAAAATGAACGGTCTGCGTGCCGATATGGCTGAGTTCGCGGCAATGGCCCAAGGGCTGACTGCCGAGTTGTCCAACGCTGCTGACGCCATGATCTGCCCGCCTTTTACGCTGATTGCCGCTTTCGCCAACCATCCTGATCGTCGAGCAATGGCAGTGGGCGCACAGGACTGCCACACCGCAGGCTCCGGCGCGCATACGGGCGATATTTCCGCCGCGATGCTCGCCGATTGCGGTGCCAGCGCGATCATTGTCGGTCATTCCGAGCGCCGTCAGGATCACGGCGAGAGCGACGCGCTGGTGGCGGACAAGGCCAAAGCGGCCTGGGATGCCGGCCTGACAGCCATCATCTGTGTCGGTGAAACGGAATCGCAACGCCGTGGCGGCACGACCCTTGCTGTGGTGGAACAGCAATTGGCCGGCTCGGTGCCCGAGGGAGCAACCGCGCAAAACACTGTCATCGCCTATGAGCCTGTCTGGGCGATTGGCACCGGTCTCACTCCGGGTACAAAGGATGTGGCCGAGGTCCATGCATTCATCCGCAGCTTTCTGACACAGCGCCTGGATGCAGAAGGCAAGGCCATGCGGCTGCTCTATGGCGGCTCTGTGAAGCCCGGAAATGCCGCGGAACTTCTGGCGGTTGCCGATGTCAACGGCGCATTGGTTGGTGGCGCAAGTCTGAAAGCGGTGGATTTTCTGGGAATTATTCAGGCCGTGGCCTGAATTGTAAGACGCGGCATTTCGACCGGGCGGTTACACAACAAAAAGGGCTGCACATGGCAGCCCTTTCCGGTGTCTTGCTGAAATTCAAACAGAAGCTCTGATCAGCCTGCTGCTGCAGCCTGGCGCTGGCCGGAGCGACCGCGCGATCTGGCAGCCGGGCGGCGGGTGGAATTGGGCCTGCTGCGCTGTTGCCGGTGCGGCTTGTTCGGCCGGCCGGCCTTGCGTTCGCTGACAGGTTCAACGCTCATGTCAACCGCAGCCACGCCCTCAGGTGCGGCAATCACCGGAATCTCCCGCTGAATAAGACGTTCCACAGCCCGCAGCAGCTTGCGCTCTTCGGGAGCACAGAGCGCAATCGCCTGGCCGGCGGCGCCGGCCCGGGCCGTCCTCCCGATACGGTGCACATAGACTTCTGCGACTTCCGGAAGATCGAAATTCACAATAAGATTAACACCCGGAACATCAATGCCGCGCGCTGCAATATCTGTTGCAATCAGAACCGGCAGCGATCCATTGCGAAAAGCGGCAAGCGCCTTTTCACGCTGGTTCTGCGACTTGTTGCCATGGATAGCGGCCGCGTTGATACCATCGGCGATCAGGCGTTTTGCAACCTTGTCGGCACCTCGTTTTGTGCGGGTAAAGACAATCGTCTGTTCGCGCACCCGCTGCTTCAGCATTTTGCTGGTGACAAACATTTTTGAAGGTTGCTGGACATGCATCACACTTTGGTCGATGCGGTCTGCAGTGGTGGCAACCGGGGTCACCGAAATTTCTGCCGGATCTTTCAGGTGTTGTCTGGTCAGATTTCTGATTTCTTTTGGCATGGTTGCGGAAAACAGCAGCATCTGGCGCTCTTTGGGCACCATCGCGATGACTTTCCGGATTGCGGGCAGAAATCCGATGTCAAGCATCTGATCGGCTTCATCAAGAACCAGTGTTTCCACACGTTTCAGATCAAGTGCTTTCTGCTCGATCAGATCAAGCAGCCGGCCAGGTGTGGCGACGAGAATATCAACGCCCTGTGCCAACTTCTGCCGTTGCGGGCGCATCGAAACGCCGCCCATGACTGTGGCACTTTTGAGTGGCAGTTTTGCGCCGTAGCTGCGCACGGCTTTCTCAATCTGCGAAGCCAGTTCACGGGTTGGAGACAGCACCAGCACCCGCACACTGTTGGGCTTGACGGGTATTCTGTTGTTCATCAGCCGATGCAGCAAGGGCAGGGTGAAGGCGGCTGTCTTGCCGGTGCCGGTCTGGGCAATTCCGACGACGTCGCGGCCTTTCAGGATTTCGGGAATGGCTTGCGCCTGGATAGGGGTTGGTGTCGCGTAGCCTTGTAAGGCAAGCGCGTCCAGAATCGGCCGGTCAAGGCCGAGGGATTCAAATGTCACGTAAACTCTTTCGGTTGGCCCCGGGAGCCGCATGATGCGGATCTGTGTGGCGCATGGACTAGGTCAAGATGTCCCAGTCTGCGCGAGCGCTGATGCGCTCCTACCTCAGGGACTATTGGGGGTTGTCGGGGTAGACGCTGAAATAGCGAATGTCCGGCAAAAAGCCAGAATGGCCCCGTTCCAATGACGCGCTTATGCCCACAGGAGTGTGGCCAAGTCAAGGCTTTGTTGCACTGCATCGTGAAGTTCAGCAGTTCACCTTGCAAGTTGCGCAGATGATCCCCAACTGCAACAAGCGCATTTCAACACTGGTATCTGCGGCGCGGATCGTGTAGAAGCGCGCGCAACAATCACTTCGTGACACAGGTTACAAATGTCCTCGGTTATTATCGTTATTCATCTGATGGTCGTGCTTGCGCTCATTGCTGTTATTCTTCTACAGCGCTCGGAAGGCGGCGCCCTTGGAATTGGCGGCGGCGGCGGCGGTGGCAATTTCATGACTGGCCGCGGTGCTGCCAATGCGCTCAGCCGTGCCACCACCTTTCTGGCAATTGGTTTTTTTGCCACTTCGATTGCTTTGTCGATCATTGCAAATAATGAAGGTCAATCCGGATCGATACTCGATAACGTACCCGGTTCTGAGCAATTGGATGGCAGCGGCAACGGTATTCTGGATGCTCTGCCAGGCAGTCTCCCGGAAACGCCCGCCGAGCCGGCAGCGCCAAGCGCACCCGTATCTGAATAGACTGACAACAATAATCCTCTGGAAAACGCCCGCAACTTCGACGGGCGTTTTCTTTTGGCTTCCCGAATCGATGTGACAGGCGTAAAGCTTAAATCCCATGGCGCGATATATTTTCATAACCGGCGGCGTGGTCTCCTCCCTTGGTAAAGGTTTAGGTTCCGCAGCTCTTGGTGCCTTGTTGCAGGCCCGTGGCTTTAAAGTGCGGCTGCGCAAGCTCGATCCCTATCTCAACGTCGATCCGGGCACGATGAGCCCCTACCAGCATGGTGAGGTGTTCGTGACCGATGATGGCGCGGAAACCGATCTTGACCTTGGCCATTATGAGCGCTTCACACAGCGCCCGGGCAACCGGCAGGACAACATAACCACCGGCCGCATCTACCAGCAAATTATCGCCAAGGAACGCCGGGGCGAGTATCTGGGAGCAACCGTGCAGGTCATTCCCCATGTCACGGACGCTATCAAGAGTTTTGTGCTGGACGGCAATGAAGATTATGATTTCGTGCTCTGCGAAATTGGCGGCACTGTCGGTGATATTGAAGCCCTTCCGTTCTTTGAAGCGATTCGCCAGTTGGGTAATGATCTGCCGCGCGGCGATGCAATTTATATTCATCTGACCCTGATGCCGTTTATCCCCACGGCCGGGGAGTTGAAAACCAAACCGACCCAGCATTCGGTCAAGGAACTGCGCTCAATCGGCATTCAACCGGATATTCTGCTGGTGCGAGCCGACCGGGAAATACCGGCAGAAGAGCGCCGCAAATTATCGCTGTTCTGTAATGTCCGCCCATCAGCTGTCATCCAGGCACTTGATGTGAAGTCGATTTATGATGTGCCGCTGTCGTATCATCACGAGGGGCTCGATGAGGAAGTGCTGGCAGCATTCGGCATCACCGGTGCGCCGGCGCCTGACCTGCAGGCCTGGGAAGAAATTTCCCGGATCGTCAAAAATCCGGAAGGCGAGGTGACCATCGCCATCGTCGGAAAATATACCGGCCTCAAGGATGCCTACAAATCGCTGATGGAAGCTCTGGCCCATGGCGGCATCGCCAATTCTGCCAGGGTCAATCTGGAATGGATTGAATCAGAGGTGTTCGAAAAAGAGGACCCGGCACCATTTCTGGAACATGTCCATGGCATTCTGGTGCCAGGCGGTTTCGGCGAGCGCGGAACCGAAGGCAAGATTGCCGCCGCGACATTCGCCAGAGAACGCAAAATTCCCTATTTCGGCATCTGCCTCGGCATGCAGATGGCTGTCGTTGAAGCGGCCCGCAATCTGGCCGGGATCGAACAGGCCTCCTCATCCGAATTTGGCCCGACAGACGCGCCAGTGGTCGGATTGATGACGGAATGGACCAGTGGAAATGCGCTTGTCAGGCGCAGCGCTGATGGCGATTTGGGTGGCACCATGCGCCTTGGCGCCTATGATGCGACCTTGGCCGAGGGTTCAAAAATTGCCGGTATTTATGGTAAGACATTTATTTCCGAGCGCCATCGTCACCGTTATGAGGTCAATATCGATTATCGCCAGAGACTGGAAGATGCCGGGCTGAATTTTGCCGGATTGTCGCCTGACGGTGTATTGCCGGAAACGGTGGAACTGCCAAACCATCCCTGGTTTATCGGTGTGCAATATCATCCTGAACTGAAATCCCGGCCATTGGACCCCCATCCATTATTTGCCTCTTTCATAGCCGCCGCGATAGAACAAAGCCGTCTCGTCTAGGCCCGGGGAAAGCCCCCGACAACACCAGGAACCGGTCCATGGATCACGCGCCCGCCACAATCGATCATCTTGTGTTGCCAGTGCGCGATCTGGATCTGGCACGGGTACGCTATGAAGCTTTGGGATTTCACGTTGCCGCCGAAGCAAAGCACCCTTTTGGTACAGAAAATGCCTGCATCTTTCTTGCAGATGGCACCTATCTGGAACCGCTCGGCATCGCCGACCGCACTTTGACGGAAATCGAAACCCGAAAGGGCAACCCATTTCTGCGCCGCGATCAGGCCTATCGGTTCCGCGTTGATGATGAAGGCTTCTCGATGCTGGCGATGCGCTCTGAAAACGCTGCCGCAGACCTGGCCTCATTTGCAAGTCAGGGCTTTGGTTTCGGGCAATTGTTCCCGTTTTCACGCATGGCGAAAACTCTGGATGGTGAAATCGAGATCGGCGTGAAGCTGGGTTTTGCTGCCGACGACCGCGCACCGGATGCGGCTTTTTTCGCCTGCGAGCGAATTAATATGGAACCGCTCTGGTCGGCGGACCGAACCGCGCACGAAAACGGCGTCACCGGGCTCTCGGCAGTTCTGATCTCGGAGGAAAATCCGACTGATTTTCAGTACATTCTGCAGGCCGCGACCGGCATGCGCGATTTCGCGTCATCATCAAACGGGCTGTCATTTCATATGGATGGTGCCGATCTGTTCTGTTTTACCCCGGTAGCGCTGCAGCAGCTTTTCGCCATTCCATCGGCCAGAACCGAGCGGGGGATACGGTTTGAAGGCGCTGTTTTCACCTGTCAGTCGATCAGTGCTCTGGCAGCGCGCTACACCGCCGCCGGGATTGACTGTTTCCTTCATCTGGGCCGCCTGATTGTGCCGGCAGCACCGGGGCAGGGCGTTCCCTTCGTGTTTGAAGAGGCCTCCTTATGAGCGACACAACCGCACCAAATTCAATTGTCACCGTGGGCAGCGCCACCTTTGCCAATAACGCGCCTTTTACGTTGATTGCCGGCCCCTGTCAGATGGAAAGCCGCGACCATGCATTTGATATGGCCGGCGCGCTGAAGGAAATCACCGGCAAGCTGGGAATTGATTTCATCTATAAAAGCTCGTTCGACAAAGCCAACCGCACCAGTCTTGGCGCGCAGCGTGGTGTTGGACTGGACGCGGCCATGGCAATATTCGCCGATCTGCGCGAGGATCTGGGACTGGCCGTCATTACCGATGTGCATGAGCGCGACCAATGCGCAATTGTCGCTGAAGCCGTCGATATTCTTCAGATCCCGGCGTTTCTATGCCGTCAGACTGATCTGCTTCTGGCCGCAGCCGCCACCGGCAAGGTGGTCAATGTCAAAAAGGGGCAGTTTCTGGCGCCCTGGGACATGGCCAATGTGGTCAGCAAGATCACCGGCAGCGGCAACCGCAATGTGCTGTTGACCGAACGCGGCACAAGTTTTGGCTATAACACCCTTGTCACCGATTTCCGTGCGCTTCCGCAAATGGCGCAAACAGGCGCACCGGTTATTTTTGATGCCACCCATTCTGTAGCGCAGCCGGGTGGCCTTGGCGGCTCTTCCGGCGGTCAGAGAGAATTTGCACCGGTTCTGGCTCGCGCTGCAATCGCGGTGGGTGTGGCCGGGCTGTTTATTGAAACACATCAGGACCCGGACACTGCACCCTCTGACGGACCCAATATGATTGCACTCGCCGATATGCCGGCGCTGCTGGACCAATTGAAAGCCCTGGACGATGTTGTCAAAGCATTCTGAACAAGCGCCGCGCCGGGCCGCATGGCGACAGGATTGGCTTAACAAGGCCGGTGACGGATGCACTGCAGCGAAGGATGATGCGCTATGAGCCGGGACTTCAAGATCGCAGCGGCCAAAGCCGCTTTGACACTGCTCGAAGATGGCATGAAAATCGGCCTTGGAACCGGTTCGACAGCTGAAGAACTGGTCAGAGCACTGGCACCGCTGGTCGCCGATGGTCTGTCCGTTATCGCGGTGCCAACCTCGGAGCGCACCGGCGTTCTGGCAAAACAGCTTGGCATTCCGGTCGCCACTCTGGACGAATATCCGCATCTCGACCTGACCATCGATGGCGCCGATGAGATTGACAGTGCGTTGCGCCTGATCAAGGGCGGCGGTGCCGCGCATCTGCGCGAAAAAATCGTTGCCTGCGCTTCAGACAGAATGGCTGTGATTGCCGACCACAGCAAACTGGTCGGGACACTTGGCGCGTTTCCGCTGCCGCTGGAAGTCATCCCGTTCGGCCTGGCAGCAACACGCCGTGCGATAGAACATTTGTGCCGCGACACATTCGCGCTCGCCGGACCTCTGACACTGCGCAAAAATGCGGGCAATCCGGTGTTGACTGACAGCGGGAATGTGGTCCTGGATGCATCTTTTGGCCGCATTCCAGACCCAGAAGGACTGGCGGCGGAATTGTCTCAGATCCCGGGACTTGTCGAACATGGCCTGTTTATAAATATTGCGGATATTGCCTTTGTAGCAGGTCCGGACGGAGTGGCTACGATCACGCCGGGCCCGGCGGATTAATTGAATGAGGAACCAGGAATGACTTATTTCTTCAAGATGCGCAGTGCCTTGCTTGCACTGGTGCTGATGGGTGCTGTGCTGCCTGAAGTTTCAGACGCACAGCAGCCGACGGATCCGGAAATCATCAAGATGATGAATGATCCCGAAGCGCTGAAAATCGCCGATGAAATACTCGACGTCTCGCGCGTCACCGCAGGGTACAACAATATTTTGCCGGAAATGGCCGCGCGCACCAGGCAGACCTTCACCCGGAGCGCTCCGCAACTGGCACCCATCATCGCGGAAGTGACCGATGCGGTGGCCGTTAGCTTGATTTCCAAACGAGTGGAACTTCAGGATAAGGCCGCCAAATTGTGGACCATGCGTTTCACAAGGGGAGAACTGGAAGACATCCTGGAGTTCTATAAATCTCCTGTTGGTGCAAAATTCGCTTTGAATTATGCGCCTATTCTGCGCGATTCCGTGGAGTTGACCAATGAATGGGGTGAGGAGCTGGCGCAGGAACTTGCTGCCAAAGTCCGGGTCGAAATGGGATTGCGCGGGCACAAGCTCTAGCAAATCAAACAGCAATTGTCTGAGTAAACGTCGCAGGTTGGGAAACATTAGATGCAGGAATTTGACTACGATCTCTTTGTGATCGGAGCGGGATCAGGCGGTGTTCGGGCCGCCCGGATTGCGGCCCAGCATGGCGCAAAGGTTGCCATCGCCGAAGAATACCGGGTTGGCGGCACCTGTGTCATCAGAGGCTGCGTTCCCAAAAAACTGCTTACATATGCGGCCCATTATTCGGAAGACTTCGAAGACGCCGCCGGGTATGGCTGGACGGTCGGGGCCATCAGTTTTGACTGGCCAACACTGATTGCCAACAAAGACCGCGAAATCGATCGCCTGAATGGCATCTACATCACCAATCTGGAAAAGTCCGGTGTGGAAATCTTCCACAGCCGCGCCACTTTGCGTGACCGTCATTCGGTGTTTCTGGTCAAGGAAGAGCGCCATGTGACGGCGAAGAAAATCCTGATTGCCACAGGGGGCTCTCCCAATTTCGATCCCACAATTGACGGGATCGAACACACCATCAGTTCCAATGAAGCCTTTCATCTGGAAAAGCTGCCAAAATCGATAATAATTGCCGGAGGCGGATATATTGCTCTGGAGTTTGCGTGTATCTTCAATGGCCTGGGCGTGGAAACATGTGTGATTTACCGAGGCGAGCGGGTGTTGCGCGGCTTTGACGAAGATGTCCGCGAACTGGTGCAAAAATCCATGATTGACCGCGGTATCGTGGTCGATTGCGGTGATGTTTTCACCAATATTGAAAAAACCGAAGACGGACTTGTCGGCCATACCCGCAATGGCCGGGAATTCAAGGCAGAGCAGATCATGTTTGCAATTGGCCGTTCGGCCAATACGGACGGGTTGGGCCTTGCCAAGCTTGGCATTGAGCTGAATGCCAAAGGGGCCATCAAGGTGGATGCCCATTCACGCACATCAATCGACAATATTTTTGCCGTCGGGGATGTCACCGACAGGGTCAATCTGACACCCGTAGCCATTCGCGAAGGTCATGCCTTCGCCGACACGGAGTTTGGCGGCAAGGATATCACTGTCGATCACAGCAACATCGCGACTGCAGTATTCACCACGCCGGAGATCGGCACTGTTGGTCTTACCGAAGCCGAGGCCCGCGAGGCATTTGCATCTGTCGATGTTTACAAATCGAGCTTCCGGCCGATGAAATCGATTCTGCCGGGCCGCGATGACCGGATGCTGATGAAGCTGATCGTGGATGCCGATACGGACCGGGTTGTCGGTTGCCACATAGTCGGACCGACATCCGGTGAAATGGCGCAACTGGTCGGAATTGCCATCAGGATGAATGCCACCAAGGCGGATTTTGATGCCACAATGGCGGTGCATCCCACCGCTGCAGAAGAGCTGGTAACCATGAGAGAGCCGACCAGCCGCCACAGAAGGGACGGTTGATTGGCCGGATTGAGCCGCCGGGATGAAATGCCTGCTGCGCGGCGCATCTGCCTCCGCCTCTTGTGATCCGGCCACCGGCACCCGATATAATACAACAACGAAACCGGCGAATGTCACACATTGGACCGATCTATGATTATGATTAAACAGACTGCCCAACTGCTCTTGCGGATTGTTGCCGCTCTGGTGTCTCTGGTGGTGCTGGTCGGAGCCGGTGTGCTGGCGCTTGGCATGTTGACCCTGGCTACTCTGGCCATTGTGCTTCGGGTGAAATGGCTCCAGCATAAATTCTCAAGGCAGCCGGACGCCCGGATCATCAATGCCGAAAAAACCAAAAATGGCGGCTATTCGATCTCCGGCCTTTGAGCGCTCAGTTCTGGCCGCACTCTTCAAGGGTTTCGGCGATCAGATGATCCACCACCCCTCGAAGGGCGGCTTCATCATCCAGGCCACAATCCCTGGCTTTTTCAAACACTGCTAACTGGCGCTCCGCGCTGGTGCCATTCTCGACAATGGTCCGGCAGTGTTGAATTTCAGCAGCACAATCCAGCGCCTGCGCATCTTCTTCAACCAGTTCGATCAATTCCTCGATAAGGTCCGAGTAGGGCACTGCCGTGCCGGCGCCGAAATCGATCAGTTTGCCTTCAACCCCGTGACGTTGCGCCAGCCAGCGGTTTTCGTTGATCAGAAAGTGCGAATAATTGCGCCAGCGTTGATTGGCGACCCGCAAGCGATACAGCATGCGTGCAAGGCATCGATACAGCGCTGCAATCGACAGCGCATCTTCCAGCCGGGTGCAGACATCGGTAATGCGCAATTCCAGGGTTGGATAGCGGTGTGAGGGGCGTAAATCCCACCACACCTTTGTCGCATCCTCGATGACGCCGGCCTTGACCAGCGTCTCGATAGTGCGGCGATATTCATCGGCACTGTCGAAGCCATAGGGCAGGCCGGTTCTTGGCATTTCGTCAAACACCGAAAGGCGATAGGATTTCAGCCCGGAATTCCGCCCCTGCCAGAAGGGTGAACTGGTCGACAGAGCCAGCAAATGCGGCAGGAAATAAGTCAGCTGGTTGAAAAGATCATTGCGCAAGGCGTCATTTTCAATCCCGATATGCACATGCATGCCGCTGATAACCATGCGGCGCGCTACAACCTGCAGGTCGTTTGCCAGTGTATTGTAGCGTTCCTTGTCGGTGTTCTGCTGACGGTCCCATTTGGCAAAGGGGTGGGTGGAACTGGCGATTGGCGCAAGTCCATAGCTTCCCGCAGCGTTGGCAACTGTGCGGCGGAAATGCTTCAGTTGGGTTCTGGCTTCGTCCAGAGTTGCACAGACCGCTGTGCCGACCTCGACCTGGCACCGCAGAAATTCCGGCGTGACATGCTCGCCAAGGGCTTTTTTGCAATCATCCATGAACCCGGCAGGTGGATCGACAGCCAGGTCCCGGGATTCCAGGTCAACCAGCAGATATTCTTCTTCAATGCCAAGTGTGAAATCCGGTTCCTGCTGATGTTTTCCCATGGTCTCTTGCGCCTCCTGCATGTCCAGACAATCTGCCACAAAGGCCTGTAAAAATACAACTTTTCAGACCTGTCTGACAGCTTGACGAAAATTGACCGGGAAACCTTTGAATCTGGAGGTAATCATGTGTATATACCGCCACCCGCAAAAGGGTCGGCGCAGGGTCCGTAGGAACGGCACCTGCCGATTACAGTTAAGGAGTTGATGACATGACCACCTGGAGCCCACAAAGCTGGCGCGGCTTCCCTGTAAAACAGGTCCCGAATTATCAGGATCAGGCAGCCCTGGAAGCGGCTGAAAAACGTCTGTCGTCGTATCCGCCGCTGGTTTTTTCAGGTGAGGCCCGTCGGCTCAAGTCGCAACTGGCTGACGTTTCCCGTGGCAACGGTTTTCTGTTGCAGGGCGGTGATTGCGCAGAGTCATTTGCCGAACATCATCCGGATAATATCCGCGATTTCTTCCGTGTATTCCTGCAAATGTCGGTGGTTCTGACATATGCCGCTGCCGTTCCGGTCGTAAAGGTCGGCCGCATTGCCGGCCAGTTCGCCAAGCCCCGCTCGTCCGATATGGAAACCATCGGGTCTGAAGAATTGCCGAGCTATCGCGGTGATATCATCAACGACATTGATTTCACTCCGCAGGGCCGATATCCCGATCCGGCGCGCCTTGAAATGGCCTACCGCCAGTCAGCGGCGACACTCAACCTGCTGCGCGCCTTCGCGCAGGGCGGTTATGCCAATCTGGAACATGTCCATAATTGGACGCTTGATTTCCTCAAGGACAGCCCTCAGTCAGAGCGCTATGAGGAATTATCCGATCAGATATCCAATGCGCTGAATTTCATGCGCGCCTGTGGCATCGACCCGGAAAACACCGCGCGGATGCGGACAACGGATTTCTTCACCAGCCACGAAGCGCTGCTGCTGGGCTATGAACAGTCCCTGACGCGCCTCGATTCCACTTCCGGCGACTACTATGCCACCTCCGGCCACATGGTCTGGATCGGTGACAGAACGCGCCAGCCGGATCATGCTCATGTTGAGTTTTTCCGCGGTATCAAAAACCCGGTTGGCATCAAATGCGGCCCGACCCTGGATGAAAATGAGCTGATCAAGCTGCTCGATATCGTCAATCCCGATGATGAGGCAGGTCGTGTCACGCTGATCGCCCGCTTTGGTCATGACAAAGTCTTCGAGCACCTGCCGCGTCTCATTCGTACAGTGCAGCGAGAAGGGCGCTCTGTAGTGTGGTCGTGCGATCCGATGCATGGCAATACGATCAAGGCCTCAAACGGCTACAAGACCCGGCCGTTTGACCGGATCCTGTCTGAAGTGAATGGCTTTTTTGATGTGCATGAAGCCGAGGGAACCTATCCCGGTGGCATCCACATTGAAATGACCGGCAGAAATGTCACCGAATGCACCGGCGGTGCCCGGGAAATTACCGATGACGAGCTGTCGGATCGCTATCACACCCATTGCGATCCGCGTCTCAATGGAGATCAGGCTCTGGAACTGGCGTTTCTGATCGCCGACCGTCTGAAGCGCAAGCGCAACAGAACACAGGTTGCGGCCAGCGACGCGGCCGAATAGCAACAGACTTTCCGAAAAAACTACTGCAAGCCCCGGTCATCGACCGGGGCTTTTTCTTGGCAGATGGTGCCTCGGATCATGCGAGTCGATTGGGCATCATGATGCCGGGGAGAGTCGGCCAAAGGCAATGAGGCCAGGTTTGGTGGATATCCCGGCAAGGATCGATTCATCTGCGTACGGGTCATGGGCGCGGTAGACTTCACCGTTCTTGCAATATCCCCCCTGGGGGGATATAGAGCAGGTATGCCGGATCCGAATATTCATACAACTCATCCTGCACTTGTCACACGGCTGAAACGGGCTGAGGGACATCTGCGTCACGTTATTGGCATGCTTGAAAGCGGGAAACCCTGCGTCGAGATTGCGACCCAGATGCAAGCCGTTGAGCGCGCCATAGTGAATGCGAAACGTGCGCTGATTCATGACCATATCGACCATTGCCTCGGCAACGGCGGTGAGAATGACCTTGATGAATTGCGTTTGATGGCGAAACTGCTGTAGCGGAGTTTTTGGTGTTAGAAGTTCTTGCGGATCGCACTTACCGCCATCTTTTCATGGCGCAGATCATTGCCCTTCTGGGCACAGGGCTGGCCACGGTCGCCCTGGGACTGCTCGCCTACGACCTTGCGGGCGAGCGGGCAGGGCTTGTCCTGGGAACGGTCTTCACCATCAAGATGGTGGCCTATGTGGGCATAGCCCCGATCGCCGGAGCCTTCGCCAACCGCTGGCCGCGCAGAGCCATGCTGGTCAGCCTTGATCTGATCCGCGCAGTTGTTGCATTTTGCCTGCCATTTGTGAGCGATATCTGGCAGGTTTATGTGCTGATATTCGTGTTGCAATCCGCATCTGCTGCGTTTACGCCGACATTCCAGGCGACGATCCCTGATATCCTGCCACAGGAAGATCGCTATACCCGTGCCTTGTCGCTGTCACGGCTGGCTTATGATCTTGAAAATCTGATCAGCCCAATGCTGGCCGCGCTCCTGTTGGCCTTCGTCAGCTATCAGGCCTTGTTTTTCGGAACCGTCATCGGATTTGTCGGCTCTGCCGTTTTGGTTTTATCCGTTTTGCTGCCGAGCCCGGTTGCGACCACTCGGCGCGGCATCTACGACCGCACCACGCGAGGACTGCGCACATACCTCGCCACGCCGCGTCTGCGCGGGCTTTTGTCGCTGAACTTTGCGGCGGCGGCTGCAGGGGCAATGGTCCTGGTCAACACCGTCGTGCTGGTGCGCTCCGATCTGGATTTCGGTGATACACAGGTGGCCGTTACCCTTGGCGCATTTGGCGGCGGTTCTATGTTCGCCGCCCTCCTGCTGCCCCGGCTGTTGCGTAACAGGCCGGACCGACCGGTAATGATAGGCGGGGCCGCCTTGCTTGTCGTCACATTACTGGCACTCGCCGGAATGTCGCTGATCACGGGCCTCCAATGGTATCCCCTTCTGGCAGGATGGTTCGTCATCGGTGTCGGATACTCGACCGTGTTGACGCCTTCCGGGCGGCTGTTGAAGCGCTCCGCCCACCCTGAAGACCGGCCAGCTATCTATGCGGCTTATTTTGCCCTGTCACACGCCTGTTGGCTTGTCACCTATCCTCTTGCAGGCTGGCTGATAACCACGTTGGGCGCTGCCTCGGCATTTGTAAGCCTCGCTCTGCTTGCAATTTTCGGAATGATGGGTGGGGTGGTTTTGTGGCCGCGCGGCGATACCGCGTCCGTATCACACACACATCCCGATTTGCCAGCCGGCCACCCGCACCTTCGTGAATATGATGCCGCCGATCACCGGCACGCCGTCGTGATCGACGATCTTCATCCGCACTGGCCGACCAATGGCTGAAACAGCAACTCACTTGCGAGACGGCCAGCTACTCTTGTGGCAGGCATGATCGTCCTCTCAACAAAGGTAAATGACAGAAATATGTATAGACATTAAAGTAGTTTTATGAGTCAATTGGTCACGCTCATGATCAAACAACGATTTAACGGAGGGAAAAATGCTTACAATGAACCGCAGAAACCTGTTTCAGGCGGCATCTGCATTTGCGCTGATTGCAGCACTGCCGCGCATTTCCGTGGCAAACGGACATGAAGTTCTAAAAATCGCCATTGCCGCCGAAACCGGCGATCTCGATCTTCTCCAGAACGTCTCGACTCTCTCGGCTTATACAGTCGTTTTCGACGCGTTGATCCACTATGGGCAAGGCGGAAAGCTTGAACCCGGTCTCGCAACCGCATGGCAGGTTGCACAAGATGAACGGTCGATCAGCTTCGATCTGCGTGAAGGCGTGAAATTCTCTGACGGCACACCATTTGACGCGGCCGCTGCAGAATGGAACCTCAAACGATGGATGGGAGTTGCTGATTTCAACTGGATCGGCATCGCAGACGCTTATGACAGCATCAGTATCGACGCTCCGAACAAAATCACCGTTCATCTCAAACGCCCGGTGCCTGCGGGTCTGCTGGAACTGACAATCGTTCGCCCGGTGCGGTTCCTGTCACCCAAAGCAGTCAATGCGGACGGTGCGCAGACGGCACCGATCGGTACCGGCCCATGGATAGTGGAAAGCTATGATAGTTCGCGGACTGTACTGGTGCGGAACGAGAATTATTGGGGTGATAAACCCAAATTCAAAAAAATCGAACTGATTGTGGTGCCGGATGAACTGGCCCGCGCAAACGGCCTGCGGTCGGGTGATTTGGACGTAATTGGCGGAGACTGGGTTGCCACGCTGTCACCACGCCGTGCCCGTGCCCTTGAAAGTGAAGGTATTCCGGTCGTGGCAGAGCCTGGAACGGCAGTAATGCATATCGGATTCTCGCCGGTCTCCCCTTTGGTACAGGATATCGCAGTCCGAAAGGCCGTGTTCACGGGAATTGACCGGGCCGCTATTGCCAAGGTTCTGTTCGAGGGATTCGCCGATCCGGTTGCTGATGTGTTTCCCAGTATCATCCCGCTGTCCGGCAAGCGGCACGAAATTCCGACTCGCGATGTTGCTGCTGCAAAAGCAGCTCTGGCAGAAGGCGGCTGGAGCGAATCCGATGGCGGCTGGGCAAAAGATGGAACGGATTTGAGTCTCGATCTGCTTGTGTCGGAGGAATCTTTGCCCGGCTCCCGCAGGATCGCAGAGATGGTGCAGGGCATGCTTGGCGAGATTGGCATCAAAGTAAAAGTGTCGTCGGTAGACAACGCCACCATGCACGAACGGCGGCCGGCATTTCAATATGACCTAGCGTTTTTTACCACCTATGGCGCTCCCTACGATCCCCATGGATCGCTTGGGGCATCTTTTATGACTGCCACCGACACCGGACCCGATGGCAAGATTTACGTCTCTGACGCACTTGATCCGATTGTTGCTGCAGGGCTTGACGCCACAGGCCCGGAGCGCGAGGCAAAAATCCAGGCGATTTACGACTGGCTCTGGGACAATGTCGCAGTCTGCCCACTGGTGGTACAGCAGCGCATCTGGGCGCACTCGCCCCGCCTGAAAGGCTTCAGCCTCCCTGCAACTGATTACGATCTGCCATTTAAAGGCATATCCGCCTGACAAACGTGACGGTCTCCAACTGCCCGCGGTCGGAGACCGTCACCAATAAGGGTTGTCCTTCATGCAACGCATCCTGATGCGGCGTTTTGTGCTTGCCGTTCTTCTAATTCTTGCGGCTTCGGCCGCGCTATTCGCCCTGATTTCAGCGGCGCCGGGCAATGTCGCAGCTCTGATCGCCGAGCGGGCTGCGGGCGCCGGCGCAGACGCTGCGATGATCGCCCGAATCGAGGACGAACTGGGGCTCAACGATCCGCTGCCGGTTCGATATCTGGCTTGGTTCAGCAACGCCATTACCGGAGATTTCGGCATTTCCCTGCGGACCGGAAAACTGATTTCCGAAGAATTTGCAGAGCGCATTCCGGTCACCGGCCTGCTTCTGGGTTACGGTGGCCTGATTGCGCTGGTGGTTTCTGTCGGAGCCGGCCTGGGCGGCGCAGCCAGCAATGGTGGTGTCCTCGACAAAATCCTGCATGGCGGCGCTCTGCTGGGTGCATCGACGCCTAATTTCTTTGTCGCTGCGCTGCTGGTTCTGGTGTTTTCGGTGAGCCTGAGATGGCTGCCCAGCTTCGGAACATCGGGGGCGTCTTCCTGGGTGCTGCCTTCGCTGACCATTGCTCTGTTTCCCGCTTCTGTCCTGTCCCGCGTTGTCCGGGTTAATTTACAAGAGACCATGTCGCGGCCATTTGCGACAACAGGATTCGCCAAGGGTCTGACCCGTGGTCAGGTACTGCGAAACGAGGCGTTGCCGAATATCGCAGTGCCATATCTGACGACTTTCGGCGCCCAGTTCACACTGATGACGATTGGCGCGATCGTGGTCGAGACGGTGTTTGCCCTGCGTGGGGTCGGTTCTTTCTTCATCGACGCAATCCGGTTTCGCGATTTCATCGGAATGCAGGCAAGCCTGTTTCTGCTGGTCGTCTTCTTCGTCAGTGTCAATTTTCTCGTCGACATGCTCTGCATGTTCATCGATCCGCGTCTGCGCCGGGCAGAAGGCTAACTCATGTTTCTTCGAAAACTTTCCGCGTTGCCTTGGTTGCCGCTGTTACCGGTGACTGTGATCATTTTGGTTTCGATCTTCTCGCCCTGGATCATGCCTTTTGATCCGGCCCAGCAGGACTATTCCGCTCTGTTGCAGGGGCCCAACGCCACCCATTGGCTGGGAACCGACTATCTGGGCCGGGACCTTTTCAGCCGTCTACTGGGAGGTGCCCGCGTTTCCATGGTGGCAATGGCAATTGTGCTTGTTTCAGCTTTGGTGATTGGCGTAGTGATTGGCTCGTTCGCCGGCTATGTCGGTGGCGTGGTTGAACTGGTCATGATTTCGATTATCGACATCATTCTGGCGTTGCCCAGTCTGATCTTTGCCTTGGCTCTGATCGGTATTCTGGGAGCCGGATACTGGGCGATGATTTTTGCGCTGACCATGGCGTGGTGGGCCAACTATGCGCGAATGAGCCGCTCTGTCGTGGCAACCGAACTCCAGTTGCCCTACATCGAAGCGGCCCGGGTTATGGGCGCAAGCCATCTTTGGATATATACACGCCACATCCTCCCGCATGTGCTGGGGCTTGTGATCGTCTATGCCAGCGCCGACGCCGGCGCGCTGGTAATCTCGATAGCTACGCTGTCGTTTCTTGGACTTGGCGTGCAGCCTCCGACTCCGGAATGGGGCCAGATGCTGGTCGACGGTATGAGCTATATTGAACAAAGTCCGCATCTGGTGATCTTGCCCGGTCTCGCGCTGACCTTTGTCGTGGTCAGCTTCAATCTGCTGGGTGAGGCCTTTGCGCTCAGTAAGGTGCCACATCCAATTTCACGTTTCGCCTTTCGCAACAGGCGGGCTGTCCGCACAGCGGAGGAAGTGGCGCGCGCAAAGATTGAGACAGAGGCCCGCTCATGACCGCACCGATCTATGAGATCGAAGACCTGGTCGTCGATCTTTATGCACCCACAGTCAGCGTGCGCGCGGTTGACGGTGTCAGTTTCCATGTTTCCGCCGGGGAGACGGTCGCCATCGTCGGCGAAAGCGGATCTGGCAAGACAGTGATGACCCTGGCACCTCTCGGCCTGCTGCCAGAGGGTATCCGCATCGATATGAGGGGGAAAGTCAAGGTCGACGGTCAGGATTTGCTGACCATGGATGCATCGCGGCTGTCGCGCCTGCGCGGCGGCACTTTCGGTGTCGTTTTCCAGGATCCGATGAGCGCGCTCAACCCGATGAAGAAAGTCGGGCCGCAGCTTGCCAGGCAAGCCCGCCGCCATCTCGGCCTGTCGGCCGCTGCGGCATGCGAAAAGGCTGTATCTTTGCTCGCCCGTACCGGAATTCCTGACCCCCGGGACCGCTTCAATCGCTACCCGCACGAAATGTCGGGTGGGATGCTGCAACGCGCAATGATTGCCTTGGCACTGGCGGCGCAGCCAAAGGTGCTGATCGCTGACGAACCGACAACAGCGCTTGATGCGACAGTGCAGGCCCAGATCCTGGAACTTTTACGCGATATCCAGCGCACCGAGCAGATCGCGGTCATCCTGATCACACATGACATCGGGGCAGTCGCAGCTGCTGCGGACAGGGTGGTGGTGCTTTATGCAGGCCAGATCGCCGAACAGGGTCCGGTGATTGACGTGCTGACCGATCCAATTCATCCCTACACGCGAGGGTTATTGGCGTCCGTCCCGGATTTCCGGGCACCGCGCGGAGCGGAGCGGACCGAAATACCCGGTCTGCCGCCTAACCAGACACAGTTGGAGCCGGGCTGTCGCTTCGCTGACCGCTGCGCGCAGGTTGAACCCAAATGCAGGGTGCAACGTCCGTTACTGGTTGCATTGCCCGGCAATCGGTCTGTGGCATGCCCTGTTGCTCTTCGCGAAAGGGATGCTCATGTCTGAAATTCCTGCGATTGAGGTAGAACATCTCAAGGTGCATTATCCCAATAATCGGGGGGGCGCGACACGGGCAGTTGACGGCGTATCGTTCAGTGTGACGCGCGGGGCCTTCCACGGCATCATCGGAGAATCCGGCTGTGGCAAGACCACTCTGGCACGCACCATCGTCGGATTGCAGAAAGCCACGTCCGGCCAGGTGCACATCGCAGGCCGTGAACGCGGCCAGTGGCAAAAAGAGAACCGTCTTGATTTTGCACGCAACGTGCAATTTGTATTTCAGGACCCGCTTGGTTCGATGAGCCGTCGCCAGACCGTTCGGCAGACTTTGGAAGAACCGTTGCTTATCCACGGCCTGAAAGGCAGACAGGCCCGGATTGCCGATCTGTTGCAGCTTGTTTCCCTCCCGGACACGGTTCTGGATCGTCTGCCGCGTTCTCTTTCCGGGGGCCAGAGGCAGCGCGTGTCGATCGCGCGGGCGCTGGCGCTGGACCCTGGCATTCTGATTTGCGATGAGCCATTGTCGGCACTGGATGTTTCTATCCGGGCGCAGATAGTGAACCTGTTCATGCGACTGCGTCAGGAACTCGACCTGACCATCGTCATGGTGGCGCACGATCTGGCCGTAATCCGTGAAATGTGCACTTCGGTAACGGTCATGTATCTGGGGCAGGTCGTGGAAGAAGGAAGCGCGGAAGGCGTATTCGATGCGCCCGCACATCCCTATTCTCAAGCGCTCTTGTCCGCGGTGCCCTCTGCCGACCCCCGGATTGAGGCGACGCGGCAGCGAAAATTGCTTGAAGGGGATCCACCCTCACCATCTGCAATTCCTCCGGGTTGCCGCTTTCACACAAGGTGTCCGGTCTCGATTGCTGCCTGCCGGACCGATGAGCCGGATTTGCGTATTGTCGGTCATGGCGGACAGGCCCGTTGCCTGCTGGCCGATCAATCTGTCCGACCGGAAATCTGACACTCGCGTGCCCCCGGCAAACTCCGCACTCGGTTGACCGACTGCCGGCAAATCAGTCGTTCATACCGCAATGTTACACAGAAGCCGTGATGCGCTGACAAAGCTCAAAAATATGCTGGATAATCATCAGAAAGCGGATGTCATGGGCAGAGCTGAACTTCCGTCCATTTTTGTCTCCCATGGAGCGCCCGATCTGGTGCTGCAGCAGACCGACGCCCACAGGTTTCTCAAAAAGTGGGGTGCGGAGATTGGAAAGCCGACAGCTATCCTGATCGTCGGATCAGCGTCTTTTACCCACAATCTGGGTGCGGTCTTCGGCAGGACCGGACTTGCAGACCGCGATGCGGCTGCTCCGCACTGGGTCACTGAATTTCCCAACTGGACGGATGACAGACTCTCCAAAGGCGCGCTCGAAGATTTGCTGGCGTATCGGCAATTTGCACCTTTTGCCGAAAAGAACCATCCGACAGATGAACATCTGCTGCCATTTTATGTCGCTCTCGGTGCTGCCGGCAGGGATGCTTCAGCGACGCAAGTGCATCGCTCGCATCAATTTGGCGCCATTATGATGGACGCCTATGCATTCAGCCCGGCGGTCGAAACAGCGCTTGAAGCAAAGACTGCCTGATGTGGGATAGACGGATTTAAATTCGCACGCTAAATGACTGTTCATGACCAGTGACTCCCCTTCAGAACTCAACATAGCCCTTGCGCAATTGAACCCGATACTGGGCGATATTGCGGGAAATCTGGCGCTCGCCCGCGACGCGCGCCGCCGCGCTGCGGAGCAGCAGGCGGATCTGCTGCTTCTGACCGAGCTGTTCATCTGCGGTTATCCGCCCGAAGACCTCGTCAAGAAGCCCGCCTTCATTGAAGCCTGCATGGAGGCTGTGGCTGCGCTGGCCAAAGACACCGCTGATGGCGGTCCCGGCGTCGTGATCGGCACGCCCTGGCTGGAAAACGATCAGCTTTATAATGCGGTCGCCGTGCTAGATGAGGGCGAGGTCAAAGGGGTCCGCTTCAAGGTTGACCTGCCGAATTACGGCACTTTTGATGAAAAGCGGCTGTTTTCTGTCGGCCCCATGCCCGGTCCGATTGCGTTTCGCGGCGTGCGCCTTGGCATTCCCATCTGTGAAGATACCTGGAATGACGAAGTCGCTGAATGCCTGCTGGAGACCGGCGCAGAAATGCTGCTGGTACCCAATGGCTCACCCTATTGGGCAGAGAAGGCGGATTTGCGCCAGCAGGTTCTGGTGCGCCGGGTGGTTGAAACCGGTTTGCCGGTACTCTACACCAATCAGCTGGGCGGACAGGATGAACTGGTGTTTGATGGCGGCTCCTTCGTGTTGGCCGCAGACCGCACGCTGGCGTTGCAGATGCCACAGTTCAAAGAGGATATCGCGACTGTCACCATGCGGGCGGAGGAGGGCGCTGACGGCGGTCGTGTCTGGAAGCCCGTACCGGGCGTTTTGGCCGATCTGCCTGGACTGAAACAGGCGCATTGGCAGGCCTGCGTTCTCGGTCTGAGGGATTACGTCAACAAGAATGGCTTCAACGGTGTTGTGCTGGGTCTGTCAGGCGGCGTTGATTCCGCCGCTTGCGCTGCCATGGCCGTCGATGCGCTGGGTGCTGACCGGGTGCATTGCCTGATGATGCCCTACCGGTTCACTTCCGATGAAAGCCTGGTGGACGCCAAGGCCTGTGCTGATGCGCTGGGCGTGCGCTACGACATTGTTCCAATCTCTGCACCGGTGGAAGGCTTTCATGATGCCCTGGGGGCTCTTTTTGATGGTGCGGAGCCTGGCGTTGCCGAAGAAAATATTCAGTCGCGGACCCGCGGCGCGCTGTTGATGGCGGTTTCGAACAAATTCGGCCCCATGCTGGTCACCACCGGCAACAAATCGGAAGTCTCGGTCGGCTATGCAACTCTGTATGGCGATATGAATGGCGGCTTCAATCCGATCAAGGATCTCTACAAGATCCAGGTCTATGATCTGTGTGCCTGGCGCAACACACATCGCCCGGAAGGCGCATTGGGGCCGGAAGGTGAAGTGGTTCCGGTCAATATTCTGACCAAGGCACCAACTGCGGAATTGCGCGAAAACCAGACCGACCAGGACTCCCTTCCGCCTTACGAGGTGTTGGACGACATTCTGGAATGCCTTGTCGAACATGAAATGCGGATTGCGGAAATTGTCGAACGGGGGCATGATCGCAAGACGGTCGAACGGATCGAGCACCTGCTTTATATTGCTGAGTACAAGCGCAGACAGTCCGCGCCTGGCGTGAAACTCACCAGAAAGAATTACGGGCGCGATCGCCGTTATCCCATCACAAATCGCTTTAGAGACCGCGGCTAAGCGATTCTTCCGATTCGGAAATAAGGTCTTCGAGAGGGAACAGGCATGCTTGCCTTTTTGCGTCAGAATGCGCCATGGCTTTTGGCCGGGATGCTGCTGACATTTTCCTCCAGCTTTGGTCAGACATTTTTCATTTCGTTGTATAGCGGCCAGATCCGCGCCGAATTCGGCCTCAGCAATGGCGATTTTGGCGGCCTTTACCTGCTCGGTACGCTGGCCAGTGCGGCGCTGATGATGTTTGCCGGAAAGCTGGTCGATATCTATACGCCGCGCCAGGTTGGCGCAGTCGCGATGCTTGGTCTGGCAATTGCCTGCCTTTTCCTGTTCGCTGCTGCCTCGTTGCCCATGCTGGTTTTCGCGATTTTTCTGCTGCGGTTTTTCGGCCAGGGCATGATGAGCCACACCGCCCTGACGGCAGTGGGACGCTGGTTTGAGGCGACGCGCGGCAGGGCCGTCAGCATTACCAACACAGGACATCAGATTGGTGAGGCACTGCTGCCGCTCAGTGTGGTGCTGCTGTTAGGGGTTTTGGACTGGCGTTTTGCCTGGCTGATCTTTGCGGCGGGCATTGTCCTGTTCGCAATTCCCGCGATGTGGCTGCTGTTTGGCCGCGACCGGATTCCCCAGAATCCCCGGAAATCCAGAAAATCCAATCCGGTTCGCCAGTGGTCGCGCGCGGAAATGATACGCGATCCATTGTTCTGGATTGCCTCATTCGGATATCTGTCACCGCCCTTTATCGGCACGGCGATTTTCTTCCACCAGGTCTATATGGTTGAGCTGAAAGGCTGGGATCTGTCATGGTTTGCCAGCGGGTTTTCACTCTATGCGCTGACCACACTGATATTCGGCCTTGTCACCGGATTTGGTGTCGACCGCTTCAGCGCTCGCGCGATGTTACCGTTTTTTCTGTTGCCCCTATCGGCGGCACTGCTGGTTCTGGGCCTGTTTGACAGCCCCTGGAGTATTCCCGTCATATTTGTGTTGATGGGACTTAATGGCGGTGGGTTTTCAACCTTGTTCGGCGCCTTGTGGCCGGAAATCTACGGTGTCAGACATCTCGGAGAGATTCGTTCATTGATTGTCGCGCTCATGGTATTTGCCAGCGCATTGGGACCGGGTGTGATCGGCTGGCTGATCGATTACGGCATACCGCTGGAAACCCAGTTTCTCACCATGGCCGCCTATTGCATTGTCACCTCGGGAGTGCTTTTTGGCGTTTCCAGAGCTTTGAGTGCCCGAGCCCTGCAGGAATCCATGGCGGCCACACAGGAACACAAACCAGCATGACAAATCCAATTGTTCGTTTCGCGCCATCTCCGACCGGCCGCATTCACATCGGCAACGCCAGAACCGCGCTTTATAACTGGTTGTTTGCGCGCCAGCATGGCGGCAGTTTTATCCTGCGTTTTGATGACACCGACAAGGCGCGTTCGAAAGAGGAGTTTGCCACCGGTATTCTGGCAGATATGGCATGGCTGGGGATTGAGCCAGCGCGCGTTGAACGCCAGTCAGCCCGCTTTGCCGACTATCAGCTTGTGACTGAGGAGCTGAAGGCAAAGGGTCTGCTTTATCCATGTTATGAAAGCGAAGATGAGTTGGAGCGCCGCCGGGCACGGCGCCGCGCGCGCGGACTTCCTCCGATTTATGACCGCTCGGCGCTTGAACTCAGCGACGGCCAGCGCCAGAAACTAGAAGCGGAAGGAAAACAGCCGCATTGGCGCTTCCTGCTGCCGAATTACAAGGACGATGTATTATCCATAGAGCGTACGGAAATTCATTGGGATGATGTGTTCAGGGGCCCGCAAACTGTGGATCTGGGCTCCATGTCGGACCCGGTTCTGGTGCGTGAGGACGGCTCATGGCTGTATACTTTGCCATCGATCATCGATGATGCCGCCTTTGGCATCAGCCATGTCATCCGTGGCGCTGACCACATTACCAACACCGGCGCGCAAATTGCGATTTTCCGGGCTCTGGGATATATCCCGCCGGCCTTCGGCCACCACAATCTGCTGACCGGATCAGAAGGCGAGGGCCTGTCGAAACGGCTGGGCTCTCTGTCGCTCCAGGGACTTCGGGAAGCCGGATTTGAAGCCATGGCGGTAGCGTCTCTGGCCAGCCTGATAGGCACGTCCGATGCGGTTGAGCCAATCCCGGACATGGCCGGCCTGGCGCAGCGGTTTGATCCGCAGAAAGTATCGAAGTCACCAGCCAGATTCAATGTGGCTGAACTGGACGCCCTGAATGCAAAATTGTTGCATGGCCTGTCCTATGATGCTGTGGCTGACAGATTGACTGTGCCTGACGGAGTTGATGGCGCGCTGTTCTGGGATGCAATCAGTGGCAATCTGGAAAAACTGCCGGATGCTGACCGGTGGGCCGAAATTGTCAGATCGGGTGCGAAGCCGCTGATTGATGATGAAGACCGGGATATGGTGTCCAAGGCGGTCGGTTTGCTGCCGCAGGACCCTTGGTCGCAATCCACGTGGATGGATTGGGCAAATGCAGTAAAATCCGAAACCGGGCGCAAGGGCAGGGCTTTGTTCATGCCCTTGCGCAAAGCGGTTACTGGATCAGAGTCCGGACCGGAGATGACAAAACTTTTGCCGCTGATTGGCCGTAAAACCGTTCTGGCCCGACTGTCCTGACGCGCTGACCATCGCGGATCTGTGGATCGACCACGAGTTCAGCTGGCAACGGTAACGCATTGGGACGGAAATCCCCGGCCAGGTTCATTTGTGTTTCCGGATCCAGACCGAGTACCGGGCGGCGCAGGGGTACAGGACCGTTCTGTCCGAATTCGACATTGCTCATACGCCGGTTTGAGGATTGTGCGGTGCTTTGTCCGGTGACTTGCAGAAGGGTCTGTTGCAGGCGGCGGCGGTCGAACTTGCACGATGCGTCATAGGTTTCGCGATAGCGAAAGGCATAGGATTGAGAGCTGTAGGGCTGGCCACTCATCGACTGTGCCGTTTCCATGGCATTCTCCACGCCTTCTGGGTGGTAGAATAATTCGACTTGTGTTTCCGGGAATTTCTCCTTGCAAACAGCTTCGTCCCGGGAAAAATTCTGCGCCGTGGTGGACGTACTGATTGGGAAGAAATAGCCATCGCAAATGCGCACGCAAACGGTCCGGTAGTGGGTCACTCTCGGTGGCCGGTATTCTTCCACAGGTTCTTCACGCCGGTTGAATAGGTTGCTTCTGTAACCATATCTGGCCGCTGCCCGCTCATATTGTCTGCCGCAATTATTGCGTGCCAGCGCAATCACCAGATCGCGCTGTTCGCGCCGCGTGCTTCGCGGATTACGGACAAAACGGGAGCGTTTCGATTCCAGACTGCGCAGTTCCCTTTCCAGTTGCCTGACTTCCCCGCTCAGACCGGAACATTCACGGCTTTGAAATAACAGGATACCGCTGGTCCGGCAGCGCGCCCGACGGGCCTGGTTTTGAGCGCCAGCGAGGCGTTTGCGCAGTTTCTGCGCGGCGTTGTTGTAACGCTGGTATTCGCGGTTGTTGGTAACAGATCCGCCATTTTGCAGCGATCCCAGTCGGTTTTCAAGATCATTACAGATTCGCGACTGCGCTTGGGCAGCAACGCTCGTCCCAAGCAAAATGCCGAATGCCAAAAGCACGGCGGAGCGGTAACATTTAAGCGGGAATCTTGGCATTTGGCTCCGTCACTCAGATCAAGTTTTCGGTTATCTATCTCAGGTTTACCTTGCTGAACCATAAACCTCATAGAGAGGCAAGCCGGTAAATGTCCGTCCGATTACATCTTTCCGCAATAGTTGCGCGTTTGCATACATCGATTGATCGACGCCTTCGTCTCATTGCTGAAACCCGATCCGGCAGACCGGTCAAACTGAGCCACGACCAGAGCGCTGCTCAAGACGATGAGTGTACATGAGAGTATAAACACAAAACGCGCCATTTGGTTCCCTTCCCTTATTGTTGCTCCAATTCTGCCGTAAACGGAATGAACCTGGACTGACCCCGTTGTTCAGTTTCGGTTCAGAAAACTCCCGGTTTTCCATTCCCTATTTCAGGCTTGACGCCTTGCGCGAAACGGCCTTTAGTGCAGCCGGTAAACACGGTGGACAGAGAATGGCGCATCAGCCGATTTGTATTTGCGGAATTATTATCAGGGGTTAACAGCCCGCTGGTCCGCGAACCGTGTCTTCTTCCCCTATATTGAAGCTGCATCGCGAGGCCGGCGATCATGACAGGCTGGTTTCAGTCTGTCCGGATCAGCAGATATGGTCTGGCGAAGCGGGAAAGCACTTATGGATACTCAGCCGGAGCTTTGGCTCTACAATACGATGACACGCGGAAAAGAGCGCTTTGAGCCACTCGACCCGTCAAAAGTGCGGCTCTATGTCTGTGGCCCGACGGTCTACGATTTCGCCCATATCGGCAACGCTCGTCCGATCATTGTGTTTGATGTCCTGTTCCGACTGCTGCGCCATCTGTATGGCGCGGAGCACGTCACATATGTCCGCAACATCACCGATGTCGATGACAAGATAAATGCCCGTGCTGCGCAAGAAGGGGTTTCAATCGAGGATGTGACCCGGCGCACAACTCGCCAGTTCCATGAGGACATAGCGAAGTTGGGGGTGCTTAAGCCATCTGTCGAGCCGCGCGCCACCGACCATATCGAAGAAATGAAAACGATCATCGAGCAGTTGATCACATGCCGCCATGCCTATGTGCATAAGGACCATGTTCTGTTTGAAGTGGCATCAATGGCTGAATACGGGCAGTTGTCGGGCCGGCCTCTGGACGAAATGCTCGCCATCGCACGTATTGAGGATACCGACTACAAGGAAAATTCCGCCGATTTTGTGCTCTGGAAGCCATCCGCTCCGGGCGAGCCGTCCTGGGCCTCTCCGGGCGGAATATCAGTGCCGGGCCGGCCGGGCTGGCATATCGAATGTTCGGCGATGGCGGAAAAACATCTTGGTGAAGTGTTTGATATTCACGGCGGTGGTATTGATCTGACATTTCCGCACCATGAAAACGAGATCGCCCAGTCGCGCTGCGCCTTCGGCACTTCAAAAATGGCCAGCATCTGGATGCATAATGGATTTGTTCAGGTCGAAGGCGAGAAAATGTCAAAATCGCTCGGCAATTTCATAACAATCAATGATTTGCTGCAAACCGACAAATTCGGCGGGCGCAAATGGCATGGTCGGATATTACGTTTGGCAATGCTGAAAACCCAGTACGGACAGCCTATCGACTGGACTGTTGCTCGGCTGATGGAAGCTGAAAATCAATTGTTAAAATGGACCAGAACCTTAGTAAAGTGGGGCCGCGAAGTTGAAGGGCAAATATCGCAGGAAGCAGTCGCTGCACTGGCCAATAATTTGGACACCCATGAATTTTTTCAGCTCATGGCAGGATATTCGGATGAAGCCAATACCGATCGTGTCACTGGAGGCGAACAGGTTTCATATCTGAAAGGCGGTCTCGAATTGATGGGTTTCAATTTATTGGCAGATCTCGTGTCAACTGAAGCCGAAAGCGGCGAACTAAAAATTCAAGGATACGACCCAACATTAACTCATCGGATCGATCCGAAATACGCTGAAGATACCGTGACAAAAGATGATTTCGCCACTGCGCCAAGAGATCTGAATTCGCGAATTGATGAGCGGCTTCTATTCCTGAAAGACAAAAACTGGGCAGAGGCGGATCGTATCCGTGATGATTTGCGTGCAAAGGGCATTCAACTGAATGACGGAAAAAACCCGGAGACCGGCGAACGCGAAACCAAATGGGAGAACATCAGATGAGTGGAGATGCAATCAGCGGCGGCTGCCAGTGTGGTGCTGTGCGCTTTCGCATTGGCCGGTTGGGGAATGCCTCGATCTGTCATTGCCGGATGTGCCAGAAAGCTTTCGGTGGCTTTTATGCGCCGCTCGTCACGGCTTATGAGCTGGAATGGACGCGCGGTGCGCCAAAGTTCTTTCAAAGCTCCAACAAGGTGCGGCGCGGATTTTGTGCCGATTGCGGCACCCCGTTAAGCTACGATTATGGCGCGGAGACGGAGATAGCCATTGGCGCGCTGGACCAGCCGCAATTGGCAGCGCCGGTGGTTCAGGTCAGTCCCGCTGATAAGCAGCCTTTTGTCGACACGCTGGCAACGCTGCCGTTTCGCCATATTGAACCAGACGGTGACGAAGCGCGCTTCATGGCGTCTCTGGACAGCTATCAGCATCCCGATAAAGACACCAAAATCTGGCCGCCGGAAACTGGTCCGGACCGCTAGGACGAACGATCGATATCCACAACAGGCGCGGTTACTGGCGCGCCGCCAGGACACAACATGCAGAAACAACGTCTCTATTTGTTCGACACCACATTGCGCGACGGCCAGCAGACGCCGGGAATCGACTTTTCGCTGGAAGACAAGATTCAGATTGCGTCCATGCTGGATGAAATGGGTCTGGATTTTGTCGAAGGCGGATATCCCGGCGCAAATCCCACTGATACGGCGTTTTTCAGCGAGAAGCGCACTGCCAAAGCGGTATTCACGGCTTTCGGCATGACCAAGCGGGCAGGGCGCTCGGTGGATAATGATCCCGGCCTCCAGGCACTCCTGAGTGCCAGCGCCGATGCCATCTGCTTTGTCGCAAAAGCCTGGGATTATCATGTGCGTGTCGCGTTGGGGTGCACCAACGAGGAAAATCTGGAGGGGATTGACGCGTCAGTCCGTGCGACGGTTTCCGCCGGTAAAATGGCGCTGGTGGATTGCGAACATTTCTTCGATGGTTACAAGGCCAACCCGGACTATGCGCTGGCCTGCACCAGAACCGCCTATGAGGCCGGGGCGCGCTGGGTTGTGCTGTGCGATACCAATGGCGGAACCTTGCCAACCGAAATTCGCAAGATAATCGGCGAAGTTATCAAACATGTGCCGGGTGATCATCTCGGCATTCATGCGCATGATGATACAGAGCATGCGGTGGCCAATACGCTGGCGGCTGTCGAAGCCGGTGTGCGCCAGATACAGGGCACATTGAACGGCGTCGGCGAACGTTGCGGCAATGCAAACCTGATTTCAATCATTCCGACTCTGAAGCTGAAGCCGGCTTATTCGGAGCGGTTTGAAATTGGCATTTCCAACAAAATCCTGAGAAAAATTACTTCTTTTTCAAAGGCTTTTGAGGAATTGTTGAATCGATCCGCGAACCGGCAGGCAGCCTATGTCGGCGACAGCGCCTTCGCTACCAAGGCAGGGATCCATGCCTCGGCCTTGCTGAAAGCGCCGGAAACATACGAGCATGTGCCGCCTGAAAGTGTCGGCAACAAGCGTCACGTCATGGTGTCCGATCAGGCCGGAAAATCGAATCTGATTTCCGAGCTGACGCGCTTTGGCCTGAAGGTCAGCCGGTCGGATCCCCGACTGGATGGATTGCTGGCGGATATCAAGCAACGTGAGGCAATGGGCTACGCCTATGAAGCAGCGGATGCCTCTCTTGAATTGCTTGCAAGGCGGCGTCTTGGCACGGTTCCGGATTTCTTCACTGTCGACAGTTTCCGCGTCATGGTCGAACGCCGCTTCAACGCCCGCAAAGAGCTTGTCACTGTGACGGAAGCCATCGTCAAAATCTCAGTTGGCGGCGAGGAGTTCATGTCGGTGGCCGAAGGCAATGGCCCGGTCAACGCGCTGGATCAGGCGTTGCGCAAGGATCTGGGTGTCTATAATGCCTATATCGAGGATCTGGAACTTGTCGACTTCAAAGTCCGCATTCTGAACGGTGGCACTGAAGCGATTACCCGTGTGCTGATCGAAAGCAGGGACGGCGAGGGCAACCGCTGGTCTACAATCGGCGTGTCGTCCAACATCATCGATGCGTCCTTTGCGGCTTTGCTGGAGAGTATCGAATACAAATTGTTACGGGCAAATGTGGTCAAATGATTTAATGTACCCAGGAGACGGTCTAAAGCCTGGCAACACGACCAACCGGCGCGTCTGAGCCTGTTTCTTCGCGTACAGCATTGCGCAACAACGGCATTATCTCGTCAACCTGATCGGTATTGAGAAAACTCACCTCAAAGCCTTTTCTGATATAGGCCTCGTCCTGCATGTGAGAAATCAGATCGATCAGCGGCTGCCAGAACTTGTTGATATTGGCCAGCAGCACCGGCTTTTGGTGCTGGCCGAGCTGCGCCCATGTCAATTGTTCGACAAGTTCTTCCAGGGTTCCGATGCCGCCGGGCAGGGCGATAAAACCATCTGAGCGATCAAACATGGTGCGTTTGCGTTCATGCATGTCTTCCGTCAGGATCAATTCGTCGAGACGTTCCAGCTCGGCATGCGATGCTTCCATGTCCAGCAGAAATCTGGGAATGATTCCAGTCACCTGTCCACCATTCTCGATCACCGCGGAAGACACAGCGCCCATCATGCCAATGGTTCCGCCACCGTAAATCAGGCGAATTTTTTGTTCCGCCAGAATGCGTCCCAACGCCGACGCGGCCGCCATATGAGCCGGGTCTTTGCCGCTGCCAGCGCCACAATATACGCAAAGCGAAGAAATTTTGCCCATAAGTCAGATTACCTTCCGCAAGGTTCGCGCGTTTGGATTCGCCCTGAGTTTACCCTCAGTCAGCATTCTGGCGTGCTGACCTTGAGCTTGTTATGCCGGGAAAAGCATTTTAGGAACGGTTAACAGAATGTAGTTACACGGATATAGAGGGTTTGTGCAGTTAACTACCATAATCTGGTGTGAATTTATTGTTCAAACAGTGTCGTTGAACTGTCCGCAAACGGGAACGCGATGAAATCGGATCGATCTGACCATGAGTGACCCTTCGACAGCATCGGGTTCGAGTGAACCACCAGAGCCGAGCCAGCCCGCTCCAGCCCGATCCCGCAGAACTTATGCTTTGGCCCTGACCGCAGGAGGTCTGGGCGCAGCCATTGTCATCGGTTTTCTGATTGTCGGGAGTGGCGTGGTTTCCTTAAAAAGTTTGCGCCAGTCGCTGGCCGGACTGGGTACGGTTCCGCTGCCTGCCACCGAAAATTTACCCGGCTCTGAGCCACTGCCCGATTCTGAACCCGTGGAGAACACTGGAAACACCTCCGGCGATGCGCCTCAATCGGCGCAGGGGACCGGACGGCCCCAGCCATCACAATCTGCATCCGGCAAAGCAGCGCCTGTGGTTTCCACCGAGCAGCCTGCTGCCGGGCAGGAAGAATTAGCTGTGACACCGCAAAGCGATGAGTTGCCGACATTTGATATTGTCCGGGTGGAACCTGACGGCTCTGCAGTGCTTGCCGGCCTGTCATCACCCGGGGACCGGATCGAAATTATCTCGGGCGACAGTGTCTTGGCGAAAGCCACAGCCAATTCGTCGGGCGAGTGGGCATTGGTGCTGGACGTGCCACTGGCGGTGGGCGGACATCAGCTTGTTGTCCGCAGCACCTCCGATACGGCGGAGGAACCGATCGTATCCGTTCAAAGTGTCACCGTCGCGGTACCGGAACAGCCGGATGAGTCGGCTATTGTCATGCTCGACAGGCCCGGAAAACCGAGCACCGTCTGGCAGACTCCGGCCACGGTCATTCGACCAGACCAGCAAAGGGACCAGCAGCCAGACCAGCAGCCAGACCAGCAGAACGGGCAGGGCGATGTCGCACTGTTGCTACCACCGGCCGGCACTATCCTGACGCAACCGCCACAGGCCGATCCTGAGACCACCGCCAGCCCTGAATCCGCTCTGTCAGACAGGCCTGATGGGGCGACGACAGCCGGGTCACAAACCACCGGGCCAGAAACTACCGGACCAGAAACAGCCGGGCCACGAACCACCGGCTCGCTGACAGCCCGGCCAGAAACCGCTGGACCAGAATCCGCTGAGCCGCAAACCGCTGAGCCGCAAACCGCTGAGCCAGAAACCACTGGGCCAAAAACCACTGGGCCAAAAACCGCTGGAGCAGAAACCGCTGGAGCAGAAACCGCTGGAGCGGAAACCGCTGGAGCGGAAACCGCTGGATCAGAAACTGCTGGACCAGAAACCACAGAGCCAGAAACCACTGAGCCGCAAACCGCCGGCTCACAAACCGCCGGGCCACAAACCGCCGATCCAGAAACAGCAGGCTCTGCTACCAATTCTGAAGCCCCGCTGGTGACCGTCGAAACAATTGAGACGGAAGGTACAGGCGACTTGTTTGTGTCCGGAGCTTCAACGCCGGACACAACGGTGCGGCTCTATTTTGACAATAAGCTGGTCGGTGAAACAAAATCCGGTTCCCTTGGGCGCTGGCAGCTCCAGTCGCGTCTCGCTGTGCCCGAAGGCAAGTTGAAGGTGCGCGCGGATCAGGTCCAGCCTGAAACCGGAAATGTGCTGGCGCGGCGAGAAGTGACATTCCAAAGCCAGTCTGAGATGACGGGTTCCTTGGAAGTCCTGATTGATCCAGCCAAAGTCGTCAATGCTGATTTTCGCCGTCGGGACCTTGCTGGTCGAGCTGAAACAACAATCTCAGGCGCATTTTCGCAGGTAGAGCGAGTGGTCGTCGATAAGGGTGACAATCTGTGGGCGATCGCACGACGTCTCTACGGACGCGGCGTGCGCTATACCATCCTTTACAGCGCGAACGAGGATCAGATACGTGATCCCGATCTGATCTTCCCCGGTCAGGTTCTGGCGGTCCCAGACGGCGAGAATGGCCCCGACCACCATATTCTTGGAAATTAGACGCCCGCCAGGAAGCCCGCCTGTGTACCCCGCCTGTGTACCCCGCCTGTGTACCCCGCCTGTGTACCCCGCCTGATACCCCGCCTGTGTACAAAGGCGGGGTATCAGTGTTTTGCACCCGGGCAAACCGGCAACACGCGCTGGCTTATTCCCTGGCATATGACGATGCCACTTGATTGCTGCTGATCATATGCCATATTCATCGGTAATCACCGATGAAAGGAATAGACGTGAAACGGCATGTCCCGGAGGCGATCTCCTCTTCACTGACAGTTTTGCCGCACGGCGTAAGCGGTGATTGCGACATGGCGACTGTTCTGCGCGCGCTGGGCCATCCTGCACGGCTGGAAATCATAAGGGCGCTGGCAAGCAGGGGGCGTTGCTTCTGCGGCGAAATCGTCGAGATGCTGCCACTGGTACAATCCACGGTATCGCAACATCTGAAGGTGTTGAAGGATGCCGGTCTGATCGAGGGCGCGATTGACGGTCCCCGGTCCTGTTACCGTCTCAACACACAAAAACTCAAAGATGCGAGCGCATTGTTGGCAGATCTGACAGTGGCTGGCGAGGCAGCTTCGGCCTGCCATGACGGCAACAACAGCACTTAGACATTGCTGTAAAACGTGATGTGACCCAGGGCCTGCAGCCTGCTCGCAGACTTCATGCTCAACCACGCAGAAATTCAGGAATTCGTTTCATATGACTGCAACTGACGTGCCCGGCAAAGCTGGCGAAACGGCAAAAAAACCGAAGCAGCAGGCCTCCCCGGTTTCGACCAGTGATGGCGATCTGGTCTCGACCATTCGCAATTTGTGGCCCTATATGTGGCCGTCCAGCCGGCCGGAACTGAAACGCCGGGTATGGTGGGCATTCGTTGCCCTTGTCGTGGCAAAAATCGTCACGGTATTTGTGCCGTTCCTTTACAAATATGCCACCGATGCGCTGGCCGGCAATACTGGCGAATTAGCTTTTTTGCCGCCGTTTCTCCTGGCACCGGTGATGCTGGTCATTGCTTATGGCGGTGGCCGGGTATTGATGATCGGGTTTACCCAATTGCGCGACGGACTGTTTGCGCGTGTCAGCCAGCACGCCGTCAGGAGTCTGGCGCGAAAGACCTTCATGCATATCCATGATCTTTCGCTGCGTTTTCATCTGCAGCGTCGCACCGGTGGTCTGTCGCGGATCATCGAACGTGGCACAAAAGGCATTGAAACCGTTGTCCGGTTTACCATTTTGAGTTCCTTTCCCACCGCGCTGGAATTCATCTTCATGGCGGGAATTGTCGGCTATAATTTCGACTGGACCTATCTGGCCGTGATCGTCGGCATGATTGTTTTCTATATTGTGTTCACGATCAAGGCGTCGAACTGGCGGATCGCCATCCGGCGCCAGATGAACGATTCCGATACGGATGCCAACAGCAAGGCAGTCGACAGTCTGCTCAACTACGAAACGGTGAAGTATTTCGGCAATGAAAATGTTGAAGCCGACCGGTTCGACCGGTCGATGCAAGGCTATGAACAGGCCGCAATCAAAACCTCGACCTCGCTGTCCTGGCTGAATTTTGGCCAGACACTGATCTTTTCTGCGGGACTGGTTATCTGCATGGCAATGTCGGCAAGGGCTGTTATGGCCGGAACCCAGACGCTGGGCGATTTTGTTCTGATCAATGCTCTGTTGATGCAGCTTTATCTGCCGCTGAATTTCATCGGCTCGATTTACCGCGAGATCAAGCAGGGCTTTGTCGACATTGAAGCGATGTTCAATCTGCTCGACGTGCCTGCCGAAGTGGAAGACAAGCCGGGGGCAGAGGACATTGCTATTAAAGATGCCACCATCCGGTTTGAAAATGTCCGGTTTCATTATGATGAGACACGGGCCATTCTGAAAGGCATCGATTTTGAGGTGCCGGCTGGCCGTACGGTTGCAATTGTCGGGCCATCAGGCGCGGGCAAATCGACGATCTCGCGGCTGCTGTTCCGCTTCTATGATGTAACCGGCGGTCGGATCACAATTGACGGACAGGATATCCGTGACGTCACACAGGCATCGGTCAGACATTCCATCGGCATGGTTCCTCAGGATACTGTTCTGTTCAATGAATCCATTGCCTACAATATACGCTATGGCCGTCCTGATGCGACCGCCGACGAAGTCCGGCAGGCCGCCGATATGGCGCAGATTTCAAATTTCATCAAAAGTCTTCCGGATGGGTTCGATACCGAGGTCGGAGAACGCGGCCTGAAACTTTCAGGCGGTGAAAAACAGCGTGTCGCTATTGCCAGAACCATCCTCAAGGCCCCGCCGATTCTGATCCTGGATGAGGCCACGTCTGCGCTTGACAGCCACACCGAGCAGGAAATCCAAAGCGCTCTGGACCAGGTCTCCAAAGGACGCACGACGCTGGTCATTGCGCACAGACTGTCCACCGTTGTCGGCGCCAATGAGATCATCGTGTTGGACGCCGGGACCATCGCGGAGCGTGGAACCCATCAGGAACTGTTGTCCAAAAACGGGATTTACGCATCCATGTGGAATCGCCAACGCGAGGTTGATGAAGCTGCCGAGCGGTTGCGCAAGGCTCGCGAATCCGATGATCGCGGTTATATCGCCTCGCTTGCGGCCACCTGAGGCATTTTGCTGCGCCCTCACTGCAATTGCATCTGGATGTCCGGCAGTAATGTCTGTTAACGTTGCTGAGGTCACGGACCTGACGAAACAGATGGCGCACAAAAAGCATGAGTACGATCGCAGACAGCATCCGCAATTCCCTGGTTCCCATTCACAAGGAAGGCTACCCCTTCATAGCCATCGCCGGATTTCTTGCGCTGGTGCTAGGGTCGCTGTGGTCACCTTTGTTCTGGATTTTTGCAATCCTGACGGCATGGGTCGCTTATTTTTTCCGCGACCCTTCGCGGGTGACGCCGATTGACGACAGATTGGTCGTCAGTCCGGCAGATGGACGCATTTCTGCAATCGGCCAGATTGTTCCGCCACCTGAACTGGAACTGGGCACGCAACCCCTGGATCGCGTGTCGATCTTCATGAATGTTTTCAATTGTCATGTAAACCGGATGCCGATGGGCGGCCAGATCACACGAATTGCCTACACGCCTGGAAAATTTCTCAATGCTGAACTGGATAAGGCCAGCGAGCACAATGAGCGCAACAGCGTTGTTGTCAACACACGCTATGGCCCTGTTGGGGTTGTCCAGATTGCCGGTCTGATTGCCCGGCGTATCGTCTGCTGGTCAAAGGAAGGCCAGGATATGACCGCTGGAGAGCGGTTCGGACTGATCCGTTTCGGATCAAGACTTGATGTCTATCTGCCGCGCGGCACCTCAAGTCGTGTCGCCCTTGGCCAGACCGCCATCGCCGGAGAAACCGTATTAGCGGTATTCGAAGAGGGCGGGGCGCAGGAATTGCTGTCTCGCGTGGATTGAGTCATGAGCGGACCTTTTCAGCCTCTGGAGCCGGATGACAAGGACGGATTGGGCCCAAATCTCGTGGACCCGGTCAGGAAGCGGCCCATTTCCCTGCGTGCCATTCTGCCAAATATGGTGACCTTGCTGGCGCTGTGTGCCGGGTTGACCTCGATCAGGCTGGCCATGGAAGGCCGCTTTGAATTTGCCATTTTCGCAATGGTGATCGCAGCTGTGCTCGATGGTCTGGACGGGCGGGTCGCAAGACTGCTGAAGTCCAGTTCAAAACTGGGGGCAGAGCTGGATTCCCTGACGGATTTCGTCAATTTCGGTGTTGCACCGGGAATGATCCTCTATCTCTGGCTGCTCAACGATCTGCGCTCTCTTGGCTGGATTGCAGCTTTGATCTTTGCCATCTGCATGGCGTTGCGCCTGGCACGTTTCAATGTTGCGAATGCTGCCAGAAGCAAACGCAAAACCGATGAGTGGCAGGATAATTATTTCACCGGTGTGCCCGCACCTGCCGGCGCAATGTGCGCCCTGTTGCCTTTGTCACTGCAACATGTCGGTGTGCCGATTGACACGAATTGGGCAATTCCGGTCATGATCTATGTTCTGTTTATCGGATTTCTGGTGGTCAGCACTGTGCCGACCTTTTCCGGCAAGAAACTGGGAAAGCACATTCCGCGCGATTTCGCACTGCCGCTGATGGTCGGTCTGGTTCTGTGGGCTGCTCTGCTGGCGAGTTATCCGTTTACGGTCGTGACCATCATGACACTTATCTATCTTGGACTTTTGCCCTTCGGCGTCCGCAGTTTCCGCAAGAAACTGGCGGCTGAGCAACAGCCACCAGCTTCCTGAGATTGCACTAAAAGACGCACGTCATTAAAATGGCCAACAATAAATGACTCGAAGAAACCAGCCATACATGGCTGTTCCTTTCGCTGTCGATGCGCATCGCAACGCAGATGGCCGGTATTGGTGCGTTGGCGGAGAAATTTCACTTTGACCGACAGTGGGAGTTCATCAAAGTCGCCGGGAAAACACTTTGTTCGGTAATATCCCTTCTCTGCAAAGACCTGCAATTTGTCGCGATGACCTTGCTCTCGCGTCAGTCTGTCGGAACTATTTAAACCTAACACCGGCGCGAATATAGGGTCTCTCAAAGAATCTTGACGGTCGCGCACGCCACGCTATGTTTCAAAGCCAAACCAGTTCCCCTGTGTTGGGGCCATTTTTTCAAGGAGCTTAATCGCCATGACAATCCGACTTGTTTTTGTCGCCGCCAGCTTGGCAGTTTCACTAGCTACTGTCGCGCAAGCCGAAATTACGGTTTCCTCTAAAATTGATACTGAAGGTGGCCTGCTGGGCAACATTATCGCCCTTGCGCTCGAAGATGCTGGCCTTCCGGTCGAGCGTCGTCTGCAGCTCGGCGGCACCCAGATTGTTCGTGAGGCAATATTGGCAAAACAGATCGATCTGTATCCGGAATATACAGGCAACGCCGCTTTCTTCTTCAACGAAGCTGACAGCAGTATCTGGAAAGATGCCAAGGCCGCCCATGCGCGTGCCGCTGAATTGGATGCCGAGCAGAACGACATCATCTGGCTCGACTCTGCCCCGGCCAATAACACCTGGGCCATCGCGGTGACCGGTCCTGTCGCCGAGGAGAACGGCCTTTCGACAATGTCCGAATTCGGAGCTTGGGTGGCTGGAGGTGGTACTGTCAAGCTTGCCGCCTCGACCGAGTTCGTATCTTCTCCCGCAGTATTGCCTGCAATGCAGTTGACATATGGCTTTGAGCTCTCGCCGGATCAGACGGTGATCCTTTCGGGTGGTGATACGGCGGCGACAATTCAGGCCGCAGCGCGCGGAACATCAGGCGTAAACGCAGCTATGGTCTATGGCACCGACGGTGGTATCGGGGTATCGGGCCTTGTGGTGATGCTGGACGACAAAGGTGTGCAGCCGGTCTATGAACCCACGCCTATCATTCGCGCCGAGGTGCTGCAGGAATATCCGACGATTCCCGACGTCCTGAACCCGATCTTTGCCGGTCTGGACATGCAAACCCTGCAGAAACTTAATGGCCGCATTCAGGTAGGCGGAGAGCCGGCCGAATCTGTGGCCCGTGATTACCTTACCCAGACTGGGGTTCTGGACTGATCGAGCGGTGCCTGCAAAAGAATCCGCTCGGGCTCTTTCAGCGCCAGGGATTCTGTTCGCTGTTTTAGGGTTTGCAGCGATATTGGCACCTTTTGTCACTCTCTCCGCCAACCGCATTGTGGCTGGCGAAGGCATCACGGTTTGGCGTCTCGCCGGGCCGGGCGTCACACTGCCTGGTCTGGCGTCCGTTGCCGCAGGACTTGTCCTTGGTCTGCTGGCCGCCTGGCCACGGCTGCGCTTGGCCGGGGCAGTGTTGGGGCTGGCGGGGTTATTGTGGTTGCTGGTGAACGGAGCGCCAACCTTGCTGGCCGAAGCGGGCGAATTCGCGCGGGTTTCGCCTGCTTTTGGGTTCTGGTGTCTTCTTGTTGTTTTGGTCCTGCTGATGTCAGATGCGCTTGGGAATCTAGCCCCGGGACCGCTGGCGCGCGCATGGCTGCTTATTGCGGTGCTGGCAACGCTGGCACTTATTCTGTGGTCCGGGGCACTTTCTGAGCTGTCGATCCTCCAGGAATACGCAGGGCGAAAGGCCGCCTTTATTGACGCAACTCTGCGGCATCTGGGACTTGCCTTCGGCTCGCTTGTTGTTGCAGGGGCCATCGGTTTTCCATTGGGAATCCTGTGCCACCGGCGCGAACGACTGCGCAGCGTGATTCTACCAGTGCTGAGCTTCTTGCAGACCGTCCCGTCACTTGCGATGTTCGGTCTGATGATCCCGATCCTTGGCTGGGTCGGGGACACAGTGCCGGGTGCCCAGGCCATTGGCATTGCCGGAATCGGCTTTGCCCCCGCCTTTCTGGCACTGGTATTTTACTCGCTTTTGCCGGTGGTCGGTAACACCGTGGCCGGGCTGGCCTCTGCGCCGCCAGCAGCGATTGAGGCTGCGCGTGGTATGGGAATGACTCAGCGGCAAAGACTGCTGCGGGTCGAACTGCCGCTTGGCCTTCCGGTCATCCTGTCTGGCGTGCGCATTGTGTTGGTGCAGAATATCGGCCTTGCCGTCATCGCCGGCCTGATCGGCGGTGGCGGATTTGGCACCTTTGTTTTCCAGGGCCTTAATCAGACGGCGACTGACCTTATTCTGCTTGGCGCGTTGCCGACCGTTGTGCTGGCCCTCGTGGCCGCAATCGTAATGGACATTCTCGTGGACCTGGTCCGCCCGATACCGGAGACGACCGCATGATAGAAATCGACAAGGTTACCAAGCTCTATGATGACACGCGCGCTGTGGATTGCGTGACACTAACGGTCGAGACGGGCACGGTCACTGTGATTGTAGGAACCTCCGGCTCGGGCAAGACCACGCTGCTTCGCATGATCAACCGGTTGGAGGAACCCAGTTCGGGAGAGGTGCGCATTAACGGGGTATCTACCTTGACTGTGGAGCCTCATGTGCTGCGGCGGCGTATCGGTTATGCCATCCAGGGCCACGGGCTGTTTCCGCACCACACGGTTGCGCGCAATATCGGCGCTGTGCCGGAACTGCTGAACTGGTCTGCCGACAAAATCCGCGCGCGTGTCGATGAGTTGCTAAACCTGTTCTCGATGGAGCCCGCGACATTCCGCAACCGCTATCCGCTTGAGCTGTCCGGCGGGCAGCAGCAGCGTGTGGGCGTGGCACGGGCGCTGGCATCGCGGCCTGATTTGTTGCTTATGGACGAGCCCTTTGGCGCTCTCGACCCGGTGATCAGAACCCGCGCGCAGGACGATCTGCGCCGCATCCAGAAGAAATTGGGCTCGACCATCATGCTGGTCACCCACGACATGGAGGAAGCGATCCGGCTTGCTGACCGCGTGGCAGTCATGGATGCGGGTCGGCTTGTACAGTATGGCACACCGGCTGAGATCATCACCCGGCCGGCAACGGAATTTGTGGCCGACATGGTTGGCGGAGTTGAACGCCCGCTCCGTCTTCTGTCACTTGTTCCTGTCTCGCAGTTGGTTGAAGAGGGCGTGGCCGAGGGCGACGCGCTGCCAGCCGAGGCAAGCTTGCGCGACGCGCTCTCGGCGTGCCTGTGGAGCGGACGCGCTGCGGTGCCGGTGGAGCAGGGCGGAACGATTGTCGGGCGCGTGACCTTCGATGCTATTCGCGCCCTGGCTCAGGCACACCCATGAGCATCGGAACCGTTCTGCGACCAACCCTGGCCCTGCTGCTGGTCGCGCTGGTTCTGCGGCCTTCGTGGTTCACGCCGATCTTCGCACACTTTGCGCCGGCAGGTGGACCGGTCATCTATGAACGCGCCTCGCTGTTGTCGTTGTCGATCAGCCACCTGGGTCTCGTGGCGGCGGCCTCGGCAGCGGCCACACTGGTTGCCGTAACGCTGGCGATCCTCGTAACGCGTCCGGCGGGGACGGCGTTTCTCCCGCTTTCGCGTACTATCACCAATATGGGGCAGACCTTTCCGCCCGTCGCTGTTCTGGCGCTGGCAGTGCCAGCACTGGGTTTTGGCGCGGGACCGACACTGGTGGCACTCTTTCTCTACGGTCTGCTGCCGATCTTCGAAAACGCGATCTCCGGCCTTTCAACCCTTCCACCTGCCACGATGGAGGCCGCCCGGGGCATTGGGCTGAGTCGCTGGCAGCAGCTGTTGCGGGTGGAGTTGCCCCTTGCACTGCCGGTGATACTGACCGGCATTCGTCTGTCTGTCGTGATCGCACTGGGCACTGCGACGATCGGATCCACCGTGGCCGCCCGCACGCTGGGCGAGGTGATCATTGCGGGGTTACTGACCAACAACACAGCCTTCGTGCTGCAAGGTGGTCTGATCGTTGGACTGTTCGCCGTGCTTATCTACGACGCCCTGGTGCAACTCGAAGCGCTGCTCGTGCGTCGCACGGGAAGGTAGTCCTTTCGCGCTGAACCCGTCGCAGATCTATTCCGCAGCCTGAGGCAGGTGACGGTCACGATTATCCGGTACCGGAAAAGGACGAATCTGCGCAGTTTCCCGGGCAGGTTCTGCCGATGTGCCTTTGCGGGCACCTCGCATGCGTTTGAAGAGAGCGCCAAAATTGCTTGGCAGTGACAGCAGAACAGGAACCAGCAGCAAGGTCAGCAGGGTTGAGAACGCCAGGCCGGCTATAATAGCCGTCGATAGCTGGACCCACCAGATCGAAGTAATTCCACCGACCGCGATGACACGATTGAAGAAATCGAAATTGACCTGGGTCGCCATCGGAACCAGCCCGGCAATCGTCGTTATGGTGGTTAGCAGAATCGGCCGCAGACGCTGGGCACTAGTTTTCAGCACAGCTTCCTTCGGTTCTGCCCCTTCACGCCGCAGCCTGTTATAGGTATCGATCAGCACAATTGCGTTGTTCACCACAATGCCGGCCAGCGCCACCACGCCAGTGCCGGTCATGATGATGGAAAACCGCTGGCCGGTGACCATCAAGCCAATCAGAACCCCGACAACAGCCAGGATGACAGTCATCAGCGTGATGGCTGTCTGATAGAATGAATTATACTGGGTTACCAGAATGACGAACATCAGGAACAGTGAGGCAAGCGCAGCCTTGCCGAGAAAGGCGCCTGCCTCTTTCTGTTCTTCATCGGCACCCCGGAACCGCATCTGGACACTGTCCGGCCAGCTCTGACTGTCGAGCCAGATCTGCAATTCATCGGTCTTTGTATTTGGCAGCGCATCGCTGCCCGGTGCGATATTGGCTTTCACATCCATCGCATACAGACCGTCCCGCCGTGTAATGCTGGACACTTTCGGCTTAGCTTCGCGGCGCACGAAGTTTGAAATCGGCACCTGACCGTTTTCCGTGCGTAATTTCAGCTTGTCCAGCTCATCAAAGCTGCGCTGGTCTTCCGGCAACCGTACCCTGATGTCAATTTCATCTTCTGAATCGTCCGGCCGGTATGTGCCGATCATGACGCCATTGGTCACCAGTTGCACCATCGCTCCGACCGAGCCGATCCCTGCATTGAACCGGCCGGCTTCCTTGCGGTCGATATCTAGTTGCCATTCGATGCCGGGCAGGGGACGGCCGTCCTCGATCTCAATCAGATCACTCATTGTTTCGACCTGCGCGCGTACTTTTGCGACGGTTTTTACGAGTTCATCATAATCGGGAGTTTTGATTTCCAGCCGCAGATCCTTGCCTGTCGGGGGGCCGCCTTCAACTTTGCGGATTTCAACTGCGATACCGGCCAGATCCGCTGTTCGTGTGCGGATCTCGTCAAAAATGTCGATGGCTAGCCGGCGGCAGCAATATTCCTCCAACTCGATGTTGATTTCGCCGATCACATCAGCAGGCTTGTCCTGAACCGCTCCGATTGCGGTTCCGCCGTTACCGCCGCTGCTGCCCGCGCTTGACGATGAAACGGCATTGCGCACGCCGACGGTCTGGAGAATCTCGCTTTCAACCTCGCGGACCAGCCCGTCGATCTCCCGAACCGACAGATTGCCGCGCGCCGTCACCAGCACAATCGCCTGATCGGGTTCTTCCTCAACGAAAAATTCCACGCCATTATTGTTTTCGCCAAACATCATGAAAACACCGACGACAATCGCAACGGCCACGCTCAGAGTGATCAGATTTCCGGTCACCGATCCGGATATCCGGCTCAGAAACCTGAGATAGATTCCGGTAATGCCTTTCATTTCATCAACGTTGAGTTCCGCCTTGGCATTCATTTTCGCAGCCTGCTCGGCCTCTTCGGGCGAGGCTTTGGTGCGGCCGATCAGACCGCCGGTAACCGGCAGGAAAATCATCGCAGTTACCAGCGCCGCAGACAGCACGATCACCACCATGATCGGCAGGTAGCTCATGAACTCGCCGGATACACCGGGCCATAGCAGCAATGGCAGAAACGCTGCCAGAGTGGTGCCTGTGGACGACACAATCGGCCACAGCATCAGTTTTGCAGCGCGGATATAAGCATCCCGCCTATGCATGCCTTCCGAAATTTTCCGGTCGGCATATTCGACGATCACAATGGCACCATCGACCAGCATGCCCACTGTCAGCACAAGACCGAACATGACCATCATGTTGACGGTCATGCCAAGGCCACCGAGGATAAGAAAACCGGTCATGAAACTGGTCGGGATCGCAAGGCCGACCAGAATGGCGGACCGCACACCCAGCGCCGCCAGAACAACGATCATGACAAGCACGATGGCGGTCATGATGGAGGATTGCAGCGAGCCCTGAACCTCCTTGATGAAGTTCGACTGATCCAGCATGAAATCAATCTGGATTGCGTCAGGCCATTCAGCGGTGAAGTCGGCAACTTTCTGCCGCACCGCGTCATTGTTTTCAATAATGTTGGTGCCGAGCCGTTTGACCACACTGATTGCAATGGCCGGCTTGCCATTGATGCGGGTAAAGCCATTGGCATCTTTAAAGGTACGGCGGATTTCAGCAACATCGGCCAGGGTGACGACACCTTCGCCATTCTGCTTGATCGGCAGTGTGTAGACATCCAGTGCCGTTTCAATCAGGCCGGGAACCTTGATGTTGAAACGCCCGCTGCCACCATCCAGAAATCCGGCAGCGACAAGCTGATTGTTGTTGGCCAGTGATGTCAGCAATTCCTGCTGGGTAATATCATAGGATTCCAGCCGCATCATATCGATGACGACTTCAAGCTGCTCTTCCCGGTGGCCGTTCAGATTGGCTTCCAGCACTGTTGGAATGGATTCAAGTTCATCCTGCAACAACCTTGCATGGCGAAACAGGGTGCGTTCGGGGACATTTCCGGACAGGGCGACAAAGATGGTCGGTTGCAGCGAGAAATTTGTTTCGAAAATCTGCGGTTCATCCGCGTCAGCTGGCAGTTGCGCCTGCGCCTGATCCACCTTGTCGCGAATGTCGGCAAGCGCTTTTTCCTTGTTAAAATCGATGTCGAACTCAAGCACAATGCCGGCATGCCCTTCCGAAGCCACTGCCGTAAGCTCCTTCAGCCCGTCCAGGCCGCGCAACGAGGTTTCCATGGGCCGCACCAGCAGGCGTTCAGAATCCTCAGGCGATATTCCCTGTTGCCCGACAGAAACATAGAAAACCGGGACATCAATATCCGGATTGGCTTCCTTTGGAATGGCAATATAGGTGAAAGCACCGGCAAGAATTATCACCAGCATCAGGGTGAGAACAGTTCGGGGACGCCGTAAAATACTGTCAAGTGCGGAGATCATTGTGCGGTCTCCGCAAACACCGGCTCTACCTGCTGGCCGTCAACGACATATTCCTGTCCAACGGCGATGACCGTCACGGTTTCTGGAAGACCTGTGACCCAGACACCATCTTTGGTTTCGCTGAGAATGGCGATTTTCTGAAAATTATTGGTGCCTGTTTCAAGGTCAACCAGCCGGATGCCCAGATCTCCGGCATCACTCAAGGTCAGCATGCTGGGTGCCAGAAGATGGGCAGCAACCGCTTTCAGGGGCACTCTGGCAGTGGCCGTCACCCCGTCGCGAATCGCATTGTCCACGTTGGGAATTTCAATATCAACCTGAAACGTCCGTGTGGCCGCATCCGCAGCGGCGGCGATATAGCTGATACGTCCGACCCTTGTTTCCCCGGTGATCAGCGCCACCTCAGCCTGCTGTCCGAGCGACAGATTGCTGATGTCTCTTTCCGAGACCTGGCCGGTTACGAGCATTGGGTTTGTATCAATCAAGGTGGCGCAGATGCTACCAACGGACAGCAGATCACCACTTTCGGCCAGAGGCTTCTGGACAATGCCGGCAACGGCAGCGTGGATTTCGACCCGGCCCAGTTCCAGTTCAGCTTCCTGTAGAACCGCCTTGGCGGCATCAAACGCGGCTTTCAGTGCACGCACCTGATTGTCCGCCGCAAAGCCGCGTTTTTGCAATTTTGCATTGGCGGAATATTCGGCCTCTGCCTGTTCAACGGCCGCTTTTGCCTGAAGTACCCGCGCTTGTCTCGCGCCGCTGTTCAAGCGGCACAGAAGATCGCCCGGTTCCACTTGCTGGCCCAGTTCGACAAAACGTTCAGCGATAATCCCGCTGGTTTCCGCACGAACTGAAATAGTCGCGTCTGCTTGCGTCCTGCCTCTGATTTCCAATTCCCTGCGGCGGTCGCTGGCCTGCAGGGTTTTTACCCGCACAGCGACTGTCTGCAAGGTGCTCTCCTGCCGCTCGGCAATGCTTTGTGCTTCGGCGCTGGCGGTGGCCTGGCCGCCGATCCTGAACGTGCCGGTGCCCATCCAGAGGCCGATTCCAACCAATACGATGGTGGCGGTGAGATAGGATCTGTTAATTCGAAACGCCATCATCGTGATCCTGTCTGATCAGCCATCTGCGCGTCAGATCGGTGTGCAAGGTCATCGGCATCGTGCCGCTGCTGCGCCAGTCCCGCACCGGAATCATGGTTCGAGCAGGCACAGGCTTCCAGCTTTGCGCGGGATTTTTCGAGAAATTTCAACGACTGGGACATGCAGTGCATGCCGTAGCTCGCAGCCCAGTTAAAACTCGGATGAACGCTTTTTGCTTCAATCTGCTCGATTATCCTCAATTCCTGCTGCAACTGCGCCTTATGGGTATCGATGGCCTTGATAACCACGTCGCGAGGTAGCATTTCAGCGGAAATTGCGATCATCAGAAACTCGGATCTGAAGACATCCGGCGCAGGCGGCTCCAGCAGAGACCTGATCAACTCTTCCCGGCCGGAACTGGTTATCGAGTAAATCTTGCGCGATGGTTTGCCAGGATGGCTTTCTTCGCGACAAGTCACCAGAGCATCATTTTCCAATTTGTTGAGGGCAGGGTAGATAGACCCGTAACTGGCATCGACAAAATGGCTGTATTTACCGTCAATCGACATTTTGCGGATTTCATATCCGGTTGCATCCTCGAAATTCAGGATAGCCAGGCAAAGCGTTCTTACATTCATGGCGCGCCGTCGCAGCAAGAGGGAAACCGGCCTGAAGCAGTTATATGCCGGTCGTATATATATCGATCCGATATATGATCGTCCGACATATGTCTGGCACATGTCAACGTCAAGCTGTGTCAGCATGTTTTTTAGGCAACCGATCGGGTTGAAACATGCGGATGTGAGGTGGAGAAGGCTGGAAGCTAAAGCGGGTTCAGCGTTTGCGGCGCAATTCGATCACCTTGCCAGTGGCAGGTTTGTCACTGTCGCGTCCCTGGTCTTCGGGCTGAGGGCCGGATTCGGGGGATTTCCCCTCGTATTTATGCGATGTCATGCGCAAAAACGCCCGCAACGTGGCTATCCGCTCATCCATCATCCGTTCAAAGAAGGGGTCTCTGGTATTACCACTTTCGGGAATGCGGTTCATTTTGTCGCCTGCTGCTGTCGTATCGCTAGTAAAGCGAATTATGGTTAGTTTAGTCTTAACGACATGAAAGCGCAAATCGCATGGCTTCTCTATCGCCGTGCACCGGTTATTAAAAAGATTGGCAGGTGATGTCCATTTGCCGCAGTATTTGTTAGAAACCATATCGAGATCGCAATTACAGGATTCCCCGCAAGTCTCATGATTGACGCAAATCTTTATTTTACCTTCCTGGCCGCCTGCATTGCCGTGATAATTATCCCCGGCCCGACGGTCACTGTCATAATTGCCAACAGCATGCGCAGCGGCGCCTGGGCGGGGCTGGCAAATGTCGCCGGAACACAGCTTGGCCTCGCACTGACGCTGATTATTCTTGCGTTTGGCCTGTCTGCAATAATTGCTTTTGTCGGAGAAGCGTTCGTCTGGATAAAGCTGGTTGGCGCGGTCTACCTCATATGGCTGGGCATCTCGTTGTGGCGCGCTGAACACGGCATCGACCGCATTGCATCAGCACCTCAGAAAACCTCCTTCAAGCAGATGTTTTTGCAGGGGTTTTTCGTCGTTTTGGCCAACCCGAAAAGCCTGTTCTTTTTTGGTATTTTCATTCCTCAATTTATCGATCCGTCAAAGGACGCTGTCATGCAGACGCTGATTCTCGGTGCAACCTTTATGATCGTCGCAACCATTCTGGATGGCAGCTATGCTGTGCTGGCAGGCGGGGCGGGCCAGATGCTCACAAGAACCCGCGTAAGGCTGCTGCAACGCCTCAGTGGCACAATGCTGATTGCGGGGGGCATCTGGATGGCATTGCAGAAGCGTTCGTGATCTGCTTTGCAGTAGACGCATGGTCCCTGATTTCAGCCTGATCGGACATTTGGAATGAGCAAAACGGTTCTTTATCCGGGGTCTTTTGACCCTGTCACAAATGGTCATCTTGATGTTCTGCGCCAGGCCCTGGTGCTGGCCGACCGGATTGTCGTTGCCATTGGCGTGCACACCGGCAAGACACCATTATTCTCATTTGAAGAACGTCAGGCCCTGATTTCGGCCTCGATCGAACAGTCGGAGTTTTCGGACCAGTTGCATCGCGTGACCATTGTCAGCTTTTCCGGTCTCAGCATCGACGCGGCACGGGACCATAAGGCGCAATTTATGGTCCGCGGACTGCGCGACGGGACCGATCTGGACTATGAAATGCAGCTTTGCGGCATGAATTCTGCGATGGCTCCGGAGATCGGCACGGTATTCCTGCCGGCCAGTCCCGCTGTTCGCCCAATTACGGCCACGCTTGTCCGGCAAATCGCGGGCATGAAGGGCGACATCTCCAGCTTTGTGCCGGAGCATGTTGCAGAGGCCTTGTCGCGGAAGTTCCAGCACTGATGAGTATCCGTTTGTTGAGATTTTATTGCGGATTAGTCCTTGCGGGCTGGTTTGTTTTTTTGCCGGTTTTACCGGCTCTCGCTCAGGATCTCACCGAAGCATCCGAGACCGAAACAGTTGATCTGGACAACCGTCTCGTATTGGAACTTGAAGGCGGCCTGGTCACAATTGATCTGCAACCGGATCTGGCTCCGCTCCATGTCTCCCGTATCAAGCAGCTGATCCGGAGAGATTTCTATGACGGCCTGCTTTTCCATCGTGTTATTGACGGGTTTGTGGCGCAGACAGGCGATCCGACGGGTGCTGGAATGGGCGGATCCGACCTGCCGGACCTGAAAGCCGAGATCAGCGATGGCCAGTTTCTACGCGGCACGGTTGGCATGGCCAGGGGAGAGCAGCTGGATAGTGCCAACTCACAGTTTTTCTTCCTTCTCGCAGATGCCCCCTGGCTGGAGGGCGAGCACACGATTATCGGTCACGTGGTCAGTGGACTGGAGCTGATTGAAGGCCTCAAGTCAGGAACGAAACCGGAAAATGGTCTGGTCAAGAATCCTGATGCCATGGTGGCGCTGCGGATTGCCGGGGATGTGGATCAGCGCCTGAAACTGGCTCGTAAAAGCGATGCCGAAGCTGAACTGGCAGCACAACAGGCGCAAGCAGCGACAGCGGCAGCGGGTAGCGCCTTGCAAGACGCTGACGCCGCTGGCCGCTATGCCGAAGAAAGTCGGCAAAGCGCTACTCTGGCCGACGAGGCCGTTGCCAGTAAAATTGCTGCCGAAGAACAGGCTTCATTTGTTTTGCAGGATGCACAGAGCGTCTTGCGCGAGGCAGAGGCGGCGTTAACTTTGACGCGCAATCAACTGGCCCGCGCAAGCCAGCGACTGGATGCCGCCGTGATTCAGGTGGCAGAACTCTCGCAGATCGAACAGACCACCTCTACGCGACGCGCTGAAGCTGACGCGGGATATGCTGCTGCCCAAACACAACTGGATGAAGCAGAAGATGCCTTCGCTGCGGCGAGCGATGCGTCAGATCGGGCAACTGACCAGGCTCAACATTCAAGACAGGTGGCCGAACAGGCATCCGCAGACGTGGTAGCGGCCAGACAGGCCCTTGCGGCGATCAAACTGGAGCAGGCAAAAGCCGACCAGTCTGCAGCCATTGCCAGACTGGCCGCAAATATTGAGCGTGAGACACGTGCCGCCGACAAAGTCGCGAACGAAACAGAAGATATGGTCATAGCGCGACAGGCCTTCAACGCCGCAGACGCAGTGCTGCAGGCGAATGTGTCAGACGCCAATTCCGTGAAGGGGCCTGCAGAAAGGGCAACGGCTGTTGCGGGCGACGCGAAACGGAATTTGGCGGATGCGGAAATGCGGTTGGAATCTGCCCGGTCAATTCTGGCAGAAGCCAGCAGGGCCAAATCCCAGGCCCTGGAGCAGCGCGATATCGCAGTCAATCAGGCGGCCGCAGCCAGAAGCTTGCGCACCGCCGCGCAGTCCAAACTGGCGGCCGCCACGACTACAGAGGCCGCCGCCGCCGGGCGGGCGGGCGCCGACTCTGAGACGCTGCTAGCGGCGCAACGTGGTGTTCGCGATGCCCAGGAGGTATTCGACACGCTGTCAGCACAGTTTGCTGCTACTGAAACTTCTGTCACTGAAAAGCAAACGGCATTTGCAACTGCACAATCAGCACTGGCTGATGCGGAATCAGCTTTGACCGGATCGCGCAACATGCTGGCAGATGCGAGCGCGGCAAATGACGCGGCAAATCAGGCCCGCACCAACGCCCTGCGTGCCTTGGATGGCGCGAAAGCTCAATTGGATATGGCTTCCGATGAACTGGCAGCGGCCGCAGTGGTCGAGACGATTGTCAGGACGCAGCAGGAAGTCAAGGCCGGCTTGACCGCAGAGGCGCAAAAGGCGGCCGATGCGGCACAACAGAAGCTTGATGAGATTCTCGCCGAGATGGCTGAGCATGATCGCGAAACTGCCGCCGCCGCGCGTCTGGTTGATGAGGTTGAAAATGCCATCACAAGCGCAGAGGTCGAGCTGACTGGCGCTGAGCAGGCACTGGCTAATGCCATTGCCGGCGAACAGGAAGCGCAGCGCAGTGTCGTTGCGGCCCAACAGGCCGAAACCAGGGCGGAAGCCGATCTGAGCGCTGCTGGCGAGCGGGTTCTGGCAGCGAGGGAAGCTGAACAGGAAGCGATTCAGGACAGCAGCCGCAAAGCGGAAGAATTGAGCACTACACGCGATAATGCGACCCGCACACAGACCGGTTTTGACGCCAGTGCTGCGGCAGTCAAAACTGTGGAAGATGCAATCGTCCGAAACAGAAAGAGGCTCGAAACGGCTGCGACCGACCTTGCAGAAGCACGCACCAGGCTGGAAGCATCGAACGAGGCAGCCGCGGCGGCAATTGCAGACAATTCTGCCGCCTTGGGCGCGCTTGAGACCGCTGACGAGATTGTTGTGTCTGCGGAAAATGAAGTGCAGGAAGCTGAAACTGCCACGGCGGCGGCATCGCGCGCTGAAACCGAGGCCCGCGCCGAATTTGATGTGGCAGAAACGGCTTTGGATGCCGCCATTGCCGAGACGGCATCCGCCACGCAGTCAACCCAAAGCGCCAGTGAACAGGCTGCGGCATCCGATCTGGCTGTCTCGGAAGCAGGCCAGGTTCTTGCACTGGCCCGCTCTGCCTTTGATGCAGCCGTGGTAAACCCAAGCGTCAGTGAAGACAGTCTGGCAAAATTAATTCAGGCGGTTGAAACAGCGACCACCGCACTGGCCTCAGCAGAAGCCGCCTCACTGCAGGCAAGTCAGAGTGCTTCGCAGGCACAGGCTGCCGGAGAGCTGGCGACAAGCGCCGAAACCGACGCCCGGGTGACCCTGGAGCGGACAAAATCAAATTTGGAAGAATCGGTATCACGCTCGGCAGCAGCATCTGCACGTCAGGATAGCACAATCTCCTCCCTCAACGTGGCGCAGGATAGCCGTTCTGAGGCTGCAACACGCTCTCAAGCTGCTCAACAGCTTGATGAAGCCATGCAGGCCGAAGTGGCTGAGCGCGACAGTGCAGTGTCAGCCGGAACAGAGGAAAAGACTGCGGCGGAAGCGGCGCTTGGGCGAAGCGAAGCGGAACTGGCCGCAGCGAAAAATACTTTGTCCAACGCCTCGGCACGCGCGGAAACTGCGATTATTACCGTCGCTGAAGCGGAAGCGGCCCTGCAATCGTCGCGAACCCGGGAAACTGAAGCCAGTAACACAGAGCAGGAGGCTGAGAAGGCTGAAAGCGAGGCTCGAAAAGCACTCGAAGCAGCAAACAGCGCTGTGCGTGCGATACTGGACAAGGTGGCGGCCGCTGCTTCAACACAAACAGCCGCAGCGGACACGGTTCAACGTCGCAAATCGGTGTTGGTCACCCGCCGGGAAAGTGCAACGGCGAGCCGTGCTGATCTGGAAACCATGATGGCTGGTCCTGATGAACTGAAATCCGCCATTGCCGAACGTTCACAAGCGGCCAATGCAGCACGTGAGTTCGCCGCTGATTTGCAAAATGAATTACAGACCCTGCAATTGGCCTTGGCAGACGCCTCCGTCTCCAGAGAAACCGCTCTCAAATTGCGAGATGCCGGCATTGCAAATGAGGCTGCTAAACGGGCAGCCTATGCAAGCGCAGGAAATCTGGCAGCCAAGGCGGAGGAAACGCAATCCGATGCTGCAGCAAGTCGCAACCGCGACAGCCAACGCGTCTCTGAAAGTCAGCAGGTTTTGGAGTCTGCAAAAACCGCTCTCCAGGGGGCCACGGCAGCCTTTCTTCGAGCCGAAGAAGCTTTGGCGCGACAGGCTGCAAGGGTTGACGCGGCGGGCTCTGCCCTGCGAAAAGCCGAAGTTGATCTGAAGACATCTACCACATTGGCAGAAAACGCAATTGATCTGAAAGCAGCAGACAGCGAAGCTTTTGCGGCTGCGGAACAGGCTCTTGCCACGGCCCGGAACACAGCAGAAACTGCGGCCCGGCGGGTTGCCGAGGCGCAGCAGGCCGAGCAGGCCGCTATCCAACAGGTTGAGGCGAGTGTTCAGACTGTTGTCGAGGCGCGAGCCGCAGTTCGGTCAGCCGAGGCGGTTCTGGCAGGGGCGCTGGCCGACACCAATGCCAAGGACCGGGCTGCCGCGAACGCATCTGAGGTTGCCGAAAATGCCCAAGCTGCCCTGCAGCAGGCTGAAGCGAGCTTGGAAGCCTCGAATGCCACACTGGCAGAAGCAAGCGAGGCGCGAAAGGCGGCAGAAAACCGCAAGGCCGAAGCTGAGACGACAACCGCCGCGACGCAGATGGCATTTGACCAGGCCGCCAAAAGACTGGCAGAAGCGGTGTTCGCCGAAGAAAAAGCGGTTGCCATAGCGCGGCAGGATGCTGCAGAAGCGGCAACGGCGCTGGCTGCCGCACAGCTTGCCGAGACAAATTTGAACGCGGCGGCTGGCAAATCAGATCGGCAGGAGAAGACGTTCACCGTGGCATCGACAACCAGTGATAATGCCGGCGAAGCCTTGGATAAGGCCGAGGCAGAACTGCAAAAGGCACAACAGGAAGTCACTGATCTGCAAACTCGGGTTTCAGCTGATGACAACAGCCTGCAGGCAGCCAGAGAAGCTTTACAAGCAACAGAGCAGGCATTGGCGGTGGCTGAAACTGAAAAACGCGAAGCGCTCGCGGTGCAGGCGACGGCCAGAGCCACCGCATCTGCTGCCGGGCTTGCTCACGAAAATGCTTTGGCTGTTCTGGCCGCTGCTGACGCTGCGAATGACCGTGCTGCAGCGGAGGCGTTAAAAAAATTCTCAGCGGCCGCCGAAGCGGCAGCGGCATCTGCTGCCGATATTCCACTCTTTCAACGATAGCTCAAAAAGGAAACAGATATGACAGACATAAAAGATCCGGAAAACACCATTATTCTCGATACCACAAAGGGTGAAGTGGTTATTGAAATGCGTCCGGACCTGGCTCCAAACCACTGTGCAAGAATCAAGGAACTCGTCTCTGCCGGCTTCTATGATGGGACACCGTTTCACCGGGTGATCGACAGTTTCATGGCGCAGGGCGGTGACCCGACCGGAACCGGGACTGGCGGCTCCGGCAAACATCTGGATGCCGAATTCAACTCTGAACCCCATATCCGTGGCGTGTGCTCTATGGCACGGGCGCAAAGTCCCAATTCAGCGGACAGCCAGTTCTTCATCTGCTTTGCCGATGCAACATTTCTGGACCAACAATATACTGCCTGGGGCAAGGTTATTTCCGGTATGGAGAATGTCGATTCATTCGCCCGTGGCGAACCTGTGCGCAATCCGGACAAAATCACCACAGCAAAAATGGCGGACGCTGCCTGATCCGGCCACTCAGGCCGATTCGCTGCGCATCGGACAATCTGCTTGCGCAGTGAGCAGATTTGATTCTGTGCCAGTTCTGTATATGAAACCCGCACGTCGCCCGATGTGCGGGTTTGTCTTTCAGGATACATAATGCGAGTTGACGAATTCGATTTTGAACTGCCTGCAGACCGCATAGCCTTGCGGCCTGTAAATCCGCGCGACTCCGCGAAAATGCTGGTGGTAACACCGGGGCAGGCACATCAGCACAGTGTGGTGGCGGATCTTGTCCGCTTCCTGAAGCCCGGCGATGCGCTTGTGTTGAATGACACGAAGGTCATTCCCGCCCAGTTGGAAGGCGTGCGTCTGCCGCGCCGCGCGGAATTTCCACCGGCCGGCATATCAGCCACATTGCATATGCGGATCAGCGCCAACATTTGGGATGCTTTCATCAGGCCCGCCAAAAAAATTCAGATTGGCGATCAACTGATGTTTGCAAAGGATGGGGCGAGTTTGCCCGCCACAGTTACCAAAAAAGGTGATGCGGGGGAGGTGCAACTCGTCTTTCCCTTCAATGCAGCAGAGTTGGACGCAGCTTTATTCGCTGTCGGGCACATTCCGTTGCCACCCTATATCGCTTCAAAGCGGGCTGAAGACGGTCAGGACAAGACGGATTATCAGACCATTTATGCGCGCCAGGAAGGAGCTGTGGCAGCCCCGACCGCAGGTCTGCACTTTACCGATGAATTGCTCTCATCGCTGACTGCAGCGGGCATCGCACACCATTTTGTCACCCTGCATGTCGGTGCCGGCACGTTCCTGCCGGTCAAGGCGCAGGACACTGATGATCATATTATGCATTTTGAAACCGGAACCGTGTCCGATGAAGTGGCGGCTGCGCTGAACAGCACTCGTGCCAAGGGAGGGCGCATTGTTTCAGTCGGCACCACCAGTCTGCGGCTTCTGGAAAGCGCGGCTGACGAGACTGGGCGAATGACCGGATTTCACGGTGCCACAGATATTTTCATTACGCCTGGCTACAGCTTCCGGATCGTCGATATTCTGATGACAAATTTTCACCTGCCACGCTCCACATTGATGATGCTGGTTTCCGCATTTTCCGGACTTGAAACCATGCGCGATGCCTATCGCCATGCGATTGCCAGCAGCTATCGCTTCTATTCCTATGGCGATGCCTCTCTCTTATTCAGACAGGACCGGACATGAGCGCTGACATGCCGCCAGCAGAATTCAGTTTCGAGCTTCATCACACCGATGGCGCTGCCAGGCGCGGAACAGTTCACACGCCTCGCGGGGCAATTCGCACGCCGGCCTTTATGCCTGTGGGCACAGCGGCCACCGTCAAGACCATGTATCCCGACCAGGTTCGCAAGCTGGGTGCCGACATTGTGCTGGGCAACACCTACCATTTGATGTTGCGGCCGGGGGCGGAGCGGGTTGCGCGGCTCGGTGGCCTGCACCAATTCATGCGCTGGCCGCACCCGATCCTGACCGATTCCGGTGGCTTTCAGGTCATGTCCCTGGCCAATCTGCGCAAGATGAACGAGCAGGGCGTGACATTTCAGTCGCATATTGACGGGTCGCGGCATGAATTGTCGCCGGAGCGCTCTATTGAAATTCAGGGCCTGCTTGGCTCTGACATTCAGATGCAGCTGGATGAGTGCGTCGCTCTTCCCTCGAGTGAGCAGGATATTGAACGGGCGATGGAGCTGTCGCTGCGCTGGGCGGAACGCTGCAAGACAGCATTTGGAAATCAGCCCGGGAAAGCCATGTTCGGCATCGTTCAGGGTGGCGACGTGTCACATCTGCGGGAACGTTCGGCGCAGGCGCTGAGCGCAATGGAGTTGAAAGGCTATTCCATCGGTGGTCTGGCAGTCGGCGAACCTCAGGCGGTGATGCTGGACATGCTGTCGGTCACATGTCCGCTTTTGCCGGCCACAAAGCCGCGTTATCTGATGGGCGTGGGCACCCCGGATGATTTGCTTCAATCGGTTGCGCGCGGGGTTGATATGTTTGACTGCGTAATGCCAACCCGGGCCGGCCGCCATGGCCTGGCCTATACGCGCCGTGGCAAGGTCAATTTGAAGAATGCCCGCCATGCCGATGATCCGCGCCCGCTTGATGAAGACAGTTCATGTCCTGCAGCGCGCGATTACAGCCGGGCCTATCTGCACCATCTCATCAGATGCAACGAGGCACTGGGCGCAATGCTGCTCAGCTGGAACAATCTGCATTATTATCAAAGCCTCATGCAGGGGATGCGCGACGCCATTGAGGCGCAGGCTTTTGCGGACTTCACGGCGGCCACAAAGCACAATTGGGCATCAGGTGATCTGAAGCCGGTCACCTGATTTTCTGGAGCGTGGTACGCGCCTTTATTACCGGCGACTAACCCGGGCAAAGGCTCCGGACTGGACCGGTACGGAAGTGGGTTTCGGGGATTTTCTGCGGTCGGATTTTTCATCAGCCGGCTGTTGATTCGACGAAGCGTCTGCCACTTCGGCGGTGTCCGCTTCTTCTCTGTTTTTTCTGGCAGAACGTTGTTTTTCATCATGATAGGCGCGTGCGCGGCTGAGGCTTTCGGCCTTGTCGCGATGTTGTTCCAGCTTCAAATCGACCCCTTCAATCACATAACGGTCATTTTCAAGCCGCAACTCCCGGACGTCGCCGGCGACCCATTGCAGGCGTTTCACCAGACTTTCCGGTGAAATCGGTTTGAGCAGAAAACTACTGGCGCCCAGGCGGTAGGCCAGTTCCACTACGCTTTGCGAGCCATAGGCACTGACAACGATAACCGGCAGGAAACACAACGGATCCATTTGTTTCAGCCGCAGAGTGCGCAGCAGCTTAGCACCGCTGGTCGCGTCCATGCGCCAATCCAGCAGCAGAACGTTTGGCGGTTCATTAAGCATCGCATTCATCGCCCGCTCCGGATCGCCATAAACGCGCGCCCGTTTGGTTCTGAGCGTGCTGAAGATAGATCGATAAATGCCTTGCATGGCCTTGGAATCGTCAATTGCCACAAGGTCTAGCTCTTCAAGCGGCAACCCGTAGGCGGAATGAAGTGACATATTTTCCCATGCTTTCTGACATCAAAGGAAGTCTTTGATGTGAAACTCTACCGAAGATTCATTTAAGCACTGGTAAACACGGAATGCGGCTCAGCGCCGGAGTCAGATGCGCAATCAGGACAGATGATTCTTTTGCAAATGCCATAAATCTGCCAGAAAGTTTTCCCCGACATTCACATTTTTAGGGGTAAAATTCAGGGAATCAGTTTCAATTCCGCACCTTTTGCTGCACGCGGAATTTCAAGTAATTTTTTTATCTTTTTTCCACTTCCGTTCGCCTGAAAATGCCCGACTCGAAATTTCCGTTGTCCGCCAAACAGATGCAAGGTTCCGTTGCGGCATATCCATCCATTGCTCTGTCACACAACATATCGCTAACGCATTTTGCCCGAACACAAGTGGTTGACGATGTGGGTCTCCACGGTGCAATTTTTTGTCACGTCATCAATGCAACAGAGCAACTGTCCGTTTCTGGATGACCGGCGTTTGGGTGCGTTGTGTGTCAGCAGTTTTTTCGGTCCTGAGTATTGCAGGGTCATGGCTGTCCAGCTATCGATTTTGCGATCGTGCGGGCCAGGCTGCAAATCAGGGGCATTTAGTCTGCTGTGCCCGGCGCGAAATGCTGCGCGGACTAGAGGGTGGCGTTTCCTTGGAGGCCTTGTGTTTCCTTGATTCATAAACAGGAAAAAAGTGGTCCGTTTTAGGTATGACAATCTTGTGTCGAATTCGTAAAAATGTCATTGTAAACACAAGATATGGTGTTTAAAGGAATTGTTAATACAATATCCTGACACTTGTCCCTGTCACCGAATGTGAGTCGGCCTGTCCTTCGAAAGGACAGGTTCTGCCAGCAGACGACTGCCGCGAGGCATTGATCTGCTGTGAAGAATTGTCGGCTCCTGCAGCAGGTTTGAGTTGAACCGGTCGTTGTAGAAAAAGAAGGCCGGGCCGAAAAGGATGGCCGGAACAAAATTGAGAAAGCCGGCTGGCGCTTGCCGTTCAGCCTGTCAACGCGAAATATATGGGTGGCAACACACCCGCCACAGGAAGCCGGGCGCTTCCTTGTCAGACACCGGATGCCACTGGGCATCAGCCATGAAGAGAGATTTGAGGCCACAATGAAGATAGAACGTCGCTACACCAAAGAGGGCCAGTCTCCCTACGCGCAGATCAAATTTCGTAAAGCGACCAGTGAGATTCGCAATCCCGACGGGTCAGTGGTCTTCCGTCTCGAGAATATCGATGTGCCCACCCAGTTCAGCCAGGTCGCAAGCGATATTCTGGCGCAGAAATATTTCCGCAAGGCCGGTGTGCCCACCCGGCTGAAAAAGGTCGAAGAGAATTCCGTGCCGTCCTTTTTGTGGCGTTCCGAGGCTGACAAGGCCGCCCTGGCCGATTTGCCGGCCGACCAACAGTCCGGCTCTGAAATGGATGCGCGGCAGGTGTTCGACCGGCTTGCCGGGACCTGGACCTATTGGGGCTGGAAGGGCGGGTATTTCAACACCGAGAAAGACGCCTCCGCATTTTACGACGAATTGCGCTTCATGCTGGCCACCCAGAAAGTGGCACCGAATTCGCCACAATGGTTCAACACCGGCCTGCATTGGGCCTATGGTATTGATGGGCCGTCCCAGGGCCACCACTATGTTGATTATCAGACCGGCAAGCTGGTCAAGTCCAAGACCGCATATGAGCATCCCCAGCCTCATGCCTGCTTCATTCAGTCGGTTGAGGATGATCTGGTCAACGAAAACGGCATTATGGATCTCTGGGTCCGCGAAGCCCGTCTTTTCAAATACGGCTCCGGCACCGGATCCAACTTTTCGATGTTGCGCGGCTCCGGCGAGAAGCTTTCCGGCGGCGGTAAATCCTCCGGGCTGATGTCGTTCCTGAAAATAGGCGACCGGGCAGCCGGCGCGATCAAATCCGGCGGCACGACCCGCCGGGCTGCCAAGATGGTTGTGGTTGATATCGATCATCCCGATATCGAGGACTACATCTATTGGAAGGTTAAGGAAGAGCAGAAAGTCGCTGCGCTCGTCACGGGTTCCAAAGTGGTGTCGAAGCATCTGAAAGCTGTCATGAAGGCCTGTGTCAATTGCGAGGGGCCTGAAGGCGATTGCTTCGATGTCGCCATGAACCCGGCCTTGAAGCGCGAAGTGCGGGCCGCCAAAAAGGCTTTGGTTCCAGAGAATTACATCCAGCGGGTGATTCAATTTGCCAGGCAGGGTTACACCGATCTGGAATTTCCGATCTACGATACAGATTGGGATTCAGAAGCCTACCTCACTGTGTCAGGTCAGAATTCCAATAATTCGGTGCGGGTCACGGACGGCTTCCTCAATGCGGTTGAGGCCGATAGCGACTGGGACCTGATTGGCCGGATTCGCGGTGATGTCATCAAAACGGTCAAGGCCCGCGATCTTTGGGAAAAGGTCGGCTATGCCGCCTGGGCCTCTGCCGATCCTGGCATCCAGTATCATACCACCATCAATGACTGGCATACCTGCCCGGCAGCAGGCGAAATCCGCGCCTCCAATCCGTGTTCGGAATATATGTTCCTCGATGACACGGCCTGTAATCTGGCCTCACTGAACCTGATGCAGTTCCGCAGCAAGGACCGCAGCTTCGATGTCGACAGTTTCGAGCATGCCACACGGTTGTGGACTATTGTTCTGGAAATCTCTGTGCTGATGGCGCAATTCCCATCGAAGCAGATTGCAAAACTGTCCTATGAATACCGCACCCTGGGCCTTGGCTATGCCAATATCGGCGGCTATCTGATGACCTCCGGCATTTCCTATGACAGTGATGAAGGCCGCGCCATCTGTGGCGCCATCACTGCTATCATGACCGGCGTGTGCTATGCGACGTCTGCGGAAATGGCGAGCGAGCAGGGCGCGTTCCCGAACTATGCGCCCAATGCTGACAGCATGTTGCGGGTTATCCGCAACCACCGCCGCGCCGCCCATGGTCTGGCGGATGGTTATGAAGGTCTCAGCACATTGCCGGTGCCACTGGATCACGCATCCTGCGAAGACAAGAACCTGATCAAACGCGCGGAAAAGGCATGGGACAAGGCGCTTGATCTTGGCCAAAAGCATGGCTACCGCAATGCCCAGGTCTCGGTAATTGCACCCACCGGCACCATCGGCCTTGTCATGGATTGCGACACAACCGGCATTGAACCGGATTTTGCTCTGGTGAAATTCAAGAAGCTGGCCGGTGGCGGTTATTTCAAGATCATCAACCGGGCCGTGCCCGAAGCTTTACGCCAGATCGGCTACAGCGAGGCGGAGATTGCCGAAATCGAAGCCTACGCAGTGGGCCATGGCTCGCTGGCACAATCCCCCGGCATCAATCACAGCACCCTGAAAGCCAAGGGCTTCACTGACGAAAAGATCAACACAATCGAAGCTGGCCTCGGCTCCGCCTTCGACATTAAATTCGTCTTCAACAAATGGTCGCTTGGCGAAGAGTTCTGCAAAGATGTGTTGAACCTGTCGGGTGAGCAGCTGGATGACATGTCGTTTGATCTGCTCGCTGCAATCGGCTTTGACAAGGCGGATATCGAGGCAGCCAACATTCATGTCTGCGGCGCCATGACGCTGGAAGGGGCACCGCATCTGAAGGATGAGCATCTGCCGATCTTTGATTGTGCCAATCCCTGCGGCAAAATCGGCAAGCGCTATCTGTCAGTGGAAAGTCACATCCGCATGATGGCCGCCGCTCAGCCATTTATCTCTGGAGCAATTTCCAAAACCATCAATATGCCGAACAGTGCAACTGTCGAGGAATGCAAGGAAAGCTATATGCTGTCCTGGCGCCTGGCGCTGAAAGCCAACGCTCTGTATCGCGATGGGTCCAAATTGTCGCAGCCGCTGAATGCCCAGCTTCTGGCGAATGATGACGAAGATCTGGATGCCGTGGAAGACCTGGTGGCCGCTCCACTTGCCGTTCGTGCAACCCAGGTTGCGGAAAAAATTGTTGAGAAGATCATTGAGCGCGAGATTGAAGTCCGATCCCGCGAAAAACTCCCGCATCGCCGCAAAGGCTACACCCAGAAAGCGATTGTCGGCGGCCACAAGGTCTATCTGCGTACCGGCGAATATGAAGATGGCCGTCTTGGTGAAATTTTCATCGACATGCACAAGGAGGGCGCCGCCTTCCGTGCCATGATGAACAATTTCGCCATCGGCATTTCGCTTGGCCTGCAATATGGCGTGCCTCTGGAAGAATATGTCGATGCCTTCACCTTCACCCGGTTTGAACCGGCAGGCATGGTAATCGGCAATGACGCTATCAAGAATGCCACATCGATTCTCGATTATATCTTCCGCGAACTGGCAGTCTCCTATCTTGCCCGCAACGAACTGGCACATGTTCAACCCGAAGATATGGGTGCAACCAGTGTGGGCCGTGGTGTTGAAGGCGACAAGCCGACAACACAAGTGTCGCATGGTCTCGTCCGGGGGCAGACGGACCGCTTTCGTGTGGTTGGATCAGAGCCTGCCGGAGCCGATAAGGGATCGCCGGCACAGGCTGCCAGTATTGCCCGCGTCACCCAGGCCTTCGCCGGCAGCAAGGCCGGACCGGCGGTGGCCTTCAAACGCGATATTGATGTCTCGATTTCCGAGGAAGTCTCCGTTGGCCAGACCCAGCCCAGAGACGACAAGGCCCAGCAGATCGCCATGGCCCGAATGAAAGGCTATGAAGGCGAAAACTGCTCTGAATGCGGCAATTTCACCATGGTCCGCAACGGCACCTGCCTGAAATGCGACACCTGCGGCGGCACCAGCGGCTGCAGCTGAGCTAGAGAGATACTGAAATGGAATATGCGCTCTCAGCTCGACTTTGTACATTATGCGGCGAAGCAGAGAGCCTCTGCCATACGCACGAGACGGTCGGGAGGGATTTTGTGTCTTTCCCGGTGCGGCGGGGAGTGTTGATAAATGTCTCCGACCCATAAGGCGAGCCTTACGGCGCCGATGGCATCGGTGAAGGTGAGATGGGTCTTACGATACCAGGCTGCGGCATAAGGAATGCTCGACTTGGACAACAGATCGCACGCCCACAAAGAGATAAGGCTGTAGAGACCAAGCAGCGCCGGCGTGGTGCGGGCGATAGCTTTGTCGGACCATTGCCGTTGGGTTTCGACGCCAAGATGGGCGCGGGTTTCGGCGAAGGTGACCTCGACCTGCCAGCGGCGGACGAACAGGGCGATGATGTCGGCAGGATCGAGCGTTGTATCGGTGCTGAAGAAAGCTTGCGGAGCGCGCCGGCCGTCAGGATCCCTGACGAGGACCCAGCGAATTGGCTTGGGCGGCGTACCAGGTCGGTACCACAATGCGGTGCTCGAGGTAATTTCGAGTGCCTTATGGTGCTTGCGCCCATACCAGGAGGACGCGGTGATCCTTTTCCAGGGCGTGGTCGGGTTTGAAAGCAGCGTTTTCAGCTTGGGCAAGGGTGGCCCCTTCTGCGCCGGGCGTCCGAGGGTGTGGCCGTCACGTTTTGGAGGGGCCGCGTAGAGATTGGCGTCGAGCCGCAGTCGGCTGATGAGGGTTGCTCGGCCGCCGATGGCGTACGCCAGTTCATGGACAGCGAAGCCGCTATCGCCCACGAAGACGATGTCGCGCTCTGGCATCCAGCGACAGAGCTGGAGCGCCCCTTGGCGGGCCCAGTCGGTCAGCAGCTTGTGCCTGCGTCCGCGCTGGTGGTCGGAGCGCTCCGAGGGGGCCAACAGGGTGAGCACCGGGAGGGCCTTCACAACACCTGCCCAAGGGACCGGCGTCAGCACCATGAAGCTCAACCAGCGCAGCCCGCTGGCTTTGACGAAGTGGCCATGGCTGGAGCGGACAGGATCGCGATAGATGCCGCGCGCAGTGATTTTGCGCCCCCATCGGCGCTCGATTGTATCGTCCATCCCGATGACCACGGGACCCTCCGGCACGAGGCGGTCGATGATCATGGCCAGCAGGCGCCGAGACATATCGCGAGACTCCCAGCGGGCGCGGTTAAGGAGCTGATGGTAGCTCGAAAAGTTTTTCGCCTCGGCGCGCCCGGTCATCCGCAGGCAGGCGCTGACGGTGCGCTTGCCCGGGGCCAGCACGGCCCCCATGACCAGGACGAGCATGTGCTCCCAACTGGGCGCCGTGAAGCACGGGCGCAGCGCCTGCAGCCAATCGCGCAGGATCTGGGGAACGGGATCGCCCGGAGACGGCGGCAAGAAGGGGGCATGATGTTTCATCCCATGTTTCGAATCCCTTGTCGCTGACCATGCAAGCAGGCAAACCTGCGGCAAAGTGAATCACGTGCCCTGAGGTGTTCCTATGTATGATCGGCACATGCAGCATGACGAAATCGCCGTTCGCATCGAAGCCTTCGACGACGCCAATGGTGGTGGCGTCGGTTTTTACAAAGACAAGGGTGCCTACCATCTCTACCTGCTGGAGACGGAGGCGCCGATTGCCCGGCTGAAGCCGACCGGCAACGGCAACGAAGTCCGGCTCGGATACTGGTCACACCGGCGCAAATGGGAGGATGTCGATGACATCGGCGGCGTCGTCATACCCCTCGACGAGGCGCTCGAGTTCATAGCGAACGAGGGCATCTTCTGGCTCTGGACCTGACCACAAAAACGTACAAAGTCGAGCTCAGAGCCCGACTCAAAATTAATACCTAATGATTTCAAGTCCTTGCGATAAGGCGGGTGGTGCGCCGGATGGATGCGATGAGCAGCCAGGCCTCGGAAGATGCGATGGTTGCCTCCCAGTCTTTTGCCAAGCGACGACACCTTCCAAGCCATGCAAATGTGCGCTCGACAACCCAGCGCCTTGCAATAACAACAAATCCTTTTGCGCCATCGGGGCGCTTGACGATCTCGATGGTCGGCCCATCCATGTTCTGAAGAACAGTTGTCAGCTTTTGCCCGGCATAACCGCCATCTGCGAACAGATGGGCAAGGCTGGGGAAGCTCTCTTTCGTATATGCGATGGCGTTCGGCGCGCCATCCCTGTCCTGTATATCGGCGGTGTGCATGATCGCACCCAGCATATTGCCTTGTGTATCAGTGAGGATGTGACGCTTGCGGCCTGTGATCTTCTTGCCCGCATCAAAGCCGCGCGGGCCGCCGCTTTCCGTGGTTTTCACGCTTTGGCTGTCGATCACACCCGCTGTCGGCTCTGCCGCTCGACCGGCCAAAAGGCGTGCGGACATGACCAGCGTTTCGTTGATGATGTCGAGCATGCCGCTGTCGCGTAATCGGTAGAAATAGTGCTGGACCGTTGTGAAGGGCGGGAAGTCTTTTGGCAGCATCGCCCACTGGCAACCCGACGCCGCTATATACTGGATCGCGTTCCATATTTGGCGCATCGGCCATTTGCGCGGTCGACCGACCTTGCTCGGCGCAGGCATGAACGGCGCGATCAACGCCCATTCCTCGTCCGTACAATCACTTGCATAGCGCAAGTGTCTGCGGTCATATTGCTTCCGAGTGATTTCAGTCCAAGCCATCCGATCCTCCATTGTCTTTGCAAACAACAGAGAATCACAACTTGCTGAAATCACTCAACATAATTTTCGGTTGGCC